>JBCNQC010000004.1:0-221279 GCA_039592995.1 Stenotrophomonas sp. | reverse complement strand
AAGCCCCGCAGCAGGCTGCGGATATCTCTCGACGGATGGTGTGACGCATGAGGCACCGGTAGAGCCGGGCTTGCCCGGCTGCTGTTGGCGGTGCGCGAAGGGCAGCCGGGCAAGCCCGGCTCTACGGATGCATCATCCCCGACGGATCCAGTTGACGGTCCGAAGCGTGCCGGCACCCGTCGGCCACACGGTCAGAACAGGTCGCCCTGGCTCGGCGGCAGCACATTGGCAGGCGGCTGCGCTGGCATGCCCAGTCTGGCAGCCAGTCCGGAAAGGCGGCTGGCATGCCGGCCCAGCGCGGCGGCCAGCACTTCTTCGCTGCCCAGCAGGTGCAGTGACTGTCGCGCGCGGGTCATGCCGGTATAGATCAACTCACGCGACAACACCCGGGTGTCGCGCCGCGGCAGCTGCAGCCACACGGCATCGAACTCCGAGCCCTGCGCCTTGTGCACGGTCATCGCGAACGCGCTCTCGTGCGCAGGCAGGGCGGCCGGATGGAAGGCGCGGGGCTGCCCGGCGGTTTCGCCAGCAAACCATGCCATCACCGCGCCGCTGTCATCGCGCAGGCAGATGCCGATGTCACCGTTGAACAATCGATGCCGGTAGCTGTTCTCGGTGATCAGCAGCAACCGACCGTGGAAGTAGCGTGGACCCGCGCCAGCGCGTGCACTTCCGGCCAGCAGCGCTTCGATGCGTTCGTTGAGTCCGCGCGCACCCTGCGGGCCTTCGCGCAGGGCAGTGAGCAGGCGCAGGCGGCCGGCCTGGGCCAGTGCCTGCGCAGGATCAGCGGCCTCGCCCAGCGCGCGCCAATGCGTCAGCAATGCTTCGCGGTGCTGTTCCATCGGGTCCAGCACGTCCTCGTGGAAATGCACGCCGGCCAAGGTTTCCGAACGCAGAAGCGCCAGCGCCGCAGTGCTGTTGCCCTCGCGCACGGCCGCCGCCAGCGGTGCCAGATCCAGCGCATCGCTTTGCCGGTAACCCCGCAGCAGCTGCACACGGCGACCCGCGAACGGCAGCGCCGGTATCACCGGCTGCAGGTTGTCTGCGGCCAGCAGGGGTTGCAGTGCGGTCGCGTCGTCGGCGTGCAGGCCCTGCCCATCGCCGCTGGCGCGCAGGATGGCACTCAGCACATCGCCGGCCTCCACCGACGGCAGCTGGTCCGGGTCACCGAGCAGCAGCAGCCGGGTGCCCGCACCGATGGCCTCCACCAGTTTGGTCATCAGCGGCAGGTCGATCATCGAGGCCTCGTCGACCACGACCACATCGAAGGGAAGCGGGTTGTCTGCGTGATGGCGGAAGCGCGGCGAATCCGGAATCACGCCCAACAGCCGGTGCAGCGTGGATCCGGTCACCGGCAATGCGTCGCAGACCGCGTCCTCCACGCCCTGGGCGCGCAGCTGGCCGACGACAGCGCGCAGGCTTTCAGCCATGCGCTCGGCAGCGCGTCCGGTCGGCGCGGCCAGCGCCACCTGCGGTGCCGGCTGACCCGCCTGCAGGGCCTGCGCGGCCAGCAGCGCCAGTACGCGGGCAATGGTGGTGGTCTTGCCGGTACCGGGACCACCGGTGACCAGCAGCAACGGGTGCCGCAGGGCCACGGCCGCCGCGCGCGCCTGGTGATCCATGCCGTCCAGCGCATGCGGGAACAGCCGGGCAAACAGCGGTGCCAACGCAGCGGGATCGTTCGCCGCCAACGGCTGGCTGGCGATCCGCTGCAGCCCCAGCGCCAGGCGGCGCTCATATTCGCGATAACGCCGCAGGTAGAGCAGCCCGTGCTCCAGCACCAGCGGCGCGTCCTCGGCCACGGCGGCGTCCTGTGCGGGCGTGGCCACCCACGGCGAGGCACGCAGCTGCTGCAGCCAGGCCTGCGCGGCGGGCCAGTCCACGCCCTCCGCGTCCAGCAGGCGCTGCGGCTGGGCCGGATCGAAACCGGCGTGGCCCTGCGAGACGGCCAGCGAGGCCAATGCGGCCGCCAGCTGTACCGTCTCCGGCGTGTCGGGCTGCAGGCGGCGCAGACTCTGCGCCAGCGCATGGTCGAGCGTGCGCAGCAGCCCGCTGCGATACAGGGTGTTGAGCAGGCTCATGCGATTTCTCCGCGTGCGCGTGCGGCCAGCACCGCCTGCTGCGCCGGTCCACCGGCAAACAACGCATCCAGTGCGTCCACCAGCGCCGGGGCGAAGCGGTGCGTGTAGACACCTTCGCCGGGAACCGCCAGTCCACGACAGAACAGGTAGCGGATGCCACCAATGTCACGCGCGTAGTCGTAGCCGCTGCCCAGCCGGAAGCGCAGCCAGCGGTGCAGCGCCACGGTGTACACCAGTGCCTGCAGGTCGTACTCGCTGTGGCGCATGGCCGACTCCAGCAGCACCGGACTGTAGCCGGGCAGGCGGTTGGATTTGTAGTCCAGCACGTACCAGCGCCCGTCGCGCACGTAGGTCAAATCGATCTTGCCGGTCATCAGCCCTTCCAGCCGCCGGCGGGTGCCGAAGCTGCGGCGCTCACGGACCACGCCATGCGCGTGCAGCACGTCCAGCAGTTCGCTGACGGCGGTGGGCTGCAGCGCGAAGTGGAACTCGATTTCGGCGCGGCGTTCGTTGGCGGCCAGGCTGTGCAGCGCCCCGCCTTCCGGCAGCGGCACGGTCAGCGTGTGGCCGACCAGCGGCACCAGCACGGCGACGCCGTCGTCCAGGTCTTCGTCGGCGTAGCCTTCCGCACGCAGGGACGCGCGCAGCACCACTTCCTCTCCTGCCGGTGCTGCCTCGCCCGGCAGCCAGCTGCCCCAGGCGGCGAAGTCGGTGTTCTCCAGCGCGTCATGCAGCACGTTGCCGAAGCGGCTGCCCATGAAGCGAGGATCGGGTGCCTCCGCCGCAGCTTCGTCGGCCGGTACGGCCGGTTCCAGCGGCAGCTCTCCACCGGTGGGTTCGTCGGCCGCGGCCGCGGGCGCTTCGGTGGACACCGCGTCGGTATCGTCTTCGCCACCCGCATCGGCCTGGGCCAGCTGGGTGAAGCTGTACACCCACCAGTCGTGTGGCACGCGCCGGGTCACCGCGCGCACCGGCGGCAACGTGCCTTCGCGTTCCACCGCCAGCGGCGCGGGGCGCGGCGGCGGCGGCGTATCGTCCACGCGGATATCCGGGTTGGTGCGCAGCGCATCCAACGGGGTCAACAACGGGGCCAGCGGGGTTCGTGCCAGCCCGGCGAGGTCGCCGCAGGCGATCCACAGGGCGTGTTCGGCGCGGGTCAGGCCAACGTAGAGCAGGCGCGCGTCTTCGGCGCGCTGTTCGCGTTCGCGCAGCGCGCTGGCGGCGTCCCAGCTGGCGTCCTTGTCCAGCTTCCAGTGCAGCTCGCGGCCCTGCGCGGTGTGCACGGTGCAATGCGCATCGGTGTTGGGCGCGCCACCGTCGATGCCCACAAACGGCAGGAACACCAGTGGGTACTCCAGGCCCTTGCTCTTGTGCAGGGTGACGATCTGCACCCGGCGCGCATCCGACTCCAGCCGCAGCAGCTGCTGTTCATCGTCCTGGTCGGCATGCGCCATCTGCACCTGCAGCCAGTCCAACAGGCCATGCATGCCCAGCGCCCGGGTCGAGGCCTCCTGCAGCAACTCGGCCAGCTGCAGGTAATTGGTGAGCCGGCGCTCGCCATCCATCAGCGCCAGCAGGCGCTCGGCCTGGCCCGCGCAGACATCGGCCACCACCGCGAAGGGGCCGCCACGCTGCCAGCGCTCGCGCCAGTGCAGCAGCTGCACCTGCAGGGTTCGTTGCAGGTCACCGTCCTGCTCCATCGCCGCAATCTGCGCCGCGGAGTATCCCAGCAGCACCGTGGACAAGGCTGCACGCAGGCGGCCTTCGTCGGCCGGTTGCAGCAGCGCCAGCAGCAGCACGCGCAGTTCGCGCGCTTCAGCGGTGGCATACAGACTCTGCTTGCCCGCGGCGACCGCCGGAACACCCACCGCTGCCAGCGCCTGCTGGATGCGTGTGGCTTCGCTGTGGCGTCGCACCAGCACCGCGATGTCACCGGCCTGCACGGGACGCCCGCGCAACAGCGCCTGGCCAGCGCGCGCTTCGCTGAGCACCGCATGGATGGCGGCCACGCAGGCTTCGGTGGCCTGCTGGCGGGAGGGATCAGCATTCAGTGGCTTGCCGTCGTCGCTGCGCAGTACGCGCAGCGTCAGGCCGGGCGCAGCGACACCGTCGCGCAGGAAGTCCTGGTCGACGCGCACGGTGCCGGGCAGCACAGGTTCGAAGGCGATGTCGGCACCGCCGAAGGCCTGCTCGCCGCCCGTGTCATACAAGGTCTGAAGCGCGCGCAGCACGGCCGGACGCGAACGGAAGTTACGGTTCAGCGCCGGGGCTGCCACGGCCACGCGCTTGGCGCTGAGATAGGTGTGGATGTCGCCGCCGCGGAAGCCGTAGATGGCCTGCTTGGGATCCCCGATCAGGAACAGCGCCGGCTCCAGCCCGGCCTCACGCGTTTCGGCGCTGTCGCCGAACACGGTCTGGAAGATGCCCCATTGGCGGTCGTCGGTATCCTGGAACTCGTCGACCAGCGCCATGCGGTACTGCGCGCGCAGCTGCCGCACCAGGACCTGTCGATCCGGTCCTTCCAACGCCCGTGCCACGCCGTCGATGAGGTCATCGTAGGTCTGCACGCGCCGCTGCCGCTTCAGTTCTTCCAGGCGTGCGCGCGCTTCGTCGCGCAGCCGGTGCAGCAGGCGCACGGCCTGCTCGCGCAGCCAGGCATCGCGGGCATCTGCCGCATGCCACCACTGCGCCAGCGCATCGAACAACGGTGAGCTGGGGCATTGCGCCTGCTGCCCGTCCTTGCAGTAATCACGCAGTGCGTCGGGCAGCAGCTTGCCCAGATGGGTCTTGTCACCGCGTGCCCACGCCAGCGTGACGCGGCCGCCCAGCAGCTCGTTGAACGCCTTCTCGAAGCTCGGTCGTTTGGCGCGGCGACCATCGAACACCTTGCGTTCAAAGGCTGCATCAATGGCGGCCTGCGCGGTTTCGGCATGGTTCTGGATCGCCTCGCCCAGCCGGACGGCGGCCTCCTGCAGCGCCGCGCTGGGGTCTGCCATCGGCACAGCGGGCACCGCCGGCAACAGCGGCAGCGGTGCGCGCAGCGCTGGCAGGTCCGAGGCCAGCGCCTCGGGGTTCTTCCACAACCGCAGCAGTGCGTCCAGCGTGGCCGGGTCATTGGCATGCACGCGCCAGAGGTCGGCGGCCAGTTCCTCGTACAGCACCCGCTCGCCCGGAATCAGCTCCGGCGGTTCGAAGGTATGCCCGCTTTCCAGCGCATGTTCGCGCAATACGCGGGTGCAGAAGCCATGGATCGTGAAGATCGAGGCCAGGTCGATCTCGTCAGCCGCGATCTGCAGCCGGCGGGACAGCGCTGCGGCGCTTTCGCTGCCGTGTTGCAGATGACGCTGCAGGATGGACCGGGTCAGGGTGACATCCGGGCTCTCCTCTTCGCTGGCAGGTAGATCAACCAGCCGTGCGGCCAGCGCCAGGCGCTCGCGGATGCGCTTGCGCAGTTCCTGGGTGGCCGCATCGGTGAACGTCACCGCCAGTATCTGGCCGATGCGAAGCCCGCGTTCCACCACCAGCCGGGTGAACAGCGTGGCCAGGGTGAAGGTCTTGCCGGTGCCGGCACTGGCTTCGATCAGCTGCACACGCTGCAGTGGCAGGGTCAGGTACGGATCATCGGCGCTGCTCATGCTGCGTCCTCCGCATCGAAGCCGCTGAACACCTGCGCCTGCCGCACGGCGCGGAACACGGTGAAGCTGATCTGCAGCAGGTCAGCGTAGCGGGCCTCGTCGTTGAACAGCGACTGCCCGCGCAACGCCAGCTGATAGGCCTCGCCGCTGCCTTCGCCCCAGCTGCGGTCGCCGCCGTGCCATTGCTTCGCGCCCTCGGCGTGGCGCTTGGCGGCAGGTGCGTTGAACACCGCCCAACCCGTATAGGGGCCATACGGCAGTGGTTCGCGTAGACCACGCTCGCGCAGCTGCAGCAGCGCCGACAACACAGCGCGTGCCTGGGCTTGGCCCGGAGCCGGCAGTACATGCGGCCCCAGTCCGTCGTCGCCGGCGTCAAAGAACTGCACCAGGGGCAGCGCATCGCCCGCCGCGTTGGCCAGCAGCCAGTCCAGTCCGTGACGGATCGCCGCCGGCCCGTTGAGGCTGCCCGCACGCAGGCGCACCAGCCCGTGCGGATGGCGATCATCGACGCGACCGAACAGGGTCACGCCGTCAATCTGCACTTCATAGCGGCGGCTTTCCAGTGGCGTGCCCTGCAGCCACTGTGCCAGGGCCTGCCCGTAGGGCTGGGTCTGCGCCTGCACGGCGGCGAACTGGCGCTCGCCCAGCGCGCCGGACGGGACCAGGCCACGCGCGCGCAGACGTGGATAGAGGGGCGCGTCGTCGCCGCGCAGGGTGGCGTTGATCACCGCCAGCTGCAGGGTGCGCTGCTCCAGCCCGCGCCCGGCGATCACCAGCGGTTCAACATCATCCACGTCTTCCAGTGGATCGGGCAGACGCAGACCCAGCGTCTGTGACAAAAACTGCCCGGCCGGATCGACCAGCAGTCGGCGCAGGGCGTCCAGTGACAGGTGCTGTTCGGCGGCGAGGTCCGGGTTGGGCGGCAGCGCCCTGTCGAACCATGCCGGCGGCAGGCGGCGGGTGACGCCGGCCTGCTGCGCGGCCGGATGCCAGGCGCGCTGGTAGCTGAAACGACGTGGCTCGTCACCGCCGCCGAAGGCCGCTGGCGAGAACGGCTGCAGCGCATGCTGCACGGCGAAGGTACGCACGGCCGCCTCCGGGTCCACATGGTAGGCGGCTGCCGCGTCAATCAGTTCGCTGACCAGCACCGACGGTTCGCGCACGCTGCCATCGCGCGGGTCCGCGCCCAGGTAACTCAGATAGAACACGTCCTGCGCGGCCGCGAACAGCTGCAGGAACAGGAAGCGGTCGTCTTCGCGGGTGGAGCGGTCGCCAGGGCGGCGACGCGGCGTGTCCAGTTCGGCGGTAAGTTGATTGAGGCCGGCGGCCGGGTCGCGGCGCGGGAAGTCGCCGTCGTTCAATCCCAGCACGCAGATCACCCGGAACGGCAGCAGTCGCATCGGCACCATGCGGCCGAAGCTGATGCCGCCAGTAAGCAGCGGTGCGCGCGTGTCGGCTTCGCCAAGCACGCCGCTGAAGTGCGCGCGGATCACCTCGGGCGGCACCGGCGCATCGAAGCCGGCGCTGTCGGCCTCGTCAGCAAACTGGTTGACCAGCTTGCGCAGGCGTTCCAGCGCGCGTTGCCCCTGCGCGGTGGCCGGCGGCAGCGGCAGCAGCGCATCCAGCAGGCCGAGCAGACGCTGCCGCCACTGCCCCGGGCTCAGCGCTTCGCTCAGCCGCTGCTGGCTGACCGCCAGCACGCGCAGCAGCCGGATCAGCCGGTCCAGCGCTTCCAGCGTGCTGCCTTCCAGTTCCGGCCAGGGAGCCACCCCGGCGATGTCGCCGTCATCGCCGCTGGCATGCCCCAGCAGCAGGCGATCCAGGGCGAACTGCCAGGTGAAGGCATCGTCGGCCGGTGCCTGGTGGCGCTGGCGGTGATCGGCATTCAATCCCCAGCGTGCGCCAGCCGCGAGCAGCCAGTCGTGCAGGCGTTCGAATGCCACCGCATCCAGGCCCGAGGCTTCGGCCAACGGCGCGCTGCCGAGCAGGTCCAGCACTTCGTTGAGACCGAAGCGCGACACCGGCAGTGCCAGCAGGTGCACGAACACATCCGCCAGCGGCTCGCCCGCCAGCGGGCTGGTGTCGGCCAGCGCATAGGGGATGTGTTCCAGGTCGCCGCTGCGTCCACCAAACACCGCTTCCAGATACGGCACGTACGGATCGATATCCGGGGCCAGCACCGCGATGTCGCGGGCCTGCAGCGGCGGATCAAAGCGCGGGTCCTGCAGCAGCGCGCGCAGCTGGTCGTGCAGCACCTGCAGTTCGCGCAGCCGGGTATGGCAGGCATGCACCTGCAGGCTGGGATCGTCGCGGCGCAGCGCGGGCAACAGGTCACCCGAGGGCTGGCCACGGCGATGGAACAGGTCACGCTGCAGCCGATGCAGCAGGCTGTCGGCAAGACCGCCGTCCTCCAGCGTGGCGCGGGCATCGAGTTCGGGATCGGCGTAGGCGGCGATCTCACCACTGGGGTGCACCACTTCGTAGCTGCCCAGCACCGCCATGAAGTCACGCCCGGCCGCGCCCCAGGCCTGCAACAGGCGGTTTTCGCCGGCGGCTTCGCCGAACGGGTCCGGCGCACCGCTGCGCAGTTTCTCGGCCAGGGTCTGCAGGTCGCCCCAGTACGCCTGGGTGGGCGTGGGCAGGTAGAAATGCAGCTCGCCAACCCGCGCCTGGGTGGCCATCACCCGCAGCACGTCCGGGGAGATGTTCAGGGTGGCGAAGGCCGACAGGCGTCGCGGCAGCCCCTGTGGCAGCGGCCGGTCCGCGCCTTCAAAGCGGTCCAGGTAGGCCTGGATGCGGCGGGCACGATACGAGTGGCCCTGGGCCACGGCGCGCCACAGGATCGCCTGCGGGTCGGCCGGGTCGGCCCCGGCCTCCCAGCGAAGGAGCCAATCACGACGCCATGCCTGGTACTTCTCGAACACGCTGGCCAGCTCGCCCGCCAGCGCCCACGGCAGCAGCGGGTCGGGGCCGGAGAGATACGCCCGCAGCGCGCGCAGCGGCGGCTGTTCGAGCAGGGCCGGATCGCGCAGCGCCTGGTACAGCCGCCAGCGCATGCCTGCCGCGTCGAGGTCATCCGCTTCGCCGTCCACATTGGCGTTCAGGGCGCGCGCGACGAACTCGCCGGGGGTCAGGAATTCCAGGTTGGCTGCGACCCCGAACTCAGCCGCCAGGGTGGAATGCAGCCAGCGTCGCATCGCCACCTGCGGAATCAGAATGACCTCCGGTTCCAGCAGCGATTGGCCGGGTACCGGCGCACGTACATGCCGCGCCAGCAGTGCGGCCAGCACGTCCAGGGAGTTGGAGTGGTACAGGCGGAAATCGGCGGCGGGGTCGCTCATCGCGCACAGTGTGCCGGATTGTTCCACGGGGTGGCGGGATTGGACCGACCGTTCCGCGACATGGCCGTGCGACAATACTGCACGATCCAGTTCGGTTATGTTCAGCCGCCCACCACGATCTTAGAACGTTGGAAAATTGTTAATGGCGTCCATGACGGCTTCCCACGATCCATTGGTGCAGTTGAATGACGTGCGCATCGAGCGCGGCGGTCGCGCGATCCTGCGCGACGTTTCGCTGTCGGTGCCGCGCGGCAGCATCACCGCGGTGCTGGGTCCGTCGGGCAGCGGCAAGTCGACGCTGCTGGCGGCACTGACCGGCGAACTGCGCCCGGCGGCGGGGTCGATCACCCTGTTCGGCCAGCCCATTCCCACCGGCAGCAGCGCACTGCGCGAGATGCGCCGCAGCGTGGGCGTGCTGCTGCAGGGCAACGGTCTGCTGACCGACCTGACCGTGGCCGAGAACGTGGCGCTGCCGCTGCGCACGCACACCCGCCTGCCGATGCCGGTGCTGCGCCGGCTGGTGGACATGAAGCTGCATGCGGTGGGCCTGTTGGCTGCCGCGGATGCCTGGCCACGCGAACTGTCTGGCGGCATGGCCCGCCGTGTCGCGTTGGCCCGCGCACTGGCGCTGGACCCGCCCCTGATGATCTACGACGAACCGCTGACCGGGCTGGACCCGATCGCCAGCGGCGTGATCATGAGCCTGATCCAGCGCCTCAACCACAGCCTGGGGCTGACCAGCATCATCGTCAGCCACCATGTGCATGAAACCCTGCCGATCTGCGACCAGGTGATCGCCATCGCCAATGGCGGGGTGGTGTTCCAGGGCACGCCGGCCGCGCTGGAAGCCAGCGACGATCCGCTGCTGCGCCAGTTCCTGCATGGCCAGCCCGATGGTCCGATCCCGTTTGATGCCGCGCCGCGCGCGAAGGTGGCCTGATGCCGTTTGTTGAAGCCACCCGCTCGCTGGGCCGCGCCGGCCTGTTCTCGCTGACGGTGCTGCGCGGTTCGCTGCCCAGCGCTGACTTCCTGGCCGAGCTCACCCGTGAGATCTACAAGATCGGCGCGCGCTCGCTGCCGATCATCGCCGTGGGCGGTGCCTTCGTCGGCCTGGTGCTGACCCTGCAGGGCTACCGCACCCTGACCACGTTCGGTGCGGCGGACGCGCTGTCGACCCTGCTCGGGCTGTCGCTGTACCGCGAGCTGGCACCGGTGCTGACCGCGCTGCTGTTCATCGGCCGCGCCGGCAGCTCCATCGCGGCCGAACTGGGGCTGATGCGCGCCACCGACCAGATCAAGGCGCTGGAGCTGATGGCGATCGATCCGATCGCCAAGGCGGTGGCACCGCGCTTCTGGGCGGCGGTGCTGACCGTTCCGCTGCTGACCGGCATCTTCTGTTCGCTGGCGATCAGCGCCAGCTACTTCGAGGCCGTGCACGTGCTGGGCCTAGACAATGGAGTGTTCTGGTCGGCGCTGAGCAACAGCGTGGATTTCTGGGACGACTTCGGCGTGGCAATGCTGAAGTCGGCCATCTTTGGCGGTACCGCTGCACTGGTGGCGTCTTACGTGGGCTTCCACGCCGAACCCACCATCGAGGGCACCTCGGTGGCCACCACCCGCGCGGTGGTGAATGCCTCGCTGCTGGTGCTGATGTTCAACTTCGTGCTGTCGGCGATGCTGTTCCGCTGATCCGCTGTCCCCCTTTGATGCTCGCCTGGCCTGCCAGGCACCTGACAAACAACGGTGAGATTTTCCATGGCCATCCGCGGTCCCAGACTCGAATTTTCCGTCGGCGCGTTCCTGCTGCTGGCGCTGGCCTCGCTGCTTGTGCTGGCGGTGGCCTCCACCAACCAGCGCTGGGGCTTCGGCGGCGACGGCTATGAACTGAAGGCACGCTTCACCCAGATCGGGCAGCTGCGCAAGCAGGCCCCGGTGAAGATCGGCGGCGTGGTGGTGGGCCAGGTCGCCAACATCGACCTCGACCCGACCCGCTTCGATTCCATCGTCACCCTGAAGCTGGACGGCAAGTTCAAGGACCTGCCGGCCGACACCTCCGCCGGCATATTCACCAGCGGTTTGCTCGGCGAGAGCTATATCGGACTGCAGCCGGGCGGCGACCCGGACGTGCTCAAGCCCGGCGACGAAATCGTCTTCACCCAGCCGGCCGTGGATCTGATCCAGATGGTTGGCAAGTACATGTTCAGCGGCCCGGGCAACACCGGTGCCGCTTCCCAGGAAGCTCCCGGTGCCGACGCGCCGGCAACGGAACCGCAGAAATGAACCAGAAACTGATCCCCGCCCTGCTTGCGTCGGCCCTGCTGGCCGCCACCCCGACCTTCGTTCTGGCGCAGGCTGCGCCGGCGGCTGCCAGCGCGCAGCAGGGCCAGGCCACCAAGGTGGTGCTGGATGCCAGCTCGCGCATCCTCAATACCCTGCAGACCCGCAGGGCCGAGTTCAGCAAGGACCAGGCCGCGCTGCGCAGCTACATCGACAGCGAACTCAACCGCACCTTCGACCGCGACTATGCGGCACGCCTGGTGCTGGGTGCCAACGGCCGCGGCGCTTCAGATGCCGATGTGAAGCTGTTCGCCGACGCGATGGCCGACAACCTGATGCAGCGTTATGGCTCGGCCCTGCTGACCATCCAGGGCAAGCCCAGCTTCCGTGCCAAGAGCGAAACCCCGGTGTCGGGTGGACGCGCCGTCCGGGTGTCCACCGAACTGGTGCGCAGCGGCAGCGAAACCACGCCGGTCGATTACCTGATGCGTCAGGTCGATGGCCAGTGGAAGATCTTCGACGTCAATATCGAAGGCATTTCCTACGTGCAGACCTTCCGCACCCAGTTCGACGCCCCGCTGAAGCAGAAGGGCATCAAGCAGGTCGCCGCCGATCTGCGCGCCGGTACCACCCAGGCCGGACCGGCTGGCAATGGCAAGTAACGCGGCCCTGCAGCTGGACGGTTCGCAGGCGCGCCTGAGCGGCGCGCTTGACCGTGCAGCGGTGGTGGCGCTGTGGCCGCAACTGCAGGCGCTGCCGGCCGCGCTGACCGTGCTGGATCTGAACGCCATTACCGCGGTGGACAGCGCCGGTCTGGCGCTGCTGGCCGAACTGGCCGCGCGCGCACGCGCCGCCGGGCGTACGCTGGACCTGCAGGGCACCCCGCCGGGTTTCACCGAACTGAGCGCCGCCTACCGGCTGGACGCTTCCCTTGATTTCAATGCCCTTTCTGCCGCGAGCTGACATGAACGTCGTACGCACCCTCTCCCTTCTGCTGCTGGTGGCGCTGCTCAGCGCCTGCGCGGCCAAGCCCGCGCGCGACAGCGCGCCCGCCAGCGTGGCCGTGGATTCGACGCCGGCGGCACCTGCGGTCGAAGACGTCGCCGCGACGCCCCCGCCCGCCAGCGATGCAGACGGCGCGCCTGTTGCCGACGCCGCAGCAGCGCCCACTGACCCGGCCACCGTAGCGACCGGCGAGGCCGCCCCGACGGCCGCCGAAGATGACTTCGCCGCGCTGTACGGCGGCCCGGCTCCCAGCGCCGACGGCAGCGGCGACGCACAGCCCTCCTACGATCCGTGGGAAGGTTTCAACCGCCGCGTGCATGCGTTCAACGACGTGGTCGACCGCGCCGTGGCGCGTCCGCTTGCCACGGCCTACACCAAGGTGGTGCCGCGCTTTGCCCGTACCGGCGTGACCAACTTCTTCAGCAACCTGCGTGCCCCGGTGACCATCACCAACCAGCTGCTGCAGGGTCGCCCCGGCGACGCCTGGGACAGCCTCGGTCGCTTTCTGATCAACTCCACCATCGGCATCGGTGGTCTGTTCGATCCGGCCAGCGCCGGCGGCGTACCGCGCCGCAGCGAGGACTTCGGGCAGACCCTGGGTGCCTGGGGCTGGCGTAACTCGCGTTATGTGGAGCTGCCGTTCTTCGGCCCACGTACCGTGCGCGACGTGTTCGGCCTGGCCGGCGATATTCCGCTGTCGCCGATCCGCACCATCGAGGAAGACAAGGTACGCATTCCGCTGCAGGGCCTGCAGCTGGTCGACATGCGTGCGCAGCTGATGGCGCTGGATGACATCCGCGACAGCGCGGTGGACGAGTACGCGCTGACCCGTGATGCGTGGCTGCAGCGCCGCAACTACCAGATCGAGAACGATCTGCGTGGCAAGCACCGCCGTGGGCGCGATGCGGACGATGCCGATCCGATTCCGGTGGACGCGATGCCGATGCCCGATTGGGGCAACTGAAAAAAAGCCCCGCCTTGGCGGGGCTTTTTTTCAGTTCTCGCGCATTCCACCTTAACCCCGCGCCGTTGGCGCGCCCCCTTTAACAAAAAGGGGGCTCTTCTCCAGACGGGTCCAGTGCGACGGACGGAGCTGAGTCAACCGGCCAATGCGGCGTCGATGGCGGCGACGAGGCGCGGATCGTTGGCGGGCACGTCCGGGGCGAAACGGGCGATGACCTGGCCGTCGCGGCCGATCAGGAACTTCTCGAAGTTCCACAGCACGCCCGGGGCCGGGTTGACCACCAGGTCGGGGAACTTGGCGACCGCGCCCTGCAGCTTCTCGCGCATCGGGCCTTCGCCGGTGGCGGTGGGCTGGGCCTGGGTCAGCTCGGCGTACAGCGGATGGATGTCATCACCGGCGACGCTGATCTTGGCGAACATCGGGAAGCCGACGTTGTATTCCAGCTGGCAGAACTGCTGGATGTCCGCTTCGGTGCCCGGTTCCTGGCCGAGGAAGTTGTTGGCGGGGAAACCCAGCACTTCCAGCCCGGCGGCCTGCTTGTCGGCATACAGCGCCTGCAGCCCTTCGTACTGCGGCGTCAGGCCGCACTTGGAGGCCACGTTGACCACCAGCAGCACCTTGCCGCGATAATCGGCCAGCGACGTCGGCTGGCCTTCGATGGTGGTGACAGGAATCTGGTAAACAGTCTGGCTCATGCAAATCTCACTGAAAAAACCGGGGGGTAGAGTCGACCGCTGGTCGACTGCTCTTCGCGCAATCCAACATCAATCAACGCAGATCGTACCCTGCGCCAACCCGCCATCAATACGCTGACGGCAACCAAAGTTCTGGCTCATGTCACGCTGGCACACGCCGGTCGCCGCCGTCCCCGGCACCAGCTCGGCGTCACCATTGGCCAGGCATTGCCCACTGCAATCGGACTTGGTGCGGCAGCTCCTGCCGGCGTCGGCGTACGGCACCACGCACTGCACACGCTGCAGGCGGCCCAGCGGCATCAGCGTGCCGCCCACGGCGGCGCAATCGGCTTCGGCGGCTGCCGCATCGGCAGCCCCGCCGGCCTCCGCAACCGGGGCACTGCCGTTGCTGGAAGCGGAGGTATCAGCGGCCGTGGTCGTACAACCAGCCAGCAACAACAGCGCAGACAACATCAGGGTTAAACGCATCGGGGGCTTTCCGTTGGAAGAATCCCGATGGTAGGTCACCCCCGTGCATCGCGACACCTTATTCGGTGTCGCTGTCCACTTCTTCCTCATCGCCGCCATCCAACCCGATGTCACCCAGCAGCTGCCGGGTCTGCTCTCCGCCCAGCGATTCCACCCCGCGCAGGCGGCGTTCGATGGTGCGGGTCTTGCGGCTGGCCTCGCCTAGGCTGCGGCCGACGGTGCTGATCTGCTTCTCGGCCTTCTCCAGGATGCCGGCGAACTTGCCGAACTCGCTCTTCACCGCGCCCAGCAGCACCCACACCTCGCTGGAGCGCTGTTCGATCGCCAGCGTGCGGAAGCCCATCTGCAGGCTGTTGAGCAATGCGGTCACCGTGGTTGGACCGGCCACCACCACACGATGCTCGCGCTGCAGCAGGTCGACCAGACCGGGGCGACGGATCACTTCGGCGTACAGGCCTTCGGTGGGCAGGAACATCACCGCGAAGTCGGTGGTATGCGGTGGCACGATGTACTTGTCGCTGATCGACTTGGCCTGGATGCGGATCGCCCGTTCCAGCTGCGCGCCCTGCTGGCGCACGCCTTCGACGTCACCCTGTTCCTGCGCATCCAGCAGGCGCTCGTAGTCTTCGCTGGGGAACTTGGAATCGATCGGCAGCCACACCGGCACATCATCGGGACTGCGGCCGGGCAGGCGTACGGCGATGTCGACCATTTCTCCGCTGTCTGGACGCACCTTCACTCCACGTGCGTACTGCTCCTGGGTGAGGGTCTGTTCGAGGATGTTCTCCAGCTGCACTTCGCCCCAGCTGCCGCGGTTCTTGACGTTGGTCAGCACGCGTTTGAGATCGCCCACGCCGGTGGCCAGCTGCTGCATTTCGCCCAGGCCGCGTTGCACCTGCTCCAGGCGGTCGGAGACCAGCTGGAACGATGCGCCCAGGCGCGCTTCCAGCGTGCTCTGCAGCTTCTCGTCGACGGTGACGCGCATCTGGTCCAGCTTTTCGGCGTTGTCGCGCTGCAGGGTCTGCAGCTGCTGCTCCAGCGTACCGCGCATCTCGCCGATGCGCTG
The DNA here is from genome assembly GCA_039592995.1 of Stenotrophomonas sp. Taxonomy (GTDB): domain Bacteria; phylum Pseudomonadota; class Gammaproteobacteria; order Xanthomonadales; family Xanthomonadaceae; genus Stenotrophomonas. The sequence goes on along the minus strand of JBCNQC010000004.1, from coordinate 205,747 downwards.
TTCGTTGCGCTGGATCAGGTCCTGCAGGCGCTGGCCGAGCGAATCGCCCAGGCGCTGCTGTGCGCCGGTACTTTCCTCGCGGGCCTTGCGCGCGTCGTCATTGAGCGCGTCGCGCAGCAGGTCCAGGCGCTGGTCGGTGCGGGTGGACAGATCGGTCAGCGCGCGCGCGAAGCTCTCCAGCCGCGCGTCCTGCTGCCGCCCCAGTCCTTCCAGCTGCTCGCGCAGTTCGCTGCGGCCAATCCGCGCTTCCTCGCGCAGCGACTGCTCCAGGCCGTCATGACGGGAACGCCGCAGCAGGGTGGCCAGCTGCAGCACGAGGACGGCGCAGAGCAGGCCGCCAAGGATGAGGAATTCAGGTTGCATGCGCCCAGTGTAGGCTGAGCGGGTCTCAATGGCTGCGCCGGAGTCCCCATGCTGGACGTGCTTGGAAAGTCGACCTCGATCAATGTGCGCAAAGTGCTGTGGCTGTGCCAGCTGCTTGGGCTGGAATACCGGCATCTGGGTGCTGATGGAACCCACAGCGGCGAGGCGGCCGAGCTGCAGTCTCGCAACCCCAACGGCCTGGTGCCGGTCATCCGCGACGGCGACTTCGTGCTGTGGGAATCGAACAGCATCTGCCGCTATCTGGCCGCGCGGACGCAGCGTGACGACCTGCTGCCACAGGACCCGCAGGCGCGGGCCCAGGTCGAGCAATGGATGGACTGGCAAGCCACCGATCTCAATACGGCATGGCGCTACGTGTTCATGTCGCGGGTCCGGCAGCACCCGGATTTCACGGACGAAGCCGCCGCCGCGACCAGCCTGGCCCAGTGGAACCGGCTGATGCAGCAGCTGGACCAGCGCTTGGCCAACACCGGGGCCTACTCCACCGGCCCGGTGTTTACCCTGGCCGATATCGTGCTGGGGCTGTCGACCCAGCGCTGGCTGATGACACAGGGTGAGAAACCAGACCTGCCAGCCGTGCAGGCCTGGTTCGGGCGGCTGGCCGGCCATGACGGCTTCGACCAGCACTGCCGGAACGGCATCCCCTGACCTAGAACCCTTCCAGCACCAGCTTGCCGCGGGCGCGGTGGCTTTCAATCAGCGCGTGGGCGCGGCGCAGGTTGGCCGCATCAATGCGACCGTAGTGTTCGCCGAGGGTGGTGCGCAGCACGCCGGCGTCGACCAGCTCGGCAACCCGGTTGAGCAGGTCATGCTGGCGCTGCAGGTCCGGGGTGCCGAAGGTGGAACGGGTGAACATCGACTCCCAGTGCAGCGACAGGCTCTTGCGCTTGAGTGCCATCACGTCGAGCTGGCCCGGGTCATCGATCAGCGCGAGCTGGCCCTGCGGTTCCAGTGCGGACACGATCTGCGCGTAGTGCTGGTCGGTGTGGGTCAGGCTGGCCACATGCGTGACCGCGCTGATGCCGATGCGGGCCAGGCCTTCGGTCAGCGGCTGGCTGTGGTCGATGACGTGGTGAGCGCCCAGCTCCAGCACCCAGTCCTGGGTGTCCGGTCGCGAGGCGGTGCCGATCACGGTCAGCTGGGTCAGCTTGCGTGCGAGCTGCACCAGGATCGAGCCCACGCCACCGGCGGCACCCACTACCAGCAGGGTCTGGCCGGCTCCGCCGCCTTCGGCGATGCGCAGGCGGTCGAACAGCAGTTCCCACGCGGTGATCGCGGTCAGCGGCAACGCGGCGGCAGCCGCGTCATCGAGGCTGGCCGGCTTGCGCCCGACAATGCGCTCGTCGACCAGCTGGTACTCGGCGTTGCTGCCGGGGCGGTTGATGTCGCCGGCGTAGTAGACCGCGTCGCCCGGCTGGAACTGGCTGACCTCGCTGCCCACCGCATCCACGATGCCGACGGCGTCCCAGCCGATCACGCGCGGTTCGCTGACCGCCACATTGCGGCGGACCTTGGTGTCGACCGGGTTCACCGAAATTGCCCGGACCTGCACGCGCAGGTCACGTGGGCCGGGGGCAGGCAACGGCAGGTCGATGTCGACAAGGGCGGCCGGGTCGGTGATCGGCAGGCCGTGCTGGGTATAGGCGATGGCTTTCATTGGGGGCAATCCAGAAGGGGGAGACCCAGCTTGGACCGCCCTCACCTGCCCTTAAAGGCGCACAATGCAGCATCACTTTCACTTTGGAAGAGAAAATGGTCCGGTTCGAGGATCTGGCGCTGTTCGTGCGCACCGCCGCGCTGGGCAGCTTCTCCCAGGCCGCGCGCGAAGCCGACCTGTTGCCCGGCCAGGTGGCGGCCGCCGTGGCCCGGCTGGAGCGCGAGCTGGACCTGCGCCTGTTCGTGCGCACCACCCGCAGCCTGCGCCTCACTGCCGAGGGCGTGGTGTACCTGCCGTACGCGCAGGAGGTGCTGGCCACCCTGCAGGAGGCCGATGACCGGATCCGTGGCGAAGACGCCGAGCTGCGCGGCGTGCTGCAGGTAGCCGCGCCGTCAGACCTGGGCCGCAACGTGCTGCTGCCCTGGCTGACCGAGTTCCGCGCCGCGCACCCCAAGCTGCAGTTGCGGTTACTTCTGTCCGACCAGGTCGCCGACGTGTTCCGCGACCCGGTCGACGTGGCGTTCCGGCTGGGCCGCTTCGACAGCGCGCGCTACGTGGCGCTGCCGTTGCTGCCCGGCAACCGGCGGGTGCTGGTGGCCTCGCCCGACTATCTGGCCCGGCACGGCGCGCCTGCGGATCTGGAGACGTTGAAGGAGCACCAGTGCCTGCTCTATCAGCTGGCGGGACGCCCCTACGACCGCTGGAGCTTCGAACAGGACGGGCGCTGCGTGGTGGTGCCGGTGCGCGGCCACCTGATCTGCGATGACGCCGACGTGGTGCGGCGCTGGGCGGTGGCCGGCGAAGGCATCGTGTTCAAGTCGTGGCTGGATGTCAGCGAGGATGTCCGCGCGGGACGGCTGCAGGTCCTGCTGGACGGGGCCGGCGACAGCCTGCCGTTGAACCTGGTGTGCCCGCACCGCAAGCAGTTTTCCACCGCGTTGCGCCAGCTGCATGCGCTGTGTGTGGAGCGGCTGCACCCCATGTTGAATGGACTCCCCGCTGCGCCGGGCTGAAAACGACAACGGATGCTATCCCCGCGGTTGCCGCTGGCCGACAATGGCGTCCCCCCGAAGTTGAGTTGTCGCCATGCCGTGGATGGGCATCCAGGACCTGTGGACCTTTGTTGCTGCCGTGCTGGTGTTCCTGGCGCTGCCAGGTCCCGGCACGTTTACCCTGCTTACCGCGACCGGGCGCGGTGGCGTGCGCGGTGGCTACACGGCGCTGGCCGGCCTGCTGCTGGGTGACCAGATCCTGATGTGGCTGGCGGTGGCCGGGGTGGCCGCGCTGCTCAAGGCCAACCCGCTGGTGTTCCACGCGGTGCAGTACCTGGGCGCGGCCTACCTGGTGTGGGTCGGCATCAGCCTGCTGCGCGAGCCGCGGGAAGGCGCGCAGCCCGGCGGCATCCGCCTGCAGCCAGGCCACTACTTCCGCCAGGCCATTCTGGTCAGCCTGCTCAATCCGAAGGCGATCATTTTCTACATGGCGTTCCTTCCCCTGTTCATCGACCCGGTGCGGCATCAGGGGCTGGTGACGTTTGCGTCGCTGGCCGGGCTGATCTTCGTGTTGAGCGTGGCGTACTGCTCGCTGCTGATCGGGGTGGGCAACCTGCTGCGGCGTCGGATCATCCAGCATCCACGCGTGGGCACCTGGCTCAAGCGGGTGGCCGGAGTGTTCCTCATCGGCTTCGGCGTGCGTCTGGGTGTAAGCGGCTGACGCTTCGGCCGGGTCGGTTACGACAACTGGCTGCAGGCTTTGTGCTGGATTCGGCACAGCCTTGTCAATCCCAAAATCCGTTGGCCATTCACGACGCTTGGCAGTAGTAATGCTGCGGCGCGTTCGGTCACACTCGGGCACTTGTCGATTGCAGTCACCCCGTGAGGTCCCATGTCATCCTTGTTGCGGCGTAAATCCCTGGGTTCGGTCACCGAGCACGAATCTGGCAGACGACTGGTTCCCACGCTGAGCTGGCCGCATCTGATCGCGCTGGGCATCGGTGCCATCGTCGGCACCGGCATCTACACGCTGATCGGCGTGGGTGCCAACCTCGCCGGTCCGGCCGTGCTGATCTCCTTCGCCATTGCCGGCGCGGTGTGTGCCTGCGCCGCACTCTGCTATGCCGAGCTGTCGACCATGATGCCGGCGGCCGGCAGTGCGTACACCTACAGTTACACCGCCTTGGGCGAGGTGTTCGCCTGGGTGGTGGGCTGGAGCCTGGTGCTGGAGTACTCACTGGTGGTGAGTACGGTGGCCGTAGGCTGGTCCGGCTACTTCGTCGGCTTCCTGGAGTGGATCCACGGCAACACCGGGGTCGACATCCGATTGCCGGCCGCGCTGTCAGCCGGCCCACATGTGGAAGGCGGCTGGTTCAACCTGCCGGCGGTGCTGATCACCTGGGTGGTCGCCGGCGGCCTGATGCTGGGTACCAAGGAAAGCGCCACCCTCAACGCCATCCTGGTGGTGCTGAAGATCATCGCACTGGGTGTGTTCGTGGCCGTGGCCCTGCCCGCGTTCGACCCGGCCAACCTGCAGCCGTTCATGCCGCACGGCTTCGCCAAGACGCTGGGCCCGGATGGCGTCGAACGTGGTGTGATGGCCGCGGCCGCGATCATCTTCTTCGCGTTCTACGGCTTCGATGCCATCTCCACCGCGGCTGAAGAAGCCAAAAACCCGGGCCGCGACCTCTCGATCGGCATCATCGGTTCCATGGTTGGCTGCACCATCATCTACATGCTGGTTGCGCTGGCCGCCATTGGCGCGATGAGCTACGCGGTGTTTGGCCACAGCGCCGAGCCGCTGGCGCTGATCATGCGTGAGCTGGGGCAGCCCAAGGCCGCTGCGGTGATCGGCATCGTCGCCATCGTGGCCCTGCCGACCGTGCTGCTGGCCTTCCTGTTCGGTCAGAGCCGCGTGTTCTTCGTGATGGGCCGCGATGGCCTGCTGCCGCGCGGTCTTTCCGCGGTGAACAAGCGCACCGGCACACCGGTGGCGACCACGCTGTTCAGTGCGCTGGTGGTCTCCGCGCTGGCCGGTGTGGCACGTCTGGATGAGATCGCTGCGCTGGCCAATGCCGGCACGCTGGCCGCGTTCACCGCCGTGGGTATCTGTCTGGTGGTAATGCGCAAGCGCGAGCCGGGTGCCAAGCGCACGTTCCGCACGCCGCTGGCCTGGTTCGTGGGCCCGGCTGCCGCGCTGGGCTGTATCTACCTGTTCATCAGCCTGCCCACCAGCACCCAGCTGTACTTCCTGGTCTGGAACGTGATCGGGTTGCTGGTGTACTTCCTGTACAGCCGGAACAACGCGTTGATCGGCAAGGCGTGATGTGAGGGCGTACCCACCAACGGTGGGTACCTACTTCGGTAGCGCACGACCGTGGATCGTGCGCCGGCCCTCCGCATGATCCTGCGCCTGCTGCATCACCCGCAGCAGGTTGCCGCCCCAGATGCCGGCAATCTGCTGTTCGCTGTAGCCCTTGCGCAGCAGCCACGCGGTGATCTTCGGCAACTGGCTCACATCCTGCAGGTCGGAAAGACCGCCGCCACCATCCCAGTCCAAGCCGATGCCCACATGTTCGGGGCCGACCACGGCGAGGATGTGCTCCAGATGCGCAAAGAAGTCGTCCAGCGTGGCCTGCCGCAGCGGCTGGGTCTGATCCAGCGTCGCCAGTCCTTCCTTCAGCTGCACGCCCTGCGCGATGCTGAGTTGGTCATACCCGGCGCCGATCTGCTTCATCAGCGCGTCCTCGGCCTGCTTGCGCGCATCGCTCTTGCCGGTATCGATCAGATAGCCACCGTACGCGTTGACCTGGATCACGCCGCCAGCCTTGGCCAACTGCTTCAGACGGACGTCGTCCAGGTTGCGCGGATGGTTGTAGATCGCCTTGGCCGAACTGTGCGACAGCACGAAGGGCACCGGCAGGCGTTGGATCAGATCGTCAAACACCGCATCGGAGGCATGCGACTGGTCGATGACGATGCCCAGCTTCACTGCTTCATCCACCAATGCCTTGCCGGCCGGGCTCAGACCCTTCCATTCCGCCCCCTTCGGGTCGGTGGCCGAGTCGGCGAACTCGTTGTTGGCGAAGTGCACGGTGCTGAGCAGGCGCAGGCCGGCCTGGTGATAGAAGCTCAGCAGTGAGGGATCGGCAACCAGCGGGCTGGCGTTTTCCATGCTGATGTAGACCACGCGTTTGCCGGCGGCTTTGATGCTCGCTGCGTCAGTGGCAGTCAGGGCCAGTGCGAACTGGTCCGGATGCGCGGCCAGCATCTCGCGGATTTCCAGCAGGCGCTGCAGGCCGGCGTCGCGGTCGCGTAGATGCGCTGCCGGCGAGCGGTCGCCCTGGTCGGTATAGATGGCGAAGAAGCCGCCGTCCAGCGCGCCTTCCTGCATGCGTGGCAGGTCTACCTGGGACAGGGCGTTGTGGTCATGCCGCTGGCGCAGGTCGAAGCCTTCGCGATGGAAGTTCGCGGGGGTATCGAGGTGGCTGTCCAAGGTGAGCAGCCGTTGCTGCAGCGCCTTGGCTTTGGCCAGTTCCGCTGCGGAGAACTCGATGGCGTGGGCGGAGAGTGGCGCGAGCAGCGCCAGCGATACCAGCAACGACAGACCACGTAAGCGCATGACGTCTCACCAGCAATGGGTAAACGTCAACGATAACAGCGTAGAGCCACGCCCTGCGTGGCTTCGCGGTCCCGGACCCGGGCAGGGTCGAAGCCACGCAGGGCGTGGCTCTACATCCCTCAATCCACCACGCGGCAGAACACGGCCTTCAGGTACCGCGATTCCTGCACGTGTGCCATGAACGGATGATCCGGACCGGCACCCGATACCTTCAGGATCTGGATGGTGCGCCCCGAATAGAACGCCGCGCGACGCAGCATGTCCAGGAACTGGTCTTCAGCGACCAGGCCGGTGCACGAGAACGTGGCGAACAGACCACCGGGCTTGACCACGCCCAGCGCCAGCTTGTTCATGTCCAGATACTTCTTCAGCGCGGTGATCACCTGGTCGCGGTCGCGGGTCATCTTGGCCGGGTCAAGAATCACCACGTCGTACTGCTCGCCACGGTTGGCGGCATCGCGCAGCCACGGGAAGATGTCCGACTGCACGAAGCGCGGGCGCACGTTGTTGAGGCGACCGTTGGCCTTGGCGATGCTGATCACATCTTCGTCGATGTCGATGCCCAGCACGTCCGAGGCACCGCGCGCGGCGGCGTACACCGCAAAGCCGCCGGTGTTGCAGCACAGGTCCAGCACCGACTTGCCTTCCACCAGGCTGCTCAGCCACTGGCGGTTCTCGCGCTGGTCAGCGAAGAAACCGGTCTTGTGCGCGCCGGCCGGGTCGGCGCGGAACTTCACGCCGTACTCGGTGATCACCGCCGCTTCGGTGGTGGTGTTGCCATGGAAATCGAAGCTTTCCTGCTTCTGCACGTGTTCGTCGGCGAAGCTGTGGAAGCGGCAGCCCGGGAACTGCTCGCGCAGTGCCTCATAGATCCACTCGCGGTGGCGGAACATGCCGGCGGCGAAGAACTCGACCACCACCAGGTCGCCGTAGCGGTCCACCACCAGGCCGGACAGGCCGTCGCCCTCGCTGTGCACCACGCGCCAGGCGTCGGACACCTCGTCCAGTTTCAGAACCTCACGGCGCAGCGACACCGCCTGCGCGATCTTGCGCGAGAACCAGCCGGCATCAACGGGGACGCGCTGGTCGGTTTCCAGGATGCGCACGGCAATACGCGAATGGCCGTTGTAGAACCCGCGGCCGATCCATTCCCCATCCACGCCGACCACGTCGACGATGGAGCCGGGCTTGGGGCGGGCGGCAGGCTTTTCGACCAGTTTCTGGAAGATCCACGGGTGGCTGGAGCGCCAGGCGTTCTTGAGGCGGACAACGGGGATGGGGGCGGTATTCATGTGCCTATTGTATCCGGGCGATTTGACGCGGGGCCGGCCAGCCCGCAGAATCGGCCCCAGAAGGGGAGTAGCTCCCAGACGTTGTCGCCGTCATTTCGAGCCCGCAGGCTCCGGTGCAACGGCAGTTCCCAGCCTTGGGAACTGTGAGCAAGACCTTCGCCGTACGGCGAAGCTCTGTCCCTGGACCCCCTCTGGTGCTCCGTTGCAGGTCCTCGCCGTCCGGCTTGAGGCTTTTCATTCATTCAACGGACAAACCCATGCAGACGATCGGTAATTTGTGGTTGTGGGGCGGCTTCGGCGCGGTGGTGATCATCGCGCTGCTGGTTGACCTGGTATTGATGCGCCATGGTGGCCCGCACAAGGTCACCTTCAAGGAGGCCCTGTGGTGGTCGATTGGCTGGGTGGCACTGGCGCTGGCCTTCAATGGCGGCCTTTGGTACTACCTGAACGAGACCGCCGGCCAGGTGGTGGCCAACAAGGTCGGCCTGGAGTTCCTGACCGGTTACCTGGTCGAGAAAGCCCTGGCGGTGGACAACATCTTCGTGTTCCTGATGATCATGGGCTACTTCGCGGTGCCCGAGGAACAGCGACAAAAGGTGCTGATCATCGGCATTCTGGGTGCCATCGTGCTACGTACGATCATGATCTTTGCCGGCAGCGTGCTGCTGACCAAGTTCCACTGGCTGCTATACGTGTTCGGTGCCTTCCTGCTCTTCACCGGCTGGAAGATGTGGTTCAGCGCTGGCCAGGAGCCGGATCTGGAAACCAACCCGGCGCTGCGCTGGATGCGCAAGCACCTGCGCCTGCTGCCGGAATACGCCGGCAATGCGATGAGCGTCATGCGTGACGGCAAGCGCTGGTACACCCCGCTGTTCGTGGTGCTGATCCTGATCGCGGTCACCGACGTGATCTTCGCGGTGGACAGCATTCCGGCCATCTTCGCCATCACCACCGACCCGTTCATCGTGCTGACCTCGAACGTGTTCGCGGTGCTGGGCCTGCGTGCCATGTTCTTCCTGCTGGCCGGCATGGCCGATCGCTTCCACCTGCTGCCGTACGGTCTGGCCCTGGTGCTGGGCTTCATCGGTGTGAAGATGATGCTGATCGACATCTTCAAGATCCCGACCCCGATCTCGCTGGGCGTGGTGGCGGTGATCATCGGTGCCACCGTGGTGCTGAGCCTGAAGAATCCGCCGAAGCAGGACGCGGCGTAACCCCTGGAGCCCGCTGGCGGCATTGTCCCGCTGGCGGGCCCACACTCTCCCGTCGCGTTGCCCTTGTGTTCAGCCTGGGGCGACGCAACCCATGAAGGTATGAACGCCAACCTGCCCCAGCCGTCCGGCGAGACGCCGGTTTCCCCCCGCACCGACCGTGGTCGGGTGATGCGGGCGTTCAACCTGAGCCTGGCCTTCGTGCTGGTGCTGGTGGCGGTGTTCACCGCCCAGGACTACTTCGACTGGCGGCCTTGGGCCGTGGCCCCGCTGGAGAAGGCCGGGCTGCTGGGCATCCTTGGCGCGCCGCTGCTGCACGGGTCGCTGCAGCATCTGGCGGCCAATTCTTTTGCGTTGCTGATCCTGGGCACGCTGGCCGGCAGCGTGTATCCCAAGGCCACGCTGCGGGCCTTCCCGCTGTTATGGATCGGCTCCGGTCTGGGCGCGTGGCTGCTGGGTGATATCGGCAGCCGCCATCTGGGGGCCAGTGGCATTACCCACGGCCTGATGTTCCTGGTGTTCGTGCTGGGACTGCTGCGGCGTGATCGCCCGGCCATCGCCACCGGTCTGATCGCCTTCCTGTTCTACGGCAGCATGCTGATCACGATCCTGCCGCATGAGCCCGGCGTGTCCTGGCAGTCGCACATGGGCGGTGCGTTCGCCGGCATCATCAGCGCGCTGTTGTTCCGCCTTTCTGACCCGATGGCACCGCGCAAGCGTTACAGCTGGGAGGATGAGGAAGACGAGGCGGATGAGTTTGAGGCGCGCCGTGACAACGATCTGGAACCGCCCTCGCCTACCCGCGTGCCGGTGTTGTGGCAGCCGCGCGAGGGGCAGGATTTTGTGGTGTTGCCGTTCCGGCGACCGGACGAGCGGTGACCGCAGCGGCGCGGACACGCATGGCCTCCGATAGCGCGGGTCGTCGGCCGGCCTACGCTTCACATCGCGGCAGAAGCCTTGATCAGAATGGGGGAGAACACGACACGGTGCTAACCACCGTGCCTGTGCTGAGATCGTGGCACTAACGTCATTCGATGCCGCATTGAACGCCTCGCGGTGCCAATGATCCCAAGACTGCAGACCATGTCGCAGTTTTCGACCTGGCCCTTCCTTAGCGTGCGCGGACTCCTCACTTGAATCGGACGGTCCATGGCCGACACGCTCTTCCCGCGTTGCAATCCCTATCGCAAGATCAATTCGGCTGGAACGCGCTGCACACGATTGTGGAGCGCGCACTAACATGCGCGCCGTCCACGAAGGCTATCGTTCCGGCCTTGTGTCCAGCACGTCTATTGCGGTGGGCTACCTCCCGATTGGATTCTCGTTCGGTGTAGCTGCCGTCCAGGCAGACCTGCCGGCAAGCATTGCCATCTTTGTGTCTCTCTGGGTTTACGCAGGCGCCAGTCAGTTCCTGCTGGTTTCGCTGCTCACCTCAGGTGCGGGCGTGTGGGCGGCGGTACCCGCCGTTCTCATGATGAATGCCCGTCACGTACTTTACGGTCCATCGCTGGCACCCGCGCTCCAATCCAGCGCCCCGGAGGTTCCGACCTCCGTGCTGTCGTACGCTCTGACCGACGAGGTATATGCCACCGCCATGGGTCGCATGCCGTCTGTCCCAGAGGAGCAACGCGAAGGCTGGCTGCTGGGCCTGCAGTCGGGAGCATTCGTCGCGTGGGTGGGCGGCACGATTGCGGGAACCCTGTTCGTGCGCGAGGTGGAGACGTGGTCACCTGCAGTGCGTGCCGGACTCGACTTCGTCCTGCCGGCGTTGTTTCTGGCGCTGCTGATGGAATCCGACCTGCGACGTTGGCGAGTTGCCATCGGTGTCGCAGCGGGCGTCACAGCGGTATGCGCGCTCTCCCTGCAGGCCCACAACGCGTTGGTGGCTGGCATTCTGGCTGGGTCGTGTGCGCACCTGTTGACGTCCAGGGGACGGGCGGATGGCTGAGACGATCTCGATCATCCTGCTATGCGGGATCGGTACGTTTCTGCTGCGCTGGCTGCCTTTCAGGCGGGCGCGGTACCGAGTCGACAGCACTGCGTCATCCAGCGTATTGCAGCGCTGGCTGGCCGCGGTCGGTCCGGCTGCCATTGCGTCGCTGTTTGCGGCTTCGGTGGTGGCGTTGCCCGACATGGGCACCGACACACGACGTATGCTGATGGTGTCGGCGGCGTTGTCGTGTGTGATGGTGGTACGACGGCTGTCTGGCAGCGGCGTAGTGGTGCCTACGTTGTCAGGCGCTGTAGCCTATGGGGTGCTGTTCCATCTGGTCGGGTGACAATTGCCGGGCGGTGATGGATCCCAACGGCCGGCTCATGCATCACTTCCCGGCGGACGCCGCAACGTCACCATCAACGGCACGTCGACCCAACGCCGGATCATCGGTAAAGAACGCATCAATCCCCGTGGCCAGATACGCCCGCATTTCTGCCACTGACCCTTCCGGATTCCGCGCATGGGTCTCACCCTTGCGGAATTCCGCGGCCATGAACGAATTCTCGGGCCGGAACGTATACGGCACCACCATCAACCCGGCCGCCTGCGCATCACGGACCAGCGTGGTCGGCGCGGCGAGGCGCCCAGCGGCATCCAGCGGAATCACCATGCGCAGGCTCGGCCCGATGCCGTCGGCATAGGTGGCGACCTGCTCCAGCCCGGCCGGCGTGATCATATCGGCGTAACGCTGCGTGCCCTTGGCCGCGAGCACATCACCCGGCTGCTCATTGGCAGCGCCAATCAACTGCAGCAGGCGGATGTTGCTGGTGCGCCCCAGCTTGGCGCGCAGCTGGCGCAGGTTGCCCACTTCAAACGACTGGATCGTGATCGGTGCCACCTTGGTATATGCATTGGCCTGCAGCGTCGCCACCAGCTTGTCTTCCATGGGCAGCCCGATACTGCGGAAGTACGTACCGTGCTTGATTTCCGGCACCAGGCCGATGCCCTTGCCCGCGCGCCCGGCCTGCTGCACCAGGAAGTCGATGATCTCGTCGAGCGTGGCAATGCGGAACTGGCCATCGAAGGCGGTGCTGCGCACCTGCGGCAGGCGCTCGCGCACGTACAGCGTTTTCAGCTCGTCGAGGGTGAAGTCTTCGGTGAACCAGCCCTCCACCCGCTCGCCGTCGATGGTCTTGACGGTCTTGCGGCTGGCGAACTCGGGGCGGCTGGCCACGTCGGTGGTGCCGCTGATCTCGTTCTCGTGGCGCGACACCAGCACGCCGTCCCTGGTCATGACCAGATCGGGCTCGATGTAGTCAGCGCCGTCGGCGATGGCCTGCGCGTAGGCGGCCAGGGTGTGTTCGGGCAGCAGTGCGCTGGCACCGCGGTGGCCATAGACCGCCGCCTTGAGGCGCGGCACAGGGGTGGGAGATTCGGCGCTCATGGCCACAGATGGTGCCACGGCCAGCGACAACAGCAACGCACAACCCCACAACGACTTCGACACAGCTAACCCCTGTTGGTACCGCCCCGCCAATGCGGCAAGGGCCGGAAAAGACGTGCGGCAGTGTGCCGTTGTGGTGTTACAGCGGGAAGAAAAGGAGACCTGGCGCTCACTTCCCGATACAGAAGCTCGAGAAAATCCGCCCCAGCAGATCATCCGCACTCATCCGCCCGGTGATCTCGCCCAGCGCCTCATGCGCCAGCCGCAGCTCCTCGGCGGCCAGCTCCAGATGCTCATGCACCAGCTCCGACTCGGCGCGCTCGGCATGGCCGATCGCCAGGGTGATCGCTTCCACATGCCGTGCGCGGGCGGAGAACTCGCCTTCCACGCTGTCCCCCGCCCCACCGCTGGCCAGCTCGCGAAGGCGGATGTGCAGCTGCTCCAGACCGAGGCCGGTGGCGGCGGAAACATGCACCACGCTGGGGTCCGCCGTCGGCGGAATCTCGGCCAGCAGGTCGCTCTTGTTGTGGATCCACAGCTGCTGCGGCACGTCGACGATGGCATCACCAATTGCCTCGCGGCCGGCCTGCGGGTCGCGGGCGTCGACCACCACGATGGCCAGGTCGGTGCGCTGCATCTCGGCGCGGGCACGGCGCATGCCTTCACGTTCGATCGCGTCGCCGCCTTCGCGCAGCCCGGCGGTGTCCACCAGGGTCAGCTCCAGGCCGTCGATGCGGATGGTTTCACGCAGGGTGTCGCGGGTGGTGCCGGCGATGTCGGTGACGATGGCGCGCTCGCTGCCGGCCAGCGCGTTGAGCAATGAACTCTTGCCGGCATTCGGCGGGCCCACCAGCACGGCGTGCAGGCCATCACGCAGGCGGCGGCCGCGTTCGGCATCGGCACGCAGCTGCACCAACGCGCGCAGCGCCTCAGCCAGACCTGAACGCACCTGCTCACCGCCGAGCGTATCCAGCGGCTCGTCGGCGAAATCGATGGCGGCTTCCACATGGATGCGTAGCAGGACCAGCTGTTCGGCGGCGTCTTCGACGCGGCGCGAGAACACGCCATCGAGCGAGCGGCGCGCGGCACGCGCGGCGCGGCTGTCGCTGGCGGCAATCAGGTCGGCAATGGCTTCGGCCTGGGCCAGGTCGAGCTTGCCGTTGAGGAATGCCCGCTCGCTGAACTCACCGGGCCGCGCCTGGCGTGCGCCCAGCGTGATGCAGCGGGCCACCAGCTGCTGCAGGACCACCGGGCTGCCGTGCCCCTGCAGTTCCACCACATCTTCGCCGGTGAAGCTGCGTGGGCCAGGGAAGTACAGCGCGATGCCATCGTCCAGCACCTCACCGGCGGCATCGCGGAAGCGGGCATGGTGCGCGTGCCGTGGGCGCAGCTCCGGGCAGCCCAGTGCCTGCGCAATCTGCGCGGCTTTCGGCCCGGAGACGCGCAGCATGCCCACGCCACCGGCACCCGGCGCGGTGGAAATGGCAACGATGGTGTCGGTGGCAACGGTCATGGCTTACAGCTTCTCCAGTTGCGCGCGGGCCTGCGCGGCCCCGCTGCCCTGCGGCTGCAGGGCCAGGTAGGTGGTGTAGGCCTGCCTAGCCTTGGCCTTGTCGCCGGCGTGGAAGTACGCATCCCCCAGATTGAGGTGGGCCACCGCACGCGAAGGGTCGATCTTCAGGGTGTTTTCCAGCCAGCGCGCCGCTTCAGCGTAACGCTGCTGGCGGTAGTAGACGAAACCGAGGTTGTTGGCGGCCTGGGCGAAGTCCGGGCGCAGCTTCAGCGCCTCGGTGAACTGCGCCACGGCCTCGTCGTAGCGTTTCTCGCGGTACAGCTGCAGGCCACGGTCATTGGCCTGCTGGGCGCGCTGGCGGTCCGAAGCAGGCCCGGCCGTCGGCACCACCAGTTTTGCCTGGCCACCCTGAAGGTCGGTCACGGTCACCGGCACCTTGCCGGGCTTGGCGTCCTGCACGGCCTCGACCTTGCTGTTCAGCGCGATCGCGTCGGCGGTCAACTGGTCGGTGCCGGCGTTGAGGTACTCCTGGCTGTCCGGCACCTGGAACACGAACTCGCCGCCCTGCGAACCGGGCAGGCTGCCGAAGGCCGGGGTCTGCTGGGACACGGCCGAGACCGCCGGGGCCACGTAAGCGGCAAGTTCGGTGCCGGTGATGAGGCCGTCGCCGTTGAGGTCGCCCTTGCCGGCCAATGCCTGCAGCAGCACCCAGGTGAACACCGAGTGGCCGTTCGGCCCGGCATCGGCAACCTGCTGGTCGGCACCGCCGGCGGTGAGCATCTGCCGTGCACTGCGACGCGCGTTCTCGCGCAGGAACGCGGACGACGACGGGCCGCCGCGGGTCAGGCCCAGGCCGCTGTAGCACGCATCCATCACGAACATCACGTGCTTGGCTTTCATGCTCTCGGCGATGTTCTGCAGGTCGCTCATCGCAATCGCATCGGTAGCGAATGCATTGGGGTCGGAATCCGCCGGAATGATGTAGCCGAGGTCGCGGCCGGAGGCCAGCTTGCGGGTCGCGCCGTGCCCGGCGAAGAACACGAACACGCGATCATTGCGCGAGGTTCGGTCATCTGCCAGCCGGTCGTGGAACGCGGCCAGGATGTTGTTGCGGGTGGCTTGTTCGTTCTTCAGCACGATCACCTGCGACGACGGGAAGCCGAACTGCCCGGTCAGGGTGTCGGCCACCGCCTGCGCATCATGGCTGGCGTACTCCAGCTTGGGCCACTTCGCGTAGTCGTCGATGCCGACCACGATCGCCCAGGACTTCTCGTAACCGGCGGTGACCGTGGCGTCGCTGGTGGCGCCCTTGCGCGCACGCGCCACGGTGAACTCGCGGCCGTTCCAGCCGGCGAACTGATAGCCGTCGGCAATCAGGCGGTCGAGGATCTGCGGAAGCGCCTTCACCGCACGGTCGTGGATATCGTGGAACAGGATGATGCCCCGCTGTTCCTTCTGCACCTGCTCGACCACGCGCTGCACGATGGACTCGGGCACCGGGTCGGCCCAGTCCATCGAGTCGATGTTCCACATGATGGATTTCAGGCCCGCTTCGTTAAGCAGCTGCAGGCCTTCGGCGTTGCGGGCGCCGTAGGGAAAGCGGAACAGTGGTGCGCGACGTGCATCGACATCGCGCAGCAACGTGTCGGTGGCCAGCACCTGTTCGCGCAGCGCGTCGCCGGTGGTGCGCGAAAGCTGCGCGTGGGTCAGGCTGTGGTTGCCCACCGCGTAGCCCTGCTCCATCAGGTTGCGGCTGATGCCCGCCATCGGGCCGAGTTTGGTGGTGCCATCGTCCTGCACCTTGCCGAGGTTGCGGCCTACTTCGAAGAACACACCCGGCACGTCGTAACGCTGGAGGATGGCGACCACTTCATCGGTGTGGGTACGGTGCGGACCGTCGTCGAAAGTGAGCACCACGGTCTTGGCCGGCAGGTCGCGGCCGAAGATCTCGCGCTCGCTGTCTTTCATCGACATCGGGTACGGCTCGATCACCCCGTAGTCGCGCAGGATTGCCTCGCGGGTGATCAGGGTGCGCAGGTGCGCCACGTAGTCTTCCCACTTCTCTCGCTTCAGGGTGATCGCACGGGTGCGGTCGAAGCGGCTGAAGATGCGGGTGAGTTCCTGGTTGTAGTTGCGTTCGATCTCGTCGAGCGCATCCAGATCCTCGCCGATCCGCTGGTGCAGTTTCACTGCCGGCAGCGAGGAATCGCTGCCGATGCGCGTGTGCAGGTCGCGCAGTACTTCGCGGAAGGCGAGGCGGTCGGCGTCGTAGAGCTCGGGCGCGGATTCGATGTAATCCAGTACCGTGCCCAGCGTGGTGAAGCGTTGTGGCGTGGTGCCCTTCAGCAGGTTGTCGAACAGCCCGGCGATGGCTTCGCGTTGTTCGAGGCCTTCATGGAACAACTGCTGGCCCACGCGAGTGGATGTATTGCGGTCGGCGGGCGACTGTTCGGCCTCGTCGGCCAGCAGGACGATGATGCGGCGGTGGCCGTCGAGTTGTTTCTGCAGCGCGGACAGCAGCGGAGCTGTGGCTGGGTCGGCGGTGATGGCCGCCTGGGCGCTGGGGTGCTGGGGTGCGTCGGCAGCTGCGCTGGCGGTGTCCTGCTTCTGGCCGCAGGCGGCGAGGGTGAGGGTAAGCAGCAGGGGAAGGGCTGAGCGAGGCAGCGACGCGCGGGGCATGGGCAGTCCATTGGGTGATGCGTGGCGCTGGGCGCCGGTGGCCGAATTCTACCGCTGGATGCGCAAAAGCCCGCCGGAGGGCGGGCTTTGTGCGGGTTCCGTAGAGCCGGGCTTGCCCGGCTGGGGGTTCCGTAGGGACCCAGAGGAGCCGGGCAAGCCCGGCTCTACGAGATCCGTCGATCCACCGGTGGTTGGTGGTTACTTCTTTTTGGACGCGGGGGCGGCCGGGGCCGGGACCGGGTCGCTGCCGTGGCGCTTGGTCATCCACCACTGCTGCAGCAGGCCCAGGCCGCCGTTGACCACCCAGTACAACACCAGACCGGACGGCATGAAGGCCATCATGACGCCGAAGATCAGCGGCATCATCTGCATCATCTTGGCCTGCATCGGGTCCATGCCCGGTGCCGGGGTCAGCTTCTGCGTGGCCCACATCACCGCCATGTTGATGATCGGCAGGATGAAGTACGGGTCGCGCGCGGTCAGGTCCTGGATCCAGCCCAGCCACGGGGCCTGGCGCAGTTCCACCGATTCCACCAGCACCCAGTACAGGGCGAAGAAGATCGGCATCTGGATGAGGATCGGCAGACAGCCGCCCATCGGATTGATCTTTTCCTTCTTGTACAGCTCCATCATCGCGGTCTGGAACTTCTGGCGGTCATCGCCATAGCGTTCCTTCAGCTGCTGGATGCGCGGCTGGAAGCGACGCATCTTGGCACCGCTCTTGTACTGCACGGCCGACAGCGGGTACAGCACCAGCTTCAGCAGCACCACCAGGCCGACGATGGCCCAGCCCCAGTTGTTGACGACCTTGTGAACCTGGTTCAGCACCCAGAACAGGCCCTGGCCGATCACCGCCATCAGCGAGAAGCGGCTGTAGTCAACCACGCGGTCCAGGCCCGGCACATCTTCCTTGGCGATCTGGTTGACCAGCTTCGGACCCACCCACAGGCGGGCTTCGGTGCTCACCTGCTGGCCCGGGGCCACGGTGAAGGCCGGGCCGGTGGCCTGGATCTGGTCGCGACCGTCATGCTGGGAGAGCTGGAAGTTCGCGGCCTGGTCCTTCTGCGGAATCCAAGCGGTGAAGAAGTGGTGCTGCAGCATGGCGATCCAGCCGCCGGTGACCTGCTGGTTCAGCGGGCCGTCTTCCAGGTAGTCCTTGAAGGCGCGGCGCTGGTAGCTCTTGTTGTTGTCGTACCAGGTCGCGCCATTGAAGCTGAACGAGTCCGGGTTGGTCATGCTGCGCGACAGGATGGTCGGCGTGCGGTCCAGCGTGCGGTACACGTAGCCGTTCCACGACGCGGTACCGGCATTGATCACTTCGTCCTTCACCTTGACCGCGTACTCATTGCGGTTGACGGTGAAGGTGCGGCGGATGGTGACGCCGTTCGGGCCTTCCCAGATGAAGGGAATCTGCAGTTCGTTCTGGCCCTTGGCCAGCACGAAGTCCTTGGCATCACCGACCAGACGGAAGCCGCCGGCTTCCGGCACCGGCATGCTCTTGTCCTGGCTGGTCCAGCCGCTCATCGCGCGGTACGGGTGGGCGGGTTCTTCGGTCAGCAGGCGGACCGGCGGGCTGCCCTCGTCCTTGGTCTGCGGGAAGTGCAGCAGTTCGGCATCCAGCACGTTGCCGCCGTCCAGCACCAGGCGCAGCACGTCGGTGGTGACGGTCACGCGCGGCGCAGAGGCCGAGGCCTGGGCGGTCGCGGCTGCCGCCGGGGCGCTGCCCGGGGCCTGCGGCACGTTGGCGCTGGGCACGCTGCCGGCCGGACCGGGCACGGTGCCCTGGGTCTGGGTGGCAACCGGGGTGGTCGGAGCCGGCGCGGCCTTGTCGCGGCCCCACTCCATCCACAGCAGAACGGCCACCATCAGCCAGGCAACAATCAGGAAAACGCGGGTCTGGTTCATCAGCGTGGAGGCTCTGCTGGACCGGCATCAGGTGCCGGTTCGGACAAGGAAGGGGCAATGCCCCCGGGCGGCGGCATTGTGCCGTCCGCGCCCGGCATCGGCAATGCGCCGAGGCGGCGCAGCAGGCGTTCATAGGCCTGGCGGAGGGTAGCGTTGCTGGCCGTACGGGCGGCGGCACGCGCCACGACGACGTAGTCGCCGGATTTCAGGCACGGGCGCAGGTGGCGTGTGGCGTCGCGCAGCACACGCTTGATCCGGTTGCGACCCACGGCATGGGGGTCGACTTTGCGCGACACCGCCAGACCCAGCCGGGCCGGCTTGTCGCCTTGGCACCAGTGGAGGGTCATGAGGGGGTCGGACACACGGCGGGCGCCGTTGAAAACCGTTGTATATTCGGCACGCGTACGAACCCGCGCAGAGCGAGGAAATCGCTTGCGCGGGTCGGAACTGCTCACAGTCAGGATTGCGTCTGCCGCGGAGTGCGGCATTGCAATCAAGCGCTCAGGACTTTGCGGCCCTTGGCGCGGCGACGCGACAGAATCTTGCGGCCGTCAGCGGTCTTCATACGGGCACGGAAGCCATGGTCGCGCTTACGCTTGAGGTTGCTGGGTTGGAAAGTGCGCTTGGTGGCCATGCTGGGCCTCTGTAAGAAGGGGACGGAAAGAACCGGAAATTCTATAGACCTGGTTGGGGGCGCGTCAAGTCCATGTCACTACGGGATTTCACCGGCCTGTGCAATAGCTGTGGATGTTTTTGTGAATAAGTGTGGGACAAGCATTCCCGGACCTGCCCGTCGGTGGTAGTCTGCGCCATCCATTTCTTCCCCTTCCGGCCTGTGGCGCGGCGGCTTCGTGCGCCCATCCACAGGCCCCAGACGAAAATTGCCGATGGATGCGTGGTCCAAATCTCTCGAACGTCTAGAAGCGGAGTTTCCGCCTGAGGATGTTCACACCTGGTTGAAGCCGCTGCAGGCCGACGTGCGCCCCGACAGCCTGGTGCTGTACGCGCCGAACCAGTTCATCGTCGACCAGGTCCGCGAGCTGTACCTGGCCCGCATCCGCGAACTGATGGACCATTTCGCCGGTTACCGCGAGGTATTTCTTGAAATCGGCTCGCGCCCGCGGCCGGTAGAGGCGCAGATTGCGCCGGTTGCGACGCCCGCAGCCCAGGCACCGGCCGAACCGATGGTGCCATTTGCCGGCAACCTGGATTCGCACTACACCTTTGCCAACTTCGTCGAAGGCCGCAGCAACCAGCTGGGCCTGGCCGCCGCGTTCCAGGCGGCGCAGAAGCCGGGCGACCGCGCGCACAACCCGCTGCTGCTGTACGGGGGCACCGGCCTGGGCAAGACCCACCTGATGTTCGCCGCCGGCAATGCCATGCGCCAGGCCAACCCGGGTGCCAAGGTGCTGTACCTGCGTTCGGAGCAGTTCTTCAGCGCCATGATCCGGGCGCTGCAGGAAAAGACCATGGACCAGTTCAAGCGCCAGTTCCAGCAGGTGGACGCGCTGCTGATCGATGACATCCAGTTCTTCGCCGGCAAGGACCGCACCCAGGAAGAGTTCTTCCACACCTTCAACGCACTGTTCGACGGCAAACAGCAGATCATCCTGACCTGCGACCGTTACCCACGCGAGGTGGAAGGCCTGGAAGCCCGACTGAAGTCGCGCCTGGCCTGGGGCCTGTCGGTGGCAATCGAGCCGCCCGACTTCGAAACCCGTGCGGCCATCGTGCTGGCCAAGGCCCGCGAGCGCGGTGCCGAGATTCCCGACGATGTGGCGTTTCTGATTGCCAAGAAGATGCGCTCCAACGTGCGCGACCTGGAAGGTGCGCTCAATACCCTGACCGCCCGCGCCAATTTCACCGGCCGCGCGATCACCACTGACTTCGCCCAGGAAACCCTGCGCGACCTGCTGCGTGCCCAGCAGCAGGCGATCAGCATTCCCAACATCCAGAAAACCGTGGCCGACTACTACGGGCTGCAGATCAAGGATCTGCTGTCCAAGCGCCGGACCCGGTCGCTGGCCCGTCCCCGCCAGGTGGCCATGGCCCTGACCAAGGAGCTGACCGAGCACAGCCTGCCCGAGATTGGCGATGCGTTCGCCGGCCGCGATCACACCACGGTGCTGCATGCCTGCCGGCAGATCCGCACCCTGATGGAGACCGACGGCAAGCTGCGTGAGGACTGGGACAAGCTGATCCGGAAGTTGAGCGAATGATGCAGGAGCCAGATCTTCTCGTCACCGCATAAAACGGTGCAGAATCCGGTAGCAAGCGCGGGACAGCATGTGGATAAAACGGCTGGAAAATTTCAGCGTAAAGTTATCCACAGCATTCCCCACCCCTTGGGGGCTGGTAATACAGAGGGTTTCGGGGCTGTAAAAGCCTTTATTTTCAGAGACTTGACTGTGTTTTCCAGCAAATCTGGCTCTACCAGCACCACCAAGCTTTTGATTTATTCCACATTTTTTAAAGCATAGGGGCACGGAACCACATGCGTTTCACACTGCAGCGCGAAGCCTTTCTCAAGCCGTTGGCACAAGTCGTCAACGTGGTCGAACGCCGCCAGACCCTGCCGGTTCTGGCCAATTTCCTGGTTCAGGTGAACAAGGGTCAGCTGTCGTTGACCGGCACCGACCTGGAAGTGGAGATGGTGTCGCGGATCGCGGTTGAAGACGCCGAAGACGGCGAAACCACCATTCCGGCGCGTAAGCTCTTCGAGATCATCCGCGCCCTGCCCGACGGCAGCCGGATCACCGTCTCGCAGAGCGGTGACAAGATCACCGTCCAAGCCGGTCGTAGCCGCTTCACGCTGGCAACGCTGCCCGCAAACGACTTCCCGTCGGTGGACGAAGTGGAAGCCACGGAGCGCGTTGCCATTGGCGAAGCCACCTTGAAGGAACTGATCGAGCGGACCGCTTTCGCGATGGCGCAGCAGGACGTGCGCTACTACCTGAACGGCCTGTTGTTTGACCTGCGCGGTGATGCCCTCCGCACCGTTGCTACGGATGGGCACCGCCTGGCACTGTGCGAAACCGACCTGGAGAAAGCCAGCGGCGCCAAACGCCAGATCATCGTGCCGCGCAAGGGCGTGACGGAGCTGCAGCGTCTGCTGGAAAGCGGCGACCGTGAGATCGAACTCGAAGTGGGCCGCAGCCACGTGCGCGTCAAGCGTGACGATGTGACCTTCACCTCCAAGCTGATCGACGGCCGCTTCCCGGATTACGAAGCGGTGATCCCGATTGGTGCCGACCGCGAAGTGAAGGTTGATCGCGAAGCCCTGCGCGCATCGCTGCAGCGTGCAGCCATTCTGTCCAATGAGAAGTACCGTGGTATCCGCGTGGAAGTGTCGCCGGGCAACCTGAAGATCAGCGCACATAACCCGGAGCAGGAAGAAGCCCAGGAAGAGATCGAAGCCGACACCACGGTCAGCGATCTGGCCATTGGCTTCAACGTGAACTACCTGCTGGACGCCCTGTCGGCTCTGCGCGACGAGCATGTGGTGATCCAGTTGCGCGATTCGAACTCCTCGGCGCTGGTGCGTGAAGCCAGCAGCGAGAAGTCGCGCCACGTTGTGATGCCGCTGCGTCTCTGACCTGCGGCATTGCAGGTTCCACGTGGAACCAAGCTTGATCAGAAACCCGGCCCAGCGCCGGGTTTCTTTTTGCATGTTCCACGTGGAGCATTTCCCGGACGATTGACCTTACGTGCGCTTCGTTGACCATTTGGTCGACGAAGCACGTAGTGACACGCCATGCGTGTCTTGCTTCTCGCGCGGATCCGAACGCGGCGTGGTTCTACCAAGGGTCTACCTTTTGCTGCCCATCACCCTTGCCCAAGTGTCCCCGAAATGCCCTGCCCAAGCTTTAAATCTGTATATAAATCTAAAGCTATGTGGTGATGGTAGAGCTGGATTTGGTTGAAAACTACCTTATCTAATTGAATATAAAGGGAAATACGGGTCTGAAACCCCCTGTAAAAAGACCCATGGGGGTGGGGGTGAAGCTGTGGATATGTTTTCCAGCCTCGAAAAGTGACCTTCTTATCCACAACCTGCCCCCCGCTTGCGAAGAGCTCATACAGAACGTGTGTGGACAACCGGCACCCGCGTGGATCGTGGTGTGGAACCAAACCAAGACGGGCTTCCGTAAAAGCCGCGAATTCTTTGAAATCTGCTGGGCAGAGACCCTGGGGCTTCTCCAGATTTCAAAGAATTTGAGGCATCGCGGCCGAGGGCAGACGCGCATGGCGCGTCACCACGTGAGTCAGGGGCAATGCAGTAAGCTGGTCGACTGATCCCCTGCCCCATTCGCATGTACATCCGCCGGCTCTCCCTGCACAACGTTCGCCGCTTCGACCATGTGGAACTGGCTCCGCAACCCGGCATCAACCTGATTACCGGCGACAACGGTGCCGGCAAGACCAGTGTGCTGGAGGCCCTGCACCTGATGGCCTATGGCCGCAGCTTCCGCGGTCGAGTGCGCGATGGTCTGGTGCGTCAGGGGCAGGATGCGGTGGACGTTTTTGTGGAATGGGACGAGCGCCGGGCCGGTGCCGACCAGGTCACGCGGCGCAAGGCCGGGCTGCATCACACCGGGCAGGATTGGAAGGGACGCCTGGACGGTGAGGATGTCGCCCAGCTGGGCAATTTGTGCGCTGCGTTGGCGGTGGTGACCTTCGAGCCTGGCAGCCATGCCCTCGTCAGCGGCGGCGGCGAACCCCGGCGCCGGTTCCTCGATTGGGGATTGTTCCACGTGGAACCAGACTTTCTGACGCACTGGCGCCGCTACTCCCGGGCCCTGAAACAGCGCAATGCCCTGCTCAAGCAGGGAGGCCATCCGCAGGCCCTGGATGCGTGGGACCGCGAGCTCGCCGAAGCCGGCGAACCGCTCACCGCTCGCCGCCAGCAGTACCTGGAGCGTCTGCAGGACCGCACCGTGGAACTTGCACAGCATCTGGCCCCGAACCTGCAGATCCAGTCGCTCACCCTCAGTCCTGGCTGGCGAAAGCACGAACTCTCGCTGGCCGATGCGCTGCTGCTGGCCCGTGATCGGGATCGCCAGCAGGGCTATACATCGGTGGGGCCGCACCGGGCCGATTGGAGCGTCGGATTTGCGCAGATTCCTGGTCGCGATGCGCTTTCCCGCGGGCAGGCCAAACTCACCGCCCTCACCTGCCTGCTCGCCCAAGCCGAGGACTACGCCGAGCAGCGTGGCGAATGGCCGGTGATTGCGCTGGACGACCTTGCCTCAGAGCTGGACCGCACCCATCAGGCCCGGGTACTGGAGCGCCTGCGAACCGGACCGGCACAGATCTTCATCACCGCCACTGAAACCCCGGCGGCCTTGGCCGACGCCACCCACATCACACGGTTCCACGTGGAACATGGCCAGCTCAACCGGGTATCCAGCGGTGTGCCATAGTGCCGACAGGGGCCACCCTGCCCGGCTGGTATAATTTCCCCCTGCAATCCCTTATTCCTCGGAGCCCCGCCCTGGCGGTGCCCGACCTGCGGAGCCTACGGCAAGCGCAATGACTGACGAACAGAACACCCCGGTAAACAACGGCAATTACGACGCCAACAGCATCACCGCCCTGGAAGGCCTGGAAGCGGTGCGTAAGCGTCCCGGCATGTACATCGGTGACGTGCATGACGGCACCGGTCTGCACCACATGGTGTTCGAGGTGGTCGACAACTCCATCGACGAAGCGCTCGCCGGCCACGCCGACCACGTTGCGGTCACCATCCATGCCGATGGTTCGGTGTCTGTGTCTGACAACGGCCGCGGCATCCCCACCGGCAAGCACGCGCAGATGAGCGCCAAGCTGGGCCGCGAAGTCTCGGCCGCCGAAGTGGTCATGACCGTGCTGCACGCCGGCGGCAAGTTCGACGACAACAGCTACAAGGTCTCTGGCGGCCTGCATGGTGTGGGCGTCAGCGTGGTCAACGCGCTGTCCGAGAAGCTGACCCTGGACATCTTCCAGGGCGGTTTCCACTACCATCAGGAATACAGCAACGGTGCCGCGGTCAGCCCGCTGGCGCAGGTTGAAGCCAGCAGCAAGCGTGGCACCACCCTGCGCTTCTGGCCGTCGGTGGTTGCGTTCCACGGCAACACCGAGTTCCACTACGACATCCTGGCTCGCCGCCTGCGCGAGCTGTCGTTCCTGAACTCCGGGGTCAAGATCGTTCTGCAGGATGAGCGCGGCGAAGGCCGTCGCGATGACTTCCATTACGAAGGCGGCATCCGCAGCTTCGTGGAGCATCTGGCCCAGCTGAAGACCCCGCTGCACCCGAACGTCATTTCTGTCACCGGCGAGCACAACGGCATCACCGTGGAAGTGGCGCTGCAGTGGACCGACTCCTACCAGGAGACGATGTACTGTTTCACCAACAACATTCCGCAGAAAGACGGCGGTACCCACCTCGCCGGCTTCCGTGGCGCGCTTACCCGCGTGCTCAACAACTACATCGAACAGAACGGCATCGCCAAGCAGGCCAAGATCAACCTGACCGGCGACGACATGCGCGAGGGCATGATCGCGGTGCTCTCAGTGAAGGTGCCCGACCCCAGCTTCTCCAGCCAGACCAAGGAAAAGCTGGTCAGCTCGGACGTGCGCCCGGCGGTTGAAAATGCGTTTGGTGCCCGCCTGGAGGAGTTTCTGCAGGAGAACCCGAACGAAGCCAAGGCTATTGCCGGCAAGATCGTCGACGCCGCGCGTGCCCGCGAAGCCGCGCGCAAGGCCCGCGACCTGACCCGCCGCAAGGGCGCGCTCGACATCGCCGGCCTGCCCGGCAAGCTCGCCGACTGCCAGGAGAAAGATCCGGCGCTGTCCGAACTGTTCATCGTCGAGGGTGACTCCGCAGGTGGCTCGGCCAAGCAGGGCCGCAACCGCAAGAACCAGGCGGTGCTGCCGCTGCGCGGCAAGATCCTCAACGTGGAACGTGCACGCTTCGACCGCATGCTGGCGTCCGACCAGGTTGGTACGCTGATCACCGCGCTCGGTACCGGCATCGGCCGCGACGAGTACAACCCGGACAAGCTGCGTTACCACCGCATCATCATCATGACCGACGCCGACGTCGACGGCGCCCACATCCGCACCCTGCTGCTGACCTTCTTCTACCGGCAGATGCCGGAGCTGATCGAGCGAGGCCACGTCTACATCGGCCTTCCGCCGCTGTACAAGATCAAGCAGGGCAAGCAGGAGCTGTACCTGAAAGACGACCCGGCGCTGGACGCGTACCTGGCCAGCAGTGCAGTGGAAAACGCCGGCCTGATTCCGGCCGGGAACGAACCGGCCATCGAAGGCGTCAACCTGGAAAAGCTGCTGCTCGCCTACGCTTCCGCGCAGGAAGCGATCGACCGCAACGCGCACCGCTACGACCGTCAGGTGCTCGAAGCGCTGGTCGACTTCACCCCGATGGACCTGGAGCACCTGCGCAAGGCCGGCGATGACGAAGGCCTGTCCGCATTGGCCAAGCGTCTCAACCAGGGCAGCCTGGGTGCACCGCGCTTCTCGCTGGAACTGCAGGAACCGAACGACCAGCGTCCGGCCGCCGTGCTGGTCACCCGTCGCCACATGGGCGAAGAGCTGGTCCAGGTGCTGCCGCTGGCGGCGTTTGAAACCGGTGAGCTGCGTGCCCTGCACCAGTCCTCTCTGCTGCTGCATGGCCTGGTCCGCGCCGGTGCCAAGATCAGCCGCGGTGCCAAGTCCGCTGAAGTGGAAAGCTTCGCGCAGGCCCGCAACTGGTTGCTGGAGGAAGCCAAGAAGGGCCGCCAGATCCAGCGCTTCAAGGGCCTGGGTGAAATGAATCCGGAACAGCTGTGGGACACCACCGTGAACCCGGATACCCGCCGCCTGCTGCAGGTGCGTATTGAAGACGCGGTGGCTGCCGACCAGATCTTCAGCACCCTGATGGGCGACGTGGTGGAACCGCGCCGCGACTTCATTGAAGACAACGCCCTGCGGGTCTCCAACCTGGATATCTGACACAATCGGTCCAATCCGGTCGGTTGCGTGACGCAACCGGCCGGATTTCACCCTTGCTGCCAGGTATTCGATGTCTGCTACTGCCCCGTCGGCGTCCGCCACGCCTCCGCTGCCGCCCGCCCTGCCGGGCACGCCGCCCCGGACCCCGCCGCGCAAGTCCGGCTCCCCGGTGGCTGGCTTCTTCATCGATCTCGGAATTGCGATTGCCACCCTGCTGGCGCTGAGCATGCTCAGCGGCCTGCTCTGGGGCATGTTCCGCGCGGTCGAAGCGGTCAAGGAAAGTGGACCGGATGCCGCCGCTGCCGCCATGCAGCAGCTGGGACAACCCGGTGCACTGGCGCAGATTCTGATGGCCCTGTTCGCCACCGGTGGTGCCGCACTGGTGCTGTACTTCCTGCGTCGCCGTGCCGACGCCACTGAACGCGAACGCTCGTGGCAGGCCGCGCGCCGTGCCTCCACCTGGGGCTGGACCCTGCTGGTGGCCACCTGTGTGGTGATTGGCAGCAACCTGATTTCCTGGCTGGCCAAGCTGGCCGGCAGTGAGCCCGTGCCCAGCAACCTGGCGCTGATGGAGCAGGCGCTGGAACATTTCCCCTGGTTCCTGGCCCTCTTCGCCATCGTGCTGGCACCCGCCTACGAGGAGCTGCTGTTCCGCCGTGTGCTGTTCGGGCGCCTGTGGCAGGCCGGGCGCCCCTGGTTGGGCCTGATGCTGAGCAGCTTCGCCTTCGCCCTGATTCACGAAATTCCCGGCACCAGTGCCAACGGCCCGCTGGAAATCACCCAGCTGTGGCTGGTGTATGGCGGCATGGGCGCGGCGTTTGCCTGGCTGTACCAGCGCACCGGGACCTTGTGGGCACCGATTGCCGCGCACGCCTTGAACAACGCCATCGCCTTGGCGGCGCTGGTGTTCCTCGGTTTGCATTGAACCTGCGGGTTTGACAAAAATTTACGTTCCACGGAACAACACTGCACACATGAACACGGGAACCCGCACCATGAAACCGCTGCTGCTTGGGTTGGCCATCACCCTGCTGGTGAGCGCCTGCGCCACCACCACCTCACCTACCGGGCGGCGGCAGATGGTGGGCGGTGTTTCACAGGCCGAGCTGGACAAGCTGGGTGCCCAGGCCTTTGCCGAAACCAAGCAGAAGGAAAAGCTCAGCACCGACGGCAAGCAGAACGCGTACGTGCAGTGCGTGGTCAACGCCCTGGTCGCGCAGTTGCCTGTTCAATACCGTGGCGTACGGTGGGAGGCGGCGGTGTTCGTCAACAACGAACCCAACGCCTTTGCCCTGCCCGGCGGCAAAGTCGGCGTGAACACCGGCATCCTCAGCGTGGCCAAGAACCAGGACCAGCTGGCGGCGGTGATCGGGCATGAAATCGGCCACGTTATTTCGCGCCACCACGAAGAGCGGCTGACCCGTCAGATGGGCGCACAGACCGGGCTGGCCGTGCTTGGTGCGCTGGCCGGTGCCGCGTACGGCGACGGTGCGGCCAACACGGTCAACCAGCTGGGTGGAGCCGGTGCCCAGGCTGCCTTCCTGCTGCCCGGGTCGCGCACCCAGGAAAGCGAGGCCGATGTGGTTGGGCAGCGGCTGATGGCGGAGGCCGGTTTCGACCCCGCCCAGGCGGTCAACCTGTGGCAGAACATGATGGCCGCCGGGGGCTCACGCTCACCGCAGTGGCTGTCCACCCATCCTGACCCGGCCAACCGGATCCGCGAGCTGCAACGCGATGCACCGGCCCTGAACGGCGTGTTCCAGCAGGCTCAAGCCGCCGGTCGCAAACCGCGCTGTGGCTAGTACGACCAAAGGATGTTGTGCCGCAGCATCGGAAACGGTTTTTCACGACAACAGTTTCTGATACGTTTGGCGGCTCAGATTTTTCTGACAGTCCGTTTTGATGCCGCCACGGCGGTTTGATCGAGGTGAATGATGATCTTCAGCAACCACAAGCAAGCCGTGCTTACCGTCCTCATCGCGACTGCCCTGGGCGGCGTCGTGGTTACCGACGCCGTGGCCCAGTCCCGCAGCGCTGACCGCAGCAACAGCGATCGTCGCGGTGGCAAGAACACCGCCAAGGCCGAAGTGATGTTCCCGAACGCCACGCGTGAGGAACCGGCCGCCAAGTCCTCGCCGAAGCTGGGCAAGGACCTTCAGAAGATGATCGACAGCTACAACGATCAGAAGTTCCCGGAAACGCTCACCGCGGCCAACGCCATCCTGGCCAACAGTGCTGCCAACAACTACGACAAGTCGCTTGCCGCCCAGCTGGCTGCGCAGGCGGCCTACAACCAGGACGACAGCCCTGCGGCCATCAAGTACCTCGACCAGGTGCTGGAGTTCAACGGCCTGGACAACAACGGCCACTACCAGTCGCTGCTGATGAAGGCCCAGCTGCAGATCCAGGAAGACCAGACCGAAGCCGGCCTGGCCACTCTGGACAAGTACTTCGCCGAAACCAAGTCGGCCAAGCCGGAAGAACTGATCATCAAGGGTCAGGCCCTGTACCAGCTGGAGCGCTATCAGGAAGCGATCCCGGTGCTGAAGCAGGCCATCGCCGGCACCAGCGAGCCGAAGGACAACTGGAACCAGCTGTTGATGGCTGCCATGTCCGAAGCCGGTCAGACCGGTGAAGCGGTCGCCCAGGCGGAAGCCATCGCCGCCCGCAACCCGGACGACAAGAAGGCCCAGATGAACCTGGCCAGCATGTACATGCAGGCGGACCAGATGGGCAAGGCAGCCGACGTCATGACCAAGCTGTACGCCGCCGGCAAGCTCACCGACGAGCGCGAGTACAAGCAGCTCTACTCGATCTACGCCAACACCGAAGGCAAGGAACAGGACGTCATCAAGGTCATCAATGACGGCCAGGCCAAGGGCATCCTCAAGCCGGACGACTACCAGGCCCAGCTGGCCCTGGCCCAGGCGTACTACTACTCCGACCCCCAGCAGACGGGCAAGGCGATTGAAGCGTGGCAGAAGGCCGCCCCGCTCTCCAAGGACGGTGAAACCTACTTGAATCTGGCACGCGTTTTGCATGCTGAAGGTCGCACTTCGGAGGCCAAGGCGGCCGCCCAGCAGGCGCTGGCGAAGGGTGTGAAGAACCAGGCGGATGCCAAGAAAATCATCAACCTGAAGTAAGTAGGAATAACGCCTGAATGCCTGTCGCGTTAATGCGCAGGCGCTCAGGATTGGTATAAGCTTGGAGGTTCCTGCGGTGTCATGCACCGCTGATCATGGGCTATCTGTCCCCAGGTACCCGGCCCCACTAATGAGCTCTTGGCGCATGACGGAACAACTTGTCGTTCACAGGTACGAACAAAGCGATGACACCGGCCTCAGCTGGCCGCGCATCGTGGGTATCGCTTTTGTAATTGCACTGCATCTCGCCGCTTTCATGATGCTGCTCATTCCCGCCGTGGCCCCCAAGGCTGCTGCCGAGAAAGAGCGCAACGTGATGGTGACCCTGGTGGACGCACCGCCGCCGCCACCCCCGCCGCCGCCGCCGCCGCCGCCGCAGGAAACGCCGCCGCCGCCGGTGAAAAACCTGTCGCCGCCGAAGCCGTCACCGGTGCCGCCGCCGCCGCAGGCGCCTGTGGTGGACGTGCCGGAACCGCGTCCGAACGACATCGTGACGCCGCCGTCGCCGCCGAGCCCGCCGCAGCCGCCCAGCTCCATCGAGGCCAGCGTCGATATCTCGTCCAAGAACATGAATCCCCCGCGTTACCCGCCGGCCGCATTCCGTGCAGGTATCCAGGGTGAAGTCATCCTGATCATTGATGTCGATGCCAACGGCAACGTCACCAATGTCACGGTCGAAAAGTCCAGCCGTAATCGTGACCTCGACCGCGCCGCGATGGATGCTGCACGCAAGTGGAGCTTCCGTGCAGCGGAGTCGGGCGGCAAGAAGGTCGCAGGTCGCGTTCGCGTCCCGGTCAACTTTGCGCTGAACTGACAGCGGCCGGTGGCCCGCCGGCCACCGCCTTGCCAGCTCTTCTTTAGCACCACCATTCATCACCACACACAACAAAGGTAAGCGTCATGCTGCAGGAACTTTTCATCGCCGCTGCTGCCGGGGGCAACCCGTCCAATGCCCTGTCGCAGATGGGCTTCGAGCATCTGATCCACGAAATGACCACCAAGCCGGGTGACTTCGCCGTCTCCTGGGTCGTGCTTCTGACCCTGGTGATCATGTCGGCCATGTCCTGGTACTGGACCGTCATCAACATCTTCCGCGCTACCCGTCTGAAGAGCGCAGCTGACCGCGTCGTCAGCCAGTTCTGGGATACCCCGAACGCGCAGGACGCCATCCGTGCGATGGAAGAACAGCCGGCTTCCGAGCCGTTCTCGAAGATCGCTCTGGACGCAGCCCAGGCTGCTGCTCACCACCAGCGCGCTGAAGGCGGCGCCACCGGTGGCCTGGGTGAAAACCTGAGCCGTTCGGAGTTCGTCGACCGCGCCCTGCGTCAGGCCGTGACCCGCGAAAGCAACAAGCTGCAGTCGGGCATGACCCTGCTGGCCACCGTCGGTGCAACCGCTCCGTTCGTCGGTCTGCTCGGTACCGTGTGGGGCATCTACGGCGCGCTGATCAAGATCGGTGCCACCGGTTCCGCCTCGATCGACGCCGTTGCCGGCCCGGTGGGTGAAGCGCTGATCATGACCGCCATCGGTCTGTTCGTCGCAATCCCGGCCGTGTTCGCCTTCAACTTCTTCAGCAAGATCAACAGCGCCACGATCAGCAAGTTCGATACGTTCGCTCACGACCTGCACGACTTCTTCGCCACCGGTTCGCGCGTCCGCTAATTGCGACGCGCTGTACCCGGGAAGAATGTAGTCAACACGATCTAGACGGAGCCCGTTATGGCTTTCAGTAGTGGTAACAGCGGCGGCCCCATGGCCGACATCAACGTGACGCCCCTCGTGGACGTCATGCTGGTGCTGCTGATCATCTTCATCATCACGGCGCCCCTGATGTCCCACAAGGTCAAGGTGGATCTGCCGGAGGCCAACCTGGTCCAGAACCCCGAAGATGCTGAGAAGCGTTCGGGTCCGATCACTCTGGCAGTCAAGGAAGACGGCTCGATCTACTGGAACGACGAAGAGATCGACAAGCAGACCCTCGAGTCGCGCCTGGCGACCGCCGCCCAGCAGACCCCGCAGCCGCCGCTGAACCTGCGTGGTGACCGCACCACCAAGATGCGCATCATCAACGAGATGACGAAGATCGCGCAGGAACAGGGCATGCTGGACGTGGGCTTCGTGGCCACCAAAGAGAAGGGGCAGTAAGCCATGGCATTCAGTTCTGGTGGTGGCAAAGGCCCCATGGCAGACATCAACGTCACGCCCCTCGTGGACGTGATGCTGGTGCTGCTGATCATCTTCATCGTGACCGCGCCGATCATGACGTACCCGATCGCCGTGGACCTGCCGCAGCGCGTGATCAACCCACCGCCGCAGCTGGTTGAACCGCCGCCGCCGATCGAGCTGCGTGTGGACGCCAGCAACCAGGTGTTCTGGAACAACAGCCCGGTCGCAACGGCTGAACTCCAGCAGCGCATGGAGCAGGAAGTGCAGCGCGATCCGACCAACCAGCCTGAGCTGCGCATCGACGCCAGCCCGGACTCGGAGTACGACGTGATGGCCAAGATTCTGGCCGCCGCGAAGAACGCGCAGATGAAGAAAATCGGGTTCCAGCAGCAGTAATACGCAAGACCCAAGTCATGACGCGACTGGAAAACGCCCCTGGAAACGGGGGCGTTTTTTTTTGTTGTCGCGAATGCACGTTGAACGTGCCGCCCGCGCCATCCACACTGTCACTGCGCACGCGACACAAAGCCGAGAATGTGCGCTCCCCACCTGCACGCCAGGTTCCGGCCGGCCCGGGATAACCAAGGGCATCGGACTTACGGAGCCTCGACCAGCACTGCTGGCCGGGGCTTTCGCGTTCTGAAGCAAGCGCCGGACACCCTTGTCCGGCTATGATCCGCGCATGCTTGCCACCTACCCTGCCCTCGCCGATTGGCTGCACTGGCTTGACGCCATTCCCCACCTGCGGCCGATGATGATCGCCGCGTATGTGGTGTACCTGCTGTGGCTGATCGGATGGATCATGCTGCAGAAGCGGGAGCCGGTGGCCACGCTGAGTTGGATTCTTTCGCTGGCCGCGCTGCCCTACATCGGGTTGCTGATCTACTACGTGCTTGGCCCCCAGAAAGTGAAGCGGCAGCGCCTGCGTCGCGGTCGTGCGCGCTCGGGGATGGAGCACTACAGCAGCGTGTGTCCGCCGGACGCGGACTGCACTGAGCTGGTGAAGATCGCGCAGTCCACCACTGGCTTGGCACCGAGTTCGGCCACCGAAGTGGAGTGGCTGGTGGATGGTGCAGCGACTTACGCTGCGCTGATTGCGGCCATTGGCCAAGCGCGCGATCACGTACATCTGGAGTACTACATCTTCAATCCGGATCACGCCGGCACCGCGCTGCTTAATGTGTTGGTGGAGCGTGCACGCAACGGCGTTCGTGTTCGTTTGCTGCTGGACGCCGTGGGTTCGTCCGCCATCCGCAAATCATTCCTGGCACCGTTGCTCGAAGCCGGCGGCGAAGTCGCCTGGTTCCATCCACGCCAGCTGCTCAAGCCGTTCAAACGGCCGTGGTTGAACATGCGCACCCACCGCAAGCTTGTGGTGATTGATGGGCGCACTGCCTTCACCGGTGGCATCAACATCACCGACGAAGAAGACGAGACCCAACGCTCCGACGCCTATCGCGATCTGCACATGCGGTTGGAGGGACACGTCGTGCGCAGCCTGCAGCTGGTGTTCGCCGAGGACTGGATGTACGCCACCGGGCAGGAACCACAGAAGCTCGAGATGGCCCGGCTGTGGCCCAATGACATGCCGCAGCGCAAGGACGGCAGCATCGACACCCAGGTGCTGGTGTCAGGACCGGATTCTGCGTGGGAAGCCATCCATCGTCTGCAGGTCGCTGCCATCCACGAAGCCAAGGAACGAGTCTGGCTGGTCACGCCCTACTTCGTGCCCGGCGAAGCCGCGCGCATGGCGCTCACCTCCGCCGCGCTCGGTGGCCTGGATGTGCGCCTGCTGGTGCCGAAGATGAGTGACTCGTGGTTCGTCACCCAGGCCGCGCGCTCATACTTCGACGAGCTGTTGAATGCAGGGGTGAAGATCTACGAGTACGGCCCGCGCATGCTGCATACCAAGGCGTTCATCGCCGACGACGACGTCTGCATCGTCGGCAGCGCCAACTTCGACCACCGCAGTTTCCGGCTCAACTTCGAGCTTTCGATGATGATCACCGACGCCCCGACAGTGACCGCGCTGGAGGCCATTCTGGCCGCCGAGTTCGCCGCTGCCGCCCAGGTCCAGAACGAGCGCAAGCGCTCCCTGTGGCTGCACCGCGTGCCCGAGGCCTTCGCCCGGCTGGCCTCGCCGCTGCTGTAACCGTTGCCACGTGGAACCCCGCCCCGCCCCGGCGCTACACTGCGCGGGTCAACGGGGAGAATGACAATGTACTGGCTGTTCCTGCTGCTATCGCTGGGCTGTTTCGCCTTCGCCATCAAGACCCCATCCACCGGCATGATGATGCTGTGGCTGGGCGGCGCGCTGCTGTTCCTGCTCGCCTGGATCCGCGGCCGCTACATTGCCACCTTCGGCGAGGTGCAGCGGGATATCGCCACCGCCATCGACCCCATCGAGCTGCGCCGCCTGCGCGAGCAGGCCCAGGCCCGCCGCGACGCCGAGCGCGACCCGGACGACCTGCCCCCGAGCCTATGACCTACCTCAGCGTCAACGTGAACAAGATCGCCGTGCTGCGCAACTCGCGCGGCGGCACCGACCCGGACGTGGTTCGGGCCGCCACCGCCTGCCTGGACGCCGGCGCACACGGCATCACCGTGCACCCGCGCCCGGACCGACGGCATATCCGGGCTGAGGATGTGTTCGCGTTGAGCACCCTCACCCGCGCCCGCGGCGTGGAATTCAACATCGAGGGCAATCCCTTCGCGCCACCGCGCGAGGGTTACCCCGGTCTGCTCCCGCTATGCGAGCAGACTCGCCCCGCCCAGGCGACACTGGTGCCGGATGGCGATGGACAGCTGACGTCGGACCATGGCTTTGATTTCAGCCGCGATGGTGAGCGGCTGCGCCCGCTGATTGCCGCGCTGAAGTCGTACGGCTGCCGCGTCAGCCTGTTCGTGGACGCCGGCAACCCCGATATCGCGCAAGCCGCCGCCCTCGGCGCCGACCGCGTCGAGCTGTACACCGGGCCGTACGCCGAGGCGCACGCCGCCGGCGACGCCACGGTCCAGTTGGCCCTGTTCGCAGATGCCGCCCGTCGGGCCCAAGCCGCCGGCCTGGGTGTAAACGCCGGCCACGACTTGTCGCAGGAAAACCTCCGCGACTTCCTGCAAGCCGTGCCGGATGTGCTGGAAGTATCCATCGGCCACGCCCTCATCGGCGAAGCGCTGTATGACGGCCTTGATGCGACGGTAAAGGGCTACCTGCGCCTGCTGTGACCCCCGATGACGCGCATGGCGCGTCACTACCCGCCCCCCGGTTGCCCGATGGCGCGTTACACGTCGACGACTCGTAGTGACACGCCATGCGTGTCAATCGCGGTGCCGGCCCCGTTCGCGGTTCCAACCGACCCTCCAAATGCCCCGTAGAGCCGGGCTTGCCCGGCTGCTCTCCGCGACCACCTGTGGATAACCCTGGGCGCCAATTCCACACAATTCGCCCCAAACCCCCTATTCACAACGCTTTCACTACCAAATTGCCCTGTGGTTAGTAATACTACTAACCATGAAAACCCCCGCCACCCACAAGGGTCCCACGCCCCGATCTCAACCCGCGAGACACCCCACGGCTAGGCTCTAACCATGGGAATCGCAATCAAGGGCCGAGGCTCCACCACCCACCTGGCAGGCCGCTTCGAGGTCACCACCAGCGAAGCCGTGGACGACGGCTGGGACACCGAAGAAGGCGAAGAATTTGCTGCCCCGCGCCTGCGAACCGAAGTCCGCGCTGAAACAGCGCGCAGCATCATCAGCCGCAACAAATCCCCCGACGTCGGCTTCAGCCAGTCAGTAAACCCCTACCGTGGCTGTGAACACGGCTGCTCGTACTGCTTCGCTCGCCCCAGCCATGCCTACCTCAACCTCTCCCCCGGGTTGGACTTTGAAACCAAGCTGTTCGCAAAGACCAACGCGCCGCAGTTATTACGCAAGGAATTCTCACGCCCCGGTTACGTGCCGCAGCCGATTGCGCTAGGCATCAACACCGACGCCTACCAGCCGATCGAACGCAAACTCAAGCTCACCCGCCAGCTGATCGAGGTGATGCTGGAAACCCAGCACCCGTTTTCGCTCATCACAAAGAACGCGCTGGTGGAGCGCGACATCGACCTGCTCGCACCGCTGGCCGAACGGAAGCTGGTAAGCGTGCACTTCTCGGTAACGTCGCTCGACCCGCATCTGTCAGCGAAACTGGAGCCGCGCGCCTCTGCGCCACATGCACGACTGCGCGCGATGCGACGCCTGCATGATGCTGGTATTCCGGTCGGTGTAATGGTCGCGCCAGTGATTCCCTGGATAAACGACTCGGAACTGGAAGCTGTGCTGGAAGCCTCGCGTGATGCAGGTGCCAGTAGTGCAGGCTACGTGCTTCTGCGCTTGCCGCTGGAAGTGGCACCGTTGTTCCGCGACTGGCTGGATACGCATCACCCGGATCGGGCTGCACACGTGATGAGTACAATCAACCAACTGCGCGGTGGCAAGGACTA
Organism: Stenotrophomonas sp.; assembly: GCA_039592995.1. Classification (GTDB taxonomy): domain Bacteria; phylum Pseudomonadota; class Gammaproteobacteria; order Xanthomonadales; family Xanthomonadaceae; genus Stenotrophomonas. The sequence goes on along the minus strand of JBCNQC010000004.1, from coordinate 169,321 downwards.
CACCAGTGAGTTCGGCACCCGCATGCGAGGCGAAGGCGTGTACGCAGACCTGCTGTCGAACCGGTTCAAGCTTGCACGCAAGCGCTTGGGATTCGATGGACAGCACAGCCACTGGCCGAAACTGGATTGTGAGAAGTTTGTGCGGCCACTGCCGCCCAGGGAGGATTCTCCGCAGGGGTCGCTGTTCTAAAGGGCCTCAGGACCGGCTGTGGCGCTGCGAGGGGGCTACTTCGGTCGGGTCGCACAACAGTGGAAATCGAATTGGCACCGTCTGGCCCAGCGTGCTTCTCGGCAAAAGCAAGAAGCTATCGGTTCAAACTGGGTTCCAATTGAATCTACGGCACAGGCCGCAATGAATCCCTACCCGGGAGCGGCCGAGAATGTTAGAAGCCGGACCTAGGTAAAGTCGCTTATGATCTAAAGGCGCATCTGATACCAGGATGCAAATCGAGATATCCTTCAGTTTGGGGGCTGTACCAGATGTCAGTATCAGAAATGTTCACGGATTTCGTAAGCAACCTAAAGCTGACCAATGCTGAGACCATCAGCCTGCGATACGGGGAGCTCACGGCTGCACTTAATAAGAGCTTCCGCGACACGGAATCGAAAGGCGACAACACGCTGCAAGTAGGCTCGTTCGGTCGGAAAACCGGGGTCAATGGAATCTCAGACTTGGATATGCTCTACATCATGCCCAAATCAAAATGGGATGAGTATGACAAGGTTGGAGGGCAGCTAAAGCTGCTTCAGGACACCCGAGACGCGATCACAAAGCGATACCCGAAAACGAAAGTTCGAGTGGATCGCCTAGTGGTTACCGTGACCTATTCAAACTTCCATGTAGAGGTTCAACCTGTCTTTCAGCTTGAAGACGGTAGTTACAAGTATCCCGACACTGCGGCCGGTGGTACCTGGAAAATCACAAAGCCACGTCCTGAAATGGAGGCTGTAGCCAAGATGGACGGGGATAAGAATGGTAACCTTCGTCGACTTTGTAAAATGGCTCGCGCTTGGAAAAATAAGCACGGTGTCGCGATGGGAGGACTGCTAATTGATACGTTGGCATACAACTTTCTTGACACGACCGAGTACTATGATGACAAGAGCTATAGCCACTATGACTGGCTGAGTCGAGACTTCTTCAAGTATCTTTCTGAAGAGCAAGATCAGGATAGATATTGGGCACCAGGAAGCAGACAACACGTCAAAGTCAAGAAGCGCTTTCAGCGAAAAGCAAAGAAGGCCTATGAGCTCTGCCTCAAAGCGATCGAGGCAGAGGGGAAGGAGGGAGTGCACGACAAGTGGAAGAAGGTCTTCGGTCGACCGTTTCCAGCCGCGGTCAAGCAGACCCTGGAAGCTCGTGCCTTCGATTTTGACGACACAGAGCAGTTCATTGAAGATCGATTCCCTTTGGATATCCGATATTCACTGACACTTGATTGTGAGGTAAAGCAGAATGGATTCCGGAAGTTCTATCTTAGTGAAATTCTAAGGAAGCATATTCCACTGAAGGCCAACAAGACACTTCGATTCTGGGTTAAAGAACTCAATGTTGAGGGACCGCATGATATCTACTGGAAAATCTTGAACCGAGGCCCCGAAGCGGAAAGGAGGAACCTTGTTCGAGGGCAGATCGTGTCAGACGCGGGCCGTTGCGAAAGGCAAGAATCGAGTGACTTCAGAGGTGACCACGTCGTTGAGTGTTATTGTGTTGTCAATGGTGTAGTGGTTGCGAAGGACAGAATACACGTTCCAATTGACTCCGATGGAAGCGACTATGATTGAATCGAACCGCGTTCTGGAAGGCCAGCTGAGAGAGTGCTATGGGCGTGTTGTTTACACCCACAAAACTCATGAGAAGTGTGCGGATATTCTTTTCGACAAGCATAAGAAGATAAAGCTTCTTCAGATTTTACTGTCGGCAGTCGTGACTGGCGGAGTATTGAGCACATTCGCTGACGGGGTTGTCGGGTTCGTGGGTGCGGTGATAGGGACGCTGATCTCCACTGCGCTGCTTGCCCTCAATGCGTATACCAAAGACTATGATCTAGGAGAGATCGCACAGAAGCACAGGCAGGCTGCTGCGGACATATGGCTAATCCGAGAAGAGTATCTGAGTCTTCTAACGAACCTTAGGGCGGAGCTGATGTCTACTGACCAGATCATAGAGCGTCGCGACGATCTGTTGAGTCGATTGCACACCATCTATACTGGAGCGCCGAGCACTAACTATGCTGCATATAAAGCGGCTCAGCAGGCCTTGAAGCAAATGGAGGATATGACTTTCTCGGACTCGGAGATTGACGCGTTTCTCCCTAAGGAACTGAAGCGCGGGATCCGATAAGTAGCTATTCTTTGAGGTCGTATCAAGTGTAGCTGTGGCGCTCGCGCATTAAGGTTCGCTACGGCGTAGAATCGCAGGAAAGACGATCTTCGAGCATGGACGTGGACATATGAAAAGGCTGGATGAACCGACACGCGCTGATGAGGAGCGTTCCGACTCTGGGCGAAGGGAACACCGATCTAGGTTCTCTGAAGAACGGCGTCTCCTTGAAATTCAAAGAGCTGAGCTCAAGGAAGCGGAGCGTAGGACGCGCAGAAATAGCTTGATTTTGCAGGTCGTGACGATGGCTGCATTTGGCGCACTGGTCACATTGACACTAGGCGACACCTACATACAGATTGCCAATCAAAACATAGGGCTCCTAGATTGGCTTCGTTCGTCTAATCCTATCAGTCTCACCGCAACAATTGGATCGGCTGCTGTTGCGCTAGTAGGAGCAGTGGCGGCACTCTATAGTTCATTGAGAACTGCTGAACTAAACTATCGTAGACGCATTCGAGCCTATGAGCCTTCTATGCATCGCGGTTCCACAGAGCCCGAGCCGACCTCAACACAAGAGCCGATTGATCAGTCATCGCAGCCAGCACAAGCTGTAAACGAACTGACTGATGAAGACCTTTATGAACTGGTGGACCGCGTATCTACAGAGTTTGCATCTCGGTTTCCGCAAGCCGACTGCCTCAGACAGATTCGGAGCATCTACGAGAGTGCTCAAGCACGACTTTCAGCAGAGATCAATGCATTAAACTCCAGATCTCTACTAAATCTTACAATTGGAAGCTTAGTAACCGTTGTCGCGGCAATGGTATTGGTATACATCGCGGTTTCTGACCCTCCGCGCCTCACTACGCAGAACTTTGAGCCTAGTACTTGGCTGGATCTCGCATCGCACTACCTACCGAGATTGAGTATTGTAATCTTCTTAGAAGTGTTCGCTTTCTTCTTTCTCCGCCTTTATCGAAATGGCCTAATTGAGATACGTTTGTACCAAACAGATCTGTCAAAGCTGAGCACTCAAGCGGCAGCAGTTGAACTTGTATTTAGCTCAAGTAGCGAGTCTGATCGCGCCTCAGCGGCCCAAGCGATGATCAACGCTGAATGGAACAACTCTGTGGTAGATAGTGCGTCCAGTCCCAGTGGTATCGACGCTAAGCTGATTGGCGAGCTCGCTAACCTTGCCGCAAAAATGGCAAGTCGCTCATCCTGAGCTTGCTGATATTAGGCGCGATGCGGCCGGCCAATGGCCGGCCGTTCCAGTTTTGTAGGTGCGGGGCTCGGTTAGCTGCCGCCTACCTCAGTAAAGCGCACGACGGCGGCGTCTGGGTTTGGGGACGGGAGGGCGAGGGTGATAGTGATTTCCCCCGGGATGCAGTCGGCGCGGATCTGTTCGCCGGGCTCAAAGCCGAGGCGACGCAGCCAGGGGCCGCGCAGGTAGATGGAAGGCGTTGAGGCTTCCTGTTCCTGCAGGTCCGTTGGTACCGAGTGGACGTTGGGGAAGTGCCGCGTGCTCGGGCGCGGGGCGGTGGTGCGGGGTACTGCTTCCTGCGGCTGATCGAACTGCTGATGCATGTGATGACTCCGGCTGGAAGGAACACCCTCGCCTGAAAGGCGAGGGGAAGTCGGGAGGTCAAAACCGTGAAAAGGCGGACGGCGGGCGTATTCCCACATGAGGGTGTTGTATTAGCCACCCTCCCGACGTGGGACCTTCAACATTTTGCCTTTTCGGGAGTTTTGAGCTCCGCGGCACCACGATGCGGGCGCGGCATTGGCGCGCAAAGCGATTTGTTTTGATTGGCTTTTTGCGACAGGGGGCCGGCGAGGTCGGCGTGTCGGGATTGGGCCGGAAATTCCGGTTATGCGGCGAACAAGCGTGATCTGGTGCGCGGTTTGGTCATCGCGTTAGCGGCATGACGCGGATGGCGCAGACAAATTCGAATTGTCGCGAAGAGCCAATCGTGCGTTGCGGACGACTGGCAGCGAGAACGGTGTGGGTTGGGTATCGACCAACGGTCGACACCTACCGGTTTCGTCCAAGGTTCCGATTTCCGTCACGTGGTGACGGTTGGAGGCTGGGTCACCCACCGCCATACAACCGCTGCGCGCTCTGGAACAGAATCCAGCTGGTCGCAATGAACTTGTCCCCGCCCTCCGGCCGATTCCCGCGATGCGTGTGCGTAAACGCGGTCGGTGCAATCAACAGGCTGCCGGTACGCGGCGCGATCTTCCGCTCCTGGAACAGGAACTCCGTCTCCCCAGCCTGGAAGTCATCATTGAGATACAGCGTCCACAACAGATGCCGGTGCAGCGTCTCACCGGCCGGATCGCGGGGATACAACTCGCAGTGCCAGTACGGATACCCACCCTCCCCCGCTGCATACCACTGCAGGTTGATGGCACCGGGGCGCAGGCACGTACGGGCCAGTTCGGAAAGCTGTGCGTCTTCCATGCCGGGGAAGTCATCGGCTGAAAGCCGACGTGCACTGCCGTCGGTGTCTTGAACCTGCAACATCAGCGGCGAGATCAACGCCTGTGGATAACGGCGTAGATAACTCAATACGCCTTTGAATACGGCCTGCTGCAACAGCATTTCCACCTGCTGCCATTCGGCGCGGCCGCTGATGCGCAGGTCCTTGCTGTGCTTGAGTTCCGGGAATACACCACTGCCTACTTCACCGGGCTGCAGCTGGGCGCTGGCGCGCATCTGCGCCAGGATGGCGGCGCACGCTTCGGCGGGGACGGCGTTGTGGATTACTTCAATGAAGTCGCGCGGTGTTTCGGCGGTCATGAGTCGGTCCGTGAGCGTCTGACCTCGATGGTGCCGGGTGCGGCGCTGGATGTCACCTTGGTGTCATGCGTGGGCATGGGTTTCCGAGGACGCGCATGGCGCGTCCCTACGGGGCGTCACGACGCCGGGTTACTTGGCATCGTGCTCGCGGTGGTAACGGGTGGCTTCGGCCACTTCATTCTTCGAGCCGAGGAACACCGGCACGCGCTGGTGCAGGTGGTTGGGCTGGATGTCCAGAATACGCTCGCGGCCGGTGGTGGCGGCACCGCCGGCCTGTTCCACCAGCAGGCCCATCGGGTTGGCCTCGTACATCAGGCGCAGCTTGCCGGCCTTGCTGGGATCCTTCTTGTCCCACGGGTAGATGAAGATGCCACCGCGGGTCAGGATGCGGTGCACGTCGGCGACCATGCTGGCGATCCAGCGCATGTTGAAGTTCTTGCCGCGTGCGCCTTCCTTGCCGGCCAGCAGGTCCTGCACGTAGCCCTGCATGGGGGCTTCCCAGTGGCGCTGGTTCGACATGTTGATCGCGAATTCCTGGGTGTCCTCCGGAATCTGCATGTTCGGCGTGGTCAGCACGAACTCGCCCTTCTCGCGGTCCAGGGTGAAAGCGTGGGTGCCGTGGCCGGTGGTCAGCACCATCTGCGTGCTGGGCCCGTAGATGCAGTAACCGGCCGCAATCTGCGCGGTGCCCGGCTGCAGGAAGCTTTCATCATTGGGCTGCTCGGTGCCCGGCGGGCAGCGCAGCACCGAGAAGATGGTGCCGACGGAGACGTTCACGTCGATGTTGGAGCTGCCGTCCAGGGGATCGAACAGCAGCAGGAAGTCGCCGCGCGGGTAGGTGTCGGGCACCGGCTGGCAGTGGTCCATTTCTTCCGAAGCGCAGGCGGCGAGGTGGCCACCCCAGGCGTTGGCTTCGAGCAGGATCTCGTTGCTGATCACGTCCAGCTTCTTCTGCGCTTCGCCCTGCACGTTACCTGTGCCGGCGTCGCCGAGCACGCCGCCCAGGGCGCCCTTGCTCACGGCGATGGAGATGCTGGTGCAGGCGCGGCCGACGACGGCGATGAGCTGGCGCAGGTCGGCGTTGATGCGGCCGGCATGCTGTTCTTCGATCAGGTACCGGGTGAGCGACGTACGGGACATGAAATGACTGCCAAAGACATTCGGGGGCCGTATTGTCGCCGCAAAAAAGGACTCAGGTGTAGTTGAGAACGCGGTAAACGGTTACACCCGCGTGTCTTACGGTGTGACGCAGTCCTTGCCCGGTGCCTGCAGCGGATACTCCGCCAACGTGCGCACGATCTGGCCGTTGGCATCGGTGACGCCAATGCCAATGCCGGTGACCTCGCCACTGGCCTGCGGCGGCTGTGCCTGGGCAGCGGCGACGAAGTCGGCGAGCTTGGGGCTCTTCTCGTCGGCCAGCAGGCTCAGGTGCGGCTGGTACTGCATGAACACATTCGGTGAGCCGTAGCGCTGAAACGCAGGCAGCTTGTCCGGGTATGCCGCCATCCACGCGGGGGCCTGCACGTTGTGGTCGCGCAGTGGCTCGGCGGCCAGCGTCACCGTGTCGGCCAGACGCTGCAGGGCCGGGCTGGGCTCCACATGCAGGAACACCCAGTTCGACGGGGTGACCTCAATGCCGTTGACCTGCATGGCAAACGGGGCCTGGCAGTGAGCCACGCGGGCCACTGCGGCCTTCAGCGCGCTCTCGGCGCTGGTCGGATAGCGGGTGAGGTACAGCGTGGCGTGCACCGCGTGTCCCTGCCGATGGAAGCTGGTCATGCCGGCCTCGGCAAGCGTGTCGCTCACCTTGGCCACCGTCTCGACCACAGGCTGGGAGGGAATGGCGTAGATGTTGTAGCTCTGCGAAGGCTGGGCGTGGACGGCCACAGGCAGGGCGGCGAACAGAATCGAGGCAGGCAGGCGCATGCGGCCATTATAGGGAAAGCATCCGTGCGGCCTTTGCGTGGTAAGGCGCTTAAAACAACGGCCGCGTAGAGCGGCCGTTGTTGTTTGTCACCCGACCAACGGTCGGGTGCTACCGCGAGACCGTCGCCACGGCCTTGGCCACGTACTCCAGGTTGCCCTGGTTCAGGGCGGCCACGCAGATGCGGCCGGTGCCGACGGCGTAGATGCCGAACTCGTCACGCAGGCGGTCTACCTGCGGGCGGGTCAGGCCGGAGTACGAGAACATGCCGGCCTGGTCGTTGATGAAGGCGAACTCCGGTGCGCCGGCGGCGACCAGGTTCTGCACCAGGCCATGGCGCAGGGCGTGGATGCGCTCGCGCATCTCGGTCAGTTCCTGCTCCCACATCTGGCGCAGCTCGGGGCTGGTCAGCACACCGGCCACCAACGCCGCACCGTGGTTCGACGGGCTGGAGTAGATGGTGCGGATGATGCGCTTCACCTGCGACTGCACGGCCTTGGCGGCGGTTGCATCCGGAGCCACCACCGACAGCGCGCCCACGCGCTCGCCATACAGCGAGAACGACTTGGAGTACGAGTTGGCAACCACGAAGCTGTCGATGCCGGCTTCGGCGATGATGCGCACGGCGGCGCCGTCTTCGAAGATGCCCTTGTCGAAGCCCTGGTAAGCCATGTCGATGAACGGGAACAGCTGGCGGTCCTTCAGCAGCTGCGCGACCTGCTTCCACTGCTCGACGGTGAGGTCGGCACCGGTCGGGTTGTGGCAGCACGCGTGCAGCAGCACTACGGTGCCCGGCTGCAGCTTTTCCAGGTCGGCCAGCATGCCGGCGAAGTCCACGCCGTGGGTGGCAGCGTCGAAGTAGGTGTACTCGACGACGTCAAAGCCAGCGGCACCGAACACGGCGCGGTGGTTTTCCCAGCTGGGGTTGCTGATGGCGATGGTGGAATGCGGCAAAAGCTTGTGCAGCAGGTCCGCGCCCACGCGCAGCGCACCGCTGCCGCCGATGGTCTGCGAGGTGGCCACGCGGCCGGCGGCCAGCAGCGGCGAGTCTTTGCCGAACACCAGTTCGCGGGTGGCCTGGGTGTAGGCCGGCAGCCCGTCGATCGGCAGGTAGCCGCGCGGTTTGGCCTCGTTGGCCAGCTGCTGTTCAATCTGCTTTACGGCGCGCAGCAGCGGAATGCGGCCGCTCTCGTCGTAATAGATGCCCACGCCCAGGTTGACCTTGGTCGAACGGCTGTCGGCGTTGTATGCCTCGGTCAGGCCCAGGATCGGGTCGCCCGGGACCAGTTCCACGTTTGCAAAGAAGGACACGGCGGTACTCATTCGAAATGACGGATGGGGGAGGTTTCGCGCTCGGTGTTACGGCAGCATGGGCCGAAACAGCGCCATCGTAACAAAGCCGTGGCATGGGCGCGGCGGCTCTCGTCACCTTCCATGCCGTACGCTGACAGACGGCCTTCCCCCCACCGGAGACCCTGCCCCCGCATGCGTCGCTTTATCCCCCTGTTGCGCCATTCATCGTTCATCGTCGCCGGCGCGTTGCCGGCCACCGCCCTGGCCCAGACCGCCGAGGCCCCGGCCATCGAGCGCCTGCCCACCGTGCAGGTCCAGGCCGCGCGCGGCCAGCGGGTCGCCGACGTGGACCTGCCGGCCTCGATCAGCACCGTGCAGCTGGACGACGAGGTCAACGGCACCCTGGCCCAGGTCAGCGAGGCGCTGAACGGCGTGCCGGGCCTGCTGGCGCGTGACCGCCAGAACCTGGCCCAGGACACCCAGCTGTCGATCCGCGGCTTCGGCGCACGCTCCACCTTCGGGGTGCGCGGTGTGCGGGTGCTGGTCGACGGGGTACCGGCGACCATGCCGGACGGCCAGGGCCAGCTTTCCCACGCCAGCCTGCTGTCGGCGCAGCGCATCGAGGTGCTGCGCGGGCCGTTCTCGGCGCTGTACGGGAATTCCTCCGGCGGCGTGGTGCAGGTCTGGAGTGCCGATGGCGCGGCCGGCGACCCGTGGCGGGCACGCGTGGCCGCCGGCAGCGATGCCACCCTGAGCGCCGGCGCGCAGCTGCGCGGGCAGCAGGGACCGCTGCGCTACAACCTGGCCGCCAACCACTTTGAAACCGCCGGCTGGCGTGAGCACAGCCGCGCGCGGCGCGAATCCTTCAATGGCCGGCTGGGCGTGGACGTGGGCGGTGGCCAGCTCGATCTGGTCCTGAACTACCTCGATGCGCCCGACGCGCAGGATCCACTGGGCCTGACCCGCGCGCAGGTCAACGCCGATCCGCGCCAGGCCACGGCGGTGGCCACCCAGTACAACACCCGCAAATCGGTGCGGCAGGGCCAGGCCGGCCTGGTCTTCACCCGCACCGAGGGCGCGCAGACCTGGCGGGCGATGGGCTATGCCGGCCAGCGTCAGGTGGAGCAGTACCTGGCCATCCCACCGGGACCGCAGGCCAATCCGCTGCATGCCGGCGGGGTGATCGATCTGGACGGCGGTTACGGCGGGCTGGACCTGCGCTGGGCCTGGCAGGGCGACTGGCTGGGCCGTCCGCTGGAAGCGGTGATCGGAGCCAATGCCGACCAGCAGACGCAGGATCGCCGCGGTTACGGGAACTTCATCGGTTCCGACCTGGGCGTGCGGGGCGCACTGCGCCGCGACCAGCGCGACCGCGTGCGTAATGTGGACCAGTTCGCCCAGGTGAACTGGCAGTGGGCCCCACGCTGGTCGGCGCTGCTGGGGCTGCGCCACAGCACGGTGCGCTTCCGCTCCAACGACGACTACATCACCGCGCGCAACCCCGACGACAGCGGTTCACGCGACTACAGCGCCACCACGCCGGTGGGCGGCGTGGTGTTCCATGCCAGCGATGCGTGGCGGGTGTACGCCTCGGCCGGTCGTGGCTTTGAAACGCCCACCTTCAACGAACTGGGCTACCGCAACGACGGCGGGGCCGGGCTGGCGTTGAATCTGGACCCGGCGCGCAGCCGCAATCTGGAGCTGGGTACCAAGTGGCGCGGTGCCGGCGGCGCGGCCTTCGAGGCGGCGGTGTTCCGTGCCGATACCGATGACGAACTGGCCGTGGCCAGCAACACCAACGGCCGCAGCACCTACCGCAACATCGGGCGCACCCGCCGCCAGGGCGTGGAGGCCAGCCTGCAGCAGCCGCTGGCCGCGCAGCTGGATCTGACCCTGGCCTACACCTACATCGAGGCCACCGTGCGGGAGGCATATGCCACCTGTGCCAGCAGTGGCTGCGCGGTGCCGGACACGGTGGTGGCGGCCGGGTCGCGGCTGCCGGGGGTGCCTGAGCAGCAGGCGTTCGCGCGGCTGGATTACCGGTCCGAGGAGTGGCAGTGGGCCGGCGAGGTGGTGGCGTCCAGCGATACCGTGGTGAATGACCGGGCCAGTGATGCGGCGGCCGGGTATGCGTTGTTGAATCTGGAGGCGGCGCGGAACTTCACCCTGGCACAGGGGACGCTGAGGGCGTTCGCGCGGGTGGATAACGTGCTGGACCAGCGCTATGTGGGGTCGGTGATCGTCAACGACGGCAATCAGCGGTATTTCGAACCGGGGCCGGACCGGCGGTATAGCGTAGGGTTGCAGTGGTCGTGGTTGTGATCCACGAGCCGGCGCACGACCAACGGTCGTGCGCTACCGGGTGGTCCGGGTCATTTCGGAACCTTGGCCGGCACGAACGGTGAGGTGGGGTCGCTGGCGGGGAAGGTTTCCTCCAGCGCCTCGTCCTGGTTGTCGTTGGCCTTGTCCTGCTGCTCCTTGTGCCCGGGGTCGTCCCGCTGCTCGTCCGGCGTCCCATGAACCGCATCCACGCCGGTGCGCAGGTGCTCGGGCGTGTGCGAGGGCGACATGCCGGCACCACGATCCTCTTCGTCGTAGAGGTCGTGCTTGCCGCGTTGTTCACCGGGAACCGGCGGATGGGCTTCGCGCAAAGGATCGCGTGGCATGGGCGTGGCTCCGCTGAGGGGGGCTCCCACTACACGCCTGAAGCAGTGAAGCATCCGCGAATAGAAGCGCTCTGAACGGATCTGTCACAGCTGGCTAACGGCCACAGGACTATTCCTGCCCACCCCGCCTGCTGCCGGAGACGTGTCATGCCCCGCCCCGACCGCCGCATCGCGCCCGCTGTGTTCAACGCCTACCGGTTGCCCGAGCCTGGCCGGCGCAACCGCCGCCAGACGCGCGCTGAAGAGCCGCAGGCGGTGGCGCAGGACTATGTGCAGTACATGCGCAGCGACTTCGAGCGTCGCCGCAGTGCTTCGCGCCGGCGCTGGGAAGACCTGTACCCGGCCTACGCCTTCGCCCTGACCACCCACCGCGCCGACTGGCCGCGGGGCGATGACGGCGACACCGACGGCGAGCTGGCCGAACAGTGGGAGCAGATGCGCGGTGCCTCGCGGTTGGGCTGGCCGCAGGCGCGGGCGGTGGTCGAAGACGCATGGCTGGCGCTGGACCACATGCCGCCCACGGCGGTACACGGTCTGTTGCAGTAGGGGTTTCAGCGCTTCGGGCGGAACTTCGCCCCGAACCAGATGCCCAGCCCCTGCACCGGCAGTGAGGCCAGCAGCACGGCCACGAACCAGAACGGGAAGTCATTGCCCAGGTCCCAGGCGGCGAACGCCGAGGCCCCGACGATCATCGCCCACACGATGCCGCCGTGCAGCCACGGCCAGGTCGGCGCGTAGCGGCTGGCGAACGCGCATGCGGCGAAGCCCCCCAGAATCGTCCAGCCCAGGTCCCAGGCCAGACGCCCCTCGCCCTGCCCCAGGCCGACCCAGGGTGCCACCCAGCCGCCCGCGCCGCTGACCATGCCCAGCACGAACAGCGCCACGACCACGCACAGGACGGAAAGGGCGAGCGTTTTCAGAGGTGACAGGGCGGGCATGTACAGTCGTCGGCAGCAGGATCCTCCCCATTATCGCCGCTCGCGCCCGCGCCCACCCGCCCTGTCGTTCAGAGGCGCATGTCCAGCACCACGCGGCCTTCGATCTTGCCGGCGTGCATGCGCGCGAAGATGTCGTTGATGTTCTCCAGCGCATCACGGGTGACGGTGGCGGCGACCTTTCCCTGCTCGGCGAACTCCAGAGACTCCTGCAGGTCCAGGCGGGTGCCGACGATTGAACCGCGCACCGTGATGCCGTTGAGCACCATGCCGAAGATGTCCAGCGGGAACTGGCCCGGCGGCAGGCCATTGAGCGATACCGTGCCACCACGCCTCACCATGCCCAGCGCCTGCTCGAACGCCTTCGGCGACACCGCGGTAACCAGCGCACCATGCGCGCCGCCGATCTCTTTCTTCAGAAACGCGGCCGGATCGGTGTTGCGCGCATTGACGGTCACCGTCGCACCCAGGCGCTGCGCCAATGCCAGCTTGTCATCGTCGATATCCACCGCAGCGACATTCAAGCCCATCGCCTTGGCGTACTGCACCGCCATATGGCCCAGCCCGCCGACACCGGAAATCACCACCCACTGCCCGGGCTTGGTGTCTGTGACTTTCAGGCCCTTGTACACGGTGACACCGGCGCAGAGGATCGGGGCGACCTCGATGAAGCCGACGTTCTTCGGCAGCAGGCCGACATAGTCCGCATTGGCCAGCGCGTATTCGGCGAAGCCACCGTTCACCGAATAGCCGCTGTTCTGCTGGGCCTCGCACAGGGTTTCCCAGCCACCCAGGCAGTGCTCGCAGTGACCGCAGGCCGAATACAGCCAGGGAATGCCGACGCGGTCGCCTTCCTTGATGTGGGTGACGCCCTGGCCCACTGCCACCACGTGGCCGACGCCTTCATGGCCGGGAATGAACGGCGGGTTCGGCTTCACCGGCCAGTCGCCCTCGGCGGCGTGCAGGTCGGTGTGGCACACGCCGCAGGCTTCGATCTTGACCAGGATGTCGCCGGGGCCGGGGCGGGGCACCTTCACTTCCTCGATCACCAGCGCCTTGCCGAATTCGCGGACCACCGCCGCCTTCATCGTCTTGTTCATGGCTGCAACTCCACAGGGGGGAGTTACAGCCTGCGCCGCACCGCGTTACACCGCTTTGATCCCGATCAACCCGTGCGTTGCGCGGTTGCCACGCATGGCGTGGCACTACGGGGCCCGTGACATCCGGGCAATTCCACCGATCAGCCGACCAATGCGGCCGATTCCCGCGCCAACGCTTCAATCCCCGCCCAATCACGCGCCTGCATCAGCGCCCGCGTGGTCAACCACGAGCCGCCGACGCACAGCACGTTGGGAAGGTGCAGGAAATCGCGCGCGGTCTGCGCGCTGATCCCACCGGTCGGGCAGAAACGCACGTCGCCGAACGGCCCGTTCCAGGCGCTCAGCATGCCCACACCACCGGCCTGCACCGCCGGGAAGAACTTGAACGTATCCAGCCCGTGCTCCAGGCCCCGCATCAGCTCGGACGAGGTGGCCACGCCCGGCAGGAACGGCAGGTCGGTATCGCGCGCTGCCGCGTAAAGACGATCGGTGGCACCCGGCGATACCGCGAAGCGGCCGCCGATGTTCTTCACCTGTTCCATCTGTGCTGGGGTCAACACCGTGCCCGCGCCGACCACGGCGTCGGGCACAGCCTCCACCATGGCCTTGATCGCGTCCATTGCCACCGGCGTGCGCAGGGTGACTTCGATCACCGGCAGCCCGCCGTTGAACAGCGCCTGTGCCACCGACACCGCGTCGTCCACGTTCTCCGGGGTGAACACCGGAATCACCGGGGCCAGTTTCAACACTGCGCGTACGCGCGGATCAGCGCCGGACATCAAATCGCTCCTCGCCCGTCAGGGCCATCACGTCAGCTTCGCTGACCAGGTTGAAGTCGCCCGGGATCGAGTGCTTGAGAATGGCGGCGGCCAGACCGAAGCGCAGGATGGCCTGCGGGTCGAAGTCGCGCATCATGCCATGCAGGATGCCGGCAGCGAAGGCGTCGCCACCGCCAATGCGGTCGACAATGCCGACCATCTCGCGCGCTGCGGCCACCGCACGGGTGCCATCGCGACCGATCAGCATCGCGCCCAGCGAATGATGGTCCACGCTGTGCGGCGTGCGCTGCGTGCAGGCCATCCATTGCAGGCGCGGGAACGCGGCAAACGCCTGCGCCGCGGCCGCATCCACACGCTCGCCGACGTCGGCCTGCGGGAACTCGCCACCCAGCACCACGCCGATGTCGCGGTAGTCGGCAAACGCCACATGCGCGCAGGCAAACAGCTCGCGCAGGATGCGCGGTGCGTCGCCCTCCCAGCGCGCCCACAGCGACGGGCGGAAGTTGCCGTCGAACGACACCTTTACGCCGCGCGCGCAGGCCGCCTGCGCAGCGGCCAGGGTGGCCTCGGCCATGGCCGGGTTCAAGGCAGGACTCACACCGGAAAGATGCAGCCATTCCACGCCGTCCAGCAGCGTGTTCCAGTCGTAGTCGGCGGCGCTGCCCAGCGAGAACGCCGAGTCCACGCGGTCGTACACCACCTCGCTGGCGCGCTGCACGGCACCGGTGGTGAGGAAGTACAGGCCCATGCGACCGGGGCGGGTCTGCACGTGGCGGGTGTCCACGCGGTGGCGGCGCAGTTCGCCGGCCACGAACTGGCCCAGCGGGTTGGCCGGCAGCGTACTGACCATGGATACGTCGTGGCCGAACTGCGCCAGCGACACGCCCACGTTGGCCTCGGCTCCGCCGGGGTGTACCGTCAGCTGCGCCGTCTGCAGCAGCAGTTCCCGGCCGGGGGCGCTCATGCGCAGCAGCAACTCTCCAAAACAGACAACACGACTCATGGCGATGGATCCCTTGTTGTGGAACTGACCGGGCGACAGCGCCAAGACAGTTTGGCTAGCGGTGTCATTCTAGCGGGCCGGGCCGCCCCGTCTACCCGGGGGCAAAGTCGGAACCATTGTCCCGCAAGCGTCTGCGGGACATTGCAAATCTGTTGCGGTGCAAGATGCCCTGTCCTCCACGTGCTGTTAACGTCCGCTCTGACCAGCGGTGTCATTGCACTGACACGTCGCCGGATTGCTGTTTCATGTAGCACCTTGGGAGAGGGAAAACATGCAATACCGAATCAATCAGAAAAAGACACCGGTTACCTTGCTCGCACTTTCGATCGGCCTGGCGCTTGGTGGCACCGCGCTGGCCCAGGAGCAGACCGACCAGGCTGCCACCCAACTGGATACCGTCACCGTCACCGGCTACCGCGCCAGCGTCGAGAAGGCGCTGGACATCAAGCGCAGTGAGTCCGGCGTGGTCGACGCCATCGTCGCCGAAGACATCGGCAAGTTCCCCGATCTGAACCTGGCCGAGTCGCTGCAGCGCGTGCCCGGCGTGGTCATCACCCGTGAAGCCGGCGAAGGCCGCAACATCTCCGTGCGCGGTCTGGGCCCGGATTTCACCCGCGTCCGCATCAACGGCATGGAAGCACTCACCACCGTGGGTGCCGGCGACCAGAGCGGCGGCACCAACCGTGGCCGCGGCTTCGACTTCAACGTGTTCGCCTCGGACCTGTTCTCGCAGCTGATCGTGCGCAAGACCGCCTCGGCCGACGTGGAAGAAGGCTCGCTGGGTGCCACCGTGGACCTGCGCACCGCCCGCCCGTTCGACTACGACGGCTTCACCTTCGCCGCCAGCGGCCAGGCCAGCTACAACGCCATGGCCGAAAAGGCCGACCCGCGCGTGGCCGCGCTGATCTCCAACACCTGGGCCGACAACACCTTCGGCGCGCTGCTGTCGGTGGCCTATTCCGAGCGCCAGGCGCTGGAAGAAGGCTCCAACACCGGCCGCTGGGCCAATGGCCCCAGCAATGGCAACTTCAGCGCCAGCTCGCCGTTCACCGCCGCACGCAGTGCCGACGTCTATCACCCGCGCTTCCCGCGTTACGTGCAGATGGAACACGAGCAGAAGCGGCTGGGCGTGACCGGCACCCTGCAGTGGAAGCCGACCGACGCCACCGAGATCTCGCTGGACGCGCTTTACTCGAAGATCGACGCCGAGCGCGACGAAAACTACATCGAAGCCATTTCCTTCAGCCGCGGCACCAGCAGCAACGCGCGCCTGGTCGGCAAGCCGAACACCATCGTCAAGAACGGCGTGATCGAGAACAACGCGCTGGTCTACGGTGAATTCGACAACGTCGACATCCGCACCGAAAACCGCCACGACGAGTGGAGCACCGAATTCAAGCAGGTTGCCTTGAACGGCCAGCACCGCTTCGGCGACGACTTCACCTTGTCCGGCAAGGTCGGCATCTCGCGCTCCAAGCACGAGAACCCGATCCAGACGACGATCATCATGGACAAGTATGACGTCGACAACTACAGCTACGACTACCGCGGCAACAACCGCTTCCCGATCCTGAACTACGGCATCAACCCGACCGACCCGAACGGTTGGGAGCTGGCGGAAATCCGTCTGCGTCCGCAGTACGTGGACAACGACTTCGACACCGGCCAGATCGACTTCAACTGGAACATCAGCCCCGGCTTCCGCCTGAAGGGCGGCATCCTGGCCAAGGACTACACCTTCAAGACCACCGAACTGCGTCGCAGCAGCGAACTGGCCGTGCCGAACTTTGCCAACGGCACCAAGATCGTGCCGGTCGACATGACCCAGCCGGCCAGCCTGAAGGGCATCAACGGCAACCCGGACAACTGGGTGGTGCCGAACCTGGATGCGATTGCCGACTACTTCGACATCTACAGCAACAGCGGCACCTTCGCCGTCGCTCCGCGCGCCAACAACGTGCGCAGCGTGGAAGAGAAGGACCGTGGCGGCTACCTGATGGGCGAGTTCTCCACCGACCTCGGCAGCATTCCGTTCTCGGGTAACTTTGGCGTCCGTTACGTCAAGACCAAGCAGAGCTCCACCGGTCTGTCGACGCTGTCCACCACCACCGTCTCCACCACCGTGGAACGCGAGTACGACGACACCCTGCCGTCGTTCAACCTGGTTGCGGAAATCACCCCGGACTTCCTGATCCGCCTCGGTGCTGCCAAGGTCATGAGCCGCCCGGGCCTGGGCAGCCTGACCCCGGGGTCGACTGTGGCCGTGGCCGGTGGTGCACGCACCATCTCCACCGGTAACCCGAACCTGGACCCGATCCGCGCCACCAATGTGGACCTGGGCTTTGAGTGGTACTTCGCCGAAGGCGCGATGGCCGGCGTCGGTCTGTTCTACAAGGACATCGACACCTTCATCCAGACCACCCGCGAAACCCGCCCCTTCAGCGACAGCGGCCTGCCGGCCGAACTGCTGATCGGCACCGGTGCCACCCCGGACAGCGACTTCACCTACACCAAGCCGGTCAACACCCCGGGTGGCGAGCTGAAGGGCGTGGAAGTGAACTACACCCAGCCGTTCACGTTCCTGCCGGGCAACTGGTCGAACCTGGGCGTGCAGTTGAACTACACCTGGGTGGATTCGCAGATCCAGTACATCAATTCTGCCGGCCAAGCCGTGTTGAAAGCGGACCTGACCGGTCTGTCGCGCAACTCGTGGAACGCCACCCTGTTCTATGAAGGAAAGGTGTTCTCCGGCCGTGTGTCGGCGACCAACCGCGACGACTACCTGACCCAGGTCACCGGTACCGAGAACGGCTTCAGCCTGGACGGCTACCACGGCATGACCGGGACCACCTTCATCGACGCGTCGATCCGCTATGCGATCACCGACAAGCTGGAGCTGAGCCTGGAAGGCATGAACCTGACCAACGAAGCGTCCGACGAGTGGGTCTACTCGCCGGCCACCGGTGAGCTGCCGCTGCAGTACACCGAAACCGGGCGGCAGTACATGCTCGGCGTGCGCTACAAGTTCTGACCGCACGAAGGCAGCGGCGTGGGCAACCACGCCGCTGTTGCGGCGCAAGATGCCGCCCCGTTCCCCCTTTGCTAGTTTCTGACGGCCCTGCGCTGACACCGCGGCCGTGGCCGACCGCACCGTTCTGCTGACGAGGATGGCGTGTTGCGCCGTACGTTCTCGCTGTGGAAAGGAAGGTCACATGCTGCATTGCGCTGATGTTCTGGGCCGGTGGATGCCGGGTGCTTCGAATGGTGCAGGTCCGACGAGGGCCGGCCAACGGCCGGCGCTACCGAGGCTTGCAGTTCTAGCCCTTGCGCTCGGACTCGCCGGCACGGCCGCCGCGCAGAACACCCCGCAGCTGCTGTTCCATGTCTCGGCCGAGCACGGCCTTGAGGCCGACGCCGCACAAGGCGATGCGATTCCCAACTTTGTCGACAAGGTCACCACCGTGGCCGACGGTGCGCACGGTCGTGCCATCCAGTGGGCCGACGACGGCGTGCTTTCGTGGAATGCACCGGGCAACATCCAGGCCCAGCGGGGCACCCTGGGTTTCTACTGGCGTCCGCGCTACGCCGTGGGCGAAGCACCGTTTGTGATCTTCCGCGTCGGCTACGCCGACCACAGCAGCTGGGACATGGCTTGGCTGCGCATCGACTGGAACGGCCATGGTTTCGATGCGTTCGTGACCGATGCCAACCTGGCCCGCACCCGCGTCTCGTTCAAGCTGGATGCCCTGCCCGCCGCTGACCGCTGGCAGCACATCGCGTTCGGCTGGGACGAAGACCATGGCGTGCGTCTGTATGTGGACGGCAAGGAAGTCGCGCGCGCTGAAACCACCGCCGACTACGATGCCGCCTTGGATCAATTGGGGCTGGCCGGCCGGGTGATGGCTCCGTACCAGGTGCAGAGCCGCTACAACTTCCTGCGTGGCAGCGACTTCGACGAGATCCGCGTCTACGACCGCCTGCTGGATCCGGCGGGCATGGCTGCTTTGGCCGCCAATCGTGCGCCGACTTCCGCGGTCGCTGTGGCGGATGCCCAGCGCGCCTGGAACCACCGCTTTGGCTGGGACCGCGCGCTGCCGCCGGCGCTGACCGCCCCGACCACCTCCATCCGCAAGGTCGAGTTCGCCGACACCAAGGACCACAAGCAGTGGATGTGGAAGGCCACCGACGGCATTGCTGAAACCACCTGGCCCGGCGTGTACAACCGCTCGCGCCTGCCCGGCCGCAATGACTACTTCCAGCTGCCGGACTGGAATACCTATGTGGAAGGCGGCCAACAGCTCGACCTTACCCTGCCTGAAAATGAAACCGTAAATCGCGTGGAAGTGCGCGGGGCCGCGTTCGGATCACTGAGCCACTCGGCCAACGGCCAGCGCGCCGCACCGCTGCTGCAGCGTCCACAGGGCGTGGTGCGCAGCGTGGACGACATTCCCGCCCAGCGCGGTGGCGTGCTGCACTTCCGCAACACCGAGCAGGAAACTCCGATCCAGGAGATCTGGGCCTACAACGTAAGTGACGCTGCCGAGCCGGAGGGCACGGTCAAGCAGCGCTACCTGATCGACAGCCAGGCGTTGCCGGACTATCTCAACATCACCGCCCTGCGCGAGTACATCGACGGCCGCTACCCCACTGCCGAGCGCAGCACGGTGATGGCGTTGCCGAAGGGTGCCGGCTCGCGCCGTCGCACCGCCGATACCCTGCCCGCGCAGCCGTTGCCGATCGTGCACGTGCTGATTCCTTCCGGCGTGGGTGATGCCCCGGCGGCGCAGCCGCTGATCCGCAGCTGGGCGCACAGTTGGGAGAACATGTACGACGGGCTGGATGGCGTGGCCATCGACATCCCGGCACTGAACCTGCCGGAGACGCGCGATGGGCTGATTCCGCTCAACATCCGGATCAAGGATCCGATCTGGCCGGCGCGCGACATGATCGATGTCAGCGTCTCGGTCAAACCCGGCGAGAAGCGCACCCTGTGGCTGGACCTGCGCGACCGCATTCTCACCGCCGATAGCCTGTGGCTGAGCGTGGCCTCCGGCGCGCCCGGCTTCAATGCTGCCTCGCTGGATGGCGCGGAAATCCGCCTGGTGTTCAAGGACCGCGCTGAAGCCAAACGCGAACACACCGCCGACCGCTTCAACCAGGTGCGCGACAACTGGGGCTTCCTGGTCGAGGAACACACCACCTCCAAGCGCCAGCGCCTGTATGCGCGCGTGTATGCCGACCTGAGCGACCTGTTGCGGGTGGATCCGGACCATGAGCTCGGCCGGTTGTACTGGAACTACATCAGCTACAACAGCCAGGGCAAACCGCCGTTCAAACAGCCGGAAGCGCCCAAGGGCGCACCGCTGTGGGCGTTCCGCCAGACCGAAGACCTGAAGTACGTGCGTCGCTTCATCGACTGGTGGATCGACAACCGCCAGATCGCCTATGGCGACTTCGGCGGCGGCATCTCCGACGACACCGACCTGACCCAGCAGTGGCCCGGCCTGGCGCTGATGGGCGTGGAGCCGGACCGGCTCAATGCCTCGCTCACCGCGCTGAGTGACGCGGTGTACCGCAATGGCATGTTCAGCAACGGCCTGAGCACCATCGAAACCGATGAGCTGCACAGCTACGAAGAAGGCATCAACGCCAACAGCGCGATGCTCTACCTCAACTGGGGCGACCCGTTGACCCTGGAACGCCTGATGGAAACGGTGAAGGCGTTCAATGAGCGCATCATCCTGCCCAACCCGCAGGGCCACCTGCTGTTCTCCAGCAACTGGTTCGGCGGCAACAAGGTATATCGCGAGCCGAACTGGCAATGGCAGAAGCCGTACTCGTTCCCCGCGTTGCATCCCGCATTCCTGATGGGCCAGTACAACGCCGACCCCACCGGCCGCAAACTGGTGGTCGGGTTGGCTGACAGCTACCTCGCCCACGCCTACACGGACGACAAAGGCCGCTGGACGTTGCCCAACGAGATCAACTGGGCAACGGGCAAGACCCGTGGCGGCGAGCTCAACAACGGCTCCGGTGGCGGTGACACCATGCACACCTTCTGGGCCGCCTGGCGCTTCACCGGTGACGACAAGTACCTGAAGGCGTTGGACTACCGCGTGGCGCGTGGCGGGCCGGGTTCGCTCTCCAATCTGGGCGAGAACTTCGTCGAAGTGCTGGGGCGGGGCGAGGACTGGAATCCTGCGCTGATCGCGGAAGCGGATGCGGGCAAGACCGGCTTTGCCAGCGTAATGGCGTGGCAGGCCACCGGCGACAAGAAGTATCTGGAAGATCTGCACGCCGATGGCATCCAGGCCAAGGCCCAGCGCGAGTACATGAACACCGAGGGCCACTGGTGGTCCGACCGCGTGGAAGCCAACAGCGAATTCCTGCAGCGCGCCCGCCTCGGCGGCATTGCCCTGCGTCGCAACCAGAGCTGGCCCGGCCACACCGTCAGCTGGCGCTTCACCCAGCCCGAGGCAGCGGAGCAGGTTGGCCTGCTGGTGCATGCGCCGAACACCGAACGTTTCACCGTTACCGCGCACAACCTCGGCAAGCGCACGGCCGACGCCCACATGACCACGTGGAATGTCACTGCGGGTACGTGGCGGGTGCGCAGCGGCGTGGACCGCGATGGTGATGGGGTGATCGACGGCAAGGCGAGCACGCAGGATGTGGTGCTGGAGCGCAGTGCTTCAATGCCGCTGCGGTTTATGCCGGGGCAGACCCAGGTGTTCGAGTTCGAGCTGGTGCAGGCCGGTACGCCGGTGGAGCTGCGGCCGGACCTTGGGGTTGGCCGCGGCGATGTGCGCGTGGACGGCAAGCAGGTGCAGGTGACCGTGCACAGCCTGGGGCATGTGGGTACGCCGGTGGGTGTGGCCGTGCTGGAAGACCGGAACGGGCGCGAGATTGCGCGGACCGAAGTGCCGGCCATGGAAGCGCCGAGTGATCTGGTGCCGCGCACGACGACCGTTGGCCTGCCGCTGCCGGCCGGTAACCGCGACGGGCTGCGGGTGCGTGTGATGCTGGAGGGAGAGGCATCCGAAGTCACCTACCTCAACAACACCGTGACGGTACCGACCCCGTAGAGCCGGGCTTGCCCGGCTTCTTTCCGACATCGCGGTGGTTCAGCCGGGCAAGCCCGGCTCTACGTTTCCTGCGTCCGACGTTCCGTGGCGCGTCACCGGATCAAAACGTCACACTCCCCTCAATACACGTAACGCTTTCGCCACCCACCCAAAGATCCTCCCCCACCACCTCCACCCGCACCCGCCCGGCCCGCCCCAACGCCGTGCCCTGGCTGATCACATACCGCTCCGGTGCCAACCCGTCGCGCAGCAACCACCGCGCAATCCCGGCATTGAGACTCCCCGTCACCGGATCCTCCGGCGCAGCCTCCCCGGCAATGAACGCACGCGATTCAAACTGCGTGTCCACCGCATCGTGCACTTCGCACGCCGCAAAGACCCCCACCATCAACCCTTCCAGCGCCGGATAATCCGGCTTGACCGCCAGCACCGCGGCACGACTACGCAACCGCAGCGCCAGCCACTCCGGTCCGTTGACCACCCACTGCGCGTCCACCACGTCTTCAGCGGCGACACCCAGCCCGGCACGCACGCGCTCCCGCACGTCAGCCTCCAACGGCCCCTCACGCAGCAACGGCGGAGCCACGAAGGCCAACCCGTCCGCACCCTGGCGAATACGCACCAGCCCGATCGCACACTCCTGGATGATCTCCGCACCCTGCGGCACCCCACCCTGCGCCAGCCAAGCAAAGCAGCTGCCCAGCGTAGGGTGGCCGGCAAACGGCAGTTCCCCCATCGTGGTGAAGATACGCACCCGGTAGTCCGCACGCGGATCGGTGGGCGGCAGCAGGAACGTGGTCTCGCTCAGGTTGGTCCAGTTGGCGAAGGCCGCCATCCGAGCCTCGCTTAACGCGGCAGCGTCATGCACCACGGCGAGCGGATTACCCGACAGCGGATCGGCACTGAATACATTGATCTGATGAAACGAGTGGACGCTCACGACAGGCTCCGAAAGGGGAACGTCATCATGCGCCGTTTCCCCAAACAGAACCACCTGGTCCGCACGCCCTTGGTCAAGCGAACCACAAACCATTGCCAGCTAGCCGCAAGTCGGGACCGGGTGGCTGACCAAACCGCCCGCTCCCGAAGTCGAGGCTCGACGCTGCTTATAGGAACACGTACCCAAGCGGGCCGTTATTGTGGGAATTTGGAATGTGTCCGCAGTTGGCCAGGAATGTATCGAAGTGACTCAGCCGCCCCTTGAACTGGTAGGAACAACGGTAGAGAGGTTGAGTATTGGGGAGCGGCACCGTGCTGATGTAGCCGATCAGCCCGAACGAGCTAAGGAAATGGCCCTCACATCCTACATCCCAGGACGTGAAGTACGAGTCCTTGGTTCCGTTCAGCTTACATGCGTGCAAGGGGCGCGAGTTTTCAAACGGAGTTGACGAGATGAAACCCAATGATCCTTGCATACGCCAACCAAACTTGTCCCAGTTCTGTGGGAAGAAATAGAGCGTCGCGTTTAGTTCCCGCTTCCCGTTGTAGTGTCGAAATATCTCCCGCAACGTTGCTCCATGGGGAAGCGAAAGCGCTGAATATTCCCGCTCCTGCGCAACCTGTGCGACCAATTCGGTACTTTGTTCCATCGTTGTCGCCTGATATGCCGACGCTGCTGGGCTTGTGATGGCACCGACTGCGATGATCATGCCCGCTGCACCGATGCCTACGGCGTTCTTACTCACGAATCTTCCTTGCAATGAGCGGGTCATCCACCCGCTGGCGCATGCTAGGTGTGAAGGTGGCCGATTGCGCTGAAGATTGTTGTAGTTTTGAAAATTCAGAGAAGTCTGCCCAAAATTCTCAGGAACTCTGACAGCAGCTGCGGACATAGAGCCACTCCCTGCGTGGCTGCATCTAAAAACATCTGCGGAAAGCGAAAGCGCCGCTTCGTTGCGAGGTCATGCCCTACCGGATGTTGAGCGGTTCAGGGCGGTCGTCTGGCGAGCGACCCTACCGGTGCGGTCCGGGGCGATGCCGGGTAGCGCCGTGGCGTGGCGGGTTGCGGGGTGCGGCATGCCAGAAGCAGCCGGGCAAGCACGGCTCTACGCGGCGTCTACTTCGAGTTCTTTGGTGCGGCGTTCGTACCAGCCGTTGGCGGTGGGCTCGAAGATGGAGCTGCGTACCATCTCGCCTTGGTAGACGTGGACCGAAATGGCCAGCTGGTCTTCGCTGGCGTTGCGGATGGTGTGGTACTCGTGTGGCGGAATCAAGCTGCCGGCGCTGCCGCAGTTTCCAACGACGCATGGCTGTGCGCGGAAACGGAAACGTTCGCCGTCGCGCTCCAACAGCTCGTACTGGGTGATCTCCAGTTGGCCGAGCCAGACGCCTTCCACACACCAGAGGCCGCTGTGGTCGTGCAGCGGGGTGCCCTGGCCTGGGCCCCAGCTCATTGCGACGATGCTGTAGCCGTGTTCGGGGCTGCGGTAGAGCTCGCGGCGGGCGTAGTGGTCTTCCACCGGTTGATGGACGCACGCGGGAAGTTCGATGGTGCTGTCGGCAATGGCCTGTTTCAGGGCTAGCTGCAGCATCCGCGAGATGCGGTGCGGATCGTTCTGTTCGACGGCGTGGTCAACGGCGGCGATGAGACGGTCGCGGCCATGGAACGTCGGGAAGGTGCAGGTCGTGTCCATGACCGCAGTGTATGAGATGTGGGTGAAAATCTCGTTTGATCTGGATCACGGAAGATGTTTGAGGATTGTCCGAAATTGCGGGCCGTTTGCGTTGTGGCGCGAAGCGCAGCCGGGCAAGCCCGGCTCTACGATCCGTGTTGACCATGGATTTCGGTTATTGGGTGCCGCGTTGTACGAAGGGCACCTGTTGGTACAGGCGGCGCTCGCCGCCGCGTGGGTCGTCAGCTTGCTGCGAGTGCACATCGAACAGCATGGTTTGGCGGTGTTCGAGTGAATACGGGTCCCATTGGCCCAGCTTGCCGTGATTCGGGTTGCCTGTGCGGGCGAAGGAAAGCAGTGAATCGCTCATTGCATTGGCCACCCGCTTTGCAGCATCGCCGGTGCCGGTCTTCGAGCCTTCGGCACCCAGGTTGTGGAACACCAAGGGAATATCCAGCGTGTGGTACGCGCGCAGCCTGCCTCCATCCAGCGGTGTGCCCCAGTCCAGCTGGTACGCCCACGTAGGCGCACCCTGGCGGGCGCGTGCTTCCAGCTCTTCCACTGCCCCGCGCCACGAGCGGCCGGCGGTGGTGGCGGCGAAAAACACCTCCGAAGGCGTGTACTGCGGATACAAACGGCGATACTCGGCAATGACCACGGAAGGCAGCAGATCGACGAACTGCTCCTTCTCCAGCTTGGCCGGCAGGCTCTCCCAGGTCAGCTCGAAGTTGGCAGGATCATTGCCGAGGAAGGCACGCGTTTCATCATGCGTGTTGCCGATCACCATCGGAATGCCTGCCGACTGCGCTGGGGCCTGCGGCCAGAATGGATGCACTGGCAATGCGTCGCCATCAAGAACCGGCCCGAAGTACAGGCTGGTGCTTTCCACCCGAGAGGGGTCGCGTGCCTTGGTCGCGGCCAGCAGCGCAGAAGCCGGCAACGCCAGCAGTGCGTCCACATCGCGCGCCCCGACCGTGTCCATCGCGATGCGCGCACGTTGTGTGGCCGCACGCGGCCCAGCCGCGGTGACCTGCTGCCCGCTCATGGTCCACGCCTTATGGAATAGCCCCTTGGCCGCCGGCATCGCCATCAGCGTGGCGACCTTCGCGCCGCCGCCGCTCTGGCCGAACACGGTGATGTTGTCTGCATCGCCGCCGAACTCATGCGCATGCTCGCGTACCCACAGCAGCGCCTGGACCAGATCCAGCTGGCCTACGTTGCCGGAGTGGGCGAAGCGCTCATCGCCGAGCTGGCCCAGGTAGAGATAGCCGAACACGTTGAGGCGGTGATTCACCGTCACCACCACCACGTCGCCGCGCTGGCAAAGCGCGCTGCCGTCATACAACGGATCGCCGCCAGAGCCGTTGTTGTACGCGCCGCCGTGGATGTAGAACAGGATCGGCCGGCGGCGACCATCGCGCAGCGCGGGCGTCCACACGTTGAGGAACAGGCAGTCCTCGCTGCCCGGGCCTTCGTTGCCGCCCTGCGGTGCCGCGCTGCCGTAAGCCAAGGCGTTGCGTACGCCGCGCCAGGGAATCTCCGGCAAAGCAGGCTGGAAGCGCCTCGTAGCGGTGTCTGCGCCATAAGGCACGCCGCGGAAACGATGTACTCCGTCGACAAATTCGCCGCGCAGCCGACCACCGCGCACCCGCGCCAGCGACGCAGTACCCGCAGCAGCGCTGTCGGCAGACGTCAGCACCGACGAACTCGCCACACTCAGCATCAGGGCATAGCGTGCACTGTCACGCAGGAAGCGGCGGCGCTGCAGATCGGCGGGCGTGGTCATGGGCGTTGCTCCTGTGCCTGCATCCAGCGCAAGGCCAATGCCGGCCATTGGGTGGTGGTGAAGTCGGGTGGGATACGCACGCCGAACCCATGCCCACCGTGCGCGAACAGATGCATCTCGCTGGGCACACCCGCCTGTAGAAGCGCCTGGTAGTACAGCAGGCTGTTCTGCACCGGCACCACGTCATCGTCCTGCGCGTGGACCAGGAAGGTGGGCGGGGTCTTGGCACTCACCTGCTGCTGCATCGAGAACTGCTGGGTCAGCGCGGCATCCGGATGCTCGCCCACCAACCGCTGACGCGAGCCGCTATGGGCATGCGTACCCATGTCGATCACCGGGTACATCAGCAGCGCGAAGTCTGGCCGTGCACTGATCGCGTCAATGGCATCGCCCACGCCAGGCAGCGGCGTATCAAAGCCGGTACTCAGGCGCGCCGCCACATGCCCACCGGCAGAAAAGCCGATCACCCCGATCCGCTGTGGATCCAACTGCCAGCGCGCCGCGTCTTGGCGGATCAGCCGCAACGCCCGCTGCGCATCGGCCAGTGCGGCCTGCCGGTCCGGGCGTCCTGTCGGCAGGCGGTACCGCAGCACGAACAGGGTCACCCCACCCTGCTCCACGAAGGCCGGCACCAGCGCGGTGCCCTCCTTGTCCAGCACGATGCGTTGGTAGCCGCCGCCCGGAATGACCAGTAGTGCGCTGCCATTGGGTTTGGCCGGGCGATACGCCACCAGGTACGGCGCGCTCACCCCGTCGATGTAGCGGTCCGGCAGGGCCGGATCGGCGCTGCGCTCGATGACGCGGGCAGCCGACGCCGCGCCACGCTCTCCCGGTACCTTCCCAGCCGGCCACAACGCGATGCGCTCGGGATTGCCCACGGCGGGCTCACTCTCCGGCACCGCCCGCTCAGCCGCCCAGGTTGGGTCAACAAGGCCAACGGCCAACAGGCCACCCAGCAACAGGGACTTCCACACAGCACCACGCATCGGCAACGGTTCCTTTCCGGTAAGACCCCGCCATGCAGCGGAGCCGGGGACAGCCTGTCACCGCAAGGGTTTGCACCATACGCCAGGCTTCTGACGCAGTGCACATTGCCAATGACACCGGTTTACCATATACAGCTCATCCAGGCACTGTCGATGGGCAGTGCAACAAATCACCGGGAGACCCGCTTGAGCAACGATCACGGCCATCAGGACCTGCCCGCACCGGGGCTGGACAGCATCGCCAGCGCCTTTGTCACCGCCCGCCAGCAGGGCCGGGCGCTGCCGGATTTCCCCGGCACCATTCCCGATGACCTGGTCACGGCCTATCAGGTGCAGGACCTGGCCATTGGCCAGTGGGACGACCAGACCGTGGGCTGGAAGGTCGGCTACATCGCCGCCGAGCGCCGCGACGGGTCCGGGGACGACCGCCTGCTGGGTCCGATTTTCTCTCGTCAGCTCTGGAATGCTACCGGTGGAACAGTGGACATTCCGGTGTTCGTCGGCGGCTTCGGCGCGGTCGAGGCCGAGTACGTGATCAAGCTGCTGGAAGATGCCCCGGCCGACAAGCTGGACTGGACCCCGGAAGAGGCCGAAGCCCTGCCGGCGCGGCTGTACATCGGCGTGGAAGTCGCCAGCAGCCCGCTCGCGACCATCAACCAGCTCGGCCCGCGCGTGGTGGTCAGCGACTTCGGCAACAACAATGGCCTGGTGCTGGGGCCGGAAATTCCGAACTGGACCGCGCTGGACGATGCCCAGCTGCGCGCCGAAACCCTGATCGAGGGCAGCGTGGTCGGCACCGGCGGTGCCAGCAACCTGCCCGGTGGCTTGCGCGCAGCCTATGCCTTCGCGCTGGCCCGCTCGGCCCGCCGTGGCCGCCCGCTGAAGGCCGGCGAATTGATCGCCAGTGGCAATGCCACCGGTATCCATGACATTGCCGTAGGCCAACAGGCACTGATCCGTTTCGCCGGTTACGGCGACATTACCTGCAGGGCCATCGCTGCCGGGTAATCCAGCAGCCATGGCGAGTCCGCTTGGGAGGGCGCAGATGTTCACTCGCAGAAAGTTCCTGGCCACCAGCGTCGGCGCGCTCAGCGTGCCGCTGTTGTCGGCCTGTTCGAAAGAAGCTGCCCTGCCGGAAGGCGGCCAGCTGCTCACCGCTACCGATGTGCACGTAGCTGACTACCCCACCGTTACTGCGGTGAAGTGGATCGGCCAGCAGCTGGAGGAGAAAACCGGCGGCCGGCTGCGCCTGCGCCAGTACCACTCCGGGCAGCTGGGCCGCGAAAGCGAGGCGATCGACATGGCCCGTTTCGGAGCCATCGACATCACCCGGGTGTACTCCGGTGCGCTGAACAACGCCTTCCCGCTGACCCAGGCACTGTGCCTGCCGTATGTGTTCGAGTCGGTGGCGCACATGCGCCGCGCACTCGACGGCGGCGTCGCCGAACAGGTGCTGCGGGGCTTTGAAACCCGCGACCTGGTGGGCCTCGCGATCTACGATTCAGGCGCGCGCTGCTTCTACAACACCAAGCATCCGATTGTGCAACCGAAGGACCTGCACGGCCTGAAGCTCCGTGTGGCGAACTCGGACATCTTCATCCAGCTGATGCGCCTGCTGGGCGCGAACCCGACGCCGATGTCGCTGGGCGACACCTTCTCGGGCATGGAAACGCACATGATCGACGGTGCGGAGAACAACCTGCGCAGCTTCCATTCCAGTCGCCACTTCGAAGCCGCGCGCTACTGGTCGCAGAGCGATCACTCCTATGCGCCGGACGTACTGCTGATCTCGCGGCGGACCTTCGAGTCGCTCAGCCCGGCTGACCGCCAGCTGCTGGTGGAAACCGCACGTGCCTCGGTGCAGGTCATGCGGGAACAGTGGGACGCCTCCGAAAGCGTGGCGCGCAAGGCGGTGACCGACTTCGGCATCCAGTTCAACGAGGTCGACATGCCGGCCTTCCGCAAGGCCGCCGACCCGTTGCTGCAGCAGTACCTGCAGCGCCCGGAGATCGCCGCCCTCACCCGTCGCATCCGCGACTTCGCCTGAGGACTCCGATCATGTCCGAGACGAATGCTGAAACCACCGTCGACACCCGCAGCGCGCCGCAGCGTGCGCTGGACCTGATTGCCGACATCGCCATCCACATTGCTGTGCTGGCCCTGCTCGGGCTGGTGGTGGTGCAGGGTTGGCAGGTGTTTGCCCGCTATGTGATCAACGATTCTCCCAGCTGGACCGAGCCGGTCACCCTGCTGCTGCTCGCCACCGCGATGAGCCTGGGCGCGGCCACCGGCGTGCACACGCGCCGTCACTTCGGTTTCTTCCTGCTCGCTGCGCACATGAAGCCCGGCTTGCGCCGCATCAACGAGATGGTCTGTTCGCTGGTGGTGGCGGTGCTGGGCGTGGTGATTGCCTGGTGGGCGGGCGTGCTGCTGCTGGATGGTCTGGATATCAAGACCGCCGGTGCCAACCTGCCGCAGAGCATCAACTACCTGCCGCTGTCCATTGGCGGTGCGCTGATGGCCGTATTCGCGTTGAACCAGATCGTGCAGGCCACGCAGCCGGCGGTTGAAGAAGCCGAGGGAGACCGCTGAGTCATGGGAATCACCATTCTTTTCGCTGTATTCGCGCTGCTGCTGCTGATGGGCGTGCCGGTGGCGTACGCACTGGCTGCTGCCGCACTGGCCACGCTGTGGTACCTGGACCTGCCCACGGTGGTGCTGGTGCAGCAGATCTCCGCCGGTACCGGTTCGGCCTCGCTGATTGCGATTCCACTGTTCATCTTCGCCGGCGAAATCATGATGCGCGGCGGCATCTCCGAGCGATTGATCGGGTTGGCGTCGTCGCTGGTCGGTCGCCTGCGTGGCGGCCTGGGCCAGGTTTCGATTCTGTCCTCGCTGTTCTTCGGTGGCGTGTCTGGCTCGGCCATCGCCGACGTCTCGGCGGTCGGTGGCACGATGATTCCGCAGATGGTGAAGCGCGGTTATGACCGCGACTTCGCGGTCAATGTCAGCATCACGGCTGCGCTGGTGGCGCTGCTGGTGCCGCCGTCGCACAACCTGATTCTGTTTTCGGCAGCGGCAGGCGGCGGTCTCTCCATCGCCGACCTGTTCGCGGCCGGCATCATGCCCGCGCTGCTGATGACGGTGGCGCTGATGATCACCGGCTATGCGGTGGCGCGTAAGCGCGGCTACGGCGTGGAGATCTTCCCGGGCTGGCGCGCGGTGCTGCTGCGCATGGTCTCCGCCCTGCCCGGCCTGGGCCTGGTGGCGCTGATCTTCGTTGGTATCCGTGCCGGCATCTTCACTGCGGTGGAAAGTGCGGCCATTGCCGTGGTCTACGCGCTGCTGGTTACCACCGTGCTGTATCGCCAGCTCAACTGGCGTGAGTTCATGGGCACGGTCACCCATGCCGCGCGCAGCACCGGCGTGATTCTGTTCGTGATTGCCACCGCCGCCGTGTTCGGCTGGCTGCTGGCCTACCTGCAGGTGCCGGCGGCCGCAGTGGAGTTCCTGCAGTCGTTCGCGCACAGCAAGGTGATGGTGCTGTTGATGATCGTGGTGATGCTGCTGCTGCTGGGCACCTTCATGGACCTGGCTCCGATGATCCTGATCTGCACCCCGATCTTCCTGCCGGTGGCCAAGGCCTATGGCATCGACCCGATCCACTTCGGGCTGGTGCTGGTGCTGACCGGCGGTCTGGGTCTGGTCACACCGCCGGTGGGCTCGGTGCTGTTCATCGGCACCGCCATCGGCAAGATCAGCGTCGGCGAAAGCATGAAGAGCATCTGGCCGTTCTGGTTCGCGGCCCTGCTGGTGCTGATGATCGTCACCTTCTTCCCGCAGCTGTCGCTGTGGCTGCCCCAGCTGCTGCGCGCCTGACGCCTGCGCTCGGCCTCACGTAGAGCCGGGTTTGCCCGGCTCCGGTAGTGCCGGCCGCTGGACGGCAACCTCATGGAGACCAGAATGCATCTGAAATCCCTCATCGTCACCCTGGCCACGGCAGTCCTGCTCGTTACCAGTGCCACCCACGCTGCCGAACCCACCTCCCCGACCTGGAAGCGCGGCATCGAGAACCAGCGCCAGGCGGATCTGGGCAACGGCACCTTCCTCAACCCGGTGTTCGCCGGCGACCGCCCGGACCCGTCGGTGCTGAAAGATGGCGAGGACTACTACCTCACCCTGTCGTCGTTTGACGCCTACCCCGGCCTGCCGATCTGGCATTCACGCGACCTGGTGAACTGGCAGCCGCTGGGCCACGCCATCACCAAAAACGTGGGCGCGATCTGGGCCCCGGACATCGTCAAGCACGAAGGCCGCTACTACATCTACTTCCCGGCCCGCACCGCGGAGGCGCGCAGCAACTTCGTGGTCTGGTCCGACAACATCAACGGTCCGTGGAGCGAGCCCATCGACCTCGGCCTGGCCGGCTACATCGATCCCGGCCACGCGGTCGGTGAAGACGGCAAGCGCTACCTGTTCCTCAGCGGAGGGGACTACGTGCAGCTGGCCGACGACGGCCTGAGCGTAGTCGGCACCCCCAAACATGTTTACGACGGCTGGAAGTACCCGGAAAGCTGGGACGTCGAGGCGTATGCGCAGGAAGGCCCGAAGATCAACTTCCACAACGGCTGGTACTACATGACCACTGCCGTGGGCGGCACTGCCGGTCCGCCGACCGGGCACATGGTGATCACCGCGCGCTCCCGCTCCATCCATGGGCCGTGGCAGAACTCGCCGCACAACCCGATCACCCGCACGAAGTCCAAGGACGAACCCTGGTGGTCGCGCGGCCACGCCACCGTGGTGGAAGGCACCGACGGGCGCTGGTGGATGATCTACCACGGCTATGAGAACGGCTATTGGACGCTGGGCCGTCAGGCCCTGCTGGAGCCGATCGAATGGACTGACGACGGCTGGTTCGTGGCCAAGGGCGGCGATCTCGGCCAGCCGCTGGCCAAGCCCTCCGGCAGCTCGGTGGGTCCGCATGGCATGGCGCTGTCGGACGACTTCACCGGCAAGACCCTGGGCTCGCAGTGGTCGTTCTTCAACCCGGCCCAGGACGAGTACCGCCGTCTGAACTTCACCGGCAAGGGTCTGGAACTGCAGGGCAAGGGCGAAACCCCGCGCGACAGCTCGCCGCTGACCGTGATTGCCGGCGACCAGGCCTACCAGTACGAAGTGGAGATGGACATCGCCCCCGGCGCGGTGGGCGGCGCATTGTTGTTCTATAGCGACCGCCTGTACGTGGGCGTGGGCAGCAACGGCGAGAAGTTCATCATGCACCGCTACGGCGAGGAGCGCCCTGCCCGGCTGGAGCCCAGCCGCAAGGGCGGCAAGCTGTGGCTGCGGGTCACCAACAACCGCCACATCGTGACCATTCACACCTCGACCGATGGCAGGGTCTGGCAGAAGTACCCGGTTCAGATGGAAGTCTCCGGCTACCATCACAATGTGGCCGGCAAGTTCCTTGCCCTCAAGCCGGCCCTGTACGCGGCCGGGGACGGCAAGGTCACCTTCCGCAAGTTCCACTATCGCGCGCTCGATTGAGCGCAGCGGTAGACTCTTCCGACCCATCCGGTTTGAACTCCATGTCATCGCGCCCCAAGACCGACGCCGCACCGCAGGACCTGCCCAAGGGCAAAGCTGCCACCATCAACGACATTGCACGTCTGTCCGGGGTCTCCAAGAAAACGGTTTCGCGGATCATCAACAACTCACCGCTGGTGCGCAAAGACACGCGTGACAAGGTCGAGGCGCTGATGCGTGAAGTGGGCTATGCCCCGGACCCGCTGGCCCGTGGACTGGCGTTCCGCCGCTCGTTCCTGATCGGCATGGTCTACGACAACCCCACCGCGCAGTACATCGTGGACATGCAGTACGGCGCGCTGGACGCGCTGCGCGGCTCCAGCTTCGAGCTGGTGGTGCATCCCTGTGATTCGCGCAGCCCCGGTTACATCGAAGGCGTACGCCGCTTCGTGCAGCAGCAGAAGCTGCACGGGGTGATCCTGGTGCCGCGTGCCTCGGAAGACCAGGCGCTGGTCGACATGCTGGATGAAATCGGCTGCCGCTTCACCCGCATTGCATCACTGCCGCTGGACGACACCTCGCAGATGGTGGTCACCCATGACCGCGACGGTGCTGCCGAAGCGGCCGACTACCTGCTGTCGCTGGGCCACCGCGATATCGCCCTGGTGACCGGCCCCAGCGCCTACCGCTCCGCGCACGAGCGCACCGCCGGTTTCATCGACGCGCTGGCCAAGCGTGGCATCGAGCTGCCGCCGGAACGCATCGTCGAGGCCGGTTACACCTTCGAATCGGGTGTGGCCGCGGCGGAAAAGCTGCTGCTGGGCAAGCAGCGCCCCACCGCCATCTTCACCGGTAACGATGAAATGGCCGCCGGTATCTACAAGGTGGCGCTGCGTGCGGGCATCAACATTCCGCGCCAGCTCTCCATCATCGGCTACGACGACAGCCCGCTGGCCTCGCGCCTGTGGCCGTCCCTGACTTCGGTGCGCCGCCATACCCGCGACACCGGGCGCACCGCCGCCGCCATGCTGATCCAGCCCGACAGCCAGGCCGCGCTGCAGATCGCCAGCGTGCGCCCGCACCTGATCGTGCGCGATTCCTGCCAGCCGCCTTTGGATTGACCGGTTGCCTCGGTCACGACCAACGGTCGTGACCCCCGGAAACCCTTACCGCACCGCAAAATGACACCGGTTTCCCAGCTGGGTACAATCAGCCGAAATCGTGCCGGGGCCGACCATCGGCCCGCCCCCTGCTCTGGAGATGCCATGTACTGCAAGACCCACTACGCCACCCACCCGGATGCCATCAAGGGTGCCAGCAACGACGACCTGCGCGACCTGTACCTGCTCGACGGTCTGTTCAATGCCGACACGGTCACCCTGAAGTACACCCACTACGAGCGTTTCGTGCTCGGCGGTGCCGCGCCGGTGAAGGGTCCGGTGTCGCTGCCCAAGCAGACCGAACCGGCTTCGGCCGCCGGTCACCCGTTCCTGGAGCGTCGCGAGCTGGGCGTGATCAACGTCGGTTCCGGCACCGGTACGGTCACTGTCGACGGCACCGTTTACACGCTGGGCCCGAAGGATGGCCTGTACATAGCCATGGGCAGCGAAGAAGTCGTCTTTGCTTCCAATGACGCCGCAACCCCGGCGCAGTTCTACCTGGCCTCGACTCCGGCGCACGCGCGCTTTGAAACCAAGCAGCTGTCGATCAAGGACGCAGTGGCCCTGGAGCGCGGCGCGCTGGAAACCAGCAACGAACGCACCATCTACCAGTACATCGTGCCGGCCACCTGCCAGTCCTCGCAGCTGCTGCTGGGCCTGACCGTGCTGAAGCCGGGCAGCGTCTGGAACACCATGCCGCCGCACCTGCACGACCGTCGCAGCGAAGTGTATTTCTACTTCGACCTGGGCCAGAACGACCGCGTCTATCACTTCATGGGCGAGCCGGAAGCGCAGCGCCACATCGTCATCCAGAACAACGAAGCGGTGGTGTCGCCGCCGTGGTCGATCCACATGGGCGCGGGCACCAGCAACTACGCCTTCATCTGGGCGATGGGTGGCGAAAACCTCGACTACACCGACATGCACGTGCTGGACATCTGCCAGCTCAAGTAACCCGTATCGCAGCGCCCGCCGTGCGCGGGCGTTGCCTTTGCCGCATTGGAAAAGGATCGCAACGCAATGGCTAATCCGTTCAGTCTGGAAGGCAAGATCGCTCTGGTTACCGGTGGCAACACCGGCCTGGGGCAGGGCATCGCAGTCGCACTGGCGCAGGCCGGTGCCGACGTGGCCGTGGCCGGCATCGCCCCGCCCACCGACACCATCGCCAAAATCACCGCGCTGGGCCGCCGCTGCCTGGCCATTGAAGCCAACCTGATCAGCATCGAGCCGGTCGAGCGCGTAGTGCGCGAAACCATCGAAGGACTGGGCGGACTGGACATCCTGGTCAACAACGCCGGCCTGATCCGCCGCGCCGATGCGGTGGAGTTCAGCGAGCAGGACTGGGACGACGTGATGAACGTCAACATCAAGTCCGCGTTCTTCATCTCGCAGGCTGCCGGCAAGCACTTCATCGCCCAGGGCAGCGGCAAGATCATCAACATCGCCTCGATGCTGTCGTTCCAGGGTGGCATCCGGGTGCCGTCGTACACCGCCAGCAAGAGCGGCATCGCCGGCATCACCCGTCTGCTCGCCAACGAATGGGCGTCCAAGGGCATCAACGTCAACGCGATCGCGCCGGGCTACATGGCCACCGACAACACCGCCGCGCTGCGTGCCGATGAAGACCGCAACAAGTCGATCCTGGACCGCATTCCGGCCGCACGCTGGGGCAACCCGGAAGACCTCGCGGGTGCAGCGGTGTTCCTGGCCTCGCGTGCGTCGGATTACGTGAACGGTGCGGTGCTGCCGGTCGATGGTGGCTGGTTGGCGCGGTAAGTTGACGATGCCGGCCAACGGCCGGCGCTACCGGGATTGCGAACATGCTGCGCTGTTCATTGCTGCTTTCGCTCTTGCTGATCACCGGGGCGGCATACGCCGCTCCACATCGCGTCTTCATCGCCGGCGACTCCACCGCCGCCGAATACGGCCCGGAACGCGCGCCACAAGCCGGTTGGGGCCAGGCGTTACAGAGCTACCTCGACCCCGCACAATGGCAGGTGCAGAACCATGCCAAAGGGGGCCGCAGCGCCCGCAGCTTCATCGAAGAAAAGCGCCTGGATGCCATCGCTGCCGAGCTCAAACCCGGCGACGTGCTGCTGATCGGCTTTGGCCACAACGACGCCAAGTTCGAAGACCCCACCCGTTACAACGATCCTGCGCAGGCCTACCCGCAGTACCTGCTGCGCTACGTGCAACTGGCCCGTGACAAGCGCGCCACGCCGATTCTGGTCACGCCTGCCGCGCGCCTGCTTTACGACTTCGGCTCACTGCTGGATACGCATGGCCTGTACACCCAGGCGATGAAACAACTGGCGCAGCAGGAAAACGTCGCGCTGATCGACCTCAACGCACGCTCCAGCCAGTGGATCCGCGCGCTGGGCGAGCAGGGCGCACGCCCGTACTTCCTGTTTGTGCAGGAACAGAACAAGGCCGACGGCACCCACTTCAGCGTGGCCGGTGCCAACGCCGTGGCCTGTCTGGTGGTGCGCGAGTGGGTCGGGCTGCAGCCCGAAATGAAAGGCGCGCTGAAGCGCGACATCGACTGCGATGTGACCCAGCCGGCAGGGCAGGGCGCGGATGCCGCCAAACCTTCGCGGGTGGTGCACGAACGCGACATTGCCGTCAGCCAGCCCGGCCCGCATGGCGGTGCAGGACCGACCACCGCGTATCCGTTCTTCGCCGACGACAACCTGCCGTTCGTGCTGCGCAAGCGCGTGCTGCACAAAGGTGCCGGTATCGGCCTGCATCCGCAGCACAAGGACGAGATCTATTACATCGTCAGCGGGCAGGGCAGCTATGTGCTTGATGGCAAGCAGTACGACGTGGTGGCAGGGGATGCGCTGCTGACGCGCGTGGGAAGCGTGCACGCGCTGCAGCAGCGCGGAGAGCAGGATCTGGTGGTGTTGCTGGCATATCCAACCCGGTAGCGCCGGCCGTTGGCCGGCCCATGCGATGTCGAGGGCCGGCCAACGGCCGGCGCTACCGAGGTCCGGTCGACTCGCTAACCTTCAGATGCCCCAGACGCTTTTGAAGGTTAGACAGATAAACTTCAAAAGCCCGGTGAACTGCGACAACGTAAGATGGCGCGTCGCGTTGCGCCGTCGCACGACCGTTGGTCGTGACCCTGCACATCAAACATCCCCACCTTCCGCCCAACCCTCGCCCGTGCCCTTGTGGAACACGTGGTCGAAGTCCTGCACGTCACCGGCCGGAAGGTGTTCCTGCTGCTCCAACGCCGCGTAGATCGGGGTGAAATCCGGATCAGTCGCCTGCATCAGCTGCTCGAAGCTGTCGATCACGAAGTAGGTCTTCTGGAAGGTGTCGATGCGGTAGCGGGTGCGCATGATCCGCTCCAGATCAAACCCGATCCGGTTCGGCGCGTCCGACTCCAGCGAATACAACGACTCGCCCTTGGACGACACGATGCCAGCACCGTAGATGCGCAGGCCATCCGGCGTGTTGATCAGCCCGAACTCCACCGTGTACCAGTACAGGCGGGTCAGGTTCTGCAGCGCATCCGGGCCGATTGCGTGCGCCTTGACGCCACCGCGGCCATACGCCGCCATGTAGTCGGCAAACACGGGGTTCATCAGCAGCGGCACATGCCCGAACAGGTCGTGGAACATGTCGGGTTCGGCAATGTAGTCGATCTGGTCCGGGCGGCGGATCCACCAGGTGACCGGGAAGCGGCGATTGGCCAGATGGTCGAAGAAGTCCAGCTCCGGTAGCAGCCCCTCCACACCGACCAGGGTCCAGCCCGTGGCGGCTCCCAGCACCTCGTTGAGCTGGTCAAAGCGCGGAATCATGTGCGCGCTCATGCCCATCTCGTCCTGCGCCTTCAGGAACTCGTCGCAGGCGCGGCCTACCAGCAGCTCGCGCTGGCGCTGGTACAGCGTGCTCCAGGTGGCGTGGTCGTCGGCGCTGTAGCTGTCCCAGGGCTGTTCCACCACGGCGGTGGTATACACCGGCACATAGCCCTTGTCGGTCTCGTGGCGTTCGACGCGGCGGGGGGCGGTGGCGGTTTCCATCGGCGTGGACTCCTGGGAAGTGAACCCTGATGCTAGGGCAGGGGGCGCGCAACAGGGTTGCAAAGTTGCACGCATATCCCGGTTTGGCGCAATATCGTTGCGCCCATTCCATGTTGCGGAGCAACAATGACCGGAGTAGCCCAGTTCGACCGCACGGATCTGCGTTTGCTGGCTGAGATCCAGCAGCACGGCCGCGCCACCAACGCCGAGCTGGCCGCCCGGGTGAACCTGTCCGCCTCGGCCTGCCTGCGCCGGGTGCAGCGGCTGGAGGCCGAAGGGGTGATCGCCGGTTATGGCGCGCGACTGGAACCCAAGCGGATCGGCCTGGGCCTGCAGGCCTTCGTGCGTGTGCAGCTGGAGAAGCACGACCAGCAGGCCATCGCATTGTTCGCCGACAGCGTGATCGAGTGGGATGCGGTGGTGGCATGCCACGCGCTCACCGGCGACATGGACTACCTGCTTCACGTGTACGTGCGCGACCTCGAACATTTCTCAAGCTTCCTGCTCGACAAGCTGCTCAACGCCGCCGGCGTGGCCGACGTGAACTCCAGCTTCGTGCTGCGCACGGTGAAGGATTTCCGCGCGCTGCCGCTGGCGCAGTTGGAATGATGCGACATGGCGGGAAAAGCGGAACGTACACCATCGCATCCGCTTGCAGCCCTAGCGTTGAGCGAATGACGCCTGCTCGCGCTGCCGGTACCAACCTCTCAGGTGCCAGAAACAGAGGAACATTGCCAGCAGCACACCCGGAAGAACAAAGAAAGCTGCAACGAAGTACGTAGGAACCATAACGGGCAGCGTGAGCGCGGTTCCAACCACCGGCCATGCCCAGTGAGCGGTTCGATCCTCGATCCAGTCGACGGTCATCTTGGCTAAAGCCAACCAGGAGAGCGTGCTCAGGAGGATAAGCGGTAGCAACACGATCTCGATAAGGTCGGATGCATTGAGCCAGTTTCCAGACATGAGACCGCCAAGGGCGGTGAAGCCAAAGACTACAACATGAAAGTAGAGTCCTGGGAGGCAAAGCGGCCACACCACAAGCGCAATCCAGAAGCGCACCGGATGCGACCTCACGTCACCATCGGCAGAGGTCATTCTTTCGTTCCATTTAGGCCCATCCTGTCAGTACAGTGCCATCCGAGCGGCAGGAACGCCACAATGTGGCGACATGTGTTGTGCCCGGCCTTCTGAAACAAGGCGCTCAGCACGCCCTCTAGAGTTCTCGTAGTGACGTATTCGGCTTTGATCGAAAGCGAGTCGCGAGCAGGCGCAACAGCAGACGCGGGAACAGGAGCAGGTGGCGCGCGATGAACCGATGGTGCACGCCTGATACAAACAGCCGGGCAGAGCCCGGCGCTACGGTCAGGCGCACTTTTCCTTGCGCCCCATCAGCTTGCCCATGCGCGAAGGTTCGTCGCACTTGGGAGCCGGCGGCGGCGCTGCGGCGGCCGCGCGCGCGCGACGGAGCTGTTCCACCTTGGCGCGAATCTGCGGCATCGCCGCCATCGCGGCCTTCTCGCCTTCCAGAATCGCGTAGCCGCGCTGGCTGAAATCAGCCGCGCCGATATCCAGCACCTTCGGGCGGATGATGATGTCGGCGCGTGCCAGTTCCTGCTCACCCAGGCGCTGGCCCATGATCGCGATCGACTGGTTGACGATGCCGAGCATGCCGGTCGGCGACTTGCCGCTGGCCTTGCTGGAGATGTCCACGGCGATGACGAAGTCGGCACCCAACTGGCGCGCGGCATCGACCGGCACCGGGCTCACCACGCCGCCGTCGACGAACATGTTCTGACCGATCTTCACCGGCTCGAACACGCCCGGAATGCTGCTCGAGGCGCGCACGGCCTGGCCGACGTTGCCGCGCACGAACACCGCGCGTTCGCCGTTATCCAGGTTGGTGGCCACGGCGGCGAACGGCTTCTTCAGCTTCTCGGCCGGCTTGTTGTTGACCTGCGCATTGACGTAGTCCTGCAGCTTCTGGCCCTGCACCAGCCCGCCCGAAAACAGGCGCACGTCGCGGATGCTGGCTTCGTCCAATGCCACTGCCTTGCTCTGCATGGCGAACGCGTCCATACCACTGGCATACAGCGCGCCGACCACGCTGCCGGCGCTGGTGCCGGATACCACCACCGGCTCGAAGCCGTTGGCTTCCAGCATCTTGATCACGCCAATATGCGCGAAGCCTTTGGCCGCACCGCCACCGAGCGCGATGCCGATCTTCACCGGCTTGGCCGGCGTTGCCGGCACCACCACCGGGGTGACCGGGGTCGGCTTGGTGTTTTCGCCCCCGCAGGCGGCCAGCAGGCCGAGCAGGGCAACAGACAGCGTCAGACGGGTGCGGCGGAAGGCGTTCATCGGCAAGCCGAAAAGTGAATGGGCGATAGCATACCGGTAGTGCCGGCCGCTGGCCGGCACTCGTGGGTCGGTTGGTTATGCGAGGTTGCCGGCCAGCGGCCGGCACTGCCGGAGGCAGCCTCACCGATGCGAGAAGAGAGAAGGCCCGCATTCGCGGGCCTTCTCGATGCCTTTCGGCCATTGGTACTGCAGATGCCTTCCGGCCAACTCCAGCAGCGTACGACCCAACCAGGGCGGTTTCCATG
Organism: Stenotrophomonas sp.; assembly: GCA_039592995.1. Classification (GTDB taxonomy): domain Bacteria; phylum Pseudomonadota; class Gammaproteobacteria; order Xanthomonadales; family Xanthomonadaceae; genus Stenotrophomonas. The sequence continues at coordinate 128,706 of JBCNQC010000004.1, read as the reverse complement.
GTCAAAGCCGTCGCTGGGTGACGCGCCGGGTCCTAGAACCGGTTATCCCCATCCAGAATCCGCCCCAGCCCGCCCAGCACCGAGCCTTCGCCGCGGTTCTGGCCACCGCCCTGCGGTGCGGCCATCCACATGCGGCCGGCCAGGCGCGAGAACGGCAGGGACTGCAGCCAGACCTTGCCGGGGCCGGTCAGGGTGGCCAGGAACACGCCCTCACCGCCGAACACCATGCTCTTGATCCCCGCCACCCGGCGCACGTCCATGTTCACGCTCGAATGGAAGGCGACCACGCAGCCGGTGTCCACGTCCAGGCGCTCGCCCGGAGCCAGCTCGCGCTCGATCACGCAGCCGCCGGCGTGGATGAACACCCAGCCGTCGCCTTCCAGCTTCTGCATGATGAAGCCCTCGCCGCCGAACAGGCCGGTCATGATCTTCTGCTGGAAGTGCACGCCGATCTGCACCCCGCGTGCGCCGGCCAGGAAGCTGTCCTTCTGGCAGATCAGGCGTCCGCCGTGCTGGTCCAGCTTCATCGGCAGCACGGTGCCAGGGTAGGGCGCGGCAAAGGCGACCTTGGCCTTGCCGTGGCCGGTGTGGGTGTACAGGGTGGCGAACAGGCTTTCGCCGGTGAGCACGCGCTTGCCGGCGCTCATCAGCTTGTCCATGAAGCCGCCGCCCTGGCCGCTGTGCGAGCCGTCGCCGAACACGGTGTCCATCTGCACGGCGGCGTCCTTGAACATCAGCGCGCCGGCCTCGGCAATGGCGCTTTCGCCCGGGTCCAGCTCGATCTCCACGAACTGCATTTCATGGCCGACGATGCGGTAGTCGATGTCGTCGGCGCGCTGGCTGCGGCCGCCCGCGCCACCCGGAACCGGCGGTGGGGTCCCGACCGGGCCGGTGCTGCCGGCCAGCAGCTCGGGCACCTCGGCGATCTGCATCCAGCCGCTCATGCCCTCGCACCAGACCAGCGCCTGGCGGTTGGCCTGGGCGAAGCGGCGGGCGGAGTCGTCGTCGAGCGGGCCGATGCGGTAGGGTTGGCCGGAAAGATGGAAGTACCACTGGGTCATGCGAAGGGCCCTGTTGATGGAAAGGATCGGTAGTGCCGGCCGCTGGCCGGCAACCTCGGGGTAGCTGGATTCTTGCAGAGCCGGCCAGCGGCCGGCACTACGGTGCCCCTCCTTCACGCAAGGGGCCGGAAAGCTTGGTAATAAACGGGTGGAATTTGCGACGTTGTTGCTGTGCTGCAACAATTGTCTGGTAGCGCCGGTCCACCACCCCTCCCAACACAGCCTAATCGCCATGTTCCCGAACCGCACTGCCCACGGCCGCACCGCGTCCGTGCACCCCCTCGTTGTTGCCCTTGCCGCCCTGCTGCCATTGACGGCCGCAGCCCAGGACGCCCCCGCCGCCAAGGATCCGGTCGCCCTCGATACGTTGCAGGTAACGGCACAGCGCCGTGTGGAAAACGCCAAGGACGTGCCGGTGTCGATCTCGGCCATCCAGGGTGAAAAGCTTGACGTGCTCGGCTCGGCCGGCGATGACATCCGCTTCCTGTCGGCGCGCGTGCCCAGCCTGAACATTGAATCGTCTTACGGCCGTGCCTTCCCGCGCTTCTACATCCGCGGCCTGGGCAACACCGACTTCGACCTCAATGCCTCGCAGCCGGTCTCGCTGGTGTATGACGATGTGGTGCAGGAAAGCCCGCTGCTGAAGGGCTTCCCGCTGTTCGACCTGGCTGGCGTGGAAGTGCTGCGCGGCCCGCAGGGCACGTTGTTCGGCCGCAACACCCCGGCCGGCGTGGTCAAGTTTGATTCGGCCCGTCCGTCGCAGGATGCCGACGGCTACCTGAAGGTGTCCTACGGCACCTACGACACCTGGAACGTGCAGGGCGCGTATGGCGGCCCGCTGACCGACCGCTGGTCGGCACGTGTGTCGGCGCTGTACCAGCGCCGCGACAACTACGTCGACAACACCCGCCCGAACGCCCCGGCCGAAGGCTTTGAAGGCTATGACGAATCCGCCGGCCGCGTGCAGTTCCTGTACGAGGGCGACGAGTTCGAAGCGCTGTTCAACCTGCACAAGCGCAAGCTCAACGGCACCGCCCGTCTGTTCCGCGCCAACATCATCCAGCCGGGCAGCAACGCGCTGGTGGAAAACTTCGACCGCGACAAGGTCTCCAACGACGGCGTGAACTTCTCCGAGCTGGACACCTGGGGCGGCAGCGCGCGCCTGCAGTGGAACCTGGGCAGCGTCACCCTGCACTCCATCACCGGCTATGAAACCGCCGAGTCGCTCAACCACGGCGACATCGACGGCGGCTACGGTGCCAGCTTCCTTGGCGACGGAAACTACGGCCCGGGCTTCATTCCGTTCCCGTCCGAGTCGGCTGATGGCCTGCCCGACCACCGCCAGTGGACCCAGGAATTCCGCGTGGAATCCAACGAATGGGGTCGCTTTGACTGGCAGGCCGGCGTGTTCTACTTCGATGAAGACGTCACCATCGACAGCTTCAACTACGACTCCCTCACCCCCGGCAACCCGCAGACCGGCCACGCCGTGCAGAGCCAGCGCAACAAGGCCTGGGCGGTGTTCGCTTCCGGCGACCTGGACGTGACCGAGAAGTTCAAGCTGCGTGCCGGCGTGCGTTACACCCAGGACAAGAAGGACTTCACCGCCAGCGTGCTGCAGGCGGTGCCGGGTGGTACTCCGGTCAGCGGCCCGTACATCGCCAAGACCGACGTCGATGACGTCAGCTGGGACCTGAGCGGTGTGTACCAGATCACCGACAACCTCAACGCCTATGCGCGTGTGGCCAAGGGCTTCCGTGCGCCGTCGATCCAGGGCCGTCTGGCCTTCGGTGGCGTCTCGCAGGCCGATTCGGAAAAGGTGATTTCGTACGAAGCCGGCATCAAGGCTGACCTGTTCGACCGCCGTGCACGCCTCGGCTTCAACGTGTTCCGCTATGACGTTGACGGCCAGCAGCTGATTGCCGTGGGGGGTGCCAACAACACCGCCACCCTGCTCAATGCCGACAAAACGGTTGGCCAGGGCGTGGAGCTGGACTTCGAGGCCTACCTGACCGACCACGTGCTGCTGACCCTGGGCAGCAGCTATAACGACACCGAGATCAAGGACCGCGACCTGGCGGTGGCGATCTGCGGTGGCGGCTGCACCATCACCGACCCGACCACGGTCATCAATGGCGGCACCTACGCCCTGGTCAACGGCAATCCGCTGCCGCAGGCACCGAAGCTGATCCACAACCTGACCCTGCGTGCGGGCTTCCCGCTCAACGATGCCAGCGAGCTGTACGTGTACACCGACTGGGCCTACCGCAGCCCGGTGAACTTCTTCCTGTATGAGTCGCCGGAATTCCGCAGCCGTTCGTCGCTGGAAGGCGGCCTGCGCCTGGGCTACAACTGGGAGTACGGCCAGTACGACGTGGCGGTGTTTGGTCGCAACCTGACCAACCAGACCCGCGTGGTCGGTGCGATCGACTTCAACAACCTGACCGGTTTCCTCAACGAGCCGCGCACGTTTGGCGTCGAGTTCACCGCGAAGTTCTGATGCGGGGTTGATGGGTTGAAACGGAAACGGCGCGGAGAGATCCGCGCCGTTTCCGTTTGGCCCTCACCAATCGAATCGGGGGCTCCGGTAGAGTCGACCGCTGGTCGACTGCTCTTCGTTCCGGCGTCATGAACGTCTGACGCGTGGCTTCGGCCGGGTTTGAACGTCGGCCAATGCAATGGAACCGACGTGTCGCGGTGCTGGATGCTTGTGCCGCGCTCTGCGCGGTTGCCACGCATGGCGTGGCACTACGAATTGCTGGCGAACGCGGTCAGATCCGGATACCGCCGCACGGTGCTTCGGACATTAAAGCGCGCTTTCGGGGCGTACCTTCAACACCGTTTCCTCGGTCGCACAATCGCGGCTGGAGCGTGCGCCTGCCGCACGCGCTGCGGAAATTTCCTTCCGCGCCGCAGCCAGATCCCGCTGGAATTCCGGGTTGTCATGCAGGCGCGCCACCGCGGCCGCACCCATGAAGCGCCCTTCCAGGATGTCGCTTTGCCAGTGCACGTTGCACACCAGGCGGCTTTCGCCGTAGTTGCGGCCGCGCAGCTGGATGGCGTCGGCACGCTCGGGCACGATCTCGGAAAGAATCAGCGCCCACGCCCAGCCGATCGAGGTGTGGCCGGACGGGTAGGAGCCATTCTTGCGCAGCCCTTCCTCATCGTCCGGGGTGCAGGTGGGCTCGCCGTTGACCATGAACGGCCGCGCGCGCTGGTAATGGTGCTTGGCAACGCGGGTCGCCGCGCTGGCATCAATCCGGCTGCGCTCCAGCAGGCGGTACAGCGCCGGGGTCTTCTGCGCGTCCACGTCCAGGCCGATGGCACAGGAGAACTGGTTGGCTCCTTCCGGGAAGCCCAGTTCCGCATCCGCCGTGGCCTGGGCGAAGCGAGGGCTCCCACGCAACGCACGCGCCTCACGGCTGACCTGCTCGTCCAGGGCGAATCCGGCCGAACCCGCCACCGGCGGGGCGGGCACCAGGTTCAAGCTGGCCGGTACATCACGGACGGGCAGGTAGCCCACCGCCTTGGTCACTACCGAGGCTTCCACCGGCGTGCCCTGCGGGGCATCGGTGGTTGCACAGCCGGCCAGAACCGACATCACGACGGCAGCCAGGGCGGGGCGCAGAAGCGCAGACGGGGTGAACAACGACATGGGCGGCTCTCGGCAACGATCAGCCCGCATGATCGCAGCTTCATTGGCCCCTGCCAGCGGCCGCAGGTCATGCCGCCAGACCCGGCATACCGCGTGAGAGTGGTTGCAGATGCAAGGAATACGGCACTGGTTCACGGAAATTCACGCGCCGCCCGGCATAGCTTCGGCCCCGGCAGCTTCCCCACGAGGGTGCCGGCAATCAGGGGGATCACCAAACATCCGGAGACACTCGATGCAAAGCAAAGCAGTGGGGACGGGGGCCATGATGGCCCTCGGCTTGATGCTCACCTGCGCCAGCGCGCACGCCGCCGACGTGGTGGGCGTGGCGTTCGTGCACGGCACCGGCAAGCAGACCGACGCCCGCACCGACTACTGGCAACCCGGCATCATCGACAACGTGCGCCAGGGCCTGCCCAACAGCAGCAACTACACGGTCATCAACTGTGATTTCGAGCAGTACATGTGGAAGCCGGAAGCGGCCGGTTGCCTGGCCACCCAGCTCACCAGCTTCATCAACAGCAAGGGCATCACCAAGCTGGTGGTGATCACCCATTCCAACGGCGGCAACGTGGTCCGCTGGATCCTGTCCAACCCCACCTACGACAGCCGCTACCCGAAGCTGATCCAGACCATCAGCAAGGTCACCGCGCTGGCCCCTTCCTCGGCCGGCACGCCGCTGGCCGATGCCGTGCTCAATGGCAATGTGTTTGAAGCGTCGGTCGGCTGGTTGCTGGGCTACCAGAACGACGCCGTGCGCATGCAGCAGGTCGGCTGGATGGCCACCTACAACGCGCAGAACCTGTACGGAACCGCCGGCCGCCCGGCACTGCCCAAGCCGTTCCGCGCGGTGGTGGGGTCGGATGTGGATTCGGCGGTGTGGGACAGCGACAGCTACTGCGGCGGTTACGCGCTCAACGTCGGCCTGGAGTTCACCCAGAACTGGTTGAACAGCTGCTCCGACGGCTTCCTGGAATGCAGCAGCCAGCGTGCTGCCGGCAGCGTGCTGTTCACCGACACCGCGCGCACCGCCGGAGCCGAGCCGCTCAGCCACAACCAGAGCCGCCGCGACTGCTTCGGCCTGGGCACGATCCTGCGCAACGACCTCACCCTGTAAGGAGCACGACATGACCTCACCCGTGAAACTCGCGGCGGCCATGGCCGTCGCCCTCGCTGCGCTGCCGTTGCAGGCCGCGCAACCGCTGCAAGCGGCCCGCAGCACCGACCAGGTGCCGACCCGGGTCGAAAGTGCCCCGATGCCTGCCGATGCTGGCGAGCGCGAACCCGTCAGCTTTGCCTGGGCACTCGACCCGACCCAGGCACTGGCCGACCCCGCTCCATTCGTGGCGATCAGCCGCAGCTACTGGGAAATGGTGGATGGCAGCGCGTTGCAGCAGGGCGTGGCCCTGCCCATGACCGCACCCGACGCCGTCATCCAGGTCAGCCCGGCCCCGGGCGCACGTACCCTCACCCCTGCGCAGTGGCAGCTCCGCGACCCGGCCGGCACCTTGAAGGTCGAGCAGGTGGTCGACAGCCAGCAGTTGCAGGCCGCTGGCATGTCGGTGAGCGCCGGCACGGCCATGGCCCGCACTGGCAAGACGGCCGCTGCCGGCACTTACCGGCTGCAGAGCGCGCAGGCGCAGGGCCGCTACGTACTGCAGGTGCTCGAACCCAACAGCCCGATCAGCCTGCGCCTGCAGGGCAGCCACGACCAGGTGCTGGCCGGCGGCACGCTGACCGTCAACGCACAGCTGGTGGATGACGGCGGCAGCGCCCAGGCCGGCGCTGCACGCAATCTCGTCCGCAACCTGCCCGCCGGGGGCGAGGCGCTGCTGGTGGCTCCGGATGGCCGCAGCTGGCCGGTGCCGCTGCAGGCCGGCAAGACCGGGCTGACCGCGCAGGTCACGGTGCCGCAGGACGTTGGCAACGCACAGGGGCTGTGGGAACTGCAGACCTTCATCAGCGCCAACGGGGTACAGCGCGACGCCAAGATCGCCTTCGCCGTGGCCCAGCCCACCGCCCGCTTCAGTGGCCAGGTCCAGGCCGACGCCGGCAAGCGTGTGCTGCAGTTGCCGCTGCAGGTGGGCGCGCCGGGCCGTTACGAGGCGCGCGGCACGCTGTACGCCACCGGGCCGGACGGCCAGCTGCGGCCGGTGGCGCAGGCGCACAGTGCGGCGTGGTTCGAGACGGCCGGCCTGGGCACGTTGAGTCTCCCGTTCGACAGCGTGGCCCTGCCCAAGGGCTACGGTGCACCGTTCCAGGTGCGCGCGCTGGAGCTGCGCGATCAGACCCGCATGGCCCCGATCGAGTCGCGCGCAGTCGCGGTGTCGTTCTGAATGATGACGGGACGGGGCGTCGGCCCCGTCCTGTCGTTGCGGGACTAATCCGCGAACGCGGTCAAATGCCCGTTGTGCTCCTGCACCCGCACCGGCCCGCCGAACACTTCGGAAAGCGGCGCGTCGCGCAGCAACTCAGCACGCGGCCCATCGGCCACAATCCGCCCGCCTCGTAGCAACACCACCCGCTCGATCTCCGGAATCACTTCCTCGATGTGGTGAGTCACCAGCACCAGGGTGATGCCCTGGGCCGCCAACGAGCGCATGGTACTGATCAGCTGCTGGCGCGCCACCAGGTCCAGCCCGGTGGACGGTTCATCCAGCAGCAGCGCCTGCGGCCGGTTCACCAGTGCCCGCGCGATCAGCACACGGCGGGTCTCACCCGCAGACAGCTCTGCATAACCACGCGCCAGCAGGGGCAGGGCACCGGTCAGGGCCAGCGCCTGGCGCGCCCGCTCACGCATGTCGGCGGTGACCTCACGGAACGCCGGCACCACGAAGCTGGCGAAGAAGCCGGTCAGCACCGCCTCTTCCACGGTCAGACCGGGCATATCCGAGAGGTTGGCGCTGAGGTCGCCGGTGACGATGCCCAGCTGCGAACGCAGCCGGTCCACCTGCCAGCGGTTCTGGCCGAGCACCTTCACCGCTACCGTGCCGTCGGCATGCGCCAGCGGGTACAGCTCGCGGGTGATCAGCTTGATGAAGGACGATTTGCCGCACCCGTTCGGGCCCAGCAGAGCGGTGTGCTGGCCCTGCGCGATGCGCAGGCTGAGGTCGTGCAGCACCCGTACCTGGCCGCGGATGACGCAGGCGCGGTCCAGTTCGATCAGCGGGGCGGGGCTTACGGCGGCGGGAACTGCAACGGTCATGAATAGGGGGCCGGACTCACGAAGGACGAAAACAACTGAATGACTGCGCAAAAATGGCACCAGAGGGATGCAGTTTGCAACGTCTGCCCCCATCATGGGCGTACGTGACCCTGTCCATCTGCTGGCCGAAGGCCTGGAGTTCTGCAATGCCCGAAATGCTCATCAACTTCCTGACCGGCGGCGTCGTCGGCCTTGGCTGGTGGGGCATGGCGCTGGTGCTGCTGGTGTTCACCCAGCTCACCATCTTCGCTGTGACGCTGTATCTGCATCGCAGCCAGGCGCATCGCGGGGTGGAGTTCCACCCGGTCATTTCGCACTTCTTCCGCTTCTGGGTGTGGCTTACCACCTCGATGATCACGAAGGAGTGGGTGGCCATCCACCGCAAGCACCACGCCAAGGTGGAAACCGAGGAAGACCCGCACAGCCCGGTCACCAAGGGCATCGGCAACGTGTTCTGGCGCGGCGTGGAGCTGTATCGCGAAGCTCGCACGCTGCGCGCCGACATCGACCAGTACGGGCGCGGCGCGCCGGACGACTGGATCGAGCGTCACCTGTACACCCCGCACGCCAATCTCGGCCCGGCAGTGCTGTTCTTCGTCAACCTGCTGCTGTTCGGCCTGCCCGGCGTGGCCCTGTGGGCGATCCAGATGGCCTGGATTCCGTTCTGGGCTGCCGGCGTGGTCAACGGCCTGGGCCACTGGTGGGGTTACCGCAATTTTGAATCCGCCGACACCTCCACCAACCTCACCCCGTGGGCGTTCTGGATTGGCGGCGAAGAACTGCACAACAACCACCATGCCTTCCCCAGTTCGGCCCGCTTCTCGATGCGGCGCTGGGAGTTCGACATCGGCTGGGCCGCGATCCGCGCGCTGCAGGCGGTGAAGCTGGCCAAGGTGCTGCGCGTGGCCCCGAGCATGGACGTGCGCCCGAACATCGCTGTGCCGGACGCGGAAACCCTGAAGGCGCTGCTGTCGCACCGCTTCCAGGCCATGACCGACTACCAGCGCAATGTGTTCGTGCCCGCGCTGCGCGAAGAAGCTGCCTTTGCCGGTGCCAAGCTGCGCAAGCTGCTGCCGCGCCGCATGCGCCGTGGCCTGGTCAACGACGGTCGCTGGCTGAAGCCGGCCTGCCGCGCCGAGCTCAACAGCTGGGTGGAGCAGCGCCCGCGCATCCGCGTGCTGGTCGAACACCGTGCCCGCCTTTCTGCTCTGCTGGAAGCGCGCAGCAATGACGCCGCCGAGCGTCTGAAGGCACTGCAGGGCTGGTGCCAGGACGCCGAAGCCAGCGGTATCGCCGCGCTGCAGGCCTATGCAGCGCGCCTGAAGGGCTATGCATTGACGGCGCACTGAGCGTGCGCCGCCTGCTTTGCACCGCGCTGCTGCTGGGCAGCGCCGTGGCCCACGCCCAGGTGGCCGACACCGGCACCTACCTGCAGCGCATGGATACCGACGGCGACGGCAAGGTCAGCGTCGAGGAATACGTGGCCTGGATGATGTACGCCTTCGACCGCATGGACCGCAACGGCGACGGCGTGCTGGGCGCGGATGAGCTGCCGGGTGGCAAGGGCAAGCCGATCACCCGCGAACAGCAGCGGCAGACCATCGTGGAACGCTTCCACAAGCAGGATGCCAACAAGGACGGCTTCCTGAGCGCCAAAGAGCTCGCGGCGCCGCCCCGCTGAACCGCATGCGCCGCGTCGCCCAGGCCCTGGTCTGAACATCACCCACCGCGTCGTACAGGCGTAGAGCCACGCCCTGCGTGGCTGCCCCCAAAGGCCCTCCGCCCGTCGGCCGATAGGTCCTCGACGGCCAACGCCGCGACGTCTTCGGCTTCGCACAGCGCTACCTGGACCAGTACCGCGGCCGCTGCATCGGCCAGGAAGGCATCGCCCTGATGGTGCGCCGCGCCTCCGACCTGGTGCTGGCCAAGGGCTATGTCACCACCCATATCGGGCTGCCCGAACAGAACCTGGCCGCCGGCACCCTGCGCCTGCAGCTGGTGCCCGGCGTCATCCGTCAGGGGTAAGCGTGCCGTAGGCACTCATGAGATACCGGTGATGGGGTAGGAAGTGCAGGCAATCTTGAGCAAGGACGTGCCGCGCTGTGAATGAGATACTGTCCGAATGGGAGCGGTACTGTGAGGGCGATTGGGATGTGGACAAGTCCCACTTCCTCGGCCTCTTCAAGTCAGGGCTAACCGATCAAGAGCTGAGGCGAGCGCTGCGGTTCTTCTCTCACTCCGACCATATTGAACAAAGGATTCGCGCCGCTCTCGGTGCTGGACACCTGGGCGAATACGCGTACCTGCAGCGACCCACGATGAAGGACGCCCATAGGACAAAGGTCCTGGCGCAGGCGTGGCTTGATGAACAGGCGAAGTTCTGCCACGAGCTCGGAGAGGCCGACTTGCAGCACATTGCTCAGTCTGCGGAGGTCGCGTTTGTGGATAGGGCTGAGTACGACAGGATTCCATGCGAGGACAACCCTGGCAGCTGGATTCGGGGCCACATAGCGGACAAAGTATTCATGCCGCTTATGGGATCACCACGCACAACCTTCGCCCTGATCGAAGCAGCCTACGGAATCGCCGCAGACACATGCCTTGGCTGGTACATCACCCAGCCGTTGCTTAAGATCAATCTGCACTTCTCAAAGTACTTTGACTTCTGGCGGAGTGGCGGGACCGGTGTGCTGACCCGGGATCGCTTCCTGATTCTGAAGGACGAGTAGAAGGGAGCTGCCATCCAAAAGGGCCGGGAGAGGCGCAATGAGTAACGTTGGATTCAAAGGCGGGAGCAGCCTGTTTGACATGGGAAGTCCAAGGGCTATGTCAGCGTTCTTTGACGTGATTTGCGCGCATCAGAACTTGTCACAAGAAGGGTCCATGAGTCTGCTCGCTGATAGGCTCTACAAGCGCTACGTCCGCCGAGAGGACGTTGAAATGACGACGGTTCTTCTCGGAAAGGTCAAAGAGGCCCTCGTCGATATGCCCAGTTCTGGCTTGCTGACGTTCTTGGATCGAGATGAGGCAGAACGCAATGGTTTCGACGTGGAAGCAGGCAATCTTGCGCTCGTACTCGGTCGCTACTTCGATGCAATTGAGCACTGCATGGAGTCGGCTGAAGTCAACTTCCAAGGGTTCGCGACTGATCCATCAACGGGCTACAGCTATGAACCAGTGAGAGTGGTCCGTAGTCAGATGCCAGCCTTCATTATTGATAAGAGAATTCCTCTTTCGACCTACGACAACCTGCAAGGCGAACCGCTCTGGAGTAGCTGTGAACGAGGCACTTAAGGAATGGCTGGAGTGCTGTGCTGGGCGACTCGAGGCCGAATCCTGCAACCTCCTGGGCCTTTTCAAATCGGGCTTGACCAAATCCGAGCTCGCCTCGGTGTTCGGACCATTTCCGCATTCTCAGGAGATGCTGCGCGGGGTTAACCGCCTTCTCGATGCCGGAAATCTGTCTGGATACATCTATCTTCAGCAACCAAAGCTGGGTGACTCGGCGCTGGTGATTGCCGCCGCGAAACAATGGCTTACGGCGCAGGTAAGATACTGCGCGCTAACCGGTGAGCTGGAGGTGGCGAACCGTGTCGATGGTATCGACGTAGAGATCGTCGGTGCGGAGCGCTTCGAGGAGGCTCAAGCGACCCCCAGCGTGAATGACGATCTTCACCAACACGTGAGGCAGTCTATCTTCAGGTACTTCGACCATGCGGAAGAGATGGAGAGCCGGACTCGCAAGATACTTGGTGCTGGCTACCTGGGAGAGTACGTCTATCTTCAGCAGCCAAAGATCCAGGATCGGCAGCAGCTCTTGGTCGCAGCTACGGCCTGGATTCGTGAACAGGGGCAGTTCTGTCGCCACACTGGTGAAGAGGGGCTGGCCGCAATCGCGGATTCGGTAGAGGTCAAGCTCATCGACAGGAGAACGTTCGAGGAGCTGAAAGCCCGACAGCAGCCCGAGGACGATGTCTCAGATCACATTACGCATGCGGTGCTGCACTCGCTACGAGACCAGCCAGATGCGGCTTTTGCGCTGGTCGAGGCCTTGTATGGCCTCGCCGCCAGCTACGATCTTGCATGGTACGTCGTGCAGCCGCTGTTGAAGATGGATATAGACTTCGCGATCTACTTCGATTTCTGGCGGCTCGGCGGTGCAGGGGTTCTGACGGAAGATGCGTACTGGGTAAGAGGTGAAAATTGATCGAAGTCGTATCGCTGGTCGATCCGAGTCGTGCCTTAGCGGGTAAGAAGACTCATCAAGGAGAGGGTTGATGCACAAGGTGGGAATCAACGGAGGCGGGCTCCTGGTCGAGATCGGTGATGCCTCCGCAATGAGTGTCTTCTTTGACCTTGTCACTGAGCATGCCTTCCAGCTGGACGAGCCCGCGATCGCGCTTGTCTGCGACCGGCTTTACCGACGTTATGTGCGAAGGGAAGATGCTGAGGCGACTCTTGAGGCGCTCCGATCGATAAGGGATGTGTTCTCCTCGGTTCCTGCGACTACACTGGAAGAGCGGATCGCCAATGAGAAGAAAGATGGCAGTGGGATACTGTTTACTGAAACTAATCTAGCCGGGGCGTTCTCCAAGTACTTCAGTGCGATAGACCGATGCATTGAATCCGCAGAGTACGCGTTCCAGTACTTCGAGGAGGGCAGAAAGCTCGAGTACTCGTATGAACCTGTCATGGTCATTCGAAGCGAGCTGCCGGGCTTCATGTTGGATAAACGAATTCCACTTTCTGCCTATGATGAGTTGGGCGGAGATCCTTTCTGGCTCAAGCCGCGAGAAAACAGATCATGTCGCGGGTAAAGCTGAAGGTCATGTGCGACTACCATGCCTATCCGATCTGGGACGATGAGTTTCCAACCGGTGACATGGATCCTGCATCCTTGCCGCTCTCTCCGGATCTGGTCGCGGAACTAATGCAATGGTCGGACTACTTTGATGGCAAGCTCAACTGGGATGACCCACGAGAGCATTACTGGATGGAGGCCGATAGCATCGCTTTCGATATCCGCGGGCGTGTTCTGACCGCGAGGGTTGCAGTGGAGTTAGGGGAGGGCTACGCCGTCAGGTACTGGCGCGAGCCGTTGGTGTACGCGTGCTCGTGAGGACGTCGCACTTTCGCCTTTGAGATCTAATACCGCGCGTCGCACTGTCTTGGTAGCGTCGGTCGACAGACGACGGCAGTGAAGTCATCAACGTCCGGTGACGCATTGAATCAATCGTCGTGGTGTTATTTGCCTCGGGCCACACATTGTTTCGACGGAGATCATGCGTTACCGGGCGTGGAGTGGTTCCGTGCCGTCGTCTGTCGACCGACGCTACCAGTCTCACCACACCAGATGCATGGCGCGAGTCTGACGGCACCGGAGAAGCGACGGCAGTCCCATCGCACGAAGTGTATGGGACCCCAAATTTCGCCGGCAGTCCCACCGCAACGGCCAAAGGCACCGGCCCACACGGCACCAGCACGTCAGCTGTTCTATGACGCACCTATGATTGACTATCGCGCCCGGCATAGGCCGGGCGCTTCTCTGTGATCTTCGCAGGGGCAGCGGCTATGCCGCAGGCCTCATCTGCTGGATCGGATCGGCGTGGACGTCGGTAAAGTGGATCTGACGCATGACACCATCGGGTCCGTTCGGCGTTATCGCTTCCACCCGGTCGCGCGGGCCTATCAAGGCCACGGTGACTACGCTTAGACCGGCTTCCACGATTACGCGAGCGCCCACGTCCATGCCCATCTCACGCAGCCAGGGGCCGTGTAGCAGGATGAACGGGGTGGGGCGGTGGGAGAGTACCGGTGGCTGCAGCAGGCTGTTGCAGCACCTGCAACGCTGGATCAGCTCGGTTGTTTCTGAGGAGGTTGCGTCACGGTCTGGCGCAGCTGCGCGGTTCTTGTGCATATGAAATCTCCATCGACATTGAAGACCCCTCGCCATGAAGGCGAGGGGGACGGAAGGTTTACAGCCGTTCGAAACCAGACGGTGTGGCGTATTTCCGCCTCACGAGGGTGTTGTATTAACCACCCTCCCGACCAAGGGATGCACAAACATTATTCGTTCCGAACGGGCTGTAACACCCGGAGCGGACAGTGCGCGCTTCGGTGATGGATTGAAATTGGCAATTGCGATTGGCCCGCACGGCCGCATCAGTGCGCGTGGTGCGTGAGCGGCCGTACCTCGCCTCAAGTTCTCCGTCCTCATGCCGATAGCGTGAGCGCGCGGCCAGTGATGACGTCTTGGCATCGCGCACAGGACGATTTCTAGATATCCCCCAAGGACACTCATGAACACCAGACTCCCCCTCTTCTCTGCCCTGCTGCTGGGCGGCCTCGCTGTGTCTGCGCCCGCGATGGCGACCGAGCCGGGCATCACCGATGTGGTGGAAGCCGCGCCTGCTATGGCTGCTGACGCACCTGCGGCGAATGTCGAGCAAACCGCCGAAGCCGCCACCGAGGCTACAAACGAGGCTGCCGTCGTGGCGGATGTGCCTGAAGCACCCACCGACGCTGCCGTGGAAGCCGAGCCGGCACCGGTGGCGGTAGCCCCGGCATGGGAAGGGCTGGTGCCGGTTGAGGCCGAAATGCAGGTGGGTTCCAACGGTCAGCCGGTCGGCGACAGGACCCTGCGCGTGGTGCAGCGCTCCACCACCGGCAAGGTCGTGGCCGCGCAGGTGGCGCTGTCGCTGTTCAGTCGCAGCGTGGCTGCCAGCCCCTTCAAGAAGGACCAGTTGAAGGGCAGCCGCGTGAAGGAGATCGAGAACCCGGCGTTCGGCTACCTGCAGGACAAGGTGCGCGCCGCGCTGACGACCTATTTCACCGCCCATCCGGGCGCACTGCCGGAAGAAGAGAAGCCGGTGGTGGCTACGGTCGATGCGTTCAACCTGATCTATCAGGAACTGGACAATGCCGAAACCCAGTACGAGCTGCGCCAGACCGTGCACCTCGGTTTCCCGTATCGCCGTCGTCTGCTGACGCTGAAGCTGACCGGTGGTGAGGGTGTTCAGTGCGGGCAGGAAGCGCCGGCGACGGCCACGCTGGAGGCTTGGCAGGCGGATGATTATGCGTTGCTGAAGGAGACCGCACAGCGCAACGCGGATGCCTGCGTGGCGAAGTTTGTCGAGGTGCTGCCGACGTTGTTCCCGGACCGTGCGCCGGTGGCGGCGGACGAACAGGGCGTTTGATCGCGTCCCGATCGGGGATTGCGAGCGCGGAACGAAGAGCGGACGCGCATGGCGCGTCCCTACACGATCGCCCGACCAACCAACCCCGGGCGACCCCCAACCCGGGCGACCAAGGGTCGTAGTGACACGCCATGCGTGTCAAAGCCATGATCCTGCGCCCGTAGATCGCCCTGCATGGTACATCGCCAAGGGATTCGGCAATCCCCCCATGCGCATCAGGGCACCAGGGGTAGAATCCCCCCATGCCCGAACTGCCCGAAGTAGAAACCACCCGCCGTGGCCTTGCGCCGCATCTGGAAGGTCGCCGTATCCACGGGGTGATCCTGCGCCGGCCGGACCTGCGCTGGCCAATTCCCGATGAAATCAGCACGCTGCTGCCGGGCCAGGCGATTGAAGGCGTGCGCCGCCGCGCCAAGTACCTGCTGCTGGATACCGCCATCGGCAGCGCGGTGCTGCACCTGGGCATGTCCGGCAGCCTGCGGGTGCTGCCGGGCGACACGCCCGTGCGTGCGCACGACCATGTCGACATCAGCCTGGACAACGGTCGCGTGCTGCGCTTCAACGACCCGCGCCGCTTTGGCAGCCTGCTCTGGCAGCCGGCCGGGCAGACCCATGAACTGCTGGCCGGGCTGGGCCCGGAGCCGCTGGACGACGTCTTCGACGGCGACTACCTGTTCCAGCGCAGCCGTGGCCGCAAGGCCCCGGTGAAGACCTTCCTGATGGACCAGGGCATCGTGGTCGGGGTGGGCAACATCTATGCGGCCGAAAGCCTGTTCATGGCTGGCATCAACCCGCTGCGTGAAGCCGGCAAGATCTCGCGTGAGCGCTACCAGCGCCTGGGCGCGGCGGTGAAACAGATCCTCGGCCACGCCATCACCCGTGGCGGCACCACCCTGCGCGACTTCATCAACCCGGACGGTGCGCCTGGCTACTTCGAGCAGGAGCTGCTGGTTTACGGGCGTGAAGGCGAGCCGTGCCGGCAGTGCGGGCGGCTGCTGCGCCACGCCACCATCGGCCAGCGCGCCAGCGTCTGGTGCAGCCACTGCCAGCGCTGAGTCGCACTTTTGCCCCCAAACGGGCGCTATAGTCGGCCCAACGTCACCGGCGGGGGTTTGGCATGGACGAAGGCCCGGATATCACCGTATGGCTGGATTCGGCCCGCTCGGGCGACCGTGCCGCGCTGGATCGGGTGCTGACCCTGCTGTATCAGGAGCTGCACACCATGGCCCGGCGCCAGCTGGCCGGCCAGCAGGGCCGTACCCTGGATGCGACGTCGCTGGTGCACGAATCCTATTTGAAGCTGCTGGGCGCACGTGGTGCCGCCCGCTTTGAAGACCGCGCGCACTTCTTTGCCTACGCCGCTTCGGCCATGCGCAGCGTGGTGGTGGATTACGCCCGCAACCGGCTCGCACGCAAGCGCGGCGGTGACCTGAAGCGGGTCGCGGAAATTCCCGAGAACAGCAGCAGCGGCGTGCGCCTGGACGAAGACCTGCTGGCGCTGGACGTGGCGCTGGCGCGGTTGCAGGCGGTGGATGGACACCTGGCCAGGGTGGTCGAGCTGCGCTACTTCGCCGGGTTGTCGGAACAGGAAATTGCCGACCTGTGCCAGCGCTCGGAGCGCAGCATCCGCCGCGACTGGCAGAAGGCGCGGCTGTTCCTTCTGGCCTCGGTGCGCGAAGACTGAGTCGAACAACGGCGGTCGGAGATCGATCGTATGGAAGCAGGGCGCTGGCAGCAGTTGTCGTCGCTGCTGGATCAGTTGCTGGAGTTGCCCCCCGACCAGCGCGCAGCGCGCCTGGCGCGGCTGCACGTGTCCGATCCCACCCTGGCGGGAGAAGTGGAGCGCCTGCTGCAGCATGAGGCGGAAAGCCAGGACTTCATGGCCCAGCCGCTGTGGACGGCCGCGCCGGAAGACAGCCGTGAAGGCACCCGCATCGGGCCCTACCGGCTGCTGCGCCGGCTCGGCGAGGGCGGCATGGGCGAGGTCTGGCTGGCCGAACGCGCCGATGGGCTGTACGAACGCCAGGTCGCACTGAAGCTGCTGCGCAGCGGCTATGCCGACCCCGGCCTGCGCCAGCGCTTCAGCCGCGAACGCGAAATTCTGGCGCGCCTGCAGCATCCGCACCTGGCCCAGCTGCTGGACGCCGGCATCGACTTGCAGGGCCAGCCGTACCTGGCGCTGGCGTATGTGGAAGGCGAGCCGATCACCGATTACTGCCAACGCCTGCAACTGCCGCTGGAGCGCCGCCTGAAACTGATGTTGCAGGTGTGTGCGGTGGTCAGCCACGCGCACGCCAACCTGATCGTGCATCGCGACCTGAAGCCATCGAACATTCTGGTCACCGCCGACGGCGAGGTGAAGCTGCTGGATTTCGGCATCGCCAAGCTGCTCGACGACGAGCAGCCGCGCGAGATCGGCGCGCACCCGCCGACCGAAGCGCGTGCCTTCACCCTGCACTATGCCGCGCCGGAACAGGTGCGCGGCGAACCGGTGACGACCCTCACCGACGTGTATTCGCTGGGCGTGGTGCTGTTCGAGGTGATCACCGGGCGTAAACCGTACCGCCTGCGTCGGCTCAGCGACGCCGAATGGGAGCGCTCGATTCTGGAGGTAAACGCCCCACGCGCATCACGTTTGCTGCTAAGCGCCGAACCCGCCCCATCCGCCGCCACCCGCCGCCTGGCGCGCCGCCTGCGTGGCGACATGGACACCATCCTGCTCAAGGCGCTGCAGAAGGAGCCGGCGCAGCGCTACGCCTCGGTGGAAGCATTGTCGCAGGACGTGCAGCGCTTCCTGCAGGGCCGCCCCATCCACGCCCGCCCGCAGCGCGCGCTATACCGGCTGCGCAAGTACCTGGGCCGACACCGCTGGGGCGTGGCACTGGGCGCGGTGAGCGTTCTGGCCCTGCTGGCGCTGGCGGTGCTGGCGCTGTGGCAGATGCAGCAGGCACGGCGCGAGATTGCCCGCGCGCAGGCCATGCAGGACTTCACCATCGGCCTGTTCGACCGCGCTGCCAGCGCGCGCCATGGCAGCTTCGACGTGCGCCAGATGCTGGCCACCGGGCAGCAGCGCGGCGAGGCCGAGCTGGCCGACCAGCCATTGTCGCTGGCCGACCTGGAAGGGGTGATCGGGCGGCTGCGCATCGGCTTGGGCGACTACCAGCTGGCGCTGCAGACCCTGGACCGGCAGCGCGCGCTGCTGGAGCAGGTGGACGACGTACCGCCGGAGCTGCAGCTGGAAGCGGTAACCCAACGCGGCCGCGCCTTGCGCATGCTGGGGCGCTCGCGCGAATGCGTGGCCCACCTAAGCCCGATGCAGGCGCTGGCGGCGCAGCACCAGCAGACGTTCCCGTCGCTGGTGGCCGAGTACCACGCCCAGCTCGGTCGCTGCCAGCAGTTGCTGGGTTACCGGCGGCCCGCGCGGGAGGCCTTCACCCAGGCGCTGACCCTGCGCCGCGACGTGCTCAAAGACACCACCCGCACGGCGGAAAGCCTGGCCGACCTGGCCGCGCTGGACAGCGACGAAGGCCGCACCCAGGCCGCATTGGCGGGCTACCGGCAGGCGCTGCAACTGCTGCAGCTACGCACCAGCGAGCGCGACCCGCAGCGGGTTACCCTGCGCCGCCACCTGGGGGAAACGCTGGCCGCGCAGGGGGACCTGGACGCTGCCTCGCAGCACGTGCACATGGCGTGGAACGACGCGCTCAGCCTGTACGGCCCCGACCACCCGGAGACCCTGGGCATCCGCCGCCTGCGCGGCACGCTGGCCCTGCAGCGCGGCGACCTGGCCGAGGCTGACGCGACCCTGCAGGAAGTGCACCGGCTGACCCGGCAGGCGCTGGGCGAGCAGCACCGCGATACCGGGGCGAGCTGGAACGCGATGGGCCACCTGGCGCGCGAGCGCGGCGACACCGCGCAGGCAGTGGACGACTTTGCCCGGGCGGTGGAGATCTGGCGTCAGCCTGATTGTGTCGGCCTGCTGCCGCAGGGCCTGTACGACTTCGGGGTCGCGCTGGCCGACGCGGGACGCTGGGAAGAGGCGCTGGCCGCGCTGCGTGAAGGCCGCCAGTGGCTGGCCGCGCAGCGCGGCGAGGACGACCCCATGGTGCAGCGCGCTGACTGGCGCATGGCCGACATCCTGGGTGCGCGGGTGGACGCGGTGGATGCCGGGCGGCGTCTGGCGGGCCTGATGCGGCTGTCTCCGCGCGGTGGCCCCGAAGCGGTGCTGCAGCAGCATGCGGTGCAGCTGGCCTGGGCGCGCAACCTGGTGCGGCTGGGGCAGGTCGTGGAGGCCGAACGGGTGCTGGCACAGCTGGTCGAGGTAGCCGGCAGCGACCCGCGCACGCAGCAGCTGCGCTGGCGTGCACGCCTGTTGCAGGGGCAGCTGCGCTGCAGCCAGGCCCCGACGCGTGGCCGCGCCGTGCTGCTGCAGCTGCGTAACGACGTACGCCGGCTGCGTCCGGAGGGCGGCCGGGTGGCGCGCAGCGTGGAACTGGCCTTGGGCGATTGCGGCGACGGGTCACTGCGGACGGTCGCGTCGCGAGACTGAACGCTCCCCATTCATCACAGCGGCGATTTAACGTTCCCGTGCCTATGATGGCCGGCCCTTTCCTGCCTTTGCTGCCCTGCATGCAACGACGCGACTTCATCCGCAACGCTTCGCTGGCCCTGGCGGCCATTGGTTTTCCCGCGCTGCCGGCCTGCGCCGCGCAGGGCAACCAGGTGGGCCTGCGCCGGCTCGGCCAGCCGCAGCCGTTCGACTTCGCCACGCTCAAGGGCCAGGCCCGGGCGCTGTCCGAAGCGGCCTACAAAAGCCACCGGCGCACCCTGCCGGGGCCGCTGGAGGCGCTGGACTGGGACCAGTACCAGTCGATCCGTTACCGCCAGGACCACGCGCTGTGGGCCGACCAGCCCGGCCGCTTCCAGGCCAAGTTCTTCCACCTGGGCCTGTACTTCCATTCGCCGGTGCGGATGTTCGACGTGGTCAATGGCATGGCCCAGGAACTGGCGTATGACCCGGCCGCGTTCGACTACGGCAAGAGTGGTCTGAAGGGCAGCCACCTGCCGGCCGACCTGGGCTTTGCCGGCTTCCGTCTCAACACCCGCCAGGACACCGACCGCGACTTCGCCGCGTTCCTGGGGGCCAGCTATTTCCGTGCGGTCGGCAAGGAGGGCCAGTACGGCCAGTCCGCGCGCGGTCTGGCCATCGACACCGGCATGGACCGTCCGGAGGAATTCCCGGACTTCATCGCCTATTTCCTCGAGCAGCCGGCCAAGGACTCCAACACCCTGGTGGTGTACGCCCTGCTGGATTCGCCCAGCGTGGCCGGTGCCTACCGCTTCGCCATCACCAACGGCGACGTGCTGCTGATGGACGTGGACGTGGCGCTGTACCCGCGCAGGACCATCGAGCGCCTCGGCATCGCGCCGTGCACCAGCATGTATCAGGTGGGCGAGAACGACCGCCGCATGGCCTGGGACTGGCGGCCGGAAATCCACGACACCGACGGCCTGTCGATGTGGACCGGGGCCGGCGAGTGGATCTGGCGGCCGCTGGGCAATCCGCGCCAGCTGCGTTTCAACATGTTCGTGGACAACAACCCGAAGGGCTTCGGGCTGTTGCAGCGCGACCGCAACTTCGACCACTACCAGGACGATGGGGTCTTCTACGAGAAGCGCCCGTGCCTGTGGGTGGAGCCAAAGGGACAATGGGGCAAGGGCTCGGTGCAGCTGGTGGAAATTCCCACTGTGGACGAGACCTTCGACAACATCGTGGCGTTCTGGAACCCGGAAGCGAAGCCGCAGCCGGGCCAGGAGATGCTGCTGGGCTACCGCCTGTACTGGGGAGCCGAGCCGCCGGCGCGACCGCCGCTGGCCCAGGCAGTGGCCACGCGCACCGGATTGGGCGGGGTGATCGGCAAGAAGCGCGAGTACTTCTCGTGGCGCTTCGCGGTGGATTTCGAAGGCGGCGAGCTGGCTGCGCTGATCGACAAGGGCGAAGTGGAAGCCGTGGTGCAGGCCAGCCGTGGCCGCACCGAAATCGTGTCGGCGCGTCCGTTGCGCGAGATCAAGGGTTACCGGGCCATGTTCGACCTGGTGCCGCCGGATGATTCGACCGACCAGATCGACATCCGCCTGTACCTGCGCAGCGCTGGCAAGACGCTTACCGAGACGTGGCTGTATCAGTACAACCCGCCGCCGGTGGGTGCGCCGGAGCGCACGTTGTATTGATACCGATACCGAACGACCGGATCGCATCGGAGAACCGATGTAGAGCCGGGCCTTGCCCGGCTGCTCTTCACAGCGGCAATGCCGCCTGCATGGGCTCGATCCGCCCTTCGCCCCGGGTAATCTTCTTGAACTCGGCCCGGCTTACCGATACGTAGCGCTCGTTGCCGCCGATCTCCACCTGCGGGCCATCCTGCACCGCGTGGCCGTGTTCGTCCACGCGCACGGTCATGGTGGCCTTCTTGCCGCTGTGGCAGATGGTCTTGATCTCCTGCATCTCGTCGGCCCAGGCCAGCAGGTACTGGCTGCCTTCGAACAGCTCGCCGCGGAAGTCGGTGCGCAGGCCGTAACACAGCACCGGAATGCGCAGCTGGTCGACCACCTCGCTGAGCTGCCAGACCTGGCTGCGGTTGAGGAACTGCGCCTCGTCCACCAGCACGCAGCCCAGCGGACCGTGCGCCGCCAGGTCCTGGCGGATCAGCTGCTCCAGGTCGGTTTCGCGGTCGAAGGCCACGCCGTCGGCCTTCAGTCCGATCCGGGAGGCCACGACGCCACGCCCGGCCCGGTCGTCCAGGCGCGGGGTCAGGATCGCCACCCGCATGCCGCGCTCACGGTAGTTGTGCGCCGACTGCAGCAGCGTGGTGGTCTTGCCGGCGTTCATCGCCGAATAGTAGAAGTAGAGCTTGGCCATGCTGGGGATTTTAAACGGCTGGCGGTTGGTTGTTCAGTCTGGTTGTTCAGCCGGGCAAGCCCGGCTCTACGGGGCGGGCGACCCCGGTACAATGCCGGGCTCCACGGAGAAGGCATGCACGGTCTCAACCCCCCTCAACGCGCCGCAGTGCTGCACTGCGAAGGTCCCTTGCTGGTGCTCGCAGGCGCGGGCAGCGGCAAGACGCGCGTGATCGTGGAGAAGATCGCCCAGCTGATCGCCAGCAAGCGCTACCCGGCGCGGCGCATCGCGGCGATCACCTTCACCAACAAATCCGCCAAGGAAATGCGCGAACGTGTGGCCAAGCGCCTGCACGGCGATGACGCCGACGAGGTGACCATCTGCACCTTCCACGCGCTGGGGCTGAAGTTCCTGCAGATCGAGCACGCCGCGGTCGGACTCAAGCGCGGCTTCTCCATCTTCGATGCCGACGATGCCACCTCGCAGGTCAAGGACCTGATGTATGGGGCCAAGCCGGATGACATCGAGGACGTGAAAAATCTGATCTCGCGCGCCAAGAACGCCGGGCTGTCGCCGGAGCAGGCGATGGCCGCCGCGCGCAGCAACCGCGAGAAAGAAGCAGCCAGCGTGTACGAGCGCTACCAGCTGCGGCTGACCGCGTTCAACGCGGTCGACTTCGATGATCTGATCCGTTTGCCGGTGCAGGTGCTGGAAGAACACCCGGACATCGCGCTGGCCTGGCGCGAGCGCATCGGGTACCTGCTGGTCGACGAATGCCAGGACACCAACGACGCCCAGTACCGGCTGCTGAAGCAGCTGGCCGGCAGCGCGGGTAACTTTACCTGTGTGGGCGACGACGACCAGTCCATCTATGCCTGGCGTGGTGCCAATCCGGAAAACCTGCAGCAGATGGCGCGCGACTACCCCGCGCTGGAAATCATCAAGCTGGAGCAGAACTACCGCTGCTCCAACCGCGTGCTGCGCGCGGCCAATGCGCTGATCGCCAACAATCCGCACGAACACCTGAAGAAGCTCTGGAGCGACCAGGCGGACGGTGAACGCATCCGCGTGTGGGAATGCCGCAACAGCGAGCACGAAGCGGAAAAGGTGGCCGCCGAGATTTCCTATCTGGCGACCTCCAAGCAGATTCCGTGGAGCGACTTCTGCATCCTGTTCCGCGGCAACTTCCAGTCGCGGCCACTGGAAAAGGCATTGCAGCTGGTACGCGCGCCGTACCACATCACCGGCGGCACCGCGTTCCTCGAACGCCAGGAAGTGAAAGACACGCTGTCGTGGCTGCGTCTGCTGGTGAACCCGGATGACGACACCGCGTTCATGCGTGCCGTGCAGTCGCCCAAGCGCGAAGTCGGCGCGGGCACGCTGGCCAAGCTGGCCGAGCTGGCGTCGGAGAAGGACATGCCGATGGCGCAGGCGGCCGAGGCCCTCGGCGCACTGGCCCAGCTGCCGCCGCGCGCTGCGAACAGCCTGAGCCGCTTCACCGACATTCTGCGCGACCTGCGTGCGGGCATGCCCCAGCTCAGCTCTGGTGACCTGGTGCGCAAGCTGGTGAAGGACTCCGGGCTGGTGTCCGAGCTGCGCAGCAGCTGCAAGGAAGAATCCACCTACCAGCGTCGCCTCGGCAACCTGGAAGAGCTGGCGCAGTGGTTCGAGGGCGGTCCGCGCGGTGCGTCCACCGCCGACCTTGCCGCGCAGCTGGCGCTGTTGTCGCGCAACGACAAGGACGATGGCGGCAACCAGGTGCGCATGATGACCCTGCACGCATCCAAGGGCCTGGAGTTCCCGTATGTGTTCATCGTGGGCTGCGAGGACGGCGTGCTGCCTCACCAGGTCAGCCTGGACGAAGGCACCCTGCAGGAAGAGCGCCGGCTGCTGTACGTGGGCATCACCCGCGCCAAGGTGCAGCTGTGGATGAGCTACAGCAAGCTCACCCGCAAGTTCGGCGAGCACGTGCGGCTCAAGCCCAGCCGCTTCTTCGACGAGATTCCGGCTGAAGAAATGCAGCGCGACGGGGCTGATCCCGTCGCTGACGCCGCACGCAAGAAAGAGCGTGCCAATGCAGGGCTGGCGGCGATCCAGGCGTTGTTCGACTAGCATGGGGATCGACCAACGGTCGATCCCTACCGCCGGTATCCGTGCGGCCCCCGCCCATCCCATGCACAATCGGTCCAACCCCGCGACTGGTAACCGCATGTCCACCGTGATCCAGACCGAACGCCTGTACCTGCGCCTGATCGACCCCGACCACGACGCCGCCGACATGCTGGCCCTGCTCAACGAGCCGGGGTTCATCCGCAACATCGCCGACCGCGGCGTGCGCACGCTGACACAGGCGCGCGACTACACCGCCGAGCGTGTACTGGGCAGCTACACGCTCAACGGGTTCGGCATGTACGCGATCATCCGCCGCAGCGACGGCGCGTGGCTGGGCAATGCCGGGCTGGTGAAGCGCCCCGAGCTGCCGGGGCCGGACATCGGCTATGCGCTGAAGGCGCAGTACGAAGGGCAGGGCTATGCGTTCGAGGCAGCGCGCGGCGTGCAGCATTACGCCCGTGACCGGCTGGGATATCCCGAGCTGTACGGCATCGTGGCACCGCATAACGCGCGCTCGGCGGCGCTGTTGCAGAAGCTGGGGATGGAGGCGCGTGGGCGGTTGCGATTGCCAGCGCCGGTGGATGAGGAGGTTCTGGTGTTCGCCACCCCGGGGGCGGCAGAGGTCTGACTAAGGGCCCAAGGCTTCAAGCTCTGACACCCACTGGTCGAACAATCCGCATTCCTGCCGGATATCTGGCAAACCAATTTCCAAAGCGGCGCTGATGCCGTGAAGTGGCTTCTGGTATCCGCGCATGATCTGGCTGATTCGTTTCGAGGGAGCGGTCAGAACACTGTCATTGATGTGCTCGGGGGTGGCAAATGCGTTACGGATTGCTTGAAGGGGCGTTGACAGGGTGGGGTCCCCCATCCCTGCTGCAAAACTGACAGGGCATGAGAAGAGCAGTCCCTCAAACTCGTACATCTGCACATAGGGAATGAAGCGGCGTGCCGCATCCTGCCCAAGCGCGTCAGCGACCTTTCGGCCGAAAGAAGTACAGAAGTGGGTGTACTTCCGCTCAGGGAGCCAGCCCGCATTCGCGTCAGCACGCCCGGGGAAGTCCGAGTGGATCCCGTAGTAGTCGAAAAGTGTCGTGCAATACGCAGCATTGTCGCCCAGTACCAGATTTTTTATATCGACGAGCACCCTCTCGAACTTCACGTTTCCACCTTGGTGTCCGCGTGTGCCGATCAGTCTGGGAAACAGGTAAACCCCGAACGTCCACAGATGCGGGGCAAGGACATCGTTGACGAAAGACTCTTCCGTCTGTCCTTCGCAGATTACGAAGACTCTGATCATGCTCTGGGCCGGCCCCCTAGAACGTTCTTCTCCCAGAGCTCTCCAAGCGAATAGTCTTCAAGCCAACTCGCCAGTTCTTCCGAGTCCAGGCGCTTGAACACCGTATTCCCATCCTCACGCTCAACGATGATCAGATCATCTGGTGCGAACTCATCAACCAGTGGTACAGACTGCGTCGACACGATCACCTGCATGCGGCTGGCCGCGGACTTGAGCAGCGCTCCCAACAGCGTGATGGCGTACGGGTGCAGTCCCAACTCGGGTTCATCAATGATGATGGTCGAGGGCGGATCAGGCTGGAGTAGAGCGGTAGCCAAGCAGATGAAACGAATCGAGCCGTCTGATAGTTGGCTCGGGGAAAATACATAGTCGCTGCCAACCTGCCGCCAATTCAGGCGAACGACCTCATCTTCGGACTTGGTGAGTCGAGGCCGAAGCCGGAAGTCATCGAAGTACGGAATTGCCAATCGAATGGTGCGGCGTATGTTCTCGTAAACGTCAGGCTCCTCCTCCCGCAGTCGGTACAGAAAGGCCGCAAGATTGCCTGCGTCGGACGCCAACTCCTCCCCGTTCTCTACGGATGCAGAGCGCTTGACCAAGGCGGTATCGCTGGTGTCGTGGAAGTGATAGACCTTCCAGTTCGAGATTGATTCATAACAGAAAGTGGCGGCGTCGCGGCGATAGCCTGCTTCCAGACTCACCCGTGCCTCACGCCGGGAAAGGCGAGCCTCGGCAAAGCCTCCTTCCAGTGCGATCCACTCATCCCTGAAATCGCCATTGAAGAAAAGTTCCTCTTCTTCAAAAACGAAAGATTCCTCTTTGGTTGTGTGCAGGCGGAAACGGTAGCCGTTGCGCCCAAACCTGGCGAATGATTCGATCTCCGAGGTCTCTTTGACGCCAAAGCTCAGCACGCGATCAGCAGAACCCTGCTTGAGCGTCCACGCCTTGAGCTTGCCGTCCATCATGGCGCTGAGCATCTGGAAATAGGAAACAAAGCTGCTCTTGCCGGCTCCGTTGGCACCGAGCAGGATGTTGAGATTGTTGAGTTTCAGTCGATCAAGTGTGCGAATCGACTTGAAACCGCGGATCGAAAGCTCCGAGATCGGGTTCTTGCGGCTCATGCGGATCCGGCTCCTATGACCGGGTCAGTTTACGGGACCGATGCGTTCCATCAAGCCGGCCACCTGTGCCTGAAGCTCTGCAACTGTCGCTTCCAGCTCGGCCACCCGCGCCTCCAACGCGGCATTCCCACCGCCGGATGCCGGAGCCGCCTTGTACGCCTCCGCCAGCGCAACCACATCCACCGGCCCACCCAGCAGGTGCATGAAGCGGTCCTCGCGCTGGCCGCTGACGCGCGGCAGCTGTACCGCCAGTCCGCGCTGGATCATCCGCTCCAGGTGGTGGCGCAGCTCGTCGGCGTCCTGGAACTGGAACAGGCGCTCGCTGCGGGTCAGCAGCTCGCCGGTGGTCTGCGGCCCGCGCAGCAGCAACAGGCCCAGCAGGGCCAGCTGCTGGCGGGTCAGGTCCAGCGCGCTGCCGGCACGGTGCTCGAAGCGCTCGGCACGCGAGGAAAACTGCTGCCGGGCCAGGCCCAGACTCTCCAGCTGGCGCAGCGCATGGTGTACGTCGCCGGCCGACAGCTGCATCACCGGCTCGCGCGCGGTCTTCTGGTTGGCCGCCACCTGGGTGGCATTCACGGTCAGCGGGTAGGCGTCCGGCGTGGTGGCCTCCTTCTCGATCAGGCAGCCCAGCGCACGGGCCTGGGCCGCGTTCAGCACGGGCAGGGCGGGGGTCTGGGTGTCGTCGTTCACGGGGGCGCTCCGAGGCGTTCAGGGGCGTGCAGCATAGCCGAGGCCCGCAGCGGCCATGAACCGCACGGCCTTACCCGGTAAACTGGCGCGAATCTGTTGCTGGTGAGCCACATGCGTCGTTCTGCTGCCGTTTCCCTGTCCGTTCTTGCCTGCGCCGTGATGGCGCTGAGTGCCTGCAAGCGCACCGAGGCCCCTGCCGCCACCGCCGAGGCCGTGCCCGCCGCCGCTGCGACGTCTGCTGCCGGCGACGCCACCGCCAACGACAACCTCAACGCGGTGCTGTGGATGCAGCGCTCGCAGGAGTACCGCGCGATCACCGAGCAGACCTACCGCTCGGCGGCCGACCACCTGGACAAGGCGCTGAAGGAAGCCAACTGGGACGCGCTGGTGCCGGAAGAACGCGGCAACGACGCCAAGGGCCTGAAGCCGGCGGTGGTGCTGGACGTGGACGAAACCGTTCTCGACAACTCGCCCTACCAGGCGCGCCTGGTCCGCGACGGCAAGGAATACGACGAAGTGACCTGGGCGCAATGGGTGGCCGAGAAGAAGGCCAAGGCCATTCCGGGTGTGGTTGATTTCGCCAAGGCCGCCAACGCCAAGGGCGTGACCCTGCTGTACATCTCCAACCGTGCCGTGCACCTGAAGGAAGCGACCCTGGCCAACCTGCGCAGCGAAGGCCTGCCGGTGGCCGACGACAGCGTGTTCCTCGGCCTGGGCACGGTGGTGGAAGGCTGCGAGCAGAACGGCAGCGAGAAGAACTGCCGCCGCCGCCTGGCCGGGCAGAAGTACCGCGTGCTGATGCAGTTCGGCGACCAGCTGGGTGACTTCGTGGAAGTCACCGCCAACACCAACGAGGCTCGCGACGCCCTGCAGCAGCAGTACCACGACTGGTTCGGCGAGCGCTGGTGGATGCTGCCCAACCCGAGCTACGGCGGCTATGAGCCGGCCCAGTTCAACAACGACTACAGCCAGTCGCGCCAGGCCCGCCACGACGCCAAGCGCGCTGCCCTGGACTACGCGCCGTGAGCCGCGCGCCGCTGCCGCTGCGTGACGACGAGCGCCTGATCTTCGCGCTGGACGTGCCGGGCCAGGACGAAGCACTGGCCTGGGTCGACCGTCTTGGTGATTCGGTGTCGTTCTACAAGATCGGCATGGAACTGCTGGCGTCCGGCGAGTACTTCCAGGTGCTCGACGCGCTGGCTGAACGCGACAAGCGCGTGTTCGTCGACCTGAAGTTCTTCGACATTCCCGCCACCGCTGCCGCCGTGATCAAGCGTCTGTCGCAGTGGCCGGTGAGCTACGCCACCATCCACGGCTGGCACCCGGCCATGATGGAAGCCTGCGCCGCCGCCAATACCAGCGACATGCGCCTGCTGGCGGTGACCGTGCTGACCTCGATGGGGCATGAAGACCTGCGCGGCATGGGCATCGACCGCGAACCGGTGCAGGTGGTGGTCGAGCGCGCGCTGGCCGCGAAAGCCGCCGGCATCGACGGGGTGATCGCCTCCGGTCAGGAAGCCGCGCCCATCCGTGCGGCGACCGGCAGCGGTTTCTCCATCGTCTGCCCGGGCATCCGTCCCGGCGGTCCGGTGGGTGATGACCAGAAGCGTACCGTAGGCGTGGCCCAGGCCTTTGCTGACGGGGCCGATGCGATCGTGGTCGGTCGTCCGATCCGCTTGGCCGCCGACCCGCGTGCCGCCGCCCTGGCCATCCAGGACGAGATCCGCAGCGCACTGCGGTAGGGATAGTCCCACACGGCGGAACCACGTCCCGGTTCCGCTGTGATCCCGCATCCAGTATTGAATCCATCAATCGATCTGCAGGCCCGTCCTCGCTGAGAAACGAGACCGGCTTCGCAGTTCTGCGTGTGCCCTTTGCCGTCGAATCGACCCCGATCCCGCCCGCACCCACCCGGCGAGGCGACGGTCGATTCCATTCTGCAAAGGAAGTTGCTGCATGCATCGCACTTACCGCCCGGCGCTGGCCGCCGCGCTGATCACCGCTCTGTTCCCACTGTCGGCGCTGGCGGCACCCGCCGCTCCGAACCTCCCGGCTGAGACCGCCGCTCCCCGCATCATCGGCGGACAGGATGCCGAGCCCGGCCAGTACCCCTTCATGGTCAGCCTGCAGCGTCTGCGCCGTGGCGACTCGGATCACCTGCGACACAGCTGCGGGGCCACGCTGATCTCGCCGTCCTGGGTGCTGACCGCCGCGCACTGCGTCGACGACGTCGGCGCGAAAGACCTGGCCGCGGCAACCGGGCTGCACACCCTGGACACCACGCCGCGCCGTCGCGTCTCCAACGTCAAGGCGATCCACGTGCACCCGGCGTACGACCCCGCCACCCTGGTCAACGACGTGGCGCTGATCCAGCTCAAGCGTGCGGTGGCCAAGGCGGAAACCGCCGAGGTGCTGCTCAAGGGCGACGGCAGCTACCTGCGCCCGGGACGTGATTTCACCGTCACCGGCTGGGGTGTGACCGACATGAACGCCGATGAGCTGCCTACCGTGCTGCAGACGGTGCAGGTGCCGTTCGTGGGTTTCAAGCAGTGCGCGCAGGCCTACCCGGACCTGCAGGCCGGTACCGCCATCTGCGCCGGCACGGAGGGCCGGGACAGCTGCCAGGGCGACTCCGGCGGCCCGCTGATGGTCCAGCGCAAGGGCCGCTGGACCGTGCTGGGCACGGTCAGCTGGGGCGAAGGCTGCGCCCTGCCGGGTCTGCCCGGGGTGTACGCACGGCTGTCCAACGGCCATGTGCGTGACTTCGTGCAGGCCACCTGGACCGGCGACTGAGTCGCACCCGGACGGCGGCGCGGTAGACGCCGCCGTCCACCCCGGGTGAAGATGCGGACCGGTCCGGGGAGTCCGAGTTCATGTCCATGCCGTTGATGCCGGGGCGCTGCCGCCACTGGGTGCTGTCGCTGTCGTTGTGTGGGGTGGTGGTACTGGCAGGCTGCAAGAAAGACGCCATTGATCCGGCCGCGCCCGCGTCCGAACCGGTGGCGGCACTGCAGCAGCTGGCCCGCCATGTCGCCGATGACGATCTGGTGGCCTATGCCCGCGCCGCGGTGCCGCCGGAGCAGTACGCCCGGCTGGAAGCCGCGTGGGCGGCGGGCCACAGCCGCTGGCCGCTGACCGAACTGCCGCTGGACGGCCAGCTGCTGCCGCTGCTGGCCAACCTGTCGCAGCCGGATGCGCCGCAACGCCTGCAGCGCTCGTTCAAGGCGCAGATCGCCGGGCAGGCCACCGGGGTGCGACAGGCCGCGCATTCGATGGGGCTGTTCGGGGTGCAGTACCTGCGCAACCAGGCCGACTACAGCGAGGAAGAGCGCGCCCACTACGTGCAGCTGGTGGAGGTGCTGAGCCGCTGGGCCGCGGCCGCGCCACTCACCGACAAGCAGCGCGCCACCACCACCATCACCCTGCTGACCGCCACGGCCAGCACCACCGGGCTGGCGACCGACGCCCAGCTGCAGGCGGCTGGCATGGAACAGAGCCTGCGTCAGCTGGGACCGTTCCTGAAAGCGGTGAAGACGGCGCTGGCCAGCTATGGCCTGCCGCTGGACACCTCCCTGCGCGGGGTGCGCGGCGAGCTGGTCAGCCAGGACGGGGCCACCGCCGTGGTCCACATCCAGTACCC
Source organism: Stenotrophomonas sp. (assembly GCA_039592995.1). Classification (GTDB taxonomy): domain Bacteria; phylum Pseudomonadota; class Gammaproteobacteria; order Xanthomonadales; family Xanthomonadaceae; genus Stenotrophomonas. The sequence goes on along the minus strand of JBCNQC010000004.1, from coordinate 97,834 downwards.
GCTGGCCACCGAAACCATCGACGCGCAGGTGCACATGACCCGCCGCCAGGGCCACTGGTACCTGACCCGGGTGCTGGAGGACACCGACGCCCTGCTGGCCGCCGCCGATGCCGCGAAAGCTGAACAGGATGCGGCGAAAGCGGCCGAAGCAGAGGCCGCCGCCAGCGTCAAGGACGATGCTTCTGCACCGGCTAAGCCATAATGAAGCCGATGCCGAACCAGAATTCCCTGCCTTTCCCCGGCGAAGAGCCGCCCAAGACGCCCGTTGACGGGGCGTCGCCCGACACCGCACCCGTGACCCCGGCCACCGCCGAGGCTGCGCCGGTGGACGCCGAGCCGGCCGCCATCGTGCCCGGCCCGCGCGCGCCGCAGGGCCGCCGCCCGTGGTGGGCGCGCCTGCTGGGCCGGCTGGTCGAGCCGTGGCTGTCGTTGAAGATCGAACCCGAACATCCCGGGCAGTACAACGATGGCCGCCCGGTGATCTACGTGCTGGAGGACTACGGTCTGTCCAACGCGCTGATTCTGGACAAGGCGTGCCGTGATGCCGGCCTGCCATCGCCGCTGGTGCCCATTGCCGGTGACCCGACCGGGCGCAAGCGCGCCTACGTGGCGCTGTCACGGCGCAGCAGCAGCAATTCGCTGATTCCCGAACAACGCGGGGCCAAGACCCATTCCGATTCACTGGCCAATGTGCTGCAGGCCCATCGCACCCGCGATGAGCTGGACGTGCACTTGGTACCGGTGTCGATCTTCGTCGGCCGCGCGCCGGACAAGACCAGCGGCTGGTTCGCGGTGCTGTTCTCGGAAAACTGGGCGCTGGTCGGCCGCTTCCGCCGCCTGCTGGCGGTGCTGCTGAACGGCCGCAGCACCATCGTGCGCTTTGCTCCGCCGATCTCGCTGCGTTCCACGGTGAACGAGGGTCTGGACCCCGAGCGCACCGTGCGCAAGCTGCAGCGCGTGCTGCGCACCCACTTCCGGCGCATCCGCGAATCGGTGATCGGGCCTGACCTGTCCACCCGCCGTCTGCTGGTGGACAAGGTGCTGGATGCGGATACCGTGCGTGAGGCGATTGCCTCGCAGGCCAAGCGGGACAACTCCAAGCCGGCCGATGCCTGGAAGAAGGCGCATGCCTACGCCTGGGAAATCGCAGCCGACTACTCCAGCCCGGTGGTGCGCTCGGCCAGCTTCATGCTCAGCCATGTCTGGAACCGCATCTACGCCGGCGTGCTGGTGCACCACCTGGACAAGTTCAAGGCCGCCGCGCCGGGCCATGAAGTGGTCTACGTGCCGAGCCATCGCAGCCACATGGACTACCTGCTGCTGAGCTACCTGCTGTACGACCGCGGCATCGTGCCGCCGCACATCGTGGCCGGCATCAACCTGAACCTGCCGGTGGTCGGCACCCTGCTGCGCAAGGGTGGTGCCTTCTTCATCCGCCGCTCGATCCGTGGCAACGCGCTGTATTCGGCGGTGCTCAGCGAGTACGTCGCCCAGCTGGTGGCCGGTGGCTATTCCATCGAATACTTCGTCGAAGGCGGGCGCTCGCGTACCGGCCGCCTGCTGCAGCCCAAGGGCGGCATGATCTCGATGACGCTGCGCGCGTTCCTGCGCCAGCCGCGCAAGCCGGTGCTGTTCCAGCCGGTCTACATCGGCTATGAAAAGCTGATGGAGGGCGGCAGCTACCTCGACGAGCTGTCCGGCCGGCCCAAGGAGAAGGAATCGATCTGGCAGCTGCTGTGGGGCATTCCCAAGGTGCTCAAGCAGAACTTCGGCCAGGTGGTGGTGAACTTCGGCGAACCCATCGAGTTGAACCGCGTGCTGGCCGAACAGGCCCCGGAATGGGCCGGCCAGCCGGTGGGCGAGGATGAGAAGCCCAGCTGGCTGTCGGGCACGGTGGATCACCTGGCCGAACGTATCCAGGTGCACATCAACGCCGCCGCCGACGTCAATCCGATCAACCTGCTGGCGCTGGCGCTGCTGTCCACGCCCAAGCACGCGATGGGCGAGGCCGACCTGATCGCGCAGATCCAGCTGTGCAAGACCCTGCTGGAGGAAATGCCGTATTCGGACCGCGTGACGGTGACCCCGCACTCGCCCGAGCGCATCATTGCCCACGCCGAGGAAATCAACGTCCTCACCCGCATCAAGCACCCGCTGGGCGACGTGCTCAGCGTAAGCGGCGACACCGCGGTGCTGCTGAGCTACTTCCGCAACAACGTCATCCACCTGTTCACTGCGTCGTCGTGGGTGGCCTGCTGCTTCCAGAACAACCGCCGCATGAGCCGTACCGGTCTGGTCCAGCTGGGCCGCACGGTGTACCCGTTCCTGCAGGCCGAGCTGTTCCTGCCGTGGACCGAGGAGCAGTTCGCCCAGCGTATCGAGCAGACCATCAACGTGTTCGTGCGCGAGGGCCTGCTGCAGAACGTTAACGACGACGACGGCGGCATCCTCGCCCGCAACACCGGGCAGACCGACGAAGTGTTCCGCCTGCGCGCCATCGGCCATTCGCTGCAGCAGGCGTTCGAGCGTTACTACATCGCCATTTCGGTACTGGTCAAGAACGGCCCCGGCACGCTCGGCGCGGCCGAGCTGGAAAGCCTGTGCCAGCAGGCCGCGCAGCGCCTGAGCCTGCTGTACGCGCCGGCCGCACCGGAGTTCTTCGACAAAACCCTGTTCCGTGGCTTCATCCAGAAGCTGCGCGAGCTGCGCCTGGTGTGGCCGGACGAAAACAGCAAGCTGCTGTTCGACCAACGCCTGGACGCCTGGGCGAAGGATGCCAAGTTCATCCTGGGCCGCGAACTGCGCCACACCATCGAGCGGGTGAGCCCGGAAGCGGCGAAACCCGAGGAGCCGGTGGCGCAGGATTGACGGACGCGTTGGGATCCTGTTGGACACGCATGGCGTGTCCCTACAGGGATGCCGCGTAGGGACACGCCATGCGTGTCCAACGGAACCTACGCCGGCTCGTCCGGAATCAGCATGTCTTCCAGCCTGGCGATGCAGTCCTTCAGCCGCAGCTTGTCGCGCTTGAGGCGCTTGAACTCCAGCTCGTCCTCGCCATTGGCGGCCATCCGCTCGATCCGCTGGTCGAGCTCACGGTGCTCCTGCCGCAAGACGGCAAGGCGGGCGCTGATCTGATCGGGCGTGTAGGTTTCCATCAACTGCCGAGCATACACATCCGGCATGAACGTGGGGGGTGAACGTGGTCATCGAAACATTGTAGAGCCGGGCTTGCCCGGCTGCGGTCGCATGCCCTGCGATGCGAGCCGGTAGAATGGTCGGATGTCCGTCGTCCTGCCCCTTCCCGATCCTGCTCCCCGTACCGCGCGCGCGGACGCTGCCGCGCAGGACAAGCTGGCGCGGCAGCTGCGCCGCCAGGTTGGCCAGGCGATTGCCGATTTCGGCATGATCGAAGACGGCGACCGGGTCATGGTCTGCCTGTCCGGCGGCAAGGACAGCTACACCCTGCTCGACGTGCTGCTGCAGCTGCAGAAGAAAGCCCCGGTCCGCTTCGAACTGGTGGCGGTCAACCTGGACCAGAAGCAGCCCGACTTCCCGGCCCACGTGCTGCCCGGGTACCTGGGCAGCATCGGCGTTCCGTTCCAGATCATCGAACAGGACACCTACTCGGTGGTCAGCCGGGTGATTCCGGAAGGCCGCACGATGTGTTCCCTGTGCTCGCGGCTGCGTCGTGGCGCGCTGTACCGGCATGCTGCCGAGCATGGCTTCAGCAAGATCGCACTGGGTCACCACCGCGACGACAGCGTGGCCACGTTCTTCCTCAACCTGTTCCACCACGCCAAGTTGTCGGCGATGCCGCCCAAGCTGCGCAGTGATGACGGCCAGCATGTGGTGATCCGCCCGCTGGCCTATGTGAGCGAGGCCGACATCAGCGCGTACGCGCAGGCGAAGGCGTTTCCGATCATCCCGTGCAATCTGTGTGGCAGCCAGGACAACCTGCAGCGCCGCCAGGTGCAGCAGATGCTGCAGCAGTGGGAACAGCAGCACCCCGGCCGTATCGACCAGATCGCGCGCGCGCTGGGCAACATCCATCCGTCGCAGCTGGCCGACCCGGCGCTGTTCGATTTCCTGGCGCTGGCCCGCGTGCCTGCGCCCGTCGACGAAACACCTTCATCATTCACGCACTGACTTCCGGAATTCCATGTTCTTTCGCAACCTGACGCTGTTCCGCTTTCCCACCGCCACTGATTTCTCCGAAGTCGACACCCTGCTGCCGCAGGTGCTGCTGAAGCCGGTCGGCCCGCTTGAGATGACCTCGCGTGGTTTCATTTCGCCGTTCGGCCGTGAGGAAAAAGAAGTGTTCTCGCACCGCATCGGTGATGCCCTGTGGCTGGCCGTGGGCGGCGAAGACAAGATCCTGCCCGGCGCGGTGGTCAACGACCTGCTGGCCCGCAAGCTGGAAGAAATCGAGGAGAAGGAAGGACGCAAGCCCGGCGGCCGCGAACGCAAGCGTCTGAAGGACGACCTGCTGCACGAACTGATGCCGCGTGCCTTCGTGAAGAGCTCGCGTACCGACGCACTGATCGACCTCACCCACGGTTACGTGGCGGTGGATTGCTCCAGCAGCAAGAAGGGCGAGAACGTGATGTCCGACATCCGCAGCCTGCTCGGCAGCTTCCCGGCGATGCCGCTGAATGCCGAAGTCGCGCCGCGCTCGATTCTGACCGGCTGGATCGCCGGCGAGCCGCTGCCGACCGGGCTGAGCCTGGGCGAAGAGTGCGAGATGAAGGACCCGGTGGAAGGTGGCGCGGTGGTCAAGTGCCAGCACCAGGAGCTGCGCTGCGACGAGATCGACAAGCACCTGGACGCCGGCAAGCAGGTGACCAAGCTGGCCCTGGTGTTCGAGGACAACCTGTCGTTCGTGCTCGGTGACGACCTGATCGTGCGCAAGCTGAAGTTCCTGGACGGCGCGCTGGACCAGCTGGAACACGCCGACGACGATGGCCGCCGCGCCGAGCTGGACGCCCGCTTCGCCCTGCAGAGCGGCGAGATCCGTCGCCTGTTCCTGCTGCTGGAAGAGGCCTTCAAGCTCAGCAAGGCCGACTGACCGTAGAGCGGGGCTTGCCCCGCTGCAGGCATCACCGATGGCGGGGCAAGCCCCGCTCTACATTGGCCGCACCGCGCAGTCAGGTGCGGGCCGCTGCGAGCGCTATGCTGTACCCATGTCCGGACTCCTCCGCCGCCTGATCTCACCGGCCCCGCCCAGCCTGCAACGCGACACCGTTCGCCTGCGCCTGGAGGATGCCGAGATCGATGTGCTGCGCGTGCGCGATCCGCGCGCGCGCCGGATCAAGTTGAGCGTGGACGAGCGCGGCGTGCGCCTGACCCTGCCGCCGCGCGCCAGCCTGGTGATGGGCGAACGCTTCCTGCAGGAACACCGGGGCTGGTTGTCCGAACAGCTGCGCAACTACCAGTCGCACAACCTGCCGCCGCCACTGGTGATCGGCGAACCCGGGCTGTTGCCGCTGCGCGGCGAACTGCTGCCGCTGCGCTGGGAAGCCGGCCGTTATGCGCATTTCGAACTGGGCGTGGGCGAGGCCTGCCTGCATTGGCCGGCGCGCGGTACCGACGCCATGCTGAAGCGGACGCTGCGCGAGTTCTACGAGGCGCAGACCCGCGCCGATGTTGGTCAGTGGCTGCCGCGTTATCTGCCCGGCCTGCCGCGCGCACCGGCGCGGCTGCGTCTGAAGGTGATGTCCTCGCAGTGGGGATCCCTGGCCCCGGACGGCAGCATGGCACTGGACCTGGCGCTGGTGCTGGGGCGGCCTTCGGCGTTCGAGTACGTGCTGGTGCACGAGCTGTGTCACCTGATCCAGGCCAATCATTCGCCCGCGTTCTGGGACGAGGTGGAGCAGCGGTTCCCGGCGTGGCGGGAAGAGCGGGATTATTTCCAGCGCGAGGGGCGAAGGCTCAAGGCGATGCTCCGGCAAATGTTGTAACCCGGCGCTGCCGGGCCACAACAATTGCCCACGCATTCCCCCTCAACCCCCGCCTTCGGCGCGCCCCTTCAACACGAAGGGGCTCTCCCCCAGACACGGTACGCGTACGGTCACCCCGCGCGCTTCGCTGCGGCTTGGGCCCAGCGCGCGGCTACGCGTGGGGCGGTGATGCACACCGCCCGGTCGGTCACCGTGGTCACCGCGCGTTCCAGCAGCTGGATGTCGGCTTCGTGCTGGCGTGCCACATGCGGGTCTTCGAAAAAGATCGCGCGCTGGCAGCGGCCTTCCAGCACCCGGTCGGCAATCTGCGCGTCGCCGCCCATCGGGCCGCTCTGGTAACGGGTGACCCATTCCTGGTCCTGCGGCCAGCCTTTGCTCCAGGCCAGTTCGTTCAGCCGCTGCCCGGTCGTCCCGGTACCTACGCGGTGCTGGAAGCGCGCCAGCACGTCGAAATGTTCGTCGGCAAAGGCCAGCATGGCCGGCTTCATCGCATCGTGGGCGATCAAGGCGAGGGTCTGTTGTTCAAACGCATGCAGGTCATCCGCACCGGGGTCTGCCGCGAGCCCGGCGTGTACCCGTTCCACCTCGATCCAGTCGCGCGCGGTGGCCACGGTGGAGATGAACGGCTTGCCGTGGATCACGCACTGGCGTTTGAGCGCGGTGGCCTCGGGGAACACCGAGGACGGATCGACAGGGTCCATCAGGTAGATCGCGCCGTCCAGGGTGCGCTCGGGCGTGCCCATGCCCACCACTTCGGCCACCAGTTTCATCAGGCCGCCTTCGCGACCGTTGGGGTAGCGGTGCAGGGCAGGGAGGTCCTTGAGGAAGCCCAGGCGCTGGATGGCATCGAAGGTGCGTCCCACCGCATGAAGTTCAACGCCCAGTTCACGCAGACCTGCCTCGCAGGGGCCCAGCCAGCGGAACAGCGCGGCGTGCTGGTCATGGTGGTGCAGACGGTTGGCGGCCAGGCCGATGCGCATGGGGCGTCCTTGGGGATGTGATGCCCGACAGTGTAGGGCGATCACCGGTGGCGTAGTGACGCGCCATGCGCGTCAGCGCGCCCCGTGATCACCCGTAGAGCCACGCCCTGCGGGGCTGCCCAGGACCTTCACACCATTTCGTAAAAGTTGCATAGCCCAAAAACGGGCCACAACCGACATTGACGCCTTCCCAACCGTCAATCAGGAACCTCCTGCCATGACCGTCGCCGTTTCCCCCATCGACCCGTCCGTGAAGGCCCTGGCGGCCGACCGCAGCGCCCGTATCCGCGCCCTGGGCCGCCTGCTGCGTCACGCCAGTACCGGCGACGCCGATGTGCTGCTGGCCGGGCTGGCGCGCATGCTGGACGCGCATATCGGCCACGACCATGGCGATGACGCCAGCAATGGCCGCATCCGTGATCAGCTGGATGAGATCGAACTGGTGCTGGCGCTGGAGATTGAACGCGCCGGCGTGCGGGTGGGACCGCTGTTGTCCAGCGCCGCTTGAGTCAGCCGGGCTTTCAGCCGGGCAATCCCGGCTCTACGTAGCGCCGGGCTCGCCCGGCACACGCAATGTCGGCCATCACGCGCAGACCAGCTGCACGATACTCGCCGCGGCATCCCGCCCTTCGGCCACCGCCGTCACCACCAGGTCCGCACCGCGCACCGCATCGCCACCGGCAAACAGCTTCGGGTGCGCGGTCTGATACGGCAGGCGGCCCGCGCCCCCGGCCACGATGCGTCCGTTGCTGCCGGCTTCCACGCCCTGAGCGGTCAACCACGCTGGCGCACTCGGCGAGAAGCCGAATGCAATGATCACCACGTCGGCCTCCAGCAGCGACTCACTACCCTCAATGGCCACCGCGTTGCGGCGGCCCTGTGCGTCCGGCTGGCCGAGCTGGGTTTCCACCACGGTCACGCCAATCACTTCATCATCCGCGCCGGCCTCGATCGACAGCGGCTGGCGATTGAACAGGAAGCGCACGCCTTCCTCGCGGGCATTGGCCACCTCACGTGCGGAGCCGGGCATGCTGGCCTCGTCGCGGCGGTAGGCACAGGTCACCCGCGCCGCGCCCAGCCGCACCGCGCTGCGCACGCAGTCCATGCCGGTGTCACCGCCACCCAGCACCACCACCCGCTTGCCTTCCAGGTCCGGCAGCGCCATCTGGTCTTCCCAGCCGGCAATCGGTCGGCCCTTGGGGTCGTCGCCACTGACGATGCGGCTGTTCTGCACCAGGAACGGCAGCGCCGGCAGCACGCCCTTCAGATCCTGGCCGGGCAGGCCGCCATCGGTGTAGCGGTAAGCCCCGGTGCCCACGAACACCGCGTCATACTCGGCCAGCAGGGTGTCCATCTCGATATCGCGGCCGATCTCCACGCCCAGCCGGAACTGCACGCCCATGCCTTCCAGCACGTGGCGGCGGCGGCTGATCACCGCCTTGTCCAGCTTGAAGCTGGGAATGCCGAACTGCAGCAGTCCACCGATCTGTTCGTAGCGGTCATACACCACCGCCTGCACGCCCGCGCGCGCCAGCCGGTCGGCACAGGCCAGCCCGGCCGGGCCAGCCCCGATTACCGCCACCCGCTTGCCGGTGGCTTCCACCGCACCCAGGTCCGGTGTCCAGCCGGTGGCCAGCGCGGTATCGACGATGTACTTCTCGACCGCGCCGATGGTGACCGCGCCAAACTCCTCCAATGTGCAGCTGCCTTCGCACAGGCGGTCCTGCGGGCAGACCCGGCCGCACACCTCCGGCAGTGGATTGGTGGAGTGGCACAGCGTGGCTGCTTCGTGGATGCGGTTTTCCTGCACCAGCTGCAGCCACTGCGGAATGGCGTTGTGCACCGGACACTTCCAGCTGCAGTAAGGATTGCCACAGTCCAGGCAGCGGCCGGCCTGGTACTGCGCGTCTTCCTTGCCGAACGCGCCGTACAGCTCGCCCCAGTCGCCGGAGGTGCGCAGCTCCACCGGAATGCGCTGTGGCATGGTGCGGGGCAGGTCGAGGAATTGGAAGGCTTGCTTGCGGCTCATGGGGTGACCCTGGATTTCCGGGGAGTGGCCGGCCAGAGGCCGGCACCACCGGGTGTTGATTCGACGAAGATCAGGCGGCGCGGCGCAGCGATTCGGTCAGCGACTCGATGCTGGCGGCCTTCGGTTTGACCAGCCAGAACTTGCCGACGTAATCGCGGAACTCATCGAGAATCTGCTGCGCCCAGATGCTGCCGGTCAGTTCGCGGTGGCGGCTGATCAGCGTATGCAGGTGCTGGCGATGATTCTCGAAGCCTTCAGCGGAAATGCGGTGGATGTCGATCAGCTCGTGGTTGTAGCGGTCGACGAAGTCGCGATCGATATCCAGCACATAGGCCAGGCCGCCAGTGAAGCCGGCTCCGAAGTTCAGCCCGACCTTGCCCAGCACCAGCACGATGCCGTCGGTCATGTATTCGCAGCAGTGGTCGCCAGCCCCTTCAATCACCGCCAGCGCGCCGGAGTTGCGCACGCCGAAACGTTCGCCGGCACGGCCAGCCGCAAACAGCTCACCGCCTGTTGCGCCGTACAGGCAGGTGTTGCCGATGATCGCGGTGTTGCGCGCCTCGAAGCGTGCACCACGCGGCGGACGCACCACCAGCCGGCCACCGGCCATGCCCTTGCCGACGTAGTCGTTGGCTTCGCCTTCCACCTCGAGATTCAGCCCGCCCACGTTGAACGCGCCGAAGCTCTGACCGGCGGTGCCGCGGAAGCGGAGCGTAAGCGGTGCTTCGCTCATGCCCTGGTTGCCGTGGGCGCGGGCGATGGCACCCGACAGTCGCGTGCCGATCGAGCGGTCGGTGTTGTGGATCAGGAAGCGGTGTTCGCCGCCCAGCTTGCCGGCAATGGCCGGTGCCAGCAGGCCATCCATCTGCGTGGCCAGGCTGTCGGGCGACTCATACAGGCGCTGCGCGGCGCAGTGGCTGCCCGGGAACGACGCCGGCTTGAGCAGGCGGCCGAGATCGACCTTCACGCCGGGGCGCGGGGCGACTTCCAGCTGCTGCAGCAGGTCGGTACGACCGACGATCTCATCCAGCGAACGCACACCGAGGTACGACAACCAGCCGCGCACTTCCTCGGCCAGCAGGCGGAAGAAGTTCTCCACGCGTTCCGGCAGGCCGGTGAAGTACTGCGCGCGCAGACGCTCATCCTGGGTGGCCACGCCGGTGGCGCAGTTGTTGAGGTGGCAGATGCGCAGGTACTTGCAGCCCAGCACGATCATCGGCGCGGTGCCGAAACCGAAGCTGTCCGCACCCAGCAGCGCGGCCTTGATCACATCCAGGCCGGTCTTCAGACCACCGTCGGTCTGCAGCAGGGTGCGTTCGCGCAGGTCGTTGGCCACCAGCGCCTGATGCGACTCGGCCACGCCCAGTTCCCACGGCACGCCGGCATAGCGGATCGAACTGACCGGGCTGGCCCCGGTGCCGCCATCATGGCCGGATACCGTGATCAGGTCCGCGCCGGCCTTGACCACGCCGGCGGCAATGGTGCCCACGCCGGCATGGCTGACCAGCTTCACCGACACCAGCGCGCTCGGGTTGACCTGCTTGAGGTCGTAGATGAGCTGGGCCAGATCCTCGATGGAATAGATGTCGTGGTGCGGTGGCGGCGAGATCAGGCCGATGCCCGGCTTGGCGTAGCGCATCCGCGCGATCAGCTCGTTGACCTTGTGCCCGGGCAGCTGGCCGCCCTCGCCGGGCTTGGCCCCCTGCGCGACCTTGATCTGCAGCACTTCGGCGTTGACCAGGTATTCGGCGGTGACACCGAAGCGGCCCGAGGCCACCTGCTTGATCTTGCTGCGCTTGTCGGTGCCGTAGCGGGCGGGATCTTCGCCGCCTTCGCCGGAATTGCTGCGTCCGCCCAGGCGGTTCATCGCAATGGCCAGCGCTTCATGTGCTTCCGGCGACAGCGCGCCCAGACTGATCGCGGCGGTGTCGAAGCGACGGAACAGGTCCTCCGCCGGAGCCACCTCGCTCAGCGGGGTCGGCGTGGGCGCGGCCTTCAGCTGCAGCAGGTCGCGCAGCGCCGATACCGGGCGGCCGTGCACGGCTTCGCAGTAGCGCTGCCAGTCCGCCGCATCACCGCTGCGCGCGGCGCGCTGCAGGGTCATGACCACGTCCGGGTTGTACATGTGGTACTCACCGCCGTGCACGTACTTGAGCAGGCCGCCCACGTCCGGATGCAGCAGGTCGTTCCAGGCGCGCACGGTGAGTTCGCGCGCCTCGTCATCCAGGCGCGCAAAACCCACGCCGGCCACGCGCGAGGCGGTGTCCGGGAAGCACAGGTCGACCACTTCGTCGTCCAGCCCGACGATTTCGAACAGCTGCGCGCCGCGGTAGCTGGCCACGGTACAGATGCCCATCTTCGAGATGATCTTGGACAGGCCCTTGTAGATGCCCTTGCGGTAGCTGCGGCCGATCTGTGACTGCTCGCCGCCCTTCTTCAGCTGCAGGATGCCGCGCCGGCCCAGGTCGAACAGGGTCTGGTAGGCCAGGTACGGATACACCGCGGTGGCACCGAAGCCGAGCAGGCAGGCCATGTGGTGCGGGTCGCGCGCGGTGCCGGTTTCCAGAATCAGGTTGACGTCGCAGCGCAGGCCTGCGTTCGACAGGTGGTGATGCACCGCGCTGGTGGCCAGCAGCGCATGCACCATCGGCCGGTCGGCCACCGGGTAGCGGTCGCTGAGCAGCAGCATGACGATGCCTTCGCGCGCGGCCGCTTCGACCTCGGCGCAGATGCGTTCGATGCCGGCCTTCAGCCCTTCGTCCAGGCTGTAGGACAGGTCGATCAGGCGGTTGCGGTCGCTGTACTGCGGCATCTTCAGCAGCTGGCGCAGCTTGCGCTGGCTGAGCACCGGCGAGTTCAGGATGACGTGGTTCACCGTCTCCGCGCCGGCATGGAAGATGTTGGTCTCCTTGCCCAGCTGGGTGGTCAGCGACATCACGCAGTCTTCCCGCAGCGGGTCGATCGGCGGGTTGGTGACCTGGGCGAAGGCCTGGCGGAAATAGTCGTACAGCGGACGGCTGTGCTGGCTGAGCACTGCCATCGGGGTGTCGTCGCCCATCGAGCCGGTGGCTTCCTGCTCGGTCTCGGCCAGCGGACGCAGCACCTGTTCCACCTCCTCGGTGCTCAGCTGGAACAGCTTGTGGTAGCTGCGCAGAGTGCGTTCGTCGAACGGCTCTTCGACCAGCGAGGGGTCGATCAGCTCGGTCTGCAGGTAGGTCACGCCCTGCTGCAGCCACTGCTTGTACGGGGCACGGCCGCGGTTGATACGGTCGATGGCATCGGAGTCGAGCAGGTCACCGCGCTTGAGATCGATGGCCATCATCTCGCCCGGCCCCAGCTTGCCCTTGCGCACCACCCGCTCGGCCGGCACTTCCCACACGCCGGCTTCGGAGGCGACCAGGAAGTGGCGATCGGAGGTCAACATCCAGCGCGCCGGGCGCAGGCCATTGCGGTCCAGCGTGCAGGCGGCGTAGCGGCCGTCGCAGGCGACGATCCCGGCCGGGCCGTCCCAGGGCTCGCTGTTGAGGCCGTAGAACTCGTAGAACGCGGCCAGATCTGCGTCCTTGAACTCCAGCGACTGGGTCGCCGGCGGCACCAGGATACGCAGTGCCTGGATCAGCTCCATGCCGGCGCTGACCATCAGCTCCAGCATGTTGTCCAGGCTCTGAGAGTCCGAACCGTGCATGGAGATCACCGGGTCGAACTCGGCGATGTCGAAGCGTGGCGTCTTCCACACCTTGCTGCGCGCCTGTGCCCAGCGTCGGTTGCCTTCAATGGTGTTGATCTCGCCGTTGTGGGCGAGCATCCGGAACGGATGCGCCAGCGGCCAGCGCGGCAGTGTGTTGGTCGAGAAACGCTGGTGGAAGACGATCGCGCTGGAGGCCAGGTCGCTGCGCTGCAGGTCCGGGTAGAACCGGCTCAGCTTGTCCGGCAGCACCATGCCCTTGTAGCTGATCGCATTCGGGGTCAGCGTGGTGACGTAGAAGTCGGCATGTTCGCGCAGCTGCTGTTCGCTGCGGCGGCGCGCCAGGAACAGCGCCAGGGTGAAGCCCGCTTCGTCCTGGCCGGGACCGGCGTCGACGAACAGCTGTTCAATATGCGGCAGGGTGTCGCGCGCCAGCTGGCCGCAGACACTCGGGTCGGTCGGCACCACGCGCCAGCCCAGAGGCTGGCAGCCGGCGTCGCGCAGGGTCTGTTCGAGGATGGCGCGGCAGTGCGCGGCAGCGGTTTCATCGTGCGGCAGAAACACCACGCCGGCGGCGTGCTGTGCGCCAAGCGTCAGGCCGGCTTCGGCGGCGAGCGCTTTCAGGAACACGGTGGGGCGGCGCAGCAACAGGCCGCAGCCGTCACCGGTCAAACCGTCGGCGGCGACGCCACCACGATGGGTCATGCGCGAGAGCGCGGCAATAGCGGTATCGACCAGCAAGCGGGACGGCTGGTCGTCGAGCTGCGCGACCATGCCAAAACCACAGGCGTCGCGTTCGTCTTGCGGGTCGTAAAGCCCTTGGCGGTTGCGGGGGGCCATGTCTGCCTCAAAGTCGGGTGAGCGGCGACAGTCGTCCCCGCTCAGTCCGTTTGAGCGCAGCTGAAGGCACCGGATGTTTCGACTAGATCACAGTTGCTGCGACGCCGCAATACACGGTTGCACTCGAAACCAGCGGCACTGCAAACAGCTGCATATGCCGCCGGAAACCGCCCCGATTCAGCCGCAGCGCACGCCGGTGACGACATTCTTGTCGTCCAGTTCCACGTTCAGGCGTTCGCCCAGGAACTCCATCGTGGTCACATCGCTCGGGTGCAGCACGCGCACCTGCTTGGCGGCCGAATCCTGCTGCGCCTGGCCTTCCATGCCGTCGCTCCAGGTCTGGCCGATCAGGCTCTGCACCTGGTTGGCGTCGCAGTTGCCGACCGGCGGTGCCTCGGTGGCCTTGCCTGCTTCTGCCGGTGCCGGCGCGGAGGCTTCTTCAGCCGCCTTCTGGGCGTGGGCATTGGCCGCTTCCTGCTCGTCCATCGGCGGGGCCTTGCAGGCACCGAGCAGCAGGGCGGGAACCAGGGCCGCTCCCATCAGCAGGGGACGGAACGAACGGGGGGCGCGGGAAGACAAGGACGACATCGACACTCCGGAAGGTGGAAGACCAGGAAGCCATGGAGCATATCGCCAAGTGGGGTGTGAGGTGTTTGTCTTCTGTTATTGACGCGCTGGAGGCAACGCGGTCACGACACTGACCTTCCCGGCCCCGATGTCTGTCCATGCCTGTCCGACGCACTGCCACCCCCGAAGCCCAGGCCGCCCGCGCCGCCGGCCTGCGCCATGTCAGCGATGACCAGCCGGGCATTACCCGTCGCCGTGCCGGCAAAGGTTTCAGCTACCGCGACGCTGACGGGCATGCGGTGCGCGATGCGGCCACGCTGGCGCGGATCCGCGCGCTGGCGATTCCGCCGGCCTACACCGATGTGTGGATCTGCGCACTCGATAACGGCCATCTGCAAGCCACCGGCCGCGATGCGCGCCGGCGCAAGCAGTACCGCTATCATGCCGACTGGGCGCGGGTGCGCGGCGACGGCAAGTTCGACCGCGTGATTGCCTTCGGCAAGGCGTTGCCCGCGCTGCGGCGACGGCTGCGCCGCGACATGAAGCTGCCGGGCTTTCCCCAGGACAAAGTGCTGGCGATCGTGATCTCCCTGCTCGCCGACACCCTGGTGCGGGTAGGCAACCCTGAGTACGCCCGTGACAACCGTTCGTACGGCCTGACCACGCTGCGCAACCACCACCTGGCGCTGGTTCGCGGCGGGCGGGCGCGCATGCACTTCCGTGGCAAGTCGGGCCAGGTGCAGGACGTGGAGATCGACGACAGGCGGATGGTCGAACTGATCCGCCGCTGCCAGCAGCTGCCCGGGCAGGCGCTGTTCCAGTACCGCGATGACGACGGCACCCTGCAGCCGGTGGATTCAGGGCAGGTCAACGCCTACCTGCGCGACGCCATGGGCGAGGATTTCAGCGCCAAGGACTTCCGCACGTGGGGCGGCACCGTGGCCGCACTGAAACAGTTCGCCGCCACGGAGATACCGGACAATCCCAGCGAGCGCGCATTGGCGGCGCTGCAGAAGCAGGTCGTCTGCGAAGTGGCCACGCTGCTGGGCAACACGCCCTCGGTGTGCCGCAAGGCCTACATCGACCCCAGCGTGTTCGAAGGCTGGCGTGCCGGCAGCCTGGCCAAGCTGGCGGGACTGCGCGGCGAACGCCAATGGGAGGCGGCCACCCTGCGTTTCCTCCGCAGCGCCCGCCGCGCCGTCAAAACGTAACGCCGATGGCTACGCACCCGGGAAACGAACGACGCCGTACCGTGGAGCCGGGCTTGCCCGGCTGCTACTACCCGCAATAAACGGCGGTAATGTTGTTCGTCCGCCCAGTCTCAATGGTCAACCGCTCACCCCCACTTTCCGCCCCGGGCGACGGATCGGCCACCCCACTGGCGGTGGCCCCGGTCTCCGCCTGACGCGATCCGATCACCTGCACCTGCAGGCTGTCGCTGTCCACCCGCGCGCGCTCCACGGTGGCGTCCGAGGCAGCCAGCCCAACCGCGCCGCGGACCATGTCCACATGGCATTGGCCGGAGATCACGCCGTCGATGGGTTGCACGCTGGCGACCTGGGAGGTGCTGCAGGCGGTCAGAGCCACCAGCGCGGCAGCAGAAAACATCGTACGAAGCATGGCGGCAGACTCCCTGTATTGAGAGCGAGAGCGTGCCTCTCCGGGCGTATGCAGCAGATGAACGCCTGCACGGTACGCGCACATGCCATTCACCCCCGTCGTCCCCTCGGATCCGCAGACTGGGACCCTCCTACTGCAACGGGAGGATATCCATGGCCACTGCCAAGAAGACCCGCAAGCGCGCAGGTAAGACCGCATCATCCGCAGATACTGAAAAGGCCCGCAAGCGCACCACGGTGGTGAAGACCGCCACCCGCAAGGCGGCGGCCGAGGATCCGCGCGCTGCGCGCGTGGCAGCCCGCCAGCGCCGACTGCAGGATCAGGAGAAGGCCAAGGACGCCCGTGCCACGAAGAAGAGCGCAAAGAAGGCGACCCAGGCCGGTAGCCGCAAGCAGCCGGAGAAAATGCCGGCCCAGCACATCGCAAAGCCCGGCAATGAACACGAACTGCAGCTGGAGCCGCGTTTCCTTGCGCCGGACTACGTTGGCAGCGGCAAGCTGCAGGGCAAGCGCGCCATCATCACCGGTGCTGATTCCGGCATTGGTCGCGCGGTGGCGGTGCTGTTCGCGCGCGAAGGCGCGGACGTAGCCGTGCTGCATCTGGACGAGGATGAAGACGCGCGGATCACCCGCGAGCATGTCGAGGCCGAGGGCACCCGTTGCATCGTCATCAAAGGCGATGTGCGCGATTCCCGCTTCTGCGACAAGTCCGTCAAACAGGTGGTGAAGGCGTGGGGCGGGGTGGACATCCTGGTCAACAACGCCGCCTTCCAGCTGCACTGCCATCGCCTGGAAGACCTGGAAGACGATCACCTTCAGGAAACCCTGCAGACCAACATCGCCGGTTACATCCAGATGGCACGTGCGGTACTGCCGCACCTGGAAGAAGGCGACTGCATCATCAACACCGGTTCTGAAACCGGGCTGTTCGGCAGTAAATCGCTGATCGACTATTCCTCGACCAAGGGCGCGATCCATGCGTTCACCATGGCCCTGGCCAGTCAGTTGCTGCCGCGTGGGATTCGCGTCAACGCGGTGGCCCCCGGTCCGGTGTGGACGCCGCTGAATCCTGCCGACAAGCAGGCGCCGGACGTGGCGGAGTTCGGGAAGAACAGTGACATGGGACGTGCCGCGCAGCCGGAAGAGCTTTCGCCGGCCTACGTGTTCTTGGCCTCGCCGATCACTGCCAGCTACATCAGTGGCGTGGTGCTGCCGGTGATGGGCGGGCCGCACGGGTGAGGAGCAGCCGGGCAAGCCCGGCTCTACGAAAGCGCCCATTGACCGTTCGTCGGCCGGCACCCTCCGGCACTTGACGACAGTTGTAGTCACGGGCATGGTGACGACACGTGTAGTCATCGGAGCGTGTCATGCGTGGGAAGACCATCGGGGACCAGGAACTGGCCCTGCTGCAGTACGTTGCAGAACAGGAAACGGCCAGTGTCGGCGAAGTGGCTGCCGGCTTCGGCGAGGCGCGTGGGCTGGCAAGGTCGACCGTGCTGACCATGATGGAGCGCCTGCGCGGCAAGGCTTACCTGACCCGCGAGCAGGTGGACGGGGTGTACCGCTACGCCGCCACCGGAGAACAGGACACGGTGGTGCAGGGCGCAGTGGCCAGCTTCGTCGAGAAGACCCTGCAGGGCTCGGTATCCCCCTTCGTGGCCTTCATGTCGCACAAAGCGGAAGTGAGTGATCAGGAACTGGCTGAGCTGGAAGCCCTGGTGGCCCAGCTGCAGTCGCGTCGGCGGGAGGGCTGAGCGATGGAAACGATGATGACGGAACTGCTGGTGCGGCTGGGCTGGACCAGCCTGCAGAGTGCGGTGCTGGCGGCGCTGGTGTGGGCGGTGTGCCGGTGGCTGCCACGACTGCCCGCCGCCACGCGCTGCCGCCTGTGGTGGCTGGTGGCGCTGCAGGCGGTGCTTGGGTTGGTGTGGAGCAGCCCGCTGGAACTGGCGGTGCTGCCGGCTCCTGACATCGACACCGCCGTGATGGTCGCGCAGCCGATGCTGCAGCAGGCCTCGGCGCTGGCCCCGATGGCGGTCGAAACGGCGCTGCCCTCCAGCTTCGCGTTGGTTCCGGCGGCAGACGCTCCGGCATGGCCGTTGCTGGTGTTCGCACTGTGGGCGTCGGGCGTGCTGCTGATGCTGGTGCGCAGCGTACACGCCTACCGGCAGAGTCGCGCGCTGGTGCGTAATGCCGCACCGTGCACCGACGATGGCTTGCAGCAGGCACTTCAGCTGGCAGCCGAAGCGCATGGCCTGGCGCGTGCGCCTCAGCTGAAGATTTCCGCGCAGATCCGCTCGCCGCAGCTGATCGGGCCGTGGAATCCGGTGATGCTGCTGCCGGCGCGCGAGCTGCCGACGATGGCCGCTGACGACCTGGACATGGCGCTGACCCATGAGCTGGTGCATCTGCAGCGCCGTGACCTGTGGTGGGGCCTGCTGCCGGCGCTGGCGCAGCACCTGCTGTTCTTCCATCCGCTGGTGCATATGGCTGCGCGCGAGTATTCGCTGGCCCGCGAGGAAGCCTGCGACAGCGCGGTGGTGGCCGGCCATGGGCACTGCCGCCATGACTACGGTCGCCTGCTGGTGCAGCTTGGTGTGGCTCCGCGACCGGCAGTGGGCGTTGCAAGCGCATCACCGAACTTCCGCAGCCTGAAGCGACGTCTGCTGACCCTGCAGCAGACCGGCACGCTGCCGCGTGTGGTCTCGGTGGGGGTGACCGCATTGTTCGTGCTGGTCGGCGTGGCTCCGCTGCGGCTGGTGGCTGCCGTGCCGCCGGCTCCTCCGGCACCGCCCGCACCTCCGGCGCTGGCCGCGCCCGCCGTTCCGGCCGCGCCGGCTGCACCCGCAGCGCCCGCGGTGCGCGCCATGCCGGCACCGAGCGGTGTGCCGGCTCCTGCGCCTGCCCCGAAGCCAGTCGCGGCTCCCCGCCCACCGGTCGCGCCTGCGGCCCCCGCCGCGCCCCCGGCTCCTCCGGCACCGGATGCCGGTGCGCGTCCCGTCACCCGGACCCACATGATCACCACGGGTCGCCTGGATCTGTCGCATCAGCCACCACAGGCCTTCGTGCTGCTGGACCGGGAAAACAGTTTCTTCGTCGACGGTTCAATGGCCGACATCGAACAGGCCAAGCGCGATGCCAGTGGCAGCAACCGGGTGCTGTGGGCGCGACGAGGCAACCAGCGCTACCTCATCAATGATCCGGCGTTGATGAAGTCACTCACCCTGGCGCAGCAGGAAGTCGCAAAGCTGGGACATGAGCAGGGCCTGCTCGGTACCCGTCAGGGTGAGCTGGGCAAGCGCATGGGCGAAATCTCCCTGCAGGCCAGCCAGCAGGCGGTGGCGTCACTGGATGCTGCAGAGATGGCCAACCAGGCCGCACGCCAGGCCAGCGCGCAGGTGGAGGCAGAAATGGCGGGGGTCAGTGCGAAGCAGCAGCAGGAGCTGGCGCGCCAGCAGCAGGCGCTGGCACAACAGCAGAGCCAGGTGTCGGCGAAGATGGCGCGCGATATCCGTAGCGCGATCGATCAGGCCTTGGCCAACGGCACCGCGCAGTCGTTGCGTTGAAGGGAGGAGCGTGGTGACACGGATGACGTGTCACCACGGAGGTAGGGACGCGCCATGCGCGTCCGCGGTCCGAACGATCAATTACACCCGATCCGCTCGATCCGGTTCTGCGCATCCACATGGATGGTCAGACGATCCTCGCGGAAATCCATGGTCACCGCCATGTTCGGCTTGACCACGCGCGCATGTTTGGCACCGCTGTCCTTGACCGCCTTTTCCACCGTCGCCGCATCGGCGACCTTGCCGACCAGTCCCTCTACGGCTTCTGGTCGGCAAGGCGTGGGCGTGCTCCCCACAGGAATCGGATCGACCACCGCCTGCGGCGGCTCTTCGGCATTGTTTTTGGGTATCTGGCTGCAGGCAGACAGGGGCAGGGCACAGCTGACCAGCAGCAACAAGGAAAGGCGCATGGAGGCCTCCTACAAGGTGGTGGTACGCACAGCATGCACCGCCCTGGCTGCACCTGATGTCAACAGCATCGCGATCCCGTAGTGCCGGGCCTTGCCCGGCACCGAAGCGCCCGCGAAAGGCCAGCCTCTGTAGAGCCGGGCTTGCCCGGCTGCGGGTCAGCACGGAAAGCAGCCGGGCAAGCCCGGCTGTACAGGCGTACCCGCCAGCGGCCGGATATCCGCAGGTCAGTGCAGGAGGACTTTCGCGCAGACCCTTGGGCTGCTACTGCAACGCCAGCGTTTCCCGCTCGCGCTGCTCCTCGGCCACCAGCCGCACCATCAACTGGGCCAGGGTCACCACGTCCTGGTGGTTGTGTTCGGCCACGCGGCGCAGGTTTACCGCGCTGCCGCCGCGCAGGTAGTTAAGCCATGCGGCTGGTGCTTCCGAACCCGGCAGGTCGTCCTCGCGCACGATCTGCAGCAACTGCCGCTCGATGGTGGCCAAACGGCAGTTCTCCCAGGTGCCGCGATAGCGGCGGCGGGTAGGGAACAACAGGTCCACGTGGTCCAGTGCGCTGATCGGTTCGCGCTGCCGGGCCAGCCGGTAGCGGGTCTTCAGCAGGGGCGCGTCATAACAGCGCCCGTTGTAGCTGCAGAACACCGTGGAGGGCTGCAGCCAGCCGGCGAAGGTGCGCAGCATCGCGTTTTCCGCCGCCATGGTGGTCATCAGCAACTGGCGGATGCGCAGGCCCGTGCCGCGCCCGGCATCGTGATGCCAATCCGCGGCCCCGATCATGAACGCGCGCGTGCCGGTACCGCCGGCCAGACCGGTGGTTTCGGTATCGAAGAACAACAGATCCTGCGGCTGCACGGCTTCGCCTTCGCGGCGGGCAAATGCCAATGACAGCGGCCCGACGGGAATGGCCTGCGGCAGGAAGGCTTCAATCAGGAACAGTCCATCGGCAATCTGCTCGCCCGGTACGTGACGGTCCTGTGCGGATGCGCGCGGACGTGCGCTGGCAGTGCCGCGCTCGCGCAGACCGAGCAGGCGATGCAGACCGCCGACATCCGGTTTGCGCAGCGCGGGTGCGGGCGCTGCCGGTGCGGCAGGCGGTGCGGCGACGCCGGTCGGCTTGTGCCTGATCTCCTGTTCGACCCAGGCAAACACCGAATCGGGTGCGGGCTTGCGCGCGCGCGCTTCATTGGCCGCCGACGGCAAGGTCGTTTCAGCTGCAGGGGCCGCGGGCGCGGGCGGCGACGCCTGCGTGGCATCACCGGCCTGTCGCCGCAGCAGGCGCAGCTTGTCCAGGCTCAGGCTCAAAACGGCATGACCTCCACGTCAGCGTGGTGAACTGTGTCGGGTAACGCCTGTGCATCGAACAGGTCCAGTACCTTCAGGGCCAGCGCCTTGGGGGTAGTGGCGTCTTCTTCCTGACCGGCCAGCACCGGCCCCACACAGGCCGGGCAGCCGGCGCGGCAGTCACAGCCCTGCACCAGCTCGCGCGCGCGCAGCAACAGTTCGGCCTGGCGGGTCCATAGCGGTTCGCTCAGGCCCACGCCACCGGGGAAGTTGTCGTAAAGGTACACCGTGGGCACGAACTGCTGCTGCAGTTCGATCGCGCTGGCGTCGAACTCGGCACCGCGCAACTGGCCGCGCCCGCTCTGGTCGGCTACCGCAAACCACGCCCCGTCGCCGTTGCCCACCGCCTTCTGCAGGTCGCGCGCGTCGGCCATCACTGCCACCGTGGCGACGATGTGCAGCGCATAGGCCGCACCGAGGAAACCATCCAGCGCTTCCTGCTTGGAATCGAAGGCGGTCAGCAGCAGCGACTGCGGCAGCTGCCACCACACGGCGGTGGTGTGCAGTTCCTGGTCGGGCAGGTTGACCGGGCCGTAACCGATGTTCTCGTGCGTGTAGTAGCGGATCTTCTTGTAGCCGGCCACGCGCCGCACCACATGCACTTCGCCGTGGTGCGAATCGCCGCGCCCGGCCACGCAGCCGTCAAAGCGGTCCAGCACCTTGAGCTTGGTGAAGTCGATGCTGTCGGTGTAGTAATCCACATGGGTGCGGGTGACATAGGCCTTGCGGCCTTCCCAGTCCAGTCGCTCCACCTGGTAAGGCGTGGACTGCACCATGTGGATGGCCCCTTCGTACAGGGTCAGCGCGGCAGCGGAGTAGTCGACCTCGGCAATGATCTGCTGCTTGCCGTCGCTGCGGTCCACCACCACGAAGTTGCCGTCGGCCACTGATCGCAGGCTCACCGCATTGGCGGGATAGCTGTCGGCAATCCACTCCCAGCGGTCGCCCTCGCGGTGCACCACTTCGGTTTCCGCCAGCGCTTCCAGGAACACCAGCGGATCGATCGGGCCGAACGGGTCGCCGGCCAGGAACGGCAGTTCGAACGCGGCGCAGCGGATGTGGTCGAACAGGATCAACGGCTGGTCCGGTGCGATGCGCGCATGTTCCGGCGAGGCGTCGGCAAAGAAGTCCGGATGCCGCACCACGTACTGGTCCAGTGGCTGCGAACTGGCCACCATCACCCCCAGTGCGGGCTGCTGGCGGCGACCGGCGCGGCCGAAACGCTGCCAGGTCGCGGCCACGCTGCCGGGGTAGCCGTTGAGCACGACCACGTCCAGGCTGCCGATATCCACGCCAAGCTCCAGCGCCGAGGTGCTGACGATGCCGTCGATGTTGCCCGCGCGCATGGCGCGTTCTGTCTCGCGGCGCTCGGTGGGCAGGTAGCCGCCACGATAGGCGCGGATGCGCGCTGGCTTGCGCGGGTCGTGGTCGAAGATGTCCTTCAGGTACTTGGTGAGCACTTCGACCATCAACCGGCTCTGCGCGAAGATCAGCGTCTTCAGGCCGGACTTGATTGCGATGCGCGCAATCCGGTTGCTCTGCGAGCGCGCCGAGGCGCGCAGGCCGAGGTCGGCGTTGACCACTGGCGGATTCCACAGCAGCACATGCTTGGGCCCGGAGGGTGCTCCGGATTCAGTGATCGCGGTGACCGGTGCCTCGATCAGTCCTTCCGCATGCGCCTTGGGGTTGCCGATGGTCGCCGAGCACAGGATGAACTGCGGTTCCACCCCGTAGAAGGCGCAGATGCGCTTGAGCCGGCGCAGCACGTTGGTGACATGGCTGCCGAACACACCGCGGTAGGTGTGGACTTCATCGATGACCACATAGCGCAGGTTCTCGAAGAACTGCGCCCACTTGGTGTGGTGCGGCAGGATGGCCTGGTGCAGCATGTCCGGGTTGGAGACCACGATGTCGCCGTGCAGGCGGATCGCCTGGCGCGCGTCGCCAGGGGTGTCGCCGTCGAAGGTGAACGCTTTCACCCCCAGGTCGCCGGCACGGTTCAGTTCCAGCAGTTCGGCGACCTGGTCCTGGGCCAGCGCCTTGGTCGGGAACAGGTACAACGCCTTGGCCTTGCCCTGCATGGCCGCACTGACCACCGGCAGGGTGTAGCACAGCGACTTGCCGCTGGCGGTGGGGGTGACGATGGCGACGTGCTCGCCCCGCTGGGTGGCTTCCCAGGCTTCGGCCTGATGGCTGTACAGCTGTTCGATACCGCGCGCCTTCAATGCGGCGGTGAGCGCCGCGGGCACATCGGCCGGAATGGGCGCGTAGCGGCCCTCGCGCCCGGGAATGGTAAAGCTGCCGGTGATGCGGTCGGCATAGCGCCGTTGCAGCCGCGCGGTCAGCAGCGCGCCATCCCGCGAGGGCAGTCCCTCGGTGGTGGACAACCGGCGCTCGGCGTCTTCGGTGCGCTTGGCGAGTTCGTAGGCCATGGAAAAACGGTCTGCAAAGGACAGCAGATAAGCATATCGCCGTCTCATATCCCGAGACACCGCTGCCTCGGCTTGCGGCGCGCCTCCGGTAGCGCCGGCCGTTGGCCGGCCCACGCGGTGCCTGCATCCACGTGAACTGAAGCATTCATAAAAAACGAAATCTGAAGCCCCCATCCGTATCCTTGCTTGAGGATGCAAGGTCACGGAGCGGCAGAAGTGGCAACACGTGCAATTCAGGTAATAGCGGTGGCCGGTGCCCTTCTGGCGGGCACGGCCCGCGCTCAACAACCCCCGTCCACCCCACCGGTTGAGCCGCCGCCGGAGGTCCCAACCGCGCCCCCGGCCAATAACGACGACGTCATCACTCTCGGCGAAGTCCGCGCGGTCAAACCTGAAGACGAGCCGCTGGACCTGTACCGTTTCAAGAACCCCGTGCAGCCCGCCCCCAACCGCTTCAGCCGCACCTGGAGCGAGCCGCCCTCCCCGGAACAGGTCAGCCTGAGTGGCGGCTACCTGATGATGGGTATCAACGCCGCACTCGGCGCAGCCGGCAAAGGCATCCACAAGCTCACCGGCGGCCGCGACCAGATCCAGTCGGCCACCGCCCGTCCGCCGCCCGAGCTGACCGAAGACCAGCAGCAACGCGCCCTGCAGCACCAGGACGGCACGCCATGATTCCCTTGGACTGTCCGGCAGGTCGCCCGTGCCCCCACTTCATTAGTGGCACGCCCCATTCTATTGACGATGAAGCCAAGAGGATGTTTAGGTCTTGACTTGAATCCGAGGCGCTTTACTGTGCAGGCGGTATGTTCCCGCGCTAACGATCACCGCGAAACCCTCCAATTCGAGTGGAATATGGAAGTCTTCATGAAATCCGGGACAGAAGATGCGCATCTGGTGCCACGGAGGAGTCATGCCAAATCGATCATACTATGAGAGCTACATGGAGTTCTTGGGCCGAAGGACCGCAGATGCTTTAGAGGATCCGCGTCCGGTCCTTTCGTCCGACGAGACGGAACTGTACATGGATGCGGTCAAAGCCCGGCAACTCGCACTGCTGGTGCGGACACTGGAAGGACGGCGGGAAGAGCAATAGAAGTCCCGGACGTCAACCTTTGCCCCTAGCTTCCTGATGAAGAGGCGTGCTTCGATAGACACGCCGCAAAGATGCCCAAGCTGGGCCAGCGGAATTGACGAAAGCCCTCGTGATCGTAAAGCCCATTCCCGAAGAGCGGTCCTGGGCCAATCTCGCCCGAACTGGCATGGACTGTCACATCCCGATGCTGAGGGTCCATACTATCCAAGCTGATCGAACAACCCCTGGTGGCTCAGCGCAAGCAGCGGCAGGAATTTTCTAGGAAACATCAATGATTAAGAGCTTCAAAATAGAGAATTTCAGATCTCTTAATGAGTTCCAGCTTCCTGCTGCTGGGGAGGAGGATCTCGGTCATTTCGTGTGCTTGGTTGGATTGAACGGCGCAGGGAAGAGCTCTGTACTCCAAGCTCTCGACTTTGTTTCCCAACTGGTCGTTGGTAATGTAGACACTTGGCTCGCCGCGCGCGGATGGGCGAGAGGTGACCTGACTAGCAAGCAGGGGAAGAAGAGGAACATCAGCTTTGAACTCCGAATCGAGATCGCCGGATACATGTTTGAATGGCGGGCGATGTACAACTCCCAACTTGGCAGGTGCACGCGAGAAGATCTGAGGGTAAGTCCTGGTAAAGGTGGAACGCATCCAAAGCTCCCGCCTGAGGATGTCCTGTATTCTCATGATGGAAGCATTTTCAAAACAAGTGCGGGCCATCGAAGGGATCTTTTGAGCGATTTCGACGGGTCTTTGTTTGCCAAGCTTAAGACAGGCGGAATTGAGCCCGAAAGTCATGGTGTTGCGTTGTCCTTGTTCAGACTTGGCATGGATGGCGTCAAGTCGCTTGAATTGCTTAACCCGCATGCAATGAGGCGTCCTTCAAAGAAGGCGGTCGATGTTGGCCTGGGCGGCGAAGATCTAGCGGCATTCGTCCATGGGCTGGATAAACTCGAGGCCAAAAGGCTCAATCAGCAAATTTCTAAGATATATCCCCACGTCGATGGTGTGCGCGCCAAGAGTGCGCAATACGGGTGGAAGAGACTTCAGGTTTCTGAAAAGTTCGGAAGTAGCGTCGAATTCGATGCCAGACATTCCAACGATGGACTTCTCAGAGTTGCGGCCATAGTTGCTCAGACGGTCGCAGTCGCTCCGTACATGAAGCGAGGAGAGAAGGATGGTAGATCAATACTCGGGAACCCTGATCAAAAGGGCTATGACGTTTTGCTTCTGGATGAAATAGAAAACGGCATAAATCCAGAGGTTATTCGTAGTTTGATTGATTATCTTTCGGCGGTTCGTCAACAGGTCGTGTTTACTACTCATAGCCCGATGATACTGAATTACTTGGAGGACGATGTTGCCACGAAGTCTGTTTTTCTCGTTTTCCGCAGGCCGGATGGATCCTCTGGTATTACGCGCTTCTACTCAATACCATCGCTGAAGGAACGGCTCGAGTTGATGGGGCCAGGAGAGGCTTTTGCGGACGTGAGTTTGACGCAGGTTAGCAAGGATGCAGCGGAGGTGGCGCGTGCTTTTGATCCTGTCTGGTGAAGGCGGAACGGACCTAGGGGGGAGTTCCGACTTTGGTGATCGACCAGGACCCATGGCGCATCTGGTTGATCAAATGATCGAGGACCAGATCGATTATTCGCCAATCCGCTGCGACATGGTGAGGTGGGTCAGTCGAAGCGACCTGAGCGCGGAGGCCAAGAAAAGTCGGTATCCTCGCACGGCGCTTCCCGGCGTTCGTCGTCCGCCAGGCTACGTGGGTCACTATAAGCAAGCCTACGCCTTGGGCTTGATAGCGAAGAACCTTGAGACTGCAGAGAACGTGTCCAGCCTGTCCGTTATGTTTCGGGATTCGGACGGAACCAATTCAACAGGAGCCGGTCATTGGCGTGAACTTACCACAGCGATCGCCGACGGTTATGTCGCGGCCGGATACTTGAGTGGTGTAGCCATGATCCCGAGGCCGAAGCAGGAAAGTTGGCTTCTATGTGCGCTCAAGAATGAGCCGTATACAGCGTGTCAATTGCTCGAAGATGAATCCGGCAATGATGCATCGCCGAATTCGCTGAAGGATAAGTTGCGCGACGCGGTGGGTAGTCAACCCACCGTTGAAGAAATGTGCGACTGGATTACTACTAGGCGATTCGACTCGACGAAAGTGGAGATGGAGAGTTTCTCTCACTTTCGAGCCAATCTTCTGGCTGCGTTGGACGCGGTAGTCCATAAGTAAAGCGAGGTCCATGCCCTTGCGAATCGGTAGTCAGAAAAGGTAAGCCAAGAACAGTTGGGTATCTTAGTCAAGGTTGTCGAGATCGGATCGTAGTTTGATCATCGAATTGCGTGATCACTTTTCCCCGCGCCGCGCGCGATGGGTCGCGGTGGTGGGGGGCACCTTCTGGCGCTCCAGCCACCACAGCAGCCCAGCGATAGCGATGAAACCCAGTAGCCACGGCCAGCGCGGGTCCGAGATCGGAACTGGAACGCCGGCTCTGGGGGCGTTGCCCCGCGAAACCTGTTGCGATGTCGCATCGCGCACCTGCTGGCGATGCAGTGACACCGCGCCGACTGGATCAAACACATAAAGCGTCTGCGTTGATTCACCCTGCTGCAGTTGATGCCAACCGACAGCGGTGGGCCAGTAGCCCGCGCAGCGCTGCGTGCTGCTGGCCGGGTCGATCTGCAACGTCACCTTCCCGCCCTGCGAATCAACCACCTGCGCACCGTCGCTGATCTGGCAGATCGACAGACGCTCGCCAGACCACGGCATGGCCGTTTCGACACGCGCCGCAACAGCGGCAGGTTGCGCACGCGCCACCTGTGCGAACACCGACGACCACAGCTCGGCGTAGCGATCATCGCGGCCGGCCAGCACCAACCGGTAGCTGTCGCTGATCGGCAGCACCGCCACGCGCCCGCGTCCCACGCTGCGCCAGCCGCCAACGGGCTGTCCCTTGGCATCCTGCAGCATCGCTTCCGCGCCGGCGGTGCTTGCGTCGAACCGCTCCAGCGTCGGTGGCACGCTGCTGTGCGATGCCGCGCTGGCCTCATCGATGTAGGCGGTGCTGTCACTCGCGGGTCGCGTCGGCCCGCGTCGCGCCTGCAACAGCGCACTTTCCGGGTCGGCAGGCAAGATGAGCGGTGCCGCGCGCGTACCCCCGCTGACCACCAGCCCCCAGCCACGCAGTACCTGCCGCGCGCTGTCACTCAACAGACCACCGCTGCGCACCAGAACGCCGAGCCCGTCGCGCAGGGCCTGCTGGATCAGACTGCGCTGTGACGCGCCCAGCGCTGTGAGACTGCGCTCGTCGAGCACCAGCACATCCGTAGCCGCAAGGCGCGCAGCCGTCAGCGCCACCGGTGCATCGCCCAGCATCACCCCACCGCCGGCGTTGGCCTGCATCTGCACGGCCAAGCCGGTGTCGGTGGCCCAACGCCGCAGGTACTTCCATTCCGGGCCCGGCGCGGCAGCCAGCATCAGCACGCGCGGTGCTGGCTGGGCCATGGTCTGCAGCGGCACCGGCACGCTGTCCATAGTGTGCTGCTGGGCATCGAGCAGGCGCAGGGTGAATTCGATGCGGCCGGCGTCGCGGGCGCTGCCCTGCAATCGAACGTTGCCCTGCGCATCGAGCGGTGCGCGATCCACCACCACGCCGGCCGGGTCCAGCAGCTCGGCACGTGCGTTGGCCACACCCTGTGCTTGCGCGCTGACGGTGAACAGTCCGCCCGGGGCGGTGATCGTCGGGGACTGGAGGTCCACCCAGCCGCGCGGGGCGGGCGCAGGCTGCAGGGTGACGTGTGCGGGCAGCGCGGTATCGCGGTCGCGCGCGGCCAGGCCGTCGCCGACCAGGGTCAGGGTGCTTATGCCCGGGTGCTGGCGCAGGACGGTGGCGAGATCGGGGGCTTGCAGGGTGGCGCTGGGGGCGTTGGCTTCGGGAAGGGCGATGACCGTGGCGCTGGGGGGAATGGTGCCAGCGGTGGTGGCGTTTGCGGTCAGTACTACCAGGTGGCCGGCTTCTGCGTTGCGGGTGGGCGGCTGCAGGGTGAAGTAGAGGAGGGCGGCGGCCAGGGCCTGCAGGAGGAGCAGGGTGGGTCGACGTCGACGGTTGTGCGCGGAGAGCAGCCGGGCAGAGCCCGGCTCTACGAGGCGAAGGCTTGCGGCCAGGACAATGACGAGCAACGCGATGGCGATCCAGAGGGAGGTGCTCATCGGGTTGCCTCCAACGCATCCAGGTAGCGCTGCGCCATCGGGTCGGGCGCTTCCCGACGCTGCACCTGCGGCGACGGCCGCAGCAGGGCGCGCCACAGCTGTGCGCGCAGGGTGGCGCGGCAGGCGCTGCAGTCGGGAGTCAGGCGCAGTTCTTCAATGGCGGCCGCGAGGCTGAGCGGATCGGTGAGGCGCGACTGGTTGCGGCCCAGCCAGGTGCTCAGGGCATCCAGGTCCGGCGTGTTGCCAGCCTCGCCCAACTGCTGCCAGACCGCGACGATGGCGGGATCGGGTGCCTCCAGCGCCGCAATCGACAGCGTGCGGCTGCCCAGGTCGTCGCGCTTGCCGCTCATGCGGCGACCCTCGTCGATCGGCGGCAACTCCGGGCCAACCCGCGCCAGATAGATGCGCTCGGCCTGCTGCACCTGTTTGATGAACTCCAGTGCCTTGTACGCGAAGGACAACGCCTTCTGTGGACGTCCCTGGCGAAGTTCGCCTTCGGAAGACCACATCTGATCGAGCGCGGCCTTCAGGGTCGCGCGCGTCTGCGGGTCGAGCAGCGTTGTCGCTTCGGCGTGGTCGTGCGTGTGGCCGTACTCGCTGAGCACGTCGGTGGCGCTGCCGAACACCGGCTGGCCCTCTGCCTTGGGTGGGCCATGATCGTGGTCGTCATGGCCACCGGCGGCGTGGTCGTGCTCATCGCCATGGGCATGGTCGTGATCGTCATGGTCGTCGGTCGGCGTATCACTGGTGGGCAGGCTGTCGCTGGTCGGCGGCGGCTTCGCCGCGCCTTCGGCTTCCTCACCCAGGAACTGGCCATAGCGCAGGCGCAGGATGCGCTGGTCCACGCCGATGGCATCGGAGCGTTTGACGAACTCCTCGGCCGACAACGTGGGCCGCGCTTTGATCAGCGCTTCAGCGTCGATGATGATCTGGCGCTGGCTGCGGAAGTACGCCGGCAGGGTCTTCTTGACCATGCCTTCCATGGCCTCACCCAGCACCTGCTCCTCACTGGGCAGGCGCAGGATCAGGCTCGTGCTTTGTGCGGTCTGTGCCTTCGGGGTGTGGTTGTCGCGCACATGCAGCTGCGCGATCACGTCGTTGCCCGGCTGTGCACCCAGCGCGGCGAGATCCAGCGTGCGCGCAAAACGGCGCAGGGTGGCCGGGCCGCTGCCGGTCAGGGGGATGCGCTGCTCGCGGAAGGTGATGTTCTCGCCGCTGCCCTGGGCCAGGGTGATCTGCAGATCTGCATTTGCGGCAACACCAAAGTCGTCGCTGGCTTCGAACTGCAGCGCCCACTGGCGCTGGTTGGGGGACGCCAGCACCAGTGTCCGGTCAGGTGTGATGACGCGTACGCTGGGCGGCCGGTCCGGTGCCACGTCCAGGCGATACAGACGCGGCTGAACCAGCGCAGGTTCGGTGACGATGCGGTACAACGTGGGGCGGGTGGCCTTCCACTGCGCGGTCCACGCTTCGCCATCGCGCTTCAATGCAATGCGGCTGCCGTCATGCAGCTGCAGCGCGGCCGTGGTGGGTCTCCCGTTGAAGCGCAGCGACCACGACAGGGCACTGTCCTGCGGCACCTTGGCATCCAGCGCGGTCTGCGTGCGTACCGTCTGACCCGTATACGCAGGTGCCTGGATCTGCAGGCGTGAGGATTGCAGGCGTGTTGCCATCGCGCTCACCGCATCGGCAGCGGCCGGATCGCGCAGCGACGTCGTGGGAGTGCTACCGCGCGGCCAGCCCAAGGCCAGCGCGATCACCAGCAGCCCACCCAGCCAGCTCAGCAGCAGCGCCCGCCACGGCCAGCGGGGGCGCAGATCCGGCATGGCCTGACCGAGCGTTTCCTGCAGACGCGCGCGCTGCCGCTGCTGCAGGGGATTGAGCGCATCCGTCGAGGCGAACAGCAGGTCGCTGCTGTCCTGTACGACCGGGTGGTTGTCGAGCTGTCGCACCAGCCAACGGCGGTCCAGCTGGCGGGCCTTCCAGGTCGCAACGCCCACCACCAGCAACAGGCACGGCAGCGCGATGGCAGTGCCCAGGTTGAGGCCGGCCAGGCGCACCGCCACGGCGGCCGCCGCCAAGGCCAGCGGCAGCAGCAGGGCGAGGGTGATCCACGCCTTGCGGCGGCGTGCCTGCTGCCACGCGCGCTGCACGGCAATCATGCCGGGCTCCCGCGACGTGCCGAGGTCGCCATCCAGCGCTCCAGCGCGAACAGCAGCACAATCAGGACCAGCAGCCAGAAGCTCAGATCCAGTGGTTGCGCGGCAGGTGGTGTGGCACCGGTCAGCGGTTGCTGCGTGGCCGCGGAGGCGACCTGCGGCACCGGCGTGGGCTGCAGCTGCTCGAGCAGCCGCCGTGGGAAATCGGCTTCGCGCAGGATCGGCAACGTGGCCGGCGACAGGCTCTGGCCAAAGCGCAGCACCTGGCCGCGCCCCAGTGCATGGCGGGTCATCGCGACGCCGCCGCTGGCATCGCGCAGCACCGGCACGCCGGCACCCGGCGCTGCCGCGGCAGCGGTGACCAGCACGCTGCCACCGTTCTGCACCCAGGTCTGCCAGGCGGCGGGCAGGGCGGCATTGCCCAGCCACACGCCGACCTGCCCTGTGGCGGGGACTTCATCACCGGACAGCGCCGCCGGCAAGGACTGGCCGTTCCACGCACGCTGCACGGCCTCCAGCACCCGCTGCGTCTGTGCGTCGGCGGCGGTACCTGCCACCCGCAGCTGCGGTGCATCAGGGGCTGCTGCAGCAGCCGGCAACGGATGGCGCACGCTGCGCCAATCCACCGGGCGCGACAGGCGGGGGCGTTCCCCGTCCAGTCCCGGCATCGGGTCAGGCACATACACCGTCAGTGCCGCGCCGGCCGGCATGGTCTGGTCCAGCTCGCGCAGCAGGCTGGCCAATGGCTGCGGTCCGGTGGGAGCCGGCTGTTCGAGCGGCGGGAACCCTGGCGCAAGCCAGCGGCCCTCGCTGCCGTCATCCACCGGCGGTGGGGTCAGACCCGGGGCAACCACGACCCACGGGGCGCCAGGTGCGGTCGCGCCATGCAGCAGCGGATGTGCGAGCAGCAGCGCCAACGCTGTCAGCAACAGCAGGCGTACCAGCAGCAGCGGCCACTCATCGAAGCGGATACGTTGCCGCGGCTGCGCCTTGGCCCGCAGCCAGCGCAGCGCTGCAAAGTCGAGCGGCGCGTAGTGATGTCGACGGGCGAGGTGAATCAGCAGTGGCACCACCAGCGCTGTCAGAGCCAGCAACCCCAGCGGGAACAAGAGCGACAGGCTCATCGCGCGCTCCCGGCCAGCTGGCGCAGCGGCGCGTCCAGCGGCTGGTCCGTATGGGTCACCACATGGGCGATGCCGCCGCGCTGCAGGCGCGCCTGCAGCACGGCCTGTGCCTGGGTGAAGCGGGCCAGGTAGTCGGCCCGGATCGCGCGGCCGTCGCCCAGCAGTTCCTCGCCGGTTTCCGGGTCGCGGAAGCGATGCCCGTCGTTGAACGGGAAGTCGCGCTCGTCGGCGGTCAGGATCTGCACCTGCATCACGTCACGGCGGGCGGCGGCCAGGCGCTCCAGCAACACCGTGCCGGTTTCGTCGAAGCCGTCCCCCAGGGCAACCAGCAGGTCGTTGGCCTGGACGCGTTCCCAGATCGGACGCAGGGCCTCCGCGGCCGGCCAGCGGCCCTGCGCACGCAGGCGATGCAGCAGCAGATGGATGCGGTCGCGCTGGCGCGCACCGCTGTCGGCGGCCACCACCTGCACGCCGTCGCCGTTGATCGCGATCAGCCCGAAGCGGTCACCCTGCTGCAGGGCCAGTTCCACCATGCATGCGGCGGTGGCGTTGATGTGGTCCAGGCGCGTGCGCTCGGGATGCGCGCGGTCGCGCTGGCCCGCCGACGCCGTGGCATCGACCAGCAGCCACACGGTGACCGGACTCTCACGCTCGGATTCGCGCACGAAGAAACGGTCCGAGCGTGCGTACAGTTTCCAGTCGATCTGGCGCAGCTCGTCACCGGGCTCGTAAGCACGGTACTGCGCGAACTCCAGACCCGCGCCGCGGCTGCGACTGGCGTGTTGGCCGATGCCCTGCGCGCCGCTGGCACGCCGCGGCAGCAGCCGCAGCGCCTTCAGGCGGCTGCGGACGTCGGCCGGAATCGCGATCGGGGCGTGCGTGCTCACCACGTTCTCAGGCGGGGAACGGCACGGCCTGCAGCAGCGCGGCGATCACATCGTCGGCGCTTTTCTGTTCGGCTTCAGCCGCGAACGAAAGCAGCACGCGGTGACGCATCACCGGCGCGATCAGCGCCTGCACGTCGTCGCGGGTGGCGGCGAGCCGCCCCTGCAGCAGCGCGCGGGCTTTCGCCGCCAGTACCAGCGATTGTCCTGCGCGCGGGCCGGCCCCCCACTTGATCCAGTGGTTCACCGCCTGCGGCGCGGCTTCGCCCGGACGGCTGGCGCGCACCAGGCGGGTGATCCAGGCCAGCACGTCCTCGCTCACATGCACCTGGCGCACCGCCGCCTGCAGGGCCAGTACGTCGTCTGCCTCCAGCACCTTGGGCACTTTGGCGCTGGCGCTGCCGGTGGTCTGCACCAGAATGTCGTGCTCTTCCTGTTCGGTGGGGTAGTCCACCCGCACGTGCAGCAGGAAGCGGTCCAGCTGCGCTTCGGGCAGTGGGTAGGTGCCGGCCTGCTCGATCGGATTCTGCGTGGCCAGCACGAAGAACGGCGCGGGCAGGGCATAGGTGGTGCCGGCGTAGCTGACCGTGCGCTCCTGCATGGCTTCCAGCAGCGCCGCCTGGGTTTTGGGCGGCGTGCGGTTGAGTTCGTCGGCCAGCAGCAGGTTGGTGAAGATGGGTCCCTGCTGGAAGCGGAAATGCCGGTGTCCGGTGCCGTGGTCTTCTTCCAGCAGTTCTGTGCCGAGAATGTCGCTGGGCATCAGGTCCGGGGTGAACTGCACGCGCCGGAACTGCAGTTCCAGCGCCTGGCCCAGCGAGCGCACCAGCAGGGTTTTGCCGAGTCCCGGCGCGCCTTCCAGCAGCACGTGGCCACCGGCCAGCAGGCCGATC
Source organism: Stenotrophomonas sp. (assembly GCA_039592995.1). GTDB lineage: Bacteria > Pseudomonadota > Gammaproteobacteria > Xanthomonadales > Xanthomonadaceae > Stenotrophomonas. Next base: position 64,046 of record JBCNQC010000004.1, on the reverse strand, counting down.
AGCAGCTGTTCCACCACCGCGTGCTGGCCCACCACGGCCTGGCCCAGCGCCTCGCGCAACGGCTGCAGCTTGGGCAGGAGATCATCAATCAGGTTGTCGGTCGTCATGAACAGCGCTCTGGTGGGATTGTGGATCTGCTGAAACATTCGGGGCGGTGAGGTAGAGCCACGCCCTGCGTGGCTGAAGAAACAAAGCGAAGTCAGCTGTTCAAGGCATACATGACGATATTCACGGCAAACCGCGTATTGTCCTCAGCCAAAAACCGCTTGTTACGCCAGTCATAGTCCCACTCGCAGCCGTAGTCCTTGTTGCTGTACAACACACCCAGCCGCCCATCCACCTCGATGCCCCTCAGATAGTCGTGCACCAGGTCATCACCCCAGCCATTGAGCTCAAACCCGGTGGCAGGCGGCCCCTCTGGAAACCGGAAGAAACTCCGATACAACGCATGGCTGTTGGGCAGCTTCTTCAACGCCGCGGGCCCGAACAGCTTCGCCATCTGCGCTTCGAATGATTTGGCGAACAAGCCATCGATGTCGTGGTTGCAGTCATCCACGAACACAAACCCGCCATTGCGCACATAGCGCACGAAGTTCTGCCGCTCGGCCGCGTTGAACTCCACCAGCTTGTGCCCGGCCAGATAGCAGAACGGCGCTTCCAGCATGCGCGGGTCCGACAGCGCGATGACATGTTCGGTCGGGTCCACCCGCAATGTGGTGTAGTCGATCAGCGAGGTGATCACATTGGATGGCATCCGCGCGTCCACGTCCCAGTCGCCGGAGTCGTACTTCAGGCGGGTGAACCAGAAGTCGTAGCGCCCGGCCTGGGCGCGGGCGAACGAGGGCAGTGCCGCCAGCGCGGCACCACCCAGCATCAGACGCAGGAATTGCGCCCGGTTCATGCCGGTGCGGTCATCAGACCGCGTCGGACAGCGAGGTGAAGGTGAAGTCGCGCAGCTTCATCGGCGGAATCATCATCACGAAGCTGGACTCGTCACCGGCCACGCGCACCGGCTTGCCCAGCTCTTCAATGTTGTTGAGCATGATCACCGGCGATTCGTTGAAGCGGAAGTTTTTCACCGGGTGCTTGATCTGGCCGTTCTCGATGTAGAAGGTGCCGTCGCGGGTCAGGCCGGTCAGCAGCACGGTCTGCGGATCGACCATGCGGATGTACCAGGTGCGGGTGACCAGGATGCCTTTCTGGGTCCCACGCACCAGTTCAGCCGTGCTCTTGTCGCCACCGCTCATCAGCAGGTTGCCCGGGCTTGCTTTGGCGGTCTTGCCCTGCTTCTGCGCCCAGAAACGCGAGTAGTCCAGGTTGGCGACCTTGCCGTTTTCGATGATCGCCAGGCGCTCGCGTGGCAGGCCTTCGTTGTCCCACGGCAGCACCGGCGCATCCGGGTGCCACGGGTCGGCGTACATGTTCACGCGCGGGTCGTAGACCTGCTCGCCCAGCTTGTTGCCGCCGCCCTTCTTCGACAGGAAGCTGCGGCCTTCGTCGGCCGAGCGCGCGCTGAAGAAGTTCATCATGAAGCTGATCAGACCCGCCGCCGCAGCCGGCTCCAGGATCACCGTGTACTTGCCCGGTTCCAGCGCCTTGGCTTCGGCCGATTCGGTGGCCTTGCGCATGGCGATGCGCACGTCCTGGTCGGCCTTGAAGTCGGCCGCGTCCTTCAGGTTGCGGCCGACCCAGCCCGAGCCGCGGCCGTCTTCGGTACGCACCGTGCAGGTGTAGTCGAAGGCGGTGGCGCGCTGGTAGGCGAAGTTGCCGTTGCTGTTGGCGGTGGCGTAGAAGCCCTGGCTGTCCTCCAGGAAGCCGGCGGCAATCAGGCCATTGCCACGGCACGGTGCGATCGAGTCGGCGGCGACTTTGGCGCGGAACGCCGGATCGATGGCGGCGGTGGACTCGCTGAAGGTGGGGCTGGCCTTGTAGGTCTGCTTGCCGATGGCCGGCATGAACTCCGGGTTCTCCGGGGCCAGGCGGGCCAGGTCTTCGGCGCGACGGACCACGCGTTCCAGTGCGGCGTCGTCGAACTCGTTGATCGAGGCGGTGCCCACGCGCTTGCCGAAGGCCACGGTGACGGCCAGTTCGGTGTCATCCACGATGCCGCTGGTGGAGACGTTGTTGAGCGCGAAGCGGATGTTGCCCTTCAGGTTGCCGGTCAGCGCGGCGGTGCACTCGTCGGCCTTGGACAGCTTGATGACCTTGTCGAGGATGGCCTTGGCCTGGGCTTCGGTGAAGATACTCATGTATAGGGGCTCCTGACCGGTCAGCCGAGGCTGCGGGCGGTGTTGATGACGTTGATGCCGTTGAAGCGGGCAGTGGACGAACCGTGCGAGACCGCCGAGACCTGGCCCGGCTGGCCCTTGCCGTCGAAGAACGAACCGCCCAGGCGGTAGTCGCGCTCATCGGCCACCGCCACGCAGGCGTTCCAGAATTCCGGCGTGCGGATCTGGTAGGCCACGTCCTCGATCATGCGGGTGATCTGGCCGTTCTTGATCTCATAGAACAGCTGGCCGCCGAACTGGGCGTTGTAACGCTGCTGGTCGATCGAGAACGAGCCGTCGCCGATGATGTAGATGCCGTTCTCGACGTCCTTGATCATGTCGGCCACGCTTAGCGGGGTCTTGCCGGGGGCCATCGACACATTGGCCATGCGCTGGAACTGCACGCTCGACCACGAGTCGGCATAGCAGCAGCCGTCCGATTCGGTCTTGCCCAGAATGTGGGCCTGGTCGCGGATGGTCTGGTAGTCCACCAGCTTGCCGTTGCTGATCAGGTCCCAGCGCTTGGTCTTGACACCTTCGTCGTCGTAGGCGACCGCGCCGAGGCTGCCCGGCTGGGTCTTGTCGGCGAAGATGTTGACCAGGTCACTGCCGTACTGGAAGTGCTGCTCGCGTTTGTCCAGGGTGGCGAAGCTGGTGCCGGCATAGTTGGCCTCGTAGCCCAGCACGCGGTCCAGTTCCAGCGGGTGGCCCACCGACTCGTGGATGGTCAGCCAGGTGTGTGACGGGTCGAGCACCAGGTCGTACTTGCCCGGCTTCACCGACGGTGCCTTCAGCTTCTCCTGCGCCTGTTTGGCGGCAGCGATGGCGTCTTCCTTCATGTCGTAGGACGAACCGTAGTTCACCACGCCATTCGGGGTCAGCACCTTTCCGGCGGCTGCGCCATCCAGATATTCATAGCCCATGCCCATCGGCGCGGACAGGCCGTCACGGGTACGGAACTTGCCGCTGGCCTTGTCGATGGCGGTCACCGTCATCGGGGCCCAGATGCGGTGCACGTCCTGGTCGATGTAGGAACCATCCGTGGACGCGAAATACTTCTGCTCGTTGACCAGGAACAGCATCGAGTTGACGAAGCTGGCCCCGGCCCCGATCGCGGCGGCGTTGACGTCCAGCAGCAGTTCGACCTTGTCCTTGATCGGCACTTCCATCGCGTTCTTGCGGATTGGCGTCTTCCAGCTCACCTCGCCCACGCCCGGGGTGGCGGCCAGCTGCACCGGGGCCGTCTGCACGCCGGCATTGGCCTTGGCGATGGCCACCGCCTGCTGCGCGGCCTTGGCCACATCGCCCGGGCCCAGCTGGTTGGTGGCGGCAAAGCCCCAGGCACCGTTGACGATCACGCGGATGCCGACACCGGTGGATTCGGTGTTGACCACGTTCTGCACCTTGTCTTCGCGGGTGATCACGAACTGGCGCAGGTAGCGGCCGATGCGCACGTCGCAGTAGGTGGCTCCGCCCTGGCGGGCAGCAGCCAGGGCGGCGTCGGCCAGGCGCTTCTTCAGCGCCGGGTCGAGCGTGCTCTGCAGCTGCTCGGCGGCGATCACCTTGCCGAAGAACGACGGCACGATCAGGCCGCCTGCGGTAAGCCCTGTCAGGGCAAGAAAGTCACGTCTTTGCAAGGCAGTTCTCCGTGTGATCGCACTCAGCCCAGGCTTCGCGCGGTGTTGATGATGTTGATGCCATCAAATCGTGTGGTCGACGAACCGTGCGAGACCGCCGAAACCTGCCCGGGCTGTCCCTTGCCGTCGAAGAAAGAGCCGCCGAAGCGGAAGTCGCGCTCGTCGCAGATCGCACTGCAGGCGTTCCAGAACTCCGGCGTGCGGATCTGGTAGGCCGCGTCCTCGACCATGCCGGCGATCTGGCCGTTCCTGATCTGGAAGTACAACTGGCCACCGAACTGTGCGTTGAAGCGCTGCTGGTCGATGGAGTAGGAGCCGCGGCCATGGATGTAGATGCCGTTCTCCACGTCCTTGATCATGTCGGCCACGCTCAGCGGGGTCTTGCCCGGGGCGAGGGAGACATTGGCCATGCGCTGGAACTGCACGCTGGACCACGAGTCGGCGTAGCTGCAGCCGTGCGACTCGTTCTCGCCCAGCAGGTGCACTTCATCGCGGGTGGCCTGGTAGTTGACCAGGATGCCGTCCTTGACCAGGTCCCAGCGCTTGGTCTTGACCCCTTCGTCGTCGTAGCCGACCGCGCCCAGGCTGCCCGGTGCGGTCTTGTCGGCGAAGAAGTTGACCCGTTCGCTGCCCCAGCGGTAGCCGGCGTCGCGCTTGTCCAGGGTGGCGAAGCTGGTGCCGGCGTAGTTGGCCTCGTAGCCCAGCACGCGGTCCAGTTCCAGCGGGTGGCCGACATTCTCGTGAATGGTCAGGAACAGGTTCGACGGGTCCAGCACCAGGTCGTACCTGCCCGGCTTCACCGACGGGGCCTTGAGCTTCTCGCGCGCGTGGCGCGCGGCGGCGATGGCATCCTCGACCGGATCGTAGGAGTCGCGATAGGCGGTGATGCCGCCGGGCAGGGCGATCTTGCCGGTGGCGTCACCGTCCAGGAATTCATAGCCCATGCCCATCGGCGAGGACAGCCCGGCCCGGGTGCGGAACCTGCCGCTGGCCTTGTCGATGGCGGTGGCGGTGAACGGCAGCCAGATGCGGTGCACATCCTGGTCGATGAAGGAGCCGTCGCTGGAGGCGAAGTACTTCTGCTCATTGACCAGGAACAGGGTGGAGTTGATGAAGTTCGCGCCGGCGTTGAGCGCCGCGGCGTTCAGGCTGAGCAGCAGGTCCACCTTCTCCTGCACCGGCACGGCCATGGCATTCTTGCGGATCGGGGTCTTCCAGCTGACCTCGCCCACACCCTTGACCGGGGCCAGCTGCACCGGCCTGGTCTGCAGGGTGGCGTTGGCGCGGGCAATGGCGGCGGCCTGGTTCACCGCGGCCAGCACGGCCGCCGGGGTCTGCTCGCGGGTGGCGGCGAAGCCCCAGGCTCCATTGACGATCACCCGGATGCCGATGCCCGAGGACTCGCTGTTGGTGACGTTCTGTACCTGCGCCTCGCGGGTGATCACCGCCTGGTTGAGGTAACGGCCGATGCGCACGTCGCAGTAGCTGGCCCCGGCGCGCTTGGCGGCAGCCAGCGCAGCCTCGGCCAGCACCTTCCTGCGGCCCACGTCGCCCGGCTCCAGCAGCTGCTCGGCAGCGATCAGCCGCGCGTGCGGCAGCATCAGGCCAGCCAGGCCCATCCCAGAGAGGGTCAGAAACTCACGACGTTGCACAGCAGGCGGTTCCCCAGCAGCGGTTTCGGGCCAAAGCCGTCTACCTTGGACAAGTCCTCGACTTTCGGGGGAGCGCCGGGAGTGGCACAAGTGACTCCGGTCATGGTTGGATGTGCGCTGTGACGACAATCTGCAACTGACATGACCCAACAGCGATGGTCCGAGGCCTGCGAGCGCAACCGCGACCCGATCCTGGCGGTGCTGCGCACCCACCTGCAGGATCGCCAGCGGGTGCTGGAGATCGGCAGCGGTACCGGCCAGCACGCCGCGTACTTTGCCCAGCAGCTGCCGCATCTGTTCTGGCAGGCCAGCGACCATCCGGACTATCTGCCCGGCATTGCCGAGCGCCTGGCCGAGGCCGCGCTGCCGAACGTGCCGCCGCCGTGGCCGCTGCAGGCCGTGCTGGAGCCCCGGCCGGGGCTGGCCCCGTGGCCGACCGACGCAGGCAGGTTCGATGCGGTCTACAGCGCCAACACTTTGCACATCATGAGCTGGGTGCACGTGCAGGCCTTGTTCGCCGGGCTGCCGGCGGTGATGGCCCCAGGGGCATTGCTATGCGTGTACGGGCCGTTCAATTACGGCGGGGAATACACCAGTGACAGCAACCGGACCTTCGATGCGTGGTTGAAGGACCTCGATCCGGCCTCAGGCATCCGCGATGTCGAGGCCGTGGATACGCTGGCCGCCGCGCAGGGGCTGGTGCTCATTGACGATGTGGCAATGCCGGCCAACAACCGCCTGCGGGTGTGGCGGCGCTGAACGCGGTCGGCAGGGCGCGGACACGCATGGCGTGTCCCTACACCGCCGGACAACCCGTAGTGGCGCGCCATGCGCGTCATCGGTGACCCAACCGGACTCAAGCCACCTGCACGATATGCAGCGCCTTCGGGTTCCGCCACTGCGCCAGCAGGGCGGCTTCCCGCGCCTTGGCACTGTGCAGGTGTGCTTCCTTGACGTGCCCGTAGCCGCGGATGTGCTCGGGAATGCTGGCAATCTCCACCGCCAGCGCTACCCGGTCATCGTCCAGCCCGGCCAGCAGCTCGTCCACGGTCCTTTCGTAGTCGGCAATCAGCTGGCGCTCGCCACGCCGCTCCTCGGTCCGGCCGAACACGTCGAAGGTGCCACCGCGCAGGAACTTCAGCTTCGCCAGCAGGCCGAACGCCTTCATCATCCACGGCCCGTATTCCTGCTTGATCAGCCGGCCCTGTTCGTCCTTTTTCGCGAACAGCGGCGGTGCCAGGTGGAAGCGGACCTCGAAATCGCCCTCGAACTGCTGCTGCAGGCGGCGCTGGAACTCGCCGCTGGTGTACAGGCGGGCCACTTCGTACTCGTCCTTGTACGCCATCAGCTTGAAGTAGTAGCGCGCCACGGTTTCGGTCAGCGCGGTGCTGCCGGCCTTGTCCCACTCGGCCACCCGCACCTTGTCCACCAGCGCGCGGTAACGCGCGGCGTAGGCGGCGTCCTGGTAGTCGGTGAGGAAGCGCACGCGGCGCTCGATCAGCTCGTCCAGCGAACGCGACAGGCGCTCGTCGTCCAGCGGCAGGAAGGCCACATCGCCCTGGCCGGCGCGGCCGGGCAGTCCGCGCAGTTCGCGCTCATCGCCGGTGTTGCGAGGAGCCGCATTGGCACCCCATTCGTTGCCTTCCCACTCTCCCGGCGGCAGGTCGTGCAGCGGGCCCGGGGTGCGCTCGGCGTCGGTATGGCCGTTGCGCACCAGACCGGCGGCCTGCTGCACCGCCTGCGGGTCCACGGCGGCCAGCCGGCCCCAGGCGAACGCCTGCTGGTTCATCGCCACCGCCGCGCCATTGAGCTCGATCGCGCGCATCAGCGCTTCGAATGAGATCGGCACCAGGCCCTGCTGCCAGGCGTAGCCCAGGATGAACAGGTTGGACGCAATGGCGTCGCCCAGCAGTGCGGTTGCCAGCTGGGTGGCGTCCAGCAGCAGCGGATCACGGCCGCCCAGTGCCACCCGGATGCCGGCAATGATGTCGGCGGCCGGGAACTGCATGTCCGGGCGGGTGGTGAAGGTGCCCGGCATCGCTTCATAGGTATTGAGCACCACCTGCGAACGCTCGGCGCGCACTTTCGACAGCGCCCAGTAGTCGTTCACCACCACCATGTCGCAGCCCACCACCAGGTCGGCTTCGCCGGCGGCAATGCGCACCGCATGGATGTCCGACGGCCTGCGCGCAATGCGGATATGCGTGGTCACCGCGCCGCCTTTCTGCGCCAACCCGGTCTGATCCAGTACGGTCGCACCCTTGCCTTCCAGATGCCCGGCCATGCCCAGCAGCGCGCCGATGGTCACCACGCCGGTGCCGCCGACGCCGGTGATCAGGATGTTCCACGGCTGCTCAAGGCTGCTGCGGAACACCGGGGCCGGCAGGTTGTCCAGCAGCGCGCTGCCGTCGCGGCGCGCGCCCTTGCGCGGGGTGCCGCCGTGCACGCTGACGAAGCTGGGGCAGAAACCGGTGGTGCAGGAATAGTCCTTGTTGCAGTTGGACTGGTCGATGTCGCGCTTGCGCCCGAATTCGGTTTCCTTCGGCAGCACCGACACGCAGAAGCTCTTCTTGCCGCAGTCGCCGCAGCCCTCGCAGACCAGCGAATTGACCACTACGCGCTTGGGCGGGTCGACCAGCTTGCCGCGCTTGCGACGGCGGCGCTTCTCGGTGGCGCAGGTCTGTTCGTAGATCAGGATGCTGGTGCCCTTGACCTCGCGCAGCTGCTTCTGCACGGCGTCCAGCTCGGCGCGATCAAAGAACTCCACGCCCTCGGGGAACAGCTCGCGCTTGTTCCATTTACCGATCTCGTCGCTGACCAGCATGATGGTCTGCACGCCTTCGGCGCGCATCTGGTGGGCGATCTGCGGCACGGTCAGGGTACCGTCCACCGGCTGTCCGCCGGTCATCGCCACCGCATCGTTGTAGAGGATCTTGTAGGTGATGTTGACCCCGGCGGCGATCGCCTGGCGGATCGCCAGCGAGCCGCTGTGGAAATAGGTGCCATCGCCCAGGTTCTGGAACACGTGTTCGGTGTCGGTGAACGCCGCCTGCCCGGCCCAGGTGACACCTTCGCCACCCATGTGGGTGAAGGTGTCGGTGCTGCGGTCCATCCAGGTCACCATGTAATGGCAACCAATGCCGCCCAGCGCGCGCGAGCCTTCCGGCACGCGGGTGGAAGTGTTGTGCGGGCAACCGGAGCAGTAGTGCGGCACGCGTGGGAAGCTGGCGCGCGGCAGCGCAAGCTCGGCTTCCTTGGCATCCATCCAGCGAAGGCGCTGTTCGATGGATTCGTTGCTGAAGAACTTCTGGATACGCCGGCCGATCACGCCGGCAATCGTGGCCGGGGTCAGCTCGTTGGTCGACGGCAGGATCCACTGGCCCAGTTCGTCGTACTTGCCGACGATGGACGGACGCGGACCGGCGCTGGCGGGCCAGTTGTAGAACTGCTCCTTCATCTGGCGTTCGATGAAGGCACGCTTTTCCTCCACCACCACGATGTCTTCCAGACCTTCGGCGAAACGTGCGATGCCCACCGGCTCCAGCGGCCAGGTCATGCCGACCTTGTACACGCGGATGCCGATGTCGGCGCAGGCGCGCTCGTCCAGCCCCAGGTACTCCAGCGCCTGCAGCACGTCCAGATAGCTCTTGCCGGTGGTGACAATGCCGAGCCGCGCGCGCGGCGAGTCCATCACGATGCGGTCGATCTGGTTGGCGCGGGCAAACGCCTGTGCGGCCTTCACCGCATAACGGTGCAGGCGCATCTCCTGGTCCAGCGGCGGGTCCGGCCAGCGGATGTTGAGGCCACCGGCCGGCATCTCGAAGTCTTCCGGCAGCACGATGCGGCGTGCGAACGGGTCGACCTGCACCGACGCCGACGATTCCACCGTTTCGGCAATGGTCTTGAAGCCGATCCAGCGCCCGGTATAGCGGCTCATCGCCCAGCCAAGCAGGCCCATGTCGAGGATGTCCTGCACCCCGGCCGGGTTCAGCACCGGCATCATCGCGCTGACGAACTCATCCTCGCTGCCGTGCGGCAGGGTCGAGCTGCGGCAGGCATGGTCGTCGGCGGCCAATGCCAGCACGCCGCCGTGCACCGAGGTGCCGGCCGCGTTGGCGTGCTTGAATACGTCGCCGCAGCGGTCCACGCCCGGGCCCTTGCCGTACCACATGCCGTAGACGCCCTGGACCTTGGCCCCCGGGAACAGGTTGGTCTGCTGCGTGCCCCAGACCATGGTGGCCCCGAGGTCCTCATTCAGCCCGGGGGTGAACTTCACCTTGGCCGCTTCCAGGTGTTTGCGCGCGCGCCACAGCTCCAGGTCGAAGCCGCCCAGCGGGCTGCCGCGATAGCCACTGATGAAGCCGGCGGTGTCCAGGCCGGCGGCCTGGTCGCGCAGCTGCTGCATCAGCGGCAGGCGGACCAGTGCCTGCACCCCGCTCAGGTAGATGCGGCCATCGGTACGCGTGTACTTGTGGTCCAGCGTGTAGCTGTCATCCAGCGCGCCGGGCTGGTTGGCGGACGAGGGCGAGGTGAGTTCGGCGGTACTGGTCATGGCTGGCCCGGAATGACGGCTGGCACGGCCGCGCAGAGGCGACCGGAAAGGTGCGGATTGTAACAGTGACGCAATTTCCACACTTTTCATGACCCCCAGGGGTCGCATCCGGGCGCGTTCTGCGGTTAGGATCGGGGAGGGAGGTTGTGTGACAACCTGGGGGAATTTGTATGGCAGTGGCAAGAAATGTGCTGTCCAGCATGGTGCTGGCGGCGGGGATGGCAGTGTTCGGGGTGGCAGCGCAATCGTTGCCGACACTGCAGGAGTTCTACTTCGATGACGATGTTGCCGCGACCGCACCGGTCGTGGTGCCGGCCGATGCCGGTGATCTCGTCGATCAATTGATGAAGCAGCGCGAGCGCGGCCGCAAGGCCCTGGACGCGACTGTGCAGCTGGCCAGCGTGGCCTATGCCCAGGGCCGTCCGGAACTGGGCGAGCAGCTGTACGCCGAGGCTGAGAAGGAAGCTGCGGCGACTTCGGCTCCGGGCCGCATGGTGCGCTGGAACCATGGCTGGGATCTGTACCGCAGCGGCAACTTCGACGGTGCGCTCACCGCGTGGCATGAGGCCCAGTCCAGCATGCGCGGCAATCCCTCGTGGGTACCGACGACGCTGGCACTGGTGCTGTGGTCGCAGGGTCGCAAGGACGAAGCCGTGAAGTGGTATGCCGCCGCTGTGCGCACCGAGCCGCAGCAGTGGAGCAGCACGGCCGGCTATGCGCAGCAGCTGCCGGGCTGGCGTGACGCCGAGCGCGCCACGCTGGTCGAAGTGCAGCAGGCCTGGGCGACCAATCCGCCGGCCTGGCCGTAATCGCGTCAGCCGTCGGCGCTGACCGTGCGCCCGCGCGCCCATTCGCGCAGGGCGCTCACCTGTTCGGCCATCAGCACCGACAACGGCCGGCTGTTGCGGATTTCCTGCATCAGCAGGTCGGTGTCGAGCACGCGTTCTTCGGCATGCGCCGCATAGAGCCCTGACACCACCGCCTGTTCGATCTCCGCACCGGAGAACCCGTCACTGGCGGCCGCCAGCGCCGGCAGCGCGAAGTCGTCGGCATTGAGCTGGCGGCGGCCCAGGTGCAGGCGCAGCAGGTCCACGCGGGTGTTGGCATCGGGCAGGTCAACAAAGAAGATCTCGTCGAAGCGGCCCTTGCGCAGCAGTTCGGCGGGAAGCTCATGCACCTGGTTGGCGGTGGCCACGATGAACACCGGCTCCTTGCGCTCGGCCAGCCAGGTCAGCAGATACCCCAGCACGCGGCGCGAAACGCCACCGTCTTCGCCGCCGCTGGCCAGGCCTTTCTCGATCTCGTCGATCCACAGCACGCACGGTGCCAGCTGCTCGGCCGAGGTCAGCGCCTGGCGCAGGTTCTTTTCTGTCTCGCCATGGAACTTGTCGTACAGGCTGCCGAAGTCCAGGCGCAACAGCGGAACCCCGAAGCCGGCGGCGGTGGCCTTGGCCAGCATCGACTTGCCGCAGCCCTGCACGCCCAGCAGCAGCATGCCCTTGGGCGGGTCCAGACCGGCGGTACCGGCCGAACCGCCCAGGAAGATCGACCGGCGCTGGTTGACCCAGCGTTTGAGCCGGTTGGCCCCGGCCACGTCGGCAAAGCGGGTGGTGTCGTATTCGTAGTGCAGATGCCCGGCGCGGTTGAGCAGTTCAAACTTCAGCCGGGCCAGCTGCGGCAGGTCGTCCTGGCTGAGCGCCCCATCGGCGAAGATCAGCTGGCGGGCAATGCGGCGTGCGTCGACCATGCTCAGGCCGCGCAGGTTACGCAGGATCAGCTGCACCGCTTCATTGTCCACTTCCACCCGCTTGCCGCCGTTCTCGCGGGCATAGGTGGCTGCCTCCTCGCGCAGCATCTTCAGCAGCGCGTTGAGGTCCGGCAGGCGCGGGTTGAAGCGGGTAGCCAGCGCTTCCAGCTCGGCCGGCAGCTCGACCTTGGCCCCCACCAGCACCAGTACGTGCGCTTCGCAGTGGCGGCGCTGGACCAGGTCACGCAGCGCGCGCTGGTGGCTGGCATAGCCCAGGTAGGGGTGGAAATCGAGCAGCAGGTAGATGCCGCGCTGCTCCGCCTGGCGGATCATCTGCAGCGCGGAACTGGCGTCGGGCGGGCCAATGGCGTCGTCTTCCTTGTCCATGTCGATCCGGCGCAGGCCCTCGGTGATCGACCAGCGGTGCAGGGCCCGCCATACGTGCATCAGGGTCTGGCGGAACAGTTCCACCACCCGGCCCTCGTCCTGGGTCTCGATGACAATCAACGGCGTATTGGCGCGGATCAGTGCGCTCAGATCCTGTAGCTCGCTCATGGGGCCTGCATTCCTTTGGATCACGCACGATAGCAAAGCGCCGCAGGCGGGACGAGGTTCAGCCGCGCGACTATCTCCGTCACGGGCACCGGTGTACGCTCAAGCCAGGTTCCCCATCGGAAGCGAGGCGTGCATGAAGACGATCCTGGTCGCCGGTTCCAAGGGTGGCGTGGGCAAAACCACCGTCGCCACCCACCTGGCGGCTTCCGCCGCCCTGGCCGGCAAACGGACCGTTCTGGCCGACGCCGACCCGCAAGGGTCGAGTACCCGGTGGGCTGAGCGCCGCGCCGGGCTGGAAAGCGCCGTGCTGCCGATCGAGGCCACCGGCAAGAAGGGCCTGAAGAAGGTGCCGGATGACACCGAAGTGCTGATCATCGACGCTCCGGCTGGCGCACAGGCCGGTGAGCTGGAGGCCTTTCTCGACGTGGCCGACGCCGTGGTGGTGCCGGTGCTGCCGTCGGCCCTGGACATCGAAGCCATCGTCGGCTTCCTCAACAGCCTGGCCAAAGTGCCCCGTGTCCACAAGCGCAAACTGCCGGTGGGGCTGGTGCTCAACCGCACCAAGCCGTGGACCCAGACCTCGCAGCAGGCCCTGAACATGCTTGCCGACTGGCCCTACCCGGTGGTGGCGCAGCTGCGCGACACCCAGGGCTACGTGGTCATGACCGGGCTGGGCCGCAGCGTATTCGATTACCGCTCCGCGCAGGTGCGCGAGCACCAGAGTGACTGGGAGCCACTGCTGCAGTGGCTGAAGCAGGACTGATCCACAAGGAATCCCTATGCGAGAACTGATATTGCTGCGCCACGCCCATGCAGAACCGGCCAGTACCGGCCAGGCCGATCTGGACCGCCCGTTGTCGGCCACAGGACTGGCCGAGGCCGAGGCCGCCGGCAAGTGGCTGAAAGACAACAATCTGCGCCCGGACTGCGTGCTCTGCTCGCCGGCGCGGCGCACCCGCGAGACGCTTGAAGCGGTGCTGGCGGCAACCGGCGTGGTCGAACATCGACTGGAAGACGGCATCTACGACGCAACCCCTGGCAAGCTGACCGAGCTCGTGGACGAGCGCCGCGACATTGAACGCCTGCTGGTGGTGGGCCACAACCCGGGTCTGGAGCAGCTGGTGGCATTCATGACCGAAGGCAGCACCAGCGAGTACCGTGGCATGCCGCCGGCCGGGATTGCCGTGCTGCAGTTCGGCCGAGAGGCCGCCATCGAGCCCGGCGTGGCGAAGCTGACTGCCTTCTGGTGGCCGTAAGCCGTGAAAGCAGTACAGATCGGATTGGGCTGTCTGCTTGGGTTGGCGGCAGGTACCACGTTTGCCGATCCGCCCGTTCCCGCCTCGCCGCCAAATCCCATCGCCGCCGCCGCCCAGCCCCCGCAACAGGTGCTGGCGGTGGACACGGCCCGTTCGCACTTCGGCTTCGAGATCCGCACCCGACTGGGCCAGCGCATCGAAGGGGTGTTCCCGCGCTTTGAAGGCCGGGTGGATGTCCTGCCGGACGGCCGCCACCAGGTCCACCTGCGGATGTTCAGCCGCTACGTGGAGATTCCTGGCAAGGCCCGCTACACCGGCTGGATGCGCGGAGAGGAGTTCTTCGACGCCGACCGCTACCCGGTGGTGGAGTTCGATTCGCTGCCTTACTGGCCCGAGCTGGTCAACAAGGGCGGTGGCATCGAGGGCCGGCTGATCCTGCGCGGGGTCTCGCACCCCGAGGTCCTGAAGGTGGAGCCGGCGGCCTGCCCCCGGGCCGGGTATGATTGCGATGTGGTCAGCCGCGGTACCGTGCAGCGTGGCCGGTATGGAATGGACAGCTGGCAACTTGCCCTGAGTGATCGAGTGACCTTCGTATTGCGTGCCCGCCTCACCGAGGCGGCCAAACCGTGAATCTGCTGCTGCGGCTGCTGGCGCTGGCAACCGTGTTGCTGGGCAGTGGATGTGCGTCCCTGTCCAGCGCCGAGCGCGACCGCGCCGCTGGTATCGCCGCCCAGGCCCGCTCGCAGCAGGTGGACTGCACCCGGCCCGACCGCTGCGCGCAGGATTCGCCGCTGCGCGCGCTGGGCGGCCAGGCGTTCACTGAGTCCACTCCGGAAATCCCGCGCCACTACGCCACCATCCTCGACGAGGGCGAAACCTCGCTGGTGGCACGCATCAACCTGATCCGCAGCGCCACCCGCAGCATCGACCTGCAGACCTACATCTTCGACAAGGACGACAGCGCCCGCCTGGTGCTGGAGGAACTGCAGGCCGCGGCGCGGCGCGGGGTCAAGGTGCGGGTGCTGATCGACCAGCTGTCCGCCATCTCCGACCTGCAGATCCTCGGTGCGCTGGCCAGCAGCCACCAGAATTTCCAGCTGCGGGTATACAACCCGACCTTCGGCAAGGCCAAGCTCAATTACTTCGATTACGCCGGCAGCGTGCTGTGCTGCTTCCGCCGCTTCAACCAGCGCATGCACAACAAGCTGCTGGTGATTGACGACGCATTGGGCGTGGTTGGCGGCCGCAACTACCAGGACGACTATTACGACTGGGACAGCGAATACAACTTCCGCGACCGCGATGTAGTGGTGGCCGGCCCGGAAGTGCGGGCGATGGCGGTCAACTTCGATGCGTTCTGGCATGCGCCGCGCAGCGTGCCGGCCGAGCGCCTCAATGACGTCGGCCGCACCCTGCTCACGCAGGGCGTGCCGGCCATGCCGCCGTTGGACTATCGCCACCCCGAGCGCGTGGCCCAGGTCAGCGACGAGGCCAGCGATCCCGACTACGTGCGGCGCACCTTCGTCGATACGGCGTTACCGGTGGCTTCGGTAAGCTACGTAGCCGACCTGCCGCGCAAGCATCGGCGCGAGCGCGCCAGCCAGCCGGCCAACAGCCAGCACGTCACCGAACCGCAACTGGACGCATTGATTGCCAGTGCGCAGAGCGAAGTGCTGCTGCAGACGCCGTATCTGGTGCTGTCCAAGCCGGCCCGCAAGCTGTTCAAGGAACTGCGCGCACGCGAGCAGGCTCCGCGCGTGGTGGTGTCGACCAACAGCCTGGCCGCCACCGACAACCCGATCGTGTATGCGCTGTCCTACAAGTACAAGCGCCGCAACCTGCGCGAGCTGGGCTTCAACATCTACGAGTACAAGCCGTTCCCGTTGAATGCGCCGGTGGACTACCGCAACCTGCTGCCGGCCCCGCTGGGTGTGCCGCCCAGCGGCGAGCGCCGCAGCAGCCTGCTCGGCGGCAGTGCCGCCGGCAGCAATGCGCGCAGCAGTGGCAGCCGTGGTGACAGCGATCGGCCCGCGCCCGCCGCCGATGCCGATCCGGCGACCGACACCGCCAGCCGGCCGCAACCGCAACCCACGCCAGGCCCCGCCGCGCGCCGCCGTACCGATGGCAGCGTGGTCGAGCGGCGCGTGCTGCGTGCTGAAACGCGGCCGTCGTTTCTGGGTACCAAGGCGGTCAACAAGCCGCTGCCGGTGACCCGCAGTGGCGCACGCATGGGCCTGCACGCCAAGTCGCTGGTGGTGGACCGCCGGGTCGGGGTGATCGGCACCCACAACTTCGATCCGCGCAGCGAGAACTACAACACCGAAGGCGCGGTGGTCATCGACGACCCGGCCTTTGCCGAGGCGCTGGCCCAGAGCATCCTGCGCGACATCGAGCCGGACAATTCCTGGACCGTGGCCCCGCGCACCAAGCCGCCGGTGCTGTCCGGCTTGAACTACAGCGTGGGCAAGGCCTCCGAGGCACTGCCTGTGCTGGATTTCTGGCCGTGGCGCTACGCGACTGACTACGAGTTCCAGCCCGGCCCCGGGTGCCCGGAGCCGCTGCCGCGGCAGCACGCTGATTTCCACAGCTGCTACACCGCCGTGGGCGATTTCCCGGAAGTGAATGTCGGCCCGAAGTGGCTGCTGGTGCGTATGCTGACCGCCTTTGGTGCCGGCCTGGTACCCATTCTATAACCCTGCTTTCTGTACGGAGACGCTGCATGCCCCAGGTATTCCGCGAGCCGGTGTCGATTGATGCCCTCAACGCGCTCAGCCGCAACACCCTGATTGAACATCTGGGCATTGTGTTCACCGCCGCCGGTGAGGACTGGGTCAGCGCCACCATGCCGGTGGATGCACGGACCCGCCAGCCGTATGGCCTGCTGCACGGCGGTGCCTCGGTGGTGCTGGCGGAAACCCTCGGCAGCAGCGCCGGCAACCTGTGCGTCGACACCGGTAAACAGGTGTGCGTCGGGTTGGAGATCAATGCCAATCACATCCGCGCCCAGCGCAGCGGCACCGTCACCGGCACTGCCCGCGCCGTGCATGTGGGGCGCAGCACCCATGTCTGGGACATCCGTATCGAAGACGAGGCCGGAAAGCTGGTCTGCACCTCGCGGCTGACCCTGGCCGTGGTTCCGGCCGCCTGAGAACAGCTGGCAGACCCCGCTGTGCTGGAGTATCGTGCCCGGATGACTTCCCCCACTTCGGCCCCGCGTGGCGGCGTGGCGCGTGTGTGCCGTTACCTGTACCGCGTTCCCTTGCTGCTGGTTCACGTCCTGCTGTTCCTGCCCCTGACCCTGATCGGCATGTTGCCGTTGTGGGCGAATATGCGCGTGGGTAACCGCGCGCTGGGGCACGCCGTGGTCAACGCCTGGCAGGGCGGGCTGATGTGGATCTTCGGTTTCCGCCTGCAGCGCATTGGCACGCCGTTGCCGGGTGCGGTGCTGTTCGTCGCCAATCACGTCAGCTGGGTCGATATCAGCGTGCTGCACAGCCAGCGCATGATGGGTTTCGTGGCCAAGCGCGAGATCGCCAGCTGGCCGGTGGTCGGCTGGCTTGCCGCGCGCGGTCAGACCATCTTCCACCAACGCGGCAGCACCGAATCGCTGGGAGGGGTGATGCAGGTGATGGTCGAGCGGCTGCAGGAAGGCAGGGCGGTGGGTGTGTTCCCGGAAGGCCGCACCCGTGGCGGCACCGAAGTGGGGCCGTTCCATGCGCGTATCTTCCAGGCGGCGGTGGAAACCCATGTGCCGGTGCAGCCGGTGGCGCTGCGCTACGGCTGGCAGGGTGACGCCCAGACCATCGTGGCGTTCGGCCCGAAAGAAAGCTTCTTTGCCAACTTCCTGCGCCTGCTCGGTGAGCCGGCACGGCGGGCCGAGGTGCATTTTCTCGACCCCATTGAAACCCACGATCTTGAAGGCCGTCGCCGCATCGCCGAAACTTCGCGTGCGCGCATCGTGGCGGCCATGACGGCCGAGTAAGGCGATGGCGCCCGTTCCCGCGCCATCGTCATTACCCGTAACAGGCTCGCGCCCATGTTGACCGCTGCCGACTACCGTCCGCCGCGTTGGCTGCGCAATCCGCACCTGCAGTCGATGCTCAGTTCCAGCCGCATGCGCATGCAGCGCGGCCTGGTGCTGCTTGCCGCAACCGGGGCGGTGACCGAAGAACTCATTCTGGATGGCGGCGAAGGTGTCCGCCTGCAGGGCTGGCACAGCCGCATCGAAGGCCGTGAACCCGTCGGCATGGCGCTGCTGCTGCACGGCTGGGAAGGCAGTGCCGAATCCAGCTACATGCGCATGACCGCCGCGCGCATGCTGGAATCGGGTTACGACGTGATCCGGCTTAACTTCCGGGACCATGGCAACACCCATCATCTCAACCCGGGGATCTTCCACTCCAACCGTATCGAGGAAGTGGTGCAGGCCGCCGGCGACATTGCCCGGCGCTGGCCGCAGCTGCCGCTGGTGGCTGCCGGCTACTCGCTGGGTGGCAACTTCGTGCTGCGGCTGGCGCTGCGCGCGCCCGACGCCGGCGTGCCGCTGCGGCGTGTGGCCTCGGTGTGCCCGGTGCTGGATCCGGCCATCACCATGGAAAGCATCGAGAACGGGCCGGCGATGTACGACTGGTACTTCCGCCGCAAGTGGGCCGGGTCGCTGCGCCGCAAGCGCGACCTGTTCCCCGAGCTGAGCGACTGGGACGACCGTGTGCTGAAGCTGGACATCCGCGCGCTGACGGCCTGGCTGGTCGAGCATCACACCAGCTACGGCTCGCTGCAGGCCTACTTCGACGGCTACTCCATTGCCGGTGACCGCCTGGCCGCGCTGAGCGTGCCCGCCGACATTCTGATGGCCGAGGACGACCCGGTCATTCCCTATGCCACCTTCAATGGCTGGTGCCTGCCGGCCAGCGCGCAACTGGACATTGCCCCGTGGGGCGGCCACTGCGGATTTCTCGAAAACTGGCGCGGCGACGGCTTCTCCGAGCGCTGGGTGGCGGGACGGCTGGGCTGCGAAGCCCTGCGCTGACGCGGGTAGGGCCGGCCGGCAGGGTGCCTTACAATCGGGGTTTGAGCCCAAGCCGGACCGTCATGCAAGACCAGATTCTTGAAGCCCTGCGC
Source organism: Stenotrophomonas sp. (assembly GCA_039592995.1). Classification (GTDB taxonomy): domain Bacteria; phylum Pseudomonadota; class Gammaproteobacteria; order Xanthomonadales; family Xanthomonadaceae; genus Stenotrophomonas. Next base: position 45,259 of record JBCNQC010000004.1, on the reverse strand, counting down.
CGCAACGCGGCCGATGAAGCCGTGCAGCTGGCGCGGGAGTGGACCCAGAACGAACCGTCGCAGCCGCAGGCGCACCGCCTGTTGGCGCTGGCGCTGCAGCAGCGCGGCCACTTCGACGACGCCCTGGCCAGCCTGCAGCAGGGACTGGCGCTGGCACCGGACAGCCCGGAAATGCACCTGCAGCATGCCGGCCTGCTGTTGGCCCTGCGCCAGTTCGAGGCCGCCGGCAGTGCGCTGGACCGTACCGCCGAACTCAATCCCAATGAGCAGTCGGCCTATGTGATGCAGGCGCATCTGGCGCTGGCCCGCAATGACCTCGACGAGGCCGAGCGGCTTATCCGCCTGGCCGAGCGCGTGAACCCGGACGTGCCCGAAGTCGTCGCCCTGCAGGGCATGACCGCGCTGCGTCGCGGTGACCACGCGCGCGCGCTGGCGCTGCTTTCGACCGCCAGCCAGCTGATGCCCGACGACCCGCGCGTGCTGTACGCCTTGGGCTTCGCGCACATGAGCAACGGCACCCTGGCCTTTGCCGAACAGTGCTTCCGCCGCGTGCTCGAATTGAATCCCGGTTTGACCTCGGTGCAGGGACTGCTGGTCCAGCTGGCGCTGCGGCAGGGCAACACCCAAGGTGCCGCCGAGACCATGCAGCAGGTGCTGGCCCGTCCTGAAGGTGACACCCCGGGCGTACGTCGTCTGGCCGGAGAACTGGCGGTACAGGCCGGGCAGCCGCTGCAGGCGCTGGAGCACCTGCTGCCGCTGCTTGAGCAGTGGCCGGCCGACCGCCAGACGCTGCAGCTGCTGCTGATGGCGTGGCAGCGCCTGGGCCGTGAGGCACAGGCCCGCGAAGTGCTGGACGCCGCCCTGGTGGCACATCCGCAGGAGCACAACCTGTGGCTGGCACGCCTGGCCGTCGAGCAGGTCGGCAGCGACGATGCGGTGGCTGTGGTCGAACGCTGGCTGGCCGCCATGCCCGATCATCTGCCGGCGCTGGAAACGCGTCTGCGCCTGCATGACATGCAGCAGGATGCGGAGGGGGCAGAAGCCGTTGCGCGCCGCATCGTCGAAATCGAACCTGGCCGTGCCAGCGGTGAGAACCGCTTGGTCGAGGGGCTGCTGGAGCGTGATCCCGCCGCCGCCGTGGCGCGGGTCCAGCACCTGATCGACACCGCACCCGACGACGCCCGGTACGCCCTGCGTGCATGGCTGGGCATGATCCAGGACCAGGCCGGCCAGCGCGCCGACGCCCTGGCCACCTGGATGGACCTGCACGTGGCTGAAGCGCCGCGCCGCCTGCCGCTGCCGCCGCAGGCCAAGGCTCCGTTGAGCTGGCCGGACAAGGGCGAGATCAGCCCCGACGCGCCAGCACGGCCGATGTTCGTTTGGGGGGCACCGGGTTCCGGCGTGGAACGCGTGATTGCCGCCATCGCTGCCGCCAGCCCGGTGCTGCGCGGCGACCGCTTTGGTGCCACGCCGCCCAACGACGCCTTCCAGAGCTATCACACGCTGCAGGACCTCTCCACCGGCAAGCTCGAACCGGCGCAGCTGGTCAACGCCTGGCGCGAACAGTTGCGCGCGCGCGGCCTGGCTGATGCCAATGTGATCGACTGGCTGCTGTGGTGGGACAACGCGCTGCTGTGGGCGCTGCGTCCGCAGCTGCCCGAGGGACGCCTGCTGGTGGTACTGCGCGACCCGCGCGACATGCTGCTGCAGTGGCTGGCCAGTGGCGCGCCGGCTCCGTTCGCGGTGACGTCGGTCAATGAAGCCGCCGAATGGCTGACCCGTTCGCTGACGCAGATCGCCACCCTGCACGAGCAGGACCTTTACCCGCATGCCCTGGTCCGCATTGACGGCATTGGTAACGATCCGGAGAAGATGGCCGCGTACCTGGGCGGTCTGTTCGGCGTGACCATGCCGCCGGCGCAGACCCTGGGGCCGCCGCGCATGGCAGCCGGTCACTGGCGCGAGTACCAGAACGAGTTGTCTGCCGCGTTCGCGCAGCTGACCCCGGTGGCAGTCCGCCTCGGTTATCCGGAAGCGTAAGGAGCTCCCATGAAGTTGAGCAGCACCAGCCTGGTCAATGGCCAGCCGATTCCCGCCACCTTTGCCGCAGGCGATGCCAACGGCTTCGCCGGCAACCGCAACCCGCAGCTGGCCTGGAACGAGGTGCCCGAAGGCACCCGTTCGTTCGCGCTGCTGTGCATCGACCCCGACGTGCCGACCGTGCCGGAAACGGTTGGTCGCCACGACCGCACGGTGCCGGCCGACCAGCCGCGCGCACCGTTCACTCACTGGGCCATGGCCGATATTCCGGCCGACGTGCGTGAGCTGGCCGAAGGCAGCTGCAGCGAGGGCTTCACCGTGAAGGGCAAGCCGCAGCCGGCTGGTCCGGCCGGGGCGCGCCAGGGCCTGAACGACTTCACGGGTTGGTTTGCCGGCAACGCCGACATGGAAGGCCAGTACCTGGGCTATGACGGCCCGTACCCGCCGTTCAACGACGAGCTTGTGCACCGCTACTTCTTCCGCGTGTTCGCGCTCGACGTCGCCACGCTGGAGCTGCCGACGCCGTTTACCGCGGCCGATGTGCTGCGGGCGGTGCAGGGGCATGTGCTGGCGGAGGCCAGCCTGCATGGGACTTACACGCTGAATCCGGCGCTGATCTGACATCCGGAGGGCCGGCCAACGGCCGGCGCTACCGGGTCACGATCCATCCGGTAGCGCCGGCCGTTGGCCGGCCCACGCGGAGCGGGATTATTTCTCGACCGCCGACTCCACCACCATGTCCAGCACAAATGCCTGGGACGGCGCATCCGCCGGCGGATTCGCAATTGCAAAGCGCTTCACCCGCAGCACGTTGCGGGTACCCGGCTCATGCGTGTAACCCTCGATGCTGCTGTAGAAATTCTCGAAGGCACCGGGCGTTCCGACCTTCAAGCCCTTGTCGTCGAACTTCACTTCACGGGTCTGCAGGCACTGCATGTCGCGGATCAGCGGATGCGGGCACGGCCTGGTCTGCGCGGCCACTTCAATGAACACGGTTTCGCCCGGGCCGCCAAAGCGCGTTTCCGCGGTCGGTCGCGGTCCGAACACCAGCACGTCTCCGTTGGCGGTGTGCAGGGTCAGCTGGTCGTTGCTGCCGAGGTCGGCCTTCAACGCGCCTTCCAGGCGCGAACCCACCGCCTGGTCCAGCGCCATCAGCGCCTTGTCGGTGCAGGCCATCATCGTTGAAGCGAGCGGCGAAACGGTCAGTGTGCCGTCGGCCAGGGTGTAGCCGCCGCTCATGCGGTTGCAGGTATTGCTGACCGCCACGCGGCCATCCACGAAGTCCAGCGTGACCGGCTTCTCGGTCCGCGCGAACAGCGCATCAATACGCTTGCCGCTGCTGTCGGTGGCGCTTTCCAGCACCCAGTGGTTGGCCAGCAGCTGCTGCGCATCCAGCTGCGCCACCGCCTTCTGGTCGGCCGCGGCGGTCGGGGCCGGAGCCAGGTCGTCGCGGCCCGGGCCGGCCGGGGCGTCGTTGGACGGGTTGCTGCAGGCGGCCAGCAGGGCCAGCGGCAGACTCAGCATCAGGTTGCGTTTCATGAGCATCTCCTTGAAGAACGCGGAATTGAACGCGGGAACCACCCGGATGGGGTTAACCACGCGCCGGCCTGTTCAGCTGCCGGCGGGCAGCCACAGCAGCAGGCCGATACCCAGCGCGATGCGATAGATCGCAAACGCGGTGAACCGGTGCTGCTTGATGTAGCCCAGCAACCACTTCACTACGACGAAGCCGGTGATGATGGCGGCAACGAAGGCCACGCCCACGTCGGTCCAGTTCTCGCTGGCCAGCTTGCCGTCCTTGGCCAGTTCCAGGAACGCGTAGGCACTGGCGGCGAACATGGTGGGAATGCCGACCAGGAACACGAATTCAGTCGCCGCCGCGCGCCGGCTCAGGCCGAACAGCATCGCCACGAAGATCGCCGAAGCCGAACGCGAGGTGCCCGGGAACACCCCGGCCACCACCTGCGCCAGGCCGACCAGCACGGCTACCGTCCAGGTCACTTCGGTGCGGTCGGGCAGCTTGGCGGTGCGCGCTTCCACCAGCAGCATCCAGATGCCGCCGATGATCAGCGCCCAGGCGATCGGGGTGACGGTTTCCGGGAGCTCCCAGCCGGCCAGGCGCACCGGCAGACCCACCACGGCGGTGACCAGGAACGCGGTACCCAGCTTCAGCACGTAATCGCGGTTGGCTTTCTCGTGCAGGCCGGTGGCCAGCTGCCACAGGCGCTGGCGGAACACCAGGGTGATCGCCAGGATCGCACCGGCCTGGATCACGATGTTGAAGAAGTCCGAGCGCTCACCCAGCCAATGCTGGGCGATCAGCAGATGGCCGGTGCTGGAGATGGGGAGAAATTCGGTAAGACCTTCAAGAATGCCCAGCAACAGGGCGGAAAGCAGATCGGACATCAGCGAGCTCGGTTGGGAACGTAGAGCCGGGCTTGCCCGGCTGCGCGTATGGACGTTGCCCAATATAAAACATCCCAACACGCACCAAATGTGTGCACGATCCGGCCAATGCACCGCAATGGTGCGCACCGTTCAGGGAGGTCCACCGCCCCAGCCAGCCAAATCAACAACTTGTGAAGCCCGAAAAGTTGGCACGGGGATTGCTGTCCCTACCCAGGCAATCACCCATTCGAGGTTTCACCGATGTCCGTGGAAAATGTTGAGAAGCTGATCAAGGACAACCAGATCGAGTTCATCGACCTGCGCTTTGTCGATATGCGTGGCGTCGAACAGCACGTCACCTTCCCGGTCAGCATCGTGGAACCGTCGCTGTTTGAAGAAGGCAAGATGTTCGACGGCAGCTCCATCGCCGGCTGGAAGGGCATCAACGAGTCCGACATGGTCCTGCTGCCGGATCCGGCCAGCGCCTACGTCGACCCGTTCTACGCCGACCCGACCCTGGTGATCAGCTGCGACATCCTCGACCCGGCCACCATGCAGCCGTACGGCCGCTGCCCGCGCGGCATCGCCAAGCGCGCCGAGGCCTACCTGAAGTCGTCCGGCATTGCCGAATCGGCGTTCTTCGGTCCGGAACCGGAATTCTTCATTTTCGACTCCGTGCGTTTCGCCAACGACATGGGCAACACCTTCTTCAAGGTCGACTCCGAAGAAGCCGCCTGGAACACCGGTGCCAAGTATGACGGTGCCAACAGCGGTTACCGTCCGGCCGTGAAGGGCGGTTACTTCCCGGTTCCGCCGACCGATTCGCTGCACGACCTGCGCGCTGAAATGTGCAAGACGCTGGCCCAGGTCGGCATCGAGGTCGAAGTACAGCATCACGAAGTGGCCACCGCCGGCCAGTGCGAAATCGGCACCAAGTTCAGCACCCTGGTGCAGAAGGCCGACGAACTGCTGCGCATGAAGCACGTCATCAAGAACGTCGCCCACCGCAACGGCAAGACCGCCACCTTCATGCCCAAGCCGATCGTCGGCGACAACGGCAGCGGCATGCACGTGCACCAGTCGCTGTCCAAGGGCGGCACCAACCTGTTCTCCGGCGACGGCTACGGCGGCCTGAGCCAGCTGGCACTGTGGTACATCGGCGGCATCTTCAAGCACGCCAAGGCCATCAACGCCTTCTCCAACTCCGGCACCAACAGCTACAAGCGTCTGGTTCCGGGCTTCGAAGCCCCGGTCATGCTGGCCTACTCGGCCCGCAACCGCTCGGCTTCGTGCCGCATTCCGTGGGTCTCCAATCCGAAGGCGCGCCGCATTGAAATGCGCTTCCCGGACCCGATCCAGTCCGGCTACCTGACCTTCACCGCGCTGATGATGGCCGGCCTGGACGGCATCAAGAACCAGATCGACCCGGGCGCGCCGAGCGACAAGGACCTGTACGACCTGCCGCCGGAAGAAGAGAAGCTGATTCCGCAGGTGTGCTCCTCGCTCGACCAGGCCCTGGAAGCGCTGGACAAGGACCGTGAGTTCCTGAAGGCCGGTGGCGTCATGAGCGACGACTTCATCGATGGCTACATCGCGCTGAAGATGCAGGAAGTGACCAGGTTCCGTGCGGCGACCCACCCGCTGGAATACCAGCTGTACTACGCCAACTGAGCAACCAGGTGGCGACGACGAAGGACATCCCTCCCACCTTCGTCGTCGTCACCGTTCTGTCGCTGGGGAGTGGCAGAGCAACACCCGTGTTTCACCTAACACCAGGGGCAAGAGAGACCGGACGCTGCATGGGCCTTCCTCCCTCCCGCGTCACCGCTGGCGTCGCCCGTAACGGGCGTCGGCATGGCGTGGTCCACGCATCGTTCGGCGCGACAGCCGGCGGCCATGTGCAAGTGGCCGCCGGTTGACCTGACGCCGGCCTGCCACGGCAGGCCGGTTCCATCCACCATCGGGACATGCGCATGAAACTGATCTCCGCCATCATCCGGCCGTTCAAGCTCGACGAGGTCCGCGAGGCCCTCTCCGACGCGGGCGTGTCGGGCATTACCGTGACCGAAGTGAAAGGCTTCGGCCGGCAGAAAGGCCATACCGAGTTGTACCGCGGCGCGGAGTACGTCGTGGATTTCCTGCCGAAGATCAAGATCGAAACCGTGGTCACCGACGACCGTCTGGACGCGGTGGTTGAAGCGATCCAGAACGCGGCCGGCACCGGCAAGATCGGCGACGGCAAGATCTTCGTCACGCCTGTGGAACAGGTGGTGCGCATCCGCACCGGCGAAATCGGCGCAGACGCGCTCTAACTCTCACTCGGAGTCCCCAGCATGAAGACCTCTTTGTTGACCGGGTGGCAGGCCCGGTTCCACGCCGTGTGCCTGATGATGCTGCTCAGTGCCTTGGCCGTCGGTGCATTCTCCAGCAGCGCGCATGCCCAGGCCCAAGTGGCCCCGGTGGCGGAAGAACAGGTTGCGGTTGAGCCGCTGCCCGAGCCGGCCGCCGCCGCTGCCACTGCAGCACCGGCAGAAGAAGCCGCAGCGCCCACCTTCGACCATGGCGATGTGGCCTGGATGCTGACCAGCACCCTGCTGGTGCTGCTGATGGTGGTGCCCGGCCTGGCCTTGTTCTACGGCGGCCTGGTCCGCTCCAAGAACGTGCTTTCGGTACTCAGCCAGATCCTGGTGGTGTTCTCGCTGGTGCTGATGCTGTGGGTGGCCTATGGCTACAGCGCGGTGTTCAGCGAAGGCAACGCGTTCTTCGGTTCATTCACCCAGTTTGCCTTCCTCAAGGGCTTCGCGCCCGACTCGGTCGGCAACACGCCGATTGCCGGCCTGCCGGACTACCTGTTCGTCGCCTTCCAGTCCACCTTCGCCGGCATCACCACCGCGCTGATCGTCGGTGCCTTTGCCGAACGCATCAAGTTCAAGGCGGTGCTGTTGTTCTCGGCGCTGTGGTTCACCCTGAGCTACATCCCGATGGCCCACATCGTGTGGGGCGGCGGTTACCTGGGTGAAATGGGTGCCATCGACTTCGCCGGCGGCACCGTGGTGCACATCAACGCCGGCGTGGCCGGTCTGGTGGCCGCGTACTTCGTGGGCAAGCGCATCGGCTACGGCCAGACCGCGCTGAAGCCGCACAACGTGCCGTTCACCTATATCGGTGCCATGCTGCTGTGGGTGGGCTGGTTCGGCTTCAACGCCGGCTCCGCCGCTGCCGCCGACACCGTCGCCTCGCTGGCCTTCATCAACACCATCCTCGCCACCGCCGCTGCAGTGCTGGGCTGGACCCTCGTGGAAGCGGTCAGCAAGGGCAAGCCGTCGGCACTGGGTGCCGCGTCCGGTGCCGTCGCCGGCCTGGTCGGCATCACCCCCGCCTGCGGTACCGTCGGTCCGCTTGGTGCGATCGTCATCGGCCTGGTCGCCGGCGTGGTCTGCGTGTGGGGCGTCACCGGCCTGAAGCGCCTGCTGCGCGTGGACGACACCGCCGACGTGTTCGGCGTGCACGGCATTGGCGGCATCGTCGGTGCCATCCTCACCGGTGTGTTCAGCGCACAGTCGCTGGGCGGCACCAAGGCTGACCTGGATATCGGTCACCAGGTGTGGGTGCAGGTGGTCAGCGTCGGCTTCACCATCGTCTGGTGCGCCATCGTCACCGCCGCGATCCTGCTGGTGGTCAAGCTGGTGGTCGGCCTGCGCGTCACCGAGGAAGCCGAACGCACCGGCCTCGACGTGACCTCGCATGGCGAATCTGCGTACGAGGCGTAAACGCCTCGTACACACGCGCATTCCACCTTAACCCCGCGCCGTTGGCGCGCCCCCTTCAACAAGAAGGGGGCTCTCCACCAGGCGCATCCCGTGATGCCGGGCATGGCCCGGCACTACAGGAAAATCGCAATCCGTAGTGCCGGGCCATGCCCGGCACCGCAGCCAACCCGAACGAAACACGGTAGTGCCGGGCCATGCCCGGCAACCTCAGCAATACAAGAAACGGGAGAGAGAAGCTGTCTTGACCGGCGATTCCCAAGATCGTCGGTCTTTTTCTTTCATTCGCACCGCACGCCCCAATCAGCCACAATCGGCCCATGCGCCGAATCCGCCTCCCGCTCGCATTGCTCGCCACGCTGCTGCTTGCCAGCTGCGCCACCACCGACCTGCGCAGCCCGCTCGCCACCTGGGTGCCATCGCCGAACCACAACGAGCGCAAGCCGGTCATCATCGTCCTGCACCACACCGATCAGGACAACGTGCAGCAGAGCCTGCACACGCTACGCACCGCCAACAGCGGCGGCAAGGTCAGCTCGCACTATCTGGTCGGTTCCGACGGCCACATCTATCAACTGGTCGCCGACAACCGCCGTGCCTGGCATGCGGGTGGCGGGCGCTGGGGTTCGCTCAGCGACCTCAACTCCACCTCCATCGGAATCGAGATCGACAACGATGGCAAAAGCCCGTTTGCACCGGCCCAGATTGCCGCGCTGATCCGCCTGCTGGACGACGTGTGCACCCGGCTGGCCATTCCGCGCAGCCAGATCATCGCGCATGCGGACCTGGCTCCCACGCGCAAGAGCGACCCGAGCCGGTACTTCCCGTGGCAGCAGCTGGCCGAAGCGGGGTTTGGGTTGTGGCCGCGGGTGAGCGATGGGCCTGCACCGGACGGGTTTGATGCGGTGTCGGCGCTGCAGGCATTCGGCTATTCGCTGGCTGATCGTGAGGCGGCGGTGGGGGCGTTCCATCGGCGCTTCCGTGGGCGCGACGATCTGCCGCAGGTGTTGGATGCGGAGGACGCGCGCATTCTGCATTCGTTGCTGCTGCAGATGCTCTGACTGCGGTGGCGCTGCAATGACGCGCATGCCGCGTCACTACACAACCCATGCCTATCACCCCGTAGAGCCACGCCTTGCGTGGCTTGGACCCACCCGGACGCCCCGTAGTGACACGCCATGCGTGTCGCCACGGCCCCAACCTACCCAGCCAAGCACGCCGTAGCCATACAATCAAAGGTTCAAGCCGCAACGCAGAGATCCCATGAAGGTCCAGCGCCCCCTCCACGCCCTCCTGGTCCTGGCCCTCCTGGCCGGCTGCACCGCCGTCACTCCGCGCACCGACGCACCGGCTCCGGCCAAACCGACCAGCAACCCTTACGTTAAGGCCACCTGGTCCGCCTTACCCACGGTCACCGACGCCGATCTGCAAGCTGGATATGCCGCCTGGCGCAGCGCCTGCACCCGCCTCACATCCGACCCCACCTGGGGCCCGGTCTGCAGCACGGCCCCGGCCGCCACTGCCAGCGCCAATGACATCCGCACCTTCCTGCAGACACATCTGGACGTCTACGCCCTGCGCGCCGGCGGCCACAAAGCCGATGGGCTGATCACCGGCTACTACGAACCCGTCTACAGCGGCAGCCTCACCCGCACCGCCACGGCGACGGTGCCGGTGTACGGCGTGCCCACCGACATGGTCAGCGTGCAGCTGGACAGCCTGTACCCCGAACTGAAGGGCAAGCGCCTGCGCGGCCGGGTTGAAGGTCGCGTGCTCAAGCCCTATGACGATGCCGCCACCATCACCGCCAAGGGAGCCAAGGCCCCGGTACTGGCCTGGCTGACCCATCCGATGGACCTGCAGTTCCTGCAGATCCAGGGCTCCGGCCGCATCCGCCTGGCCGATGGCCGCCAGCTGCGCATCGCCTACGCCGACCAGAACGGCCACCCCTACCGTCCGATCGGCCGCTGGCTGGTGGAGCAGGGCGAGCTGAAGAAGGAAGACGTCACCATGGACGCCATCCGCCAGTGGGCGGAAACGCATCCCGCACGCGTGCCCGAGCTGCTGGCCAGCAACCCCAGCTATGTGTTCTTCACCGAAGGCCCCGCCGGCGACGAAGGCCCGCGCGGCTCGCTCAACGTACCGCTCACCGCCGGCTACAGCGTCGCCGTGGACCGCACCGTGGTGCCGCTGGGCAGCCTGTTGTGGCTGTCCACCATCCGCCCGGACGGCAGCCCCGTGGTACGCCCGGTCGCCGCGCAGGACACCGGTGGTGCCATTGCCGGAGAGGTGCGTGCCGACCTGTATTGGGGCACCGGCGATGCCGCCGGCAAGCTCGCCGGCGACATGAAGCAGAAGGGCAACCTGTGGATGCTCTGGCCGAAGAAGGCCCCATTGCCAACGCCGACTGCCAATCCATGATCGGTAACGGATAACCCGTAGAGCCGGGCTTGCCCGGCTGCTTCCCGCGCAACCCTACTGTTCCGGCCAACCACGTCAGGCCACGTCAAGGAAGACCCATGCCCTTCGTCATCGCCTTCGCCGCCATCATCATCATCGAATCCATCCTGCAGATTCGATGGAGCCCCGGCTACTTCGTCACCGGCATTCGCCTGTTCAACGAACGCATCCCCGCACCAAAGGCCGCACGCGAGCGCATGGCACTCAACAGCCTGGAACGGGACGTTGCGCCGCTGACCTGGCTGGATCTCGTGTTCAAGACCTTGCCCGATGGCCGGATTGCCTTCCGCGAGAGCTATGTGCCTGGATTCAGCGGTGACATGCGGCGCTACTACCCGGTGATGCGCGGGCTGGTGGAAGTGGATGCGCGGCGCAACGAGATACGAGTGGTTGGCGTGTGCAACTGGAACGTGTTGATCATTCCATTCATTCTGCTGGCGGCGGTGGTGTATCGCCCGGGGGCGGCACCGATGCTGTTTCTTCCGGTGGTGTTTGTGATTGGCTACTTCGTGCAGCGCAAGGCGTATCTGAAGGTGGTGGAAGCGGTGAAGGCGCAGATGTCTGATGACATTCCGCGCGCGCTGCGCCCGTAGAGCCGGGCTCTGCCCGGCTGCTTTTGCCTGGACAGGTCCATGCGTTAAAGGGCCGATCATTGCCATCGGCAGTCGTCTTGCGACCGACTCTACCCGGGCGTGCTGCCCGGTAGAGACGCGCCATGCGCGTCTGCGGGTTGCGCGGGGATTGCCGTGCCGCGTCCCATCAGGGACTCAACGCTGAGCGGATCGCCCCAGCCAGATCACTGCGCGTGAACGGCTTGGCCAGAATCGTGCTCTGGCGCCCGATTGCACCGCTGGCATCAATGTCACGCGGATACCCGGAGGTGAACAATACCTTCAACTCCGGCTTGCTCTCCAGCACCCGCTTGGCCAGCTCCCAGCCCGACATGCCCGGCATCACGATGTCCGAGAACAGCAGGTCTACGCTCACGTCGGGGCGTTCCAGCAGGCGCAAGGCCGAAGCGCCGTCATGCGCTTCCAGCACGCGATAGCCCAGCTGCCGCAGCGTATCCACGGTGTACGCGCGCACATCATCGTTGTCCTCGGCCACCAGCACCGTGGATTCCGGCTGCGGCTCGTAGCCACCCAGCGCCGAGGTCTCCACCGGCCGATCCGTCGGCAACGTCGCCGTCGAACGTGGGAACAGCAGGGTGATCGAGGTGCCCACGCCTTCCACCGAATCCAGCAGCACATGGCCGCCGGACTGCTTGGCAAAGCCATACACCATGGAAAGCCCCAGCCCGGTGCCGCGACCCACTTCCTTGGTGGTGAAGAAGGGCTCGAACACCCGTGCCATGGTTTCGGCCGACATGCCGGTACCGCTGTCCTTCACCCGCACCATTGCGTACTGCCCAGGCGGCACATCCGGATGCCGGGTGGTAACGTCGTCATCAAGGTGCACGTTGTCCACCTCGATGGTCAGACGCCCGCCGTGTGGCATCGCATCGCGCGCATTGACGGCAAGGTTGAGCACAGAGGCTTCCAGCTGGCTGGGGTCGATCTCCACGCACCAGATGTCCGGGCTGTTCACCACTTCCAGCTGCACCAGCTCGCCCAAGGCGCGCTGCAGCATGTCGCGCATGCCATCGACCTGTTCGTTCAAGTCCACCGGCAGGTTCTTCAGCGGCTGCCGGCGCGAGAACGCGAGCAGGCGCTGGGTCACGTTGGCCGCACGCATCACGCCCTTCAGGGCATTGTCCAGCGCGCGCGAAGAACCTTCGGCCACATCGCCCAGACGCTCGGTGAGCATCTTGGCGTACTCCACGTTGCCTGCGACCACGGTAAGAATGTTGTTGAAGTCGTGCGCGATGCCGCCAGTCAGCTGACCCACCGCCTCGATCTTCTGGCTCTGCCGCAGCGCAGCTTCGGCCTGGCGTCGCGCGGTGGTTTCGGACGCTTCAGACACCACCGCGGTGATGTTGCCCTGATGGTCCTGCAAGGGCCGGAACGAGAACTCGAAGTTGCGCTTGCCGGTCGGCAGGCGCAGCTCCAGCTCGTGCCGCGACGCCTTGCCGGCCGCCGCCTGCAGCACCGCTTCGCAGACAATGCCAGGCGCACCTTCGGTGCCGGCAAACCACGCCGACTCGCAGAACAGCTGTCCGCGCACTTCCGGCTTGGTCGCCAGAATGGCGGCCAGTGACGCCGAGTTGGTGTCGATGATGTGGCCGTCGGTGGTCAGCAGGGTCTGGTGCTGGAAGCTGGATTCAAACAGCGCCTGCAGGCGGCTGTCGCTCTGGTGCAGCGCGGAGGTGCGCTCATCCACCTGACGTTCCAGCGCCGCATTGCTGGCCTTCAGCGCGGCTTGCGCCTGCTTCAGTTCAGTGATGTCGCGGGCCATGGCGTAGTAGCCCAGCACGGCATCGTCCGGGCCGAATTCCGGCACCAGGTCCACCTGGGCATGGCGGGTGAGCCCGCCGCGCTGCGGCATGCTGGTCTCAAAGCTCAACCGCTCGCCCTGCAGCGCCCGATCCAGATAGGGGCGCACCTCGGCAAAGGCAGGCTGGCCGAAGATGTCACCGGCACGCCGGCCAATCACGGCTTCCGGCGCATGGCCGTACCAGTCCTGATACGCCTGGTTGACGAACTGGTAGCGGTGCTCCCGGTCGAGGTGGGAAATCAGCGCCGGCAGCGAGTCGGTGATCAGCTTGAGCCGCTGCTCGGTGCGGGCCAGTTTCTGCCGCTCTTCGGACTCGGCAATCGCGCGCAGCACCGCATCAGGCAGGCGCTGTAGACGTGACTTCACCACGTAGTCGCGCGCACCGCGCTTGAGCGCCTGCACCGCCAGCTCTTCCGTCAGCGTGCCCGAAACAAAGATGAAAGGGATCTGGGGGGCCAGCTCGCAGGCCAGAGTCAAAGCCGCATCGCCGTCGAACCCCGGCAGCACATGGTCGGCCAGGATCACGTCAAAGGTGCGCTGTTCCAGCGCTTCGCGCATGCCATCGTGCGACCAGGTGCGCTCGGCAGTGAACGCAACGCCGGCGCGCTGCAGCTGTGCGGTGATCAGTTCCGCATCCAGCGCGCTGTCTTCGACCATCAGGATGCGGATTGTCCTGGCCACGGCACCTTCAGCCATCTTTGCGGGTCTTTGAGCCATAGCGGGTGCCCTGCGGGGGCGGCTGGTTGGTGATGCCCCAGAACATGCCCAGCCCCTGGATCGCCTCCAGGAACTCGGTGAAATCCACCGGCTTGACCACAAACGCGTTGACGCCCAGTTCGTAGCTGCGCACCAGGTCACTCTCTTCGCGCGAAGAGGTCAGCATCACTACCGGCGTGCTGCTCAGCGCGGCGTCATTGCGGATCTCCTGCAGCACTTCCAGCCCATTGAGCTTGGGCAGCTTCAGGTCCAGCAGCACCACCACCGGGCCACCGTGGTTCTGGCCGGCATACCTGCCTTCGCTACGCAGGTACTGCAGCGCTTCCACGCCGTCACGCACATGCGTGACCTCGTTCAGCAGCTGGCAGCGGGCCAGGGCGGCCATGGTCAGTTCGGCATCGTTGGGGTTGTCCTCAACAAGCAGAATTGGCCGAAGGTCTTTCATGCGGGGTCTCCATGCTGCAGGGGAATGGTAAAGAAGATCGTTGCGCCCGCGCCCACCTCGCCCTGGGCCCAGACGCGGCCGCCGTGGCGGGTAATGATGCGGTGTACGTTGGCCAGGCCAATGCCCGTGCCTTCATATTCGTCGGCGTGGTGCAGGCGCTGGAACACCCCGAACAGCTTGTCCACATAGCGCATGTCGAAGCCGCAGCCGTTGTCTTTCACGAAGAACACGTCTTCGGTGTCGGTGCGCTCATGTCCGATCTCGATGGCCGGGGCAGGGGTGTCGCGGGTGAACTTGATCGCGTTGGACAACAGGTTCTGCCACACCAGCCGCAGCATGCCCGGGTCGGCTTCGACCTTGGGCAACGGCGCGATGGTCCACTGGATGGTGCGGCCTTCGGCCTCCATCTCCAGTGTGCGGCGTACATCTTCCACCAAGGTGCCCATCTCCATGTAGATCTGGCCCATGGTTGACCGGCCCATCTGCGAGAAGCTGAGCAGGTCATCCACCAGACGACCGGCTGATTTTGCCGACTCGACGATGGTATCGACGAATCGCTTCTCTGAACTGTTCAGTTTGTCCTCGGCCGAGGACCAGAGCAGCTCTGAATAGCCGACGATGTGGCGGAACGGCGCACGCAGGTCGTGGCTGACCGAGTACGAGAACGCCTCCAGCTCTTTGTTGCTGCGCACCAGCTGCTCGTTCAAGGCTGCCATCTCCTCGGCCTTGCGCAGCACGATATCCACAATGGCCGTGCGCAGCTCCAGCGCCGCATCCACGTCCACCTCGTCCCACGGCAGCGATTGCTGCTGCACGGTTTCCTTCCAGCTTTCAAACGACTCACGCGGCGACAGCGGGCCGGTGACTTCCTTGCGTGGGTCACCGCCCCAGCGCACCGTGCGTACCACTTCAGGCCGGAACCAGATCACGAAGCTGTCATGCACCTGCGAAATGGAAATGGCCAGCACGCCGCTCGCCACGCCGCTGAAGGCCGCCGCTTCTTTCCAGCGTGCGGCCAGCGAATCGGTATGGAACAGGTCGCCCTCGTGCGGCTGCACCGCCAGCCACTGGACCAGTGACATCACCTGCGCCTTGCTCGGGCAGTCGCCATGCAGCAGACAGGCCCCGCGGTGCACGATGGCCGCGCCGCCGGACTGGGTAAGCGCCAGCAGGCTCTTCGCATCGCGGCCCAGCGCGCTCATGAAGTCGGTATCGCCGGCCATCTGACCCAGCAGCCGCACCTGGATCGCCCGGCGCGCAATGCGCTGCTCCACGCCCAGGGCGCGTTCCTTCAGCGAGATCTGCAGCGACAGAATCTGCCCGATGAACTCACAGGCCGTGCGCACGTGGTACGGCACCCGCATCGGCTGCTGGTTGTGGCAGGAAATCAGCCCCCACAGCTCGCCCTCGCGCAGCAGCGACACCGACATCGACGCGCCGGTGCCCATGTTGCGCATGTACTGCAGGTGCACCGGCGAGACGCTGCGCAGCATCACCGGGCTAAGGTCCGTGGGTGCGGCGTCTGCGCGCTCGGCCGAGCGCAGCAGCGGCACGGGCGCGTAGCTGTTGTCGGCAATCAGTCGCACCCGGTTCTGGCGGTACAGGGCGCGGGCCTGGGCCGGAATGTCCGATTCCGGGAAGCGCAGGTCCATGTAAGAGGGCAGCAGCTCGTTATTGCGGTGTTCGCCCACCACCGCGCCGTTCCACTCCTTGTCGAACTGGTAGACCAGGGTGCGGTCGAAGCCGGTGAGCTCGCAGATCAGCTCGGCGGCCAGCTGGCATAACTCGGTGGTGGTGCCCAGTCGCTCGATCGCGCCCATGAACTGGCGGATCTGCGGATACAGGTCTTCCAGCGAGCCCGGTTCGCCCGGCACCGACTGCTCCAGCTCCACCATCAGGGTGTCGCCCACGCGGTGACCCAGCACCTGGTGGGTGCAGCCGCCGGCAATGGCGTGCGCCCCCAGGAAGCGGGTGGTGTCCGGGGCCAGTTCGGCCAGCGCCGCGCGGCAGCCGGCCAGGGCACCGCCCAGCACCGCCTCGACCGGCTGGCCCAGCGGATCGCCATGGGCATCCAGCACGGCCGGCTGCGAGATGGCGCGTTCGATGACGACCAAAGAAGCTGGGTCCAGCACCAGCAGCATGCCGTAGGGCTGGATAGCCCCCGGGGTCCGGATGGGTTCGCGCGCGCACGCGGAAAGGTCCAAGGCGCTCTCGCTGGGGATTCCGTTCGACATGCCTAAAGCCACAGCCACAAAGGCATAGCTTCGCACACCCGGCCTCCTGTTCATGTGTACGCCGATTGGCCCGCTGACGAAACCAATGCCAATGCATTGGATCCCGCTAACCGCCCGCCGAAACTCCGGACCCACGCATGCACCCATGTAGAGCCGGGCTTGCCCGGCTGCTCTCCCATCCCCGCCACAAAACCCCGAACGTAGCCCACCACCCCGGTGGGCTACGCCGAGCCCCCCAATCTCAACCTCTATTTCGGCATCAACACACCATCCACCACATGAACCACCCCATTGGACTGCTTCACATCGGCCGTGGTGACCGAGGCCTTGCCGCCCTTGGCATCCACCACCCACACCTTCCCGTCCTGCAGCTTCACCGTCAGCGCCTCGCCCTGCACCGTCTTGAGCGTGCTGGTACCCCCATTGCTCCGTGCGGCGGCCGTCAGCTGGGTCGAGGTGTAGGTTCCCGGCACCACGTGATAGGTCAGCAGCTTGCTCAGTTTCGCCTTGTTCTCAGGCTTCAGCAGCGTGTCCACCGTACCGGCGGGCAACTTCTCGAAGGCCTGGTTGGTGGGCGCGAACACGGTGAACGGGCCTTTGCCGCTCAGGGTCTCGACCAGGCCAGCAGCCTTGACCGCGGCCACGAGGGTGCTGAGGTCCTTTGCCGCGGAGGCGTTCTCTACAATGGTCTTGTTGGCGTACATCGGAGCACCGCCGACCATCGGATTATCGGCCGCGAAGGCGGCGGGTGCGGCACAGGCAACTGCAATACCTGCAGCAAGGGCGAGACGCTGGATCTGGCTACGCATGATGGTGTCCTCGTTTGTTGGGTGCAGGCGCTGCCTGCGGTGGACGTGCCGGGGAAGAACGGTCTGCGGCGCGTTGTGAACGTATCTACGTGGCTCGCACCCCGAACGGATGCATGCCAGGGCAGCGAAATTTTGAATGCATTCAATCGAATCTACGGCGCGTGAGGGATGCGCTCGCACTCCGGTTCAATCACGACGCCCCCACACCCCGCCCACACCAACCGCCAACCCCGTCACACATGGCGCAACAACCCCGCAAAACCGCGCCCATCACGACAACTGATGTCGATACCGCCTCATTATTCGCCGCACCCACCAACCCGCCTCTATCATCCAAACCAAGCCGCAACCTCCTGCGTATCCATCTGATGCAGGGTGTGCCTTCGGAGCTTGAAATCTCCTCAACAAACAAAGCTGTGGTGTCCCCGCGTCGGGAGGGTGATGGAATACAACACCCCTGTGGGGAATACGTCACGTCGCGTTTGTTTGTTGAGCGAATTTCAACCTCCCGACTCCCTCGCCATACCGGCGAGGGAGCACACTTCGAGTGAGGTTGCCCGTGCGTAAATCCATATTTGAACAACTCACCCTCAGACACTCAGGCTGCAGCTGGCATCAGCCGAAGAAGGTGCGGGTTTCCAGAATTCGCATTCCTGCACAGGGGTACAAAGCCGGGGTCGACGTGCCGGCACTGATGCTGCAAGGCATGTGGCTGTACGGCTGGGAATTCGAGTCCGGGGGTTGGGTGAAGCTCTCAGCCTCGCGGGGGAAGCTTGTGCTGGAGGTGGATCACGAGGCACGACGGAAGGCCGCGTGGTTCCGGAAGCATGGGTCGATGAAGGGATGGAAGCGTCGGCGGCGGGGGGTGCGGGGCTTGATATTTGCTGCCCTTCGCTGGTGGCGGAAGTAGCGCGCTGAACGGGGCCGCGCTGGGCTGGGCAAGAAGTGTCTTCCCAGCCAGTGCATGCTAGCGTTCAACCCACCAACAAGGATGAGTAACGCAATGGCTGCAGGACGCAAGTTTCAAGCGCTCGCCGGGCTCGTGGCAGCCTTATCTCTCGCTGGGTGCCTGTCAGTGGGTCAATGGGCCAAGCCCACGACTCCCTTCATCACCATTCCACCTCCCCCAGAGGGTGTGCATGAGATCGTCCTGCTGGGTGCGATGCAGGGCAGGATCGTCGACAGAGATGGATGCCTAGTTCTCAAATCCAAACGAGGTGAGAGTGCTGTCATCTTCGCCAGCCGCTTCATGCTCGACCGGGCAAGTGGAACTATAATTGATGGTGTGGAAGGAGGGCGAACGATCAAACTTGGACAGAAGGGGCGCTTCTCAGGTGGCTCCAGTAGCCGAAACAAGACAGCAACATGGTTGGCAACGCCTTTCCCGGAGACCTGTCCTGACAGAGTGGTTCAGATCGACGAGATAAAGTGAGTGGAGCCAACACGGGCATCAGGCACAAATGCCCCCACGAAAAGCACCGACGGTCAGGACAGCGTCCGCCACACCCCGCCATTCTCCGCAGCCCCAAAGACCACACTCGCCGCACTGGCAGGCGGCTGGATCGCCGCCGCCAGACGTTCCAACGTGTAGGGCTTTCGCAGCAGAGTGAACCCGTGGTCGGATTCACGTGCCAACAGCTCGCTGTAGCCGCTGGTCAGGACCACATGCAGTTCCGGGTACGAAGCGCGCACCGTTCTGATCAGCGCCAAACCGCTCATGCCGGGCATGACCACGTCGGAAAACACGACGTGGTAATGCGTATGGTTCTGCTCAAGCTCCTTGAGCGCATCGCTCCCGTTGCTCGCCAGGAAAACACCGCAGCCCAGCTCACGCAAGGCGGACACAGCGAAGTCAGCAACGTCCACGTTGTCCGCCACCACCAGCACATTCAATCCGCGCACGCCCTGCAGCGATCGCAGCTCCGACCCGTCGAAGGTAGCCGGTACCTGATGGGTCAACGGCAGATACAGCACAAAGGTGCTGCCTTCCCCCACCGTGCTGTTCACGTCCACCTCGCCTTCAGATTGCTTGACGAAGCCGAACACCTGGCTCAGGCCCAACCCGGTGCCTTCGCCCACCCCTTTGGTGGTGAAGAATGGATCGAAGACCTGTTGCATCGCGGGTTCCTCGATGCCACACCCATCATCGGTGACGGAAATGGCCGCGAAGCTGCCTTTCAGGGGCGGCGCAAAACGCACCGACGGCATCGACTCAACCTTGTGCACGCGAATGCGGACAGAGCCGTGCTGCGCAATCGCGTCGCGCGCGTTGACAACCAGGTTGATCAACGCAGTGTCCAGCTGCGTCTTGTCCAGCAGCACATGCAGTGGCTCATCAGGAAGGTCCAGCTGCAGCGTGATCCTCCCACCCAACAGGGTGCGGATGATGGCGGCCAGACCGTCCACGCCCTTGGCCAGGTCGAACACCTCCGGTGACAGGCTCTGTCTGCGCGAGAAGGAGAGCAGCTGGGAGACAAGACTGGTCGCGCGGTCGGCCGCTGCACCGATGGCATCAATGTGGCGGCGCTGGCGCTCGTCGCAGGTACCCAGATTGAGCATGTCCACTGAGCCTGCGATCACCTGCAGGAGATTGTTGAAATCGTGGGCGACGCCCCCGGTCAGCTGCCCGATCGCCTCCAGCTTCTGGGATTGGCGCAGCTGCTCGCGCGCCCGGACCAGCTCGTCGTGGGCCTGGCGGGCTTCCTCGCTGATGGCCTCCACCCGCAGCGAATACTCATTGCGCTCGGAGACAAACTCCGTCTGGTCGCTGACCACGCACAGGACGCCGCAAACATAACCGTCCGCCTGCCGGATTGGCGAGTACGAGAAGGTCCAGAAGGTTTCCCGACTCGTGCCATCGCGGTCCATGAAAACGCGCAGGTTGCGGAAGCTGCGGTGGGTGCCGGCCATGGCATCGGCGATGGCCCCGCCGAGTTCTTCCCAGACGTCATGCCAGACGATCCTCACCGGCGTGGCCATGGCACCGGCCAGCTTGTTGCCCATCCACGGCGCGAACGCGTCGTTGAAGAAGAAGAGGTTATCCGGTCCCCAGGAGATCCATAGCGGCTCGGGGCAGTCCAGGATCATCGTCAGGGCAGTCCGGATCTCCACCGGTGCAGTCTCGGCCAGACCTGCGTGCACCCAGTCACTGTCCTGCAGCAGGCGATAGGCCTGGGAGTCAGGCGAGGAAACCGGGAGATCGCAATACCGCATACGGATACCTGTCGAGCACGTCCACACAGAGTAAACCTGAACGGTACAGGCAGCGTGACGGCCTGATCACTGGCGCGCCACCCAGCACACGCGAATGTGGGGGCATGAAACGCCCGGTACCTGACAACGTTGCCGAACCCATCCGCGTGGGCTGTGCAGGCTGGTCGCTGCCTACGAGGTACGCGGCCCGTTTCGACGAGGGGGCAAGCGCGCTGCAGCGTTACGCGACGCGCTTCCGGGTGGCTGAAATCAACTCGTCGTTTTATCGGGAACACAAGCCGGAAACCTACGCCCGCTGGGCGCAGAGCGTTCCGGACGGATTTCGCTTCTCTGTAAAGCTGCCGCGAACCATCAGCCATGAATGCCGCTTGCGCGGTGCTGCGTCCATGCTCGACGCGTTCCTGCACGGTGTTGAACAACTGGGGGACCGCCTGGGGGCGCTGCTGCTGCAGCTGCCGCCCAGCCTGGCCTACGATGGGCGCACGGCATCGGCATTCTTCCGGGCACTGCGCCAACGTACGGCAGTTCCACTGGCCTTCGAACCACGCCATGCAAGCTGGTTCACTGCCGCCGCCGACGCAATGCTGGTGCGGCACGGTGTTGCCCGCGTAGCGGCCGATCCCGCGCGTCATACGCAGGCGGCTTACCCCGGCGGTGCGCGGCACTGGAGCTATTGGCGCTGGCACGGCCGCCCGCGCATGTACTACAGCAGCTATGAAGAACACGACCTGCGGAACCTTGCGCTGCGAGCCAGCCAGGCGGCGACGCTGGGTCCGGCCTGGATCATCCTGGACAACACCGCCCACGGACATGCTGTGCCCAACGCCCTCTGTTTGCAGGCGCTGCTTGAGGAGCGCGGAAATGCCTGAAGGCCCTTCCATCGTCCTGTTGCGTGAAGAGGCGGCCCGCTTCAAGGGAAAAACGGTTCGCTACGCGACCGGCAATACCTCGGTCGACCTGGCAGCTCTGGTCGGTCGCCGGATAAAGGCGGTGCGGAGCTGGGGTAAACACTTTCTGCTTGAGTTCAGCCACGTCACCCTGCGCATTCACCTGATGATGTTCGGCAGCTACCGCGTTGACGCGAGAAAGGACGCGTCACCCCGTGTGGCGCTGCAGTTCGACAAGGGAGAAATCAACTTCTACGCGTGCTCGGTCAAGCTGATCGACCAGCCGTTGGACGAAGTCTACGACTGGCGTGCGGACGTGATGAGTGATGCATGGGATCCACGCCTGGCGCGACGCAAGCTGAAGGCCATGCCCGAGGTGCTGGTATGCGACGCGCTGCTTGACCAGACCGTCTTCTCTGGCGTGGGCAACATCATCAAGAATGAAGTTCTGTTCCGCACCGGTATCCATCCCGGCAGCCGTGTCGGGCACCTGCCGCCGCGAAAGCTGACTTCGCTGATCCGTCAGGCACGGGAGTACAGCTTTGATTTCCTGCGCTGGAAGCGTGCGTCAGAGCTGAAGAAACAATGGCAAGTGCACACCAAACGGGTGTGCCCCCGCTGCGGTGGACCGGTTACAAAGCGCTACATGGGCACGACAAACCGGCGCACGTTCTTCTGCTCCACCTGCCAGACGTTGTATGAGTAGCCCACCAAGCACCTGGGCGGGGACGGACGTAGCGTCTGAGATGAGTCGCAGTCACCTCGGCCTTGGCGGAGGGGGAGGCGCGGGAGACGGAGGCGGCCGCTTGTAGCCAATCTGGCTACGAGCAGGGTTGTCAGGATTGGAGCCCCTGGAGTCGCCTGGGATGATCGGGCGAGGCTGGTTTGGCTTCTTTTCGTTGGTCATGTGTTGCTCACTCTTTCATGAATTCTACGGACTCTATCTCGCTCGCGGGAACCACCACGGTCTCAGTCTGGGCCAACTCAACGTAACTATCTCCGACAATCCACGCGGGTTCCTGAAGCACGAAATGTCCGGTGTGGGGGCTGCGCGGCCATTCCTTGGGCCACCCTTGTAGACGACGACCGTCCTTGAAGTTCAGCGTGACCTGAAATTGTATCGATGAAAAAGCGGTGAACCATTCAGAGGGATGAGAGCTTCGGAGCGTCAGCCTGCCGTATTTCCTGAGCCATCTGTGTGGAATGTCTTTGTTCGCACACACGGTAGCAGCAGATCCGAGGGCGAGCGCGACTACCAAGGAAGCAACCAGTCTGGTGTCATCGCTCCACGGCAGTATGGCGACGTACTCACCGGTCCAAAGGAGTGCCCATTTCAGAACCGGCACGAGCGCGTGCACAACGAACGTGTAGATAGCACCTCGACAATACGCTCAAACTTCTCTGGTCTGGGATGAGACGTCAGGCCGTAGAACACCCATGCGGCAACGAAGCCAGGGAGCAGGAAGACCAGCAGGGAGACGACCCCTGCCGACAGTTCAGGGATTCCTTCCATTGAAGTACGCACTCCATGTTGTTGGCTGCCCCGAGTGTAGGAACTGAGGGGGCGGCACCTCCTTGCCCGCGAGGCGATGTCTGCCAAACGCATACATTGCAACGCATCAGCCGCAATTCAAAAAAGTCGAGGTTCTGACGTGAGCGGCCTGAATGGCGCAGGATCATCCTGAGGTTGACGCGCATGGCGCGTCACCACGGCGGCCGCAGAGCTCCAATTTCCTGCCTATTCACCCCCCATTTCACAATTTCACACTCCATCCACGTCGCCGGACTTCAACTGAATGCTGGGGAGAGCACCTGCGGAAAACACCGCTATATTCCAGACACCCCCGATGAAGGAGAACCACCCCATGTTCCTGACCAAGCAGCACCTCAAGACCGCGAGCAAGCTGGGCGTTGCCCTCGTTGTCACTGCCGGCCTCAGCGCCTGCGCCACCTACAAGGACGAATTCGCCACCATCAACTCGCGCCTCGACAACCTGGACACCAAGGTCCAGGGCGCAGCGCAGAGTGCGGAGCAGGCCAACCAGTCCGCGCAGCAGGCCAACCAGCGTCTGGATGCCATCGAAGGCCGCGTACAGCAGCTTGAGAGCGCACCCCGCCGCGTGCCGCGCGGTTGATCCCTCCTCCACATTCGTTGAGGGATTTCTGAATAGGGACCGGTGGCCGTTGCTGGCCACTGGTCCCTTTTAATCACGCCGTCCCTGTTTTGAAGAGTAGTCCCCCATGCACGCACATCCCGCACGCCATGCCCTTCGCGGCGTACTCATCCTGGCACTGGCCTTTGCTGGCATCGGCGCGGCCAACGCGCAGGATGCGGCAGTCGCGCAGCCGGCCGCCTCGCCCAATGACGAGCTGCCGCAGGACCAGCCAGTGTCCGACACGGTGATCGAGCTCGCCGGCTGGGTGGTGGCCACCAAGGACACGCAGGGCTATCCCTTCGCGATCATGGACAAAGGCGCGGCACAGATTCTGGTATTCGACGGCAACGGCAAGCTGCGCGGTGCAGCGCCGGGGCTGTTTGGGTCTGCCGTGGGCGACCACACGGCGAAGGACGTCACCCATGTCGCGCTGAGCGCCATTCCGGGTAAGGACCGCACCACGCCCGCCGGCCGTTTCATCGGCGGCTACGGCCCCGCCGCCGACGCTGAAAGCGTGCTGTGGGTGGACTACGACTCCGCCATCTCGCTGCACCCGATCCCGCCGGGCAGCAAGACCGAGCGGCGTGCAGAGCGCCTGGCAACGCCCACGCCGGACGACAACCGCATCTCGCACGGCTGCATCAATGTGTCGCCGACGTTCTATGAAGCGGTGATCCAGCCCACGTTCGCCAAGGGCGGCGTGTTCTATGTGCTGCCGGACAAGGACTCGCTGGAGAAGACCTTCCCGGAATTTGCGGCGAGCCGGGGTGGGAAGTCGGCGAACGGGGCTGAAGGCGAGCGGCACGCCAGCAACTGATGACGCGACCGCCTGACGACGTCAACTGCAGGTCCAGGCCGTAGAGCCACGCCATGCGTGGCTGCGGCTCCCGGCACCGTTCGCACCATGCACGGCATGGTGCTTACGCCGATTCCAGCCGGGCTCGGCTCTACCTGCCCGCCTCCTTCGCAGCACGATCAATGGTGTCTGCAACAACTTTGGCCTGGGTCATGAAGACAGCATGGCTGGCCGATACTTTGGTGATGTGCGCGTTGATCCGTTCGGCCATGTGAACCAGCATGGCCTGGTCGAAGGCTTTGTCTTCCGTTGCGATCACTGCCCAGCTGGGCTTGCTGCGCCACGCGGCGTGCGTCAGCTTCGTGCCGAAAGCCGACATGTTGATGGGCACCTGCGAATCACGCAGGAAGGCGGCATCGGCGTCGGTGGTGTCGTGGGCGAAGCCGCCCTTGAACTGGCTCGGTTTGATGAAGCCGAAGCCATCGCTGCTGGTCTCAATCACAAACTCGGGCGTGGCGGCGAAGCCGGTGTACTGCTGGGCGGTCGTTTCGCCAGCGTCCGGTGCCAGCGCCGAAACGTACACCAGCCCGACCACCTTGGCATCGTCGCCGGCCTCGGTGATGACTGTGCCGCCCCAGGAGTGGCCGACCAGAATGGTGGGGCCATCCTGGCGGTCGAGCATGCGCCGGGTGGCCTTTACGTCGTCGGCCAGCGAGGTCAGCGGATTCTGCACAATCGAGACGGTGTAGCCGCGTGCGGTCAGGTCGTTGTAGACGGCACGCCAGCCCGAACCGTCAGCAAAGGCACCGTGCACCAGCACCGGCACGAGGCGAAACCAGAAAGGCGATCAGGTCGGCCACTTCAGCCGGTAGGGCTGGCCGCCCCGGAGGAATGCCGCCCAGACCTTCCATCACCAACTGCCTGGCTCCCTCGTAGTCGGTCCCGGCACCTGCGGCAATGCGTTCGACGAACGCAACCGATGCGTCGGTTTCGATCCAGCCTGGCGAAACACGCACCACGCGCACCCCCTTTGGCGTCACTTCCTTGGAAAGCGCTTTGCTATCCGCCGGTCACCAGCACGCGCTTGCCCGTCATCTGCTGGTCAAAACTCATGAACCGATCTCCAGCGTGGCGATCTTTCCGCGCTCCAAGGTGAAGCTGTAGCGCAGGTCCGCCGGGCTGCCGGGGAAGTTGCCAGCCACGCGAGCGGTCACCCGATAAGTGCCACCCTGTTTTTCAAGAGTGTGTGGCGAGGCGGTGTAGGCGTACCTGGCGTCGGCTGCGTCCTTCCAGACTGCAATAGCGGCCGGGCCCGTGTGGGTCGCGTGCTCGTCCAGGACATGCCCGTCAGAAGTGAAGCAGCGGGCGACCGCATCGCCGCCCTGAGTGTCGGCCTGGAAGTAGGCGGTGATGGGTTCGGGCAGATCAAGGTCTTTCATGGCGAAACTCCGGGTGGGAGTGCGGAGCAAGCGTGAGGTGTTCTTACAGGTTGGAGCAGAGCGCGCCAGCTTCGCCCGCGCGGCCGACCATCTCGGGCTGTCACCTTCCGCGCTCAGCCAGACCATCCGTCAGCTGGAATCGCGCCTGGGTGTGCGACTGTTGAATCGCACCACGCGCAGCGTGACGACCACCGAGCCGGGACGGCGGCTGCACGAGCGCATGGCCCCGATACTGCGAGAGATGGACGATGCCGTAACGCAGGCAATGGGAACCAGTGCACGTGCGGCGGGCACGCTGCGAATCAACACGCTCAGCATGGCCGCCAAAAAGGTAATCGCGCCTCGATTGGGGAGTTCTGCACGAGCCAATCCTGATGTGGTGCTGGACATCGTGATTGACGATGGCCTGACCGATATCACCGGTGAGGGCTTCGATGCGGGCATCAACTGGTGTTTCCCCGGCAGTGGAAAGGTCGCGGGATGGCAGTTCAACAAAAAGGGGAAAGAGATCGAGTTCCTCGGGGAGGGAGGCGTGATCTCCAATCATCAGGACATCGTGGTGCCCGCCGCGCTGCAGGGCCTGGGAATCTTTTACGCCTACAACGACGATGGCATTG
Source organism: Stenotrophomonas sp. (assembly GCA_039592995.1). Classification (GTDB taxonomy): domain Bacteria; phylum Pseudomonadota; class Gammaproteobacteria; order Xanthomonadales; family Xanthomonadaceae; genus Stenotrophomonas. The sequence goes on along the minus strand of JBCNQC010000004.1, from coordinate 18,858 downwards.
CCGAGGCACTACGCGACGGTCGTCTCAAACGCGTTCTGGCGGACTGGTCGCCCACTGTGCCGGGGCTGTTTCTCTACTATTCCAGCCGGCGCTACGTGCTGCCCGCGCTTCGGGCATTCATTGACTGCCTCTTGGATCGGGATGTGACCGGGGATGAGGTTCAACGATGAAGCCTGTCGCGCTGATAGTGCTGTTGCTGCTGGCGTTCACCGCGTAGAGACGCGCCATGCGCGTCTCCGGGCATCCGAACCAGTTCCAGCCGGGCAAGCCCGGCTCTACGCGCGGGTCAGACCACGCCAGCGGCGCGCGCTGATTCTGCAGCGAGCGCATCTCCCTTGCGCTCGCTGTAGCGGTCAACAAGGTAATCCGAACGGCCGCGGGTCAGCAGGGTGAACTTCACCAGCTCTTCCATCACATCCACCACCCGGTCGTAGTACGACGAAGGCTTCATCCGTCCGTCCTCATCGAACTCCTGCCAGGCCTTTGCCACCGAGGACTGGTTGGGGATGGTCAGCATGCGCATCCAGCGCCCCAGCACGCGCAGTGTGTTGACAGTATTGAACGACTGCGAGCCACCGCACACCTGCATCACCGCCAGCGTTCGGCCCTGGGTGGGGCGCACGCTGCCATCTTCCAGCGGCAACCAGTCAATCTGGTTCTTGAACACGCCGGTGACCGTGCCATGCCGCTCCGGGCTCACCCACACCTGACCCTCCGACCACTGTGACCATTCCCGCAGCCGCTGCACTTCGGGGTGGCTCTTGTCCACGCTATCGAGCATCGGCAGCCCGTGTGGGTCGAACACCCGGGTCTCGCAGCCCAGGTGACGCAGCAGCCGTTCGGCCTCCAGCGCCAGCTTGCGGCTGAACGATTGCGGCCGCAGCGATCCGTAGAGCAGGAGGATGCGAGGCGGGTGGCTGGGCTCGGCGGCCAGACGGGTGGCGTCTGGCTGGGGAAGCAGCGCTTCATCCAGGTGGGGAAGGAGGGGTCTTGTGGTCGGAATATTCATTCGATTATTCTAGAAATATGGAAACAAAGAATGCAATTGCCGCCCTGACCGCCCTCGGCCACGGAACCCGTCTGGCCGCCTTCCGCCTGCTGGTCGAAGCCGGTCCAGCCGGGCGCATGGCCGGGGACATTGGCGCGGCGTTGGAAGTGCCGCCAGCCACGCTCAGCTTCCACCTGAAGGAGCTGTTGCAGGCCGGCCTGGTGGAGAGTGAAAGCCAGGGCCGCAACGTCTGCTATCGCGCCAACTTCGGCGCAGTGACGGGGCTGATCGACTACCTGACGCATAACTGCTGTGCCGGTTCTCCTGCGCCGGACTGCAGCCCCCGTTCCCCTGATTGCGCTTGTTGACCGGAGAATTTCGTCGTGACCGCCCAACGTGTTCTGTTCCTGTGCACGGGCAACTCTGCCCGCAGTGTTCTTGCCGAAGCCACGCTGCGCGCCTGGGCCGGTCACCGCTTCGAGGTGTTCAGCGCCGGCAGCCAGCCTACCGGGCAGGTCAATCCGTTCGCCATTGCCCAGCTTCAGTCCGAGGGCATCGCCACGGCGGGCCTGCGAAGCAAGTCCTGGGATGAGTTCGCCGATGCCGCGCCCATGGATCTGGTCATCACGGTGTGCGATGCCGCCGCGTCCGAGGCCTGCCCGCTGGTGTTCGGCGACTTCATCCGCACCCATTGGGGTCTGCCTGATCCGGCGGCGGTGGACGGCAGCAACGACGCCAAGGCCCAGGCCTTCGCCGACGCCCACGCCATCGTCAAGGCACGCCTGCTCGCCCTGCTGGCCCTGCCCGCCGCACTGTGGAATGACCGCGACGTGCTGAAGCAGGCGCTGGATCGTATCGGTTTCGTGCAGCCAGATAATGCCTCCGCATGAGCAGTGTGGCACCGATGGGCCTGTTCGAGCGTTACCTGACCTTCTGGGTCGCGCTGTGCATTGTGGTGGGCACGCTGCTGGGCCACGTCCTGCCGGGCACGTTCGCCACATTGGCTGCGGCGGAGGTCGCCCAGGTCAACCTGCCGGTCGCGGTGCTGATCTGGCTGATGATCATCCCGATGCTGCTGAAAGTGGACTTCGGTGCCATGCAGCAGGTGGGCCAGCACTGGAAGGGCATTGGCGTCACGTTGTTCATCAACTGGGCGATCAAGCCGTTCTCGATGGCGCTGCTGGGTTGGTTGTTCCTGCGCCACGTGTTCGTGGGCTGGCTGCCGGCGGAGCAGATCGATAGTTACATCGCTGGGCTGATTCTGCTCGCGGCCGCGCCGTGTACGGCAATGGTCTTCGTGTGGAGCAACCTGTGCCGGGGCGATGCCAACTTCACCCTGAGTCAGGTGGCGCTGAACGACGCGATCATGGTGGTGGCCTACGCGCCGGTGGTGGCGCTGCTGTTGGGGCTGTCCGCCATCACCGTGCCGTGGGACACCCTGATCCTGTCAGTGGGTCTGTACATCCTGGTGCCGGTTGTGGTGGCTGCGCTGCTGCGACGCTGGCTGCTGCAGCGCTCCGGTGCCGAAGGCCTGCAGGCTGCGCTTCAGAAGCTTGCTCCGGTGTCCCTGGCTGCGCTGTTGTTGACGCTGGTGCTGCTGTTCGGCTTCCAGGGCAGGCAGATCGTGCAGCAGCCTCTGGTGATCGCGATGCTTGCGGTGCCAATCCTGATCCAGGTGTATTTCAATTCGGGCCTGGCTTACCTGCTCAATCGCCGCCTGGGCGTTGCCCACTGCGTGGCCGGGCCGTCTGCGCTGATCGGTGCCAGCAACTTCTTTGAACTGGCCGTGGCCACCGCCGTGGGGCTGTTCGGCGTGCATTCCGGCGCCGCGCTGGCCACGGTGGTGGGCGTGCTGATTGAAGTGCCGGTCATGCTGTCGGTGGTGCACATCGTCAACCGATCGCGCCGCTGGTATGAAAGGCATCCGTAGAGCCACGCCCTGCGTGGCTGGGTTTCGATCGGAGGCCTTCAGCCGGGCAAGCCCGGCTCTACGTGAGGCAATGCAGCATCACGTGAGGCAAAGCCGCACCGGTCAGAGCAACCCAACCACGCCACGTTTTGCACTACATTGGTGCAATGACGTCCTTCCTCCCCGCTCCCGACCTCGATACCCTCGGCACGCCTGTCGCCTGGGCCGATGCCGAAGGCCGGGTCGCGGGCTGCAATCCGGCGTTCGCCCGCTGGCTGGGCGTCAGTGTGCGCCGCGTGGTCGGCCAGCCGCTGGCCTCATTGGAAGTGCAGGGCGAGGCGCTGGCCCATTTCCTGGCCCGGGGCGAGCAGGACACCCTGCGCCTGCACCGGCTGGCGCTGGCCTTGCCCGGGGACGCCCCGCGCTTTGCCGAGGGTTGGCTGAGCCGGCGCGATGAAAGCGGTTGGCTGCTTGAAGCCCACCCGGTCGACGAATTTCCGGGCCTGGATCCAACCCAGGCACTGCCCAGTGCACTCAGCGCGGCGCTCAAGGGTCTGGCCCACGAGCTGCGAAATCCGCTGGCCGGGCTGAAGGGCGCGGCGCAGCTGCTGGCCCGGCGCAGCGCCCAGCGCGATGCCGACGAGCGCGAGCTGATCGCGCTGATCGGGTCGGAGATTGAACGCCTCAACGGCCTGCTGGAACAGCTGCTGTCGCCGGCTCCGGCCGCACCGCATGCGCCGCTGAACATCCACGCCTCGCTGGAGCGGGTGCTGCGCCTGGCCGAAACCGAGGGGGGCTGGGCAGTGCGCCTGCAGCGTGACTACGACCCCAGCATTCCCGAATTCGATGGCGACGCCGACCGCCTCACCCAGGCGGTATGGAACCTGGTCCGCAATGCAATCCAGGCCGGGGCGGGCTCCGTCACCCTGCGCACCCGGGTTGAACACGGGGTGCGCATCAATGACGCACTGCACCCGCTGGCGCTGCGCTTGGAAATCGTGGACGACGGTCGGGGGGTGCCCGAAGACCTGGCCGAACATCTGTTCCTGCCACTGGTCAGCGGCCGCGCCGAAGGCACCGGGCTGGGCCTGGCCCTGGCCCAGCAGGTGGCGCGCGAACACCGGGGCACGCTTACCTATCGCTCGCGCCCGGGTCATACCGTTTTCACCGTACTGCTGCCGATGGGGCAGGGCACGCCTGCCGTGGAGGAGCCCGCCCATGGCGGATGACAGAAGCAACACCGCCCAGCGCATCTGGGTGGTGGATGATGACCGTTCGGTGCGCTTCGTGCTGTGCACCGCGCTGCGCGACGCCGGTTACCAGGTGGAAGGCTTCGATGGCGCGGCTGCCGCGCTCAGCCTGCTGGAAACCCAAACCCCGCCGGACCTGCTGTTCACCGACGTGCGCATGCCCGGCGATGACGGTCTGGTGCTGCTGGACAAGCTGAAAGCCGCACACCCGCAGTTGCCGGTGATCGTGATGTCGGCCTACACCGATGTGGCCAGCACCGCCGGCGCGTTTCGCGGCGGCGCGCAGGAATTCCTGTCCAAGCCGTTTGATCTGGACGATGCGGTGGCCCTGGCGCAACGCGTGCTGCCCGAGCGCGATACCGCCATCGCCGAAACCACGGCGGCACCCACGCCGGCCGTACCCGATCAGCGCCCGCAGCTGGTCGGTGATACTCCCGCGATGCGCGCGCTGTTCCGCGCGATCGGTCGCCTCGCGCAGGCACCGCTGTCGGTGCTGATCAACGGCGAAACCGGTACCGGCAAGGAACTGGTGGCGCACGCGCTGCACCATGAATCACCTCGCGCGCAGGGGCCATTTGTTGCCCTGAACACAGCGGCCATTCCCTCGGAGTTGCTGGAAAGCGAGCTGTTCGGCCACGAGGCCGGTGCCTTTACCGGCGCGCAGCGCCGCAACGTGGGCCGCTTCGAGCAGGCTAACGGCGGCACGCTGTTCCTCGACGAAATCGGTGACATGCCGCTGCCGTTGCAGACCCGCCTGCTGCGTGTACTGGCCGAGGGCGAGTTCTTCCGCGTGGGTGGGCGCGAGCTGATCCGCGTCGATGTGCGCGTGATCGCCGCAACCCACCAGGACCTGGAATCATTGGTGGCGCAGGGCCGCTTCCGCGCAGACCTGCTGCACCGGCTGGACGTGGTGCGCCTGCGCCTGCCACCGCTGCGCGAGCGCCGCGACGACATCGCCCAACTGGCAGATACGTTCCTCGCCGCCGCCGCACGCAAGCTGGACACGTCGCCGAAGCGGCTCACCGCTGCGGCCTTGCAGGCGTTGCGCGAACACGACTGGCCGGGCAATGTGCGCGAGCTGGAAAACGTGTGTTGGCGCATGGCGGCGCTGGCGTCGTCGGACACCATCGGCGTGGCCGATGTGGACAGTGCGCTGCACCGGGGCCCCGGTGCGCGTGCGCGCACACAGGGCGACCCGGGCCAGTGGGAAACGCTGTTGTCGACCTGGGCGCGACAGCGCCTGGCCGAAGGTGCGGAAGGCCTGCACGCACAGGTGCGCGAAAAGGTCGACCAGGCCTTGCTGGAGGCGGCATTACAGATTACCCACGGCCGTCGCGCCGAAGCCGCAGCACGGTTGGGGCTGGGCCGCAACACCCTCACCCGCAAGCTGGGCGCAGGTCGCCGCCGTGGCGGATGAACGTCGCGTCCACAGCGCGTGTGGCGCGCGTGCCGAACCTTTTCATGACCTCTGAACGGCCACGCCGTTAGCTTGGAAAAACAAGGAGTCTTCCATGCGCTGTACCCGAACTCTCATTGGCACGGCCGCTCTGCTTGCGCTCAGCGCGTGCAGCACCACGCCCCCGCCACCGCCCCCGGCCCCGTCGCTGCCCACCTTGAGCACGGCGAAAATGGCCGAGGCGAATCTGTCGCCGGCTTCGGCCAGCATCGTCAGCGGTCGGCTGGCGCTGGTGCCGGACCCGCCCGGCGGCGTGCACATCACGGGTGTCATCGGCGGTTTGCAGCCGCTGCAGACAGCCGCGTTCCACGTGCATGAGCGCGGTGACTGCAGCGCAGTGGATGCCAGCAGCGCCGGTGCGCACTTCAACCCCACCAACCAGCCGCACGGCCGCACCAGCGGCGGTGCACATCACCTGGGCGACATGGACAATCTGCGCGCCGACGCGCAGGGAAGGGTCAATGTCGACGTGCGTCTACCCGCGGTGACACTCGGCGGCGGCGCGCCCAATGACATTGCGGGGCGTGCCCTGATCGTGCATGCCAATGCTGACGATTACCGCAGCCAGCCCGCCGGCAATGCCGGTGCCCGCATTTCCTGCGGCATCATCCGGGTCACGCGCTGAGGCGCGCTCCCTGCTGCCGCTTCATCCCGTTGTATCTGCAAGGAGATCCACATGCGTCTGATCCACACCGCGTTGTTCGCCGCCATTGCCACCCTTGGCCTGACCGCCTGCAACAAGCCGGCTGACACCACGCCGGAAGCCACCCCGGCCGCCGACACCGCACCGGCGGCAGATGCCGCTGCTGCTGCCAACGATGCGCCGCCGGCGATGATGAGCAGCGATGCGCACGCCAACCACACCGCCATGGCCGAGCTTGCGCCGACCCAGGGCAATGACGTCAAGGGCAGCATCACCTTCAGCGTGGTGGACGGCAAGGTGCACGCCAAGGGTGAGGTCACCGGGCTGAAGCCCAACAGCGAGCATGGCTTCCACATCCACGAAACCGGTGACTGCAGCGCGCCGGACGGTGCCAGCGCCGGCGGTCACTTCAACCCGGGCAAGGAAGACCACGGCAGCGTGGCCACCACGCCGCACCACGGTGGCGACATGCCGAACATCAAGGCTGACGCGGACGGCAAGGCAGTTGTTGATGCGGACGTGTCGACCAACGTCAACATTGGCAAGGCCGATGACTTCGACATCATTGGTCGCGGGCTGATCGTGCATGCGGACCCGGACGACTACAAGACCCAGCCGACCGGTAATGCCGGTGCGCGTCTGGCGTGTGCGGTGATCAAGGCTGCGCCGTAAGATTGCGCTTTGGCGCGCATGGCGCGTCACTACGCAAAGCACAACGCCGGCTTTCGCCGGCGTTGTTCATTGAATCCTCCGTAGGGACACGCCATGCGTGTCCGCCGCAATCTCACCGCGCCAGCAGCTCGCGCGGTTCCTGGCCTGGCTCGCAATGCACGAACAGCACCGGCAGGCCATGCGCTTCGAGCACGGCGGCCATCTGCCGCTGGCGCATCAGGTACTGGTCGTAGATGCCCTGCAGGCGCTCGCAGTCGCCGGTGCCGTGATTGTAGAAGTTGCACCAGCCGGCCGGATCGAACAGCGCCATACGCACTTCGCCGCCAGCGTATCGAAGCAGCGGTTCCGGTGCGGCATCCAGCCATTCCTCGGCCTGCGGGGCCAGCACGGCGGTTTCAATCAGCGGCCACAGCGCGGCCAGGCCCTGGTTGTCGTACTGCATCGACATCATCGCGGCCAGGTCGTTCACGGTGAAATACCGGGCATGCTCGATCTGTGCACCAAACGCGTTCTGCGCCAGCAGGGCGGTGTCCGCGCCAGCCATGCCCTGGGCCAGCAGCACGTCTTCCAGCGCCTCGGCCACGGCCTGGGTCTGGGCCACCTCGCTGCCGGTCAGCACGAACGGCACCACCCGCAGGCCGCCGCCGGTCAGCGTGGCGTCCGCCTGCAGCGGCAGCGGCACTTCGCCGTCCTCGTTGGTGCCGAAGGCCAGCAGGCGCGGGCCTTCGTTGCGGCCGGGGGCGCGCATCTGCAGTTCTTCCAGGCGGCGGTGAATGGGCCAGCCCGGGCGCAGCACCTCGGCAGGGTCGAAATGGGCTCCGAAGAACACCAGGTCCAGCCCGCTTACGCCGGGGACCAGCTTGGCCAGGTCGCGGCCGATGCGTTCGGCCAGTTCGCCGGCCTGGGCGGACGACAGCGCCGCATGGCGCGGGGCGTCGCCGCCGGCCAGTTCCAGTGCCAGTACGCCTAAGGCATTCATGCCGGGGTCGGGTTTGCTCATGGTTTCACAGTTGGCCCATCACAGGGCGGCAGCTACACTTGGCTCCATTATGCCTGCTCCTTCGTGCAGGCCATGTTGCAGACACCCTTTCCATGCCAGGTACGTCCATGCCCAACGCTCGTCCCGTCGCCATCCTCGGTGGTGTCCGCATTCCGTTCTGCCGCCAGAACACCGCCTATTCGGATGTCGGCAACCTTGGCATGTCGGTGCGCACGCTGGGCGCGCTGGTCGAACGCTTCGGTCTGCACGGGCAGCAGCTGGGCGAAGTGGCGATGGGTGCGGTGATCAAGCATTCCAGCGACTGGAACCTGGGCCGCGAAGCCACGCTGTCGTCGGGCCTTTCGCCGCTCACCCCCGGCATCACCCTGCAGCGCGCCTGCGGCACCTCGCTGGACACCATCATCACTGTCGCCAACAAGATCGCGCTGGGCCAGATTGAATCCGGCATCGGTGGCGGTTCGGACACCACCTCCGATGTGCCGATCGTGTACGGCAAGAAGCTGCGTGCGCGTCTACTGGCCGCCAACCGGGCAAAGAGCACCGGCGACAAGATCAAGGCGCTCACCTCGGGCTTCAAGTTCAGCGAACTCAAGCCGGAATTCCCGGGCGTGGCCGAGCCGCGCACCGGCAAGAGCATGGGCGACCACTGCGAAGACATGGCCAAGGAATGGAACATCGCCCGCGATTCGCAGGACGAATGGGCGGTTTCCTCGCACAAGAAGCTGGCTGCCGCCTATGAGCGCGGCTTCTTCAACGACCTGATCGCACCGTTCCGTGGCGTCGAGCGCGACAACATCCTGCGTGCGGATACTTCGCTGGAAAAGCTGGCCACGTTGAAGCCGGCGTTCGACAAGGTCTCCGGCCGTGGCACGCTCACCGCTGCCAACTCCACCCCGCTCACCGATGGTGCGGCAGCGGTGCTGCTGGCGAGCGAAGAGTGGGCACGCGCGCACGGCCATGAGCCGCTGGCCTACCTGCGTGATTCGCAGGTATCGGCGGTGGATTTCGTGCACGGCGAAGGCCTGCTGATGGCTCCGACCATCGCGGTGCCGGAAATGCTCAAGCGCAACGGTCTCACCCTGCAGGATTTCGACATCTACGAGATCCATGAAGCCTTTGCGGCGCAGGTGCTGTGCACGCTGCGTGCGTGGGAAAGCGAAGACTACTGCCGCAACCGCCTGGGCCTGGACGCGCCGCTGGGCCGCATCGATCCGGAGAAGATCAACCCGCTGGGTTCGTCGCTGGCCACCGGCCATCCGTTCGCTGCCACCGGCGCACGCGTGATTGCGACGGCGGCCAAGCAGCTGGCCGAACGCGGCGGTGGTCGCGCGCTGGTGTCGATCTGCACCGCCGGCGGCATGGGCGTGGTGGCGATCGTCGAACGTTGATTGATCGCGTCGACGAAGCAAAAGGCCGCCTGAAATGGCGGCCTTTTTTGTTGGTGGGTTTGGGAATCGGTAGCGCCGGCCGTTGGCCGGCCCACGCATTGCGGGCCCCGCGCGAATGCCGGCCAACGGCCGGCGCTACCGGTTACGGCTCGCGTCGGTTCCCGAACGCATCATGCTCGGCCGGGTGATCCAGCACCGGAGCCGGCTCGCTCATCAGTGACTGCTCTTCCACAGTAGCCCGTTCCGGCACCACAGCCGCCACCGGCGCAACCGCGGCCTCAGCACGCGCCAGCGCCACGCTGTCCTCACCTCGCTGCTGCCGCAGGGCATTGCCAAAACACTGGGCCGCCAGCGTCGGTTCACCCCGCGCCACGAACACCTCGCCCAGTGCTTCCCAGGCCTCCGGGCCAGCACCTGCGGCAATGGCACGGTGCAGATAGTCCTCAGCCTGCACGTGCTCGCCCTGGCGTGCGGCAATCCGGCCCAGCGCAAGCAGCAATGCCGGGCTGCCCGGCTGCTGGGCCAGCCAGCGCTGCAGGTTGGCCTGGCGGGTGGCCAGCTTTTCCACCGGCATCTGCCCATACAGGGTGACCAGTGACTCGTCCCAGCGCGTGTCCAACGCCTGTTCCAGGTTCAACAGGGCCGGCTCTTCCCAATCCAGCGCCACCGCGCGCAGGGCGTAGGCGCTCACCACATCCGGGTCGCTGCGCAATGCCTTCGGGGTGGCTTCCCATTGCGCGGCCAGAGCATTGACGTCAGCGGCTTCCAGCAACGACTGCGCGGCCAGACGGCTTTCCAGTTCGGCCATGTCTTCGTCGGGCAGGATCTTCTGCTTGCGCAGTGCGCCCAGCTGGCCGTATGCCTCGTGCGCGCGGCCGGCACGTGCCAGCGCCTCTGTGCGCAGCCACAGGCCACGCGGCGGCAGCGGCTGCACGCCGGGTACGTCCAGTGCGTTGATTGCATCTACCGGGCGTTCCAGCTGCAGCAGACGTTCGGCCTGCATCAGCGCATATCCGGTGGCATCTGCCGTGGACAGGCGCTGCAGGTACTGGTCGACACTGGCGGCGTCATTACGCGCTTCGGCGCTGCGTACTGCCGTGGTCAGCGCCACCGCGCTTACTTCGCTGTCTTCAGCCGCGCTCACCAGCGATTTCTCCGCGCGCTGCCAGTGGCCGTACTCGTGCGCCTGCAGGCCTTCGATCAGCTTCACCCGGCCCTGCTTGCGACGGTAACGGCCCCAGGCCCGGAACGGCGACGACGCCAGGCTCCACAGCAGCCACAGCACCAGCAGTGCCACCAGCACCATCAGGGCCACCTGCGGCACGCTGGAGCGATAGTCGGTGCCGCCGTGGCGGTAGATCACCTCGCCATACTGGCGCAGCGATTCAGTGCCCAGCCATTGCGCGGCCACCACGCCCAGCACCACAGCCAGCAGCAGGACCACCACGGATTGAATCGGCTTCATTGTTTAACTCCCGTCGCGCAAAGTGCGCAGTTGCTGCAGGGTGCTGCCCAGTTCGGGCAGGGCGGGGCGCAGCACGCTGGTGCGCAGTTGCCTCAGTTCAGCACGTCGCTCGCGCAGAGCGGGTGAATCCGGCCACAGGCGCGGCATCCACAGGCCCACCCGGTCCAGCGCCTGTTCAAACGCGGCCTGATCGCCACGTTCCACCGCCGCCCGCGCCAGGGTCAGCTCGAGCTGCAGCGAATCCCAGGCGGCCACGCGTTCAGCGCTGCTCAGCGGACCCTGCGCAGCAGTGGGGGTGATGGTGACGAACGGGGCCAGCAGGCTGTGCCACCACGGTGCGGCCGTTGCCGCCGCAGGGGCTTCCACGCGTTCAGGCAGCGCGGTCAGCGCCTGGGCGAAGGTGCCCAGCCGTTGTTGCACCGCTGTCCGCGTGCCGGGCCCCAGGGCGTCCAGCGCATTGCGTTCCTGCATCAGTGCCTGGCGCACGTTGAGGTAGTCGTTGCCCTGCATGTCTTCCAGTGCGGTGGCCGCCAATGCGTACAGGCGCTTGGCTCCGTCCACATCGTCGGCATACGCCAGCCGTTGCCCGGCCTGGCTGAGCAGCAGTTCGGTTTCTTCCAGCTGCAGCGCCCGGGCGCTGTGGCGGGTGCTGTCGGCCAGCTTGGCCAGGTTCTCTTCCAGCAACGCGCTGCGCTGGCTGAGGCCCAGCATTTCATCGCGCAGCACCCGGTTGGTAGCGGCGGCGTCCTGCACCCGCTGCGAGGTGGAGCGCTGGTCGCGGCGCAGCGCCTCCAGGCTGTCGCTCAGCCCCTGCACCAGCAACGCGGCATCGGCCTCGCGCTGCGCGGCGCGCGCCTGCTGGGCCTGCCATTGGCTCCAGCCCCACCAACCGGCCGCGCCCGCACCCACCGCCACGACAGCCAGTGGCAGGATCCAGCGCAGGGCAGGGCGGTGTGGCGAGGGTGATTCAAGCTCATTCATGTACGCATCCTTGTCGTTCGCGCCGGTGTCTTCACGAGCTGGCGAGCGATCAGGCGCACAGCATCGCCCGTCCCCCGCGCGGCCCGCAAGGCCACCGGTCTTCCCTGTTCAGTCAGGTGCGCGGGCGGTGACGACCGCGTGCGCTGCCTGAGCCAACTGTAGCGGTTGTGGGCCCTGCGCCAGTTGGATACGGGCAAAGCCGTCGCTTTCGGCCAGCGCGGCCAGCCGCTCGCTGGCGGCCACCACGGTGCTGGCGCGCAGACGTGCCAGCAGGTCGGATGGCAACTGCGCCACCGCCCATGCCAGAGCCTCGGCACTGCTCAGTGCCAGCACCCAGGGGGTGGGCTGCTGGCGCAGCCGTTGCAGGATGCGCGGGGCCGGGGCCAACGGCGTGCGTGTGTACACGTTTACCCGGCGCAGCTGCGCGCCGCGCGCTTCCAGCGTGGGCGCAATCAGTCCGCGTCCGCCCGGGGCGGTTACCAGCGTCACCGACCGCCCCTGCAGTTGTGCCAGGTCCGGAAGCCCCAGCAGGCCCTCGCTGTCCATGCGGTCCGGTGCCACCACCTGGCGGGCTCCGTGGCGGTGCAGGGCAGCGGCGGTGCCGGCCCCCACCGCCAGCCACTGGCCCGGATGCGGCGCTGCCAGGGCGGCCAATCGCGCCGCTGCATGGGCGGCGGCCGGGCTGGTGAACACCACCCGGTCGGCCTGCAGGCCCTGCAACAGCGCGCTGCGGGTGGCAGCGTCCGTGCGCGCCAGCAGGGCCCAGGGCGACAGCGCCAGCAATTGGCCGCCCAACGCCTGCGCGGCGCGTCGCATCGCCGCATGCTGCCCACGGGGGCGCAGCGACACCAGGGTCCATTCCGGCACATGTGCGTGGCTGTTCATTCCGGGCATTATGCGAGTCCTTCGCTGCAACGTCGCCGTACCGATGTCCGAACCGCTTTCCCTGCCCGACCATCTGGGCGCGCTCCAGCAGGTGCTGGACCGCATGCCGCCGGTGGCGGCCATGCAGATCCGCGTGGCTGGCTACCAGGACCAGCAGCTGGCGCTGTCCGCCCCGCTGGCCGCCAACGTCAACGACAAGGGCAATGCCTTCGGCGGCAGCCTGGCCTCGGCGCTGACCCTGGCCGGCTGGGCCCTGGTGACGCTGCGCCTGCGCCTGGCCGGGTTCGACGCCGACGTTTATGTGGCCGACAGCCACGTGCGCTACCTGGCCCCGGTCTATGGCGACCTGTCGGCCAAGGCCCAGGCGGTGGACGAGGCCGACTGGGACACGTTTCTGGCCACCTTTGCCCAGCGCGGCAAGGCCCGCATCGAGGTGCTGGCCCGCCAGCCCGGCGAAGCCGGCAAGCCTGCCGCTGAACTGAGCGGCCGCTACGTGGCGTTCGCAAGAAGGTAGGATGGGCACCTTGCCTATTGGGGAATTCGCATGCGTCGTACCTTCCAGATCCTGTTGCTGGCCCTGTTCGCGCTGACCAGCGTGTCGGCCTTCGCCAACGACGGCCAGAAAGTCACCAAGAAGATGCGCAAGCAGCTGGAGGAAACCCAGGTGAAGTACGACTCCACCCTGCGCTGGGGCAACCTGGATGACCTCATTCCCTACCTGGACCCGGAATACGCCGAACAGCACCCGATCACCGACCTGGAGCGCAGCCGCTTCGAACAGGTGAAGATTGCCGGCTATCGTGGCAGCGACAACATGCCCATGCCGGGTAGGCGCGTCGGCCGCAGCGCCGAGGTCCGGGTGATCAACAACAATACCCAGGCCGAGCGCGTGGTGCGGGTGAACGAGATCTGGCGCTGGGACGCCGAGGCCAAGCGCTGGCTGCAGGCCAACGGCCTGCCCGACCTCTGGCAGAGCCGCTGACACCCCCTCAAAGCCCCGCTGGACGCCGATTCGCCCGCATGTGCGACAATCGGCCCCCGCTTAATTGACCCGTGATCTGAGTGAATTACGAAGAGTTGCTGGCCTTTGCCGGCCGAAACCCGATGCTGTCGGCGGCTTTTGTCGGCCTGACCGTGGCCATCATCGTCACCGAAATCCGCCGTATGACCCGTGGCTACCGCGGGCTGAAGCCGGCTGAGCTTACCCAGCTGATCAATGCCGGTGGCACCGTGGTGGTCGACCTGTCGTCCTCGTCGGACTTCGAAAAGGGCCACATTGCCGGCAGCCGCAACGTGCAGCCCAGCCAGTTCGGCCCGGAGCACAAGCTGGTGGTCAACGCCAAGCAAAGCCCTGTGGTGCTGGTGTGCCGCAGCGGCACGGCGTCGGAAACGGCTGCCAAGGCCCTGAAAAAGGCCGGTTTCGAAAACGTTAGCGTGCTCGAGGGCGGTATTCCGTCCTGGCAGCAGGCCGAGCTGCCGCTGGTCAAGGGCCGCAACTGATTTCCCCCGATTCGCATCGCGCACCTTGTGCGCGCTGCCCCACGCCCGCATAGCAGGGCATGTAACAATCGGTTTCTACTGTATTCATTACTGCATTCATTCTGGAGCATCAGGAAATGTCCGAAGAGAACACCAACGGCGCCATCGCGCCGGCCGACGCCGCCACCGGTCCCGCCTTCACCGTTGAGAAGATCTACGTCAAGGACGTTTCCTTCGAATCGCCGAATGCCCCGGGCGTCTTCAATGAAGCCGTGCAGCCGGAACTGCAGCTCAACCTGAACCAGCGCGTGCAGCGCCTGGGCGAAACCGCTTTCGAAGTGGTTCTGGCCGTCACCCTGACCTGCAAGGCCGGCGACAAGACCGCCTACGTGGCCGAAGTGCAGCAGGCTGGCGTGTTCGGTCTGATCGGCCTGGAACCGCAGGCCATCGACGTGCTGCTCGGTACCCAGTGCCCGAACATCCTGTTCCCGTACGTGCGTTCGCTGGTGAGCGAGCTGATCCAGGCCGGCGGCTTCCCGCCGTTCTTCCTGCAGCCGATCAACTTCGAAGGCCTGTACGCCGAAACCCTGCGTCAGCGTCAGGAAGAGGGCGGCACCTCGCTGGCCGATTCCGAACCGGCCGGTAACGCCTGATCGGCGTTTCGATGACTCAGAACGCAGACAAAGTCGCCGTTCTTGGTGCAGGCTCCTGGGGCACCGCCCTGGCGAGCCTGCTGGCTCGCCACGGCTGCAACACCGTGCTGTGGGGCCGCGATGCGGCCATGGTCGAGGCCATCGACCAGCGCCACGAGAACACCCGTTATCTGCCCGGCATTCCGCTGCCGGAGTCGCTGCGCGCCACCACCGACCTCGCGTCGGCGGTCAAGGACGCCACCTGGATTCTGGTCGTGGTGCCTTCGCATGCCTTCGGTGAAACCGTGCGCGCGCTGGCTCCGCTGCGGCCCGCCGGTGCCGGCGTGGCCTGGGCCACCAAGGGCTTCGAACCCGGTTCCGGTCGCTTCCTGCACGAAGTCGCGCGCGAAGTGCTGGGCCCGGACGTGCCGCTGGCCGTGGTGACCGGTCCGTCGTTTGCCAAGGAAGTCACCCAGGGCCTGCCCACCGCGATCACCGTGCACGGTGACGACGTGGAGTTTGCCCAGCAGGTGGCTGAAGCCATGCACGGCCCCGCCTTCCGCGCCTACACCGGTGACGACATGGTCGGTGCCGAGCTGGGCGGTGCGATGAAGAACGTGCTGGCCGTGGCCACCGGCGTCGCCGACGGCATGCAGCTGGGCTTGAACGCCCGTGCCGGCCTGATCACGCGGGGTTTGAATGAAATGCTGCGGCTGGCCGCCGCCATTGGTGCCAAGCCGGAAACCCTGATGGGTCTGGCTGGCTTGGGCGACCTGGTGCTCACCTGCACCGGCGACCTGTCGCGTAACCGCCGTTTGGGTCTGGCCCTGGGCCGAGGCCAGACGCTGCAGGATGCCATCCGCGAAATCGGCCAGGTGGTGGAATCGGTGCAGACCGCAGATGAAGTCATGCGCCAGGCCCGCCGCCACGGCATCGACCTGCCGATCTCCGACGGGGTGCGCGCCGTGCTGCACGGTGAGCAGACCCCGGCCGAAGGCCTGCAGGCATTGCTGGCCCGCGAACAGAAGCCGGAGTATCCGGACACGCTGTTCAAATGATCCAGACAAAACCCCGGTGAAAGCCGGGGTTTTTGTTTTTACGTGTGACGGGCTCAATTCAATCTGCAACAGATTGCAGTGTGGGTGCTGGGATCGGCGCGCGCACTGAGGCGATGCGCCCACCTGAACCAATCGAAGATCGCGACGGCCTGCTCGACTTGCCGGCCGAGGACAAAGTTCTGGAGGTTTGGATACGTGATCACGTCGTCCGTGCGGCCCGGGCACTGGCAGCAGATCCGGATTCAGCAGTGCCGTTTCAAAGCGACGCAAGCGAAAACGCTGTTCCCAGTAGTGACACGCCATGCGTGTCAACGCCATCTCACACCGTGCGCCGCCGCCAGTAGCGAGCGGGCCAGCGGCATCACGGTTAGCCTGAACTGCGCGCGCCAACTCGACGCAACCACGCGGCTACGGCCGCCACCGCCGTCGGCGGCGTGCGTTGCGCCTGCATCGTGACGTGATAGGTGAAGCCCTGCAGCGTCGGCCCGAATGGCCGGTGTAGCTGTCCGGCAGCGAGTTCCTCGGCCACCAACGCCACGCTCAACAGCGCAACGCCCTGGCCGGCCACCGCCGCCTGGATGGCGTGGCCCTCGTCGGAAAAGCGCAGTTGCGGTCTTGAGGTGTCCCACGGGAGGCCAGCTTTGGCGAACCATTTCAGCCAGGTAGGATTGTCTGCCGAGGCACGCTGCCAATCGAAATGGATCAGCGGCACTTTGGCCAGGTCGCCATAGGTCTCCACTGCCAATATCGGGTTTACTACTGGCGCATACACGTCGGCGAACAGGGCTTCACTGTCCGCACCCGGATAGTCCCCTCTGCCGTAGCGGATGGCGATGTCGAAGGACGGATCGGCCAGATCGACCAAAGCATCGGACGCATGCAACTGCAGGTCGATGTTCGCGTGCTCGGAACGGAACGCCGCCATGCGTGGCACCAGCCACTTAGCGGTAAAGGCGTTGGTGGCTGAGATGGTGACTTTCGCCCGCGTCTGCGGCCGCATCAGACGCGTAAGTTCCGCTTCGAACGCATCAAAGCCCTTCTGTAGCACCGGGTGCAACTGCATCCCAGCATCAGTGAGTTGCACCTGGCGCACCTGCCGGGCAAACAGTTTCACCCCCATGAAGTCCTCCAGCGCCCGCACGCTATGGCTCACCGCCGTGGGCGTGATCGACAGCTCGGCAGCGGCCAGTTTGAAGCTGCCGTGGCGAGCAGCAGCTTCGAAGGCGCGCAGAGTGGATAACGGAGGAAGGCGTCGCATGGGGTGTTCCAGTAGATGATTTCAGATCATCTATAGCCTGAGAAATGATCGTTTGTGCACAGCCTCCTTGGCAGAGACCATGAGCGAACTGAAGTCACTGATGACTTTAACTCATCTCATTGTCACCCAGAGAACACAGCCATGCGCGAACGCATTTCCACCCAGCCCGACCCTTACGACCCGTACCTGCTCTCCCAGGGAATCCGCTTCGGCGACCTGGTCTTCATTTCTGGCCAGGCCGCCGGCGGCGAAGACGGCCGTATCGTGCCCGGCGACTTCCTCACCCAGGGTCGGCAGGCCTTCGCCAACCTGCGACGCGCGCTCGAAGCCGGGGGCTCCAGCCTGCACGACGTCATCAAGGTCACCATTTTCGTAACCGATATGGGCCACTTTCAGGACGTGGTGCAGCTTCGCCGCGAGTTCTTCAGTGCTCCCTATCCGGCCGACACCATTGCCGAGATCAAGGCGCTGTATGACCCCGCTGCAATGATCGAGATTGAAGCCATTGCCGCCGTCTGCGCACCGAAGGTGGCCTGACCATGACCGATGTGCTTATCCAGCCGACCACGCTCGGCCGCCTGTCGCTTCCCAACCGGCTTGCAGTGGCCCCGATGACCCGCGTCAGTGCCAGTGTCGATGGCCTCGCCAGCGCCCGCATGCAGGACTACTACGCGCGCTTCGCCGAAGGCGGGTTCGGACTGATCATCAGTGAAGGGCTCTATACCGACCAGGCCTTCGCCCAGGGCTACGCGTACCAGCCCGGCATGGCCAGTGCAGCGCAGCGCGACGCGTGGAAGCAGTTGGTCGCGATGGTGCAGCAGCGCGGCGCGCGCTTCGTCGCCCAGCTCATGCATGCCGGCGCGCTGTCGCAGGCGAACATCTACCGCACTGGCACGCGCGGTGCCTCAGCAGTGCAGCCCAAGGGGCAGCAGATGGCGTTCTATCGCGGCAGTGGCCCCTACGCGTTGCCTGCAGCGATGACCCAGGTTGAGATCGATGAAGCGGTGGCGGGGTTCGCCCAAGCGGCCGCGTATGCGGCCGCCGCCGGCTTTGACGGCGTGGAGATCCATGCCGCCAATGGCTATCTGCTGGATCAGTTCATCACCGAAGCCACCAACCAGCGCAGCGACCGCTACGGCGGTGAAGTTGCACAACGATTGCAGCTGCTGCGCGAAGTGGTGGCCGCCGTACGCGCGGAAGTGGGAGCTGACTTCTTGGTCGGCGTGCGCATCTCACAAGGCAAGGTCAACGACTTCCACTACAAGTGGCGTGGTGAAGCTGAGGCCACCGTACTCTTTCAAGAATTGGCAGCCCTGCCGTTGGACTTCGTCCACGTGACCGAGTTCGAAGCCTGGCAGCCCGCGTTTGAAGGCAGCCCCTGCCTGGCGCAACTGGCGCGACAACATAGCGGCCTGCCGGTGATCGCCAACGGCTCGCTTCATGACCCTGCGCAGGCCACCACACTGGTCCAACGCGGCCACGCTGACGTCATTTCGCTGGGTCGCGGCGCGCTGACCCACGCCGATTGGCCCAACCGACTTCGCCAAGGGTTGCCTCTGGAAGCATTCGACCCCGCCATCCTGAGCCCGATCGCCGACCTGAAGTAGAGCCGGGCTTGCCCGGCTGCTCTTTGCCGACAACCCAACCCCAAAAAAGAAAGCCCGGCCAGGGAGCCGGGCTTTCCATGACGCGTGGGAGAGAGGTCACACGTCACACAACAACGTACTGCATCTATATTTCAACACTTACCACGTGAAGCGCGGCCCAACGAAGTACTCCTTGTCGCCGCCCTTG
>JBCNQC010000039.1:0-26264 GCA_039592995.1 Stenotrophomonas sp. | reverse complement strand
CGCGGTCGAACTGCATGCCCTTGACCACGTCCAGCTCGTTTTCCAGACCCGAGCCTTCTTCAACGGTGATCACGCCTTCCTTGCCGACTTCCTTCATGGCTTCGGCAATGATGTTGCCGATCGACTCATCGGAGTTGGCCGAGATGGTGCCGACCTGGGCAATCGCCTTGTCGTCAGCGGTCGGCTGGGAAATGCTCTTCAGCTCGGCAACGGCGGCCACCACGGCCTTGTCGATACCGCGCTTGAGGTCCATCGGGTTCATGCCGGCGGCCACAGCCTTGGCACCTTCGCGGATCAGGGCCTGGGCCAGCACGGTGGCGGTGGTGGTGCCGTCGCCGGCGTCGTCGTTGGTGCGCGACGCGACTTCCTTCACCATCTGCGCGCCCATGTTCTCGAACTTGTCAGCCAGTTCGATTTCCTTGGCGACAGAGACGCCGTCCTTGGTGATGGTCGGGGCACCGAAGCTCTTTTCCAGTACGACATTGCGGCCCTTCGGGCCGAGGGTGGCCTTGACGGCATTGGCGAGCACGTTGACGCCGCGCACCATGCGCGAACGGGCGTCTTCACCGAAACGAATATCTTTGGCAGCCATTGCGATTACCTTCTATGTGTATTTGGAAACGGGATCAGCCGATGACGGCCAGCACGTCGTCTTCGCGCAGCACCTTGTATTCGATGCCGTCGGACTTGTAGCTGCTGCCGGCGTACTGGCCGTAAATCACCTTGTCGCCCACCTTCAGGGCCGGCGCGCGCACGCTGCCGTTGTCCAGCGGCTTGCCCGGGCCCACGGCCACGACTTCACCCTTGGTGGACTTTTCCTTGGCCGAATCCGGGATCACGATGCCACCGGCCGAAATTTCGTCGGCTTCGATCGGCTTGACCACGACGCGGTCGTGAAGCGGCTTGATGCTCATGAGTGACCTCTTAAGTTATTGATTGGTCTGAAAAAGTCTGGCGATGTTAGCACTCACCCCAGGCGACTGCCAGCACCGCTCGCAAAAAAGCCCGGCGATCCGGGACAGGGCAGAGATGGTGCTGTCCCCCTCCCTTTCAAGGGTCGATTACGAACTTTTTTGCCGCAGGCAGCTCGATCCGGCCCGTTCGAGGGCGGTCCGATCAAATAAACCGCCAAATTCTTGACGCAGGTCGCACTGTGTAGTGCCGATTGCGACATTCCGTCATCTGGATTGGCTAGATTCGCCCGGCACAACCCAATCACAAGGAGTGGTAGATGAGGTTACCGAGCCCGCTTTCCCTGGCCTGTGTCGTTGCCCTGGCCGCCATCAGTCCGGCCCGCGCCGACGTATTCATCAACGAACTGCATTACGACGACAGCACCCCCGCCGGGGACGTCGGCGAGTCCATCGAGGTGGTCGCCACCGGCGGCGAGGACCTCAGCACCTACCGGCTGTACCTGTACAACGGCAGCACCCCCTCGGCCGCCACGGTCTACGCCAACAATCCGGTCCCGGCCGGCAGCGCCGCCAGTTGCGGCAGCGCCCGCATCGCCACGGTGACCTATCCCACCAACGGCATCCAGAACGGTCCCAACGACGGCATCGCGCTGGTCGACGCCAGCGGTGCCGTGGTCCAGTTCATCAGTTATGAAGGCACCATCACCGCCTCCGGCGGACCGGCGGCGGGCCTGACCAGCCAGAACATCCCGGTCAGCGAAACCAACAGCACCGCCCCGGGCACGTCCCTGCAACTCACCGGCAGCGGCAGCCAGTACAGCCACTTCACCTGGGCACCGTCGGCCGCGCAGACCTTCGGGACCTGCAACAACGGCCAGACCTTCAGCGGCAGCGGTGGCGGTACCGGCCCGAACACCCCGCCGTCGGTGAAGACGACCACGCCGGAACAGGGTTCGACCAGCTTCCCGGCCGCCGCCGACCTGGTGGTGACCTTCAGCGAACCGGTCACCGTGAGCAGCGGTGCGTTCACGCTCAGCTGCGCTACCTCCGGCACGGTGCCGCTCAGCCATGCCAGCAGCGGCACCTCCTTCAGCCTGTCCACCAACACCGCGTTGGAAGCGGGAGAAGCCTGCCGCTTCGACATCCGCGCGGCCCGCATCAAGGACGCGCAGGGCGCTCGCCCGGCTGCCGACACCCGCATTGCCTTCACTGTCGCCACCGGCGGCGGTGGCGATCCGGGCCCCGATCCGGATCCGGGCAGCTACTACTCCAAGGTGAACACCTCCAGCCCGAGCCAGCTGCGCTGCTCGCTGCACGAGACCATCAAGGGGCATACCGCTTACCCGTACAGCGGTTCGGGCACCAGCACCTGGACCATTCTGGAGATCGCCGACGAGGACCCGAACAACAGCGGCAAGATCCTCGACGTGTACCGCAACCGCAGCTACACCAAGGTGAGTGACCGTGCGGGCACCGGCAGCGGGCTCACCTACAACCGCGAGCACACCTGGCCGAACTCGCTGGGCTTTGCCAGCACTACCGGCGACAAGGGCCTGCCGTATGCGCCGTATACCGACACCCACATGCTGTATTTGAGTGACGCGCAGTGGAACTCGGACCGTGGCAACAAGCCGTTCGCCAAATGCGACGCCAACTGCGGCGAGCGCGCCACCGAGAACAACAACGGCCAGGGCGGTGGCAGCGGCGGCTACCCGGGCAACTCCAACTGGGTGCGCACTCCCGATGGCAACACCGGCACATTCGAGGTGTGGGGCCAGCGCAAGGGCGACATGGCACGTGCTGTTATGTACATGGCCATTCGCTATGAGGGCGGCAAGGACGCAGCCACCGGGCAGAGCGAGCCGGACCTGGAGCTGACCGACGACCGCAGCAAAATTGTCAAGACCTCGTCCTCGCCGGCCTACATGGGCCTGCTGTCGACGCTGATCGACTGGCACCTGGCAGACCCGCCGACGGCCGCCGAAAAGGCCCGAAATGAGGTGATCTTCAGCTTCCAGGGCAATCGCAACCCGTTCATCGATCATCCTGAATGGGCGACGCCTGCGTTGTTTACGTCGGCCAAGCCGGCGAGCTGTCAGCTGGCTGAGTGAGGCTTCCCGTGGTGCCGGAGCCTGGCCCGGTGCCGCGATTTTCCCGGGGCAGCCGGGCAAGCCCGGCTCTACGGGTATGTACGATACCGGTCGGCCACATTGGGACGGACCGGTATCGGCATTACAATCGGCGGTCATGTCGACCGCCGATTCCGTATTCATCCTGATGACCACCTGCCCAGACGCGGAAACCGCCGCGCGGCTGGCCACGGCATTGGTGGAGGAACGGCTGGCGGCCTGTGTCACCCGGTTGGACGGGGCGCAGTCGACGTACCGCTGGCAAGGCGCGGTCACCCAGGATCGCGAGATCCAGCTGCTGATCAAGACCACCGGCGGCCGCCTGGACGCGGCCATCGCGCGCGTGTGCGCGCTGCATCCGTATGAACTCCCCGAGTGCATCGCGGTCGAAAGCCACGCCGGCCTGCCGGCGTACCTGGATTGGATTCGGGCCCAGACCCGAGAGGACATTGATTGATGACGCTGTTGGGTCGTATTGCCGCGCTGTGTGCGCTCGCCGTGATGTCGTTGCCTGCCTGGGCAGTGAGCGAAAAAGATCTGCTCCCGGTGGACCAGGCCTTCGCGTTGACCGCGCAGGCGCGCGACCGCGATCGCATCGAGGTGCGCTTCGATATCGCACCGGGCTACTACCTGTACCGGCATCGCACCTCGGTGAAAGCGGATGCGGCGTTCACCGCCGAAACGCTGCAGATGCCGGCCGGCAAGAAACACCACGACGACTTCTTCGGCGAAGTGGAAACCTACCGCGAGCGGCTCACGGCGGTATTGCCTGGCAAGGCCGCCGAAGGTGCCGAAAGCGTGACCCTGGAAGTGCGTTTCCAGGGCTGCGCCGATGCCGGGGTGTGCTACCCGCCGCAGAAGCGCAGCGTGCAGGTGCGTCTGCCGGGCGGTTCCGGCAACGCTACCGACGACGCGGCGTCTCCGTCGATCAGCGCCGGCAATGGCCTGCCGGTAAGCAACCTGCTGTCGGGCAACAGTGGCGGTGGTCTGCGCCTGCCTGGCACCGGTGCCACCCAGGCACTGCCGCTGCCGTCCGAACGCGCATTCGGCTTTGAAGCCATTGTCGGCGACGGCAACACCCTGCTGCTGCGCTTCAGCCCCGCAGCCGGCTACTACCTGTACCGCGACCGCACGTCGCTGAAGCTGGAAGGCGCGTCCGGGATCGTCGCCGACAAGCTGCAATGGCCAGCGGCAAAGGCACACCGCGACGAGCACTTCGGCGACGTGGCGGTGTACTTCGACCAGGTCGACGTGAAGCTGCCGCTGCGGCGCAGCCGCGCCGAAGCGACCCCGGCTACGCTGGTGATCACCTTCCAGGGCTGCCAGACCGACGGCATCTGCTACCCGCCGATGACCCGCCGCGTGAAGCTGGCGCTCCCCGCCGGCAAGGTCAACGCGCGCAGCGATGAGGTTGCGCACCGCAACGAGGTGATCACCCCGCTGCCGACCCGCGAGAAGCGCGCGCAGGAGCGCGACAGCAACGGCAACGGCATCGCCACCCAGCCGCTGCTGATCCGCCCGAACGAACCGGCCACGCCGGACGCGGCGGTTGGCAGCCCCGACGCCAGTGGCGACAACGCACAGCGCACGCGTCCGCCGGCCAGTGGCGACAGCACCCCGACCACCTTGATCGCCGCACTGCTGCTGGCGCTGGTCGGCGGGCTGGTCTTGAATCTGATGCCCTGCGTGCTGCCGATTCTGTCGCTGAAAGTGCTGGGCGTGGCGCAGAGCGGTGAAAGCCGCCAGCGCGCGCGCAGCCATGCACTGTGGTACACCGCCGGCGTGCTGGTGGCGTTCGCCATCATCGGCGCGCTGGTGCTGGCGCTGCGCGCCGCCGGCCAGGCAGCAGGCTGGGGCTTCCAGTTGCAGCACCCGTGGTTCATCGCCGCGCTGGTGTACCTGATGTTCGCTGTGGGCCTGAGCCTGTCGGGCGTGTTCACCCTGGGCGGCGGATTGGGCGGCGTGGGCCAGTCGCTGGCCTCGCGCAGCGGACCGATGGGTGACTTCTTCACCGGCGTGCTGGCCTGTGTGGTCGCCAGCCCGTGCGTGGCACCGTTCATGGGCGCACCGCTGGCCTACGCGTTCACCGCACCGCCGGCATCGGCGATGCTGGTGTTCGTCGTGCTGGGCCTGGGCCTGGCGCTGCCGTTCCTGCTGATCGGCTTCATCCCGTCGCTGGCCCGGCGCCTGCCGCGCCCCGGCGCGTGGATGGAGACGTTGAAGCAGGTGCTGGCCTTCCCGATGTACGCCACCGCGCTGTGGCTGCTGTGGGTGCTGGGCAAGCAGCGCGGCGTGGATGCGATGGCGCTGGTGATGGGCGGGCTGATCGTGGCCGGGCTGGCGCTGTGGTGGTTCGAACGCAGCCGCTGGCGCAGCCAGCGCGTGGGCAGCGCACTGGCTGCGGTGCTGCTGCTGGCTGCGCTGGTGCCGGTGTGGGCGGTCAACCGCATCGAGGCACCCGGCAAGCCAGCCGCGGCCGCGGCCGACAACGTGGTGGACTACTCGCCACAGATGCTCGACCGCCTGCGCCAGGACAACCGCGTGGTGTTCGTCAACATGACAGCGGACTGGTGTGTCACCTGCAAGGCCAACGAACGCGCGGTGCTGGGCACGCACGAGTTCCAGGACACCCTGCGGCGTACCAATGCGGTCTACATGCGCGGCGACTACACCAACGTGGACCCGCAGATCACCGCCTTCCTCGACGAGCACAAGGCGGTCGGCGTGCCGCTGTACGTGGTGTACGGCCCGGGCGCGCCGCCCACGGTGTTGCCGACGGTGCTGACCCAGGCCATCGTTGAAGAAGCGCTTCTGCGCACGGCCCGTTGAGCAGCGCGCCGCCACGCCTATCGCTGAGGATGGCGGCCGCGATCGCCGCCCTCCTGGGCCTGGTCATCGGGGTGAGTTACTTCGGTGTGCCGCCCGCGCCGGTGGCACAGCCGCCGAAGGCGGCACGTCCTGCCGCAGTGTCGGCACGGCCTGGCGACACCCTGCCGGCGATCATCCTGCCCGATCTCGACGGGAACCCGGTCGACCTGGCCTCGTTCCGCGGCCGGCCCCTGCTGATCAACGTGTGGGCCAGCTGGTGCGGTCCCTGCGTGGAAGAAATGCCGGCGCTGCAGGCGTTTGCCGCTGCGCAGCCTGCCGACGGCGTGCAGGTGCTGGGACTGGCCATCGATACGCCCGAAGGCGTGCGCGGGTTCCTGGCCCGCGTGCCGGTCAGTTACCCGATCGTCCTGGAACAACCGGCCCCCGACGATGCCAGCGTGAAGCTGGGCAATGCACAGGGGCTGCTGCCCTACACCGTGCTGGTCGACGCACAGGGCCGCATCGTCAAGCAGAAGCTGGGACCGTTTGCACCTGGCGACATCGAACGCTGGGCACAGACCGGCCGCTATCAGCGCGACGTCTACTGAAAGGCCGCAACGGCATCACCCAGCAGTTCCGCCTGACGCTGCATGGAATGCGCCGAAGCCGACGCCTCTTCGACCATGGCGGCGTTCTGCTGGGTGCTGCCATCCATCTGCAGCAGCGTTTTGCTCACCTGTTCGATTCCAGCGCTCTGCTGCTGTGACGCTGCAGAGATGCCCGCCATGATCGCGGTGACCTGCTCGACGCTGCGCACGATGCCGTCCATGGTGGCCCCAGCCTGGTCGACCTGGCGCGAGCCTGCGTTGACGTTGTCCACAGACGTCTCAATCAGGCCCTTGATCTGCCGTGCGGCATCGGCGCTGCGCTGCGCCAGCAGACGCACTTCACCGGCGACCACCGCGAAGCTGCGCCCCTGTTCGCCGGCGCGCGCGGCCTCAACTGCCGCGTTCAATGCCAGGATGTTGGTCTGGAAGGCGATGCCGTCGATGACACCGATGATGTCGGCGATGCGCCGGGATGAATCGGCAATCGCGGCCATCGTCGTCACCACCTGCGCCACCGATGCGCCGCCTTCAGCCGCAATGCGTGCTGCGTCAATCGCCAGCTGATTGGCCTGGCGCGCCGAATCGGCGTTCTGGCGCACGGTGGCGGTCAGTTCTTCCATCGACGAAGCCGTTTCCTCCAGATGCGCGGCTTGGCGTTCGGTTCGCTCCGCCAGGTCACGGTTGCCGGCGACGATCTCCCCGGCTGCACCATTGATCGCCTGCGACGCGTGCTGGATGCGGGAGACGATGTCGGTCAGCTGCTGGACGCTGGCATTGGCGTCGTCGCGCATATCGGCGAACACGCCCTGGAACTCACCCTGCATGCGCGCCCCCAGATCGCCTCGCGCCAGTGCGGCAAGCAGTTCCTGCACACTGCGTAGATTGCCCTGGAATGTGTCGAGCAGGCCATTGATGCTGACCGCCAGGGTTCGCAGGAAGCCCCGCTTGTCATGCACGGCCAAACGCACATCCAGCTCGCCGTGCGCGGCGGCGTCCACCAAGGCGGCCACTTCCGTTTCCACGGTGGTTTCCAGCGCACGGCTGCGCCACTCCACCGCCGCCCCGAGCAGTTGCCCGTCGTGTTGCATCGGGTTGACCACCAGCTGGTAACGCACCTGCTGGTGCTCGATCTCATGGGTACCCGGCTCGGCCCGCTGGAGCTGGGCGACAACCCCAGCCAGCGCAGGATGCAGCGCGAGCGCCGGGCGACCGCGCCAGGATCCCTCATCCAGTTTCAGCGCGACGCAGAGCGCCTGGTTGAGAAGGGCAATGGAGCCGTCCGCCTCCAGCACCATCATCCCGGTCTGCGCACTTTCCAGTGCCTGCCGTGCGCGGGCATTGTCGCGGGCGGCAGCGCGCTCGGACTCGATGCGGGCGCGCAGGCGCTGCTGCATGTGGGTGAGGCGCTGCGCGAGCTGGCCGATTTCATCGTGCGGGTTGCGCACTTCCAGCACGGTATCCAGCCGGTCTTCGGCAATATCCTCGGCAAAGCGCAGGGTGTCGGCGATCGGCCGGCGAACCGAGCCCAGCACCAGCAGCAGCGTGGCGATCAACATGCCAGCCACCACCAGCAGGGTCAGCACGAACAGCACGGTCATCGCCCGCGCCTGGGCTTTCAGACTGTCACGTGCGGCGGCCAGTGATGCCGCCTGGCTGATCTCCAGCTGCTGCAGCGCCGGACCGATCTGTTCAGCGGTATCGGCCAGCGACATCGCCTCCACGTCCAGCCCGACACGCGCGGCGGTGTAAGCCAGCAGCGCGCCCTGGTAGGCGTCCATGGCCGTGCGCAGCGCGTCCTGCTCGGACTGGGCCAGCCGGGATTCGCCCAGCGCCAGTTCAAAGGGCAGTTTGGCTTCACTGGCGCGGTCGCTGTGC
Organism: Stenotrophomonas sp.; assembly: GCA_039592995.1. Lineage (GTDB taxonomy): Bacteria > Pseudomonadota > Gammaproteobacteria > Xanthomonadales > Xanthomonadaceae > Stenotrophomonas. Next base: position 17,930 of record JBCNQC010000039.1, on the reverse strand, counting down.
TGACTGTCACCGCTCAGCAGCAGCAAGGTCTCCTGCCGGCGCATGGCCTGTCCCTGCGCACTCAGCGCCGGGCGCTGCGCGGTTTCCAGCAAGCCATCCAGCGTGGTGCCCGCCGATTCGAGCTGCGCGCGAAGCCCCTCCTCGCCGCGCCCCATCTCGTCAACGCGCTGGTTCAGCGCACCGATGCCCTCGGCAAATGCGGTGATGCGCTCACCGAGCGTCTTCAGCGCCGTTGCGCTGCCCACCCTATCGGCCCCCTCGAACGGCAGCTGCCCCAGCGTGGCCTGCAGCCGATCACGGGCAGCCAGCAGCGCAGCACGATCCTGGTCATCGAAACTGACCGCGTAGCGGGTCTGCAGCCGACGTGCATCGGCCACCTGCGCACGCAATGCTGCCGCCAGCGCGGTATGCTGCTGGTGTCGGGCGAACGTATCGGCCGCCCGCTCGCTGTTGTGGCGGGTCCAGCCGTATACGGCGGCCACCACCAGCAGGCCGGAGCCACAGACCACCAGGCTCACCTTGAGCTTGTTGGCGATACTCATCCGGCGCAGCGCCATCACCTTGAGTGACAGCGCGCGCCAGAGCGGCAACGCGTCCATGCGTTGGGTGGACAACAGGCGACGGGACACGGCGTGCATCGCGCACTCCAGGCAGAAGGACGCATCGATATCGGCCGCGCTTCCATCAACTTTAGAGCGCATTGCGCGCGCGTTGCCGCCCGGCAGCGCAGGTTGTAGCGCACGTAGACGACCGCACGATGACGCTTCCGCGTCTGGTCAGCGCAAGGGGTCGGGCTGGTTCACATGCGGCAGCTGGCCGGCGGTATGGCGGCCCAGCCAGTCCGCGAAGCGGGTCGTGCCGATAATGGCCTTGGCCCCGGGGGTCAGGGTGAGCTCCTTGAGTGCCGCACCGTAGTAACGCGCCTCCCGGTCGCCCACGACCGGTCGGTCGTCCTGGTGGAAATACATCACCCACTCCACCAGCTCGAACAGGCGATGCCGTTCGGGTCCGCCGATCTCCACCACGCCACCCGGCAACGGCCTGGTCACCAGACTGCCCAGGGCCTCGCCGAGGTCGTCGGCGGCCAGCGGCTGTACCAGCGCGACCGGCAGGCGCACCGGCTCACGCTCGGCACCCGGCGGAATCAGCTGTGCCATGAACTCGAAACACTGGGTGGCCCGCACCAGCGTTGCGGGTAGACGGGCATGCAGGACCAGCTGCTCCTGCACGGCCTTCGCAAGGAAGTAGTCGCTGCCCTGCAGGTACGGGGTACCGACCACCGAAAGCGCGATGAAGTGCCCGACGCCCGCCTGGGCACAGGCGGCCAGCAGGTTGGCAGTGCTGCGCTGGAAAAAGTCACCAACCGCTGGCGCGTCGAAAGAAGGTGCATTGGACGCATCCAGCACGACCTCGGCCCCCGTCAGTGTTTCCACCAGTCCCGCCCCGGTCAGGGTATCCACACCGGTGCGCCGTGACGCCGCGGTTACCTGGTGGCCCGTGTCGCGCAGCCGCTCCACCACCCGGCTTCCAATCAGTCCATGACCGCCAATGACGACGATGTTCATGTGGATGCTCCGTGGTTGCGCTACAGCAGGATGGGACTGGCCGGAACCGGCGTTACCGGCACGTCGCGCTCGTCCAGCAGCTGTCGCAGATCCATCTCGATGGACACGCAGATCTGCGAGATGGGGATATCGTTGGCACCGCCCTCGAAGGGATTGGCACTGCTTTCACCCACCTGGTCCAGCGACGCGTACATCCACGACACCAGCACACTCAGCGGTACCGCCAGCCACACCATGTGACCCGCCATGGCGCCGCCGACAACATCCTCCAGCGGGGCGAACAGATCGATCATGCCCAGTGGCAACAGCACACACAGAATGCGCACGAAGATGACGTTGATGATCGCGTACTGCCGTGGGTAGGGGTAATTCTTCAGGCGCTCGCTGCGCGCCTGCTGATCGTGCAGGTCGCGCAGCACACGCTGCAGCTCGGCAAAGGCACCGGCACTGATCTGCCCGGCGTCCAGCATCTGCTTCAGATCGGCACCCTGCAGGTTCAGCACCTCGGTGGCGCGACTGCCTGCACCGAGGATGCGCGCGCGCTCCGGCCCGGCCACGTATTTGTTCAACTCCATGTCGAGCGCACGTGCCTTTTCGGGCACTTCATAGTGTTTCCGATACTCGACGTTGGGCGCAGCCTGGGTGGTCTCCCACGCCTTGCTGTCACGCATCTGGTAGCGCAGCACGGTCAACCAGGCCACATGCCGGTAGGCGAGCCGCCGGGTGAGTTCGGCGTTGCCGACGTAGTCGCGGGTCATCGCGCCCCAGACCCGGCTGGCCGAGGTGATCGACGCCCACACCTGCTGCGCCTCCCACAACCGGTTGTAGGTCTGGGTGTTCTTGAACCCCACGATCAACGCCACCGTGGTACCCAGCATGAAGATCACATTCCAGGGCACTGCCAGCCAATGCCATCCGGCCAGCTGATACAACGCGACCAGCGCGAGATCGAGCAGGATCAACGCGTACAACGGGCGGCGGGTCCAGCGCAGGAATTCGAGAAACGTGTATGAGCGTCCGGCGTGCATGGCCAGGGTCTCCATCAAGGGGATGACGGCGCGGTGGTTGGCACCACCGACACCACATGGGTGATGCCGTTGCGGAACATCTTTGCGTAGGGACAGATGCGTTCGGTGTTGCGGACCAGCTCGGCCGCGACCGCCGCCTCCATGCCGGGCAGATAGGCCTCCACTTCCGCTGAAAGCAGGTACAGCCCATCAATGGGGTCGCGCGAGAAGGTCACACCGACATCGATGCAGGCATCCACCAGCATCAGGCCGGCACGCGCGGCCAGCAGCATCATGGCTCCGTGGAAGCAGGCGGCATAACCTGCGGCCAGCAGCTGTTCGGGATTACTGCCGCCACCAGGTCCACCCAGCGCCGGCGGCAACCGCAGATCCAGTGCCAAGGCACCATCGTCGGACACCACGACTCCTGACGCCCGCCCATGACCGGCCGTGCCTCCGCTGACCCGCACGCGCCCGGTGTAAAGCGGACGCACCTCATCGCCGTGGTACCTGTCGAGGACCGCTGGCGAGGGCGGCTTCAACGGCGGGCCAGCATCGTCAGGTACGTCAGGCATGGCGCGCGAAATCCGAGCCCTGCAGCCAGCCATCGAAGTTCTGCGCGCCCAGCCACGCCTCACCGACCGGCACCAGCGTGTCGTCCTGCAGCTGGGCACCAAAATAAGGTGCCTCGGCGTCGCCGGTTACCCGGCGCGCATCCTGGGTGCGGTCCAGGAACCGCTGCGCAAGCTCGGCCATGGGCACCCGCTCCGGGCCGGCGATTTCAACCACGCTGTTGGTGGCGGGCTGCACGCTGACGCGGGCCACCGCGTCGGCCACGTCCTCGGCCGCGATCGGTTGCACCAGCGCCGTGGGCAGGTGCAACGCATCACCCGCCGACTGGATGATGCCCGGCAGGAACTCGAAGAACTGGGTGGAGTGGATGATGGTGTAGGCGATGCCGGATTCGCGGATCAGGCGCTCCTGTGCCATCTTGCCGCGGAAGTAGCCACTTGCCGCCAGCTTGTCGGTGCCCACCACCGACAGCGCCACGTGGTGGCCAACGCCGGCGCGCGCTTCAGCCGAGAGAATGTTGTGGCCGGCGGTCTGGAAGAATTCCAGCACGGCGGCGTCTTCGAACGACGGGGAATTGGCCAGGTCCACCACCACGTCGGTGCCTGCCATTGCCGCATCCAGTCCTTCGCCACTGATGATGTCGATACCGGTGGACGGTGCGGCGATGACGATCTCGTGTCCGGCCGCCCGCAGGCGGTCGACGACCTTGCTGCCGATGCGGCCGGTGCCGCCGATGACCAGGATCTTCATGTTCATGCTCCAGGGCTGGGTAGAGGTACAGCACAGATGCTAGGCAGCCGCGGTGTGCCTCAGTAGATCCCTGGCAGGACGCGCGTTGTTGCCCGCCACGCACCAATAACCTTTATCGCCAGGCTGCCGGATCCGGCACTGACGCTGGGGCCGGTGTGCGCAGGGTGTTTTCCCAGTGCGTCACCACGTCCAGGTCCAGCGCGCGCACTTCGGCGGTGATGAAATCGATGAATGCGCGGATGCGTTTGGGCAGCTGGCGGCGGCTGAGGTAGCACAGATAGTGCCCCCGGTCGTCGGCGGCATAGCGGTCCAGGCAGCGCACCAGTTCGCCGGCATCCAGCGCGGCCCGTACCTGGTAGTTGGGCAGCTGTGCCAGCCCCTGCCCCTGCATCACCGCCTGCAGCGCCAGGTCAGCGTCATTGAATACCAGCGTCGCGTCCGGCTCGAGTGCCAGCGCCCGCCCGTCCACGCGGAACTCCCAGGGCTGCAGCCGGCCATTGACCTGGCGCTGGCTGATGCAGGCGTGCGCACCCAGCTCCTCCACCCGCTCAGGCAGGCCGTGCGCTGCGACATAGTCCGGGGCGGCACACACCAGCAACTGCATCGGAATCAGGTGTTTGGCAATCACGTCGCTGTCCTCGAGCACGCCGTCCCGGAACGCCACGTCAATGCGGTCGGCGGCGAGATCCAACGCGCGCTCTTCCAGCAGCAACTCCAGGGTGACGTCTGGGAAACGCGCCCGGAAGGGGGCCAGCAACGGCGCAATCACCTTGCGTCCGAAGCCTCCCGTGGCGCTGATCCGCAGGTGGCCACGGGGAGGACCATCGCGCAGGTCACGCATTTCTTCCAGCGCCTGCAGAATGCGGTCCACGCCCGGTCGGCAGCCCTCATGGAACAACTCGCCCTCACGGGTGAGCGAGGTGGAGCGCGTTGTACGCAGGAACAGGCGCACGCCAAGCTGGCCTTCCAGCTTCTGAACGCTGCGGCTTACCGCGGAGCGGCCGATGCCAAGACGGTCGGCCGCCCGCGAGAAACTGCCTTCGTGGGCGACCGCGATGAAGGCCATCACACCCGCATAGCTGGCCGAAAAGCCAGTGGTGAGTGCGTCGCTGCCTTCGTCGGCAGCCAGTGTTTCAGTCAGGGACATGGCGGGGTCGCTCCAAAGTTACGGGCGTGGTCCTGTAGACAGGCGTGGGCCACTTCCAGGTGCTGCCGACAGCGTTCCGCGGGCAGCCCCAACAGCGGAATCAGCGATTCGATGGGAACCCCCGCGATGTCATGCAGCAGCAGGGTCAGCCGCACATCGGCAGGCAGGCTGTCCAGCGCCTGCAGAAAGGTCATCCACACCTGTTCGGCGGGACGAGGTGGGCCTGCTTGCGGGGCGGCGTTGTCGGGGCTCATGCAAGGCAGACGGGCCAGCATCCGGCCCTGTGACACCCCGGGTGAAAAAGATTGGTGCCGGGTGATCAACACGGTGTGGACGCGCGACGGGCTACTGCGCCGGCCGGTGCCCACCTAGCCTGCAGCCTCGGGCAACGCCCCGAATCTTCTCCCCCTTTTTAGACAGGACCCCACCATGACCGAACGTCTCGATTACCAGAAACAGGCCCCCGCGCTGTTCAAGAAGCTGCTCGACTACAGCATGGCCGCGCACGCAACCACCATCGAGGAGGGCATCCAGGACCTGGTGTCCATCCGCGCCTCGCAGATCAACGGCTGCGGCTTCTGCGTCGACATGCATGTGAAGCAGGCCACGATCCACGGCGAACGCCCGCTGCGCCTGCACCACCTGGCGATCTGGCGTGAGTCCACCTTGTTCAGCCCGCGCGAGCGCGCCAGCCTGGCCTGGACCGAAGTGCTGACCCAGCTTCCCCCGCAGGGTGTACCCGACGATCTGTACGAACGCGTACGGGGCCAACTGTCCGAGCAGGAAGTGGTCGACCTCACCCACGCGGTGATGGCCATCAATGCGTGGAACCGCATCAATATCGCCTTCCGTAGCGAGCCGGGTTCTCGCGACAAGGCATTCGGCATCGACAAAGCCAACCTGTCCTGAGTTATCGGGTGCCGGCACACGGCACCCCGCCCACTGGAGGAACTGCCATGCGCGTCCTGTTGTCATCCTTGATGCTGGTGCTTTGCGGAGGGGCGGGTGCCGCCCCTGCCCCGAGTTCACCACCTGAACCGGTCGTCACCGCTGTGATGACCCAGCCCCTGCCGGACTACCCCGGCAAGGAAGCGCTGATCCTGACCGTGGAGTACCCGCCCGGCGGTGCCGACCCGGTGCACCGGCACGACGCGCACGGCTTTGTGTATGTGCTGGAAGGCAGGATCGTGATGGGTGTCGCGGGGGGCCGGGAGGTGACGCTCGGGCCGGGCGAAGCCTTCCACGAAGGTCCCGACGACCTGCACACGGTCGGACGCAATGCGAGCCAGACTGAACCGGCACGCTTCGTGGTGTTTCTGCTCAAGGACGCCGGCAAGCCCGCCGTGTTGCCGCCGCATTGAACCTTCTTGCGGTAATCGCGGCTGGCACTTCCCGTGCCGGCCGCTGTCGTGTTGAATGCCGCCATGGATGACGCCACCGCCCGCTTTCAGCAGCACCGCCCGCGCGTGATCGGCGTGGCATACCGCATGCTCGGTTCGCTGGCCGAGGCGGAGGATATCGCCCAGGAAACCTGGCTGCGCTGGAACGGCACCGACCGCGAGGTGATCGAGAACGACGAGGCCTGGCTGGTCGCTACGTCGATCCGCCTGGCCATCGACGAGCTGCGCCTGGCGCGGCGCACCCGCGAACAGTACGTCGGCATCTGGCTGCCCGAACCGGTGCTCACGGACGAGAGCGCCACCCCGGAACATCTGCATGAAACGGCCAGCGATCTTTCGGTGGCGTTCCTTGCCGTGCTGGAGCGGCTGGCACCGGAAGCGCGTGCGGCGTTCCTGCTGCACGACGTGTTCGAGCGCGAGTATCCGGAAATCGCACGCATTCTGGACAAGAGCGAAGCCAGCTGCCGGCAGATCGTGCACCGCGCGCGCCAACGCCTGCGCGAGGAACGCCGTCTGCACGAAGTGCCGCATGACATCCATCGCCAACTGCTGCAGTCGTTCACGGCCGCACTGGACCGCGGTGACCTGAAAGCGATGATGGCACTGATGGACCGCGATGCGCAGCTGATGGGCGACGGCGGCGGCATCGTCAGCAGCTTCCCCAAGCCCATGCTCGGCGGCGCACGCATCGCCCAGCTGCTGTTCGCGCCCACCCTGCGCCGGCGCGCCGAGCTGCGCATGGTACCGGCGGTGTTCAACGGCCGCGTCGGCGTACTGCGTTATTTCGGCACGCAGCTGGAATCGGCGATGGCGTTCGACACCGACGGCGAACACATTGTGCAGATCCTGGTACAGCGCAACCCGCACAAGCTGGCGCAGATCCAGGCGCAGCAGGCGCTAGCGCTGCGCTGACGGTTTCCAGGCTTTCAACAGCGGCAGCGGGTCGTACGCGCCCTCCGCGCCGTAGATGCCCCAATGCAGATGCGGGGGCGTACCGGCGGCATTGCCGGTGTCGCCGACATAGCCCAGCACGTCGCCCTGGGCGACGACCTCGCCTTCGCGCAGGCCCGCGCGCCAGTCCTCCAGGTGCGCGTAGTAGTAGCGCTCGCGCGCCGGCCCTACCACCCAGACCTGGCGTCCGCCCAGGCCGGTATCGCGCACAGCGACCACCACGCCGCGCGTGACGCTGCGCACCGGCGTGCCGCGTTTGGCAAAGATGTCCACACCGGCATGGGTGCGGTCACGTCCGCGCGGCGCACCGAAGGTGTCGGCGATGCGGCGCGCCGCCACGCCCTCCACCGGGACCGGCAGCGCATCAGGCGGTGGCAGGCGCGACAGTTCCCACAGCGCGCGCGGTGCCTTCAGCCACTCGCTGTTCCACAGTGTCATGGCTGACACACCCAGTACCGTCAGGATCAGCAGCCCAACTACCCAACTACGCAGGCGGCGCGCCAGTGAACGCTCAGCAGTCATTCCGCGACCGCCGCACGCAATGGCACACGCAGCATGCTTTCAGCACTCCACTCGATGCTTAGCGGCTCACCCGCATCGGCGATCGACTCATCGCTGACATCCTTGCCGGTACCGTGGTTGACCTGGTGTTCGGCATCCTTGAGCACGTCCACCACCACCAGCAGGCGACTGCCCTCAGCGAGCCGGCGGCCAGTCATGCGTGTGCGCTGCAACGGCACGTGGGTCCACTGACCCGGGGTAAGCAGGTGGCGGGTGGTCATGTCCGCAGCATAGCTGGCCCGGCCCACGTAGTACGAGAGCTGCATCACCTTGCCGTCTTTCTGCCATTCATACAGTGTCACCGTCAGGTCGACATCACGCTTGTTGATGCGGATCTTGAGGTCGCCGGTGAACGGGCCGACCATGTCCATGGGCTGATCAAACGGTGCGCTGACAAATGTCAGTCCACCGTCATCCGGCGGCGCGTCGCGCAGGATCGGCCAGGGGTAGTAGCTATGGCGAATGCGCGTGCGGTCAGCGAAGTCCACGGTCTGGGTCAACACACCGGCCGGCGGCGTGGTGGTCCCGATCAACCGGTATCCAGTGCCGGCGCGCTCGTTGGAAAGGTGGAAGTTCGTCATGCCACCGCCCGCCGCCTGCAGCGATGGCGCATGCTCCCAGCGATTGGCCCCCATCAGCTGGTAGTTGACCCGGTCGGACAACAGAGCGGGCAGTGGCGCACCGTGCAGCACATGGTCGAACCACTGGAAGGTGATGGCATCGGTATCGAACTGGGCGATCGGATCCACGCTGTAGCCGCGCAGCTCCATCGCCTTGACGTTGGCCTGCGTGCCGAAGTGATCGTACGGACCGATCAGCAACCGGTGATCGGCGTCGGGCAGGTGCCGGGTGTGTTCCCGGAAGTACTGCAATGCCGAGATCTGCCCGTCATCGTAGTAGCCCGTGATCGACAGCACCGGAATGCGGATGCGGGCGAAGTCGTCGCCGTACGGGACCATCGCCTGCCAGTAAACATCGTAGTCGGGATGCGCCAACCAGCGCTGCAGCCAGGGGTTGGATGTACCGTCGACCTGGTCTATCTGCCGGTAGGGACGACCGGAGGCGTACCAGCGCTCCGTCAGGGCGTTCCAGCGCTCGCGCTGGTTGTAGGTGACATTGTCGAGCAGACGGTTGTTGGCCACGTAGAACGGCCACGCGTAGTTGGCCGAGAGGAACACGTTGTTCTCCATCGGCAGCCCCAGGCCCGGGATTGCCGCCACGTAGGGCGCAATCGCCTTCAACGCGGGCGGTGCATGCTTGGCGGCGGCCCATGCGGCAAAGCCGGAGTAGCTGCCGCCGTACATCACCACACGCCCGTCGGTCCACGGCTGCTGGCTGATCCAGTCAATGCCGGCGGCCGCATCGACGCCCTCGGTTTCGTAGGGTGCGGCAGTGCCCTTACCCAGGCGCTTGCCGCGCGCATCGACGACGACGCCCACATAGCCGTGCGCCGCGGCTAGCGCCGCCTGGGTGCGGTTGCGGGCCGGGTCGGTGTAGATGGTGAACAGCATCGCGGCGGGTGGCGGCGCAGCAGCCTTGCGCGGACGGGCCACGTGCGCCGACAGCACAACACCTTGCGCAGCCGGAATGCGGACCGCGTCGTCGATCTCGAAGCGCCGATCCTCGTCAGCCCGGATCAGATCCGGTGCAAGCCGGGCGGCGACGCGGAACGTCTCAATGAAAGCGGCCTGCCGGATCAGATCCAGCGCCTGCTCGCGGGTGAGAGTCGCGCTGCCGGCGTGCGAGGCCAGGGCAGCATCCAGCTTCGCCTGCGCCGCCGGCAGGTTGGTGGTGAACCAGTAGTGCGTCTTCAGCGCGGACACATCGTCGAGTGCAGCGAACCGCGCAGCAAATGCCGCCGCATAGGCGCGATCAAATCCGGGCTTTGCCGGGTCGCCGGCCTGGGCCATCAGCAGATACGGGGTCCAACGCTGTGCCTGGCTTTCGTTGCCCTCCGAACGCAGTGACTGCATCAGGGCGGCGATATCCGCAGACGCCTGCATGTGCTGCCCCGCCACCAGCAACGACTGGCTGCGCTGCACGGGCGTCAGGTGGTCCACGTCACGGCCCTCAAGCAGCTGCCGTGCCAACCCGATCAGGGCCGCATCGTTGTGTCTGACCGACGAACCCGCAGGAGCATCCCAATGCAGGGATTGCTGCGCGCCCGCTGCAGGTGCGAGCAACAGGAGTGCGGACAACAGGCCGGCACGAAGTAAGCACCGCCAGCTCGGGCGGATGCGGCCGGGTAGATCGCCATGCGTCATGGGACTGCCTTGTCATCGGTGGCTGCGGGCACACTACGGCAGAGCTGGTATGCCTGCCAGTCCCATTGGTCAGCTGAATCAACACACACAGCCGCCGCGACCGTAAGTCGCGTGTAAGTCCGCCAACGCAAGACTCGCCCGGCCCTCTCCCCGGAAGTCCTGCATGTTCAAGTACGCGCTGCCCCTCCTCTTCCTGCTGCCCGGTGTTGCCTCGGCGCAGACCAGCAGCACCGGTGACCTGCTCGCCAAGGTCGATGACGACCGCTGGTCGCTTGGCGTTGCTGCCTCGGTGCGGCAGAGTCCGTACGCCGGCGAGGGCACCCGGGTACGTCCGGTGCCGCTGCTCACGTACGAGGGTGACCGCCTGTTCTGGCGAGGCCTGGGGGGCGGCGTCCATCTGATCGACCACAACCGTTTCCGCCTCGACGCCGTGCTGTCCGGGCGCATGGATGGATTCGACATCCGCGATCTTGGGCAGCGCGAATTGCGCACCAATGGCCTGGATCCCTCGCAGTTGAGCGATCGCGACGACGGTCTGGACGCCGGATTGGCAGCGAGCTGGAGCAGTCGCGCCGGTGAGTTCAAGCTGAGCGCGCTGGCCGACGTGACCGATCGCAGCGGTGGCTACGAGATCGCCGCGGACTATGCGTACGCGTTCACGTGGGGCCGCACCACTCTGATTCCCGGCGTCGGCCTGCGCTGGATGTCCGAAGACCTCGTCACCTATTACCATGGCACCCTGGACGAGGAAGCAGCACGAGGCGTTCAACGCTACCAGCCGGGTTCGGCGCTGGTACCGCAGGTAAGCCTTGGCTTTTCCCACCCTATGGGCGACAAGTGGCGGCTGCTGGGCGCGGTGGACTATCGATTCCTGCCCAGCGAGATCACCGACAGCCCATTGAGCGAACCGGCTACCGATGGCTCGGCCGGGCTGCGCATCGGCATCACGCGCAGCTTCTGAGCTTCCCTCCTGCCTCGGATTCCACATGTTTCCATCGCCCTCGTCGCTGCTGAGCAATCGCATCGCCCTTGTAGAAGACCATGCGCGACTGGCCAGCCTGGTTGAGCGTGGCCTGGGGGCCTCCGGCATCGCAGTGGATACCTTTGCCAGCCTCGAGGCGGCCTGGCACGGGATCAGCCATCAGGGCTATGCGCTGGCGGTCATCGACCGGGGACTACCGGATGGCGACGGACTGGAGCTGGTGCGGCGCATGCGCGCGGCCGGCAACCAGATGCCATGTCTGATGCTGACCGCGCGTGACGCGCTGCATGATCGGGTGGATGGGCTGGATGCCGGTGCCGACGACTACCTGCCCAAGCCCTTCGCCATGGAAGAGCTGGGGGCACGGGTACGAGCGCTGATGCGCCGCCCGGCGGAACTACGTGATCTGCAGTTGGTGCACGACGACCTGCAGGTGTTGGCGGAAGCCAGCAGCCTGCGCTGCGGCGAGGAACAGGTCAGCCTGGCACCGGCCGAGCTGCAGATCATCATCGCGCTGGTCCGCGCCGCCGGGCAGGTGGTGCGTCGCGGCGCGTTGGAGTCGGCTGCCTGGGGCATCGGAGAGGCAGTGACGCCGAACGCGCTCGACGTGGCCCTGCACCGGCTGCGGCGCAAGCTGGCAGCGATTGACTCCGCACTTGTCGTAGTCAACATACGCAACCTTGGCTTTGCCCTGCGCCGTGCCGATGCTGCCGCGTAGTCTGACTGCACGGTTGATGCTGGCAACGGTGCTGGCACTACTGTCCGCCACCGGCGTGGCGGCAGCGCTGTTGCTGGCGAGCAGGCAGGCCACGCCGGAATCCCGCACCCGCGGGGAACTGGCGGAAGAAGTGATCGAGTTGCAGGCGGGGCTGCGCGCCGGTACGGCCGGCACGCTGCGGTTGGTCCTGCCCGACCATGTCGGGAATGTCTACGATGCGATGCCGCGTGATGCGGCCTTCTGGATCACGGATGTCTCCGGTCGTACCGTAGCCAGCAGCCGCCCGGGCCCCGCATTGCAGGCGCTGATGGCACTGCCGGCCGGGGCCACCAGCATGACCGTTGCCAATCCAACAGGCGCGATCAGCCTGGAGGTGATCGAAGCCCCGATGGCGCATGCCGGTCGTCAGTACTCCAGCCGCATCGCCCGCAGTGACCGTTTGGTCGGCACGCTCAAGAACCACGCAACGAAGCTCTACCTTCGTGCTGGCGTGGCCGTCGGCGTGCTGGCGCTGCTGACCTTTGCGGTGGTCATCTACGTGACGGTCAGGTGCATGGTGCGCCCGCTGCGTCGAGCCTCACAGGCCGCCGCGCAGGTCGGACCGCGCCGCTTGGGCACCCGTTTGCGCAGCGACCACCTGCCATCGGAGGTCGTGCCTCTGATCGACGCCTTCAACGCCGCACTGGAGCGGTTGGAGCAGGGCTACCGGGTGCAGCAGGAGTTCCTGTCCGCCGCCGCACATGAACTGAAGACACCGCTGGCGCTGCTGCAGGCGGAGATTGAACTCAGCGGTGCACCCAACACTCCCCTGCTGTTGCGCGACACCGCGCAGATGGCGCGCCAGGTGCACCAGCTGCTACATCTTGCCGAAGTCAGCGAAGGCCATAACTACACGTTCGCGCCGATCGATCTGCTGACCGTGATTGATGACGCGACCGACTACCTTTCGCGGCTGGCCGAGCAGCACAACGTACGGCTTATCGTCGACGTCGCCGACGCTGCGCCGGAGCAGGTCGACGCGGATGCCTCGGCGGTGTTCGTACTGGTGAAGAACCTGCTGGAGAACGCCATCCATCATTCCCCACCGGGCAGCAGCGTGATGGTCAAGGTGCAGGGAGACGGTTTCAGCGTCTGCGATGCAGGACCCGGAGTGGCACCCGCCCACCGTTCGCTGTTGTTCAAACGCTTCTGGCGCGGTGCGCCGAAGGACAGTGAAGGTGCGGGCCTGGGCCTGGCGATCTGCCTGGAGATCTGCCACTCGCATGGGTGGACCATCGCACTGGATTCCGAAGCGGTCGGTGGCGGTGCCCGCTTCGTGGTGCGTACCGCGCCCGCCATCAGCGCAGCCGGACAGTGAACGCCCCCACCACCCATTCCACGAACACCCGCAACCGGTGCGTCATCTGCCGCGTCTGCGGGTAAACCAGCAGCAGCGGCAGCGCAGCGGGCCGCCACTCGGGAAGCACTTCCACCAGCGCACCCGACCGCAGTGCAGGACGGGCGGTATGCAGGAACGTCTGGATCACGCCAAGCCCGGCAACCGCAGCGGCCAGATGTGCGTTGCTTTCGTTGATGCCCAGCTGGTTCTCGGCAATGATTTCCACGCGATCCTCGCCCTGTTCAAAGCGGAACGGGAACGGCCGCCCACTCATCGGCGAGAGAAAGTTCAGCAGCCGGTGACCCTGGCGCAGCGCATCCGGATGCTCCGGGGCACCATGCCACCGCAGGTAGGTCGGACTGGCACAGGTCACCGCACTCGCATAACCCAGCAGATGGGTGACCATCGAGGCATCGGCCAGCGCGCCGATGCGGATGACGCAGTCCACGTGCTCGCTGATCTGACTGAGTGGCCGGTCGGAAACGCCCAGCTCGAGCCGGATGTCGGGAAATCGTTCGAGGAAGTCAGGCAGAGCCGGAACCATCACGTCCCGTGCCGTCGCTCCACCGACATCGACTCGAAGCACACCACGCGGCGCATCACTCACGGCACCAAATGAGGCGTCAATGTCCTCCAGGTCATGCAGGATGCGGCCGGCCTTCTCGTAATACAGCACGCCTTCGGCGGTCACCGAGACGCGGCGGGTGGTTCGCTCCAGCAGGCGCACGCCCAGATGCGCCTCCAGTTCGCGCACCGTCTTGCTCAGCGTCGCTGCAGGCATCTCCAGCGCTTCGGCGGCTCGCGTGAAGCTACCCGTCTCCACGACGCGGGCGAATGCCCGGATGGCGATCAACTGATTCACGTGTTGTCTTCCTTACTGACGAGTCCGCCAGACTGTCGGGGAAGTGGACCTTGGTCCACGGCGTCCTGCGCGATACCGACGTGCAGGAGCGTAACAAGCTGACTTGTTCAGCAATACCGTATTTCTACTGCAGTATGGCCATGGTTACAGTGCCCGTGCCCACAGTTGCGACACCTGGGGCATGCCGAACAGCTGTTCATGCTGCTCGGTCAGCAGTTCGAAGCCGGCGCGCTCGTACAGACGTCGCGCGTCAGTGAGCGCGGCGTTGGTCCACAGCACCATGCGCTTGTAGCCTACCGCGCGCGCAAAGGTCATCGCTTCTTCGACCAGCCGTTGGCCAATGCCAAGGCCTCGGGCGCTGGCATCCACATGCAGCAGGCGCAGCTTGGCGTTCTGCGCGTCATGACGGACCACGAACACCGACCCCACCGGGGTACCGTCCAGCTCGGCGATCCAGCAGCGCTCGGTCTGCGGGTCGTGCTCGCGCAGGTAGCGGGTGACGATGTCGGCGACCAGCGCTTCGAATTCCGCATTCCAGCCGAACTCGCGCGCATACAAGGTGCCATGTTTGTGGATCACCCACCCCATGTCGCCCGGTCGGGGATCGCGCAGCACGTACTGGGTCGCAGCGCCTCCGAGCAAAGTCTGGATCTGCGTCATGGCCTCGACCAGCCGCTGCCGGCCCGGCTCACTCAGGGTCTGCACCATGGCCCCGATGCTGTCGTTGGACGCGGCGTCGAGTTGCGCGAAGACCCCCCGGCCCGCGTCGGTCAGTACCAACCGGTTCGCGCGCCCATCCATGGCCGAGGGCTCGCGGCGCAGCAGACCGCGCGCCTGCAGCCCACTCAGCAACCGGCTGAGATACCCGGCATTGAGGCCGAGGCGCTGGCCCAGCTGTGCGGCGCTGATGCCCTGACCTTCGGCAAGCTCGAACAGCACGCGCACTTCCGTCAGGGCGAGGTCGCTGCGCAGCAGGTGCTCTTCGAGCACGCCGATCTGCCGGGTGTAGAACCGGTTGAAGGCACGTACCTGTGCCACTGCTGCGATGTGCTGATCAGACATGACACCATCCACAACTTGCCCAAAGCAATTATTGCATGCTTTTGGCACGCATATCGCGCGGTTATGTGATCCATTTCGCGGGTTATATGGCACAAACGAAAGATTCGTTGCAGTACGGTTTACGTTCTGTTAATTCTGCGTGTAGCGACCAGGGTCCTGGCCGCAAGGAGAACCAACCGGATGAAGCACTGACAGAACGACCACCCAAAAAACTGACTGCAAGGTGCATGCATGAACTACCGTATTGGCAGTAGTGTTCAGGCCCCAAAAGCGATAAAGCCATTGGCATCTGCAGTGATGGTGGCCCTTGCCACCGCGCTGCTGGCCGCCAGCCCCCGCGCGGCGGCACAGGACAGCAGCACACAGGGAAGCTCGGCCACCACGCTGGACACCGTTTCAGTGCTGGGCAGCCGAACCAAGCCCCGCACCGTCTCGTCATCGGCTGTGCCGATCGACATCATCAGCGGAGAGGAATTCCGCAACCAGGGCGCGACCGACGCGCTGGACCAGCTGAAAGTGCTGGTGCCCTCGTTCAATGTCAGCACCATTCCCATCGATGACGCCGCCAGCCTGGTACGTCCGGCCAACCTGCGTGGTCTGCCGCCGGACAACACCCTGCTGCTGGTCAACGGCAAGCGCTTCCATCGCTCCGCGGTGATCACCTTCCTCGGACATGGCCTGTCCGACGGTGCGCAGGGGCCGGATCTGTCGGTGTTTCCTTCACTGGCGCTGGAGCAGGTGGATGTGCTGCGAGACGGCGCGGCAGCGCAGTACGGTTCCGATGCCATCGCCGGCGTGCTCAATTTCGGCCTCAAGAAGCTGCGCGAAGGTGGCACTGCCGAAGTCTTCACCGGCAAGTACTACGAAGGCGACGGCCTCACCACCCAGTACTCGGCGCAGATCGGCCTGCCGCTGACCGAACACGGCTTTGCCACCTTCACTGCCGAATGGCGCAAGGCCGATGACACCTCGCGCAGCGTGCAGCGCGACGATGCAGCCGCTGCGGCTGCCGCTGGCTACCCCGACGTGAAGGACCCGGCGCAGATCTGGGGCTCGCCCAAGGTCGACGATGACCTCAAGTTCGTGGCCAACCTGGGCCTGACCACCGAGAACGTGGACTTCTACCTGTTTGGCAACTACGCCAAACGCAAAGTCGATGGCGGTTTCTACTACCGTGACCCGACCGCGCGCTCCGGTGTGTACTCCAACGACGGCGGCGAGACACTGCTGGTCGGCAACCTCACCGGCGTCGGCACCTGCCCCAGCATCGCGTTGCGCGATCCGTCCGGCAACCTGCTGCCTTATGCGGGCGTGGCGGCCGCCGTGGGTGCCCTGCCGGCCAACTGCTTCACGTTCCTTTCGAGCTTGCCGGGTGGCTTTACCCCGCGCTTCGGTGGCGAGCTGGAGGATTCCTCGGTGTTCGCCGGGGCGAAGGGCACGCTGGGTGAGTGGTACTGGGATGTCAGCGGTTCGTATGGCCGCAACGACATCGAGTTCACCATCTACAACACCGTCAACGCCTCGCTGGGCCCTGACCAGCCGGCCAATCTGTACTTCCGGCCGGGCGGCAACACCCAGACCGAGAAGAACTTCAACGTCGATGTCAGCCGCGACATCCCGGTGACGTTCAGCAGCCAGCCGCTGCGCCTGGCCCTGGGTGCCGAATGGCGCGAAGAGAGCTTCAAGATCAGCCAGGGTGATGGCCCGTCCACCGCCATCGGTCCGCTCACCGAGCAGGGCTTCGCGCTGGGTTCCAACGGTTTCAATGGCTTCAGCCCGCGTACTGCCGGCACCTTCGACCGCCGCAACTGGGCCGCGTATGCGGACCTGGAAGCCCAGCTCACCGAGAAGTTCCTGCTGGCGGGTGCACTGCGCTTCGAGGATTACGACTCGTTCGGCAGCACCACCACCGGCAAGCTGACCGGGCGTTTTGACTTCACCCCGAGCTTCGCAATCCGCGGTGCCTACAACACCGGCTTCCGCGCGCCCACACCGGGCCAGGCCAACATCAGCCAGATCAGCACGGTGTTTGGCGGCACCGCACTTGAGGATATCGCCACCCTGCCGCCCACCAACCCGATCGCGCAGATCAAGGGCGCGCGTCCGCTGACCCCGGAAGAGTCGAAGAACTTCTCGCTCGGCGCGGTGTGGACCGAGGGCGACTGGCTGGTCACCCTGGATGGCTACCGCATCGAAGTGGAAGACCGCATTGCGCTCAGTACCAGCTTCACCATTACCGATGAGGAACGCGCCGCACTGGTAGCCGGCGGCAATGCCGAAGCGGCCTCGATTTCGCAGGTGACGTATTTCGGCAACGCGTTCGACACCACCACTACCGGTGTGGACCTGGTCACCAGCTACAAGAGCGACCACTTTGGTGGCGACACCACCTATTCGCTGGCGGCGAACTGGAACAAGACCAAGGTGGACCGCTTCGACACCGACTTCATCGACGAAGCGCGCGTGTACAAGCTGGAGAAGTCGCTGCCCAAGACCAAGGGCTACTTCAGCATTCATCACCAGCGCCAGATCTTCCACGCAAACCTGCGCTTCAACTACTACAGTTCCTGGTATGAAGATCACCTGGACAGCGGCGTGATCTCGGCCGCAGACGGCGGCCTGCCGATCTACGGCGGCAGCGCGGTGATCGTGGACGCCGAGGTGGGCTGGAAGTTCGACTCCGGCCTGTACTTCAGCCTGGGTGCGCAGA
>JBCNQC010000038.1:0-28777 GCA_039592995.1 Stenotrophomonas sp. | reverse complement strand
GGGCGCGTTCGGCCGGTGTGGTGTCGCCGCTGCGGATGGCGACGCGGATGTCCACGGCCGCTTCGCCGCGCTGCTGGCGTTGGGCGTGCACGCCCTGCAGTGGGCGCTGCAGATTGCGCTGCACGTCCGCGGCCAACGCCTTGATCGGCGAGA
The DNA here is from genome assembly GCA_039592995.1 of Stenotrophomonas sp. Taxonomy (GTDB): domain Bacteria; phylum Pseudomonadota; class Gammaproteobacteria; order Xanthomonadales; family Xanthomonadaceae; genus Stenotrophomonas. Next base: position 28,624 of record JBCNQC010000038.1, on the reverse strand, counting down.
TGTAGAGCACCCGTGTGGTGGCCCTGTTGTTCCCTGCGGCAACTCGCGGTTCCCGTCGTGCTGCATCCTTCTCCGCAAACAGGCGGTCAATGGCGTGCAGAAAGGCGGCCAGCGTCTTGCCGGATCCGGTCGGCGCGATTACCAGCGTGTGCTGCCGTTGCCCGATGGCGGCCCATGCAGCCTCCTGCACCGGGGTGGCCGACGGGAACGCCGCATGGAACCAGGCAAGGATGGCGGGACTGAATTCGGGCATGCATTCGACTCTAGCAGGCCGCTCGTGAGGCATGATGGGTGGATCGTCCTACCTGGATCCGCCCCCTGTTCACTAGATGGGGTAACGCATGGCTACATCGCAGCGCTGGTAGCGCGCACCATAGGTCGCCATGATTTCCGCGTCGTGGCGGAAACCGGCCTTCTCATACAAGTGGATGGCAGCCGCGCACTTGGCATTGCTGAGCAGGTAGAGCGGCGATGCCTGCAGTTCCGCTGCACGCTCGATCATCGCAGCCAGCAGAAACTCACCCACCTTCAGGCCACGTGCGCGCTCGAGGACGCCCATCTTAGTCAGCTCGTAGCCGTTGCCGGTCGACTTCTGCAGTGCGCAGGTCCCGACGACGCCCAGTCCCTCGGCCTCAACGAACAGAATCACCCCACCCTTGTCGATGATGCTGGCGCGGGGATGCTGCAGCACCTCGCGATCGGTGTCCTCCAACCGGAACATGGCGTTGATCCACTCCGCATTGATGTCATGGAAGTGGTGCGCCAGTTCATCACTGAACTCGTGGAGGGTCAGGGTAGGGGCGGTGAAGCGGGTCATGGGCATCCACGTGCGCGTGAGGAAATGAGTGGATCAATAGTACGGCGGTGAAATCAGAGAATCCCTATTCACTTCTGTGCCGATCTACGGCATACAGGGACTTCTTCCACGAACGCGCCATGTGCCAGATGCGCCCAACCCTCCGTTCACCGATGCTTTTCCTGCTCGGCATCGGCCTGGCCGTCGCGCTGTCGGGCTGCGAATCCCGGGATGAGTCGGCTGCGCCAGCCCAGAGTCGTCAGATCCGCAGCGATCTAGTACCCCTCGTCCGGGAGCTCCCGCTTATTCCCATGACAGAGCCACTGGTGGTGGAACTCGATGTTCCGCCCCCCGGCAGGAATTCGTCGAGGGAATTGATGATCGGCCTTCGCGTTACCGCTACCGATGAGGTTGACTCGGCCTCAGCATCAGACGAGATCCGTAGATCAGGCCTTCGAGCGACCGTCAAATTGATGCGTCTCGATGCCAAGTCGAACATCACTGTGCCACTCGAGCGGTTCGAAACACGTGGCTTTGATCCTTCCAGAACCGTTCCTGTGGGCACCGATGGCAAGGTCCCCGGGGTGTGGATTGGAAACGTTGATGATTCTTCCATGGAGGAAGCTGGTTTGTCAGCGCGCGGCAGCGACTATCGATACTTGGCATTTGCGTCAGCGCCAACGATTTCTCCGGGTCGCTATCTGTTGAGTCTGACGCTTCATGGGCCAATAGGGACAGCACATAGGTTGAACCCGGATCTTGTCATTGCCTATCACCGTAGAGCCAAGTAGAGATACCCCATGACCAGCAAGTACACCGTGACAATGTACGTCGCCGCACCCGGAACCCCGATGAAAGGTGGTGCCACATCGGCGGCGGGGCACGTCTACTACGTAGTAGCCGATGGGGAAGAGAAGAAGAGTTTTGGATTTGCTCCCTCCGAGCATGGAGTAGCCAAAGGACCCGGCAAGGTGTACGGGAACGATGAAGAGCAGTACTTGAGCCCGTTCTACCGTCGCCGTCTGGAGATCACCAAGGATCAGTATGAAAAGCTGGTTGAGTTTGGAGAGAACCCACAGAAGCACGGCTTCGACACGCGCTACCACGGAGCCACCAACAGCTGCATCGACTTCATGTGGAGTGGGCTGAACCATGCAGGCATTCACCGAAGGAATGTTCTGCTTATGCCGGATAAGGACTTCGATGGCGCGCTGAAACCGCTCAGCAACATCGAGCACATCAAAAGCATCCGACCTCCGGTGCCTGGGAGTCCGCTGAACACCGAGGACACCAACCTGATGCCGCAGCGTACATTTTTGCAGCGTTTCATCAGCGAGGAGACCCTGCCCGAGGGCCACCGGAACATGCTGAACTCCATCCGCGATCAGGTGGCCGAGATCGACCAGAAGCATGGCCGGGCCTATGACCTGACCAGCGAGCGGATCTCAGTCGGTCTGTTTGCATCTGCCAGGGAGCGCGGCATGGAACGTGTCGACCATGTCGTCCTTGGCAATGCGCCGACCGATGGGTCCAGTCAACGCATGTTTGCCGTCCAGGGAGTCTTGAACGATCCCTCGCATTGCCGCGCCTCGGTTTCGATCAATGAAGCGGTGCAGACACCTGTTGAACGCTCCTTCGAGCGCCTCCAGGCAGCCGAACAGGCGCACCAGCAACGTGAATCCCTCGCCATGAGTGACCCACACCAGGCGCAGAGCCCATCCGGAATGCGAATGGGCTGACACCGCGAACCGGCCTGACTCAGCCCGCTGCGGCCACCTCGGTCGCAAATCCCCGATACGACCGCAGCGGCCGCCCCAGCAGCTGCATCAACCGCTCCACATCGCCCGCCGCTGGCAGCATGCCGTCGCTGATGAAGCGTTCCGCCATCTGCCGCATGTCGTAGGCCATCCACGGCGGCATGAACTGGCGCAGGTTCTGTTCGAACCCGGCGGTGTCATCGCCGCCGTAGGCGATGGCGCGACCGAGCACCTCGCTCCAGATGCCTGCGACATCAGCACCGGTAAGCGCCTCCGGCCCGACCAGATTCAGGCGGGTCACGGCGCTGTCTTCCGCTGCCTGATCGCGGGCAACCAGCTCCAGCGCGGCGATCTCGGCGATGTCGCGGGTGTCGATCATCGCCAGCCCTTTGGTGCCGATTGGCATCGGGTACACGCCGTAGCTCTGGACCACATCCTTGATGGTCAGGTCGTTGTCCATGAAGTAGGCCGGGCGCAGGATCGTCGCGCTGAAGCCCATCTGTTCGATCATGCGCTCCACCCCGTACTTACCCGCAAAGTGCGGGACGTTGACGTAGCGGTCGCTGTGGATCACCGACAGGTACACCACCCGCTTCACCCCGGCCTCGCGGGCCACATTGAGGGTGATCAGCGCCTGGGTGAACTCGTCGGCCACCACCGCGTTGAGCAGGAACAGGGTGGACACGCCCTTGAAGGCGGCGCGCAACGCGTCGACGTCCAGCTGATCGCCCTGGTGCAGTTCCACACCGGCGGCCAGGTTGGCGTCGGCCGGGTTGCGGACCAGCGCGCGAACCGTGGCACCGCGCTGAAGCAGGTGATGGACGACCTGGCGGCCGACGGTGCCGGTGGCTCCGGTAACAAGGATGGTCATGAGGTGACTCCGTGGTTGGGTTGGGAGGCCTCATGGTTGTTGATCCGCCACCGGGCCGATAGCCCATATACTTGGATCACCTGTCTCACTGGCGGAACACATGGACCTGCTTGCCCTGGCCGACTTCACCCTGGTGGCCCGCCACGGCGGCTTCGGCCGCGCCGCGCGTGCGGCCGAGCGGCCCAAAGCCACCTTGTCGCGCCGGGTCGGCGAGCTGGAGGCCAGCCTCGGCGTACGCCTGTTCGAGCGTGGCTCGCACACGCTCAAACTCACCGAGGAGGGGCGCGCCCTGTATGCGCGCACTGAGTCCCTGCTCACTGAGTTGGATGAGGCCACCACGGCGGTCGCCAGCGGCGGCGACGTTCCGCGTGGGCGACTGCGCGTGAGTGCGCCGATGCTGTTTTCGCAGATGGCACTGGGAAAGATCGCGGCGCAGTTCGTGCTGCGCCATCCACAGGTGCAGCTGGAGATCACCACCGAGGATCGCGCGGTGGACATGGTCGAGGAAAGCTACGACTTGGTGATCCGGGTGAATCCGAAGGCGGATGAGCGGCTGGTGGGTCGCGTATTGCTGCGCGACCGACTCGTGGTGGTGGCGCATCCGGAGCTGAGGCTTCCGATGGGCAACGAGGCTGTACCGGCCGTCGTCCGACCCGCCGACGACAGCACCGGGTGGGAACTGGCCACACCACGTGGCGACCGCTGTGTTTCGATTACTCCGGTACTGAAACTGGCCTCGTTGATCATGATCCGCGACGCCGCGCGTGCCGGCGTCGGTGCCGCGCTGCTGCCTTACTCGCTGGTGGCCGCCGATCTGCAGGCCGGAAGGTTGGTCGCGTGGGGTGACGCCAAGGGTCCGCCGATCGAGATCTGGGCACTGTATCCGTCGCGCCGCCTGCTCAGCGCGCGCGTATCGGCCTTCCTTGAAGATCTAAAGGCCACCTTCCCGACGGGTCTGGCGGAAGAACTTGCTGCTATTGGCGCAGCTTGAGCAACTCGCGCAGACAGGACAGTCTTCCTTGATCGGCTGATCTGTGAACTAGTCCCAAGGAAGCTTGGGAAGCGCCTGCAATGCACGCACGTAAGCGGCCTCATCGAACTCGCGCTTCTCGGCCTCCATCCCCTTTACCTCAGCCACTATCACGCAGGCAATCAGCTTCCGCGCCTCATCATCCGAGTACCCCGCCGCAAGCAAACGATCTAGATTCAAACGTGTCTCGGGCGGATCATTATTGGAGACCTGATTGGCGACCACTTCCAAAAAGGCAAGGCGGAGATTCTCTCGTTCCTCTGTCATGACGGCAACTCTGCAGATTCGTGCATGGGGCTCTCCGGACCAGGCAAGTCAGACTACTACGCAAGTACCCTGCTTGCGATTCGAAGTATCTCTTCCGTGTTTCGGATTGGTTGCACCATGGCTCCAAGTTCGACCAGATCAGATTCGACCTCGCGCGCCGCGTGAATTCTGCTTTCGCCGTCAACGGCAGGATCTACCGCGAACAGAACTGTCTCAGGAAGATGGCCGTGCTTGCGAAGCCGGAAGATCCTGTTGATCCATGCACCACCGTGCTCGTAGATCTTCACCGGTTCCGCTTGAGCCAAGTTCAACGGCTTGATAACAACCTGGGGCCCAGCCTCGAAATTGGAGACGAAGGGAAACCTGACTGGATAGACATCGTCCCCCACAGCCGACTCAACGAAGAAGTTTCGGAGCTTCGCGGTGGTGAGCAGATCATCGAGCCTCTCGCGCATTACGACCTCATGGTACTCCTTTGTTGCAAAATCTCGCTCGACAAACCTTTCAAAAAGAGCATCGAGTGCTTCCTTTGGGTGCCCCGCTGCCATGATCGAACGAGGGTTGCCAAAACGGACTAGCGCCTCCCGGGCGCGCACGACTTCGCTAAATGCCATTGCGGCTGGAACACGACCATGAAGTACTTCGTCTGCGAATCTTTGAAGATCACCTTCGATGTACTTGAGGGCGTCTCGGTACACCTTCGCGTCGAGGCCCTCGAAGAAGTCGGTGACTCGCTTGGTTCGCTTCACGGGTGCCAGGCGTGCGCTTAGATATCTGAACTGCGGGCACGCCAAGACCACTCCAACGTTCGCGAACTCTCCGGTCTCCGGATAGGGCATGAACTGGATGATTGCGTATTGGCACGGGACTCGCATTGTCATGGGAGCCTCCAAAGTTCCTCTGTGTAACAGCGCGCCAAGCCAGTGTGGCTCGCTATGGGGTCAAAATCTACAGGCACTGTCCGCTCATCGTCATGGAAGTACCACTCATCCGGCACCCTCGCCAACGCATCATCCCATAGTGAAAGGGTAGCCTGCATGCGCGTAGCGTATTCTGCCATTGATGCTAGATCCATACATAGCGCCAACAGATCTGATCGGAACACGTGCGTCTGTACGAAACTAGCCGGGTCGAAATCCGTGTCGAACGCTTGATTGTGGTCAATGACCACGAGTTCATCCCGGCCGGCATGCCATAGCAGATTGGGGTTACCCCCGGTGGCCGAGAGACTTCGGTCGGCGTTGCGTATCCACCAATCGAATGCGACGACATCACGCCGTATGGCCGATCGCACCCGACCCGCTTCCGCATAAAGTATCTCATTCAGGTTGAGCACTGCGCTTGATGCAAACACATGACCCGAGCCGAGCGACTTTCCCTCGGGATGCAGCTCGGCCAGTCCCGGTGGTACATAGGCGATTTCGAATCGTGGTACGTTCAAACCGAAGTCCTTCGCAAGAGTTCCTGCCAACCACTCGCATATGAGGCTCCTCCTGCTCGCTGAAGCCCCCTTTACGTAGTAGAGAACTCCGTCCACCCCACGACACAGGAACGGCCTGGTCACGCCCTGTTCGGACCTGCCCAGTACTTCCTCCAATTCAATCGCGTGCCAATCTTTGACCATCTAATCGTCCAGACCCCAGCAGCTACATGCTCGTCATACCACAGAACATCCCCACGTCAGGCGAGTTTCCGTCGGCGTTGTGTGCTGGCTGCTGCTCCGGAATGTCGCCAAGTCGCGAACGGCCATTTCCGCGCTGCAACTGAAGTCTCAAATCAGAAACTACGGAGAAGTTGGGAGATGGCCTGCAGGCCGATGGAGCACGCTGCGAGTACGGCACCAATTGCATTCCATTTCGATTGCGCTGCGAACGTCGCCGACATGTCCCAGCCGTCCAGGAAAACATACCCTCCCGTGTATGTCTTCGCTCGCGCTTTCGCTCGGCCAAGACGCGCCATGGACTGCTCCTCAGTGACCTTGACCACGCTCGAGCGCAACCATGCGGCTGCCGAGCAGAGTCCCAGAACCACTGCGGCCCACTGCAAGGCCTCGGTCATGATTGCCCTCAATATTGTCGAAGCACACCCCCATCATGCCCTAACGCTGGGTGGGAGCGGGACGTCCATGCGCATAACCGAAGGCCAGCCAAAAGACCTGCCGAACTTCCCCGAACGGGACGGCTAGCGTCGGTTCATCGTGTGCCAGTCCAGCTAAGGCCATAAGCGACAAGCGCTGCGCCCAAATTTCAAACAATCGCTTGAAACACGCGTAACTTCGCCGAACTGGACACCATCCACCGCATCCGCCAGACTTCGCCCTTTCCGATTCCGTGGTCCCCATGGCGAAACTGCTGGTCCTGCATGGCCCCAACCTCAACCTGCTCGGCACCCGCGAGCCGGGGGTCTATGGGCACACCACGCTGGCGCAGATCGACCAGGCCCTGCTGGCCCAGGCGCAGGCCGCCGGCCACGTGCTGGAAAGCCTGCAGTCCAATGCCGAACACATCCTGGTGGATCGCGTGCAGGCCGCCCGTGAAGACGGCACCGCCTTCATCCTGATCAACCCGGCCGCGTTCACCCACACCTCGGTCGCCCTGCGCGACGCGCTGGCGGCGGTGGACGTGCCCTTCATCGAAATCCACCTGTCCAACCCGCACAGCCGCGAACCCTTCCGCCAGCACAGCTATTTCAGCGACAAGGCGGTGGGCGTGATCTGTGGCTTCGGGGCTGACAGCTACCGCTATGCAATGGACGCCGCGCTGACGCGGCTTGCCTGAGCGTTCCTTCTTACCGACCCCATACACGACCAACGAGGCCTCCATGGACCTGCGCAAAATCAAGAAGCTGATCGACCTGCTGGAAGAGTCGAACCTGGCTGAAATCGAAATCAAGGAAGGCGAAGAGTCGGTGCGCCTGTCGCGTGCCCCGGTCGCCGGTTATGCCCCCGCCCCGGTGCAGATGATCGCCCCGGCTCCGGTGGCTGCCGCGCCGGCCATGCCGATGCAGTCGCCGACCGAAGCCTCCACCGGCGGCACCGCCAAGCCGGGCCCGGCGCTGCCGGAAGGCCATGTGCTGCGCTCGCCGATGGTCGGTACCTTCTACGCCTCGGCCGCCCCGGACAAGCCGGCCTTCGTGTCGGTCGGCCAGCAGGTGAAAGCCGGCGAAACCCTGGCCATCATCGAAGCGATGAAGATGTTCAACCCGATCGAAGCCGATGTCGCCGGCACCATCGTCGCCATCCTGGGCGAAAACGGCCAGCCGGTCGAATTCGACCAGCCGCTGTTCGTGATCGGCTAAGGACGCGTCCATGCTCGACAAAGTCGTTATTGCCAACCGAGGGGAGATCGCGCTGCGCATTCTGCGCGCGTGTCACACCCTGGGCATCCGCACGGTGGCCGTGCATTCCACGGTCGACCGCAACCTCAAGCACGTGGCCATGGCCGACGAGTCGGTCTGCATTGGCCCGGCCCCGTCGCCGGAAAGCTACCTCAACATTCCGGCGCTGATCGCGGCGGCCGAAGTGACCGATGCGCAGGCCATCCACCCGGGCTACGGCTTCCTGTCGGAGAACGCCGACTTTGCCGAGCGCGTGGAAGAGTCCGGCTTCATCTTCATCGGCCCCAAGGCCGACACCATCCGCATGATGGGCGACAAGGTTGAAGCCATCCGCGCGATGAAGTCCGCCGGCGTGCCCTGCGTGCCCGGCTCGGGCGGTCCGCTGGGCGAGGACATCGTCGCCAACACCAAGATTGCCCGTGAGATCGGCTACCCGGTCATCATCAAGGCGGCCGGTGGCGGCGGTGGCCGCGGCATGCGCGTGGTGCACGCCGAAGCGTCGCTGAAGACCTCCATTGAAACCACCAAGAGCGAAGCCAAGGCCGCGTTCGGCAATGGTGAGGTGTACATGGAGAAGTTCCTGGAGAATCCGCGCCACGTGGAAATCCAGGTGCTGGCCGATGGCCAGGGCAATGCCATCCACCTCGGTGAGCGCGACTGCTCTATGCAGCGCCGTCACCAGAAGGTGGTGGAAGAAGCGCCGGCTCCGGGCATCAGCAACGAGCAGCGCGATGCCATCGGCAAGGTCTGCGTGGAAGCCTGCATCCGTATCGGCTACCGCGGCGCGGGCACCTTCGAGTTCCTGTACGAAGACGGCCGCTTCTACTTCATCGAAATGAACACCCGCATCCAGGTGGAACACCCGGTGACGGAAATGGTGACCGGCATCGACCTGGTCGCCGAACAGCTGAAGATCGCCGCCGGCCAGAAGCTCAGCATCAAGCAGAGCGACATCGTGCTGACCGGCCACGCCATCGAGTGCCGCATCAACGCTGAAGATGCCGAAACCTTCGTGCCCAGCCCGGGCACCATCACCGGCTTCCATCCGCCGGGCGGTCCGGGTGTGCGCGTGGATACGCACATCTACAGTGGCTACCGCGTGCCGTCGAACTACGACTCGATGATCGGCAAGCTGATCGTGCACGGCCCGGACCGCGAAACCGCCATCGCGCGCATGCGCGTGGCGCTGAGCGAAATGGTGGTGGACGGCATCAAGACCAACGTCGCCCTGCAGCAGCGCATCATGCGCGACAAGGGCTTCCAGGCGGGTGGACAGAACATCCACTACCTGGAAAAGCGTCTGGCCGAACGCAAGACCAAGCCGATCGCTCTCACCTGATCGGCCGCAATCGGCAGCGCCGGCCGTTGGCCGGCGCTGCTGCCCGCTCCCGTTTCAGCCCAGGCGCAGGTCCACGGCACCTCCCTGGCCGAAGGCCTGCCGGGCCCACCCGGCTTCTTCCAGTTCAAGTACACCGTCGCCGTTGCGCAGCACTTTGTAGATTCGTCCGCGCTGGATGATCACCTCAGCCTCGTCACGCAGCGTCTGCAGACCCACCGGGCGCGCACCTTCGCGCATCTGCAGCTTCAGGAGAACCTGCGTCTGACCTGGCGCGCTGCGACCTTCGAGCTGGTGCATGGCCAATGCGCGTTCGCCGCTGGCCCGCACGAATCCGGGAATGCGCACCATCTGACCCACCTCCAGGTCGCCCAGCAGTTCGGTCGGCATCAATGCACCGCGGTACACGGGCCCGACGTAGGCCGGCACCCGCAACAGTGCGCGATCCAGTTCCGCTGCGTGCGCGTCCAGTTCCTGGCGGCGATGCTCAGGCTGCTCATCTCCCTGAAGATAGGCCTCCAGCGCGGCTTCCTGGTCGCCGTAATAGCGCAGGATCGCCGCGCGCTCAGGCTGGGAGAGGCGAACCCGCGGCGCTGCATGGATGGCATGTTCGTACACACGCGACGCAGGCTCGCTGGCAAAGCCGCGGAACCTCATGTTGTATTCGGCTTGGGTGAGCACACGCGGGCCGGTCGTGGTCGGTGATCGTACGACATCCACCACCGCAGGACCGCGGTGAGGCAGGTGCACGCTGAGCCGCGTGCAGTTGCCCAGACGATGCAGCTTGACCGGGAAGTAGCGCACCGAGACATGCTGGCCGATCGTCTGCTCGAAGCGGAGGTAATGGCGCCGCCGGTTGCCCGCCGTGCGGATGAACCAGCCGGGTCGGTGCGGGTCGGGCTGGATGCCCCGGCGGCGTGCGGTGGCTTCGGTCAAGCCACGCGCATGATGACCGCGCATGACCTCGGCCAGCTCCGGGGAGTACTGCGCGTTGCTGCTGCAGGCCGCTCCGGGCATGCGGCGACAACGTACCAGCGCTGTCTGCTCGGGGTCGTCGTTCTGCACTGCGCCCTCCTCACCCGGGTCTTCCACGCGCAGGCGGTAGCGCCCGTCATGGAAGATCAGCGGTACGCCCTCCACCACCGCGCCATCGGCGGTGAAGGCATGCAGGCGGAAATATTCGCCATTCACCTTTACCGCGCGTCCCTCGCGACCGCTGACGGTGTCGCGGTAGGGATGCACGCCCTCGTGGTCAACCACCCCGATCTCCACCCGGGCGAGGTCCAGCGCCGGGCGACGCGTGATCGCCTGCGCGGCACGACCGAAGATCGGAACGGAGCAACTGCCCGGCTCGAACGGCGGCAACTGCGCCAGCGGTGGCGGCTTTATCACCGGCGGTTCCAGACGACCCGTCTTCAGACCCACCAGAGAAAGCAGCAGATTCTGTACAGCCGCACGCGGGGGTTTGTCTTCGATCTCGTCAGCGATGAAGTCCACCCCACTGGCCAGCGTGTTTTTCACGACGGAGGCTTCCGGCCCCAGCAGCGCATCCTCCAGCATCCCCACACCGAGGTCTGCGACCGCAAGGAGGCCTTCCTCGGTCCGCGACTGCGGCGGATTGCAGCCATCGCCTTCGACGCGGTAATAGACCTGGCGGGCCAGCTCGAATGGCCTGACGATCAGGTCGGAGATATCGTGCAGCACGACCGGGACCGACAGCGGCGGAAACGTAACGCATGCCGTGGTGCGGGGTGCCGGCGTGACATCATGCGGTGCGGCCGGCGAGTCATCGCGCGGTGCAGAACGTGCGGGCATGGTGCGCGCGCCGGCCGCATTGCTGAGCAGCAGCAGCACCGCCGCGAGCTTCCATGGGGTATCGACATTGAAGCCCTGAGGGCCGCGGATTACACCCACGCGCGGTGGTGTGTCGTGGACGCGATTGACATGCTCGCCCGTAATGCGGCGCGACTGGGCGACGTGGATCGGCAAAACCATCTCCTGGATATGAATCGGTTCCGAGAATGAAAACCCCGGGAACCGTCGCTGTCCAATCGATGGTCGTTTTCAGCCTCAGCGGGAGGCGTCGGCGGAGGTCACCGGAGCCTGCACCTGCGCAGCGCTCACCTGGGTGTCTTCCACCGGAGCCACGCCCAGCGTGGAGGTGGGATCGACGATCACCATGGTTTCGGTGGAACCATCCGGCCACACCACCTGGAAGGTGCTGCCAGCGGGCAGTGAGGCGAACGGCATGCCGCTCTGCGCGCGGTACACCGCGGCCACCTGGCTGGCACCGGCGCGGCGCACGTCTTCCTGCGCCTTCACCGTGGTCAGCTTCACCTTGGACAGATGCCGGTAGCGATCATCGTAGGTATCGATCAGCACCAGGCCGACCGCACCTGCCGAGTAGGCCACAAACAGCGCCACCCAGAACCAGAATTTCGCACCATGCAGGAATCGACGGTAGTTCATCGCCCATTTCTCCGCTTGATCAGCTCTTCGACCAACGTCTTCATTTTCCCCGCACCTTGCCGCGAAACCGCAGCGTCATACACGAAACTGGAAAAGTCCTGTCCACCGTCCTGCGAGCAGATCCCTCCGTTCGCACAGAAATTGTTCATCAGCACACTGTCCGGCCCGCAGGCCATGCCCAGTTCGCACGCTGCCAGCCGCCACGCCAGTTCGCTGAACTGGTCGCCGGCCACCAGCCCCTGCAGCGCCGCATCACCGGCCGCCCGCTGGCCCATCGCCGGCGACAGCGCCATGTAGGCTTCCGGGTCGCGCGAATCCAGCACGCGCTCGACCAGGTCGCGTCGATACTCAGACGTTGGCTGCAGCGGTTGGCCGTCCGCCATCAGCGCGGCTTCGGCGGCGATGTTGCCCGCCTGTGCCGCCTGCAGCCGCTGGGTCAGGATCAGCTTGCGACCCAGGCCGTCACTGGCCACGAAGCCGCCGCAGCGACGGGCCACGCGTTCGCGGGCCTGCACAATGGGCGCGGCGCTGTTCATGCCCATGCTGGCCAGCAGGGTGTTGTCGAGCTGGTAGCCGCCCGGATCCATCGCGTACAGCGCGCAGTAGTCGTAGACACGGCTGACCATCCAGCGCGCCTCGGTGTTGCCTGCGGCGGCCTGTTGCTGCAGCCGCTGGGCGTAGGCGAACAGGTCGGTCTCGCCTTCCATGTCGGCACGGATATCCAGCGGCAGGCCCGACGGCACGCTGCCGGTGCGCTCGCTGGCCAGCAGCTGACGCACCAGATGTTGCGCCCGTAATGGCGTCTCCACCGCCACTTCCGCCGGTGCCTCGGTGACCATGCCGGTCGCATGATCGGTCGCCGGCAGCGCGCGGCCGCCGGCGCGGTAACCCACCACCCCCAGCAAGGCCAGGGCCGGAACCACCAGCAGCCAGGTTTTGAGGGTGGGCACAAACGTCATGTTCGAGGGGGCCAGGCCAGCGCACAGACAGCAGAACCAGCAGTTTATCAAGCTGTCGACGCGTTGCCTGAACATCACGACGGCTGAATTCTCACCAAATGCTGAGATCGAGCGGGCAAGGCCCAGCGCAATCGTCTAGCATGCTCGCTTTCCCGCCGACTGCCGTCTTCAGCCCATGCCGTATCTGGAACTCACCCTGCACTGCACCGAAGCCACCCAGCCCCGCTATGAGAACGCGCTGGATGATGTGGGCGCGTTGGCGGTGACCCTGCTGGACGCGGACGCCGACACCAGCAACGAGCGCGCCATCCTCGAACCGGGCGTGGGTGAAACCCCGCTGTGGAACGACCTGGTGCTGACCGCGCTGTTCCCGGCCGACACCAACGCGCTGGCACTGCTGGCCGCGCTGGAAGCGTTCGACCCGGGCCTGCAGTGGGAAAGCGCCAGCTTCCGCGGTGTGGAAGACGAAGACTGGGAACGCGCGTGGCTGGACCAGTTCCAACCGATGGCATTCGGGTCGCGCACCTGGATCGTGCCGTGGAACCATGAACTGCCCGAGGCCGCACAGCGCGATGACGCCGCCGTTGTACGGCTGGATCCAGGTCTGGCCTTCGGCTCCGGCACCCACCCGACCACCGCGCTGTGCCTGCGCTGGCTGGATGGCCTGGCCGCCGACGGTCTGCTGGACGGACGCACCGTGCTCGACTTCGGTTGCGGCTCGGGCATCCTGGCCCTGGCCGCGCTGAAGCTGGGCGCGGCGCAGGCGGTGGGCGTGGACAACGACCCGCAGGCGGTCATCGCCACCGGCGACAACGCCGAGCGCAACGGCGTGCAGGACCGCCTGCAGGTGTACCTGCCCGCAGACGAACCGCAGGCCACCTATCCGGTGGTGGTGGCCAACATCCTGGCCTCGGCGCTGGACGCACTGGCGGAAGTGCTGGCCGCACGCGTGGCACCGAACGGCCGCATCGCGCTGTCCGGCATTCTGCACGGCCAGGAGGATGAACTGCTGCAGCGCTACGCGGCGTGGTTCGACCAGCTGGAAGCCACCCGCGAGGACGACTGGATGCGCATCACCGGCGTCCGTCGTGCTTGAATAGCAGCACCTTCGCCCGGCCCTGACGCATGACCGAGCCTACGCCGCCGCCACGCCGCCCACTGGCCACGTTCCTGCGTGCCACGCCGGGTACCGCCACCGATCCCGAAGTTCCGGCGGCAAGTGAGTCCGTTGACACCACGCCCGACGCGGATGCGCCGGGCATGGATGCGCAGACCCCAGCGGCCGAGAGTGCGGACGCCCCCGCTGCCGACACAGAGGCCATCGCCGATGTCCCTGAGGCCGAGCCGGCCGTGGCGGAACCGGAGCCTGCAGTGCCGCTGGCGTCCGAACCACCGGTCGCCGCGGCCCCAAGCTTCACCCGTGCCCCGCTTCCCGCCCCGCGCACGCCGCGCTGGCAATGGGGCGTGGTCAGCGGGCTGGTCGTTCTGCTGGTAGTGCAGATCATGGTCGCCGACCGCGCCAATCTGGCGGCGGAGGCGGGCAGCCGGCCGTGGGTGGCCGGGCTGTGCAGCGTCCTGCGTTGCAGCCTGCCGGCCTGGCATGAACCCAGCGCTTTCAGCATGATCAGCCGCGACGTGCGGCCGGTCCCGACCCAGCCCGGCGCATTGCAGGTGCAGGCCAGTTTCCGCAACGATGCGCGCTGGGCGCAGGCGTGGCCGCAGCTGCGGCTGTCGCTGTCCGATGCCGATGGCCGGGTGATCGGCACCGGCGTGTTCGCGCCGCAGGACTATCTGGGGCCGAACGGCGACGCGCATTCCGTACTTGAACCGGGGCAGAGCGCACAGATCGCGTTCCGGGTCCGCGAGCCCGCCGCCTCCACGGTCGCGTTCACCTTCGAGTTCCTGTAAGCGTTCACTGCAGCAACCCTTTATTGCACGTTCCGGCATGGCGGGGGGAGCCGGCACGCGCTAGACTGGTCGCCTTCGTCTTTCCGTCCGGGGCTGCGGTCCGCCCCGGCTTTCGCATCCGGGATTCTTCTTGAACGCAGTCTTTTCACGTCCTGACAGTAGTCGTGGCGCGGCCAAGCCACCGCTGCGCGAACACGTGGCCCAGTCGGTCCGTCGATACCTGCGCGACCTGGACGGCTGCGATGCGGACGATGTGTACGAGATCGTGCTGCGCGAGATGGAAATTCCGCTGTTCGTGGAAGTGCTGAACCACTGCGAAGGCAACCAGAGCCGCGCTGCGGCCATGCTGGGCATCCACCGCGCCACGCTGCGCAAGAAGCTCAAGGAATACGGCATCGCCACCTGATGCCCGGGTACCGACCAACGGTCGGTACCTACCGGTTGGGCCGGTCAGTACGTGCCGGTAGGTGCCGACCGTTGGTCGGCACGCCTTTCAACCCCAGAAATACCGCACCAGGTGGAAGAACACCGGTGCCGCAAAGCACACCGAATCCAACCGGTCGAGCATGCCGCCATGGCCCTCGATCATGTGGCCCCAGTCCTTGATGCCGCGGTCGCGTTTGATCGCCGACATCACCAGGCCACCCCAGAACCCCATCAGGTTGATCGCCAGCGACATGCCGAACGCCTGCCACGGCGTGAACGGCGTGAGCCACCACAGCGCCGCGCCCAGCGCGCTGGCCGACAGCACGCCACCGATGAAGCCCTCGACCGTTTTCGACGGCGACAGCTTCGGCGCAATCAGGTGCCGCCCCAGCAGCTTGCCCCAGATGTACTGCAGCACGTCCGAGGACTGCACCACGATCACCAGGAACGCGAACAGCAGCAGGTTGCGCGCCGGCTCCACCCCCTCCAGACGCAGGTTCAGCAGCGCCGGGACGTGCGAGATGCAGAACACGCAGATCATCAGGCCCCACTGCACCTTGGAGGTACGCTCCAGATAGTTCGTGGTGTCGCCGCCAATGGTGGCCAGGATCGGCAGGAACAGGAACGCGTAGACCGGAATGAGCAGCGTGTACATGCCATACCAGTCGGTCCACACCAGCCAGTACTGCCACGGCAACACCACATAGAACGCAGCCAATAGCGCGTAGTAGTCGCCGGCGCGGGTCGGCGTCAGCGTGATGAATTCGCGCAGCGCGAACAGTGACACAATGGCGAACAGCACGATCACGCCGGTGCGGCCGAAGAAGAACGCCAGTGCCACCACTGCCGCCATCACCCACCACGCGCGGATGCGCGAGACCAGGTTGGCGATCACACTGCTGGGCGCGTGCCGCGTGCGCCAGCGCAGGGTTTCGGCAATGACCGTGGCCACCACCAGCACCGCTGCGATGCCGGCGAACAGCAGCCGGGTCTGTGCATGGGTGGAAAGCTGGGCGACCTGCGCGGCGATATCCTGCAGAGCCATCATGCGCCCCTCCGTGCCAGCTGCGGATCCAGTGCCAGCAGGGCATCGCGTGCCCGGGCGAGGAACTGCTGCTTGTCCTCGCCGGCATTCAGCCGCAGCGGCTCGCCAAACGTGGTGGTGCACAGCAGCGGCAACGGCAGCCAGCGCCCCTTCGGCATCACCCGCTTGAGGTTGTCGATCCACACCGGCACGAACTCCAGTTCGGGTCGCTGCCGGGCCAGGTGGTAGATCCCGCTTTTGAACGGCAGCACGCCTTCTTCCGGGTTGCGCGTGCCCTCCGGGAACAGGATCAATGAATTCCCCTCATCCACCGCCTGGCACAGGCAGGCAATGGGATCCTGCTGGCGCGACGTGCGCTCGCGCTCGATCAGCACGCCGTTAAATACCGCGTGGATCAGATAGCGACGCAGACCATCGCGCTGCCAGTATTCGGTGGCGGCGACCGGACGCACCTGTCGGCGCAACTGCACCGGCAACGACGACCAGATCAGCACGAAGTCGCCATGGCTGGCGTGATTGCCGTAGTACACCCGATGATCGCTGGAGGGCGCGCAGCCCTGCCAGAGCGCACGTGCGCCGGTCAGCGTGCGAATGGCACCACTGCAGCCTCGTGCCACCAGATCAGCCAGCATTCGCGATTCCCCGCATACAGTTGTTCTCCATGCACCGGCTCATCCGCGCAACCAGATCGCGCAGAGCAGCAGCAACACCTGCACCATCAGCGCGATGCATTGTCCACGCAGCAAGGCACGCATGCCCTGCCAGCGGTCCGCCCAGCTGCGTGGCGTGAGTGCTGCTGCGCGCAACCCCAGCGCCGCCAGTGCCGCATCCAGGCGCGCCGGGTCGTCATCGTTTCCGCTCGCGGCAAAGCCCTTCAGCAGTGCGTGATCAAAGTTGACCCGAACTGCGTAGCCGGCCTGAACCACTCCCGCCATCAACGACAACAGCGCCGCCGCACTGGAGAGCGAGGTCAGCGGGCACAGGCACAACAGCAGCAGCGCGGCGGCAGCACACAGCCACGCCACCGCCGCCAGCCCTCGACCTTGCCGCAGCACGGCCGCCATGGTGTGGATCTGCATCATCCCGCTCATGCGTTCACCTGCAGCGGCCCGGGCGTCTCCGGCAGCTGGGTGGCCTGTTCAATGGCGCGACGATGGCGCGGGGCCAGCACGATCCACGGGCAATCCTGGGCCAGCAGCGCCACCGCCTTGTCGGCACTGTCTGCGCGCCCGCTCAGGCACAACCAGGTGGCCAACGCGGCCGCACTGCGCGAGTAGCCCAGTGCGCAGCACACCAGCACGCTGCCGCGTCGATGGCCATGCCCGATAGCCTCGGCGGCACGACGCAGCGCTGCGGGTGTGGGCGTTGCCAGATCCAGCATCGGCACGTGGCGGTAGTGGCGAACCCGCCCGCGGAACGGCAGCTCAGCGCACACGTCCACCACGGTCACCGGCTGCAACGCAGCCCCCGCTTCCGGCAGGCGACCGAGCCAGACGCCGTCCACGACCTGCTGCGGCTGCGGCATGCGCCGCGTCCACCAGCGCGAGTTGCACCACGCCGCCAGCAGATACGGAGCGAGCAGCCAGCTGGCCGCCATGCTAAGACGACCATCTTCCTGCTTCTGGAATACGGCAGTGCCCAAGCCGGCATAGGCCAGCGCCACCAGCGCCAGCGACAGTGCGGGCCACCCCAGCCACAGCGCCCAGCCGCCCAGCTGCAGTGCCAACGCTGCACAGCCCACACTGCCGA
The DNA here is from genome assembly GCA_039592995.1 of Stenotrophomonas sp. GTDB lineage: Bacteria > Pseudomonadota > Gammaproteobacteria > Xanthomonadales > Xanthomonadaceae > Stenotrophomonas. The sequence goes on along the minus strand of JBCNQC010000038.1, from coordinate 10,675 downwards.
GTGCGTACAGCACCGCCAGCTTCCAGCGCACCGGATCCCGCGCGGTCTGCCACGCGCCCAACGGCGAGCGCGCTTCAATCGGCCACATCCACACGCACAGCCACCCCACCGCCACGCCGGTAGGCACGTCGATGAAATGGTGCTGCCAGGTGGTCAGCACCGACAGACCGATCAGTCCGAACCACACGTGCAGCGCCGCCCGCCACCAGCCGTGCAGATGCTGCTGGTAGCGCACCCACAGCACCACCAGCAGCACGATGTGCAGCGAAGGAGCCTGGTTGAACGGCTTGTCGAAGCCCAGCAGTACGTCGAACAGCCAGCCGAACACGCCGCCGGTTTCTGGCCGCTCCAGGCTGAAGCGCAGCGGCCACAACAGGAAACACGTCACCGACAGCAGCTGCGCGGTGAGCAGCCGCCGCGCGTGCGCATCCAGCTCGGCACGGTAGGTGCAGATGAAGAACGAAGCCACGTAGAACAGGTCGATGGACCAGTACGGCACGATGGTCCAGGCCTGGAACGGGATCCGCGCCTCCCATCCAAACACGATGGCAGGCACGAACGCCTGCAGCGAGGCCATGTGATTGGCGAAGCCGTAGCTGAGGAAGAAGAACGGCCCCAGCACGGCCAGCCACAGCAGCGCGCGTCGCCACGGGCGCGCGCCCTCAGCCATGGGTCACCCGTCGCGCCAGTGACACGGTGAAGATGCCGAACGCATCAATGCGCTGCTCGACTTTTTCAAACCCCGCCAGCCGCACCAGCTCGTCCATTTCCTGCTGGGTACGCCGGCGCATCACCCACGCCGCGCCTTCGCGGTGGCTGGTGAGTGCGCGCGCGATGAACTCCAGTTGCGGGTGCCACGGTTGCCCGGTGTAGACCAGATAGCCGCCTTCGCGCATCCCGGCGGCAATGCCCTGCAACGAGCGCGACACCGCATCATTGTCGGCGAACAGCTCGTACAGGCCCGACACGATCGACAGCGTCGGCGCTAGCGGCAGCGCAGCCAGCGACTGCGCATCGAAGGCGTCGCCCTGTTCGAAGGTGGCGATGTCGTCCGCATTGAACTGGCGGATCAGCGCCCTGCCCTGCTCCACGTTGAGTAGGCTGAAGTCACGCAGCTGGATGGAGTCCGCGCGTTGCTCGCCCTGGGCGAGGTCATCGAGCGCGTAGCGACCGTGACCGGCGGCCACGTCCAGCACCCGCACCGGCAGACCCTCGGCGCGCAGTCGTTGGGCCCCCGACTGCAGCAGCTGACGCACATGGCTGCGGCGGATGCGGATGCCACGCCAGCCGATCGCATCCAGATAGTTGCGGTCGACCAGCCGACCCAGCGGCCCCCGGCCGCGCGCTTCGTTCCGGTAGATGTAATCCAGCGTGCTGCCCGAATCGAAGCCGGTCTGCAGCCCCAGCGCGATGCCTTCGGAGAGGTTGCCGCCGAAACGCAGCCCCGCCCGGGTGAAGCGCCAGTACAGGTCCTGCAGGCTGTTGCGCTGCGGTGGCCAGGCCAGCACCTCGGCTTCGTTGAAGGTCGGGCCGTGACGGTGTGCATCGCGCAGGCTCGGCCGCACTGGTGCCGCGGCAAAGCGTTCGCTCAGGAAGCGGCGGATGTTGGCCACGGCCGGCGCGCGGTCACGCTCGCCCAACGTATCGTGGAAGAAGCCGGGCAGCAGGTGCCGTTCCTTCACCGGGCTGGACAGGCGCTCGTAGAAGCGATCCTGCGGTGCGCGATGCACCACGAAGTCCGAGCCGGATACCAGCAGCTGGGTCGGCACGGTGATCGCCTGCGCATCGCCGACCACGCGTTCGGCGGCCTCGTACAGACCGAGCAGCACCCGCACCGAGATCGGCCGGGTGATCAGCGGATCAGTGCGGTAGCTCTCGACGCGCGCGGGATCATGGGTCAGCCACTGCGGCTTGACGTAGCTGTTGACGAAGAAGTTGCCGCGCAGCTTCTGCATCAGCTTCAACCCCGGCACCGCCAACGGCACGTACAGCTTCACTTTGAATGCGGGCGACGCCAGCACCAGCGCCCGCAGCGGCGGCGCGTAATCGTGCACCCAGGTGGCCGCCACGACGGCACCGACGCTCTGCGCGACGATGGCGATGTCTTCCACCGCGATGCCATGCTGCTGGCCGATCAGCGCGATGAAACGGTCAAGGTCGCGCACCAGGGCGTCAAAACCCGGCGCATCGCCGCGGACGCCGGGCGAACGGCCATTGCCGCGCGCATCCCAGGCGAACACCGCCGCATCCGGCATGTCGAGCTCATCCACCAGGTGGACCACCCGGCCCGAGTGCTCATGGCCCCGGTGCAGCAGGACCACGGCCTTGGCCGGGGTGCTTGCCGTGGTGGCCGGCCAGTACCGGTAAAACAGCTCCTGGCCATCAAAACTGTGAAACGTCAGCTGTTGCTCTACGCGCATGCATCACTCCGTTGTGCAGCCAGCGGCAAGGGGCCGGTCAGCCCGCTTCCGCCAATCCATTGCGTACCCGTCGCCAGGTGGTCAGCGCACACAGTGCGGCTGCCGCCCAGGCCACGTAGCCCACCCAGGCCCCATCCAGCCAGCCCAGGGCCAGGCCACATCCTGTCACGCCGATCACAAAAGCACGATCACTTTTGCCCATCGGGCCGTCGTAGCGCCGGCTGGCCCCGACCATCAGGCCCAGCACCCCGGCGTATTCGCACAGCGCGGCCGCCCAGGTCAGGGCCCACAGGGCGGTGACCGAAACGCCCGGCACGCTGAGCAGACTGAGGTACAGGGCGGCGTCGGCGATGACGTCGCACAGCTCGTTGAGATAGGCCCCGAGCCGGGACTGCTGGCCGAACTCCCGCGCCAGCATGCCGTCCACGGCGTTCAGGGCCATGCGCAGCAGCATCCAGCCGGGCAGCAGCAGATACAGCAGCGGATGGGCCGGAGCCATTACGTAAACGGCCCAAGCTACGCCCAGCGAAACCAGCGCTGCGGCCACGGTGACGGCATTGGCGGTCACGCCGGCCCGGCACATGGCTCCCACGGCCGGTCGCAGCAGGCCCTGGAAGCGTCCTTTCAATGCATAGATCGACACGAATCCTTTCCCGCGGTCGAAGGCAGATGCTGCACAGCCTACAATATGGGCCCGCTCCGCTTCGAACTGCCGCCCCCATGAGTTCCGATCTGCTGCCCGTGCGCCGGGCCCTGCTGTCTGTTTCCGACAAAACCGGTCTGATCGACCTGGCCCGCGCCCTGGCCGCCCGCAACGTGGAGCTGCTGTCCACCGGCGGCACCGCCAAGGCAATCCGCGACGCCGGCCTGCCGGTGAAGGACGTGGCCGATGTCACCGGCTTCCCGGAAATGATGGACGGCCGGGTCAAGACCCTGCACCCGGTGGTGCACGGCGGCCTGCTCGGTCGCGCCGGCCAGGACGAGGCGGTGATGGCCGAGCATGGCATCGCCCCGATCGACCTGCTGGTGCTGAACCTGTACCCGTTCGAGTCGGTCACCGCCAAGGCCGACTGCACCCTCGCTGACGCCGTTGAGAACATCGACATCGGCGGCCCGGCGATGCTGCGCTCGGCGGCCAAGAACTTCGCCCGCGTCGCCGTCGCCACCGACCCGGCGCAGTACGCCGAGCTGCTGGCCGAACTGGACGCCAATGACGGCCAGCTGTCTGCCGCCAAGCGCTTTGCGTTCTCGGTCGCCGCGTTCAACCGCGTGGCCCAGTACGACGCCGCGATCAGCAACTACCTGTCCTCGGTGACCGCCACTGACGCCGCCGTGCCGGTGCGCACCGAGTTCCCGGCGCAGATGAACTCCAACTTCCTCAAGGTGATGGACCTGCGCTACGGCGAGAACCCGCACCAGGCCGGCGCGTTCTACCGCGACCTGTACCCGGTGCCGGGCACGCTGGCCACGTTCCAGCAGTTGCAGGGCAAGGAGCTGAGCTACAACAACCTGGCCGACGCCGATGCGGCGTGGGAATGCGTGCGTCAGTTCGACGCCCCGGCCTGCGTCATCGTCAAGCATGCCAACCCGTGCGGCGTGGCGGTAGGCGTGGCCAACGGCGATGCCTATGAGCTGGCCTACGCCACCGACCCGACCAGCGCCTTCGGCGGCATCATCGCCTTCAACAAGCCGCTGGACGCCGCCACCGCGCAGGCCATCCTTGACCGCCAGTTCGTTGAAGTGCTGATTGCCCCGGACTACGAGCCGGCCGCGCTGGAATACGCGCAGAAGAAGGCCAACGTGCGCGTGCTGCGCATTCCGCACGGCGACGGCCGCAACAACTACGACACCAAGCGCATCGGCTCGGGCCTGCTGGTGCAGAGCGCCGACAACCGCGGCATGAGCCGTGACGAGCTGAAGGTGGTCAGCAAGCTGGCTCCGACCGAGAAGCAGTTCACTGACCTGCTGTTTGCCTGGAACGTGGCCAAGTTCGTGAAGTCCAACGCCATCGTGTACGCCAAGGACAACCGCACCATCGGTGTCGGTGCCGGCCAGATGAGCCGCGTATATTCCGCGCGCATTGCCGGGATCAAGGCCGGTGATGCAAATCTGGTGGTGGAAGGTTCGGTGATGGCGTCTGATGCCTTCTTCCCGTTCCGCGACGGTATCGATGCAGCGGCAGCGGCCGGCATCAAGGCCGTGATCCAGCCGGGTGGTTCGATGCGCGACGCTGAGGTGATTGCGGCGGCCGATGAGCATGGGATTGCGATGGTGTTCACCGGCGTGCGTCATTTCCGGCATTGATTGGCCGGAGCAACGGGCGGTTCCGGCATCATGTCGGAACCGCCTGACGGGGCCTGATCAATTCGAGGGGTAACCGCATGACCGACAACCATGGCGAGCTGATTCTGTACCGCACCGAGGACGGTCGGACGGAGATTCATCTGCGCGCCGAGGGCGGGACGGTCTGGCTGACCCAGAACGAGCTGGCCGAGCTGTTCGACACCACCAAACAGAACGTCAGCCTTCACATCCGAAACATATTGGAAGACGGCGAGCTGGCAGCTGAGGGAACTGTCAAGGATTACTTGACAGTTCAAACTGAGGGAACCCGCAGGGTCAATCGATCTGTTCAGCTGTATCGGCTGGAGATGATCCTTGCTGTAGGGTTCCGGGTTCGCTCGCCCCGTGGGAGCCAGTTCCGACGCTGGGCCGGCAACGCCCTGTCCGAATATCTAGTCAAAGGCTTCCTGCTCAACGACGAGCGGCTGAAGGACGCCGAACGCGCGGACTACTTCAAAGAACTGCTGCTCCGTATCCGCGACATACGCAGTTCCGAGAAGCGCTTCTACCAGACCCTGCGAGAATTGTTCAAAGTCAGCAGCACCGATTATGACGGTAGTGCATCCACCGCCAAAACGTTCTTCGCGACCATTCAGAACAAGCTCGTCTACGCGATCACGGGATGTACGGCGGCGCAGCTGATCGTTGAGCGAGCCGATCCCGACGCGCCCTATATGGGCCTGACCAACTGGACTGGCGACAAACCTCGTAAATCTGATGCTGTCGTCTCTAAGAACTACCTGAACCAACAGGAACTTGAGCAGCTCAATCGGCTGGTCACGATGTTCCTGGACTTCGCCGAAGACCGTGCTGAGCGGAGGATCGAAACTCGCATGGCCGACTGGATCAAGCAGACAGACCGTTTTCTGGACTTCAACGAGCGCGCGATTCTGAGTGGTGCCGGGCACGTCTCGAATCATCAGATGGAAACCATCATTACCGAGCGCTACGCCGCGTTTGACGCGGCACGACGTGCTACCGCAGCGATTGTTGCCGAGCAGGAAGCCGATCTCGAGCTTGAGCAACTCAAAGCAGACGCAAAGCGCTTGGTCGCAAGCAAAAAGACATCCGGCTGACCTCCCTACCCCTTCCACCATGTTTTGCAGGACTCCCTCCTAATGAAAATCCTCGTCATCGGCTCCGGCGGCCGTGAACATGCCCTGGCCTGGAAGCTGGCCCAGTCTGCCCGCGTCAGCGAAGTGCTGGTCGCCCCCGGCAATGCCGGCACCGCGACCGAAGCCAAGTGCCGCAACGTGGCCGTCAAGGTCACCGATCTGGACGGCCTGCTGGCGTTGGTGCAGGCCGAAGGCGTCGAGCTGACCGTTGTCGGCCCGGAAGTCCCGCTGGTCGCTGGAGTGGTGGATCGCTTCCGCGCCGCTGGCCACCGCATCTTCGGGCCGACCGCCAAGGCGGCGCAGCTGGAAGGCAGCAAGGCCTACGCCAAGGATTTCCTGGCCCGCCACAACATCCCGACCGCGTTCTACGCCGTGCACACCGACGTGGACGCCGCACTGCAATACGTGCGTGAGAAGGGCGCGCCGATCGTGATCAAGGCCGACGGCCTGGCCGCCGGCAAGGGCGTGATCGTGGCGATGACGCTGGACGAAGCCGAAGCCGCCGTGCGCGACATGCTGTCGGGCAATGCGTTTGGCGATGCCGGTGCACGCGTGGTGATCGAGGAATTCCTGGACGGCGAAGAAGCCAGTTTCATCTCGATGGTGGACGGCAAGACCGCGCTGCCGATGGCCACTTCGCAGGACCACAAGCGCGTTGGCGACGGCGACACCGGTCCGAACACCGGCGGCATGGGCGCGTACTCCCCTGCTCCGGTGGTCACCGATGAGGTGCACGCCCGTGTGATGCGCGAGGTGGTGAACCCCACCGTGCAGGGCATGATCGCCGACGGCATTCCGTTCACCGGCTTCCTGTACGCCGGGCTGATGATCGACGCCAGCGGCGCACCGAAGGTGATCGAGTTCAACGTGCGCTTCGGCGACCCGGAAACCCAACCGGTGATGCTGCGCCTGCAGTCGGATCTGGTGGATCTGGTCGAAGCTGCGATTGATGAGCGTCTGCACGAAACCCAAGCGCAGTGGGATCCGCGCCCGTCGCTGGGCGTGGTGATGGCGGCTTCGCCGTACCCGGAAACCCCGATCACCGGTGACGTAATCAGCGGTCTGGATCAGGTACCCGCCAGCGCCAAGGTGTTCCATGCTGGCACCACGCTGGATGCGCAGGGCCAGGTGCTCAGCGCCGGTGGGCGCGTGCTGTGCGTGGCGGCGCTGGGTAACAGCGTCGGTGAGGCGCAGGCCAATGCGTATGCCGGCGTGGCCAAGGTCACGTGGGAACATGAGTTCCATCGTGGTGATATTGGTTGGCGTGCGATTGCGCGCGAGCAAGCGTAATGAATGGAAAGGCCCGGCAACTGCCGGGCCTTTCGCATTTCAAACCGTTTCAGGCTGGGCACGCGCCCGTGTCAGCCGAGAGCGCGGCGAAGAGCCGCTTCTACAAGGTCCATGCCAACCGCAAGGTGCGCCCCCTCGGACATGGAAGCCTTGCGCACCCTGATGATATCCACCAAGTCCTCCTTTCTGTAGCCATACTCGTCGAGCAGGAACTCGGTAACTTTCACGTGCCCATTCAACGCGGAAGCAGACAGATTTTTTACACGGTCGGCATAAGAGATTGCCGTATTCGAGGCGAAATTCCGAACCGCCTCCAACTCTCCTGATTCTGCTGCTCCTCTGAATGCGGAGGACAGCCGCGACTTCCATTCATTGAGTATCTCCACGACCTCGGTGTGGCCCTTCTTGAGCGCACCCGAGGTCGGTGTGCCGCCGTTCTCGTCTTCCATGAAGACGTTTGCGCCTTGGCCCAGCAACTTGATGACTTCCTCGACCTGCCCCTTCTTCGAGGCATGGTGCAACGGGCTTTTCCCCTCGTATCCCCTCTCATTGACAGCCAGCTCAGCATAGCTACCCTTGCCGCACAGCAGGATAGCGGCACTCATGACGTCCGAATTCATCGAAGAGGAGTCGGCTGATGAAGTTTGTGTGGTCATCGAAAGTGCTGCGGGGCGCGGAGCGTTAGTCGAAGAGGAGATGGGCGGGGGATTCATTTGGTTCTTTCTGCCTATCGGACGGGGGAAGGATGCTTACACTTTGCCCCACCGCTCGCCTCTAACTTTCCATCTCATTGGCATCGCCAACTCCGCACACAACAAAAAAACCCGGCGTTGCCGGGTTTTTTTTTTGATGCTTCCGTCTCAGGATCAGGCCGCGAACAACGCCTTCATCTTCTTCAGGGCGTTGGCTTCCACCTGACGGATGCGCTCGGCGGAGACACCGTACTCATCGGCCAGTTCCTGCAGGGTGACCTTGCTGTCGGCATCCAGCCAGCGGCGACGGATGATGTCGCGCGAGCGGCTGTCGAGCTCGGCCAGGCCTTCGCGCAGCAGTTGCAGCTGGTTGTCTTCGCTGTCAGCACGCTCGTAGGCCATCGAAGGATCTTCTTCGTCGGCAACGAGGAACGCAGCCGGCGACGGCGGGGCGTGCTCGTTGTCTTCGTCGGTCGGTGCGTCGAAACCGATATCGCGACCGGACAGGCGCGATTCCATTTCCAGCACTTCACGTTCGGAAACGTTGAGGTCCTTGGCCACGGCGCTGACTTCGGCCGCGTTCATCCAGCCCAGGCGGGTCTTGGACTTGCGCAGGTTGAAGAACAGCTTGCGCTGCGCCTTGGTGGTGGCGACCTTCACGATGCGCCAGTTCTTCAGGATGAACTCGTGCATTTCGGCACGGATCCAGTGCACGGCGAAGGAGACCAGGCGAACGCCCATGTCCGGGTCGAAGCGCTTCACCGCCTTCATCAGGCCGATGTTGCCCTCCTGGATGAGGTCGCCCAGGGCAAGGCCGTAGCCGTTGTAGCCACGGGCCACGTGCACTACGAAGCGCAGGTGGGAATGGACCAGCTCGCGCGCGGCGTCCAGGTCCTGCTCGTCGCGGAAGCGGCGGGCCAGGTCCTGCTCGTCATCGACCGACAGCACCGGAATCTGGTGCACGGCACCGATGTAGGCGTCCAGCGAACCGAGCGCACTGGGAATCGGGAGATTGTTTGCCACAAGGGCAGTAGAGGTGTTCTGGCTCATGGTCGTCATTTTAGCAGTCCGGTATTTGGACTGCTGGGGGGTTAAAAAGTTCCAGTGTTCCGCAGGCGAAACGCTGGCTCAGATCACCCGTCTAACGTACAGGGAAATGGTGACAGTGGCGAGTGGGCAGCACTCTACCTGAAACGTATATTTTTCAACAACATAGGGCAAAAAGCGTCATGAGTGCGTCGTTTTGGGCCGGATAATCCCAACCGGCCCGCCCCATTCAGGTTGGAAACGTTGCCAGTGATTCAGGCCGGGGCCGCGGGCGGGGCCGGTTTCAGGGGGGACGGGCATGGCCCGTCCCTACCCTGTCAGGCTTACCGGCGGCCGAACTTCGGGCTGGCCCAGCCCTCCCGCCGCGCCCGGTCCACTTCGTCCTCTTCGCCGTGTGCCGGCTCGGTCAACGGCTTGGTCGCCTTGCTGGTCGCCATGGCGGCCTTGTTGACCGTGTTGCTCCACACGGTGAGGTCGACGACGTGCGGGTCGTTCTCGTAGGCGATCAGGCGGTCCACCAGCAGCCGTACCAGATCGGGGGCGTGGTACTTGCGACGCTTGGCGATGCCTTTGAGGCGGCAGCGCATTTCGTCTTCCATCTTGAACTTGAACCACTTCGGCTGCTTCATCGGCGGTTCCTCAGATGGGGCGGGATGTGGCTGTACGGCAGCACCTCGGTGTAGCGCACGGTGCGGTCCAGAATTTTTGGAACGTGCAGGGCTACTGGACCGTGCGGGCCGATCACGCGGTACAGCAGGAAGCCCTCGCCGTATTCGGTGCGGATGCGCGTGCCGGAGCCCATGCCGACTTCGCTGAGCCAATGGCCGCGTGACATGAGGAACGGTGTGGTGGGATCGTCGTAGATGTCCCAGGGGATGCCGTGTCCGGCAGTGGGGGCGACGTTGTCGTGTTGGGGATCGGGTTGCGCGGATGATTCAACTGCTGGGGTCTTGGCCCTTCGCGTCTGCATCGTATGTCCTCGACAGGTACGTGACACCTCGCCGGAATGGCGAGGAGAGGTCGGGAGGTTAGAAACCGCGCAAAACAGCAAAGACGGGGGGCGTATTTCCCGGGATGAGGGTGTTGTATTAGCCACCCTCCCGACCAAGGCACATCCGAACAATACTGTTTTGCTGGAGTTTCTAACCTCCGTCCGCGCACCATGCCCCTCCGAAAATCGCAAAGAAATAGGCAAAAACGACGTGTTTCGGTGAATTTCGATGTCAATACAACTTGATGGCGCATCCGCCCTGATTTCGTGAGAACTGCGTTCCAGTATTGAAGAAATCAATCGCCGCAGATGCCCGTTTCGCGCCGGGGTGGTTCGGCGTCCGAACGTTGCACGCGACGCCGGACGTGCCGGGTGCGTCAATCCGCGCGAGGTGCGGCGTTTCGCCATGCATCCGAAGCCCCGCCGGGCGAGCGCCCGGCGAACGGCGCAATCGTCCTGCGCACGTAGCAATTCGTAGGTACCACGCCATGCGTGGTACCCGCGCGCAGCGCGGCACAAACGTCCGAAGCCTGCATCCACCACGTTGTGATCCACGGACCAACGTTTAGAGGTGGCCGAAGACGTGTTTCAGGCGTTCATGACCACAGAACGAAGAGCGGACGGGCATGGCCCGTCCCTACGCGATCCCGCCGAAGCCCCGCCGGGCGAGCGCCCGGCGAACAGCGCAATCGTCCTGTGCACGTAGCAATTCGTAGGTACCACGCCATGCGTGGTACACGCGCGCAGCGCGTCACAAGCATCCGAAGCCAGCGTGCA
>JBCNQC010000037.1:0-29096 GCA_039592995.1 Stenotrophomonas sp. | reverse complement strand
GAAGGTGTCCGTGCGCCGCCAGCCGGGCAAGCCCGGCTCTACAAGGGCGAAGGTGTCCGTGCGCCGCCAGCCGGGCAAGCCCGGCTCTACAAGGGCGAAGGTGTCCGTGCACCGCCAGCCGGGCAAGCCCGGCTCTACAAGGGCGAAAGTGTGCATGCCCAGCCGGGCAAGCCCGGCTCTACGGGCATCCCGGTCCGTCATTGTCCGGGCGCGTGGCGACGCGTTCATCCTTACGGTCGTAGCGCTTGCTTCGGCGCGGCTCTACGTAGTCTGGACGTGGGGTCGGGCAGACTGGGGCCCTCGTCAGGGTGTTGGAGCGCTCATGAAACGTCCCCTTCTGCTGGGCCTGGCTGCACTTGCGTTGGCGGCGTGCTCCAAGCCCGAACCCACGCCGGCGGAATCGTCGGCGCAGCCACCCGTGGCAGCTGAATCGACGGCTCCAGCGGCACCTGCCCCCGCACCAGCCCCTGCGCAAGGTCCATCGTTCGACTGCAACCAGGCCAGTTCCGACGCGGAAACCCAAGTCTGCAACGATGCCGAACTGTCAGCGCTGGATCGGCGGCTGGCTGAGCTTTACAAGGCCGCACAGACCAGCCCGGACGAGTTGGATATCGCCGCCGAGCAGCGCGGTTGGATCAAGGGGCGCGATGCGTGTTGGCAGGCAGTCGACGCGCGCCGCTGTCTGGTGGAGGCCTACCAGACGCGCATCGTTGAACTGCAGATCGCGAGCACGCCCGGCCCGGCACCTGCAGCGGTCAACTTCGTCTGTGAGGGCAGCGACAAGCCGCTGGCCGTGACCTACTACAACGACATCGAGCCGAAAGCGGCGGTGATTCGATTGGGCAAGGACCAGGCCATCGCCTTTCTGGCTCCGGCGGCCAGTGGCGCGCGCTACACCCGCGAGGGCGTCGAGTTTTGGGAGCACCAGGGCGAGGTCACGCTGGCGTTCTATGGCACGCGGTTGAGCTGCCGCAAGCCGACGTAGAGCCACGCCCTGCGTGGCTGCGCCAATCGGATTCAACCGGCACCGCGAAGCCACGCATGGCGTGGCTCTACGCGGGGGATTCAGATCGCGGTTGGTGATTGCGGAATCAGGCCGCCAACTGTGGCTGCAGCGTGTCGCGGATCGCGTCCAGCAGTTCACTCATGCTGTAAGGCTTGGGCAGGAAACGCATGCTGGCGGTCAGTCGCGGCAGGACCTCCGCAGGCTGCAGTCCGGAGGTCACCAGCACGGGCAACCCCGGCTGGTATTCCTGGATGAGGTGGGCCGCTTCCAATCCACTCACGCCGCCCAGGCAGACATCGGTGAAAACCAGATCGTAGCGCTCGCCGGCGCGCAGCAGCCCCAGCGCGGCCTCGGCGGTGCTGACCGCCGCCACCTCGCAGGCCTGGCTTTCCAGGGTGATCCGGCTCAGTTCGCGGGTGTCCTCGCTGTCTTCAACCAGCAGGATACGGGGGACGGGGTGGTGCTTGGACAGCAACATGGAACGGATTTCCTGCGGGCCGGTGGTCAAAAGGCGCGCAAGTATCGCCGCTGCGCCGGTGAGGAAATCGTGCAGGCGGAAGTATTACATTCAGGTTACAGCCGCGCCCGGTGTTGTGCGGCGCTCAGCTGCGCACAGGTAGAGTCAAACTTTGAATCCAGGAGTCACCTGAATGCAATGTCCAGTGTGTACCACCCAGGCGCTGGTGATGTCCGAGCGCCAGGGCATCGAAATCGACTATTGCCCGCAATGCCGCGGGGTCTGGCTGGACCGGGGTGAACTGGACAAGATCATCGAGCGGTCGGCTGCCGCAACGGCACCGGCTCCGGTGCGCGCTGCTCCGCCGCCGCCGCCGGAGGTGCGGCATCGTGATACCCGTCATCTGGGGCAGCAACACTACGGCGACCAGCACGGCGGGTATCGGAAGAAGAAGAAGGAAGGCTTCCTTTCTGACATCTTCGATTTCTGATGGAGCCAGCCGGGCAAGCCCGGCTCTACGCCGTGCTATTACCGGTAGTGCCGGCCACTGGCCGGCACCCCTCATCCCTAGAACCACACCCGCACACCGGCTACCCAGCGTGTATCACGCAGGTGTTCGCCGGCCGCGCGGTGGTAATCGGCGGTGTCGCCAAACATGCGCTCATGGCTGATGCCGATGTACGGCGCGAAGCGCCGGCTGAACTCGTAGCGCAGGCGCAGGCCCGCCTCCACTTTGTTCAGGCCGCTGCCGATGCCGCGCCCTGGCTCGTCCTTGGCGGCGACCGTCGCTTCCACCAGCGGCTGCAGGATCAGCCGGTTGGTCAGCAGCAGTTCGTACTCGACTTCAGCGGTGGCCATCACCTGGCCGCCTTCGCCCACATAGGCTGTTGCCGAGGTCTCGAACTTGTACGGGGCCAGCCCCTGTACACCGAACGCGGCCCAGGTCCGTGAATCGGCCGGGCGGAAGTCCTGCTTCACCCCGACCAGTACGTCCCACCACGGCGACACGCTGCGCCCGTACAGCACTTCCAGGTCAGCCGCTTCGGTTTGACCGCCGCTGCGCTCACCCTCGCTACGCACCCAGAGGCGGTTGATGTTGCTGCCGACCCAGCCGCTGGCTTCCCAGGCCTGGCCGGTGCCGTGCTTCCCGTCCCACCCCTCCAGGCGGTTGATCAGCAGCAGGCTGTGGATGTCCGGCGCGTGTTCCATCGCGCCGTGATCGATCGGCGGAAAGGCCGCGGCACGGTCCGCATCGGTGACCTCGGGGATCGGTTCGCGTGGCAGATATGTCGTGGGGGTGCCGTGGCCCATGGCGGCATGATCCATGCCTGCGTGGTCCATCGTCGCGTGATCCATCGTCGAATGATCCATCTTCGAATGATCCATGTCGGCATGTGACTGCGACCACGCGGGCGCGACGATCATCAGCAGGGCGACGCTGAGGCTGCAGCGAGTGAGAGTCCGGCTCATTCTTCGATCCTCACTTCGCGCATCATGCCCGCTTCCATGTGGTACAGCAGGTGGCAGTGGTACGCCCAGCGGCCGAGCGCGTCTGCACGCACGCGGTAGCTGCGGCGGGTGCCGGGCGGCATGTCGATGGTGTGCTTGCGCAGCTGGAATTCGCCGTTGGCATTTTCCAGGTCGCTCCACACTCCATGCAGGTGGATCGGGTGCTGCATCATCGTGTCGTTGACCAGCACGATGCGCATGCGCTCGCCGTAGTTCAGGCGCAGGGGTTCGGCACTGGCAAACGGAACGCCATCGAACGACCAGCTGAACTTCTCCATGTGCCCGGTCAGGTGCAGCTCGACCTCGCGGCCAGGTTCGCGCCCATCGGGATCCTCGAACAGGCTGTGCATCGCGCCGTAGGTGAGCACGGTGCGACCGTTGTCGCGCAGGCCGATGCCCGGGTCGTCCAGCTTGGGATCGGTGGCGTTGCTGCGCATGTCGATCAGCGGATTGTTGTCTTCGCTGGGGGCATGGCGCGGTGCCTTGCTGTCCGCGCCGCCGTGTCCCGCGTGGCCCATGTGCGCGCCGCAGCCGCCTTCCATGCCCTTCATGGCGTGCGTGCCATGCTCCATTCCGGGGCCCATGTCATGGCCCATGTCGCTCATGGTCAGCAGCGGTCGTGGATCACGCGCAGGAATGGGAGCCTGCAGGCCGTGGCGCACCGCCAGCGTGCCGGCGGCGTAGCCGGTGCGGCCCATGTCCTGGCAGAAAACGGTGTAGGCATCCTGGCCGCTGGGTTCGACGATCACATCGAAGGTTTCTGCCGGTGCGATGCGGAACTCATCCACACTCACCGGGTGGATGTACTGCCCGTCGGCGGCGACCACGGTCATCTTCAGGCCGGGAATGCGCACGTCGAAGTAGGTCATCGAGCCGCCATTGATGAAGCGCAGCAGCACCTTCTCGCCACTGCGGAACAGACCGGTCCAGTTGCCGGCCGGGGCGGTGCCGTTAAGCAGGTAGGTATAGGTGTGGGCGTTGATGTCGGAGATGTCGGTGGGGGTCATGCGCATGCGCCCCCACATGCCGCGGTCTGCGGTGGCTGCCGCCCAGCCATCGCGGCGCACATCGCGCAGGAAGTCGGGCAGGGTGCGCTTGTAGTAGTTGTCGTGTTCGGCAAGCTTCTTCATGCGCCGGAACAGCGCACCCGGATCCATGTCGGTCCAGTCCGAGAGCAGCATCACGTGCTCGCGGTCATACCGGTAGGGAGCCGGCTGCAACGGATCGACGATCAGCGCGCCGTACAGGCCGGCCTGTTCCTGGAACATGGAATGGCTGTGGTACCAGTACGTGCCGGACTGCTTGAGGGTGAAGCGGTAGTCGTAGGCTTCGCCGGGGGCGATGCCGTTGAAGCTCAGGCCCGGCACCCCGTCCATGTTGGCCGGCAGCAGAATGCCGTGCCAGTGAATCGAGGTGGGGTGTGCCTGTAGCGCATTGGCCACGCGCACCTGCACGGTGTCGCCTTCGCGCCAGCGCAGAATCGGCGCGGGCAGGCTGCCGTTGACAGTGATGGCCGGACGGGTGCGGCCGGTGAAGTTGGCCAGCGATTCGCCGATGTTCAGCTGAAACGCGGTGCCGGTGAGTACCTGGGGGGCAGTGGCCGCGGCGGGGGGGGCGGCCAGCACGCGGTTGGGCAGCACGGCAGACAGTCCGCCGACCACGCCGCCTGCGGCCAGTCCTTGTACGAACAGACGCCGCGAAGGCAGTGCCGGCGTGCCGGCACCGGTGGAAAAGGGAGAACGCATGGAAACTCCAGATCGGTTCTGAATGGCACGCGCAGGTGCCACAACAACGCGCGCACAAGGCGGCGTCCAGTCACGCAGAAGACTGCGGCAGGGCGATCAGGCGATGGGAGGCCGCGTGACGCGGTCCAACGGCGGCGGCGGCAATGCGGCACCGGCCTTGCGCAGCGGTGCCTGCGCCAGCGGCATGGGCGTGGGGAGCCACAGCACCTGGGCGGTCAAACTGGGCTGCTGGGCGCAGTTGCGCAGGCAATCCTTGAGCCGGCAATGGTCGCCGTCATGGGGTGTCTGGGCATCGTGGTGGTGCCCGTGGGCGGCCAGTGCAGGGGCAGCGTGGTCCGTGTGCGAGGCGGCGGCTTGGCGATGGCAAGGCGGTTGCCCGTCGTCAGCCGCAGCCGCAGCAACGGGCAACAGAGCCAGCGCCATGGGCGCGGCCATGCCGACGTTCAGCCCGTTCAACAACAGGCTGAGCATCAGAACCACGCGCAGGAGCAGGCCACCGGGCGACATGAACAGCATCTTGGCAGCAAACCGGGACGGGCGCACCCGCGCCTGAACGCGGGATTCAACTCTGGACCTGTGTCCGACAGGTGCCATCAGCCTTCCTCGCGCACGATCTCGATCAGCCGGTTGCCGTAGCGGGCAAGCTTGCTACCGCCGATTCCGCCGACCCGTCCAAGCGCATCGATGCTGGTGGGGCGCTGCTCGGCGATATTGCGCAGGGTGCTGTCGTGGAAAATCACGAACGCGGGGACGTTCTGTTCACGTGCCAGCTCGGCACGCAGGCCGCGCAGGGCGTTGAACAGCGCGAGGTCCTGCGGCAGCACCGACAAGCCGGTGCGCTGGCCGCTGCGATCACGTTCGCGGCTGGGAGCCTGGTCGCGGCGCATCATCACCTTGCGGCGGCCGGTCAGCACGTCGCGGCTGGCATCGGTGAGGCGCAGCCCACCGTAGGCCTCGCTGTCCACTTCCAGCAGGCTGGCGGCGACCAGCTGGCGGAACACGCTGCGCCAGGTGCGGGCATCGAGGTCGTTGCCGATGCCGTAGGTGCTGAGCTGGTTGTGGCGGAACTGGCGGATTTTCTCGTTGTCGCCACCGCGCAGGATGTCGATCAGGTGACCGACGCCGAAGCGCTGGCCGCTGCGGTAGACGCAGCTGAGTGCTTTCTGCGCGGCAATGGTGGCGTCCCAGGCGTCAGGTGGCTGCAGGCAGTTGTCGCAGTTGCCGCAGGGCTTGGGATAGGTTTCGCCAAACCCGGCCAGCAGGACCTGGCGGCGGCACTGCATGGACTCGCAGTAGCCCAGCAGGTGGTCGAGCTTGGCGCGTTCCAGGTTCTTGCGCTCTTCACCGGCCTCGGACTGCTCGATCATCTGCTTGAGCAGCACGACATCGCCCAGGCCGTAGCACAGCCAGGCGTTGGCGGCCTCGCCATCGCGGCCGGCACGGCCGGTTTCCTGGTAGTAGCCTTCCATCGACTTGGGCAGGTCGGTATGCGCGACAAACCGCACGTCGGGCTTGTCGATGCCCATGCCGAAGGCGATGGTGGCGCACATGATGATGCCGTCTTCGCGCAGGAAGCGGCGCTGGTTCTCGGCGCGCACTTCGGCAGGCAGGCCCGCATGGTAGGGCAGGGCGTTCATGCCCTGGGCGCACAGGAACTCGGCGGTTTCCTCGACCTTGCGCCGCGACATGCAGTAGACAATGCCGGCTTCGTCGCGGTGCCCGCGCAGGAAATCGAGCAGCTGGCGCTTGGCGTTGTCCTTCTGGACGACGGTGTAGCGGATGTTGGGGCGATCAAATGAACTGACGAAGTGCTTGGCACCGGTCAGGTCCAGCCGCTCAGCGATCTCGCGCTGGGTGGGCGGATCCGCCGTGGCAGTGAGGGCGATCCGCGGCACCTCCGGCCAGCGCTCGTGCAGCACGGTGAGCTGGCGGTACTCGGGCCGGAAATCGTGACCCCACTGCGAGACGCAATGGGCCTCATCGATGGCGAACAGGGCAATGCGGCTGCGTGCCAACAACGACAGGAAGCGCCCGGTGAGCAGGCGCTCCGGTGCCACGTACAGCAGTTCCAGCTCGCCGGACAGCAGTTCGCGCTCGACCCGGGCAGCGGTTTCGCCATCCAGCGTGGAATTGAGGTACTCGGCCCGGACGCCGAGCTGGCGCAGGGCCTCGACCTGGTCCTGCATCAGCGCGATCAGCGGCGAAATGACGATGCCGGTACCGTCACGCAGCAGCGAAGGCACCTGGTAGCACAGCGACTTGCCGCCACCGGTGGGCATGAGCACCAGCGCATCATTACCGGCCGCGACATGTTCAACGATCGCCTGCTGCGGACCGCGGAAATCGTCGTAGCCAAAGACGCGGTTGAGCAGGTCGTGCGCGGGGCGGGAGGACATCCGGCTAGTTTACCGGTTCCTTGGCTCTCTTCCCTGTCCGGGTTTACCGTCGTCTTCTGTAGGAAGCCCGGTTGTGGTCGGCACTTGCGGACTGTACGTGGCACCGGGCTTTGCCCGGTGGCTGTTGGTTTTCGGCGAACAGCCCGCGGCCGCTGGCCTACGTGCTTGGGGCCATCGGATGGGGGGTACGGGACACGCCGTGAACCGCCCTCCGGGCCCCGGCCCAACCGCCAGCGGTTGGGCCGGGGCCCGGAGGGCGGTTCACGGCGTGTCCCGGGAGGGGGCTATTGGTCCCGACCCAGCACGGTGAATAGCTGCAGCCTTACTGCAGGAGCGAACGCAGCATCCAGGCGTACTTTTCGTGGGTCTGCAGGCGCTGGGTCATCAGGTCTTCGGTGGGGGCGTCGTCGGCGTCGTCGGCCACATCCAGCACGTGGCGGGCGGTGCGGCAGACGGCCTCGTTCGCAGCGACCAACTGGCGTACCATTTCACGCCAGTCGGCACTGTCGCTCAGGCCCGGCTCCTCGGCGATCGAGGTCAGGGCGGCAAACTCGCGGTACGAACCCGGTGCGTTGAAGCCCAGGGCGCGGATGCGCTCGGCCACGTCGTCCAGGGCCGCCCACTGTTCGGTGTACTGGGTCTCGAACATGGTGTGCAGCGAGTTGAACATCGAGCCGGTCACGTTCCAGTGGAAGTTGTGGGTCTTCAGGTAGAGCGTGAACGCATCAGCCTGGAAACGGGCCAGACCGTCGGCGATCTTCTTGCGATCGCCCTCCTTGATCCCGATATCGATGTTGGGGGCCGACGGTGCCGCTGCGGCCAGCTTCTGCTTGCCGGTCTTCGTTTTTGCCGGGGTCTTGGTCTTTGCCATGGGGGATGTCCTCCTGGTGGATGGGATGGCCTTCACAATAGATCAGACTAACCTTTCAGTAGTACTCAAGTTTTCAATTGATTCGATTCATGGCAGCTATCAACAAACCTGACGTCTCCGCGCTGCGCCAGCAGCAGTCCGCCATTGACGGGGCCATGAGCCGCGATCGCGGCCGCCTGCTCGGGTTGCTGTCGCGCCTGCGCGGCAAGCCCGGTGACGCCGGCCTGGCCGCCGCCTTCGAGCAGGCCCTGCAGGCCTCGGTCCAGCGCCGGCAGGCGCGGGCGCTCAGCCAGCCGTGGATCAGTCTGGATGACAGCTTGCCGATTGCGCGTGAAGCCGAACGCATCACCGCGCTCATCCGTGACCATCAGGTCGTGGTCATCGCCGGTGAAACCGGTTCGGGCAAGACCACCCAGCTGCCCAAGCTGTGCCTGGCTGCGGGTCGCGGCGTGGCCGGCATGATCGGCTGCACCCAGCCGCGACGGATTGCCGCACGTGCCGTGGCCACCCGCGTGGCGCAGGAACTGCAGTCCGAACTCGGCACCACCGTGGGCTACCAGGTGCGCTTCACCGACCGGGTCGGGGATGACACCCGGATCAAGTTCATGACCGACGGCATTCTGCTGGCCGAGATCAGCAGCGATCGCTGGCTGTCGCAGTACGACACGCTGATCGTTGACGAAGCGCATGAGCGCAGTCTCAACATCGACTTCCTGCTCGGCTATCTCAAACAGCTGCTGAAGAAGCGGCCCGACCTGAAGCTGATCGTCACCTCGGCCACCATCGATACCTCGCGCTTCGCCCAGCATTTCGATGATGCACCGGTGATCAGTGTGGAAGGGCGGACCTTCCCGGTGGAAGTGCGCTATCGCCCGCTGGAGGGCGAAGGCGGCAGCGAGGTCGATGGCGGCCGCGATGGCGAGCGTACGGTGACCGACGCACTGGTGGCGGCGGTGGATGAAATCACCCGCAGCGACCCGCGTGGCGACATTCTGGTCTTCTTCCCGGGCGAGCGCGAGATCCGCGATGCGCACCAGGCGCTGGAGCGGCGCAAGTACCGGGAAACCGAAGTGCTGCCGCTGTATGCGCGGCTGTCGGTCAAAGACCAGGACATGGTGTTCAATCCCGGCAGTCGGCGGCGCATCGTGCTGGCCACCAACGTGGCCGAAACCTCGTTGACCGTGCCGCGCATCCGCTACGTGATCGATCCTGGCCTGGCCCGGGTCAAGCGCTACAGCCCACGCCAGAAGCTGGATCGCCTGCACATCGAGGCGGTCTCGCAGGCCAGCGCCAACCAGCGCAAGGGGCGTTGCGGCCGTGTGTCCGAAGGCGTGTGCTACCGCCTCTACTCCGAGGCCGACTTCCTCTCGCGCGCGGAATTCACCGACCCCGAAATCCGCCGCTCCAGTCTGGCTGGCGTGATCCTGCGCATGTTGCAGCTGGGCCTGGGGCGGATCGAGGACTTCCCGTTCCTGGAAGCGCCGGATGAGCGTGCCATCGCCGACGGCTGGCAGCAGCTGGGCGAGCTGGGGGCGATTGACGATCAGCGCCGCCTGACCCCGACGGGCCGCCAGATGGCGCGCCTGCCGGTGGACGTCAAGCTGGCACGCATGCTGGTGGCTGCGCAGGCGCAGGGCTGCCTGCGCCCGATGCTGGTGATCGCGTCGTTCCTGGGCATCCAGGATCCGCGCGAACGCCCGCCAGAGGCGCGCGCGGCCGCTGACAATGCCCACGCCCTGTTCGCTGACGGCCGCTCGGAATTCGTGGGTGTGCTGCGGCTCTGGGAAGGCTACCGGCAGGCCCATGAGGACCTTACCCAGTCCAAGCTGCGCGGCTGGTGCGAGCGCCATTTCCTGGGCTTCCTGCGCATGCGCGAGTGGCGCGAGCTGCATCGGCAGCTGCGCGTGCTGTGCGAGGAGCTGGGCTGGAACGAAGAACCAGTCGACAGCATGCTGGCTCCGCTGCTGGCCGGTTCCAGCGCGCCTGCTGCGGCGCGCGATGA
Organism: Stenotrophomonas sp.; assembly: GCA_039592995.1. GTDB lineage: Bacteria > Pseudomonadota > Gammaproteobacteria > Xanthomonadales > Xanthomonadaceae > Stenotrophomonas. The sequence goes on along the minus strand of JBCNQC010000037.1, from coordinate 19,110 downwards.
CGAGGCCAAGGCCAAGGCTACGCGCGGGCAGCTGCACCGGGCGGCCCGTTTGGCTCGCGAAGGCAAGGCGGGGGCTTCGGCAGCGTCTGCGCCGACAGCAGCCGGGCAGAGTGGCTTCAGCGAGCGCACCCGCGCGGCGGCCTACCAGACCCTGCACCGTGCGCTGATTGCGGGTCTGCCGACCCAGATTGGCCATCGCAGCGACAAGGGAGACTTCCTGGCCCCGCGCCAGCGTCGCTTCCTGCCCTTCCCTGGCTCGGCGATGGCGAAGAAGCCGGCCCCCTGGCTGCTCGCCGCCACGCTGCTCGACACCCAGAAGGTGTGGGGCCTGACCCTGGCCGCGATCGAGCCGGACTGGGTGATTGCCGAACTGCCGCATCTGCTGCTGCGCAAGCACTTCGACCCGCACTGGTCGCGCGCCCAGGGCCAGGTGCTGGCCTCCGAGCAGATCAGCCTGTTCGGGCTGGTGCTGGCTCCGAAGAAGCCGGTGCACTACGGGCGCATCGCGCCGGGCGAAGCCCACGACATTTTCGTGCGGCAGGCGCTGGTGACCGGCGAGATCAACACCCGTGCCAGCGTGATCGCCGACAACCTGAAGGTGCTGGAACAGGCGCGCGAGGAGGAGGCCAAACTGCGTCGTGCCGGTATCGTCGCAGACGAGGACTGGCAGGCGCGCTGGTATCTGGACCGCATTCCGGCGCAGATCCATTCGACCACGGGCCTGGACACCTGGTGGAAAGGCCTCCCACCCGAGCAGCGCCATGCGCTGGCATGGTCGCTGGCGGACCTGCTGCCGGGCGAGGGCAGTGACGCCGAGCGGTATCCGAAGTATCTGCCGCTGGGCGACGCGCGGCTCGCATTGCACTACCGTTTCGAGCCGGGCAGCGAGGACGACGGCGTCAGCCTGGATGTTCCGCTGCACCTGCTCAACGCACTGGATCCCGCGCGACTGTCGTGGCTGGCCCCGGGGTTTGTTGCGGACAAAGCGTCTGCGCTGATCCGAAGCCTGCCCAAGGCGATCCGACGCAACTACGTGCCGGCACCGGATTTCGGACGGGCCTTCTTTGAGGCCTATGCCCAGCCGACCGCCGACGATCTGCGTGGCGAGCTGGCGCGCTTCCTGTCGCGAGCCACCGGCGCGTCGGTGGCGGCTACCGATTTCGACGAAGCGTCGCTGGAGCCACATCTGCGCATGAACCTGCGCCTGTACGACGCGCAGGGCAAGCTGCTGGCCGCCTCGCGCGACCTGGATGCGCTGCGCGCGCGCTTTGGCGAGCGTGCAGGGGATGCCTTTGCCGCCCGTGCCGGTCGTGCGCTGGCGGCCGAAGGACTGCGCGAGTTCCCGTCCACGCCGATTCCTCTGCAGGTGCCAGGCGAGGCGGGCGTGCCGGCTTATCCGGCACTGGTGGACGCGGGCGAGACGGCCTCGTTGCGCATTTTTGCCGACCGTAATGAAGCGGCCGAACACCACCCGCGTGGCGTGCGCCGGTTGATGGATATTGCACTGGCCGACAAGGCCAAGCAGGCGCGCAAACAGCTGCCGGTGCCGCCGAAGACGGGCCTGCTTTACGCGGCCATCGAGTCGCAGGAGCGGCTTCGCGGCGATCTGGTCGATGCCGCCTTGAACGCGGTGCTGGCCGAGGGGCTGGGTGAGATCCGCGACCCGTCCGCCTTCGGCCAGCGTCGCGACGCGGCTGGACGGGCACTGTTCGGTGAAGCCATGGCGCGGCTGAAGCTGGCCGAATCGATCCTGGCGCACGTGGCCGAGCTCAAGCCGCTGCTGGAGGCCCCGCTGATGGGCTGGGCACGTGGGAATCTGGATGACATGGAGCAGCAGTTGGCCGCGCTGGTTCACCCGGGGTTCCTCCGTGATACCCCCGCCGATGCGCTGGCCAACTACCCCCGCTACCTGCGCGCCATGATCCTGCGCAGCGAGCGCGCCAAGCGCGACCCGCCGCGGGACCAGGCCCGCATGCTGGAACTGCGTCCGTTCCTGGATGCGCTGGACGAGGCGCAGGCGCGCGGCCTGCGTGGTCGCGCCCAGTGGCAGGCGCTGCGCTGGGACCTGGAGGAACTGCGGGTGTCACTGTTTGCCCAGGAACTGGGCGCGAAGGCCGGCATTTCAGCCAAGAAACTGGCCCAGCGGGTTGCGGCGCTGCGCCAGGGGTGATGGGTCACCCTTGGCCGCGCCTGCAGTGCGTCACTTGACGCGCTGCACTTTCGCCTTGGTGTTCACGCCCTTGACCTGCAGATACCAGACGCCCATGAGGCCCGGGCTGATGGAAACCTCCGGGTCGGTCCGGCGTACGCCGGCCAGGGTGGTGTCGTCGGTCTGTTCCCATTCCTGCTGGTTGGCCAACACATAGCGGCGGCCTTTGCCGAACCCGCGGAACTCGCCCTGAAGCGTGCTGACGATCGGTTCCTTGCTGCCGAAATCGAAGAAACCGCGGTTCTTGACGATGACTTCCTGGCGGCCCTCTTCGCGTGCTTCTTCGCGGACTTCCTCGCGCACCTGTTCGCGCACCGCGGCGGTGACGGCGGCGACCTTGCCCTGCAGCCATCCGTTCAGCGCGGCCAGCTCGGCGGGGCTCAGCTTGTCCAGCCCGGCTGCCTTGAACTCGGCGGGCGTCATCTGCTGCTGCAGATCGCCTTCGACCACGCGCTGGGCCAGGGCAGGTGAGGCAATGCCCAACAGAATGGCCGCAGTGGCCAACATCCTCAAACGGGAAAAGCGCATGGCAGGTCTCCAGGATTTGCCCGGATTGTACCGTGGCGTGTCCGCCATGAGCTCATGCGCGTGTTTTGATTGTCCGGCAACGGAGGGGGCGCTAGTGTAGGAGTCTCTGTCCCACCTGCACGATGCTGTGAACCGCGCTTCTGCCCCCGGCCTGGATGCCTTGTTGAATCGACCGTCGATGGCGTCGCTGTCGACGCCCCTGCGCGATGCGCTGCTGCAACGCTGGCAGGTCGACGATGCCGACCGCTTCCAGCAGGCCAGCGGGTCGGTGCTGGCGGATACCGTTGACGCGCTGGCGTTGCTTTCGGCCGACGAGAGCGCGTTGCTGGCTGCGTTGCTGTTCGATCTGCCGGGGTTGCGTGCGGGCCTGGAAGCGCTGCCGCTGGGTACGCACAAGGCCGCAGTGCTGGGTCTGCTCGAGGGTCTGGATGCAGCCGACCAGGTCTGGGCGCTGCATGCTGGTCGTGAGGCGGGCCGCAACAGCGAGGGGCTGCGTCGGCTGCTGCTGTCGATCATCCACGACCTGCGGGTGGTGCCTATCCTGCTGGCGCGGCAGCTGTCGCGCATGCGTGCCGCCGACCGCCTGCCCGAAGAAGAGCGTCGCGCGCTGGCCCAGCTCACGCGCGACATCCACGCGCCGCTGGCCAACCGGCTGGGCATCTGGCAGCTGAAATGGGAACTGGAGGATCTCGCTTTCCGCCATCTGGAGCCGGAGACCTACCGACGCATCGCGCGCGAGGTCGATGAGACCCGGCTGGCCCGCGAGCGCTACGTGGACACGGTGAAGAAGACCCTGTCGCGCGAGCTGGTCGCGCAGGGCATCGAGGCCGATGTCAGCGGGCGTCCCAAGCATATCTACAGCATCTGGCGGAAGATGCAGAAGAAGCGGCTGGCCTTTGACCAGTTGTATGACATCCGGGCGGTGCGGGTGATGGTCAAGGACGTGGCGGCCTGCTATGCCGCGCTGGGCGTGGTGCATTCGCTGTGGGTGCCGGTGCCCAGTGAGTTCGACGATTACATTGCACGGCCCAAGGCGAATGACTATCGCTCGCTCCATACCGCCGTGATCGGCCCGGAAGGGCGCACCATCGAAGTGCAGATCCGCACCCACGACATGCATGCCCAGGCCGAACTGGGCGTGGCCGCGCACTGGCGTTACAAGGAAGGCAGCAAGGGCGCAGAGAAGGCCTTCGACCGCAAGATCACCTGGATGCGCCAGTTGCTGGAGCATTCCCAGGACGGGCAGGCCGGCGAACTGGCCGGTGCACTGGATGCTGAGCTGACCGAGGACCGGGTCTATGCGCTAAGCCCCAAGGACGAGGTGATGGACCTGCCGCAAGGGGCCACGCCGCTGGATTTCGCTTACCACGTGCACACCATGGTCGGGCATCGCTGCCGCGGTGCGAAGGTCAATGGCCGCATCGTGCCGCTGACGTACCGCCTGCGCAGCGGCGACCGGGTGGAAATTCTCACCGGCAAGGAAGCCGATCCGCGCCGCGACTGGCTGCTGGTGGCCAATGGCTACCTGGCCAGCAACCGGTCGCGCGAAAAGGTGCGTGGCTGGTTCCACAAGCTCGACCGGGCCCGCAACGTGCAGGCCGGTCGCGAACTGCTGGACCGCGAACTGAAGCGCTTGGGCCTGCAGCACGCTGATCTTGCGGTGGCCGCGAAGAAATTCCACGCGGACAGTGTGGATGACCTGTACATCCAGGTGGCGCTGGGCGACACCGGCCCGCACCAGGTCAGCCGGGCGCTGCTGGAGGCTGAACGCGCGGCTACCCAGCCAGCAACGCCGATCCTGCCGCGGCCCACCGCGCGGCGCGAAAACCTGGGCAAATCCAAATTCACCGTACAGGGCGTAGGCAACCTGCTCGTGCAGCTGGCGCGCTGCTGCCAGCCGGTCGCCGGCGAACCCATCGTGGGGTATCTCACCCGAAGCCGCGGCGTGACCGTGCACCGGACCGACTGCGCCGCGCTGGCAAGACTGCAGGCGGCCAGTCCGCAGCGAATCCTGCCGGTGGAGTGGGGGCAGGCCGGCAGTGGTTACGAGGTGGACGTCGTGGTCAACGCGGTGGATCGCCGTTGGCTGCTCAAGGACATCACCAATCTGATCGCGCAGGAGGATGCCTACGTCCTCGACATTCACAGCGACAATGTCCGCAACAGCGGCCGTGCGCATCTGCGGCTGCGGCTGAAGGTGAGCGATTACGGTCAGCTGGCCACGCTGCTGGGCAAGCTCGACGCCCTGCCGGGCGTCAACGACGTGCGACGTCTAGGCTGAACTCACGTGAACAGCGATAGGCTCAACGGATGAGCCGCCAAGCCCCCGAACCGCATGAAGATGCTGCCCATGCTGCGCTGCGTCGGGTCCGTCGCGAGGGACGCTGGTGGCGGGTACAGGCCTGGCATGCGCGGCGCGTTTGGCGCTGGGCGTTGCTGGTAGCCGCTGCCGTGTTCCTGTTGCTGGTGCTGTTCCGCGCGCCGCTGGCCAACTGGTTCTGGAACGAGCCGCAGATCGAGCAGTTGCTGGATCGTGGCGACCGCGCGCTGGCAGCGGGTCATCTCAGCGCCGCCGATGGCAGCGGGGCCCGCGAGTGGTACCAGGCCGCGCTGGCGCTGGACGTTGATCGGCCGCAGGCCCGCGAAGGTCTGGCGCGCACCGGACAGGCGGCGCTGGAACAGGCGCGCCGCGCGCTGCAGGCGGAAGACCTGGATGCGGCGCAGCGCGGTCTGGACCTGGCGCGGGAACTGCAGGTGCCGCAGCGCGACGCCGATGCCGTTGCCGACGCGCTTCGCGCACGACAGCAGTCCGGTGCAGGGTTCGGAGTTCTGTTGGGACGCGCTGAAGCAGCACTTCAGGCGCAGCGTCTGGACGGCAGCGATGACAGCGCGCTGCCTCTGTTCCAGCAGGCGCTGGCGTTGGCACCGAATCATCTGCGTGCGCTGGAAGGGCGCGAGGATGCGCTGACGGAACTGCTGCTCCAGGCGCGCAATGCGGCGGCGCAAGGCGACGTGGCCCGCGCTGCACCGTTGGTGCGGCGCGCGCGGGTGTTTGATGCCGGGCATGTGGACCTGCCGGCGACCGAAGCGGCACTCAACAGCGCGTTGGAGCGCCGCCTGCAGATGGGACAGCAGGCGTTGAAAGCGCGACGCTGGGATGCTGCTGCCAATCACTTCAAGGCCGTGATCGCCGCGCGTCCGGATGAGCCGATGGCTCAGCAGGGGCTGCAGCAGGTCGGCGATGCGTGGTTGACCGAGGCCAATCGTCTGGCCGGCGATTTCCGTTTCGCAGAGGCCGAAAAGATGCTGGGCCGAGCCGAAGCGACAGGCGTCTCGGCGCGCGCGCTGGAGGGTGCGCGGCAGTCGTTGAACCAGGCCCGCCAAGCGGAAAAGGCCCTCGCAACCCCGCGCGCCCCACGCGCACGGCGCGAGCAGGAACTGCAGGAACTCCTGCAGCGATTCGAACTGGCCCAGGCCGAAGGGCGCTTCCTGACCCCGCCGGGCAACAGTGCCTACGATGCACTTCGGGCCGCGCAGGCACTGGCACCGCAGGATGCGCGGGTGCATGACGCGGCCCGTCAACTGCTGCCGGCCAGTCGAAACTGCTTTGAGGACCGCCTGCGTGAAAACCGGGTCCAGGCGGCTGGTGCCTGCCTGGGCGCGTGGCAGGCGTTGTCGCCGGAGGACGGAGCGGCGGCCGCCGCTCGACAGCGGCTGGCGCAGCGCTGGTTGGCGGTCGGCAGCGAGCGGCTGGGGCGAGGCGATGTCGTCTTTGCCCGCGCGGCGCTCCAGGCCGCCACTGAGCTGGGCAGTAATCCGGCCAGTCCCGAGCATCTGGCGCTTGAACAGCGGTTGCAGAATGTGGAAGGGCTTCGCTGAATCGAGTGCTGCGGCTCGGGTATATTACGCCGTCATTTCACACAGGCTGCGGCATGACCGTTCTTGTTTCCGGCGCGACCAGCCAGATCGGTCGCTATTTGTTGCCTCGTCTGTCGATGGCGGGAATTCCCGTGCTGGCCGTGAGTCGACAGCCGCAGCCGTCGCAGCCCGGGTTGGAGTGGTGGACCGGCGATCTGGGAGACGCTTTGGCGGCGTTCAAGGGCCGCACCTGGCAGGCCATCGTCAGCTTCACGTCGATGGAGGGCTGGCTGCCGTGGCTGGCGGAACAGAACTCGGCACCTGCGCCGCGGATCATCGCCACCAGTTCCATGAGCGTGGTCACCAAGGAGTCGTCGGCACAGAGCGACGAACAGGCGGTCGTGGCGTGGTTGCGCCGAGGTGAAACGGGACTCACCGCGCAGGCCGCGCGCCTCGGCATGCAGTGGACCATCCTGCGGCCGACCCTGATCTATGGCGCGGGAATCGACAAAAGCCTGACGCCGATCGTCGCGCGTGCCCGTCGCGCGCGCCTGTTCCCGATTCCGATGGCGCACGGCATGCGCCAGCCGGTTCACGCAGACGACATCGCCCAAGCCGTGGTGGCGGCGCTGCACACCGATGCGACGGCAGGCAAGGTCGTTGAGATCGGTGGCGGAGAGCGTCTGCACTATGCCGAGATGTTCAGGCGTGTCCACTCCAGCATGGCGGAGCGGACCTTGCCGGTCCCGCTGCCGCAAGCGCTGCTGCGCCTGTTGGCCGCTGCTGTACCCAGGGCACGCGGACCAGTTTCGCGGCTGCAACAGGATCTGATCGCAGACAATGGCCCCTTGCGAGCGCTGCTCGGTATCCATCCACGTCCTTTCCAGCCGGATGCAGGCGTGTGGGTGCCGATGTCCCCCAGCGAGGCATTGGCGCGGATCGAGGCTGCGGCTTCGTGAACGGGACTGGACTCCCGGAAGGGGCACGGACATCCGGGGCACGCATCGGCGTGGCCTTGTGCACCTACAACGGAGCGGAGTATCTGCAGGCCCAGCTGGACAGCATCCTGGCGCAGACCGTCGCCGTCGACGAGGTCGTGGTCGGTGACGACGGATCGAGCGATACCACCCTTTCCATTCTTGAAAAGTTCCAGACCCGGGCGGCAGCGCGCGGCGTGCGGGTGGAGATCATCGAGAATGCGCGCAACCTGGGTTATGTCCGGAATTTTTCCGAAACGCTGCTGCGCTGCACGGCGGAGATCCTGTTCCTGAGCGATCAGGATGACGTGTGGCACCCGGACCGGGTGCAGGTACTGGTGGAGCGGTTTGATGCGGAGCCGGGGCTTCTGATGCTTCACGGAGATGCCCGGCTGGTTGACCGGGCGGGGCAGCCGCTGGGATCCACGCTGCTTGAGGTTCTCGGGGTTCATCCGGCTGAGTTGCTGCTGGAGCGTTCAGGCCGGCTTCTGGAGGCCGTTCTGGTGCGCAACTTCGTTACCGGTGCGACGTGTGCGCTCAGGCGGAGCCTGCTCCCGTCCGGGTTGCCGGTGCCTCCCTGCTGGAGTCACGACGAGTGGCTGGCCGTGGTTGCCTCGCGGGCGCGTGGATTGGACGTGCATCGCCCTGCCACCATCGACTATCGGCAGCATGGTGGCAATCAGATCGGGGCGTCCCGTCGTTCCGTGCTTTCGCAGTTGCGCGGGCTGGTCCTGTTTGATCCGGAGGCCCGCCGTCGTACCGCCGAGCGCCTGGCGAGCGCGGTGGTCCTGATGGAGGCCCCGCATGAAGCGGTAGCACCGGCACCCTGGCGTGGTCTGGCCGCACTCACCTGGCGGATGGCGTGGTCGCGACTGACGTTGTACCGGCGCGCGGAAGTGAAAGCACGCTGGATCATGGGCGACGCGCCTCGTCTTGTGGCTCGTCTGGTCAACGCCTGCCTGGCCGGTGCCGGCTGGCGCGGGGCGGCGGCGGCCTGCCGGGGCGCATGGGCTGGCCTGCGTGGGCACGGTTTACCTGATTGAACTGCGCCGAAACGGCGAATGGCGCTGACTCTGCCGCCGTGGCCACTGGGGTAGACTCGACGAAGTTTATTCTTCGAAAATCCCGTGCCCCCACGCTACGATTCCGACGACACCGACGCGTTTGACGACGACACCGAAAGCCGCTGGCCGCGCTGGCGGAGCCGCCTCATTACCGCAGGCATGGCCGCTTTCGCGTTGGCACTGGGCTTTCTGATCCCTTACACGGTCTACCTGAACACGCAGGTGACGCAGCGCTTCGGTGAACTGCGCTGGCAGATCCCGACCCGGGTGTACGCGCGCCCATTGGTGCTGGCCCCGGGCGTGGCGATGGACGTGCCGACCCTGAAGACCGAACTGGCGGCTGCGGCGTACCGCGACGACGGCACCGGCAAGTCACCGGCGACGTTCAGCCAGGACGGAGGGCGCTTCGTTATTTCCAGCCGTGGCTACAACGACGTGGACGGCCCGGTGGCTCCGCGTCGGGTCGAGTTGACCGTTTCCGGCGGGCAGGTCGCCTCGCTGCGCGACGCTGGCAACCGCAAGGCGCTGAAGGCCGCCCGCCTGGATCCGGCGCGGATTGCCACGTTGTACGGCCAGAAGCAGGAAGAGCGTCGCCTGGTGCGCCTGGAGGAAACCCCGGAGCTGCTGGTGACCGGCCTGCAGGCGGTGGAAGACAAGGACTTCAATCGTCACCACGGCATCGACCTGAGCGGCATTGCGCGGGCCGTCTGGGTCACGGTGCGCTCCGGCGGACAGAGCCGGCAGGGGGCCTCCACGCTGACCCAGCAGCTGGCCCGCAGCGGGTTGCTGGGCATCGGCAAGGAGCAGACTGTCACCCGCAAGTTCAACGAGGTCCTTTACGCGCTGATCATGGAGGCGCGCTATGACAAGCGCACCATCCTGGAGGCCTATCTCAACCAGGTCTATCTGGGCCAGCGCGGCAGCCAGGCAATCCACGGCATGTCCTCCGGTGCCGAATTCTGGTTCGGGCGCGACCTGTCCTCGCTCAACACCGAGCACATCGCGCTGCTGATCGGGCTGGTCAAGGGGCCGTCCTACTACGACCCGCGCCGCAACCCGGAACGCGCACTGGATCGCCGCAATTTCGTGCTCGGCAAGCTGCACGAAAACGGCCTGATCGACCAGGCCGAGCTGCAGCGTGCGCTGAAGGCCCCGCTGGGCGTGCCGAAGGTGCCGGGCCTGATCGCGGCCAACCGATTCCCTGCCTATGTTGATCTGGTGCGTCGCCAGTTGGGTCACGATTACCCCGAGTCGGTGCTGCAGGGGGCCGGCCTGAGCGTGATGACCGGCATGTCGCCGTCAGCGCAGGCCTATGCCGAGGGTTCGGTCACCCGAACCATCAAGTCGCTTGAAAACAAGCGTCGTCCGGAGCTGCAGGCGGGTCTGGTGCTGACCGACGTGCATAACGGTGATGTGCTGGCGGTGGTGGGCAGCCGGGATGTGGCCGAGCCCGGCTTCAACCGGGCCATCGAGGCGCAGCGCCCGGTCGGCTCGCTGCTCAAGCCGTTCGTGTACCTGCTGGCGCTCGCCCAGCCGGACAAGTATTCACTGGCAACCTTCGTCGACGACTCCCCGGTAACCGTGCAGCTCAGTCGCGGCAAACGCTGGACGCCGGGCAACGCGGACAACCGCAGCCACGGCACGGTGCGTCTGATTGATGCGTTGGCCAATTCCTACAACCAGGCCACCGTGCGGGTCGGGATGCAGGTTGGTCCCGAGCGCATCACGCAGCTGATCCACGTGCTGGCCGGCCTGAAAGCCGAAAGCAATCCGTCGGTGATTCTGGGCTCGACCGACCAGAGTCCGTATGCAATGGCGCAGCTGTATCAGTTCCTCGCATCGGGCGGTGAAATCCAGCCGCTGCACGCAGTGCGTGGCGTGCTGGATCCGCAGGGCAAGCTGCTCAAACGTTACGACAAAACCCCGGCTCCGGCCCAGGAAGGCGACTCGATTGCCGCCAACCTGATCAGCATCGGCCTGCAGCAGGTGGTTTCCAGTGGCACCGCGCAGCGCCTCAATGCCGACGGGCTGGGGCGCCTGCAACCGGCCGGCAAGACCGGCACGTCCAATGATGGACGCGACAGCTGGTATGCGGGCTACACCGGCGATCATCTGGCCGTGGTGTGGATGGGCAACGATCAGAACGAACAGACCGGCCTGTTCGGTGCCACCGGCGCGATGCGGGTGTGGTCGGGCATCTTCAGCCGGTTGCCAACCGCGCCGTTGAAGGTCAACAACAAGGGGTTGGACTGGCAGCCCGTGGAAGCCGGTGGCATGGCCGCCACCGACGACGCCTGCCCGGGTGCACGCCGATTCCCGTTCGTGGTGGGTTATGCGCCGAGCTATGCCCCCTGCGCACCGCCCAGCGCGCTGCCAGAAGGCGAGGGCGAGGGTCAGAGCGAAGGCGGCGGCTGGCGCAGCTGGTTTGGCCTGGACAAGAAACCCGAACCGGCCGCCGAGCCGGCCGCAGCCGCCCCGGCGGCCACTCCCCCGGCTCGTTGAGTCGTTTTCGAGGTCGCCGCGCATGAACCGTCTCCCGCTTTCCGTCCTGGTTTCCGTATCCATGCTGGCCCTGGCTGGTTGCGTGTCCTCCACCGCTCCGGTCAAGCCGGTGGACACCACGCCGCCGGCGCAACGCCTGGCCGCAGTGGATGCGGCCGCCGGCAAGGACGACACCGAACTGGATGTGCAGCCGCTGCGCGACGGCGCTGTGGAAGACCTCCGCGTGGTCGCGCAGGGTAAGCGCCAGGCCGGCGATCTGGCGGGTGCGGCACAGGCGCTGGATCAGGCCCTGCAGGTGTCCGAGGGCGACCCGGCGGTGCTGCAGGAGCGCGCCGAGGTGGCGCTGCTGCAGGCGGATTGGGTCCAGGCCGAAACGCTGGCGCGCAAGGCGGTGGAGCTGGGTTCGAAAACCGGTCCGCTGTGCCGTCGTCACTGGGCGACCATCGAGCAATCGCGCCTGGCGCGGGGCGAGCAGGAAAATGCCGTTTCTGCCCATGCCCAGATCGAAGGCTGCACGGTGCCCGGCATCAAGCGGTACTGACGCCCGTACAATGGCGGCATGATCGGTCTTGCCCATGCCAGCAGCGATGCGCTCAGCGAGGGCGGCGCGCTTGCCAGCCACCTGGATGCGTTCGTCTCCCGCCCCGCGCAGCTGCGACTGACCGCCGCCATCGCCGACGCGTTCGAACAGCGTGACGTGCTGCTGGCCGAGGCCGGTACCGGCACCGGCAAGACCTTTGCCTATCTTGTCCCGGCGCTGCTGTCGGGGCTGAAGATCATCATCTCCACCGGCACCCGGGCGCTGCAGGACCAGCTTTACCATCGCGACCTGCCGCGCGTGCGCGCCGCGTTGGGCGTGGGTCACAGCAGTGCGCTGCTGAAGGGGCGCGCCAACTACCTGTGCCGCTATCGCCTGCAGCAGGCACGCGGCGAGCCGCGTTTCAGCAACCTGGAGCAGGTGGCCCAGTTCCACCGCATCCTGGCGTGGTCGGGGCGCACCCGGCACGGCGACATGGCCGAACTGGATGCCTTGCCGGAAGACTCGCCGCTGTTCCCGCTGGTGACCTCCACGGTGGATAACTGCCTCGGCACCGACTGCCCGTTCTGGTCGGATTGCTTCGTGGTGCAGGCCCGGCAACGGGCGCAGGCCGCTGATGTGGTGGTGGTGAACCATCACCTTCTGCTGGCCGACCTGGCGTTGAAGCAGGAAGGCTTCGGCGAGATCCTGCCGGGTGCGCAGGCGTTCGTGATCGACGAGGCCCACCAGTTGCCGGAGTTGGCCGCCAGCTTTTTTGGTGAAGGCTTTGGCATGCGGCCGTGGCAGGAGCTGGCCCGCGACTGCCTGGCCGAAAGCCGCAGCGTGGCCGGCGCACAGGCCGCGTTGCAGGAGTCGGCGGTCACGCTTGAGCGGACCCTGCGTGAACTACGCACGGCGATGGATGGCCTGCCGGGGCGCGGCACCCAGTGGCGGGCATTGGCGGTACCGCAGGTGCGTGACGGCTTTGATGCCGCGATGAGCGCGCTGGTGGGCCTGCGGGATGTGCTGGACGGCCTGCGCGAGGCTTCGCCTGGATTGGATGCGTGCCACGCGCGCGCGGTGGAGGCGGTGTCGCGGCTCTCACGTTGGTTGGGCGAGGACGCGCCGCTGCTGGATTTCGAAGCCGATCCGGCCCCGCCAGCAGACACGGGGGACGTGCTCTGGTACGAGCTCACTCCGCGCGGCTTCCGCTGCCAGCGCACGCCGATGGATGTGTCCGGACCGTTGCGCGAGCATCGCCAGCGTTCCATGGCGGCCTGGGTGTTCACCTCCGCGACGCTGACCGTGGATGGCCACTTCGAACACATCGCGCAGCGCCTGGGCCTGGAAGATCCGATCACCCTGCTGCAGCCCAGCCCGTTTGACTGGGAACGTCAGGCCCTGTGCTACCTGCCGACCGGTTTGCCGGATCCGGCCGCACGTGGCTTTGGCACCGCGTTGATTGCCGCGCTGACTCCCGTGCTGCAGGCCTCGGACGGGCGTGCCTTCCTGCTGTTCGCCTCGCATCGCGCGCTGCGCGAGGCGGCGGAGGCGCTGCGTGACGGCCCGTGGCCGCTGTTCGTGCAGGGCGAGGCTCCGCGGGCGACCCTGCTGCAGCGGTTCCGCGACTCCGGCAATGGCGTGCTGCTGGGGTCGGCCAGTTTCCGCGAAGGTGTGGACGTGGTGGGCGACGCCCTGAGCGTGGTGGTGATCGACAAACTGCCGTTTGCCGCGCCGGACGATCCGGTGTTCGAGGCGCGGCTGGAGGCAATCCGTCGTGACGGCGGCAATCCGTTCCGCGACGAGCAGCTGCCGCAGGCGGTCATCGCGCTCAAGCAGGGCGTGGGAAGGCTGATCCGCAGCGAGACCGATCGTGGCGTACTGGTGCTGTGCGACCCGCGCCTGACCACGCGCGGCTATGGTCGGGTCTTCATGGATTCGTTGCCGCCGTTCCGGCGCACGCGGGCGCTGGCCGATGTCCAGGCCTTCTTTGCGCCACAATGGGCACCTGTCGCTTCCGGGCCGGATCCGGGGCATGCCACCGACCGTGCCGACGCTCCGTTCCCGACCTCCCTGTTCTGACCACTCCGCCGTGCCCATGAAACTGCTCGCCTTTGAAACCGCCACCGAAGCCTGTTCCGTTGCCGTCTACGTGGACGGCCAGGTGCTAGAGCGCTTCGAGCTGGCTCCGCGTCGTCATGCCGAACTGAGCCTGCCCTGGGCCGAGCAGCTGCTGGCAGAGGCGGGCGTGGCGCGTTCGCAGCTGGATGCGATCACACTGGGGCGCGGGCCCGGCGCGTTCACCGGCGTTCGTCTGGCCATTGCCATCGCCCAGGGCATCGCGCTGGCGTTGGACCGCCCGCTGATTCCGGTTTCCACCCTGCAGGCCCTGGCGCTGCGTGCGCCGGCGGGTCACGACCAGGTGCTGACCAGCATCGACGCACGCATGGGTGAGGTTTACGTGGCCCGCCAGCAGCGGATCGACGGCGTGTGGCAACTGCAGGGCGAAGAAGTCGTGTGTGCCCCGGATGCGGTGGACCTGCCAGGCGGCGGTCGTTGGTTCGGGGTGGGCACGGGTTTCGGCGCAGCCGAGGGCCTGTTGGCGACCCGCCTGACAGATCGGCTGGATGGCGTGGATGCGCAGGCGTTGCCGCGCGCCTCCGATGTGCTGGCGTTGGCGGTGCCGATGTTCGAACGCGGCGAGGTCATGGCCCCGGAGCGGGTTGAGCCCGCCTATCTGCGCAACAACGTCGCCTTGACTCTGGTGGAACAGCAGGCTGCGCGCGCCGCAAAACAAGGGTAATCATTACCCCGAGGACACGCATGGCGTGTCCCTGCGCGGAACGATCCCCAGCCACGGGCGACCCTTAACCCGGGCGACCAAGGATCGTAGTGACACGCCATGCGTGTCAAAGCCATGATCCTGTGCTCGTGCAACCGTCAACGATCGTCGCGCAACTCACCACCCGGCAGGAACATCCAGGTCCGGGTGACCTGCAGGATGTCCACGTCGTCCTTGCTTTCCGGCAGCGGCGGGTAGGGCTGTGCCAGCCGCACCACGCGCAGCGCCGCTTCATCCAGCAGCGGAGTGCCGCTGCTGCGCAGGATGCGCGCACTTTCCACGCTGCCGTCGCGGCGTACGCCGACGGTGATCACCACCTGGCCACCCAGCCGGCGTTGCCGCGCCTCGTCCGGGTAGTTCAGGTTGCCGACGCGCTCGGCACGGTCGACCCAGGCGCGCAGGTAGTTGGCGTAGGTGTACTCGCGCGTGCTCGCCGAAACGAATTTGCGGTTTGGACGCTTGGCGTATTGCGCCGAGCGCAGGTGCACTTCAGCGGCCAGGCGCGCCATTTCGGCGTCCCGCTGCTCACGGGCGTTCATCGGCGCGTCCGGGCGCGGCGCTTCCGGCAGCGGTTGCGTCTGTGCGTCGGCCACCGTGTCAGGGCTGTTCCGGGTGGAGACCACGCGGGCCTGAGGCGGTGGCGGGCGCGCTGCATCCTGCCGCTGCTGCGGCACCGGTGAAAGCCCGGCCTGTGGCTGCGGGACGATGCCGGTCTGGTTGTCGCGCGGACGCTGGACGGTGTCGTGGTCACCGCCACCCTGCTGGTTGGCCTGGGCCAGGAAGTCCGCCTGTTTCGGCGTCAGCGCGGTCTGGGTCTGGCTGAAGATCACGTCCAGGGTCGGCACCAGTGCGGCCTTGTCACTGACCGCAAAACCCACGCCCAGAATCAGCAGGCCGTGGACCAGCGCCGAAAGCGCCAGCGTGGCTCCCAGTCGTTGCGACTCGCGCGCCTGATGAGGCAGCAGGGGGGCGGCCGTCGCAGTCATCGTGGCAGGCTGGCCTCAATGGCGTCGAACAAGGTGCCGGCGATGTTCAGGCCGAACTGGGCGTCCAGTTCGCGCACGCAGGTGGGGCTGGTGACATTCACTTCGGTGAGGTAGTCACCGATCACGTCCAGACCGACGAAACGCATGCCGCGGCGCTTCATCTCCGGGCCGACCTGTGCGGCGATCCAGCGGTCGCGCTCGCTCAGCGGTCGGCCTTCGCCGCGGCCGCCGGCGGCCAGGTTGCCGCGGAACTCGTCGCCCTGCGGAATGCGGGCCAGGCAGTAGTCGACCGGCTCGCCGTCGACCAGCAGGATGCGCTTGTCACCGGCGGTGATGTCCGGGATGAACTTCTGCGCCAGGGCCAGCTTGCGCTCGCCGTCGGTCAGCGTTTCCAGGATCACATTCAGGTTCGGGTCGCCGCTGCCGCTACGGAAGATCGAACGACCGCCCATGCCGTCCAGCGGCTTCAGCACCGCCTGGCCGTGTTCGAGCACGAAGGCCTTCAGGTCGGCGTGGCGGCGGCTGACCAGGGTTGGCGGGCAGCACTGCGGGAACAGCAGGGCGGCCAGCTTCTCGTTGTAGTCGCGCAGGCCCTGCGGGTCGTTGACCACCAGCGCCCCGGCCTGCTGGGCCACCGCCAGCACCTGGGTGTCGTAGATGAATTCGGCGTCAACCGGCGGATCCTTGCGCATCAGCACGACCTGGCCGGCACCAAATGTGGTCTGGCTGAACTCGCCCAGGGTGAACCAGTCGGCCTTGTCGTCGCGGACCTGCAGGGGCGCGGTGCGGGCCACGGCCACGCCATCACGCAGGGCCAGCCCCCCGGGGCTCACATAGTGCAGGGCATGGCCACGGCGCTGGGCTTCCAGCAGCATGGCGAACGTGGTGTCCTTGGCGATCTTGATGTGGGCGATGGGGTCCATCACCACGATGACGTTCAACGGCATGGTCACAACCTGGCGGGCAGGCGCTGATGGTAGCTTCAATCGGGCCCGGACGGCTTCCCTGACTGGGCGGAACGCTGCGTTTGCCGCCTTCACGGTTTGCGCAGTTCGGGGGTGCTACCGTCGAACGGGGGCGCGAGTGGCTTGGGTTGCACGCCAGACCCTTGATGCCGGAGGCCCGGTGGGATATAGATACGCTTTCGCAGCGACGTCGAATCACCAGGCACAAGCGTCGCGCGCTCGGGGAAAGGTAATGACTGAAAACATGGCTGCGGGTGGGGAACTCGCAGGGCTGAGAGTCATGGTCATCGACGATTCGAAGACCATTCGCAGGACCGCTGAAACACTGCTCAAGCGCGAAGGCTGCGAGGTGGTGACCGCGACCGATGGTTTCGAGGCGTTGGCCAAGATCGCCGACCAACAGCCGCAGATCATCTTCGTGGACATCATGATGCCGCGCCTTGACGGGTATCAGACCTGCGCGCTGATCAAGGGCAACCAGCTGTTCAAGTCCACGCCGGTGATCATGCTGTCCTCCAAGGACGGCCTGTTCGACAAGGCACGTGGGCGCATCGTGGGCTCGGAGCAGTACCTGACCAAGCCTTTCACGCGGGAAGAACTGCTGGGTGCCATCCGCACATACGTAAACGCCTGACCAGGGGGGAAAGGCACAATGGCTCGTATCGTTCTGATCGAGGATTCACCGACTGACCAGGCGGTGTTCACGCAATGGCTGACCAGGGCCGGGCACGAAGTGCTCGTGGCCAACAATGCCGAAGAAGGCCTTGATCTGGTGCGTGCACACGCACCGCACCTGGTGCTGATGGACGTGGTCCTGCCGGGCATGAGTGGTTTCCAGGCCACGCGTGCGCTGAGCCGGGACCAGGCCACCAAGGACATCCCGGTGATCATTGTCAGCACCAAGAACATGGAAACCGACAAGGCCTGGGGCATTCGCCAGGGGGCCAGCGACTACATGGTCAAGCCGCCGCGCGAGGAAGAACTGATTGCGCGGATCAATGAACTGGTGGCGGTGCCCTGATGCGCTCTCCCTTCGACATCCTTGAAGCCTACGAACGACGCAGCCTGGCGCATGCGGTGCAGCTGCCCGAGCGCCAGTTCGCCCAGGACCTGTGGCGTGGCGTGGGTTACCGCGTTGGCAGCCGCCGGCTGGTTTCGGACTTCCGCGAGGTGGTGGAAATCGTGCCGATGCCGCCGGTCACCCCGGTGCCGGGGGCCCATCCGTGGCTGCTCGGTGTCGGCAATCTGCGCGGCAACCTGTTTCCGGTGGTGGACCTGCGCTGTTTCCTGGAAGGCGAGCGCACCACCCAGCAGGAAGGCCAGCGCGTGCTGATCATGCGCCAGGCCGGCGGCGACGTGGCGCTGACAATTGATGAACTGTTTGGCCAGCGCAGCTTCGACCAGGACCAGGACACCGCCATCGGTGACCTCGCTGCCGGTCGTTACGCCCATTTCGTGGACCGTGCCTTCCACAGCGACGGTCATGACTGGGGCGTGTTCTCGCTGTCCCTGTTGTCGCGTACCCCCGAATTCAGGCAGGCCGCGGCCTGATCGCTGCTGCCTTCCTCACTGCATTGAAGATCGAGGTTGAACGATGAGTACTTCTTCGGAAACCGCCAAGGCCGGCAAACTGGGCTCGGTAGGAACCAATTTCTGGTTGGGCCTGCTGGCCCTGTCGATGATCGCCTTCGGTGTGAACACCGGTGTGGCGACCTGGCAGGGCAGCCGCCTGGCCGGTGCCAGCACCGGCGCAGCCGACCTCCAGGTGCTCTCGCAGCAGCTGGCCAACCAGGGCCGTGAAGCGGTCTCGGGCAACGCGCAGGCGTTCACCGCGTTCAAGGACACCAAGTCGCGCATCGAAAGCACGGTCAGCAGCCTGCAGGGTCGCTATGGCACGGTGACCACGGTGGCCGGTCCGCTGAACCAGCTGACCCAGACCTGGGAGCCGCTTGGCAAAAGCGCCTCGCAGCTGGTGGCCAGCGAACCGGCAGTCCTGGCCTTGGCCGGCAATGCGAACAACTTCGTCAACGGCGTGCCGGCCCTGCAGGCGCAGCTGAACGAAGTCGTCCGCGCCATGTCCGCCAGCGGTGCTCCGGCTTCGCAGGTGTACAACGCGCTGCAGCAGGTGGTGGTGATCGGCTCGATGGCCCGCCGCGTGACCGAAATGCGCGCAGGCGGCACCAACGCCGCCGCCGCCGGCGACGCGCTGGCACGCGACTCGGTGGTGTTCACCCAGGTGCTGGATGCGCTGCGCAACGGCAACGAGGAACTCGGCATCGCGCCGGTTCGCAACGCCGCCGCGCTGGCTGCGCTGGAGCAGTCGCAGAAGCAGTGGGACACCATGAAGCAGGACGCCGACGCGATCCTGGCCAGCTCGCGCCAGCTGTTCTCGGCACAGTCCTCGGCCGCCGCCCTGACCGCCGGCTCGACCAAGATGCTGGACGACAGCAAGAAGCTGTTCGACGCCTTCTCCTCGTTCGGTTCGGTGCGCGACACCCGCCTGTTCCCGAACTTCTGGCTGGGCGTGGTGTCCGGTGCGCTGTCGCTGATCGCCATCATCGGCTTCGTCAGCAGCTCGGTGCGCAGCCGCTCGCGCGAGCAGGAACTGCGTTACCAGACCCAGGTGGAATTCAACAGCCGCAACCAGCAGGCGATCATGCGG
>JBCNQC010000036.1:0-29823 GCA_039592995.1 Stenotrophomonas sp. | reverse complement strand
CCGGCCGCAGCGTCAAAAGCGTTCACAGTCTGGTCGTCAATCACAATGCTTCAACCCCGGGAATTAGGAGCCGCGTCGTGCGGAAATTCGTCGCGAATTCGCTGCAGATAGCGACCCGATGCCACTGTGTCGCCCAGCTGCGCCTCGATATCAGAGGCAAGTTGTAACACGGAACGTGTGGCCGGTGCAGCCGACAGGCGCCGTTGCACAAAGGCCCGGGCCTCGAAGAAACGCCCCTGGGTGTACTCGTTGCGGGCCATCGTCTCCAGTGCATAGGCATTGTCCGGTGCCAGCGCCAATGCCTTGCGCAGGTCACGCACCGCACGTTCGGGCTGCCCGGCGCTCAGCGCACAGCTCCCGGCATTGGCCAGCGCCGCCGACGGGGTGGCATAGCCGGGTGCCGCCAGGGCCCTGTCGAAATACGGCAGTGCTTCTGCAGGGCTGCCTCGCCCACACAGCCACGCACCGTAATTGTTGAGCGCATCGCCGCGCTGCGGTGCGACCTCGACCGCCTTGCGCAGCAGTTCGCCCACGTCGGCATCGCGGCCCTGCGCGCCGGCCACCTGAGCCAGCAGCAGATAGACCTCGGGGCGGCTGCCATCCAGCTTCAGCGCGGCCCGACCGCGCTTCTCGGCCAGCGGCAGGTCGCCCAGGCGCACCGCTTCGGCGGCCAGGGTGACATTGTTCTGGTAGGCGACCCGGCGACGTGTAGCGTCGTCATCACGGGCAGTGTATTCCGGAGCCACGCCCCGGATGTCGTCAGGAATGGTGATGCCCTGCTTGCCACAGCCGGCGAGTGCCAGCGCGACGAAGACAACGGCTGGCAATCGAAGGTCAGGCAGCGGCATTCCGGTTTTTCCCGCCCTGCAGGGTCTTGTTGAATTCGGCCTGACGGCGCGTGCGGTCCATCACCTGGCCCTTGAGCTGGCCACAGGCGGCGTCGATATCGTCGCCACGGGTACGCCGCACCATGGTCAGCACTTTCGAGTCCAGCAGGATCTTCTGGAACGCGCGGATCTGGGTGTCGTCCGAGCGCTCGTAGCGGGTGCCCGGGAACGGATTGAACGGAATCAGGTTGACCTTGCCCGCGTTCGACGTCTGCACGGCGTTGTCGAACTGGCGCATCAGCCGCGCCAGCTGGCGGGCGTGCTCGGGGGTGTCGTTGATGCCGCGCATCAGGGTGTATTCGAAGGTGACCGATTCGCGGCGCTTGTTGGCGCGCAGGTAACGGGCACACGACGCCATCAGCTCGGCGATCGGGTACTTCTTGTTGAGCGGCACCAGCGTTTCGCGCAGCTCATCGTTGGGCGCGTGCAGCGACACCGCCAGCGAGACATCGCTTTCAGCGGAGAGGCGGTCGATCTGCGGCACCAGGCCGGAGGTCGACAGGGTCACGCGCTTGTTGGCCAGGCCATAGCCCAGATCGTCGCGCATCACGCTCATGGCGCGCACGACGTTGTCGAAATTCATCAGCGGCTCGCCCATGCCCATCATGACCACGTTGGTCAGGCGGCGCTGCTTGTGCGGAACATTGCCCAGATGGCGTGCCGCCACCCACACCTGGCCGATGATCTCGGCGGTGGACAGGTTGCGGTTGAAGCCCTGGGTGGCGGTCGAGCAGAACGTGCAGTTCAGCGCACAGCCCACCTGCGAGGACACGCACAGCGTGCCGCGGGTTTTGTCCGGGATGTAGACCGCTTCGATCGCGTTCTTGCCATCGGTGCCCATGGCCAGCAGCCACTTGTGGGTGCCGTCGGCGGAAGGCTTCTCGAACACGATGTTGGGAACGACCACTTCGGCGTGTGCGTGCAGCTTGGCACGCAACGCCTTGCCCAGATCGGTCATCTGGTCGAAGTCGGTCACGTAGTGGTGATGGATCCACTTCATGACCTGGTGGGCACGGTAGCGCGCTTCGCCGAGGGTTTCGGCGAAGAAGCGCTCCAGGCCCGCGCGATCGAGGTCGAGCAGGTTCTGTTTGCCAGCAGTCGGTGCGGTTTTCGGCAGCGGCTGGATGGCGGGGGACTGTACGACCTCGTTCACGGCATTACTCTCAGCGCGAGACCACTTCGGTGGCAGCGAAGAAATAGGCGACTTCAACGGCAGCATTCTCAACCGAGTCCGAGCCGTGGGCGGCGTTGGCGTCGATCGATTCGGCGAAGTCGGCACGGATGGTGCCCGGCGCAGCATCCTTCGGGTTGGTGGCACCCAGCAGGTCGCGGTGGGCCAGCACGGCGTTCTCGCCTTCCAGAGCCTGGATCATCACCGGGCCGGAGATCATGAACTCCACCAGCGCGTTGAAGAACGGACGCTCGCGGTGCACGGCGTAGAAGCCTTCGGCTTCGCGGCGCGACAGCTGCTTGTACTTGGCAGCCACGACCTTCAGGCCAGCCTTTTCAAAGCGGGCGTAGATTTCGCCGATGACGTTCTTGGCGACCGCGTCGGGCTTGATGATGGAAAGGGTGCGCTCCAGCGCCATGGGAGGTTCTCCGTTGGGCGGGCCACTGATCGACCCGAGAGTAACATGAAAAAAACCCGCGTCAAAACGCGGGCTTAGCCTATATACGTAGCGCAATTCTACAACGTCCTCTGGCCCGGCGCTACGCCGTAGTGCCACGCCATGCGTGGCAACCGCAGGAAACCTGAACAGGGTGGCACACCCTGAACGCCAGCGAGATCCTGCTGCGCCGCAGCATGCCAGCACGCCTGCCGGGGTCTAATATCAAACAATCGTTTGATTGAACCCTGCCCGACCCATGGCCAAGCCCGCCCACTTCTCCACCAAGGACCGCATTCTCGGGGCCGCCGAGGAGCTGTTCGCCCAGCACGGCTTTGCCGGCACCTCGCTGCGCCAGGTGACCAGCCAGGCCGACGTCAACATCGCGGCGGTGAACTACCACTTCGGCTCCAAGGAAAACCTGGTCAACGAGGTGTTCCGCCGCCGCATGGACGAGATGACCACGGCCCGCCTGGCCCAGCTGGATGCCGCCCGGCGCGATCACCCCGGCCAGCTGCGACCGGTGCTGGCCGCGTTCGTCGAGCCGGCCCTGGCCATGGCCCAGGACCGCCAGAGCGGCGGTGCCTTCGTCCGGGTCATCGCCCGCGCCTATGCGGAAAAGAACGACAACCTGCGCAAGTTCCTGTCCGACCACTACGGCCACGTGCTGCGCGACTTCGGCAAGGCGATCGCCGCCTGCGTGCCGGAGCTGAGCAAGGAAGAGCTGTACTGGCGGCTGGACTTCCTGGCCGGGTCGCTGACCTACGCCATGGCCGACTTCGGGCTGATCAAGCGACCCGCAGGTGTCACCGAAGCGGCGCATCGTGCCCATGCCGCCCATGAACTGATCCATTTCGCCGAGGCCGGCTTCCGCGCCAGCGCAGCCGCCTCCCCCGTTTCCACCCCGTAATGCCGGGCCCCCTGCCCGACTGAACTGACCTTCAAAGGCTTACTGACATGTCCAATTCCCTGCTAGTCCGCCGCGCCGCCGTGCTGGGTGCCGGCGTCATGGGTGCCCAGATCGCCGCCCACCTGACCAACGCCGGCGTCGACACCGTGCTGTTCGACCTGCCCGCCAAGGAAGGTCCCGCCGACGGCATCGTGCTCAAGGCCATTGCCAACCTGGGCAAGCTGAGCCCGGCTCCGCTGGCCAGCAAGTCCTACGCCGAGGCGATCACCCCGGCCAACTACGAGACCGGCCTGGAACAGCTGAAGGACTGCGACCTGATCATCGAGGCCATTGCCGAACGCATGAACTGGAAGCAGGACCTGTACAAGAAGATCGCCCCGTTCGTGGCCGACCACGCCGTGCTGGCTTCCAACACCTCGGGCCTGGGCATCAACAAGCTGGCCGACGTGCTGCCCGAGCAGCTGCGCCACCGCTTCTGCGGCGTGCACTTCTTCAACCCGCCGCGCTACATGCACCTGGCCGAGCTGATTCCGGCCAGCACCACCGACGCGGCCGTGCTGGAAGGTCTGGAAAGCTTCCTGGTCACCACCCTGGGCAAGGGCGTGGTGTACGCCAAGGACACCCCGAACTTCATCGGCAACCGCATCGGCGTGTTCTCGATCCTGTCCACCATCCACCACACCCAGCAGTTTGGCCTGGGCTTTGACGAAGTGGACGGCCTGACCGGCCCGCTGGTGGGTCGCCCGAAGTCGGCCACCTACCGCACCTCCGACGTGGTCGGCCTGGACACCATGGCGCACGTCATCAAGACCATGGGCGACACCCTGCCGAATGACCCGTGGCACGAATTCTTCAAGTCGCCGAAGTGGCTGGACGCGCTGATTGCCAAGGGCGCGCTGGGCCAGAAGACCGGTGCCGGCATCTTCCGCAAGGTCGGCAAGGACATCGTGGTGCTGGACCTGGAAAAGCAGGACTACCGCGCCGCTGACCGCACCGCCGCACCGGAAGTGGTCGAGATCCTGAAGATCAAGAACCCGGCCGAAAAGTTCGCCAAGCTGCGCGAAAGCCAGCACCCGCAGGCGCAGTTCCTGTGGGCGACTTTCCGCGACCTGTTCCACTACAGCGCCTACCACCTGGCTGACATCGCCGAGACCGCGCGCGACGTCGACCTGGCCATCCGCTGGGGTTACGGCTGGTCGCTGGGCCCCTTCGAAACCTGGCAGGCCGCTGGCTGGAAGCAGGTGGCGCAGTGGATCGCCGACGACATCGTGGCCGGCAAGAGCATGAGCAACGCCCCGCTGCCGGACTGGGTGTTCGACGGCCGCGATGGCGTGCACGCCGCCGAGGGCAGCTTCAGCCCGTCGCGCAACGCCAAGCTGCCGCGCTCGTCGCTGCCGGTGTACCAGCGCCAGCGCTTCCCCGATCCGGTGCTGGGTGAAACCTTCAGCCCGGGCGAAACCGTGTTCGAGAATGACGGCGTGCGCATGTGGCACGACGGCGACGGCATTGCCGTGGTCAGCTTCAAGACCAAGATGAACACCGTGTCCGACCACGTGCTCAACGGCCTGCAGGAAGCGATCAAGCGCGCCGAGCAGGGCTTCCAGGGCCTGGTCATCTGGCAGCAGAAGGAACCCTTCTCCGCCGGTGCCGACCTGGCCGGTGCGCTGGGCCTGCTGCAGGCCGGCAAGGTCGACCAGTTCGAAGAGATGGTGCACAACTTCCAGCGCACCAGCCAGGCAATCAAGTACTCGCTGGTACCGGTGGTAACCGCCGTGCGTGGCCTGGCCCTGGGCGGTGGCTGCGAGTTCCAGATGCACAGCGCCAAGAGCGTGGCCGCGCTGGAAAGCTACATCGGCCTGGTCGAAGCCGGCGTCGGCCTGCTGCCGGCCGGCGGTGGCCTGAAGGAACTGGCGGTGCGTGCCTCGCAGGCCGCCGGCCCGGGCGGTGACGTGTTCGCCGAATTGAAGAAGACCTTCGAAACCGTGGCCATGGCCAAGGTCTCCAACTCGGCGGTCAACGCCCAGGAACTGGGCCTGATGCGCCCGACCGACAAGGTGGTGTTCAACAGCTATGAAGCGCTGTACATCGCCAAGGCCGAAGTGCGTGCGCTGGCCGAAGGCGGCTACCGTCCGCCGCTGCCGGCACGTCGCATCCAGGTCGCCGGCGACGTCGGCATTGCGACCTTCAAGATGATGCTGGTCAACATGCTGGAAGGCCGCTTCATCAGCCCGTACGACTACGAGATCGCCGTGCGCATCGCCACCGTGCTGTGCGGCGGCGAAGTGGATCGCGGCACCCTGGTCGACGAAGAGTGGCTGCTGACCCTGGAGCGCAAGCACTTCGTCGAACTGGCCCAGCAGGAAAAGACCCAGGCCCGCATCGCGCACATGCTGAAGACCGGCAAGCCGCTGCGTAATTGATGGCGTCCCGGGCGCGGACACCGTCCGCGCCCGGTAGGTGCCGACCGTTGGTCGGCACGCCTGTCCCCTATTTGAAGAGACTATTTCAATGACCAAGCAGATCCAGGACGCCTACATCGTCGCCGCCACCCGCACCCCGGTCGGCAAGGCACCCAAGGGCGTATTCCGCAACACCCGTCCGGACGACATGCTCGCCCACGTGCTCAAGAGCGTGGTCGCCCAGGCCCCGGGCGTGGACGTGAACCGCATTGACGACGCCATCATCGGCTGCGCCATGCCCGAAGCCGAGCAAGGCATGAACGTGGCCCGCATTGGCGTGCTGCTGGCCGGCCTGCCCAACACCATCGCGGCGCAGACGGTGAACCGCTTCTGTTCGTCGGGCCTGCAGGCCGTGGCCATGGCCGCCGACCAGATCCGTCTGGGCAACGCCGACCTGATGCTGGCCGGCGGCACCGAGTCGATGTCGATGGTGCCGATGATGGGCAACAAGATCGCGATGGCCCCGAGCGTGTTCGACAACGACCACGTCGCCATCGCCTACGGCATGGGCATCACCGCTGAAAAGGTGGCCGAGGAGTGGAAGGTCTCGCGCGAAGAACAGGACGCGTTCGCCCTTGCCTCGCACCAGAAAGCCATCGCCGCCATCCAGGCCGGTGAGTTCAAGGATGAGATCAGCCCGTACGACGTGCGCACCCGCACCCCGGACCTCGCCGACGGCCGCCGCATCATCACCCGCGACCGCATCGTCGACACCGACGAAGGCCCGCGTCTGGATTCGTCCGCCGAAGGCCTGGCCAAGCTGCGCCCGGTGTTCCGCAACGGCCAGTTCGGCGGCACGGTCACCGCCGGCAACTCCTCGCAGATGAGCGACGGTGCCGCTGCGGTGCTGCTGGCGTCGGAACAGGCAGTGAAGGACTACGGCCTGAAACCGCTGGCCCGCTTCGTCAGCTTCTCGGTCGCCGGCGTGCGCCCGGAAGTGATGGGCATCGGCCCGATTGCTGCGATTCCGAAGGCGCTGAAGCAGGCCGGCCTGACCCAGGACCAGCTGGACTGGATCGAGCTCAACGAAGCGTTTGCCGCGCAGTCGCTTGCGGTCATTCGTGATTGCGGCCTGGATCCGTCGAAGATCAACCCGCTGGGCGGTGCCATCGCCCTGGGCCACCCGCTGGGTGCCACCGGCGCGATCCGTACCGCCACGCTGGTGCACGGCCTGCGCCGCCGCCAGCAGAAGTACGGCATGGTGACGATGTGTATTGGTACGGGTATGGGCGCTGCGGGTGTGTTTGAGGCGCTGTAATGCCGGATTGACGGGAATCGGTAGCGCCGGCTGTTAGCCGGCCCTCATTACCGCCTGGGCCGGCCAACGGCCGGCGCTACCTAAACAAAACGGGCGGCCTAAGGGCCGCCCGTTTTGTTGGATTGACCAGCACGTCCGTGCCGGTCAATCCTCAGCGAGCATCTGCGCCAGCTTCTCGCGCGCCGGCTTGCCCAGCTTGTGGCTTTCCAGTGCAAACCGGATGGTCGCCTCGACCAGGCCCAGATGGGTGCCGCAGTCGAAACGGGTGCCTTCAAAACGATAGGCGTCCACTTCCTCGGTCTGCAGCAGCGTGGCGATCGCATCGGTCAGCTGGATCTCACCGCCGGCACCCGTGCCGGTCGCTTCCAGCAGCTCGAAGATCTTCGGGCTGAGCACATAGCGGCCGACCACGGCCAGGTCGCTGGGTGCGTCCTCCGGCTTGGGCTTTTCCACGATCTGCGAGATGCGCCCCTTGCGGCCATCGAACGCCTCGGTGGCGACGATGCCGTAGCTGGCGGTGTTCTCGTGCGGAACATCTTCGACCGCGATCACGCTGGCACCGGTGGCCTCGTTGAGGTCCGCCATCTGCTTCAGCGCGCCGTCGCCACGGTTCCAGATCAGGTCGTCGGGCAGCAGCACTGCGAACGGCTCGTCGCCGACCACAGCCTTGGCGCACAGCACCGCGTGGCCGAGCCCCAGCGCTTCTGCCTGGGTCACGAACACCGCACGCACGCCGTTCGGAAGCACATGCCGGACCAGCTCCAGCTGTTCGTGCTTGCCAGCGCGCTCGAGCTTCTGCTCCAGTTCGTAAGCTTTGTCGAAGTAGTCGGCGACTGCGTGCTTGTAGCGGTTGGTGATGAAGATCAGGGTATCGCACCCTGCTTCGATGGCCTCGTCGACGGCGTATTGGATCAACGGCCGATCAATGATCGGCAGCATTTCCTTGGGAACGGTCTTGGTCGCGGGAAGAAAGCGCGTCCCCAGTCCTGCGACCGGGAACACCGCCTTGCGGATACGCTTTTGGGTCACTGCCTGTTGGCCTCTCGTGCCGGAAAGGGCACCACATTAGCCGATTCGACGTGATTTTCTTGTTGCAGCGGCGAGAACTCCGGCATCGTCGCGAACAGGATGCTGTTGATCGCGTCGGTGTCGTAGCTGGCAATCGCTTCGCGCAGGCGCGGCACGTTGCCCAGCACCTGGTCGCGGGCGAAGGTGCGCACACCGGCTTCCAGAATCTTCGGGTGCGCGGTGGGGCGATAGTCCTCGTCCGAATAGAACAGGGTTTCGTGCAGCTTCTCGCCCGGACGCAGGCCGGTATAGATGATGGCGATGTCCTTGTACGGCTGTTTGCCGGCCAGACGGATCATCTGCTCGGCCAGCACCCGGATCGGCACCGGTTCGCCCATGTCCAGGGTGTAGATCGCCCCGTGCGAAGCCGACGCGGCCGCCTGCAGGATCAGCTGGCAGGCCTCGGGAATGGTCATGAAGTAGCGGGTCACTTCCGGGTCGGTCACGGTGACCGGGCCGCCCTTGAGGATCTGCTCGCGGAACAGCGGCACCACGCTGCCGGCCGAGGCCAGCACGTTGCCGAAGCGCACGGTGACGAAACGGGTCTGGGTGGTCTTCTGGTCCAGGCTCTGGCAGATCATCTCGGCGTAGCGCTTGCTGGCCCCCAGCGCGTTGACCGGGTCCACCGCCTTGTCGGTGGAAATGAACACGAAGTGTTCGATATTCGCTTCGACGCAGGCCCGCGCCACCGTCTCGGTGGACAGGATGTTGTTGCGCACCGCTTCACGCAGCTGGCGTTCCAGCACCGGCACCTGCTTGTAGGCGGCGGCATGGAACACCGCATCGACCGGCGACAGCGACAGCGCATGGCGGATCACCGCCGGGTCGCCACAGTCGCCCAGCACGGCCTCGACCTCCAGCTCCGGGAAGCTGCGCTTGAGCTCGGCCTCGATGGTCAGCAGCAACAGTTCGCTCATTTCCAGCAGCACGATCCGCCCTGCCCCGTGGCGCGCACACTGGCGGCACAGTTCCGAGCCGATCGAACCGCCGGCACCGGTCACCAGTACCGTGCGCCCGCCCAGCCAGCCCCGGATCAGCGACCAGTCCGGCAGGATCGGCTTGCGGCCCAGCAGGTCTTCAATCGCCACTTCCTTGAGCTCGCCGGGCAGCGAGTGACCCAGCAGCACGTCGTTGATCTTGGGCACGGTGCGGAACGGCACGCCGGTGCTTTCGCAGATGGCCACCACGCGCTGCATGCCCGCGGCATCCAGCGAGGGAATGGCGATGACCAGCAGCTTGGCGGCGGTTTCGCGGACGATCGAGGGGGCATCGTCGAGCGTGCCGAGAATCGGCAGGCCCTGCAGCTTGGCCCCCTGCAGATGCGGCGCATCGTCAAGCAGGCCCACAGGCTCGAAATCGCCCGAGCGGCGCAGGTCGCGGACCAGTGCCTCGGCCGCCTGGCCGGCACCGAGAATCAGCACGCGGCGGGCGCTGGCGTCGGTCTGCAGCGACTGGTAGTCCTTCCACGCGCGGTACAGCAGGCGCGGCGCGCCCAGCAGGGCCGACAGCGCGAACGGGTAGATCACCAGCACCGACATCGGAACGCCGGCAAAGCGCTTGTAGGCCAGCACGACCACAATGGCGAGCAGGCCAATGAAGCTGGCTTTGAAGATGTGCAGCAGGTCGGCCACGCTGGCGAACCGCCACAGGCCGCGGTACAGACCCACGCGCCAGAACACGATGGCCTGGATGACCAGCACCAGCGAGGTGTCCACGTTCCAGAGCGGCAACGACGGTGCTTCGGCCAGCATCGAGTAGCGGCCGGCGTGCAGCAGCTGCCAGCAGGCCCAGACCATGAACAGGTCGTGGACCACAATGGCGGCGCGCGGAAGCAGACTGGTGAAACGGTCCTGCCAAGGCGTCATAAAATCAAGCAATCCTGTTAGTGGCACATTCCCTTGCGCAGGAGCAGCCAAAGACCGGTTGCGAGGGTCAACCACGCAACGGCCACGGCAGCCTCCCACCTCGGCTGCAAATTAGTGCAAGCATTAAACACTGTAATACTGAATAGACCAAAAACAAAGTACATTCCGGTCACAAAAGCGTGGCTTCTGCCACTTTTGACCGCCCGCTGGTAGACGTGTTGTGTGTGGGGCTCCATCCAGCGTTGTCCGGAAAGCATGCGGGACAGGAGCGTGAAGCCTGCGTCCACGAGGAAGGCGGTCAGCGGCACCAGCAGCAGCAGCCAGGAGATCTTGGTCGCCGCGCTGGCCAGGCAGACCAGTGCCGCAATCGCATAGCCCAGTGCCCCGCTGCCGACGTCGCCCATGAAGATGCGGCCGCGCGGGAAGTTGAACGGGAGGAAACCCAGGCAGGCCGCGGCCAGCACCGCCCCGGCCAGGGCCAGCGGTCCCGGCAGCACGCAGGCAAAGGCGACCCCGGCCAGCACCGCCTGGGTGGTGGCGATGCCGTTGATCCCATCCATGAAGTTCCAGATGTTGATCAGCGACGTGGTGAACAGCAGCGCCAGCAAGGCCTGCAGTGGATTGTGGGTGGCCTGCCAGACCAGGCCCGCCACCAGCGCGGCAGCCACTACATGAACGAGCAGGCGACGAACGGCGGGTAATGGCCGATGGTCGTCCCACCAGCCAATCCCGGCCACCAGCACCAGGCCCACGCTGAACACGCCCAGGCTGACCCGGGCCTCGGGCCAGTACAGGGCCGCGACCAGCGCTGACAACAGCAGGGTCAGCACGATGGCAATGCCACCGCCGCGCGGGGTTGCCACGACGTGGCTGCGCCGCTCGCCAGGCTGGTCCATCAGGTTGCGCCGCAGCGCGTAATGGCGCGCACCCCAGGTGAGCGCCGCCGAGGTCGCCAGCACCGCCAGCAATCCCAGCCCGCCAATCAGGGCCATGGTTCAGAGCACCGCGTAGTTCAGCAGCGGCTTGACCGTACCCCACTCCTTGCAGCTGGGGCATTGCCAGTGGTGGGTGCGTGCACCGAAGCCGCAGCGGGTGCAACGGTAGGCGGGATTGCGCACCAGCAACTGGTCGGTGATGTGCTTGAGGTCGTGCAGGGTGGCGGTGGAGTCAGCGCCCTCGGCCAGGGTCAGGTCGATCAGGGCGGACTCGCCACGGACCGACGGGCGATCCTTCAGCTGGCGACCCAGGTAAGCACGCGCCGGAGCGACGCCTTCCTGCTCTTCCATCAGCTGGGTCAAGGCCAGCACCGGGGCAATGCCGCGGTAGTGTTCGGTCATTTCCGACAGGAATGCGCGCGCGCCGCCCAGATCCCCGACCTTGCGGTAGTTCTGCATCAACGGCTGCAGCACTTCAGGCAGGTACTCGGGGTCGTTGCGGGCGGCACGTTCGAAGGCGCGCACGGCGGCTTCGGCATTGCCGGAGTCGGTTTCCAGGCGACCTTCGATGATGCCGGCGCGCACCGACATGGCGTCGGCCTGGTAGGCACGGGCAATGGCCGCCCTTGCCTCGTCGATCTTTCCTGCGCCGCGGTAGCGTTCGGCCAGTTCGCACTCGAACTGCCCGACCAGCTTGCCCATCGGCTCGCCGGTGACTTCCTCGTAGCGGGTGGCATTGTCGATCGCCTTTTCCCAGTCGCGTTCGGCCTGGTAGATGCCGATCAGGTGCTTGAGGGCCTGCGGGGCACGCTGGTCGATCTGGGCCAGCTCGGTGAACACGGTTTCGGCACGGTCCAGCAGGCCGGACTTCATGTAGTCCTCGCCCAGCGCCAGCAGGGCCTGCACGCGCTGCGCGTCGCTCAGGTCGGTGCGGTTGACCAGCCCCTGGTGCAGGCGGATGGCGCGGTCGACTTCACCGCGGCGGCGGAACAGGTGGCCCAGCGCGACCTGGGTTTCAAAGGTTTCCTTGTCCAGCTCGGCAATGTGCAGGAACAGTTCGATGGCCTTGTCCGGCTGCTCGTTGAGCAGGTAGTTCAGGCCACGGAAGTACGTGCTGGACAGGCGGCTGACCTGATTGTCGCCGTGGCGCTGGCCACCGCGCCGGCCGATCACCCAGCCAGAAACCGCTGCCAGCGGCAGGAACAGGAAAAACCAGAACCACTCGGAGACGAATTCCATCGGCGCTCAGCGTCCGTCAAAAGAAGAAGTAGAAGGTGCAACCGGCGCGGCCGGCGTGACCGGAACCGCTTTCTGCGCCTTGCGCAGTCTGGAGTACAGCGGAATGACCATGCCCACCAGCACCAACCCGGCTCCGATCAGCACGCCAGCCAGCAGCGCCACGGTGATCGCCAGCCCGGTGCTGGAGTGGATCTCGGTGAAGCCGAGCTTGAGGGTCATTTCCTGCGAATTGAGGGCACCAACAATGAGCCCGGCGACCAGCACGGCCAACAGGATCAACAGACGTGCAACTTTCATGTGGCAGCTCCCATTCCGTTAGGGACCAAGAGTAGCGGACCGGCGGTCCGCTCTACCAGCCTGCGGCGTGGCAGATGTGCAGACTCAGGCGGGGTCGCCTTCCAGCGGAACCACGGCGCTGACGCGCTCGCGCAGCTCCTTGCCCGGCTTGAAATGCGGGACATGCTTGCCCGGCAGCGCGACCGATTCACCGGTCTTCGGATTACGGCCCAGGCGCGGCGGACGGTAGTGCAGCGAAAAACTGCCGAACCCGCGGATCTCGATACGATCGCCGCCGGCCAGCGAACCCCCCATCATTTCCAGCAATGACTTTACCGCCAGATCGACATCGTCCGACTTCAAATGCGCCTGCCGGCGCGCCAGGATTTCGATCAGCTCGGATTTGGTCATTGCGGACTCGCTTCGAGGGATTCCAACCCTGAAACGGCCCGGACAGGTGTCCGGGCCGCTCAGGAAACTACTGCAACGGGTAAGGCCGATTACTCGGACTTGTTACCGTTCAGCTGTGCACGCAGCAGCGCGCCCAGCTGGGTGGTGCCGCCCGAAGCAGACTGGTATTCCTCCAGCACTTCGCGCATTTCGGCGTCGTCCTTGGCCTTGATCGACAGCTGCAGGGTACGGCCCTTGCGGTCCATGCCCACGAACTTGGCTTCCACCTTGTCGCCGACCTTCAGGAACTGGGTCGCATCGTCAACGCGCTCATTGGCAACGTCGCGAGCCGACACATAACCTTCGATGCCGTCAGCCAGTTCGATGGTAGCGCCCTTGGCGTCCACTTCCTTGACCACGCCTTCGACCTTCGAACCCTTCGGGTTGGCAGCCATGTACTGACCGAACGGATCCTGCTCCAGCTGCTTGACGCCCAGGCTGATGCGCTCGCGTTCCGGATCGACGGCCAGGACGACGGCGTCCAGGTTGTCGCCCTTCTTGAAGTTGCGGACCACGTCTTCGCCGGTGGTGTTCCAGCTGATGTCGGACAGGTGCACCAGGCCGTCGATACCGCCGTCCAGGCCGATGAAGATGCCGAAGTCGGTGATCGACTTGATCTGGCCCGACACCTTGTCGCCCTTCTTGTGGATGGCAGCGAAGGTTTCCCACGGATTGGCGGCAACCTGCTTCATGCCCAGCGAGATGCGGCGACGCTCTTCGTCGACGTCCAGCACCATCACTTCAACTTCGTCACCGACCTGCACAACCTTGGACGGGTTGACGTTCTTGTTGGTCCAGTCCATTTCCGAGACGTGCACCAGGCCTTCCACGCCCGGCTCGATCTCGACGAACGCGCCGTAATCGGTCACGTTGGAGACCTTGCCGAACACGCGGCTGTTGGCCGGGTAACGACGGGCGATGTTGTCCCACGGATCTTCGCCCAGCTGCTTCAGGCCCAGCGAAACGCGGTTGCGCTCGCGGTCGAACTTCAGCACGCGCACGTCCAGCTCGTCGCCGACGTTCACGACTTCGGACGGATGGCGCACGCGCTTCCATGCCATGTCGGTGATGTGCAGCAGGCCGTCGATACCGCCCAGGTCCACGAACGCGCCGTAGTCGGTCAGGTTCTTGACGACACCCTTCAGGATGGCACCTTCCTGCAGCTTGTCCATCAGCTGCTCGCGCTCTTCCGAGTGCTCGCTTTCGACGACAGCGCGGCGCGACACCACGACGTTGTTACGCTTGCGGTCCAGCTTGATGAGCTTGAATTCCAGCTCCTTGCCTTCCAGGTAGGCCGGATCGCGCACCGGGCGCACATCGACCAGGGAACCCGGCAGGAACGCGCGGACATCCTTGATGTCCACGGTGAAACCACCCTTGACCTTGCCGCTGATGCGACCGGTGATGGTTTCGTTCTTTTCCAACGCTTCTTCCAGCTCGTCCCACACCATCGCGCGCTTGGCTTTCTCGCGCGACAGGACGGTTTCACCGAAGCCGTTTTCGATCGCGTCAAGGGCAACCTTGACCAGGTCGCCTTCGGCGACGTCGATTTCGCCAGCGTCGTTACGGAACTGCTCGATCGGCACGATGCCTTCAGACTTCAGGCCAGCGTTGATCACCACCACGTCGCCGCGGACTTCCACGACGGTACCGGTGACGATGGCGCCCGGCTTCAGCTTGGCCAGATTGGCCTGGCTGGCTTCGAACAGTTCGGCAAATGATTCGGTCATTAGATTTACTCTGTTGGACACATGGGCAGGGGTTCCCTTCAAGGGTTCCGAGTACTGCCCGCCTGTTGGTCGACCCCGGAAACGCAGGTCGTGTGTTAAGTAGGAAAACCGCCACGCATCAGTGCGGGACGGAGCTTGTGTTGCTTTGCAATGGTGCGACTGCCGTCGTTGAACTGACGACCTCCTTACAACGGATCAGGCACCCGAAACCGGAAGCAGATCCAGAACCCTGGCAACGACTTCGTCGATGCCGATTCCACTGGTGTCGATGACGACGGCATCGTCTGCCGGCTTCAGGGGCGCCACGGTGCGCTGGGCATCACGGGCGTCGCGGGCCATGATCTCGCGCAGGAGGTCATCAAAGTTAACAGAAACCCCCTTGTCTTTCAACTGCTTATGCCGGCGCTCGGCGCGCTCCTCGGCACTGGCGGTCAGGAAGACCTTGAATGGGGCGTCAGGGAAGATCACCGTGCCCATGTCGCGACCGTCGGCAACCAGGCCTGGCTCGACCCTGAATGCGCGCTGGCGCTCTTTCAACGCGGACCGGACCTCCGGGATGGCGGCAATGGCCGAGGCCAGCGCACCGGTGGTTTCCAGGCGCAGCTCGTCGGTGGCGTCCGTCTCATTGACCATGACACGCAGCGCGCCGTCGGCGGTCTCGACGAAGCGCACCTTGGTGTCGAAGGTGCAGCGGACCAGCGCCGAGGCATCGGAGGTGTCGATGTCGGCCCAGCTGGCGGCCACGCCCACCGCCCGGTACAGCGCCCCCGAATCCAGGTAATGCCAGCCCAGCCGACGTGCGACAATGCGGCTGACGGTGCCCTTGCCGGCCCCGGAAGGACCGTCGATGGTAAGCACGGGGGGATGCGGATTCATGGGTTTCCCTGTGTGATGGACCCCCCATTCTAGCCCCTGCCCGCCCCCTGCCGAGACCTTTTTGGTGCAACCACTTGAAAGGACGGAGAAAAGGCCGGTAGAATGGCGGGCTTGAACGAGCGTCACCTGCCGATTGTCATCTGCATATCGCGGCCGCGCTCCACCTGAATCCACGTTTACGCCGAGGTATGCAATGAAAGTCCTGTCCTCTCTGAAGTCGGCCAAGTCCCGTCACCGCGACTGCAAGGTCGTCCGTCGTCGCGGCAAGATCTTCGTGATCTGCAAGTCGAACCCGCGCTTCAAGGCTCGCCAGCGCTGAGCCCCGGGCGGGTCACGGCCACCGGTCGCGGCCTACCTGAATGAAAAACCGCCTCCGGGCGGTTTTTTATTGCCGTTTTTTGTTGTAATCGCAGTTCTTGACCACTGGGGAGTAGATCGAGATGAAGCGTTACCTGTGCACCCTGCCGTTGCTTGCCCTGCTGGCCTGCGCCAGCGCCCATGCCGACACCCTGCTGATCGACCGCACCAAGGAGCAGCCTGCTGCGATGGTGCCGGTGCGCGGCCAGACCGCCAGCCAGGTGCTGGCCACGTTCGGCGAGCCGAGCGAAAAGCTGGAACCGCGTGGCGGCCAGAAGCGCCAGTGGCCGACCATCAACCGTTGGGTCTACCCGCAGTTCACCGTCTACTTTGAAAAGGCGAAGGTGATCGACGTGGTGGCCAACAAGGCCAGCGCCGAGGAAGTCGGTCCCAAGCCGCCGATCCGCTGACCCTTTACTGCCCGCGCCCACGCGCGGGCGACTACACCGAGACCATGAACGAACAGCTTCGCTTTCCTGCCGAATGGGAAACCCAGTCGGCCATCCTGATCGCCTGGCCCCACGCCGATACCGACTGGGCTGACCGCCTGGCGGACGTGGAAGAAACCTACATCGCCCTGGTGGCGGCGATCACCCGCTTCCAGCCGGTGTTGATCATCGTGGCCGACGATGACCTGGAAGCCTATGCGGACGCACGCCTGCGCTCGAACCGCATCGACATGGAACGCGTGCGGTTTGTCACCGCGCAGTACGACGACACCTGGCTGCGCGATTCGGGCCCGATCACCCTGCGCCGCGCGGACGGCGGCTTCCGCCTGCTGGACTTCCGCTTCACTGGTTGGGGCGGCAAGTTCGAGGCGAGCCTGGACGACCAGCTCGTCGGCGTGCTGCACGCCCAGGGCCTGTTCGCCAACGCAGAACTGCAGAGCATTCCGTTCGCGCTGGAAGGCGGCGGCATTGAAACCGACGGTGAAGGCACCCTGCTGACCACCTGGCAGTGCCTGCACGAACGCCACCCGGACCGCGACCGCGCCTCGCTCAGCGCGGACATGGCCACCTGGCTGGCGCAGGACCGGGTGCTGTGGCTGGACCACGGCTACCTGGAAGGCGACGACACCGACGCGCACATCGACACGCTGGCACGCTTCGCCTCGCCGGACAGCATCGTCTACCAGGCCTGCGATGACAGCACCGATTCGCACTACGCCGAGCTGCAGGCGATGGGCAACGAACTTGCCGCGCTGCGCACCACCGCGGGCGAGCCATACCGCCTGTTCCCGCTGCCCTGGGCACGCCCGGTGATCGACGAAGGTCGCCGTCTGGCGGCGTCGTACGCGAACTACCTGATCCTCAACGGCGCGGTGCTGATGCCGGCCTACGGCGACGAAGCCGACAACGCCGCCCGCGACGTGCTGGCCCAGGCCTACCCGGACCGCGAGATCGTGCAGGTCCCGTGTCGCTCGCTGATCTGGCAGAACGGCAGCCTGCACTGCATCACCATGCAGTTGCCTGCGGGAGTGTTGGCCGCGTAAAGCGTGTCGGCATTCGGTTTGCTACGTAGCGCCGGGCTCTGCCCGGCGTTTTTGGTTTCGGGCGAACAGCCTTTGGTCATCGGATTCCGTGTTTGGGCGCGCCGGTGTGGGTTTGCGGGACACGCCGTGAACCCGTCCATGGGGGCTCGTCAAAAACATCCATGTTTTTGACGGTCCCGCAAACCCACCCCGGCACGCCCCAGACCGATGGCCGGTGGCCACGGGAAATGCCAAACCAACGGCAATGTCGATTTGGGGTCATTCGTTACCGAATGTTGAATGTTTCACGGCCGTCGTCTGTCGACCGACGCTACCGGGCCCACGCGATTTTGATTTCCGATGGCCACCGACCCACTGTCGATGGCGGGTCGGGGTGGGCTGGAGGGGGCGTGAGCCGCATGGATGCGGCGATCGAGCTTACATGGACGTACTTGCAGCGTCCCCCGGAACGCCCATCCCGACCCGCCAACCCAGGAATCCGATGACCGCCGGCTGTTCGCCCAGATCCAACAACAGCCGGGCACAGCCCGGCGACACGCAGCCGTGCAATCAAGGCTGTTGGCGCGCATTCAACGACCCGACACACGATGCCCACGCATCCGCGATAAACTGCGTTTTTCTGCCCGCAGGACCCGCATCGGATGAGCCCACGTCACCCCCTTACCGTCGCCCTGATCCAGGAGCGCAACCATGGCGATGCCGAGGCCAACCTGGCTGTGATCGAAACGCGCGTGGCCGAGGCTGCCGCGCAGGGAGCCAAGCTGGTCCTGCTGCAGGAACTGCACAACGGCGCGTACTTCTGCCAGCACGAATCGGTGAACGAATTCGACCTGGCCGAGCCGATTCCCGGCCCCAGCACCGAACGCCTGGGCGCGCTGGCGAAGAAGCATGGCGTGGTCATCGTCGGCTCGCTGTTCGAGCGCCGTGCCGCCGGCCTGTATCACAACACCGCCGTGGTGTTCGAGAAGGACGGCAGCCTGCTCGGCAAGTATCGCAAGATGCACATTCCCGACGACCCGGGCTTCTATGAGAAGTTCTACTTCACTCCCGGCGACATCGGCTTCAAGCCCATCGACACCTCGGTCGGTCGCCTTGGCGTGCTCGTCTGCTGGGACCAGTGGTACCCCGAAGCCGCGCGCCTGATGGCCCTGGCCGGGGCCGAACTGCTGCTCTACCCCACTGCCATCGGCTGGGATCCGGACGACCAGCAGGATGAACAGAACCGCCAGCGCGATGCCTGGGTGCTCAGCCATCGTGGCCATGCGGTGGCCAACGGCGTGCCCGTGCTCAGCTGCAACCGCGTCGGCCATGAACCCTCCCCGCTCGGTGCTTCCGGCATCCAGTTCTGGGGCAACAGCCACGTGCTCGGCCCGCAGGGCGAGTTCATCGCCGAAGCCGGTGGTGATGCCACCGTGCTGGTCTGCAAGGTCGACCTGCAGCGCAGCGAACACGTGCGCCGGATCTGGCCGTTCCTGCGCGACCGCCGCATCGACGCTTACGGCGACCTGCTCAAGCGCTACATCGACTGACCCCACAGGACCCCTGCCCCGTGACCGTGCACCTGCGCGACGCCCGCGACGAGGATATCGTCGCCATCACCGCCATCTATGCGGTGGAAGTCACCGACTTCGTCAACACCTACGAGTACGAAGTCCCCGACGCCACCGAGATGCAGCGGCGCATGCACGATATCGTCGGCCGGGGCTTCCCCTACATCGTCGCCATCGTCGACGGCCAGGTCGCCGGCTATGCCTACGCCAACACCTACCGCGCCCGCATCGCCTATCAGTGGACCGTGGAAAACTCGGTCTACGTCGATGCCGCCTTCCAGGGCCGTGGCGTTGGCACTGCGCTGATGCAGGGGCTGATCGACGCCTGCGTCGCGCGCGGCTACCGGCAGATGGTGGCGGTGATCGGGGAACCTTCCAACACCGCCTCGATCAAACTGCACGAGCGCTTCGGCTTCCATCTGGTCGGCGTGTTCCGTGGCCTCGGCCGCAAGCATGGCCGTTGGCTGGATACCGTGCAGATGCAGCGCGCGCTCGGCGATGGTGCCGACAGCGCCCCCTCCAATGAATGACGCAATGACCGACATTACAACGCAAGACAGTGGCGACAGCCTGTTCGCCGGACAACCGGTCAAGGTCGTCGAACGCGATGGCGTGCGCTACACCCTGCTGGGCACCGCGCACGTCTCCCAGGCCAGCGTACAGGCCGTCGAGAAGGCCATCGAAAGCGGTCGCTTCGACGCCGTGGCGGTGGAACTGGACCCGCAGCGCCTGCAGGCGCTGACCAACCCTGACGCGCTGGCCAAGCTGGACCTGATCGAGGTGATCCGCAAGGGCCGCGTGGCGCTGTTCGCCGCCAACCTCGCGCTCGCCGCGTACCAGCGCCGTCTGGCCGAACAGCTGGGCATCGAACCCGGTGCCGAGCTCAAGCGCGCGGTCGGGCTGGCCAATGAACGCAACCTGCCGGTGCACCTGATCGACCGCGAGGTCGGCCTTACCTTCAAGCGCGCGTCCCAGCGGCTGGGCTTCTTCGGCAAGATCAAGCTGGTGATGGGGCTGGGTGCCGGTCTGTTCGCCTCCGAAGAAGTGGGCGAAGACGAGATCGAGAAGCTCAAGCAGGGCGACATGCTCGAGGCCAGCTTCGGCGAGTTTGCCAGCGAAAGCCCCGAGCTGTACGACACCATCATTGGCGAGCGCGACCGCTACATGGCCACTCGGCTGCGCGAAAGCCACAACCCGGCGCAGCGCGAAGTGCTGGCGGTGGTCGGTGCCGGCCATCTGGCCGGGCTGGCGAAGTATCTGGAAAGCGACACCGAGGCTCCCGGTCCGCTGCGTGAGTCGCTGGAGGCGGTGCCGCCCAAGCGCAACATTCCGTGGATCACGCTGGGCATTCTGGCCATCGTGATCACCGGCATCGCGGTCGGTTTCTATCGGGGCGGACTGGGCATGGGCACCGAACTGCTGGCGACCTGGGCCCTGTACACCGGCGGCCTGGCCGGGCTGGGCTGCCTGCTGGCCGGCAGCCACCCGCTGAGCATTCTGACCGCGATCGTGGTCGCACCGTTCAAGCCATTCCGGTTGAGCATTCCCACCGGCGCGTTCGCCGCATTGGTGGAAACACGGCTGCGCAAGCCGGCGTACGAGGACTTCCTCAAGCTGCGTGACGACGCGCAGACGCTGAAGGGGTGGTACCGGAACCGGGTGACGCGGGTCGTACTGACCTTCATGTTGACCAACCTGGGCAGTATGCTGGGATTGTGGCTGACCGGTTTCCAGGTTTGGCACAAGGTGGCGTGATTGCGTCGGTGTGTCATCCACACGGGTGATGACACACCGCCTGGGCCGGCCAACGGCCGGCGCTACCGGAACCACACGCATTGGACCCATCGGTAGCGCCGGCCGTTGGCCGGCCCACCGGATCTGTCATCACGCCGGCTCGATCACCGCTTCGCTGCCCTTCGGCGGCAATCCCCGCGCCCGCCGCACGATGCGGGCCACGGCAATGCTCATGTCATCCAGCATTGCGTAGATGGTCGGCAGGAACAGCAGGCTGACCACGGTGGAGAACGCCAACCCGCCGGCGATCGCACGTGCCATCGGGTAGTACGGCGGGCCATCACCGAGCAGCTGGGTGTCGGTCAGCGAGATCGGAATCATCGCCAGGATCGCCGTGCCCATGGTCATCATGATCGGGCGCAGGCGCTCGCGTGAGCCCTCCACCAGCGCCATCGTGCGGGCCATGCCGCGCCGTCGCAGGTTGTTGATGTGCTCGATCATCACGATGCCGTTGTTCACCACCACGCCCATCAGCACCAGGATGCCGATGAAGGACATGATCCCGAACGCGGTACCGGTGAGCCAGAACAGCCAGAACACCCCGAAGATCGAGAACAGCACGCCGCTCATGATCGCCGCCGGGAACAGCAGCGACTCGAACACCGCCGCCATCACCACGTAGATCATCACCAGCGCGATCAGCAGGTTGAACATCATCTGCTGCATGGCTTCATCGTCGTCGCCGTAATCACCGCCGTCGAAGGTGAAGTTGTAGCCGGCCGGGAAGCTCATCGGCTTGAGAATCTCTTCCATCGCCTTGCGACCCTCCGGCGCGGTCACCTTCTCGGCCAGGTTGGCCTTGATGGTCAGCGTGGTCTGCCGGTTGGTGCGGCCGACGCGGGTGGCCGAGGGCTTGATGCTGACATCCACCAGGCTCAGCAGCGGCACCGAGCGACCGTCGCCGGTACGCACGGTGTAGCTGGCCAGGTCTTCCGGGCTGCTCTGCTCGGCACCGGCGAAACGCACCCACACCGGCACTTCGCTGTCACCGCGGCGGAACTCGCGCAGCGGCGCGCCACGCAGCGCCAGGCCGACGAAGCTGGCGACCTGCTCGGCATTGAAACCGAACGCGGCCGCGCGCTCGCGGTCGACATGGATGGACAGCTCGCTGCCCTTCTCGCCATTGTCGATGCGCACGTCGCGCAGTTCCTTGCGCTGGGCCAGCAGCGGCACCACTTCCTCGCCGATCTCCTGCAGCATCTGGGTGGAATCGCCGACCAGCTGCACCTGCACGCCCTGGTTGCCACCACCGCCGCCATCACCGCCCTGGTTGCCCACGATGTAGTCCGCGCGCGCCGAGCGCGGCAGGCCCTTGCGCAGGCTCTCCTGCACCGCCGCCATGTTGCCGGCGTGCTTCTCGTCCAGGGTCACGATGGTGCTGCTGCCTTCCTGCTCGCTGTACCAGGAATACACCTGGGTGATGTGCAGCTTTTCGCGGTTCTGGTCCAGGTACTGCTCGACCCGGGCCACCTCATCGGACATCTGTGCGCGGGTATAGGCCCCCTTCCAGTTGTAGCCGATGAACACGTCGGTGCCGCCTTCGCCGCCGAACATGTCGATCTTGGTCAGCTTCATCGGAACCAGGCTGATCAGTACCACCATGATGATGCCGAACACGCTCCAGCCACGGTGTTCCAGCGTCCATTGCAGCACCTTGGCGTAGCGACGCTGCAGGCGGGCGATGACGCCGGTCTGCGAGTGCACCAGCTTCGGCGTCTGCATGCGCGCGGAGAGCATCGGAATCAGGCTCACCGCCACCAGCCACGAGGCCAGCAGCGACACCGAGATGGTGATCGCGATCTGCGCCATGAAGATGCTGATGTTGTTGGTTTCGCCGAACAGGTTGGGCACGAATACGATGCAGTGGCACAGGGTGCCGGCGCTGAGTGCGATGGCCACGTTGCGGGTGCCGACGATCGATGCCAGCCGCGGCTGGTCGGGCATGCGCTCGCGTTCCTGGTAGATGCTCTCCACCACCACCACGGCGTTGTCGACCAGCATGCCCACCGCCAGCAGCAGGCCCATCATGGTCAGGATGTTGAGAGTGACCCCGGCGAAGTACATGAAGCCGAGGGTGATCACGAAACAGATCGGAATGGCCAGGGTGACCATCAGCGTGGACGGCCAGTGGCGCAGGAAGAAGAACAGCACCGTCACCGACAGCAGCAGGCCCACCGCACCGGCTTCGGCCAGTTCCAGCAGCGAGGAAGTGACCGTCTTGCCCTGGTTGTCGATCACCTTGATGTTGACGTCGCGCATCGACGGTTGCTCGCGGATGGCCTCCACTTCGGCCAACGCAGCGCGCGAGACCTCCACCAGATTGGCGCTGCGCTCCTTGTAGATGTCCAGGCCCACGGCTGGATTGCCATCCAGGCGCCGTCCGTACGGCATGCGGCTGGGCTTGAGCCGGATGTCGGCGATGTCACCCAGGCGCAGGCCCTTGGTGTCGATCACCAGGTCACGCAGTTCCTGCAGGTCGGTGATCTCGCCCACCGGCTGGATGCGCACGCGCTGGCCGTTGTCGCCGATCTGCCCGGCCGAGATCGAAAAATTCAGCGCACGCAGACGCTCGTTCAGCTCGTTGATGCTGAGATTGTGCGCGGTCAGGCGGTCGGCGTTGATCGCGATCTCGACCTCGTTTGGCGGCGCGCCCGAGATCTCCACCCGGGCTACGCCGGGAATGCGCTCGATGCGCCGCTTGAACTCGCGGTCCAGCATGTCGTAGGCACCGGTAAGGTCGCTGCTGCTGGCCAGGCGGACCTTCAGCACCGGTTCGTCGCTGCTGGACCACTTGAACACGTTGTAGCGCTGCAGGTCATCGGGCAGGTCGGTGCGGATCGCGTCGATGCGCTCGCGTGCGTCGGAGGCGGCAATGGCGATGTCGCGGTCCCAGTCGCTGAACTCGATGAAGATGCTGGCCCCTTCCGACGTGGCCTGCGAGCGCATGCGCTTGATCCCGGTCATCGTCGCCAGCGCTTCCTCGGTCGGGCGGATGATGGTGCGCTCCACCTCTTCCGGCGTGGAGCCGGTGTACGGCACCTGCACGAACAGGAACGGCGCGGAAATGTCCGGCAGCGCCTCCAGCGGCAGCCGGAACGCGGCGATCAGCCCCACCACCACCAGGGAGACAAAGCACATGATGGTGGTGATGGGACGGCGGATGGAGAACTCGGCGACGCTCATGCCGGCTCCTGGGCGTTGTCGCCGCTGATCGGGCCTTCGGCCGCATGCGCATGCTGGCGACCGCGTTCGCGGTAGTAGGCATCGCCGCGGCGGTCCAGCAGGTCATACACCACCGGAATCACCAACAGGGTCAGCAGGGTGGACACCAGCAGGCCGCCGATCACGGTGATCGCCATCGGCGAACGCACTTCCGCACCCTCGCCCATCGCCACGGCCAGTGGCAGGAAGCCGAACAGCGTGCACAAGGTGGTCATGATGATCGGGCGCAGGCGCGACCGCGCTCCTTCCACCAGGGCCTCGTGCTTGGCCACGCCGGCCTCGCGCAGCTGGTTGACCTTGTCAATCAGGATGATCGCGTTCTTGGTCACCAGTCCCACCAGCAGGATCAGGCCGATGAACACCACCACCGAGATCGGCTTGCCGGTCAGCATCAGCGCCAGGATCGCGCCGACCAGGGCCAGCGGAATGGTGAACAGAATGACGAACGGGTGCAGCAGCGATTCGAACTGCGAGGCCATCACCAGGTACACGAGGAAGATCGCCAGGCCGAAGGCGAAGATCAGCGAGCGTGCCGATTCGGCCAGCTCCTCGCCCTGCCCGCCGATATGCATGCCGACGCCGGCACCCAGCGGATTGTCGGCGACCATCGCCTCCACCTCACGCACCGCACCACCGAGGTCGATGTCGCGCAGGTTGGCCGACACCACGGCGACGCGGGTCTGGTCGGCGCGATGGATCTCGCTGGGACCGTTGGTCGCGATCACCTCTGCCACCGCGTCCAGCGTCACCGGACGCGCACTGCCCGGATTGACGATCAGCCGGCGGATGCTCTCCACGCTGGCGCGATCCCCTTCCTGCGCCCGCACCAGCACGTCGATCTTGCGGTCGCGGAAGCTGTAGCGCGTGGCCACGTCGCCGCGCACTTTCTTGACCACCACGTCGGCGATCTGGCGCGTGGTCAGGCCCAGCGCACCGGCGCGCTCCTGGTCAAAGCGGATCTGGATTTCCGGGAAGCCTTCTTCCACGGTTGACTTGACGTCGGCGTAATGCGGGTTGTTGCGCAGCATCGCCGCCAGAGCCTGGCCGGCGCGTTCCAGCGTGGCCATGTCCTGGCCGCGCAGTTCCACTTCCAGCGGCGTGGAGAAGCTGAACAATGCCGGGCGGGCGAAGTCGATCTGCACGCCCGGGTGGCCCTGCATCGAGGCGCGCAGACGTTCGGTGATCTCCGCTTCGGTGCTGGCGCTGCCACCGCCAGCCATCACCACGGTCAGCTTGCCGATGTTCTCGCCGCTCTCGGTGGGATTCGCATCCAGCCGGGTGCCGCTGCCACTCACGCCATACAGCGACGCGATGCTGTCGTCCTTGGCATGCGCCAGCTGCAGCTCACGCACCAGCGCGTCGGTCTGCTTCAATGGCGTACCGGCGGGCAACTTTGCGGTCATCTCGAAGCGATCCTGGGCCAGCTGCGGAATCAGGTCCGCGCCCAGCATCGGCACCATCGCCAGGGTGGCAACAAACGCCAACGCGGCCAGACCCAGCACCTTGCCCGGGTGCGCCAGGGCGCTGGGCAGCAGCTTCAGGTAACCGCGCTCGGCACCCGCGTAGGGCTTCATCGCCAGGTCGCTGGCCTTGCGCATCACCGGGCCGACCACGGCGGTCAGGCCGCGCCACACTTTGACGATCACCCAGGCCACGCCGAACACACTCCAGCGCACCAGCGCGCCCAGGCCACGGCGGCTGCCGGCGACCGGCTTCAGCCAGCGGCTCTGCGGTTGCCAGGCCGCATGCGGGGCTTCTTCCGGGAACGCCAGCGGCGGGCGGCCCTTCAGCGAGCTCAGCATCGGGATCAGGGTCATCGCCACCAGCAGCGAG
The DNA here is from genome assembly GCA_039592995.1 of Stenotrophomonas sp. Taxonomy (GTDB): domain Bacteria; phylum Pseudomonadota; class Gammaproteobacteria; order Xanthomonadales; family Xanthomonadaceae; genus Stenotrophomonas. Next base: position 4,015 of record JBCNQC010000036.1, on the reverse strand, counting down.
ATCGCAATCGCAATCGCCACGGTCAGGGCCTGGTCGCGGAACAGCTGGCCAGCGATGCCGTCCACGAACACCAGCGGCAGGAACACCGCGATGGTGGTCAGGGTGGATGCGACCACTGCCATGCTCACTTCGCGGGTGCCGGTGATGGCCGCCTGCAGAATGCCCAGGCCGCGCTCGCGCGCCTTGGCGATGCTTTCCAGCACCACGATCGAATCGTCCACCACCAGGCCGGTCGCCAAGGCCAGCCCGCCCAGCGACATCACGTTCAAGCTCAGGCCAAGCTGGCCCATGAAGAAGAACGTGGTGATGATAGAGACCGGCAGCGACAAGCTGATCACGAACGTGCTCCAGCCATCGCGCAGGAACAGGAAGATGATCAGGATCGCGAGCAGACCGCCAATCACCGCGTCCTTCTTGACGTCGCTGATGGCGTGTTCGATGAAGCGCGACTGGTCTTCAATCGTGGTCAGCTCGGCATCGCCGGGAATCTGAGACTTGATCTGCTCCAGGCGCGTGCGCAGCGCGGCGGCGGTGGCCACAGTGTTGGCATCACCCTCCTTGTAGATCGCCAGTTCCACCGCTTCGCGACCGCCCAGGCGGATGATCGCTTCGCGCTCCTTGAAGCCCTGGCGCACCGTGGCGACATCCTTCAGACGCACCGGCACGCCATTGGCGATGTTGGTCGAATTGCTGCTGGACGCGCTTTGTGCAGCGGAGGCCGCGGCAATGGCCGCATCCGAACCGGTGGACGCGGCAATGGCGAACATCTGCTGCATGGCCGCGTCGGCCGCGCTGCCGGTGCTGCTCTGGGTGGTCACCAGCAGGTTGCGGATGTCTTCCAGGTCGGCGAACTGGTTCACCGTGCGCACCAGGAAGCGCTGCGAGCCTTCTTCAAGGCGGCCGCCGGAGATGTTGATGTTCTCTTCCTTGAGCCGCTTGATCACGTTGTCGATCGGCAGGTTGAGCTGGGCCAGCTTCTGCTGGTCGATGTCCACCTGGATCTCGTCTTCCAGACCACCGCCCACCTTCACTGCCGCCACGCCGGCCACCGGCTCGAGCTTTTTCTTCAGGTCTTCGTCGGCATAACGACGCAGCGCGGTCAGCTGACGCACCGCGTCGGCGTCGCTGGCCGGGTCGCCTTTGGCCGCGATCACCAGACGCATGATCGGCTCGGTGGAGGGATTGAAGCCCAGCAGCACCGGAGCCTTGGCCTCCAGTGGCAGGTTCAGCGCTTCCATCTTGTCGCGCACCTCCAGGCTGGCCTGGTCCATGTTGGTGCCCCAGGCGAACTCCAGCACCACGTCGCTCTGCCCGGTGCGCGAGACCGACTTGAGCTTGCGCAGGTTCTTGACCACGCCCACGGCTTCTTCAACCGGCTCGGTGATCAGGGTTTCAATTTCGGTCGGGGCCGCACCGGTGTACTCGGTGCGTACGGTCAGGGTCGGATAGCTCAGGTCCGGCAGCAGGTTGACCTTGAGGTTGCCCAGCGCGATCAGGCCGAACAGCACCAGGGTGAGCATGCACATGAAGATGGTGACGCGGCGGCGGGTGGCGAACTCCACCAGGCCGCCGCCGGTGCCCCGGCCCTCGTCGGCCGGGTGCGGTTCACTGCCGTGGTCATGCCCGGGCGAACTCATTGACGGTTCTCCGCCTTCTTCGGCGCGGCCTTGGCCACGGTGGCGGCTGGCTTCTCACCGATCACCTGCACCGCAGTGCCGTCACGCAGTGCCACCTTGCCGGCGGTCACTACCTTGTCGCCTACCGCCAGACCTTCGCGGATTTCCACCCACGGACCTTCGGCGTAGCCCACCTTGACCGGCACCCGGGCGACCTTGCCGTCGCGCACCCGGAACACGGCCGGGTCGCCATCGTCGAGCAGGGCCAGGCGCGGCACCACCAGCGCGTCGGCGCGATGGTCGTAGTCGATGCGGATGCGGCCGAACATGCCCGGCTGCAGGCCGGCGGCGTCTTCGCCGAAGCCGCTGACCACGCGGAAGGTGCCGCTGCCGGCGTCCACCACGGGTGCGATGCGGTCCACGGTGCCGGGGAACGACTTGCCCGGCAGCGCGTCGGCGACCAGGGTCACCGGCTGGCCGGGGCGCAGCGTGGCCAGCTCACGTTCGGGCACGTTGAGCGTGGCTTCCAGCCGCGAGTTGTCGACGATGCGGAAGATCGGGGTGTTGATCTGCACGAAATTGCCGGTCTTGATCGAGCGTGACGCGATCACCCCGGAGATCGGGGCGACCACCGTGGTGTAGGAGAGCTCCAGCGTTGCCAGGCGGTACTGGGCACGCGCGTTCTCCAGATCGAAACGGATCTGGTCGACGTCGGCGGCGCTGACCATCTGCTGGCCGATCAGCTTCTGCGCACGCTGGTAGTTGTTCTCCAGCTTGCGCATCTGCGCTTCGCTCTGCGCGACGGCGAGGCGTGCGCGGTCCGGGTCCAGACGGACCAGCGGCTGGCCGGCGCGAACCTGCTGGCCTTCCTCGACCAGCACCGCCAGCGCCACCCCGGACGTTTTTGCCACCACCTGCGACTCGGCGCGCGCTTCCAGCGCCGCTGTGCCGGTGTAGCTGGCCGCGACCGCGCGACGGCTGGCCGCCACCGCCTCGACCGGCACCGCTTCGGGGGCCTTCTCCGCCTTGGGGTCCTTGCCCTCGGCCGCCTGGGCGTCGGCAGGGCCGCCGGCTCCGCAGCCGCTCAGCAACAAGGTGGTGGTGATCAGCAGCGCGGCGGCGCAGGTTCCAGTGCGGCCGGGCAGGAAAGAAAGTCGCGACATCGTCGTGTCCCTGAGGAGGTGCGTGGGCAGGTGTGGTAGCAAAGTAATGCACCACGTCACGACAACACCATATCCCAAAGGTCATGGTGACCGCAGACAGGCTTGAAGGCGTTCCGATTTCAGCTAGATGAAATCGCAGGCTATACTCCGGGCAGTTCCGTACCCCACGCCGGAACGACCAGAACCCGTTTACCGGAGACATCATGCGCCCGCAGCCGCTCGCCGCTTGTCTTGCTCTGGCCGTCCTCCTGCCCCTCGGGGTTGCCGCCCAGGCCGCACCTGCTTCTGCTGTCCCCGCCGTACCCGCTGCCCCGGCTCCGGCCGCCGCACCGGCCGCCCCTGCCGCCCCTGCCGCCCCCTCGGGGAATTTCGACAACGGGCGCACCCTGGCCTATACCTGCCAGGGTTGCCACGGCATCACTGGCTACAAGAACGCCTACCCCAGCTACCGGGTGCCCAAGATTGGCGGGCAGTCGGCGCAGTATCTGACCCAGGCGTTGACCGAGTACCGCCAGGGCAAGCGCCGGCATCCGACGATGCAGGCGCAGTCGATGAGTTTCAGCGAACAGGAGATCGCCGATCTCGCTGTTTACCTGTCCACCGCCAAATAAGCACGCTCATGACGAAAGCCGCGCCCTTCAAGCGTCACGCCATCGCTCTGTCCGTTGCCCTGCTGCTGGCTGCCTGTTCGCAGTCGCAGGTTGAGAACAGTACAGATTCCGCCGCCGACCCTGGCCATGCCAGTGGCGAACACGGCTCCAGTTCCTCCGCCGGCCTGCCTGCCGGTCGTATTGCCGCCGGCGAGGCGCGTGCCCAGGTCAAGGGCAAGGCGACCAACCAGAGCTGCATCGACTGCCACGGTGCCGACGGCAACAACCCGATTGACCCGACGTACCCGAAGCTGGGTGGGCAGTACGGGGATTATCTGGCGCATTCGTTGCAGGCGTATCGCGCCGGCGACCGCGAGCACGCGCTGATGACGCCGCAGGCTGCTGATCTGAGCGATCAGGATATTGCCGACCTGGCCGCGTATTTCGGTTCGCGGCCCAGCCAGCTGCGGGATCTGCACGGGTTGAAGTAGAGCCACGCCCTGCGTGGCTTCGCGTTGTTGATCCGCCCCGTAGAGCCACGCCCTGCGTGGCTTCGCGGTGCTGATCCGCCCCGTAGAGCCACGCCCTGCGTGGCTTCGCGGTGCTGATCCGCCCCGTAGAGCCACGCCCTGCGTGGCTTCGCGGT
>JBCNQC010000035.1:0-34005 GCA_039592995.1 Stenotrophomonas sp. | reverse complement strand
TCGGCAAGCTGTCCGGTGGTGAAAAGCGCCGCGTGGCGCTGTGCCGCCTGCTGCTGCAGAAGCCGGACATGCTGCTGCTCGACGAACCGACCAACCACCTCGACGCCGAGTCGGTGGAATGGCTGGAACAGTTCCTGGCGCGCTACACCGGCACTGTGGTGGCGGTGACCCATGATCGCTACTTCCTGGACAACGCCGCCGAGTGGATCCTGGAACTGGACCGCGGCCGTGGCATTCCGTGGAAGGGCAACTACACCGAATGGCTGATGCAGAAGGACGAGCGCCTGAAGCAGGAAGACAACCAGGAAAAGGCCCGCCAGAAGGCGATCCAGAAGGAACTGGAGTGGTCGCGCCAGAACGCCAAGGGCGGCCGCACCAAGGGCAAGGCCCGTCTGGCCCGCCTGGAAGAGCTGCAGTCGGTGGACTACCAGAAGCGCAACGAAACCAATGAAATCTTCATCCCGCCGGGCGAGCGCCTGGGCAACTCGGTGATGGAGTTCAAGAACGTGTCGAAGAAGTTCGGCGACCGGCTGCTGTTCGACGACCTGAGCTTCCTGGTGCCGGCCGGTGCGATCGTGGGCATCATCGGTCCGAACGGTGCCGGTAAGTCGACCCTGTTCAAGATGATCACCGGGCAGGAAAAGCCGGATTCGGGCGAGATCGTGGTGGGTCCGACGGTGAAGCTGTCCTACGTCGACCAGAGCCGCGACGCACTGGAAGGCAACCACAACGTGTTCCAGGAAATCGCAGGTGGCCTGGACATCCTGAACATCAACGGCATCGAGATCCAGTCGCGCGCCTACATCGGCCGCTTCAACTTCAAGGGCCAGGACCAGCAGAAGATGGTCGGCTCGCTGTCCGGTGGTGAGCGTGGTCGCCTGCACATGGCCAAGACCCTGCTGCAGGGTGGCAACGTGCTGCTGCTCGACGAACCGTCCAACGACCTGGACATCGAAACCCTGCGTGCGCTGGAAGATGCGCTGCTGGAGTTCCCGGGCAACACGTTCGTCATTTCGCATGACCGCTGGTTCCTGGATCGCATCGCGACCCACATCCTGGCGTTCGAAGGCGACTCGCACGTGGAGTTCTTCCAGGGCAACTACCGCGAGTACGAAGAAGACAAGCGCCGCCGCATGGGCGACGACGCCGCCCCGAAGCGCCTGCGCTTCAAGGCGCTGAAGTAAGTAGAACGAAACGGCCGCCCTCGCGCGGCCGTTTTGCATTTGGCGTAGAGCAGCGTTTCAGTTGTTACGTCCTGGGGAGGCCGACAGGCAGCCCCGCTCCGGGACGCGCCGTAAATACATCCATGTAGGCTTGTCAAAAACATCGATGTTTTTGACAGTCCCTCCGGGGGCTACCTGCCGGCCTCCCCCGATGGATTACGTAGCGCGGATGGTAACGGCAACGTTCGATGATCTGCTATACCTGGACCCGACCATGAACCTGCTTGAACGCACCTTCCAACTGCAGCAGCACGGCACCAGCGTGCGGACCGAACTGCTGGCCGGGCTGACCACGTTTCTGACGATGTCGTACATCGTGTTCGTCAATCCGGACATTCTGGCCACCACCGGCATGGATCCGGGGGCGGTGTTCGTGGCGACCTGCCTGGCCGCTGCGCTGGGTTCGGTGGTGATGGCCTTCGCCGCCAATTTCCCGGTCGGCATGGCACCGGGCATGGGCTTGAATGCGTTCTTTGCGTTTACCGTGGTGGGTGCCGCCGGGCTGCCGTGGCAGCAGGCATTGGGCGCGGTGTTCATCAGTGGGCTGGTGTTCCTGGCGTTGTCGCTGACCGGCGTGCGGGCGTGGCTGGTGGCGGGCATTCCCGCTTCGCTGCGGGCCGCCATCGTCGCCGGCATCGGCCTGTTCCTGGCCATCATCGCCCTGCAGAAATCAGGCGTCATTGTTGCCAACGCCGATACGCTGGTGACCCTGGGGCCGCTCAATACCGCGCCGCCGCTGCTGGCGCTGGCCGGGTTTCTGCTGATCGCCATTCTGGAAGCGCGCAAGGTGCGCGGTGCCATCCTGATCGGCATTCTCGCCGTGACCGCTGCCGCCTGGGCGCTTGGGGATGTGCAGTACCACGGGCTGGTCTCGCTGCCGCCCAGCCTGGCTCCCACCTTCCTGCAGCTGGATCTGCCCGGCCTGCTCCACCACGACGGGGGCGCGCCACTGGCCGTGCTGCTGCAGGTGGTGCTGGTATTCGTGCTGGTGGAAGTATTCGATGCCACCGGCACCTTGTACGGCGTGGTCGGTCGCGCCGGCCTGCTGAAGCTGCCGGGTGCGCAGAAGCGCTTTGGCCGCGCCCTGCTCGCTGACAGCACCGCCATTGTCGCCGGCTCGGTGCTCGGCACCAGCAGCACCACCGCCTTTGCCGAAAGCGCGTCCGGGGTGCAGGCCGGTGGCCGTACCGGGCTGACCGCGCTGGTGGTGGCGGCACTGTTCCTGGCCGCTTTGTTGTTCTCACCGCTGGCGGCGATGGTGCCCGGCTACGCCACCGCCCCAGCCCTGCTGTTCGTAGCCGGGCTGATGCTGCGTGAACTGGTGGATGTGGATTGGAGCGACCTGACCGAGTCGGTGCCGGCCGCGCTGTGTGCGCTGGCCATGCCGTTTACCTATTCGATTGCCAATGGCTTGGCGTTCGGGTTCATCGCCTATGCGGTGTTGAAGGCCGGTACCGGGCGCTGGCGGAATGTGCATCCGGCGGTGTGGCTGGTGGCCGGGTTGTTTGTGCTGCGTTTCGCGTTGGAATGACGTAGAGCCGGGCTTGCCCGGCTGCGCGCGGTGATGGATGGCTGGGTAGAGCCGGGCTTGCCCGGCTGCGCTCGGTGATGGATGGCTGGGTAGAGCCGGGCAAGCCCGGCTCTACGATGGATCATTCCGCCGGCAATTCGAACACCTGGCGCAGGTAGGCCAGGTAGCCCGGGTCATCGCACATGCTCTTGCCCGGCGAATCACTCAGCTTGGCCACCGGCTGCCCATTGCAGCGAACCATCTTGATCACGATGTTCAGCGGCGTCGGCCCGAGGTCGTTGGTCAGGTGCGTACCGACCCCGAACGCCACCTGGCAGCGGCCGCGGAAGTAGTCGAACAGACCCATCACCTTTTCAATGTTCAGCCCATCGCTGAACACCAGCACCTTGCTGCGCGGGTCGACGCGGCGCTGCTGGAAGTGCTCCAGCATGCGGTCGCCCCAGGCGAACGGGTCGCCCGAGTCGTGGCGCACGCCATCGAACAGCTTGCAGAAATACATGTCGAAGTCGCGCAGGAACGCGTCCAGCCCGACCACGTCGGACAGCGCGATGCCGAGGTCACCGCGATATTCGCGTGCCCATGATTCCAGCGCCGCCACCTGCGAGTCGCGCAGGCGCGGGCCCAGTGCCTGGAACGCCTGCAGGTACTCATGCGCCATGGTGCCGTGCGGGGTCATGCCGTACAGGCGGGCGAAATGCACGTTACTGGTGCCGACGAACTGCGAGCCCAGCGCATCGCGCAGCTTCGGCAGCATGCGCGCGTGCCACTCGCGCGAGTAGCGGCGGCGACTGCCGTAATCGGCAATCCGGCACAGCTCGAACCCCGGCGTATCACGCAGCAGCGCGGTCTTGGCCTGCAGGCGGCGCTCGCCTTCGGCGTAGTCCGGCGTGCTGGTGTTGCGGAACCAGACCTCGTTGATGATCGCCAGCAGCGGCACTTCAAACAGAATGGTGTGCAGCCACGGACCGGTGATGTCCAGCTCGATCTCGCCTGGCACTGCCTGCGATGGACGCAGGTCGATGTACTTGCGGTCCAGATGGAACAGGCCGAGGAAATCGGCGAAGTCCGGCTTCACGAAGCGCAGCCCGCGCATGTAGTCCAGCTCGGCTTCGGAGAAGCGCAGCGTGCACAGATGGTCGATCTCGGCATTGATCTGGTCGATGTACGCGGTCAGGTCGATGCCCGGTGTGCGGCACTTGAACCGGTACTGCACCTGCGCGCCGGGGTACTGATGCAGCACCGCCTGCATCATGGTGAATTTGTACAGGTCGGTGTCGAGCAGGGATTGGATGATCATGCCCGGATTATGCGCCTGCATGCCTACTGCGACCAACAAGGCTTCCGGTAGCGCCGGCCGTTGGCCGGCAAACCTCAGCCGAGGCTGCGAAGCAGCCTCGGAACCTGTACCAGCGCATGCGCCCAGATCGCGCCCCACACCGCCAGCTGCACCGGCAGGCTGCGCTGCGATGCCTCGAATTTGCGGAAATAGCGCCAGAGGCCGCGATGCTTGTGCCATTCCACGAAGAACGGCCGCGAGCGGCTGGACACGCCGCGTACGTGGGTCACGCGCAGGTCATTGGCAATGGCCACCACGGCCCCGGCCTCGCGCGCGCGCCGGCACAGGTCAAGGTCTTCGGCGTGCAGGCGGTAGCCGGCATCCCAGCCACCCATGCGGTCAAACAGCGCGCGCGGCATCAGCAGCAGTGCCCCGGACAGCGCCGGTACCCGCTGCAGCGGCTGCGCCGGATCCACCGCCAGGGCCAGCTTCGCACCCTGCCCGGGGTTGCGCAGCATGGCCGCGAAATCCGGGTCGCGCCGGCGCACCGCGGCGTCCGGCACACCGGCTTCGTCGACCTGCTCCACACCCAGCAGGCAGTCGCCGAGGGCTTCGCCGCGCTGGCGCAGCTGGGCCAGCGTATCCACGTCCACCATCAGGTCCGGGTTGATGAAGGCCAGCCACGGCGCGCGGCTGTCAGCCACGCCCTGGTTGTTGGCGGCGGCGAAACCGGGGTTGTCCGGGTTGGCGATGAAATGCAGGCGCGGGTCAGCGCTGGCGTGGCGCTGTACGATCTCCAGCGTGCCATCGACGGAATTGTTGTCCACCACCCGGATCTCAGCGATGTCCTGCGCGGCGCGCAGCCGGGTCAGGCAGGCATCCAGGGTGCTGGCACTCTGGTAGCTGACAATGATGGCGGCAATGCGGGCATTCAAACGGGTCACTCCAGATCAGGCGTGGCGGGCGCGGCGAACAGGTCGCCCTGCGAACGCGGCATTATCGCCTGTTGGTGCAGCTGCTGCAGCGCTTCGCGGGTGGCGCGCAGCGGATCGGCCATCAGGAAGCCGGCCAGGCGTGGCTGCCACGCCGGCCAACGGGTACCCAGTGCTTCCATGTCGCCGTCCTGCGCCTGCGATTCGGCATCGCGGGCGACGAAGGCGTTTTCACACAGCGCATTGCGCCAGCCCAGCCCGGCCATGCGCAGGCTCAGGTCGATCAGCGCGGCACTCCATGAGGCATAGCTGTGCATGTCCAGACCGCCGGCCTTGCGCCGCGCGTTGGCCCGCAGCAGCACCGCATGGGTCACCGCCGAAGGCAGTTCCGGATGCAGGCCGGGCAGCGCCGCACAGGCCTGCGCAATGGCGTCCAGATGCTCCGGCACCGGGCTGATCTCGCCCAGGCGCGGCCACGCGGCGGTTTCTCCGGCGTTGCACCACGGCGTCGCCGAGCCGATCGAGGCATCGCGGGCGAAACAGGCGTCCAGCTGCTGCAGCCAGCCAGGGGCTGGCACCGCATCCGGGGCGAGCACCACCACATCGGCGCCGTCGCAGGCACGCAGCATTTCGTCCAGATGGGCCACTTCGCCGATGGCGCGGGCACGGCGGGTGTACTCGGCCTGCAGCGGGGTGTGCGCCAGCCAGTGTTCGATCACGGCCTGCGCGCGCGGTCCGGCCTGGCCGTCGTCGGCCAGCCAGATCGCCGTGCCGGCCGGGGTGCCGGCGTCCAATGCGCCCAGGCACCGGTCCAGCGCGGTGTCATCCACGCCAATCGGCAGCAACACGACTGTCCCCATCCGTCCCCCAACGCGCGGCATCTGCCCGCAGGGTAACAGCCCGGCTGCGAAGACGGCAGCCGGTTGCTCCGCCTAGTGGGTCGCCTTGCGGGTCGGGAACGGCTCCATCGCGCGGAAGCGGTTGCTGTACTCGTCGGTCAGGTTGCGCGACTCCTGCGCGTTGCGCACGATGGTCGGGGTGAGCAGCACGATCACTTCCGAACGTCCGCTGTTCTGGGTTTTCTTGCCGAACAGCGCGCCCAGCACCGGAATCCTGCTCAACCCCGGCACACCGTTGGCACCGTCTTCATCGGAGTTGGTGATCAGGCCGGCCAGCATGATGGTATCGCCGCTCTGCACCGCCGCCTCGGTGGAGATCTTGCGCGTGTTGATCGGCGGGTTGCAGGTGCTGCGGGTCGGGTCGCAGCCGGCCGGCACCGCACCGGCGGAGCTGACTTCCTGCACGATGTCGAGGAACACCACACCGTCACGGGTGATGCGCGGACGCACCTTCAGGATCACACCCGTGTCCAGGTACTGCACCTGGCTGTAGGTGTTGTCGCCGCCCACGCCGGTGTTCACCGACACCGAATTGATCGGAATCTGCGTGCCCACGTTCAAGGTGGCTTCGGCGTTGTTGCGCACGAAGATCGACGGGGTCTGCAGCAGGCGCAGGTTGGTCACCTTGTCCAGCGCGGTGACCACCGCGGCGGCGTTCTTGCCGAGGAAGGTCCAGCCCAGGCCATTCTCGCCCACGACACCGGAGATGCTGCCCCAGATGGACCTGCCCAGCGCGCTGGGCAGGTCGATGCCGCTTTCGGTCTTGCCCGTGGTGACTGCTTGTTCGAAGAACCAGTTCACGCCGTAGCTGAGGTCACCGGTCAGGGCGACTTCGGCCACCTGCGCTTCGATATGCACCTGCATCGGCATCACGTCGAGTTTCTCGATCACCTCGCGGATCGAGCGCCAGGCCTGCGGGGTCGAACGCACCAGCAGGGTGTTGGTTTCCTCCACCGCGGATACGCCGACGCTGTCGCCCTGCACTTCCAGGTTGAAGCTGGCGTTGCCGGACTGGCGCTGTGGCAGGTTCATGGTGCCATCGCCGAGGCCGCCGCTGCGGCTGGTGCCGCTGCTGCCCAGTTGGGTGTTGTTGAGGCTGTTGCCGCTGGTGCCGTCACGGCTGCTCAGTTCCTGCGCGATGGCGCCCGGGGCCAGCGAACCGCCGCTGCGGCCACCGCGACCATTCTCGCTGGCGAAGGCTTCGGCCAGACGTTCGGCCAGGTCTTTGGCCTTGATGTAACGCAGTTCGTACGAGAACAGGCGTGCGCTGCCACCGGCGGTGTCGATGCGCTCCAGCCATTGCTGGATCTGGTCCAGGTAGCGCGCCTGCGGGGTGATCACCAGCACCGCGTTGGCATTTTCCAGCGGCAGGAAGCGGAACATGCCGGCACTGGGCGTTTTGCTTTCTTCGCCGAACACTTTTTCCAGGTCGGCGGCGACCTGCTCGGCCTTGCCGGTCTGGATCGGAAACACGCCCACCGACATGCCCGACAGCCAATCCACGTCGAAGATTTCCACCGTGCGCAGGTAGTTCTCCAGCTCGGCGCGGGTGCCGCCGAGGGTGATCACATTGCGGCCGCTGTCGACGTTGACGATGGCGTTGGGCCGCGCGTACGGCTCCAGCACCTTCTTCATCTCGGTGGCGGAGATGTATTGCAGCGGCACCACGCGCACCTCGAAGCCGCGTGCATTGGCCGGCGGCGCAGTGCTGGGAGCCACGGTGCCGGCCAGCGCCTGGTCGGCGGCGACGATGTTGTAGCGACCGCCGCTGTAGACCATGCGGGCGTTGTTCCAGCCCAGCACCATTTCCAGCAGGTTCAAGGCCTGGGCGGAGGACACCGGCTTGGGTGTGGCCAGGGTCACGGTGCCCTGCACGCCGGGCGCGATGACGTAGTTCTGGCCCAGCATGTCGCCCAGGATCGCCTTGACCACCGCATGCACCGACTCACCTTCAAAGTTGAAGGTAGCCGTACCCGTGCTGGCCTGCGACAGCGCCGGCGACGGGGCCGACGCCGCACTGCGGTTGATCATGGTGCCGGTGCCGCGACGGATCACCGCCTGCGGGCTGCCTTCGCTGCCCAGCGCCTTGGTCTCCACGCCATCATGCGAGCCGTCTCCGGCCACCACCTGGTGGGTGTCGTCGAGCACGGCATCGCGGCGCACTTCGGGTGCCGGCACAGTGGCGCAGCCCACCAGCAGGGCGGCCGCGAACGAAAGGGGAAATAGGCGCAAGGTCATGCGTTCACTCTAAGGGGTTTGACCGGAGCCGCCCGCGGGCGGTCGCTGTGACTGTTGCTGTTGCTGCTGCAGTTGCTGGCGGCGGGCCTGGATGCGCGCGCGGATGGCCTGCATCTGCGCTTCGCTCGGGCCCTGCGCCGCCGGGTTGCCGGCGTTCCGGGCGGCCGACGCGGGTGCCGGTGCAGGCGCGGGGGCGCTCGGCCGCACCGGCGGTGAGGGATGCGACGGCGGCACGATCGTTCCAGGCGCGACCGGCCCGTGCCCCGACGACGGCGTGACGGCGGTGCTGCCCAGCACGGTGGGTGGTTCCCCGCCCTGCCCGCTGAAGGTCACCAGCTCCAGCGTCTGCGTGCCGCTGGGGCCGTTGACGGTGGCACTGCGCGGCTCCAGCGCCACCAGTTGCCAGCCGTTGACGGCCTCGCCGTTGAGGCGCAGGCGCAGCGACTGCTTCTGGTCGGTGGTCAGAATGGCCATGCCGAACTCCGAGGTCAGCAGCACCCCGGTCAGGGTGACGGCACTGGACGTGGCACCCGGCTCGCTGCCGCCCAGCAGGTACGGACGCGGCCTGCGGTCTTCGGCGAACAGCGGGCGCTCACTGATGCCCGCATACGCCTGCGGCGAGGTGATACGGTCGGGCGCGGCCGGTGCCAGCACCGGCAGACGCGGTGCGGAATGTGCATCGGCGTCGGGCGGCGCGATGCGTCCACCCAGACCGAACAGCGTGGCGACCCAGATCGCGCCGGCCCACAGTGCCACGCCGCCCAGCCACCAGCTGCGCAGGGACGCCCACTCAATTTTCATGCGGGGCCTCCTGTACCGGTTCGCTTGCCGCGGTATCTGCAGCGGCAGGGTCGGTGGGTGCGCCCATCGCAGCACCGGGACCATCGGCGGTGGGCTGCAGGCCGGAGGGCTCGAGGCCGCTCGGTTCGGGTTCGGGTTCGGGTGCAGGCACCGACGGCAGAACCCCGGCAACCGCGACGTCCGGGGTCAGGCCCGGCTGCAGATAGCCGACCAGTTCGAAGGAGACATCCAGCCCCAGCCCGCTTTCATTCGGCGACTGCTGGAAACGCTGTGCCAGCAGATTGAGATTGCCCACGAACAGGCGCGGGCTGCCGGTTTCCAGGGTGTGCAGCACCGCGGCCATTTCCGGCACGCCGCAGCGCAGCCGCACCTGCAGCGCCACCCGTGGGAACGCGGCGTCGGGGCTGTTGTCGGTCAGCGGCGAGCGGTTGCTGATGGTGCAGCTGCGGTTGCCCGGGCTGGCGGAGGCCACCGCGTCCTGCAGCCGCGAGGACAGCGCGGCAGCGGCCGACTCGGCGGTGGCTTCGCGCAGGAAGCCGGGGCGGCCGGCCAACGCGGCCTCCACCTGCTGCAGACTATCGTTCACTGCATCGCGCTGCTGCAGCTGCGCATCAACGCGAAGCTGCCGTTCCTGCACTTCGGTGATGCTGGCATTGATGTCGAGCAGTGGGCGGGTGAACCACGGGTGCACCAGCAGCAGGTACGCCAGAACCAGCGCTGCCAGCAACAGGGCCAGCGCCAGCCAGCGATCACGGCGTGTCGGTTGCATTGCCATCGGCAACCTCCGAGGCAGGGGCCGCAGCCGGCGCAGCAGGGGCGGCACCGGGAAGCGGCTGCAGTTCAGCGGTCAGGGTGAAGCGGTCGCGACCGCCAGCACCGCCATCGGCCTGCAGCACCCCGGTCAGATTGACCTTGGTCCACAGGGGCGATGCCTGCAGCAGCGGGACCAGCTGTGACGCTTCGCGGCTGAGGCCGATCAGCTGCAGGGTGCGGCCTTCCACCGACAGTTTCTCCAGATAGGTGCCGTCGGGCAGCAGTCGGGTCAGCTCGTTCCACACTTCCAGCGTGCTGGCCTGGGCCGTGCGCTTTTCTTCCAGAAAGGCCGCGCCATCCACCAGTCGCTGCAGGTGCTCGCGCTCGGCGGCGACGGCGCGCGCATCGCGCGCGGCCGCGTTGACCTGCTCGCGCAGCTGGTCGGCGGCGCGCTCGCGGTTGAGCAGCAACTGGTTGCCTGCCAGGGCCAGCAGCACCACGGCCGCCGCACCCAGCAGCAGGTTCCAGCGCCGCATCGGATCACGCGCCACGAAGCGCTGGCTGACCGGCAGCAGGTTCACGCCCAGCGGCTTGCCGCTGCCATCGTCGGCATCGACGCCGGCCAGCTGCCCGGCCCAGCTGCCCGACTGTTGCAGCCACTGGTCCAGCGCCGGGCGCGGAATCACCACCAGTTCCACCTGCAGCTGCCCGTCCGGCAGGGTGTCGCCTTCGCGCACGTCGTAATGCACCTGGCCGGGTTCGAACGGGGTCTGCCGGTCGATCTCGAACCCGACCACGTCGCGCAGCCGCGGCGCGGCGGCGGCGGGCAGCCGCAATGAGCGCCGCAGTACCGCCGAGGCCGGCAGCACCCAGTAGCGCGGCAGGCCCCGCACGCGCGCGTCCAGCACCGGCTCCAGATCGGCGGGCGACTGCGGCCAGGGCAGCTGCAGCACCGGTTGCAGTTCGCCGGCGGTGTCGCGCTGCACGATCAGCTGCTCACCGTCGCGGGCAAGCAGCAGGCGCGAACGCGACCAGCCCAGCGCCCACTGCCAGCGCACCGGCAACCAGGCCAGCAGGGAACGCCGCCACCAGCGCAGGCCATTGCCCACGCCGGGCGCGAGCCGCCCCCGTGCCTGCACCAGACTGTCCCGCCATGAAGTCATCGTGCTGCCATTCCCTGTTCCCAGCGAAGTACCGTGTATGCCGTGCCCGGCGTGCCTGCTGCGCTACTGCGCACCACCGCGCGCAGGATTGAAACCCGGCCGCGCGGGTCCATTGCGCGGCTCTCGATACTATAAGTGCCACTGCCGCCCACCGGTGCCGCTGCGGTCACGTTTCCGTCGCCGTCACTGCCCTGCAGGCGCTCGCGGTCGGCCAGCAGCCGTTCGGCATCCAGGCCCAGCGCCTGCAGCACCGGCCCGGCGGCGAAGCGCGGATCCGGGCGCGACTGCCGACTGTACAGGGTCAGCAGCGGTTCCAACCGTTCATACAGCGCTGCATCCATGCCGAGCACGCGCTGCAGCTCGCCCAGCGTTTCAAAGCGCGCATTGCGCGCCCCATAAGGCAGGCCGGCGGCGACGTAATCGGCCGTTTCGGCCCCGCCACCGGGTTGCTTCAGACTGTCCGGATCGCGCCAGTCGATGATCGCCCCGGCCAGTTGTTTGGCGCGGGCGGGTTCGACCTCCACCGCTTCCATCAAGCCGCTCAGCAGGGTGACATCTGCCAGGTTGAGATTGACCTTGCCGTTCTCGTCAATGATGCGCAGGTCGATGGTGCGGTCGTCGAATGTCCACCGGTAGCGACGCCCGTCCGGCGTCCACGGCGGCTGCAGTGCATTGGGCTGCAGCCGGTACAGCGCGTACTCCACTCCGGCGCGCGCATGTTCCTGCCCGACCGCATCGTCGCCGCTGACGCGCTGCTGCATATGCTCGATGCGGGCGCTGAGTGCGAACGCGCCGACCACGGCGGTGAGCAGCGCGATCAGCCACAGCACCAGCACAAGGGCGGCACCCCGCGCAGCATGTCGCATCATGTACCCGCTCCGGCAGGTCGCGCACCGCGCGACTGCGACAGTGCCACCACCAGCGGCGGCCATGCCGGCCCCTGCCGCGGGGTGATGCGGATCTCGACCAGATTCGGCAGGCGGCGGGTGTCGTCCCACTGGGTCTGCCAGTCACCCAGCTGCCCGGTGCGCGCATCCACGCCGCGATAGCGGAACTGCACCTCGCGCAGCGCGTCGGCCAGCATTTCCGGCGGACGTGGCGGCGTCTCGTCCACACGCTCGCCGTTCTGGACCAGGGTCAACCCCAGCTCCAGGCGCCGCGCATCACCGCCTCCGCGTACCTGCAGTTCATGCACGTAGGGACCGCCCCGCCCCAGGTACCCGGGCAGCTCGGACACGAACAACATGCGCTGTGCTTCGCCCTGGAAGTACAGCGGCTCGCGGGTAGGATCCGGGGGTTCAGCGGCGGTCGGCAGCGCCATGTTCAAACGCCGGCGCAGAAAGCCTTCCACCGCGCGCATGCGCTCGTTCTGCGCCGCCACGCGTTCGCCGCGCTGTGTGATCTGCATGGCAGAGCGCACGGTGGCGAATGCAATCGCCAACCCACCGACCAGCAGCACGGTGGCCAGCAGGATTTCGATCAGGGTGAAGCCACGCTGGCGCGAATGCCGGCTCATCGGACCGCCCCCTGGGTGGGCGGCAGCAGACGCAGGGTGCGCCATTGCAGCTGCTCGCTTTCGCTTTCGCCCCAGCGTACCTGCAGGCTCAGTTCGGCCAGCTGCGGGCCGGTCGCGCTGCTGGCCGTGGTTGCCGGCAGGCTGCTGCTGCGATGTTCCACGAAGGGTGCCACCTGCAGTTCCCAGCGGTAGCGACCGTCCTCCCACTGACCGTGCTGGCGGCCTTCCTGAAGGGGTGCATCGACCCCGCTCAGTGCGAGCAGGGACTGCGCATGCAGCACCGCGCGGGTGCGCAGGTCGGCGTTGTGCACCTGGCGGGATGCGCCGGACAGGCTGCCGAGCAGCAGGGTCAAGGCGAGCGCCAGCAGGGCGAAGGCGACGATGACTTCGAGCAGGGAGTAGCCGCGCTGGTGTTTCATCGTGCGGCGGTCCGCGAGGTCGGGCATGGAGCAGCCACGCAGGGCGTGGCTCTACGGGGGTTTGCTGCCAGGCCTTCTGACCTTGCGGGGCCGGAGCGGACTTCGCCCGTGATCCAGGCCACGTCGATGCGCCAGATCGCGCCGCGCAGGTCGAGTTCGATCGTGCCGCCGCTGGAGCCGCCGTCGGGATGGAAGGCGATGCCGCCCCGGCCGGTGCCGGCACCGACCTGCGCGGCACCCTGGAAACGCACCTCGAGCGCATCGGGCAATTCGCCGTGGCGGCCGTTGGCCGCTTCCCAGCGCCGCGTGCGCGGGTCGATCAGAAAGCGCTGCATCTCGCCGCTGGCAATGGCCTGGGTGCGTGTGTAGCGCAACTGGCTGGCGAGCTCCTTGCCGGCATTGCGCAGGCGCAGACCGTCGATGCCGCCGTTCATCGCGGTGGCGGTGAGCACCCCGATGATGGCGATCAGCGCCACCACCAGCAGCATTTCCAGCAGCGAAACACCGCGCATGGCACGTCGCGCAGTGCGCGGCGCGCAACGCGGTGTGCAGTTCTGCCGGGCATTCACGACCAAGCGCGCTTACTCGTAGCGGATGTCCGCATCGTAGCTGCTGCCGCCGGCCTTGCCGTCCTTGCCCAGGCTGATCAGATCGAACGGCTGGCCCTCGCCCGGCGCGCGGTATTCCAGCGCGTGGCCCCACGGGTCGTTGAGCTCGGCTTCCTTGGCGTACGGGCCCAGCCAGCCGCTGCTGCCACCGGGCTGGGTGACCAGGTCTTCCAGCCTGGAAGGCAGCTTGCCGGTATCCAGCTGGTAGTTTTCGATCTTGCCGGCAATGGTCTGCACCTGCGACTTGGCGATGTTGGCCTTGCCACGGTCGGCACCGCCCAGCACCCGGCTGCCGACCAGAGTCAGCACCGCGCCGATCAGCACGATGACGATGATGATTTCCAGCAGGCTCATGCCGGCCTGGTGGCGACGGGACACAAAGCGGACCGGTTTGCGACGGTGGATCATGAAAGCTCCTTGCAGCGGGTCGTAAAGGAAGATGCCATCGGCGTCAGCCAATCGCATTGGTCAGGTCATACAACGGCACCAGCACCGCGACGATCACCAGCCCGACCACCGAGGCCAGCACCAGGGTGATCACCGGCACCAGTGCCGACAGCAGGCGGTCGATGGCGCGCGCGCTTTCCTGTTCGAAGGTATCGGCGGTTTTCAGCAGCATGGCATCCAGCGCACCGGATTCCTCGCCGACCTGGATCATCTGCAGCGCCAGCCGTGGGAAACGCTTGCCGCGTGACAACGCCGCCGAGAGGCCATTACCGTTCTTCACCTCATTGGTGGCGGTATCGACATCGGCCGCCAGCGCGCGGTTGCCCAGCACATTGCGGGCGATGCCCAGCCCGGCGAGCAGCGGCACCCCGTTGCGCAGCAATGTGCCCAGGGTGCGCGCCAGACGTGCGGTTTCCAGCTTGGCCAGCAGCGCGCCGACGCCCTTGCGCTGCAGCAACCAGCCATCCACGGCCAGACGGAACGCGGGCTGGCGCAGCTTGCGCTCCAGCAGCAACAACAGCGCGCACGGCACCACCACCAGCACCAGCCAGTAGTCGCGCACCAGCAGGCCGACGTTGAGCACCCACTGGGTGAACCACGGCAGCGCCACATCCAGGCTTTCATACATCAGCGCGAACTGGGGCACCACATAGCCCAGCAGGAACAGCAGCGCGCCGCCGACCACCGCCAGCAGAATGGCCGGGTAGATCAGCGCGTTGATCACCCGCCCCTTGAGTTCGCGGCTGCGCTCCAGGTAGTCGGCCAACCGCTGCAGCGTGTCGTGCAGGCTGCCGCCGGCTTCACCGGCCCGCACCATGTTGATGTAAAGCCGCGAGAACAGGCCGTGCTGGCGTTCCAGTGCGGTGGACAGCGCCGCGCCACCGCGCACGATGTCGCGGATGTCGGCGATCACCCGCCGGCTGCGCTCGTCCTCAGGCAGCTCCAACAGGATGCTCAAGGCACGATCCAATGGCTGGCCGGCCCCCAGCAGTGTGGCCAGCTGCTGGGTGAACTGCACCAGCGCGGCCCCATCGAACGGCTTGCGGCGCAGCAGTGCGGCCCACGAAAACGAACCCCCGCTGCCCTCGCCGGCCTCCCGCGCTTCCATCGGCAGATGGCCCTGGTCCTGCAGCCGCGCGACAACCTCGGCTTCGCTGGCCGCTTCCATCTGGCCGTCGAAAAGCTCGCCGTGCGCATTCAGCGCCTTGTAGCGGTACTGCGGCATGCTCAGCTTTCCTCGGTCACGCGCAGCACCTCTTCAATGGTGGTGTGGCCAGCCAGTGCCTTGGCCAGGCCGTCTTCGTACATGGTGCGCATGCCGGCCGCGCGTGCGATCTGTTCGATCTCGCCCATGCCGGCACGGCGCATCACCGCACGGCGCAGTTCGTCGTTCATCACCAGGAATTCCATGATGGTGGTCCGCCCCAGGTAACCGGTGGGGGCCAGCGCTGACGGCTGCGCGCGATACAGGAAGATGTCGCCTTCCGGCTGCAGGCGACGCAGCCCGAACTTCTCGATCTCTTCCGGCGACGCCGGGTAACGCTGCGCGTGCTGCGGTTCCAGCCGGCGCACCAGGCGCTGGGCCAGGATGCCGTTGATGGTGGAGGTGAGCAGGTAGTCCTCCACCCCCATGTCGAGCAGACGGGTAATGCCACCGGCGGCGTTGTTGGTGTGCAGCGTGGACAGCACCAGGTGGCCGGTCAGCGCCGACTGGATGGCGATGCGCGCGGTTTCCAGGTCGCGCATTTCGCCGATCATGATGATGTCCGGGTCCTGGCGCACGATGCTGCGCAGCGCGTTGGCGAAGTCCAGGCCGATCTGTGGCTTGGCCTGGATCTGGTTGATGCCTTCGATCTGGTATTCGACCGGATCTTCAACAGTGATGATCTTCACGTCGGGCGTGTTGAGCTGGCTCAACGCGGTGTACAGCGTGGTGGTCTTGCCCGAGCCGGTCGGGCCGGTGACCAGCAGGATGCCGTGCGGCTGGTCCAGCACCTTGCGGAACTGCGGCAGGAACGCATCAGTGAAACCCAGGCGGTGGAAATCGAACACCACCGTGTCGCGATCGAGCAGACGCATGACCACGCTTTCGCCGTGCGCGGTGGGCACCGTGCTGACGCGCAGGTCCAGTTCCTTGCCCTGCACGCGCAGCATGATGCGGCCGTCCTGCGGCAGGCGGCGCTCGGCGATGTTCAGCCGCGCCATGATCTTGATGCGGCTGATCACCGCGGCGGTGAGGTTGACCGGCGGACTCTCGCCTTCGATCAGCACGCCATCCACGCGGTACCGCACCTTCAGGCGGTTCTCGAACGGTTCAATATGGATGTCGGAGGCGCGCAGTTCGACCGCACGCTGGATGACCAGATTGACCAGCCGGATCACCGGCGCTTCCGAGGCCAGATCGCGCAGGTGCTCGATGTCGTCCACCACCGCGCCTTCGCCATCGGCGGTTTCGATGATCGCGCCCATTGCGCTGCGGCCCTGACCGAACCAGCGTTCGATGACGTCATCGATCTCCGAGCGCAGCCCGACGTGCAGACGGACCGGCACGCCGATGGCCAGACGCACCGCTTCGGCCGCATACGGCTCCTGCGGGTCGCTCAGCCACAGATCGAGCACGCCATCGTTCAACGCCAGCGGGCAGACGTGGAACTGTTTGAGAAAACGCAATGAAAGCGGCAGTGCATCCAGCAGCGATTCGGGCGCGGCCTCGGCGACGTTTTTGGCTTCCAGCAAGGGCAGCGACAGCACGTCGGCGCAGGCCTGGGCGTGATCGCGCTCGGACACCAGCCCCAACCGGACCAGCAACGGCAGCAGGCCACTGCCGGATTCACGCTGCAGCGGACGCGCGCGGACCAGGTCCGCATCCTTCAGGCGTCCATTGCGCAGCAGCAATGCGACGATGCGGGACTCGGCGTCCTCATGGGGTGTAGCTGCAAGATCGTGGGCTACCGCGTTCACGAAAGCTCTCCTGGCGACCCGGAGACTTTAGCAGTTCGCCGCGGTACGGATGACGGTGACGCAGACAGAAAGCGGGAGCCCGTCACAGGACGGACTCCCGCTGCACACCCCAGGATGTGTTACTGAACGGCCTGGATGCTCACGCCGCTGAACGCGGACTCACCCACCAGCTTGATGTAGTACGTACCCGCCACCGGCGCGGTGAAGCGCACGGTTTCACTGTTGCCCGGACGCGTCGACTTGGCATCGAAGTCGGTGCTGGTCGGCTCCTCGTCCGCACTCACGTACAGCGAGACGTTGCCGCTGCCGCCGTAGGTGAGGAAGCTGAGCGTCTTGCCTGCCGTCGCTTCGAAGCTGTACAGGGTTTCGCTGCCGCCGGCCCCGCTCAGTCCGCTCACTGCGGTGCGGTTGGTCAGCGGGGTTGCCTCGGGAGCGCAATCGACTTCGCATGGTTCTTCCAGCGCCTTGTCCAGAGCGGCCTTGGCGTCGACGATGCCGGTGCCGATCGGCGTGGCCGCCGGAATGGTGACCGGGAAGGTACGCGCGGTCTGCTTGAGCAGGGTTTCCAGCTGCGCCGGCGTCAGCGGGTCCTTGCCGGCCGAGGCCAACGCGCCCTGCACCAGTGCGGCCACGGCCGCCACGTGGGGCGACGCCATCGAGGTGCCACCCATGCCCATGTAGCTGTATGCGCCGGAGGTCGGCGTGGTCAGACCATCGTAGCCGGCCTGCCACACATAGCCACCCGGGTTGCCGTCGACACTGCCGCCGCCGCCCGGACCCGACAGATCCACTGCGGTGCCGTAGTTGGAGTAATAGGTGATGCCACCGGTGATGCGGGTTGCGCCGACGGCGATGACGTTGGCGCAGCTGGCCGGACGATAGCCCGAGGCGTTGGACGCCTGGTTGCCGGCCGCCACCACCACGGTGGTGCCGCGCGACACCGCGCCATTGATCGCGTCCTGATAGGCCGGGTCACACGAACCACCGCCGCCCAGGCTCATGTTGATCACTTCGGCCGGGTTCGCGTTGGCCGGAACACCGGCCACGGTGCCGCCAGACGCCCAGGTGATCGCGTCGGCAATGTCGGCCAGATAGCCACCGCACTTGCCGAGCACGCGCACCGGCAACACCTTGGCCTTGTAGGCCAGGCCAGCCATGCCGAGTGCATTGTTGGTTGCTTCGGCCACGGTGCCGGAGACATGGGTGCCGTGCCAGGAGCTGTCCTCGGCCACCGAGCCGGTGCCACACTCGCCGTCGTTTTCGACCCAGTCACCGTAATCGAGTGCGCCCGGCACGCGCTCATCGGTCGGGCGGCGCGAGGTTTCCGCGTCGCTGATGAAGTCGTAGCCTTCCAGCAGCGTGCCGGGCGCGAAGTCCGGGTGCTGCGGCAGGATGCCGGTGTCCAGCACCGCCACCACCACGCCTTCGCCCTGTGCCACGTCCCACGCCGCCGGTGCATTCACGCCGCCGGTGGGGCTGCTGAAGTGCCACTGGTACTGCGCATAGTACGGATCATTCGGCACCAGCTGCGGGGTTTCCTTGGCGCGCAGGTCGGCACGCTGCAGCTTGACGTCGGCCACCGCGTATTGGACCTGCGGGTCGGCCTGGAGTTCCTTCAGCACCTTCTGCAGGTCGGCCTGGCTGAGCTTGCCCTGCAGGCGGATCACATCTGCACCGGTGCCGAGGCGACGCAGATGCTGCGGCGAGGCAGCTGCCGAACGCGCGTTGGCGTTGCCGAGGCTGGCGCGCGAGACCGCCGAGGTGACCGTGGCCAGCTTGGCCGACGTGGTGGTCGCCGCACCGGTGCGGTACTTGACGATGATGCGTTCGGAACCCTGTTGGGCAGTAGTGGACTGGCGCGTGGGTTCCTTGACCGGTAAACCGGCGGCATAGGCGCTGGTGGCACCGACCGACAGCGACAGCACGGCGGCGGCCAGCACGTTGATGCGAAGGTTCTGCTTCTTGGTCACGTTGAAATCCTCTTCAAGGTCATGGATCAAACGACGGTTCAGGCCAAACACTCCCTGCGAAAACCCCGGCCGGCCCTGGCCAGGGTTCCGGTGACCCGCCCCCTCAGGCCCTGCATTGCATGCAGCGGGGCACGCAGCCCCGCTGCGATCTTTCCGTGGGGTCACCAGCCGAAGCCGGCACCCACGCCCACCGAGCTGTCATCGCTGCTGAAGGCACCGCCGAAGGTGACGGTGGCGCGTTCGCTGATGGCGCGCTGATATCCCAGCGACAGTGCCGATTCGCCGCTCTGGAAACCAACACCGACACCGACGCGGTTCTGTGTGCGCACGCCGGCGGCGCTGGTGGCCATGTTCAACATGGCCGCGTTCATCGCACCCTGGCGGTCGATGCGGCGGTCCTGGTGACGCAGGCGCTCATCGATTTCGCCCTTGTAGATGTCGAAGTTGTCGGCCATGGCACTGAAGCGCTGGTCGGTGTAGCTGTTGGCAGTGGCCAGGCCACTGTCCAGCTGGCCCTTGTTGACGGCGTCGGTGGCCGCATAGCCGGCCGCCACGTTGGTCACCTGGCGCTCGTTGCCGGCACTGCCCACCGACACCGCGTTGGCGCGGTCAGCCACCGAGCCCTGGCCCAGTGCCACCGAGTTGGCGGCGGTGGCCGATGCGCCCTGCCCGATTGCCGTGGCCGAGGCACCGCTGGCCACGGCACCTTCGCCCATCGCCACTGCATTCACAGCGGTCGGTGCGGCGACGACAGCCGGCTGCGCGGTGCCAACGCTGGCCACCGTCGGCGTACCCTGCACCGCCGCCGCAGCGGACACGTCGACCGCAGCCGGGGCGGCGGCAACCGCTGCTTCCGGTGCGGCGGCAAGGCTGGCGGTCGAAACCGAGGCGGTGCGTGCCCGTGCGTTGCTGCCGCCGCCAGCGGTGCGCTGGTCGATCTCGGTGACCTTGGCATCCAGCGCACCCAGTGCATCACCCACATTGCTGTAGCTGCTGCCCTGGATCACGTAGTTGGGGGCCACGAACAGGCCCTGCATGCCGACGCTGGCCCCGCCACCAAGGAAGCTGGCAGTGTCGGTCAGTGCCTGGAACAGCTGGCCGCCGTTGACCGCCTGGCGGCTGCCGCTGGCGATGGAACCGGCCGCGACGTTGTCGACGGTGGTGCCCTGCAGGCCCGACAAGGTGACCGTGTCACGGCTGCTGTTGTCATAGCTCAGTGCGTTGGCGGTGCTGGTTTCCACCGACCCGATGCGGTCGTCGATGTCACCCACGCGGGTTTCCACCGAGGTCACGCGCTGGTTGGTGGTGTTGAGCTGGCCACCGGTGACCGCATCGGTGCTGCCGGCGGCAATGCGACCGGCAGCGACATTGATGATGCGGCGGGTGGCCGGACCGTCGGTGCCGTTGCCGCCACCGACCGAGACCACATTGGCTTCCACCGCGCGCGAGCCGGAGCCCAGCGCCACCGAGTTCGCACCGGAGACACCCGAGGCCGAGCCGATCGCCACGCTGTTGGCCCCATTGCTGACGAACGCACCGTTGCCAACCGCGACCGCGTTGGTGGCATTGGTGGAGGCCAGGCGACCGACCACGGTGCTGTTGTCACCGCGAGCGGAGGCATCCGCGCCCACGGCGGTGGCCCCGGTGGCCGACGCCGTTGCGGTGGTGCCCAGCGCCGTGCTGCGGTTGCCACTGGCGGTGGCCGCCGAACCGCCGGCCAGTGCGTCGGTGCCGCTGGCGGTGGCCACGCCACTGCCACTGGCCTTGAAGTACCGGGTGGCCGCATCTGCGGTGGCGGCGACGCTGTCAAGCTGTGCCTTGTTCACCGCATCGGTGGCGTTGGTCGCCGCGCCGACGTTGGTGATGCGGCGCGTGGCCGGACCCGTGGTGCCGTTGCCGCCGCCCACCGAGACCACGTTGGCTTCGGTGGCACGCGAACCAGCACCCAGGGAGACGCTGCCGGTGCCGCTGGCCCAGGCGCTCTTGCCCAGTGCGGTGGCGTTGATGCCACTGTAGGCATAGCTGTCCTGGCCGATCGCGGTGGAGCCGGCCGAGGTCGCCCAGGCCAGCTGGCCGACCGCCGTGGTCTGCGCCGCAGTGGCCCATGCACTGGCACCGCCGGCGAAGCTGTTGGCTCCGCTGGCCTGTGCACTGTGGCCGACCGCGATGCCGTACGCACCCGATGCGGTGCTGCCCCAGCCAAACGCCGAGGCGTAATCGCCGCTGGCTTCCGCGCCATAGCCCAGTGCAGTGGTACGCACGCCGGTGGCGGCGCTGAACGCACCGACGGCGGTGCTGTAGTCGCTGCCGGCTTCGGCGCTGTAACCGACCGCCGAGGACTGCAGACCGGACGACGTGGCGTTGGCACCGCTGGCGGTGCTGAACACCCCGTCAGCCTGCGCACCGGCACCCAGCGCGGTCGCGCCGGTGCCGCTGGCACTGGTGGCGCGGTCGAGCAGCACGTTGCCGTTGGCATCTTCGTAGTACAGCGTGCCGCCCACGGCGGTGGCCGAATCCGCGGTGGCCGACGCGTTGTAGCCCGAGGCCGACGCGTTACGGCCGCTGGCCAGCGAACCACTGCCATAGGCCGACGCACCGGTGCCGAAGGCATTCGACGCTTCACCGGCGGCGGTGGCGTAGGCTCCGTCGACGAAGCTGCCGACGTCGTTGCCTTCGCCGCTGCCACTGGCCTGGAAGAACCGGCTGGTGTTTTCAGCGACGTCTGCGACCTCGTTGAGCTGATCCAGGTTCACCGCGTCAGTGCCTTCGGTACCGGCGGCGACATTGGTGATCTGGCGCTGCGAGGTGGCCGTACCGACCGAGACGCTGTTGTCACGGTCCGCACGCGAACCGGCACCCAGCGCGACGCTGTTGAGGCCGTTGGCAGTGGCGCTTTCACCGACCGCAGTCGCACCCACCGCATCGGCCCACGCGTTCCAGCCCAGCGCCGTGGTGTAGTCGTCGGTGGCCCAGGCACCGGCGCCGAAGGCCGACGCACCGGTGCCCGACGCGCGCGCCGGAATGAAACCGAAGAAGGTGCTGCCGCCGATGGCGACGCTTTCATCGCCGGTGGCTTCACTGAACTCACCCACGGCGACCGCGCTGGCGCCGGTGGCGGTGGCCGCTGCGCCAACCGCAGTGCTGTACACGTTCGACGCAACCGAACCATAGCCGAGTGCAGTGGACAGTTCGCCGGTGGCTTCGCTGTAGCTGCCGAAGGCCGAGCTGCCTGCTTCCGAGGCGGTGCTGCGGAAGCCGCTGGCGATGGCCTGCTGGCCGGACGCAACCGACTCGCTTCCGTTGGCGGTGCTGTAGGCACCGCTGGCGGCGGCACCGGCACCGGTGGCACTGGCCCCGATTTCCGAGGCGGAGGCACCGCTACCGACCGCGACGCTGTCTTCGCCGGTGGCCTGGGCATTGGTGCCCAGTGCCGATGCGCCCTCGCCTGCAGCCAGTGCATCCGTGCCGACGGCGGTGGCGTTGGTCGCCAGCGCATTGGCACCGCTGCCAAGCGCGGTGGCTCCGTCGCCAATCGCGCTGGCCGCTTCACCCGCCGCCAATGCGTTGTCACCGTCGACATAGGCACCGGCGTCGCTGGCATCGCTGCCACTGGCCTGGAAATACTTGCTGGTAGCGGCCGCAGCATCGGCCACTGCATTGAGCTGGTTGAGGTTCACCGCATCGGTGCCTTCGCTGCCAGCGGCGACGTTGGTGATCTGACGCTCGCTGCCGGCGCTGCCAACCGACACGCTGTCGTCGCGGTCGGCAATTGAATCAGCACCCAGGGCGACGCTGTTCACGCCTTCAGACGTTGCCGCATTGCCCAGCGCGGTGCTGTTCAGACCCGGCGACCACGCACCACCGCCGACGGCGGTGGAGTAGTTGCCCGAGGCTTCGGTGGGCAGCAGGCCGAACAGCGCACCGCCAACGGCCACGCTGTTGATGCCGCTGGCCAGCGCGTTCTGGCCGGTGGCGGTGCTGTAGGCACCCGAGGCCACCGCGTCACCGCCGAGCGCGACGCTGTTGGAACCGCTGGCTTCAGCGAAGTTGCCCAGCGCCGTGGCGTTGAACGCGGATGCGACCGCGTAACCGCCAATGGCGGTGCTGTAGTTGCCGGCGGCCTGTGCATTGAAACCATAGCTGGCCGAGAGCGTGCCCGAGGCCACGCTTTCGCTGCCGACCGCGGTCGCACCGCGGCCACTGGCTTCGGTGTAGTAGCCGAGCGCGACCGCTTCTTCGCCGGAGGCCTCCGAGAGCGTGCCGCCCGCCAGGCTGCCTGCACCAGATGCCACACTCGCCGCGCCGACGGCGGTGCTCTGCTCACCCGATGCCTCGCTTTCTGCACCATTGGCAGTGGCGTACTCGCCGGTGGCCTGTGCGTTGGCCCCCACTGCCGACGCATTCGCAGCACTGGCCAGCGCATTCAGGCCGACCGCGGTGGCACCGGCATCCAGTGCGAACGCCCCGCTGCCCACCGCCGACGCACCCGTGCCACTGGCAAAGCTGCTCGAGCCCACTGCGGTGGCATAGTCGCCATCGGTCGCCGCATTGGAGCCGGCGGCCACGCTGTCTTCGCCGCCGGCCACGGCCACGCCGTCACCCGTTGCCTGGAACTTGTCGGTGGCAGCGGTCAGCTGATCCACATTGACCGCATCGGTGCCCTCGGTACCGGCAGCGACCTGGGTGATCTGGCGCTGCTGGTCATCGTTGCCGACCGACACCGTATACGCACGGTCCGCCGTGGAACCGGCACCCAGCGCCACCGCATTGGATGCACTGGCGTTGCTGCCCGCGCCGATGCCGATCGCGCTTTCGCCGCCGGCGACTACATTGGTGCCGATGGCGATGCTGTTGATGCTGTTGCCCAGCGCCTGGTAGCCCAGCGCCACGCTGTTGTTGGCGTAGGCAAAGGCACCACGGCCCACCGCAGTGGAACTGGTGCCGCGTGCCCAGCTGTTGTAGCCGACCGAGGTCGCACCTGCGCCATCCGCCCACGCGGCGTAACCGAGCGCCGTAGCGTTGGCTTCGGTCGCCCACGCACTGGCACCGAAGGCCGTGGCGCTTTCCGCAGTGGCCCACGCGTAGGCACCGGTGGCAGTGCTTTCAACGCCGCTGGCCCAGGCGTTGTCGCCCTGCGCGATGCTGTAATCGCCCGTGGCCCGTGCCTTGTAGCCCTGCGCCAGGCTGTTGCCGCCGGTGGCCTGCGCGCCGCTGCCGAAGGCGTTGCTGAGTGCGCCAGTGGCCTGTGCGCCTGCACCGACAGCCACCGCGTCCTGCGCGGCGGTGGTACCGATCAGCACGGCATTGCCGTCGCCGTCGACGATGGGTTGGTTGTACTGGTCATAGGCCTGGCCCTGGCCACCGATGGCCACGCTGCCATTGCCGTTGGCGGTCGCATTCTGGCCCACGGCCACGGTGCTGTCGCCGGCAGCCGTCGCGCCATTGCCGACCGCTGCGGCACCTGCGCCGAGCGCGTTGCTTGCTTCACCGGCGGCCAGTGCACCATCGCCGTCAGCGAACGCGCCGACGTCGCTGTCGGCCGATGCGTTGGCCTTGAAGCGCAGCGCCGTGGTGTCGGCGGTATCGGCCACCGCATCCAGCTGTGCCTTGTTCACCGCGTCTGTCGCTTCAGTGCCGGCCGCTACGTTCGTGATCTGACGTTCGCTGCCGACGTCGCCCACTGATACGGTGTTGTCACGCACGGCGGTGGAGTTCGCGCCAAGAGCGACGCTGTTGGCACCCCGCGCGGTGCTGTAGAAGCCCACTGCGGTGCTCAGATCACCGCTGGCCCAGCTTTCCGCGCCGAGTGCGGACGCACCGTCGCCAGGTGCGTAGGCGAAGTAACCCAGTGCGGTGGCTTCAATGCCGGAAGCTTCGCTGAGCGTGCCGTTGGCCACGGCGTAGTCGCCGCTGGCAATCGCGCCGGCACCCACGGCCGTTGCGGCTTCGCCGGTGGCCTGGGTCTGCACGAAGAAACCCAACCCCGGAATCAGATCCACCGGACCGCCAACCGCAGTGCTGCTGGTGCCGGTGGCGGCGGTCTGCGTGCCCACTGCGGTGGCGTAATCGCCGGTAGCGTTGGCCACTGCACCGAATGCGGAGGCCTGTGCACCGGCAGCGTACGCGCCTACGCCGTACGAAGAGGCCGCAAAGCCGGAGGCTTCCGCACTGGCACCGACGGCCGTGCCGCCGACGCCCGCGCTGGTGGCACCGGTATCGACCGGCACACCGCCATTGGTGATCAGCGGGTTGCCTTCTTCGTCGACGGCGGCACCGCCCACGGCCACGCTGCCTGGGCCCGCGGCCTGTGCGTTGTTGCCGAAGGCCGCACTGTTCTGGCCACTGGCCAATGCGTTGTTGCCGACCGCGGTGGCATTCTGCGCCACTGCGACTGCGCCACTGCCCAGCGCGGTGGTGCCATTGCCGAGCGCAGTGCTGGCTTCGCCGATGGCGGTGGCGTTGTCGCCGTCAGCCAGCGCACCGGCGTCGCTGTCCGCGCTGCCGGTGGCCTGGAAATACTTCGCGGTGCTGTCAGCAACTGCGCCAACCGCGTCCAGCTGCGATTTGTTCACGGCATCGTTGGCTTCGGTGCCGTCGGCGACGTGGGTGATCTGGCGCTGCAGGCCGTTGTTGTTGCCTACCGAAACGGTATCCACGCGATCGGCGTAGGAGCCTGCGCCCAACGCAACGCTCCCCACCGCAACCGCAGCGGAATTGGAGCCCAGCGCGGCGCTGAAATCGGCCACGGCGGTGCTGAAGGCACCCACCGCAATCGACGCTTCGCCGCCGCTGCCTGCGCCGCGACCCAGCGAGGTGCTGCCGGCACCGATGGCGAGTGCGCCGCCGCCGACTGCGGTTGCGCCGTCTGCGCTGGCTTCGGCAAGACCACCAATCGCGGTGGCCGCGCCGTTTTCGCTGGCGGCGAACGAGGATGCACCGAGTGCAACGTCGCCCAGGCCGATGGCGATGGCACTCTGGCCCACGGCGGTGCTGGCATCGCCCAGCGCCAGGCTGGTGTGCCCAAAGGCGCTGCCGCCCAGCCCCGCCGCAATGGCGTCGGTACCGACCGCAGTGGTCGAATTGGCCAGCGCCTGACTGCGGCTGCCCACTGCGATGGCACCGTTGCCCTCGGCGCTGGCGCTTGCACCGGCAGCCAATGCACCTTCGCCCTCGATGCTGGCTGCATCGCTGTTGTTGTTTTCGCCATCGGCCTTGAAGTAGCGGGTCGCGCTTTCAGCGGTCGCCGCCACCTTGTCCAGCTGCGACTTG
The DNA here is from genome assembly GCA_039592995.1 of Stenotrophomonas sp. Lineage (GTDB taxonomy): Bacteria > Pseudomonadota > Gammaproteobacteria > Xanthomonadales > Xanthomonadaceae > Stenotrophomonas. Next base: position 7,999 of record JBCNQC010000035.1, on the reverse strand, counting down.
TTCACCGCATCGGTGGCCGCAGTACCGGCGGCGACGTTGGTCACCTGCCGTTCCTTGCCGGCATCACCGACCGACACCGAGTTGGCGCGAGTGGCCTTGGAACCCGCACCCAGGGCCACACTGTTGGCCGCCGAAGCCGTGCTGTTGCTGCCGATGGCGACCGCATTGGCACCTGAGGCGGTGGCATTGCCATCCACCAGGCAGCTGTCGATCACGTTGCTGTTGAGCACCACGCAGTTGGCGTTGCCGCCAATTTCGACCGCCTGGGCGCGCGCCTGCGGCGCTGCGCCGGCCAGCCCGACCCCAAGCGTCAACGCAATGGCTGCGCTGAGCACCGCGCTGCTACGCGCGCCATCGGATCGTCGCTGGTCAATGACCACGCCGGGTGACTGGCTGCTGGCCAACTCAGAGGCAACGACCATCTGCCCCAGTGCTTTGTTCCAGACCTTGCGATAAATCCGATTCATCGATGCGACTCCTGGTTGGCTGGTTTTAGGCAAAGCGACGCCAACGCCAGGCCGCGTGGCCCAACGTCCCCTGAGGGCGTTTTTCGCTTGATTTACTGCGTTGTTGCAGATGGCGCGCGCTCGGCGCATTAGACGAACAGAGAACTCGCCATCCCTGCGGTTACTTCCGAACTGAACACATGCAAACTGAGAACTCAGTGTTAACGCAGGGTTTTGAGAACGTCAAGACTTTGACGGCGGAAATTGTTCTAACGCGAGATGCGTCACACATTTGACTATTCATACGATGGATTTGTTAGCTACATGTGAGCATTTGTCATCACGCGATCGTGGGTGTGAAACGCGATGTAACTCATTGGTGAACATTGAATCGCGCTGCAACGGCGCGCGGAAATTTCACGATGCCTTCACTGAAATCAGATGACGGCGGCGGCCAATCCATACGCTGGCGTCGCTAACGCTGCGCACGAGCTGCATTGCGCGATGCGGCATGCCCAAGAGAGGTAAATGCGCGGATCGGGTCGTGGAGACCGACGTTACCCAGCCGGCGGTTGAGGTCGCGGGGCGAGGTCGCGGACACCAAACGCGCATGCTGGCGGCATACCTTGGGAATCGACCTGGTAGCGTCGGTCGACAGACGTCGGCACGTTCCGGATCAACGTCCGGTAACGCAGCGAAATCAACAACGGCACCGCAAACCGTCAGTCCGCACAGACCGCGCCGCGCTGCCGCAATGCAACGTTTCTTAAAGCGCCCAGCGCGTCCGAACACTACGGTTCGTGCCCCCTCACTCAACCACAAACACAACATGACCACCTTTGCCGTGGCTGCACCGCCGCCGATCACGCATTCACCCCGCCACCCCACACCGGAATCACAAGACACCCCGTCTCCTGCCATCTCCCCGACGTCGATCAGCAACCAGGACCGGTCGACGCAGGTGGTGCCGCCCGAACGCATAGCAACCGCCCACGCCCCCAATGCGTTCCTTGCGAAAATGGATGAAATGGGGAAGGGGATCCTCAATGAACCCCGGGTCGCCTGGGCCATCGGGCAAGGAATGTCCGCACGGGAAATCGCAGGCAAGTACGGCATCTGGCAAGGCGGCGACGCGTACAAGGCGCTGGCGAACAGGGTCGAGGCGCGTCACCTGGACGCAGTGGGCGGCGGCCTGGGCGCGTAGTGCGTGGGGGCCGGCGGTGCGCTGGCCCTTCTTCTTCGATTGAAGTCCTGGCGTTAAAGGATGTTGGCGGTTTCAGTGCCGTCGTCTGTCGACCGACGCTACCAGGCCGATCGCGCGGATCTGTGGCAGGCCCGCCTGGTGCCCGGCCCGCCACCGCGGTGACAGGATGTATATCTGGAAGTGAAGCGCACTGGCCGCGTATATGATCGCGCGCCCTTTTGATGGCAGACTTCCATGGCAGATCGTATCCCCCCCTCTGCGTCTTCCCAGCACCCGATAACCCCGCAGGCCCAACCGGCCGCCAGGCAGGTCCAATCCCCCCTCCTCGAGTCTGCAGCACGGCTGGAGCGGGTGACGAACGGTCAGCAGGCATTCGGGCAGAACGCGCCGTCCAGGCCTGCAGCCTTGGCCGCGCTCCAGATGAGCATGGCGCAGTTCGAAATGAACCGCGAGCGGCCGTGGTCGGTCAGAAACGACGATGTGCCGCCACTTGCGCCGTCTTCCCGTCAGACCCCTGCGCCTCTCCCGGATCTCGTGACCTCAACGCAGCCTCGGGCCGTCCGTCCAACCTCGCATCTGCCGGCCTCTACGGCAACCAGCGAGGGCACCCACGCCGCACCCACGCCTCCGCTGGAAGTACGCAACGCCGAACCTGCATTCTCTGTACAGTCACAGCAGGGAGCCATTGATGTCGCGGGATCGAGCAACGTTGCCGCAGTCGCCCCCTTTCACACGCCGCCCGTCCGGAATGCGCATTTCCCGTCGTATGACGCATTGAACCTGGTCAGCAATGGTACGGACTATCGTCAGGTTGCAGCGCAATTTGGCTATGCGTCAACGAGTGCTGCGTACAGGGAGCTGCGCGACAGAATGCGCGACGAGGCGGCGCTGGCGGTGAAGGAACGTGGCATTGACTGCATGACTGCGGCGCGGGTATTTCACGTCGCCGATTCCGCAGAGGACGTCACACGCCTGATGAAGCACGTGGCGATGTACGTGGATCCAGATGACTATCCCGGAGCCGATCTGGAAGCCGTAGCCATGGCCTTGGGCATCCCGCGTGACCACCCCGCCTATCTGGCGCTGCGCTGGAACATGCTTTCGAAGCCTGCGGCCACGACGCCACACGTCGTACCCGCTCCGAAAGCAACCGGTGCGGGCAGGCAACATTCCGACCGGGGGCCGTCCTCGATCAACGAGATCGGGCTGCCTGACGCGTGGTCGCGTCCCTCTGCCTCTTCAGCGCCCAGGAGCCAACCAGAACTCTCATTCAATAAGGGCTCGCTGCACGATCGCCTTGAGGTGAGCAGAGAAAACGCGCGCTTGCTGCCGGACCAGCTGATGAACGTTTTCGGCTTCAGCATTCCCAGACGTTCCATGCCCAATCTTGCAACGCTGTTGAAGATGGCACGTGAGAATGCAGCGCAGACAAACCTGGACACGCTGAACGGTGAATCCCGCTCTTCCGCATCCACGCTGGTGGAGGCCATACCTCCCACCGAGGTCGTCGTCGAAACGCGCGATTCACCCCATCCTCCTGCGCGTCAGGGCGCACTGGAGGCAGTACGAACACAGGGGATCACCTGCAAGGAAGCAGCACTCAGGTTTGGCATCCCACTGGGCTCGGAGGCCTATGAGAACTTCACCATCGTCGCCGCCAAGGAGATCGGAAAACCCCTCGTGGAAAGCGGGATGAACGTGCTGGTGGTGAAGAACGCGCTTGGATTTGCCACGGACAGCCACGCTTACCTTGTTCTCAGGAACACGAGGGAACGCAGTCCCACGCCAACCAACACATGAAGCACGTCTCCTGTGCCGGTCGCAGCTCGTCATCGCGCAACGCGTGATGGGCCATGGATGACGCCAGTCCAGGCGTTCATGGTGTCGGAGCCCGGAGCTGACGCGCATGGCGCGTCACTACAAAAAAACCGCCGGGTGACCGGCGGTTCTTTTCATCTCTGGGGCAGTGCCTCAGCCCACCCACACCCGCGCATTGCGGAACATGCGCAGCCACGGGGAATCGCCCTTCCAGTCGGCCGGGTGCCAGCTCAGGTTGAGCGCACGCGGGGTGCGTTCCGGGTGCGGCATCATGATGGTGACGCGACCGTCGGTGCTGGTCAGGCCGGTGATGCCGTCCGGGGAACCATTCGGATTCAGCGGGTACTGGCTGGCCACGTTGCCGTCGCCATCCACATAGCGCAGCGACACCCGAGCCGCAGCCTGGTCGACCGGGCTGGCGAACACCGCGCGGCCCTCACCGTGCGCCACCGCCACCGGGATGCGTGAACCGGCCATGCCACGCAGCAGGATCGACGGCGATTCCACCACTTCCAGCAGCGCGGTGCGGGCTTCGAACTGCTCGCTGGCGTTGCGGCGGAACTGCGGCCAGTGTTCGGCACCAGGAATGATGTCCTTGAGCTGGCTCAGCATCTGGCAGCCGTTGCACACGCCCAGCGCGAAGCTGTCTTCGCGGGCGAAGAATGCCGCGAACGCATCGCGCAGCGCGCTGCGCTCCAGCACCGAGGTGGCCCAGCCGCGGCCCGCGCCCAGCACGTCGCCGTAGCTGAAGCCGCCGCAGGCGGCCAGACCGGTGAAGTCGGCCAGGTCCACGCGGCCTTCGATCAGGTCGCTCATGTGCACGTCGTAGGCGGTGAAGCCCGAGCGCTCGAAGATGCTGGCCATTTCGATCTGGCCATTGACGCCCTGCTCGCGCAGCACGGCCACACGCGGGCGCGCGCCGGTGTTGATGAACGGCGCTGCCACATCTTCGTTGAGGTCGAAGCTGAGCTTCGGCTTCAGACCCGGCGCGTTGAAGTTGCGTGCAACGGCGCGTTCTTCATCTGCTGCTTCCGGATTGTCACGCAGCTTCTGCATGGCGTGGGTGACCGACCACCACGCATCAAACAGCGCTTCCCAGCGCCATTCGGCGAGGTTTTCGCCCTGCAGCGAGACGCGGACTACCGGGGCGGTGGTCGGCTTGGCAATACGCTGTGCGCATTCGGTGAGCGCATGGCGCTCGACCAGGTCGGCGAACGCGGCACGGTCTTCGCGGGCGATCTGCACCACCGCACCGAGCTCTTCGTTGAACAGGCTGCGGAACGGATCATCGCCCCACGCATCCAGCGCGATATCCAGGCCCTGGCGCGAGGCAAAGGCCATTTCGCACAGCGCGGCAAACGCGCCGCCGTCGCTGCGGTCGTGGTAGGCCAGCAACAGGCCAGCCTGACGCGCGTCGCGGATCAGCTCGAAGAACGCACGCAGGCGCTGCGGGTCGTCCAGGTCCGGGACGGCACCGGCAAATGCCGGCAGCGCGCTGTGGTCTGCATGCACCTGGGCCAGGATGGAGCCGCCCAGGCGCTGCTTGCCGGCACCCAGGCCGATCAGCCACAGCTCGCTGTCGGTCTCGCGGTCCAGCAGCGGGGTCAGCTGGGTGCTGGCATCGGCAACCGGCGCAAAGGCCGAGATCACCAGCGACACCGGCGACACCGACTTGTGCGCTTCGCCCTGGTCGTGCCACTGGGCCTGCATGGACAGCGAGTCCTTGCCGACCGGAATGCTCAGGTCCAGCTGCGGGCACAGCTCCATGCCGACCGCGCGCACCGCGTCATACAGCAGCGCGTCTTCGCCGGCGTGGCCAGCGGCGGCCATCCAGTTGGCCGAAAGCTTCACCGTTTCCAGTTCGTCGACCGGAGCAGCGCACAGGTTGGTGATGGCTTCGCCCACCGCCATGCGCGCCGACGCGGCGGCATCCAGCAGGGCCAGCGGGGTGCGTTCGCCTATTGCCATGGCTTCGCCGGCCACGGTGTCGAACCCGGCCAGGGTGATGGCGACGTCGGCCATGGGCAGCTGCCACGGGCCGATCATCTGTTCGCGCGCGGTGAGGCCACCGACGCTGCGGTCACCGATGGTGACCAGGAAGTTCTTCGACGCCACCGACGGGTGCGCCAGCACGCGCAGGCCGGCTTCGTGCAGATCCAGGCCACCGGTCTTCAGCGCCGGCCACTTCGGGGCCGGCGGGTGCGCGGTGTCGCGGTGCATCTTCGGCGGCTTGCCGAACAGCACGTCCATCGGCAGGTCGATCGGGGCGTCGGCGGGAATGTTGCCGACGGTCGCGCCGTAGGCCACCACCAGACGTTCTTCAGCGGTAGCCACACCGACCGCCGCGAACGGGCAGCGCTCGCGCGCGCACAGCGCGGCGAACTCGGCCAGACGGTCCTGCGGCACACCCAGCACGTAGCGTTCCTGCGATTCGTTGCACCACAGCTGCATCGGCGACAGCGAGGGATCGTCGGTGGGCACCTTGCCCAGGTCGATCACACCGCCCACGCCGGAGTCGTGCAGCAGTTCGGGAATGGCGTTGGACAGACCGCCCGCGCCGACGTCGTGGAACCAGCGGATCGGGTTGTCCAGGCCCAGTGCGACGCAGCGGTCGATCACTTCCTGGCAGCGACGCTCCATTTCCGGGTTGTCACGCTGCACGCTGGCAAAGTCCAGGTCCTCGGCGCTTTCGCCGGAGGCCACCGAGCTGGCGGCACCGCCGCCGAGGCCGATCAGCATCGCCGGGCCACCCAGCACGATCACGGCGTCGCCGGGCTGCAGGCGGATCTTCTCGACCTGCACGCGGTCGATCGCGCCCAGGCCACCGGCGAGCATGATTGGCTTGTCATAGGCGCGGGTCAGGCCGTCGCCTTCAGGCAACTCGAAGCTGCGGAAGTAACCCAGCAGGTTCGGGCGGCCGAATTCGTTGTTGAACGCAGCACCACCCAGCGGGCCATCCAGCATGATGTCCAGCGCAGGGGCCATGCGCGGGTTCAGCGCGCGCGGCGCTTCCCACGGCTGCGGCAGGGTCGGAATGCGCAGGTGCGAGACCGAGAAACCGGTCAGGCCGGCCTTGGGCTTGCCCCCGCGGCCGGTTGCGCCTTCGTCGCGGATTTCGCCACCGGCACCGGTGGATGCGCCCGGGAACGGGGCAATCGCGGTCGGGTGGTTATGCGTTTCCACCTTGATGCAGAACGCCGAATCCACCACCGCTTCGCTGCGATACGCGCCCGTGGCCGGGTCCGGGCGGTAACGCGCTGCCGGGTGACCGGCGACCACGGCGGCATTGTCGCTGTAGGCGCTGAGCGTGTGCTGCGGGGTCTGCTGGTGGGTGTTCTTGATCATGCGGAACAGCGAATGCGGCTGTTCGGCGCCGTCGATGGTCCAGCTGGCGTTGAAGATCTTGTGCCGGCAGTGCTCGGAGTTCGCCTGCGCGAACATCATCAGTTCCACGTCCGACGGCTTGCGGCCCAGTTCGCCAAAGCGCTGGCGCAGGTAGTCGATCTCATCCTGGGCCATGGCCAGGCCAAGGCGGCGATTGGCCCCTTCCAGGTCGTCCAGCGCCACGCGTTCCAGCTCACCCCGGGCCGGCGCGGTGAACAGCGCCTGAGCCTGGTCGGTGTTTTCCAGCACCGACTGGGTCATCGGGTCATGCAGCACGCGGATCACCGCGTCGCGCTGGGCGGCGTCGGCCGGCCAGCCGGCCAGGTCGATGCGCAGGCCGCGTTCCACCCGGCGGATCGGCTGCCCGGCCCCGCGCACCAGTTCAGTGGCTTTGCTCGACCAGGGCGACAGCGTGCCCAGGCGCGGCACCACGAAGTGCGAGACCGCGCCCGCTTCCAGCGCGGCCAGTTCCGGCTGCGCTTCCAGGATCCGGCTCAGGATCACCGGGTCCGGGGCCGCGTCGCCCTCGGTCTGGATGAAGTAGACGTGCCAGGCACCGGTGATGCGCAGATCGGCGACCAGGGACTGCAGGCGGGATTCAAGACGTTCGCGGCGGAACGGCGAAAGGGCGGATGCGCCCTCGAGGACCATCATGTCCGGGGAACCGTGGTTGGGAACGGGGCCCACTATTCTAACCTCACGGGCCTTCAGCCCGTGAGGTCCACGCATTCCACCTTGACCCCGCGCCGTTGGCGCGCCCCCTTACACCCGCCATCCGTGGCGGGTGCCCTTCGGGCCGTTGCTACGCAACGTTAGGAATCGCTCCTGCGATTCCTTCAACAAGAAGGGGGCTCTTCACCAGAGGGAATTCTTCAACCGGACGCTCGCCGACGACCGGTTACCTGAACTTTGCGCTGGCGCACGGTTCAGGCGTCAAATCCATGACAACGTTGCCACGACCCGCCCGGTGTGCATGCCAAGCGGGCCACTGTCCGCCCCCTCAAGCTGTTGCCGGCCCCTCTCACCGGCCCCGGACCTGCTGCAACGCGGGGCGGCAGCCCGCCGCCCCGCGCCCCTGACCTGATCGGAGAATGACCATGACGGACCCGATTCTGCGCAGTACGGTGACATCGATATCCTCACGCCC
>JBCNQC010000034.1:0-36827 GCA_039592995.1 Stenotrophomonas sp. | reverse complement strand
GCATCGAGAACGCCATTGCGATCAAGCAGGACGCGACCTCGGTGGTGGAAGCCATTTCCGCCGAAGACATCGGCAAGCTGCCGGACGTGAGCATTGCCGAATCGCTGGGCCGCCTGCCCGGCCTGGCCGCGCAGCGCGTGGCCGGTCGTGCCCAGGTGATCAGCGTGCGCGGTCTGTCCCCGGACTTCGCCACCACCCTGCTCAACGGGCGTGAAGTGGTCAGCACCGGCGACAACCGCAGCGTTGAATTCGACCAGTACCCGTCGGAACTGGTGAACGGTGTGACCGTGTACAAGACCCCGGACGCGGCACTGGTGGGCCAGGGCCTTTCCGGCACCATCGACATGCAGACCGTGCGTCCGCTGTCGTTCGCCGAGCGCGTGATCGCGGTCAGCGGCCGCTACCAGAAGAACTCGCTGGGCAAGGCCGCGAACGTGGATGCCTACGGCAACCGCTTCAGCGCCAGCTACATCGACCAGTTCGCCGACAACACCTGGGGCATCTCGCTGGGCTACGCCCACAGCGACATGCCGATCCAGGAAAACCAGGTCGGCCTGTACGAGCCGTGGACCACCGAGCAGACCAACCAGGGCAACCGCCCGGGCGTGGCTGCAGGCACGTACTTCTCCGACGGCATCAAGGCGCTGCGCCGTACCGGCAACAACAAGCGTGACGGCTACATGGCCACGATCCAGTTCCGCCCGTCCAACACCTGGACGAGCACGCTGGACGCGTTCCACACCGAAGCCGAGCAGATCGACACCGCCAACCAGTTCGAGGTCAACCTCAGCAACTACAACGGTGGCTACGATCCGGGCCTGTTGATCAGCAACCCGCAGGTGAACGGCAACGGCAGCTTCACCGGCGGCACCGCCAGCGGCGTGTACCCGCTGGTGCGCGGCATGTACAACAAGCGCAAGGACAAGATCGACGCGTTCGGCTGGAACAACGAGCTGACCTTCGACAGCTTCAAGATCACCGCGGACGTGAACTACTCCAAGGCGACGCGCGACGAGCTGAACCTGGAAAACAACCTGCAGCTCACCCCGATGCCGCAGCTGGATACCATCGGGCTGACGATCAACCCGAACGGCTTCTCGCAGATCCGCCCGGGGCTGGATTATTCCAATCCGGAAGCGCTGTACCTGACCAACACGATCTACGGCTCGGGTTACGGCAAGGTGCCGCAGGTGGAAGACCGCCTGAAGGGCGCACGTCTGCAGGGCACGTTCAACATGCCGGAGGCGCTGTCGTCCTGGTTCCAGGACATCGACGTGGGCGTGAACTACGCCGACCGTCGCAAGGAAAAGACCCAGGCCGAAGGCAACATCCTGCTGGGTGACCAGGGCGACGCCAATGTGGCGGGCGACCTGCAGTATTCCCCGGTGAACCTGGGCTTTGCCGGCATCGGCTACGTCCCGGCGTGGAACGTGCCGGCGGCGGTGGACCGCTACATGGTCTTCAACCCGGTCACCAACCTGGACTACCTGATTCCGAAGTCGTGGGTGGTGCAGGAAAAGACCACCACCGCGTGGCTGCGCGCCAACATCAACACCGATATCGGTGAAGTGGGCCTGCGCGGCAACATCGGCGTGCAGATGATCCGCACTGACCAGAGCTCGCAGTCGAACTACTTCGACCGTTCGCGTCCGGTGGGCCAGGAAGTGCTGCCGATCGACGAAGGCAAGACCTACACCGACTGGCTGCCGAGCTTGAACCTGGCCTTCATGTTCCCGCACCAGCAGACCCTGCGTTTCGCAGTGGCCAAGCAGGTGGCGCGTCCGCGCGTGGACCAGATGCGTGCGGGCCTGGAATTCGGCGTGGACACGGCCACCGGCAAGCCGGGCGGCAGCGGCGGCAACCCGCTGCTGGATCCGTGGCGTGCCAACGCGATCGACCTGTCGTACGAAAAGTACTTCGGTGAGAAGGCGTACGTGGCGGCGGCGGTGTTCTACAAGGACCTGAAGAGCTACGTCTACACCCAGTCGGTGGATGACTACGACTTCAGCAACCTGCTGGCCAGCTATGTGATTCCGCCGGGCATGACCGCGCCGCTGCTGACCACGGGTACGTTCTCGGCCCCGCAGAACGGCGAAGGTGGCACGCTGAAGGGCCTGGAGCTGACCGCTTCGTTCCCGCTGGACATGCTGACCGATACCCTGCGTGGCTTCGGCGTGCAGGCGAGCGCTACGTTCAACGACAGCGACATCAAGATCATGGATCCGGAAAGCGCCTCGTCGGTGGGTACCGATCCGATCAGCCTGCCGGGCCTGTCCGAGCGCGTGTACAACTTCACCGCGTATTACGAGCGCAATGGGTTTGAAGCGCGCGTGAGCCAGCGTCGTCGTTCGGACTTCATTGGTGAGATCGGCAACTTCAACGGCAACCGCACGCTGCGTTACGTGGTGGGCGAGAACGTGACGGACGCGCAGATCAGCTACACCTTCAGCGACAGCAGCGCGATGAAGGGCCTGACCCTGCTGCTGCAGGGCAGCAACCTGACCAACGAGCCGTACCGCACCTATGCAGGCACGAAGGACCGCCCGCTGGAGTACGTCGAGTGGGGCCGCACCTACATGCTGGGCGTGAACTACAAGTTCTGATTCCTGGTGTGATCGCGTGACCAAAAAACCCGCTGCGTATCGCAGCGGGTTTTTTGTTGCCCCGTTCGGGCATTCCGGTGACACGCATGGCGTGTCACTACGCGACGGGCACAACCGGGATGGCTGGATTGGCTGGGGTGGTAGCGTCGGTCGACAGACGACGGCCGTGAACGCCGCAACGCCCATTAACGACGTCACCCACAAACGAAACCGACGCTCTTCCCACCACACATAAAAAAAGGGCGAGGTCTCCGCCTCGCCCTTGAAAATTCACCACCGGAAATCTTCGCGTATCACCCCAACCGCAGGCACACCATCGCGTGCGCGGGCAACACCACCTGGCCACCGTCGATGCCACCGGCATCCGGACCCGGTACGTTCAATGCGGTCCACTCCCCGGCAGGCAACGGTGCAGACACCGCCTCACCGGACAGATTGAACGCCAGCAACAACGTCTCGCCTTCGTGCCGGCGCTCGAACATCAACACCGGCTCGGCGCTGTCCAGGAACTGGATGTCACCCAACAACAGCGTCGGCATGGTGTGCCGCCACGCCAGGAACTGACGGAAGGCGTTCAACACCGAATGCGGGTCGTGCTCCTGCCCGGCTACCGAGCGCGCACGGTGCTCGTCGGAGATCGGCAGCCACGGCTGGCCGGTGGTGAAGCCGGCCTGTTCGGCATCGGTCCACGGCAGCGGCGTGCGGCAGCCGTCGCGGCCCTTGAAGTTGGGCCAGAAGGTGATGCCATAGGGATCCTGCAGCGCTTCGAACGGTACATCCGCTTCGCCCAGACCGAGTTCTTCGCCCTGGTACAGGCAGATCGAGCCACGCAGCGAGCACAGCATGCCCACCAGCATACGCGCCAGGCGCGGGTTGGCCGGATGGCCACCCCAGCGGGTGACGGCGCGCTCGACGTCGTGGTTGGAGATCGCCCAGCACGGCCAGCCTTCGGTCATCGCCGCTTCCAGGCGCGAGACCGTGCTGCGGATGTAGTCCACGCTGTAGTCGTCCACCAGCAGCTCGAAGCTGTAGCCCATGTGCAGGCGGCCGGCGCTGGTGTACTCGGCGGTGGTGGCGAGCGAGTCTTCCGAGGAAATCTCGCCCAAGGCGACCGCACCGGGGAACTCGTCCAGCAGCGCGCGCAGCTTGCCGAGGAACGGCAGGTTCTCGGGCTGGGTGTTGTTGTAGTAGTGGTACTGATAGGCGTACGGGTTATCCGGGCTGAAGCCGCGCCCGACCCGCTTGTCGGCGGGCTTGGGCGGGTTATCGCGCAGCTGGCGGTCGTGGTAGCAGAAGTTGATCGCGTCCAGACGGAAGCCGTCCACGCCGCGCTCCAGCCAGAAGCGGACGTTGTCCAGCGTGGCCTGTTCGACGTCCGGGTTGTGGAAGTTCAGGTCCGGCTGGTCGGCCAGGAAGTTGTGCAGGAAATACTGCTCGCGGCGCGGTTCCCATTGCCAGGCGACGCCGCCGAACAGCGACATCCAGTTGTTCGGCGCGGTGCCGTCTTCACGCGGGTCGGCCCAGACGTACCAGTCCGCCTTGGGATTGGTGCGGTCCTGGCGGCTTTCGCGGAACCAGTCGTGCTCGATCGAGGTGTGGCTGAGCACCTGGTCGATCATCACCTTCAGGCCCAGGCCGTGGGCCTTGGCGAGCAGGCGGTCGAAGTCGTCCAGGTTGCCGAACAGCGGGTCCACATCGCGGTAGTCGGCAATGTCATAGCCGAAATCGGCCATCGGCGATTTGAAGAACGGCGAAATCCAGATCGCGTCCACGCCCAGCGCGGCGATGTAGTCCAGGCGCTCGATGATGCCGGGCAGGTCGCCCACGCCGTCACCGTTCGCGTCCAGGAAGCTGCGCGGGTAAATCTGATAGATGACGGCACCGCGCCACCATGGAGTGTTCGTCATCGTGAGCCCCCCTCCGGGCTTCCATAAGGCACCGCCAGGGGGTGCCGGATCATGCCCGACAAGCTTAGCGGCGGCCCCCACAGGGTGGTGCCATTTGCATACGTATTCACGCCGGGTCGGCCTATAATCGGGCCTACGCCTGAAAGTACGACCGCATGACCATCATCGAAGACACCCGCTCCGCGCTGGGCCTGCCCCAGATCCAGACCCTCGCCGCGCCTGACATGGCCGCGGTGGACGCGCTGATCCGCCGCCGCCTGTCCTCCGATGTCGTACTGATCAACCAGATTGCCGACCACATCATTTCCGCCGGTGGCAAACGCCTGCGCCCGATGCTGGTGATGCTGGCCGGGCACGCGGTCGGCCAGGCCGGTCCGGAACACCATCAGCTGGCGGCGATCATCGAATTCATCCACACCTCGACCCTGCTGCACGACGATGTGGTCGACGAGTCCAGCCTGCGGCGCGGCCGCAGCACCGCCAATGCGCTGTGGGGCAATGCGCCCAGCGTGCTGGTCGGCGACTTCCTGTACTCGCGCAGCTTCCAGCTGATGGTGGAACTGGACCGAATGCCGGTGATGCGGATCCTGGCCGACACCACCAACCGGATCGCCGAAGGCGAAGTGCTGCAGCTGCTGCACGTGCACAACCCGGACACCGACGAAGCCGCCTACCTGCGCGTGATCGAGCGCAAGACCGCCGTGCTGTTCGCCGCCGGCACCCGCCTGGGCGCGCTGGCCAGCGGCGTCGATGAAGCCACCCAGCAGGCCCTGTACGACTACGGCATGCACCTGGGCTATGCGTTCCAGATCGCCGACGACGTGCTGGACTACTCCGCCAATGCCGACGAGCTGGGAAAGAATCTGGGCGACGACCTTGCCGAGGGCAAGGCCACGCTGCCGCTGATCCACGCGATGGCGCATTCGGATGAAACCACGCGTGAGCGCCTGCGCGAGATCGTGCAGAACGGCGACGCATCGGCCATGCCGGAAGTGCTGGCGGCGATTCACGCCACCGGCGGGCTGGATTACAGCCGCCAGCGTGCAGAGGAATATGCCGCTGCGGCGGAGCGCGCACTGGATGGGCTGGCGGACAACGACGCCGTGGCCGCCCTGCGCGGGCTGGCGCGGTATGCGGTGCAGCGTTCGCACTGATTGCGGAACGGCATAACCGATCCATCCAATGCCGACATCGTTGGAATTCCGGTAGCGCCGGCCGTTGGCCGGCCCACGCACCGCCTGGGCCGGCCAACGGCCGGCGCTACCGGACAATGAATTACCGCTTGTCGAAGAGCCCTTCGAAGAAGCTGTCCAACGACTTCCACGCCCGCTTCGCCGCGCGTTCGTCATACGCACAGCCCGGCGGATTGTTCGCATCGGCCTCGGCGAAACAATGCACCGCGCCGCTGTAATTGGTGAACTCCCAGTCCACCTTGGCCGCGTTCATTTCCTGCTCGAAGCCGCTGATGTCTTGAGCGGTGACACTTTTGTCGTCAGCCCCGTTCAGTACCAGCACCGAGGGATGCGTGCCACCGGCCTTGGCCGGCAGCGGTGAGCCCAGCCCGCCGTGCAGGCTGACCACGCCGGCCAGCGGCGCACCGGCACGGGCCAGTTCCAGCACCGTGGTGCCGCCGAAGCAGAAGCCCACCGCACCGATCCGGCTGGCATCCAGCGGGGCCTTGCCGGCCTGTTCCTTCAGCACCTCCACCGCCTTCAGCGCACGCGCACGCAGCACCGGGCGATCATTACGCAGCTTGGTCGCCACCGGACCCGCCTCGGCGTCGGTCTTCGGGCGCACGCCTTTGCCGTAGACGTCGGCGACCAGCACCACGTAGTCGTCGCCGGCCAGCTTCTTGGCCTTTTCGATGGCCGAGGCGTTCACGCCCTTCCAGTTCGGCACCATCACCAGGCCGGGGCGTTTGTCATTGTCTTCGTCGTCGTAGACCAGCACCCCGCTGAAGGTGGTGCCGTCGTGCTGCCATTCGACCGGTTTGGCCTGCATGGCTGCCCAGGAGGGCATGGCCGCCATGCCCAGTACCAGTGCCGCACCCCATTGCCATTGCTGCTTCATGCGCCTGCTCCTTCGGGGAAAGCTGCACTGTAACCGCAAGGGATGCAGGTCACGTCACGACCGGTCACGGGATGACGCAAATCCCGTAGAGCCACGCCACGCGTGGCTTCGACCAGGCCCGATTTCACGCAGCCAGGCAGGGCATGGCTCTACGGCCCAATCAGGCACCGCGTGGACACGCATGGCGTGTCCCTACCCGGATGCGGCCCGCGCGGGTCTCTCGAACGGGCATCGTGCAGATCCGGCACGAACGCATTGTGATTCAAAGGTCCGGAAACCCCTGTAGGGACACGCCATGCGTGTCCGCGCGGTGCCTGCGATCAGGCGACCCCAATCCCGGCAATCGCGGTGATCGCGTCCGGATCAAATCCGGCCAACTGGGCAAAATGTCGCCCACGCGCAACATAGTCCTTGTACACGCCATAGCTCGGCGCACCGGGCGACAGCAGCACCACCCCGCCCTGCCCGCCCAGCGCATCACGGGCGATCCGCACAGCCTCATCCAGATCGCCGGCCGCATGCAGGCCGAACCGCCCGGCTTCGGCCAGCGGTTGCAGCAGGGCGTGAATACGCGGGCCGTTGGCCCCCATGGTCACGATCTCCACCGGCGGCACGTCGTGCGCCATGTGCTGCATGAAGTCGGCCCAGTCCAGGCCGCGGTCATGCCCGCCCACCAGCAACGCGATGCGCTGGCCGGCGAAGCACTCCAATGCCGCCAGACTGGCGTGCGGGGTAGTGCTGATCGAATCGTTGACGAAGCGCAGGCCGTCGCGCTCGCCGATCACCTGCAAGCGGTTCGGCAGCGGACGGAAGCTCTGCACGGCGGGGGCCAGCGCCACCGCATCCAGCCCCAGCGCCTCGATGGCGGCCAGCACGGCACACAGGTTGCCACGGTTGTGGCGGCCGGGCAGCGGCGTACTGGCGGTATCGAACACCGCCTGCTCACCGCGATACACCCACTCGCCGCGCATGTGCCAGCCCTGCGGCTGGTTGAACCACACCACTTCGCTGTGCGGCAGCTGCAACGCAGCCAGATGCGGATCAGCGGCATTGAGCACGGCGATGCGCGGCGCAGCTTCAGTCACCAGTGACAGCTTGTCGGCGATGTAACGCGCTTCGCTGCCATGCCAGTCCAGATGCTCCGGGAACAGGTTCAGCACCACCGCCACCTGCGGGTGCGCGCCACTGCGCGCCACTTCGCCGGTCTGGTAGCTGGACAACTCCACCGCCCAGTACTGCGGGGCGGGCTGCGGTTCCAGCACTTCCAGCAGCGGCAGGCCGATGTTGCCGACCAGCCCGGTGCGCGCACCACTGGCACGCAGCAGGTGCGCCAGCAGCGAAGTAGTGGTGCTTTTGCCTTTGGTGCCGGTCACGCACACGGTGTCGCGCACGGTGCCATCGGCGTCGGCGTGCTCGGCAAACCACAGCGAGGTGCCGCCGATGAACTGCGTGCCCTGTGCAGCGGCCTGCTGGGCGGCCTCGCCATACGGGCTGATGCCGGGCGACTTGATTACCACCTCGAACGACGCCAGCGCTTCACCGCTGACATCGCTGCGCACGGTCAGCGCGCCCTGGGTCTCAGCGCGCGCCGTTTCCGCTTCAGCCTCCGGGCAGAACAGGGTCAGCGGCAGGGACGGCAGACGCTGCCGCAGTACCGCAAATGCGGCCCGCCCCTCACGCCCCCAGCCCCATAACGCAACCCGCTTGCCGTCAAGCTGCGAAATTCGCACGCAGGCGCTCCCAGATCGCCGCCGGAATACGATGGTCGCCTTCCAGCGCCAGCAACGGGTCAATCTTGAGTTCTGCCGCGTCCAGCTGCGGCTGGATCTCCTGGATGAAGCGCTTCACCAGCACGTCTTCGCTCCACTCCGGACGCGATGCGAGGGTCGCCATGGCCGCGCGCGATTCGCGACCTTCGCCCACGCATTCGAACGGCTTGTGGTCCTGGAACTCCAGCAGCGCATCAAAGCCACCGGCCTGTTCGGCGTCATCGAGCAGGTTACGACCGAAGATGCGCACCAGACGGGTTTTGGGCATGAACGGAGCCAGCGCCAGGAACACGAAGTGACACTTCGGGCATACCCCACACCAGCGGTTCACCGGACGCTCGCCCAGGATATGGAAGTTGCGGTTGCAGCTGGAAAAATGCGCGTCGTAGAAATCGCTCTTGGCAAACTGCCGCGCCACCGCCAGCTCGGACAGCGGACGCAGCAGCGAGTAGTAGTGCAGGTCCGCGGCCACGTGCTTTTCCAGGTGCTCGCCGAAGGCCTGCTCGAACGCCCAGCCCTTGGACCACTGGTGGTTCACCTCACCGGTACCGGGAATCTGGCTGCCATAGCTGGCCGAGCGTTCGTTGGAGAACACGACCTGGTTCACGCCCTGCAGCAGCGCGGCCAGGGCCATGATCGCCGAGTTCACCGCCGTGACCGGAATATGTCCGTTCCACGCGCCCTGGCGATTCAGATCGAACAGCTCGGGGGCCAGCACGCGGCCGATGTTCAAGGTGGGCAGGCCGGTGCGCTCGGCACAGGCGCGGATCAGCTGCGAGCCGCCAATCCAGGTGACCGTCTCCTCGATACCCAGCGCACGCAGCGCCTCGATGCTGACCAGTGAATCCTTGCCGCCACCAATGGCGACCAGTGCGTGCTCACGCAGGCCGGCGGCTGGCGCGGCCACCGCCTCGCCCTGCACCGGCAAACGGAAGCGACCGCGCAGATTCAGGCCGTTGCGGTAGGCAAATTCGCCCAGGCCATTGAGATACACCATTTCCACCAACGCGGCGGTATCGGCGTCGATGGCGTAGCTGTCGATGCGCACATCGTCGGGCACCGCCGCCTTGTAGTAGCTGACACCGGCAAACAGGTGCAACAGGCGCAGAGCCTGCTCCACCGCCTGCGCCCGGGCCCCGTCCAGCGCGAACGGCGCACCGGGTATGGTGACCGTCTCAACCAGCTCCGGGCCGTTGTCGAAGGCATAGACCAGCTGGGCCACACCGGTGTTTTCATCCAGCGCGCAGCGGACGAAACGGAACGTGGCAACCTGGTGTTTGTCGAAAGCAGTCATGGCATATCCGGTGAGGCGAGGCGTTTTCGCGGCGGCGCGCGAAGGCGTTCAGTGGCAA
Organism: Stenotrophomonas sp.; assembly: GCA_039592995.1. Classification (GTDB taxonomy): domain Bacteria; phylum Pseudomonadota; class Gammaproteobacteria; order Xanthomonadales; family Xanthomonadaceae; genus Stenotrophomonas. Next base: position 27,126 of record JBCNQC010000034.1, on the reverse strand, counting down.
GGTGCAGCGCGCGGTCAGGGCGTGTCATCGATCACGTCCTCGCGCGGCAGCGCACGCTGGTTGTAGGTGTTGGACATCACGTAGCCGTAAGCACCGGCGTCGGCGATCAGCATCACGTCGTCCGGCGCGGTGGATACCGGCAGGCGGCGGCGCTTGCCGAATACATCGCTGGACTCGCAGATGGGCCCGACCACGTCGAACATGGCTTCTGCGTAGCCGCCCAGACGGCTCAGGTTCTCGATGTCGTGCCAGGCGTCGTACAGGGCCGGGCGCATCAGCGTGTTCATGCCCGCATCCAGGCCGACCCGGCGGATGCCGTCCTTCTCCACCACCTGGGTGGCGGTGGTCAGCAGCACGCCGGCTTCAGCCACCAGATAGCGGCCCGGTTCGATCGCCAGGCGGAACGCCGGGTGCACGGCCTTGACCTCGGCCAGACCCACGGCCCAGGCGTCCAGGTCGAACGGTTCGTCGTCGGCACTGTACGGAATGGGCAGGCCACCGCCGATGTCGATGGTTTCCACGCTGCCGATGCGGCGCGCGAAACCGGCCAGTTCGTCGCACATCAGACGCCAGTGCTGCGCGGTTTCCACGCCACTGCCCAGGTGGGCATGCAGGCCGACCACGCGGGTGCCCAGCTCGGTGGCCAGACGCACGAACTCATCGACGCGGGCGATCGGCAGGCCGAACTTGGAATCCTTGCCGCCGGTGCGCACCTTGGCGTGGTGGCCTTCGCCGCGGCCCAGGTCGACGCGCAGCCACAGTTCGCGGTTGCGGAACAGGTCGGGCCAGCGCTGCAGCGCTTCGACGTTGTCCAGGGTGACGGTCACGCCCAGCGCGAACGCTGCTTCGTACTCGCCACGCGGGGCGAAACTAGGGGTGAACAGCACGCGGCGCGGCGACAGCGCCGGCAGCGTGTTGAATACATGCTTCAGTTCGCCATGCGACACGCATTCCAGACCGAAGCCTTCCTGCTCCAGCACTTCCAGAATGGCCGGGTGGCTGTTGGCCTTGATCGCGTAATAGCGCTGGTCAATCGGCTTGATCGCCGCCAGCGCGCGGGCGCGGGCGCGCACCGTGGGCAGGTTGTACACATAGCGCGGGGTGCCGGCCTGGGCCAGCTGCAGCAGGTGCTCGCGCTGGCCGCGCCACCAGGCGGTTTCGCGCGGACGGATGGTGCCGGCGATCTCGCGCCAGCGCGGGCCGAACACCTCGCCCTCTTCCACCGGCATCGCGCCGCTGTCGATCAGCTCCGCGTGCAGGATCGGCAGCAGGCCGTCGGCGTCGGCTTCATCGATGACGAAGGTCAGGTTCAGGTCGTTGGACGACTGCGAGATCATGTGCACGCGCTCGCGGCCGAACGTGGCCCACACGTCCGACAGCTTGTGCAGCAGCGAGCGCATGCCGCGCCCGACCAGGGTGATGGCCGCACACGGCACGATGATCTTGACCTTGCAGATCTGCGACAGGTCGGCCGACAGCGCGGCCAGCACGTCGGTGCTTACCAGGTTTTCGGACGGGTCCAGCGACACGGTGACGTTGGTTTCGGCCGAACCGATCAGGTCCACCGACAAGCCGTGCTTCTTGAACAGCCCGAACACGTCGGCCAGGAAGCCGACCTGCTGCCACATGCCGATGCCTTCCATCGACACCAGCACGATGCCGTTGCGACGGCTGATCGCCTTCACCCCCGGCACCGGCGCGGCGTTGCCGTCGATGCTGGTGCCCGGCAGCTCCGGGCGTTCGGTGTCGAGGATGGCCATCGGCACACCGGCGTCGCGGCACGGCTTGATCGAGCGCGGGTGCAGCACCTTGGCCCCGGTGGTGGCGATTTCCTGCGCCTCGTAATAATCCAGGCGGGTCAGCAGGCGCGCATCCGGCACGTCCTTGGGGTTGGCACTGAACATGCCCGGCACGTCGGTCCAGATTTCCACCCGGCTGGCACCGAGCAGCGCACCGAAATACGCCGCCGAGGTATCCGAACCGCCACGGCCGAGAATGGCGGTACCACCATCGGCGTGCTGCGAGATGAAGCCCTGGGTGATCAGCATGCGGGTCGGCTGGGCATGGAAGCGCGCGGCCCAGTCGGCATCCGAACGCCACTGGCAGTTCACCGACAGGCGCTGCGACCACTCGCTCTGGTTGGGCTGCGGCGGCAATGCCTGCAGCCACTGGCGGGCGTCCATCCAGCCAAAATCCAGGCCGCTGGCGCGCAGGTAGGCTGCGCCCAGGGTCGAGGACAGCAGTTCGCCCTGACCCAGCACTTCAGCCTGCCAGTCCAACGGACGGGCGGCGGCGCGCGGATCGTCGAGCAGGCCCTGCAGCGCGTTCAGACGCTCGTCCAGCGCGCCGGCATCCAGCGACAGCTCGACCAGGAATTCGCGGTGACGGGCCACCAGCGCATCCACGCGGGCGCGGCTGTCAGCGGCACCGTCGGCAATGGCGGTCAGCTCATTGGTAACCCCGGACAGTGCCGAGACCACCACCAGCACGCGCGCGCCGGTTTCTTCCGCACGTTTTTTCGCCAGCTTCCCGATCGTATCCCAGCGGTGACGACGCGACACGGAGGTGCCGCCGAACTTCAGTACGATCCAGCGATCGACAAGGGGGGAAGCTGACATGGAGAAAGAAATATAGGTAATGGAGGGGATTCGCCCGGCACACCGGGACGAACCTCCGATTCTATGCCAAGCCCGGCCCCTGCTGGGCCACCGCCCCTGCCCCAGCGGCGCTGCGGCGGCTCACTTGTTAAGCTGCCCGCCCGTTACCCATTCCTGGCCGCCATGTCTTCGCGTCGTTTTCTGCAGTTGGATGTGTTTTCCCCCTACCCGGGTGCCGGCAACCCGCTGGCGGTGGTGCTGGACGCCGAGGGCCTGGACGACGCCCGCATGCAGGCCATCGCGCGCTGGACGCGGCTGCCGGAAACGACCTTCGTGTTCGCCCCGCAGGCCGCGGGCAGCAGCTACCGGATCCGCATGTTCAGCCCGCAGAAGGAAGTGCCGTTCGCCGGCCACCCCAGCGTCGGCACCGCGCATGCGGTGCTGGAGGCCGGCCTCGCCGCCCCTGTAGACGGAGTGCTGGTGCAGGATGGGATTGCCGGCCAGCTGCCGCTGCGGATCAGCGGCGAAGGCGCGCAGCGCAGCATCGCCATCCGCACCCCGCGCGCAGCGGTGGCGGAGGTGACCCGCACTGACGACCCGCGGCTTCAGGCGGCGTTGCGCGGCTGGACCCTGGGCGCGCTGCCGCCGGCGCGGATGGACGGCGGACGCAGCTGGTGGGTGGTGGAACTGGCCGATGAAGCGACCTTGCGAGGCCTGGTACCGGACTGGGACGCCATTGCGCAGCTGGCCGAAAGCACGGGCAGCATGGGCGTGTTTGCCTATGCGCGCAGCACGGATGCGCAGTTCGACCTGTCGGTGCGCGCCTTTGTCGGCAATGGCCGGCGCTTCGAGGATGCGGCGTCGGGTGCGGCCAATGCGGTGCTGGCGGCGTGGCTGGACAGCCGCGACGCACTGCCCGGAACGGGTCGCGACTATGTGGTGAGCCAGGGCCGCGAGGTGGGGCACGATGCGCGCCTGCATCTGCATATCGATGCAGAAGGCGACGTGTGGTCGGGCGGGCAGGTGCAGACGGTGATTACCGGCACGATTGATTGGTAGAACCGTAGAGCCACGCCCTGCGTGGCTGTGCCATTTTGGTCCAGGCCCCCAGCCACGCAGGGCGTGGCTCTACGGGTTGGTGCCCAGGCGCGTTGCGGGGCATGGGCGCATGAATCAGCTGGCCAGCTCGGCCTTCAAGCTGATCGGCACCGCACTCAGTGCCTTGGAAACCGGGCAGTTCTGCTTGGCATCATCGGCCACGGCGCGGAACTGGGTCTCGTCAATGCCGGGCACTACCGCCTTGACCGACAGGCTGATCTGCGAGAGCTGCGGACCGCCCTCCATCGACAGATCCACCTTTGCCTCGGTGTCGAGCGTGGTCGGCGGAAAACCGGCTTCGGTCAGCTTGGCCGACAGCGCCATGGTGAAGCAGCCGGCGTGCGCGGCGGCGATCAGTTCTTCCGGATTGGTGCCCTTTTCATCGCCGAAACGGCTGCTGAAGGCATAGCGGGTGTTGTCCAGCAGGCCACTCTGTGGCGTGCTCAATTGTCCCTTGCCTGTCTTCAGGTCACCTTCCCAGTGTGCTTTGGCGTGACGCGAAATGCCCATTTGATCTGTCCTCTGCGGGGTGAATGGCCGGGCCAGCGTAGACCGTCGCGCGTTAGCACGGTGTCGGCCCGGCGTGTCTGCCAAACCCCCTCTAGCGCACCCGGCCCGGGTCGTGCCACCCTGTTTTCAGGGCATGACCTGATGCACTGCAGTAACCGCACATGCAAAAAAACCTGAAATTTATGCGTTTGCCTATTGGCGGCGCAGGTGACTTGCCCTACATTTCGCTTGCCGACGGGGTTCGGCGCGACCAAACAACCAACCGTTACGGAACAGGAAACCATGGCAAAGACCGCTAAGAAGGCTGCCCCGAAGAAGGCAGCGAAGAAAGTCGCAACGAAGGCAGCCGCCAAGCCGGCCGCTCCGAAGCCGATCAAGGAAGTGCTGACCAAGTCCGGCCTGGTTGCACATATCGCTGAAGCCTCTGGCGTTGTCGCCAAGGACGTCCGCGCCGTGCTGGCCTCGCTGGAAAGCGCAGTGGCCTCTTCGGTGCACAAGAAGGGCGCTGGCAGCTTCACCCTGCCGGGCCTGCTGAAGATCACGGCCGTTGCCGTTCCGGCCAAGCCGAAGCGCAAGGGCATCAACCCGTTCACCAAGGAAGAGCAGTGGTTCGCCGCCAAGCCGGCCACCACCAAGCTGAAGGTGCGTCCGCTCAAGAAGCTCAAGGACGCCGCGCTGTAATCTGCGCGCTTCCAGGCAACACCGGAACGGGACGGCCATGGCCGTCCCGTTTCATTTCCGGCGCGCGTTGCGTAGCGAAACACAGCGTTGCCGAAACCCGGTGCCCGTTGCCGGTTGCCCGCAGAACCGCGGCCCACGGCGCTCTCCCAGCACCGCGCCGCGGCTGAAACGCACAGGGTGGAACACTGCGTGCAGCCCCGCCTGTCGCAGCCAGGCACCCCGCCACCTATGGTGGGCATGTCCCCCATCCGTGCGTGCCGCCATGACCAGCTCTTCCCAGCGCTACCGCATTACCGTCACCCCGATCGAAAAAGATGGGTTGCAGTGCAGCGGTCGCTGCACCATCGAACTGGAACACCGCGCCCAGCAGGACTGGATGCGCCTGCTGGAAGCCGCACGCCGCCAGAGCGGGCTGAGTGGCGATGAGCGCGCCGCCGCCGTGGTGGCGACCCAGCTGCTGCTGGATCTGGCCCGCCGCCATGCGGACGAACCTGGACACCCGCTGACCGCACTGCAGCCGCAGCTGGACGAAGTGCTGGCGGCGCTGGACGCGATCCAGCGCGGCTGACAGCACGGTATGCTGCGTGGGTAGCGCCAGCCGTTGGCTGGTCCAGGCGATGGGTGATCGCCAGCCAGCCGGGCAAGCCCGGCTCTACCTACGGTGTCGGTGATGCGTCGAGTGCTGCTTCTGCTGCCGTTGCTGCTGGGTGGATGTTCCTGCCAGCCGGAAAGTGCGCGTACGGCGGACGACCGGCCGCCGCCCCAGGATGTTTCCGCTGCGGCGAACCCGGTGCCGGATACCCGCGCTGGCGTAGCCGGACACGCCGCGCCTGCGGTGTTGAGCGCGGTGGCTCCCGGTGCCGTGGACGAAACCACCACTGTCCGCAACTACATCAACGTGCTGTTGCGACCGGACCGTGCCGCCTCCGATGCGTTCTGGAGCGGCGGCAGCGCCGGTCCCCGGCCCGACGACCAGGTGCTGCGCGGCATTCCCGACCTGCGTACGCTGCGGGTGGATACCGAACAGCCAGTTGCCCGCGACTCCGCCGTACCCTCGCGCCTGCGCGAAGTGCCGTTCCGGGTACGTGCGGTGACCACGGCGGACACCTTCTTCTACGAAGGCTGGTACCGGGTGCAGCCGCGTGCTGACGGCAGTGGCTGGGAGATTGTGGGGGCGTCGGTGCAGCCTGTGCTGCGGTGACTGTTCCGTGCAGCCACGCAGGGCGTGGCTCTACCTGCTTCCGTAGAGCCACGCCCTGCGTGGCTGCCATGAAGCCCGGATTCATCCAGAAGCGCTATCGTGGCGCTTCATCACTTACTGCCTCGCTGCCATGACCCTACGCCCCCTGCTCCTCCGCCTGGCCGCCAGCGCCGCACTCATCGCTGCCGCCGTCGGCGCACAGGCCGCCCCGAGCATTTCCGGCAAGGAACTCTCGGTGGGTGCCGCCGATGTCCAGCAATACCTGGACGGCAGCTTCCCGCGCACCCAGAGTGCATTGGGCGGCCTGATCAACATGACCATGAGCCACCCGCAGTTGAGCCTGCCCCAGGGCAGCCGGCTGGACCTTGGCTTTGATGTCGCCGTGGCCACCGCCGGGGGTGCACCGGCACCGCTGGGCAAGGTGAAACTGAGCAGCGGCCTGCGCTACGACGCGCAGACCCAGGGCTTCCACCTGGACCAGCCATCGGTGGATGACTTCACCCCGGTCAACAACGGCGGCCGGCTGGATTCAAACACCCGCAGCCTGCTCAACGCGTTCCTGGTCGACTATGCCCGCCGCGAGCCGATCTACAGGATCGACCCGACCGTCGCCGCAGTGCTGGGCGCGCTGCAAGTGCAGTCGGCCCAGGTGCGCGATGGCAAGCTGGTGGTGACGTTCAACCAGAGCCTGGGCGGGTTGGTACCGCAGGGCGTGCTGGGGAATTGAGCCGGCAGGTACCGACCGCTGGTCGGTACGCCCCGGATGCCACCCGACCAACGGTCGGATGCTACCGCTTCGGTTGCAGCATCGTCCCGGTGCACTTCTTCGCACCGCAGCGGCATTCCCAGATCTTCTTCAGGCGGGCGGTGTGGCGCTCGGCCAGCACGATGCCGTAGTTGTAGGTCAGTTCCTCGCCGGGTTTGATGTCGCGCAGCGCCTCGATGAACACCTTGTCCTCGCGGCGGTTGTCTCCTTCGGCTTCCTCGATCACCGCTTCACAGTTCGGGTCGCAGCTGTGGTTCAGCCAGCGCGCATCGTTGCCCTTGTAGTTGGCATCGATGACGTAGTCGTCGTTCAGGGTGAACAGGAAGGTGTGACCGCTTTCCACATCCCCGGTATCATCAGCGTCCACATCGGCGTGGCTGCGCAGCAGACCCTTGTACTGGATGACCCGCTCGCCGGCCTTCAGCGGCGCAACGGCGAACACACCGTTACCGTGGATGGCGGACTTGCGGGCTTGGATCTTCTTGGGCATCAGGCTGGCCGTTGCATTTGGGAATGACGATTCTCTCCCGCCCGGCCGATGGTTTCCACCACCTGAACAGGATGGGTTGGATGCCGGGACATAAAAGCGTACAATTTCAGTCCGCTTTACAACCCCACCCTTCCCATGCTCCGCGTCACCAAGCTCACTGATTACGCCACCGTGGTGCTTTCCGTGCTCGCCGCCCGTCCGGGCGATGTCCTGAGCGCCACCGAACTGGCCGAATACGCCAGCCTGGAACCGCCCACCGTCAGCAAGCTGCTCAAGCCCCTGGCCCAGGCCGGGCTGGTGGAAGGCCTGCGCGGCGTGCGCGGCGGCTACCGCCTGACCCGTCCGGCCGACCAGATCAGCCTGTTCGAGGTGGTGGAAGCCATGGAAGGGCCGCTGGGCCTGACCGAATGCGCGCACGACCACAGCCAGTGCGGCCGTGAACTCAAGTGCGGCGCACGCAGCAGCTGGCGGATGATCAACGACGTGGTGTCCGAAGCACTGCGCAAGGTCAGCCTGGCCCAGATCCTGCCCCCTATTCCCGTTGCAGATGCCTCCCGCCGCATTGCGGCGGATGTCGTCTCCTGATCCACAGGCAGCCCCCATGGCCACCGAAATCATCGACACCGTTGCCTCCGGCGACACCCCCAACCGCGAGATTCATGAGCAGCTCGGCCGCAAGTATTCGGCCGGCTTCATCACGGACATCGAATCAGACTCGCTGCCGCCCGGACTGGACGAGGACACCATCCGTGCCCTGTCGGCCAAGAAGGACGAGCCGGAATGGATGACCCAGTGGCGCCTGGACGCCTACCGGCACTTCCTGACCATGCCGATGCCGAACTGGGCCAAGCTGCAGATCGCCGCGATTGATCTGCAGGCGCTCAGCTATTACTCCGCGCCGAAGGGCCCGAAGTACGCCTCGCTGGATGAAGTGCCGAAGGAACTGCTGGACACCTACGACAAACTGGGCGTTCCGCTGCACGAGCGCGCCAAGCTGGCCGGCGTCGCCGTGGATGCGGTGTTCGACTCCGTGTCCGTCGGCACCACCTTCCGCAAGGAACTGGCCGAGAAGGGCGTGATCTTCTGCTCGATGTCCGAGGCGATCAAGGAGCACCCGGAACTGGTGCGCCAGTACCTGGGCAGCGTGGTGCCGGTGGGCGACAACTACTTCGCCGCGCTCAACTCGGCGGTGTTTTCCGATGGCAGCTTCGTGTTCATCCCCAAGGGCGTGCGCTGCCCGATGGAACTGAGCACCTACTTCCGCATCAACGCCGGCCACACCGGGCAGTTCGAGCGCACCCTGATCATCTGCGAAGACAAGGCCTACGTTTCCTACCTGGAAGGCTGCACCGCGCCGATGCGTGATGAGAACCAGCTGCACGCTGCCGTGGTCGAGCTGGTCGCGCTGGAAGATGCGGAAATCAAGTATTCGACGGTGCAGAACTGGTACCCGGGCGACGAGAACGGCGTCGGCGGCATCTACAACTTCGTCACCAAGCGCGCCGAATGCCGTGGTGCACGCAGCAAGGTGACCTGGACCCAGGTTGAAACGGGTTCGGCGATCACCTGGAAGTATCCCTCGTGCGTGCTGCTGGGCGACGACTCGGTGGGCGAGTTCCACTCGGTGGCGCTCACCCATCATCGCCAGCAGGCCGATACCGGCACCAAGATGATCCACATCGGCAAGCGCACCAAGAGCAAGATCGTCAGCAAGGGCATCAGCGCCGGCCGTGGCCAGAATACCTACCGCGGACTGGTGAAAGTGGACCGCAATGCCGACGGCGCGCGCAATTACACCCAGTGCGACTCGCTGCTCATCGGCAAGACCTCTGGCGCGCACACCTTCCCGTACATCGAGGTCAAGAACCCGAGTGCGACGGTGGAGCATGAAGCGACCACCTCGAAGATCTCCGACGACCAGCTGTTCTATTGCCGTGCACGCGGCATCGACCAGGAAAACGCGGTGTCGATGATCGTCGACGGCTTCTGCAAACAGGTGTTCCGCGAACTGCCGATGGAGTTCGCGGTGGAAGCCAAGAAGCTGCTGGAAGTGTCGCTGGAAGGGTCGGTCGGCTAAGGGACGCGCCACACGCGTTTCATTCTTCTTTTGCCACGCATGGCGTGGCACTACGCGGGTTTCGGCCCGTATTACGGATACGTCTACATGTTGAAGATCGATAACCTCCACGCCCGCATCGGCGAGAAAGAAATCCTCAAGGGCCTCTCGCTGGAAGTGAAGCCGGGTGAAGTGCACGCCATCATGGGCCCCAACGGTGCCGGCAAGTCCACCTTGGGCAACGTGCTGGCCGGCCGTGATGGCTACGAGGTCAGCGAAGGCAGCGTGCAGTTCGACGATGCCGACCTGCTGGAACTGGAGCCGGAAGAGCGCGCCGCCGCCGGCCTGTTCCTGGCCTTCCAGTACCCGGTTGAAATACCGGGCGTGAACAACACCTACTTCCTGCGCGCCGCGCTCAACGCACAGCGCAAGGCGCGCGGCCAGGACGAACTGGACTCCATGCAGTTCCTCAAGCTGGTGCGCCAGAAGCTGGCCGTACTGCACCTGAAGGACGAACTGCTGCACCGTGGCGTCAACGAAGGTTTCTCCGGCGGTGAGAAGAAGCGCAATGAGATCTTCCAGCTGGCCGTGCTGGAGCCGAAGCTGGCGATTCTGGACGAAACCGACTCGGGCCTGGACATCGACGCACTCAAGAGCGTGGCCGACGGCGTCAACGCACTGCGTTCGCCCGACCGTTCGTTCCTGGTCATCACCCACTACCAGCGCCTGCTCGACTACATCAAGCCGGACGTGGTGCACGTGCTGGCTGACGGAAGGATCGTGCAGAGCGGCGGCCCGGAACTGGCCCTGCAGCTGGAAGCGCATGGTTACGACTTCCTGAAGAACCGCGTGGTGCCGGAGGCAGCGGTCTGATGAGCGCGCTGCTCGATTCCCTCGCAAATGGCTTCTGTGGCAGCGATGCCCGCCGCGCCGAGCTCGATGCCGCCCTGCAGGCCGGACTGCCCGGCCCGCGCAGCGAGGCCTGGAAGTACACCTCGCTGCGCCAGTTGGAACGTCGCAGCTTCAGCCCTGCCCCGCTGACCGGGCCAAGCGTGGATGCCGCCCTGCTGGCCGACATCGCGTCGCCGCGGCTGGTGTTCGTCAACGGCCGCCCGGTGCAGGCCCTGAGCGACCTGACCGGCCTGCCGGCCGGCGTCCAGGTGCAGACCTTGTCCGCCGCGCTGCACGATGGTGAAGAAGCCCTGCGCTTCCTCGGCCGTCGCTTCGAGCGCAGCGAGGAAGTGTTTGCCCGCCTCAACGCCGCGCTGGCCGATGAAGGCGTGCTGGTCCGCGTCGAAGATGGCGCACAGATCGAGGTCCCGCTGCAGCTGGTGTTCATCAGCGCGGCCGGCGACACCGACCTGGCCTGGCACCACCGCCACCTGATCGAACTGCGCGCGGGGGCCAGCCTGGGCGTGGTCGAGCATCACCTGCATGTGGGTGACGCCGCGCACCTGGGCAACACCGTGGTGCACGTACACCTGGCGCAGGACGCCGTGCTTTCGCACGCCCGCGTGCAGGCCGACAGCGCCAAGGCCACCACCCTGCTGCGCACCGACGCGGTGCTGGCTCGCAATGCCCAGTACCGCCGCATCGATCTGGAACTGGGTGCCGCACTGAGCCGGCATGAATTGAATGTGCGCCTGGAAGGCGACAACGCCCAGCTCACCGCCAACGGCGTGCTGCTCGGCAATGGTCGCCGCCACGTCGACACCCGCCTGGGCATCGAACACATCGCCCGCGATACCAGTTCGGAAATGCTGTGGCGTGGCGTTGCCGCCAACCGCAGCCGTGTGGTCTTCCACGGCGGCATCCACATCCGCGCCGGCGCGGACGGTACCGATGCCAACCTGTCCAACAAGAACCTGCTGCTGTCGGCCGACGCCGAAATCGACACCCAGCCGACGCTGGTGATCGACGCGGATGAGGTGAAGGCAGCGCACGGCGCGACCGTGGGCCAGCTGGATGCCAACGCCCTGTTCTACCTGCGCTCGCGCGGACTGCCGGCACCGCAGGCACAGGCCCTGCTCAGCGCCGCGTTCTGCCATGAACCGCTGAACGCGCTGGACGCACGTCTGACCGAACAACTGCGCCGCCAGCTCGACCTCGCCCTGGCCCAGGCAGGCGTGGCATGAACCTGTCCACGCCGCGCCCGCTGGGCGACACCGTCGACGCGCCCGACTGGGACCGCGTGCGCCTGGACTTCCCGCTGCTGATGCGGGAAGTGCACGGCAAGCCGCTGGTGTATTTCGACAACGCCAACACCGGCCAGAAGCCGGTGCAGGTGATCGGCGCGGTGGACGAGTACTACCGCCGCTACAACGCCAACGTGAGCCGCGCGGTGCACGCACTCGGCACCGAGGCGACCGATGCATATGAGGGCGCACGCAACAAACTGGCGCGCTTCCTCAATGTGCGCGCCAACGAACTGGTGCTGTGCAGCGGCACCACCTTCGCGATCAATCTGGTCGCGTATTCGTGGGCATTGCCGCGCTTGAAGGCCGGTGATGTGATCCTGGTCTCGCGCATGGAGCACCACGCCAACATCGTGCCCTGGCAGCTGGTCGCCCAGCGCACCGGCGCGACGATCCGCGTGGCCGAGATCACGCCCGACGGCGCGCTGGATCTGGACGCACTGCGCAAGGCGATGACGCCGGAGGTGAAGCTGCTCGCCGTGGCTCACGTCTCCAACGTGCTCGGCACGGTCAACCCGGTGCGCGAAATCTGCCGGGAAGCACGCAAGCGCGGCATCATCACCGTGGTCGACGGCTCGCAGGCGGTGCCGCACCGCAAGGTCGACATTCCGGCGATCGGCTGCGACTTCTATGCGATCACCGGTCACAAGATGTGCGGCCCCACCGGCACCGGTGCGCTGTGGGCCAAGCGCGAACACCTCGATGCCATGCCGCCGTTCCTGGGCGGTGGCGAGATGATCAAGGAAGTCAGCTTCGACGGCACCGTGTTCAACGATGCCCCGCACAAGTTCGAAGCCGGCACCCCGAACATTGCCGGTTTCATCGGCCTGGGCGTGGCGGTGGACTATCTGGAATCACTCGGCCTGGAGCACGTGGAAGCACGCGAGACCGGACTTATGGCGCACTTCACCGAAGAGCTCAGCAAGATCGACGGCCTGCGCATCTTCGGCACCACGCCGGACAAGGCAGCGGTGGTGTCGTTCCTGATCGAAGGCGCACACGCCCACGACCTGGCCACCCTGCTCGACCTGGAAGGAGTTGCCGTGCGCTCCGGCCAGCACTGTGCACACCCGCTGCTGCAGTACTACGGCGTCGCCGCCACCTGCCGCGCCTCGCTGGCGTTCTACAACACGCATGCTGAAATCGAGCGGTTCATCACCGCGTTGAACAAGGTACGAAGGCTGCTGGGGTGATCTGAACATGCGACAATGAGAACACTTCTCATTGCCCTGCCTGTCGATGTCGTCCCCCGCGGTCTCCCCTGCTGCGCTTGAACGTCCTTTGGCTGCGGCCATCGTCGTTCTGGCCCACGTCGGTCTTTTTGCCGGGCTGCTTTGGACCCAGCATCGCGCGCCACAGCTGCTGCCTCCGCCCGAGGCCGACCGCACCCAGCTGATCCTGCTGCCACCGCGGGCACCGGAAATGCCGGCTGAAGAGGTCATCGCGCCCACTCCGCGTGACGCGGCCAGCGTGCAGCAGCAGAAACCCCAGCCGCCGCGTCCGCTGCCGAGCACACCACCGCGCGCCAGCGCCAACTGGATCATTCCACCGCCCACCCCCCCCACGCCGGTCACCGATGCCCCGGCCCCGGTGCAACAGCAGGCTTCGGTGGCCGCAGCCCCGCCCAGCCCCCCGTTGCCGCCGGGCCCGAGTGAGGCCACGCCCGGGCGCGACAGCTGGGAAGGTCGGGTGATGGCGCGGCTGGAGCGCTTCCGACGTTACCCGGTGCCAGCGCGCGCGCGCCGCCAGGAAGGCGTGGCGTATGTGCGGGTCAGCCTCTCGCGCGAAGGCAAACTTCTCGCGCTGGCACTGGAGAACGGCAGCGGCCACGCATTGCTCGACCAGGCCGCGCTGGATACCTTCCGCCGTGCCGAGCCGCTGCCGCCGGTGCCGGCAGACCGCAATGCGCCCGTGGAACTGTCGTTCCCGGTTGAGTTTTTCATGCGTTGAGGGGCGTTACTGCGCCTCCAGCGTGCGGGCGATCTGTTGCTCAAGCAGCTCGGTGGACCGCTCCGGGTGGCTGGCCTGCGCCCGCTGTGCAGCGTGGTGCGCTTCCAGCAGCAGGCGATAGCGCGCCTCGTCATTTACCTCCACCTCGGCCGCCACCAGGCGCCGCGCCGCCTGGAAATACAGTTCCTGGGCGTCGCCCAGCGTGCGCGCCCGTTCGCGCCAGCGTTCGGCGGCTGCGCGCTCGCCCGGCAAGGCGTCGTAATGTGCGATCAGGCGCTTGATCGCCTTCAGGTCGCCAGCGCGTGCCGCCTGCTCGGCCGCGATCTGCTGCCGCGAGGTCAGCTGTCCGGTTTCATCGCTGCCACTGCAGGCGACCAGCATCAACCACAGTCCACCGCACATCATCCTTTTCATCGCACTTGTCCACGCTGGAAACGAACGCCGCCTGCCCGGAAAGCGAGCCCATAAGCCATCCCGGTCCCTGCCCTGCGGCAGGCTGCTGCAGATGAGCGCCGGGCAGGCAGCGCAGACATCGTAGGACCGCGGAGGGGTGCCCCTCGACCGTGCATTTCACCGCCGTTCGGGTTCGCGGCCCGCAGCATGCAAAACCCCCTCCAATCGCGCGCACCATTTGAGATGCAGCCTCGTTTTTCGGCCCATCCGCGGCATCCTGAGGGGAAGATCGCCGTGCGCCGCAGACGCTGCTTTGTGACGTTTCCAGCACGGCGCGCGCATTGTTCTAAAATGCGGGACATGAGCACCCTGACCTTCCGCGCCGCCACCCCGGCCGACATCCCCGCCCTGATCCACCTGGTCACCTCGGCCTACCGCGGCGACGCCAGCCGTGCTGGCTGGACCACCGAAGCTGACATGCTGGACGGCGCGCGGATCGACGCCCACGGCCTGCAGGCCGACATCGAACGCCCGCGCAGCACCGTGCTGCTGGCCGAGCGCAACGGCGCACTGGTCGCCTGCGCCCATGTGGCCGACGAAGGCGGCAAGGGCTATTTCGGCATGTTCTCGGTCGATCCTGCCCAGCAGGGGGGCGGCATCGGCAAGCAGGTGATGGACGCGGCCGAAGCGCACGCCGCCCGCGAGTGGGGCGTGCCGGTGATGCAGATGACCGTCATCGACATCCGCGACGAGCTGATCGCCTTCTACGAGCGCCGCGGCTATGCCCGCACCGGGATCAAGAAGCCGTTCCCGTATGGCGACGAGCGCTTCGGCATTCCCAAGCGCGACGACCTGCGCTTTGAAGTGCTGGAAAAGCCGCTGGTGGCACAGCCATGAGCGAGACCTGGACCTTTGTCTGCGCCACCGCCGAGCTACTGCCGGGCGAGATGAAGAGCACCTTCGACGAGGTCACTGGCACCCCCATCGTGGTGTTCAACCTGGACGGTGAACTGTATGCACTGGAAGACCAGTGCACGCACGAGGAGTTCGAGCTGTCGTCGGGCACCTTCAATACCGAAGAAGGCAGCATCGAATGCGTGCTGCACAGCGCGCGCTTCGACGTGCGGGACGGTCGGGCACTGTGCGCACCGGCCTATACCCCGGTGCCGAAGTTTCCGGTGAAGCGCGAGCACGACGGGGTCTGGACCCGCGACGACCGCGATTGAGCCCCACCGGGGTAACCAGGTGTGACGCTGTGTCACGCGCGGTAACGGATGCGAATCATTATCGTTTGTGTTATCTTGGCGATCCCTTTCGCCCGCGCCCGCCTGTCCGATGGCTTCTGCCCGTGACACCGCCCTGCCTGCACGCCTGATCGCACTGGTCTCCAGCGCGGTGGTGACCCTGTGCCTGCTGGTGGCGTTCAGCGGCGGCAGCGGCGCGCCGCTGGCGGGGATGATGGGTCATCTGTCGGCCCTGACCCAAGCCCCCGCACCGGCGCAGAACGGCACGCCGGCTCCGGTGGCCATCGAAAGCGGCACGCACGGCGGTCAACGCGGCGAAGCCGAACCCGACACCGGACGAGAGGGCAGCTCCGCGCTGGCGTCTCGCCCGTTCGCGTGGGCACTGGCGGGTTCACGTGGACTGCCGCAGACCGCGCGTGGCAACAGCCTCACCTTCGCGACGCGATTATCACGTTCGCACCTGTCCCAGGCTCCGCCCCGCGCGGTCTGATCTGTCGCGCCGCGCCTGACCGCGCGGTCCCGGGCCACGCCCGGCGCTGCCACTGCTTCCGTTACCGCTGTCCCACGCCCCCCCGCGCATGGCACCCCCGCCCGTGCGCGTGTCCGGGCATCCGTCTCCCTTTCCAGACCATCCACTCATGATCAAGAGCCGCAAGCACGCTTCCCCCTCCCGCAGCGCCACCGGCCTGGCCACCGCCAGCCTGGTCGCCGGCCTGAGCCTTGCCACCCTGCCGCTGGCCGCCCAGGCCGACGCCAACGATCCGGCCAAGACCCTCGACCAGATCGACGTGCACGCCGTCCGCGGCTACAAGGCCGAGAAGCTGTCCTCGCCCAAGTTCACCCAGAGCCTGCAGGACACTCCGCAGACCGTGCAGGTGATCACCAGCGACCTGTTCAACCAGCAGGGTGCCACCACCCTGACCGAAGCGCTGCGCAACAGCCCGGGCGTGGGCACCTTCTACGTCGGTGAGAACGGCAACACCAACACCGGCGACAGCATCTTCATGCGTGGCTTCGACACCTCCAGCAGCATCTTCGTCGACGGCGTGCGCGACCTCGGCTCGATCTCGCGCGATGTGTTCAACACCGAGCAGGTGGAAGTCAGCAAGGGCCCGGCCGGCACCGACAACGGCCGCTCCGCGCCGACCGGCGCGATCAACATGGTCAGCAAGCAGGCCAACCTGCATGATTCGCTGGCCGGCACCGTCTCAACAGGCAGCGATGACCAGGCCCGCACCACCGCCGACTGGAACCAGACCCTGGGCGCGACCAGCGCACTGCGCCTGAACGCCATGTGGCAGGACAACGACCAGCCCGGCCGCGACCACCTCAACAACAAGCGCTGGGGCATCGCGCCGTCGCTGGGCTTCGGACTGGGCACGAACACCCGCTATTTCCTCAACCTGCTGTACGTCGACCAGGACAACATTCCCGACGGCGGCGTGCCGACCCTGGGCCTGCCCGGCTGGACCCCGCAGCCGACCCTGGAACAGCTGGCGGGTCACCCGGTGGATCCGGAGAACTTCTACGGCACCCGCGCCGACCACGATGATGTCACCGCGAAGATGGCCACGTTCCGCTTCGAGCACGACTTCAACGACAACGTGCGCCTGACCAACACCGCACGTTGGGGCCGTACCGAGCAGGACTACCTGCTGACCGCGTTCATGGGCACCGGTACCCGCGGGGCCAACGGCGCGCCGACCGGCAACATCCGCTACACCGACCGCAACAACCTGGACACCTACACGATCGCGCGCAGCCTGCCGACCTTCAAGGACCAGGAAAACACCATCCTCACCGACCAGCTCAACCTGCGTGCCGACTTCGCCACCGGCGCGGTGCGTCACAGCCTGAGCACCGGCCTGGAGTTCACCCGCGAGGAACTGGAAAGCTTCGGTCAGGCCGCCACAGGCGGCACCACCTGGTCGCCCGCCAATCTGTACAACCCGGAATGGAACGCCACCGGCCTGACCTGGGCGCACAACGGTGCCAACAGCTACGGCAAGACCACCACCTCGTCGGTGTACCTGTTCGACACCCTGGCCTTCGGTGACAGCTTCCTGGTCACCGCTGGCCTGCGCGCCGACCACTACAAGACCGAGTACGAAAGCGCCTCGGTGTGCGGCGGCCGCGGCCCGGCCTGTGGCAGCAACCCGGTCGGCACGGTGATTGCCAATCCGTCGCTGGAGCATTCGGACACGCTGTTCAACTGGAAGCTGGGCGCGGTGTACAAGGTGGGCAGCGTGGTCAGCCTGTACGCCAACTACGCCATCTCGCAGCAGCCCCCGGGCGGCAGCAACTTCGCACTGAGCAGCTCGGCCAGCAGCGCCGACAACCCGCGCCTGCACCCGCAGAAGGCCAAGACCTTCGAGGTCGGCACCAAGTGGGCGTTCCTGGATGACGCGCTGGCCTTCAACGTCGCGCTGTTCAAGACCGAGGTCAGCAACGAGATCAACACCCAGGTGCTGGATGACGCCGGCAACCCGACCCAGACCGGCAAGAAGTCGGTGCAGGGCATCGAGGTCTCCACCGTGGGCCGCATCACCGACAACTGGTCGGTGTCGGCCGGCTACAGCCACCTCGACACCGAGGTGGAAGAAGGCGCGAACGTGGCCGCCGACGGCACCCGCAACCTGACCTACACCCCGGGCGATACCTTCACCGGCTGGACCACCTACGTGCTGCCGTTCGGGCTGACCGTGGGCGGCGGCGTGCGTTACGCCGGGCAGATGCACCGTGGCACCGATGGCGCGGTGGGCACGCCGGCGTTCACCAAATCGTACACGGTGTACGACGCGGTGATCTCGTATGCGTTCAACGACCGCCTGTCGCTGCGTTTGAACGGCTACAACCTCTTCGACAAGGAGTACGTGGCCGCGATCAACAAGAGCGGGTACCGTTACACCCCGGGCGCGCCGCGCAGCTTCCTGCTCAGCGCGGATTACCGCTTCTAAGGGCTCCTGCCATGCTCCTGCACGTTCCGAACGTTCTGCGTCCCGACGAACTGGCCCATCTGCAACAGGCCCTGGCCACTGCCGACTGGACCGACGGCCGCGAAACGGTGGGCGTGCAGGGCGCGCAGGTCAAACGCAACGACCAGTTGCCGGATGCGTCCCCGCTCAAGGCCGAGCTGGGGCGCATCGTGCTGGCGGCGCTGGAACGCCATCCGCTGTTCTTCGCCGCCGCGCTGCCGCTGCGGATCCTGCCGCCGCGCTTCAACCGCTACCAGGGCGGCGGCGAATATGGCTTTCATGTGGATGGCGCAGTGATGCGCCAGGAGGTGGATGGCCAGCTCACTCACCTGCGCTCGGACGTGTCGTGCACGTTGTTCCTGGCGGATCCCGAAAGCTACGACGGCGGTGAGCTGATCATCAGCGACACCTATGGCGAGCACGAAGTGAAGCTGCCCGCCGGGGATCTGGTGCTGTACCCGTCCAGCAGCCTGCACAAAGTCAGCCCGGTTACCCGGGGGGCGCGCGTGGCGTCGTTCTTCTGGGTGCAGAGCATGGTCCGCGACGACAGCCAGCGGCGGGCGCTGCTGGAAATGGATACCGCAATTGAAACGCTGCGCGTGACCGGGGCGGATGCGTCAGCGGTGCTGCAGCTGACCGGGGTGTATCACAACCTGCTGCGACGCTGGAGCGAGACGTAGTCGAGCTGTAGCGCCGGCCGTTGGCCGGCCCTCATGAACGTATGACGCAGGCCGTGGGCCGGCCAACGGCCGGCGCTACCGAGCCCACATGACAACCATTCCTATTTGCATCTGAGTTTCAATCTCACTACAATCCGCGCCGCATCCTGAAGGGAATCCTGCGTGCGCCACCCACACCGCCACCGTTGCTTTGCCCCCGCCATGCGTGGGCAGCGCCCGGCGTTGGCGACGGTGCTGGCCTGGTTGGCCTTGCTGTCGATGCTGGTGGCCGGGCTCCCCTTGCTGGGCCACACCCCCACCGCCACCGCCACCACGCTGCAGCAGCCGGCAGAAGACCGCCGCGGCGGTGAACTGGCCGAGGAATCCCCGGCCAAGCTGCGACGTGCCGCCAGCACACGGGCAACCGCCCAGGCCGAGCGCGAACCGCATCCGCCCACAGTTGAATCCTTTGATGCGCTGATCGCCACTCTGGCCGATCTGCCGCCGCACGTTGTTCCCGCCATCGATTCGGCACCGGCTGCGCCGCTGCGTGCGGCCCCCGGCCGTCGCGTCCAGCGCGGCCAGGCACCGCCCCAGGGCTGATTGCCCGCCCCCGGCGCGTTCGCGCCGGTCTGGCCCGACCGCTGCGGTCGCGCGCCTGTTCTCCTGATCTGTTTCCGCGCTGTGGCCTTCGGCCCCGGCTTTCCCGCGTTCGTACCCTTTGCAAGGAAATCTGCCATGGCCCAGCGCCATCGTCGTCGCACGTCCCTGTCCCGCTGCTCGCTGAGCATCGCCCTGCTCAGCGCACTGACTGCCCCCGCCTTCGCTGCCGGCAACGCCACCGGCGATCCCAAGACCCTCGACCAGGTGGTGGTCACCGCCTCGGGCTTCGAACAGAAGATCACCGACGCGCCAGCCAGCATCAGCGTGGTCAGCCGAGAAGAACTGAGCAAGCGGCCGTACACCAGCCTGGTTGATGCGCTGCGCGACGTGGAAGGCATTGATGTGGGCATGGAAACCACCGACAAGAACGGCCGTGCCACCATCTCGATGCGCGGCATGCCGTCCGAATACACCCTGGTGCTGATCGATGGTCGCCGCCAGAGCAACGTCGGCCAGCTGTACCCGAACAACTTTGGTGGCGGCCAGTTCGCCTACCTGCCGCCGCTGGATGCGATCGAGCGCATCGAAGTGGTGCGTGGCCCGATGTCCACCCTGTACGGCTCCGATGCCATGGGCGGCGTCATCAACATCATCACCCGCCGCAACCAGGACAGCTGGCACGGCTCGGTCACCCAGGGCTTCACCGTGCAGCAGGACGATCAGTTCGGCGACGCGCGCACCACCGACGTGTACCTGACCGGTCCGCTGGTCAAGGAACGCCTGGACCTGGCCGTGCGCGGCAGCTACTACGACGCCAAGGCGTCCAATCCGGAGTGGGACGCACTGACCCTGCCCGACGGCACGTTGTGGGAGCGCAGCATCGGCTTCGGTGGCGGTGGCAAGGCGGTAGCCAACACCAACTGGAACACCGGCGTGCGTCTGGCCTTCCACCTCAATGACGACCACGATCTGTCGCTGGACTACGACGTGTCGCGCCAGAAGTACGACAACAGCAAAGGCCAGACCGGCACCCTGGACAGCGCCGCCAGCCTGTGGCGCGTAGGCAATGCCACCCTTCCGAACCCGAACGGCACCGGCACCATCACCCGCCGCGTGGTGCAGCCGCGTGTGGGTTACACCGCCTACCAGCGTTACGAGCGCGACCAGCTGGCACTGAGCCACACCGGCCGCTATGGCTTCGGCACCTGGCAGTCCACGCTGACCCACACCACCAGCAACAATCTGGGCCGTTCGCTGCCGCTGACCCTGGACGAGCGCGCCGACCTGCAGACCCTGTGGAACGACGTCTGCCGCCGCACCGGCGCGGCCAATTACTGTGCTGCAGGCCGTGGCAACGCGCTGACTGCGCTCAATGCCGATGAAACCGCACGTCTGAACGCGTTCCTGCCGCGCCCGCTGCGCACCATGGAGCTGGAAGGCTATGTGCTCGACACCATGCTCGACATGAGCTTCGGTTCGCACAAGCTGACCGTCGGCGGCCAGTACAACGACACCGACATGATCGACGGCGTGTTCGGCATGGACGGGGCCGGCTACCGCGACAACGTGAAGCAGCAGCACCGCATGTGGTCGGTGTTCGCCGAGGACAACTGGGCCGTGACCGACGCGCTGACTGCCACCGTCGGCGTGCGCTACGACGACCACAACATCTTCGGCAGCCATGTCAGCCCGCGCGCGTACCTGGTGTGGAACGCCAGCGACGCGTGGACCTTCAAGGGGGGTGTCAGCACCGGCTACAAGACCCCCCGCCCGGACCAGTTGTTCCCCGGCGTGACCGGCTTTGGCGGCCAGGGCGTGCTGCCGCTGGTGGGCTCGCCGAACCTGCAGCCGGAAACCAGCACCAACTATGAAATCGCCTCGTACTACGAGGGCGAGCGCTGGGGCTTCAACGTCACCGGCTTCCTCAACAAGTTCGACGACAAGATCGCCAGCGGCGGCACCTTCCCGAACTGCGAAGTGGCTCCGGCCGGCAGCGGCTACTGCGTGGACGTCGGCCCGGGCTGGGCGGCGCTGGGGTACAGCACCTTCAGCCAGAGCGTGAACATCGACGAGGCTGAAACCCGCGGCGTGGAGGCGGCCGCGCATGTGGATCTGCTCGACAGCCTGCAGCTGCGCGGCAACTACACGTATACGAAATCCGAGCAGACCAGCGGCGTGGACAAGGGTAAGCCCGTCGGCGGCAGCACCACCCCGGCCAAGCACATGGCCAATGCCAGCCTCAACTGGCAGATCAACGATGCAGTGAGTCTTTCGCTGATCGGCGAAGGTCGCTATGACCGCTATCGCGACACGCTGGTGACCAACGTGGGCGGGGCGACCACCTCGCAGGTGCGGTACTACGAGGACTACACGATCTTCCACCTGGGGAGCAGCTGGAACATCAATCCGTGGTTGACCTTGAATGCACGGGTGAACAACCTGTTCGACAAGGATTTTGTCTCGCAGTCGTGCGTGTTGATCAGCGACAGCGAGTACAACTGCGTGGATGATTACGCGACCAAGGACCAGCGTCGTAGTTACTGGATTTCGTTGAACGCGAAGTTCTAATCTCTCCTGTTGCGCGGCATTTCCGGTAGCGCCGGCCGTTGGCCGGCCCAGGCGGTGACGGGTTCATGCGGGCCGGCCAACGGCCGGCGCTACCGGGATCCCGCTCATCAATTGCGAACCATTCTCAACAATGGTCTAATCCGCGTCTGAATTCCCGAGCGCGTCGCCTTGGCCACCCCGTCTTCCAGCGTGCAGCAGCAACAGTCCCGTGGTTTCTGGCTGCGCACCCTGCACCAGTGGCACTGGATCAGCTCGGCGGTGTGCCTGATCGGCATGATCCTGTTCGCCGCCACCGGCCTGACCCTGAACCACGCGGCTAAGATCGAAGCCACCCCGCAGGTGGTCAACCAGCAGTTGCAGCTGCCGGCCGACCTGCTGGCCAGGCTTGGCGACCGTGAGGATGGAAACGCCCCGATCCCGCGCCCTGCCACACGCTGGCTGGACCGCGAACTGGGCATCTCGATCGGCCGCCGCCCGGCCGAGTGGTCGCCTGAAGAGATCTACCTGTCCCTGCCCCGCCCTGGCGGCGATGCCTGGTTGAGCATCGACCGCGAAACCGGCGCGGTGGAATACGAATCCACCGCGCGCGGTTGGGTCTCGTACTTCAACGACCTCCACAAGGGCCGCAATGCCGGACCGGCCTGGGGCTGGTTCCTGGACATCTTTGCCGTGGCCTGCCTGGTGTTCTGCATCACCGGCCTGTTCCTGCTGCACCTGCATGCCCGCCAGCGCCGCATGACCTGGCCGCTGGTCGGCGTCGGCCTGATGGTGCCGCTGCTCATCGCCCTGATCCTCATCCACTGACCTGCCCTACGGAGCCGCACCATGCGCGTTACCCTGACCATCGCCCTGAGCGGCCTGCTGGCCACTTCGCCGGCCTATGCCACCACCCTGGACATCAATGTCGAGGTGCCCAAGCTCAATGTGGCCGAATACCACCGCCCGTATGTGGCGGTGTGGCTGGAAGGGGCCGACCAGAAGGTCGCCGCCAATCTGTCGGTGTGGTACCAGCAAAGCGGAAACGCCGAGGGCCACGGTACCAAGTGGCTGCCGGACCTGCGCCAGTGGTGGCGCAAGAGCGGCCGCACGCTGACCGTGCCGGTTGATGGCGTCACCGGGCCGACACGTCCGGCGGGTAACCATGCGCTGTCGT
Source organism: Stenotrophomonas sp. (assembly GCA_039592995.1). Lineage (GTDB taxonomy): Bacteria > Pseudomonadota > Gammaproteobacteria > Xanthomonadales > Xanthomonadaceae > Stenotrophomonas. The sequence continues at coordinate 3,987 of JBCNQC010000034.1, read as the reverse complement.
TCTCTTCGCAGAAGGCCGACGCGCGTGGCCCGTCGCTACAGTCGCTGGCGCCGGGCAACTACACTCTGGTGGTGGAAGCGGTACGCGAAGTCGGCGGCCGCGAACTGCTCAAGATCCCCTTCACCTGGCCGGCTACTGCCCCGCAGTCCGGCAAGGCGCAGGGCAGCACCGAACTGGGCCTGGTGACGTTGTCGGTCAAGCCCTGATATCCCTCATCCGTACATGGAGTTTTTGATGAAGCGCTCGCTTGTCCTGGCCGCCGCCCTGGCTGCCGCACTTCCGTTCTCCGCCTTGGCTCACAAGGCGTGGCTGCTGCCCTCGCAGACCGTGATCGCCGGCAACAGCCCGGCCATCACCGTCGATGCGGCGGTGTCCAACGACCTGTTCTACTTCAACCACGTGCCGCTGCGCCTGGAGAGCATCGTCATCACCGCTCCCGACGGCACCACGGTGCAGCCGCAGAACGGCTCCACCGGCAAGTTCCGCAGCGTGTTCGACCTGGAGCTGACCCAGCAGGGCACCTACCGCCTGGCCTCGGTCAACAGCGGTCTGTCGGCGACATGGGAAGAGAACGGTCAGCCCAGGCGCTGGCGCGGCACCCCGGCCACCTTCGCCACCGAAGTGCCGAAGAAGGCCAGGAAGCTGCAGGTTGCACAGTCGGTGAACCGGGTGGAAACCTTCGTCACCAACGGCACCCCGAACGACACCGCGCTGAAGCCGACCAAGCAGGGCATCGAACTGGTCGCCGTGGGTCACCCGAACGATCTGGCGGCCGGCGAAGAAGCGAAGTTCCGCATTCTGGTTGACGGCAAGCCGCGCGCCGGCCTGGCCGTGGAAATCGTCCGCGGCGGTACGCGTTACCGCAACGCGCAGGACGAGATCAAAGTCACCACTGACAAGAAGGGTGAGTTCTCGGTGACCTGGCCGGAAGCCGGCATGTACTGGCTGGAGACCAGCAGCCAGGACAAGAAGACCTCGCTGAAGCCGGCGAAGACGCGGAAATTGAATTACGTGGCGACGCTGGAAGTGCTTCCGCAGTAATCGCGCGCGGACGCAAAGCCGGGCTGCCTGGCCCCCGTAGAGCCGGGCTTGCCCGGCTGCTCTTCGCGTCAAACCATCCGCCAACAGCAGCCGGGCAAGCCCGGCTCTACGTTCCCGAATCACCCCGAATCATCCCGCGCGTTCCCGCACCATCCCGAATTACCCTGCACCATCCGGCAACACCTGCATCCACATGACCTCTGCTTCCCCCGACATCGCGCGCCTTGGTGGTCACACCATGGGCACCACCTGGCAGGTCACCCTGGTGGCCGCGCCCAGCCGCGACCTGCACCCGCTGCACGCGGGCATCCAGGCGCAGCTGGACACGGTGGTGGCGCAGATGAGTACCTGGGAAGCGGGCAGCGACATTTCCCGATTCAACAGTGCGCCCGCCGGTACGACACTATCGTTGCCGGAGCCGTTCGCTCATGTGCTGCGTGCTGCACTGGACATCGCTGCACGCAGCGAAGGGGCCTTCGACCCCACCGTCGGCCCGCTGGTTGCGTTATGGGGTTTTGGTGCCCACGCGCACGCACGGCGTGTGCCCGATTCGGCCGCGCTCGCAGCCACGCGCGAACGCTGCGGCTGGCAACGCCTGGCAATGCACGGCAACCAGCTCACCCAACCCGGCGGCTTGGAACTGGATCTGTCGGCCATCGCCAAAGGTTTTGCAGTAGACGCGATCAGCGCCTGGCTGCGCCGCCAGGACATCAGCGCGGCTCTGGTGGAAGTCGGCGGCGAACTGCACGGCCATGGCAGCAAGCCCGACGGCCAACCGTGGCGGGTGCTGGTGGAATCAGAACCCGAAGCCGATGCAGCCGCCGACCATCCGCCACGCGTGCTGGCGTTGGATGGCCTCGCCGTCGCCACGTCCGGTGACCGCTGGCATCACTACGCCGCCGATGGCGTGCAGTACAGCCACACTTTGGACCCGCGCACCGGCGCACCGGTGACCCGCGCTGCGGCGGCGGTCACCGTGGTGGCGGTCGATGCGATGCATGCCGACGGCTGGGCCACCGCCTTGACCGTGATGGGCCTTGAGCAGGGTCTGGCTTTCGCCGGCGAACACAACCTGGCCGCACGTTTTGTCACCCGCACGGCGAACGCGATTGAAGAACACCTGAGCCCGGCGTTCCAGTGCCTGCTCGACGCGCAACAGGCGGCCGCATGAGCCGCGCCGTCCTGGGCAACATCGCCGTTGGCGTACTGCTCGCCGTTCTGGCCTTGCTGTTGCTGCAACTGCACCTGGCCGAGCCGTGGTGGCAGGCAGCGCCACTGGCTTCGCACTGGGGCTGGGCCGCCGGCAGCCTGCTTGCCTATGCGGCCTTCTGCGGCTGGCTGTGGTGGCGCGGACGCACGCGCGACGAAACCACCAGCAGCAGCGATGCCCTGCTGCTGGTGTGGGCCAGCCAGACCGGTTTTGCGCAGCAACTCGCCGAACGCAGCGCCGAAGCCCTGCGCGCGGCTGGCTTGCCGGTACGGCTGCGTGGACTGCACCAGGTGGACGCAGAACGGCTGCAATCCAGCACGCGCGTGCTGTTCATTGCCAGCACCACCGGAGAGGGTGATGCACCGGATCATGCCCTGCCATTCCTGCGCAAGGTGATGCCGCAGTCGATGAAGCTGCCAGATCTGCAGTACGGCGTGCTGGCGCTGGGTGATCGCAGTTACGGTCATTTCTGCGGGTTTGGTCACCAGCTGGACGCGTGGCTGCGCAAACACGGTGCGCATCCGCTGTTCGATACCGTTGAAGTGGACAATGCCGACCCGGCCGCGCTGCGCCACTGGCAGCAGTTGCTGGGTCAGCTGGGCGGCAACCCGACTGAACTTCCGGACTGGGCTCCGGCGCAGTACCAGCCATGGACGTTGCGGCACCGTGGGCAGGTCAATCTCGGCAGCCCCGGTGCCGCTACCTGGCGGATTGATCTGGTGCCCACAGACGGTGTGCTGCCTGTCTGGCAGGCTGGCGACGTGGTCGAGATCGGCCCGCAGCATGCACCCGCCGAGGTCGATGCGTGGCTGACCACGCATGGGCGCGACGGCGCACGACTGATCGAGGGCGAACCATTGCGCACGCACCTCGCCCGCTCACATCTACCGCAACTGCCCGAGTCGGTCCCGGCGGATGATGCGGCGCTGGTGGCCTCGCTGAAGCCGCTGCCGCATCGCGAATATTCCATCGCCAGCACCGCCGCTGAAGGCAAGGTCACGCTGCTGCTGCGCCGACTGTTGCGCCCGGATGGCACGCCGGGGCTGGGCAGTGGCTGGTTGTGCGACTACGCCGAATTGGGTGGACGCATTGACCTGCGCTTCCGCTCCAATCCCAACTTCCATGCGCCGCCTGCGGACGCGCCCCTGATCCTGATCGGGAACGGCACCGGCATCGCCGGTCTGCGCGCGCACCTGCAAGCGCGGGTGGACGCGGGTGTGCGGCGCAACTGGCTGCTGTTTGGCGAGCGTACCGCCGCGCATGATTTCCATTTTGGCGACGACCTGCTGCGTTGGCAGCGTGACGGCTTCATCGCGCCGCTGGATGCGGTGTTCAGTCGCGACGGTGGCGAACATCGTTATGTACAGGATCGCCTGGCTGCGCAGTTGAACACCCTGCGGCAGTGGGTGCGGGAAGGGGCGACGATTCTGGTGTGTGGCAGTTTGCGGGGCATGGCACCGGCGGTGGACGCGGTGATCGAGCAGGCACTGGGGCGCGAGGGCAAGGAAGCGCTGATCATCGCCGGGCGTTATCGGCGCGACGTCTACTAGTAGTGCCGGGCTTGCCCGGCAAACCGACATCCCGGCAGCGGGGCAAGCCCCGCTCTACAAGTGCCGGGCTTGCCCGGCAAACCGACATCCCGGCAGCGGGGCAAGCCCCGCTCTACAAGTGCCGGGCTTGCCCGGCAAACCGACATCCCGGCAGCGGGGCAAGCCCCGCTCTACAAGTGCCGGGCT
>JBCNQC010000033.1:0-38633 GCA_039592995.1 Stenotrophomonas sp. | reverse complement strand
CGCAGAATTCCAGGAAGTCGTCGCGCAATGCGGCGATGTGCATGTTGGCGGGCACGCCGATGGTGACCTGCGCGGAGAACATTTCCGCACCGGTCTGCATGGCGCGGTAACGCGTGCTCTGCAGGTTTTCGATGGTGATGCCCTGGCGGTCGAAGAAGTCGGCCAGCTGGAACAGGATGCCCGGCTTGTCGGCGGCGATCACTTCCACGATGTAGGGCAGCAGGTTGGACTGCGCCTGCTTGGCACCGGTGCGGTACCACACCAGCTTCAGGCCTTCCTCGCGCTCCAGCCGGGTCAGCATCGCTTCCAGCTTGGCGACTGCGTCCCATGAGCCGGTGGCCAGGGCGGTCACCGAGACATCGCGGCCCACGGTGGCCAGGCGGGCATCGACCAGATTGCAGCCACTGTCGGCAATGCGCCGGGTCACGGGCAGCAGGGGGGACTCCGGATGCGTCGTATAGGCGTTGATCAGGAGGTGGTTTTCGGTCGGCGCAGGCCGCGGCGTGGAGTCGGTCAAGGGGGTTCCGGTAATGCAGGGTGAGTCTGAACGGTGCCGAACGGCACGTTCGCCGGAGTCCAGCATACTTGCCCGCGCTTTCGGCCCGCAAGTAACATGCAGAAGGCATCCGGCCGGCACCTGCGCGGCCTGCCTTTCCCCTTCTTCCGAGCATTGTTCCTTGTCTCTTTCCGGTCTCATCACCGCGCTGGCCACGCCTTTCCAGGCCAATGGCGCATTGGATCCCGACGGTTGGCAGCGCCTGCTGCACCTGCAACTGGAGGGGGGCGTTCACGGGGTCGTGGTGGCCGGTTCCACCGGCGAAGCGGCCACCCTGTCCGACGACGAATATGACCAGCTGCTGCGCAGTGCGGTGAAAGCCGTGGCCGGCCGCGTACCGGTCATCGCCGGCACCGGCCTGTCGGGCACCGCCAAAACCATCGAGCAGACCCGCCGCGCGGCGGCCAATGGGGCCACCCACGCGCTGGTGGTGACGCCGCCCTACGTGCGCCCGACCCAGGCCGGGCTGATCGCGCATTACCGCGCGGTGGCCGACCAGGGCGGCCTGCCGGTCATCCTGTACAACGTGCCGGGCCGCACCGGGGTGGACATGCTGCCGGAAACGGTGGCGGAGCTGGCAAGCCACCCGAACATCGTCGGCATCAAGGAAGCGGTGGGCGACAACGGCCGCGTGCAGGCGCTGCTGCAGCTGCGTTCGCCGGACTTCGTGATCCTCAGCGGCGACGACGGCACGGCGGCGCGCTCGATTCTGTCGGGCATTGACGGCCTGATCTCGGTGGGTTCCAACGCGCTGCCGGGGGCCTACCGGCGCATGTGCGACCTGGCCGCGGCCGGCGAGCGCGAGGCCGCTGAATCCTGGAACGCCCGCCTGGACCCGTTCCACGACTTCTGCGGGGTGGAGCCGAACCCGATTCCGGTAAAGGAACTGCTGCACCGGATCGGCATCGGCCATGGCCTGCGACTGCCGCTGCTGCGGCTGTCCGAGCCCCACCATGCTGCAGCCGAACACCTGGCGTCCGACATCGGGGCGCTTGAAGCACTTTCCAGCCACTGAACCGCAGTGGCCTGAACCTGGAGATTCACATGCGTCAATCTGTTTCCGCCACCCGCGTGCTGTCGTTCGCGCTGCTGGCCACGGCCACTCTGGTGGGCACCACCGGCTGCTTCAATCGGGGTGCGAAGGGCGACTACGCGCTGGCCCCGGAAATGCGTCCGCTGGAAATCCCGCCGGACCTGAATGCCCCGGGCAACCCGGCCGCGCAGGTGCCGGTGCTGGCCTCGCAGGCCGCCCGTCCGGCCCCGGGCCCGGCGGCTGACCCGGCGGCTGCCGGTGCTGGCTTCAACGTGGCGGGCAGCAAGGAAGAGGTGTTCGGCAAGGTCGGCACCGTGCTGGAATCCATGCCGGGTGTGACCATCGCCAGCAAGGCCCAGCTGCTGGGTTCCTACGACGTGGCCTTTGAGGACAACAACTTCCTGGTCCGTGTGGTGGCCGTCGAAGCCGGTGCCTACGTCTCCACCGTCGACCCGCGCGGCCTGCCGGCCACCGGCCCGGCCCCGACCAAGCTGCTGGCCGAACTGAAGGCGAAGCTGGCTCCGTAATCCTGCGGCGCTTGATTGCATGATCTACGTAGCGCCGGGCTCTGCCCGGCGCTTTTGCTTTTAGGCGAACAGCCGGTGGTTCATCGGTTTCCGTGTTTGGGCGCACCGGGATGGGTTTGCGGGACACGCCGTAAACCCGTCCATGGGGGCTCGTAGAAAACATCCATGTTTTCTACGGTCCCGCAAACCCACCCCGGCACGCCCCAGACAGATGGCCGGGGGCCACGGGAAATGCCGAAAACGGCAATGTCGATTTGGGGTCACTCGTTACCGGATGTTGAATGTTTCACGGCCGTCGTCTGTCGACCGACGCTACCGGCATCGTGCGCGGTTTCGCTTTTGCTGGCCGCATCGCGCGATTCATCGGGGAGGCCCCCAGGTAGCCCCCGGAGGAACACTCCACGGCATGGATGCCGTGGAGTAGCCTACATGGACGTACTTGCGGCGTGTCCCGGAGCGGGGCTGCCTGGGGGCCTCCCGGCACGTATCAATCGAAACGCTGCCGTTAGCGCGATGACAAACAAAAAAGGCACCCGAAGGTGCCTTTTTGCCTCAGCGCTCCAGCAACTCCAGTTTCCCGGGCTTGCCATCCCACTCACCGGCGTCGGCCGGCGGGTCCTTGCGCACGGTCAGTACCGGCCAGGCCTTGGCCAGCTCGGCATTAAGGCCCACGAACACTTCCTGTCCGGCGGGCACGTCGTCCTCCGGGAAAATCGCGTTGACCGGGCACTCCGGTTCGCACAGGGTGCAGTCGATGCACTCGTCCGGGTCGATCACCAGGAAGTTTGGACCTTCGTGGAAACAGTCCACGGGGCACACTTCCACACAGTCGGTGTGCTTGCACTTGATGCAGTTTTCGGTGACGACAAAGGGCATGGCTGGATCAGAATCGGACGGTAAGCCGGACAATTCTAGAACAGTTGCGGCTTTGTCGCAGTGCACGATGCGCCGTCGTCGCCCCCCGGGTATAGATAGTGGTGCCCACCGGTAGACAGCCAGGGCCCGGGGAGCGGGGGTTTCCCAGGCTCGCCGGGTGCTGAACACCAGTGAGAACCCGCTTCAGCTGTAGCCGCCGCGTTGACCGTCCGCTGTCTCCATTCTGCCAGGGCCTTCCATGTCGATACCCGTTGCTGCCTCTGCCGCACCCGGCGAAAACACCTCCTTCATCGTCCTCATCAGCTGCGTGGCCACCCTGGGCGGCTTCCTGTTCGGCTTCGACAGCGGGGTCATCAACGGCACCGTGGACGGCCTCAAGCAGACCTTCCAGTCCAGCCAGGCCGGGATCGGGTTTGAAGTGGCCTCGATGCTGCTGGGTTGCGCCATCGGCGCGTTCTTCGCCGGCCGGCTGGGCGACCGCCTGGGTCGGCGTGGCGTCCTGATCATCGCCGCAGTGCTGTTCCTGCTCTCCGCGCTGGGGGCAGGGGCCGCGCACAGCTCGCTGGCGTTCGTGATCGCCCGCGTGGTCGGCGGCTTCGCCGTCGGCGCGGCCAGCGTGATGTCACCGGCCTATATCGCCGAAGTGGCTTCGGCGCGCTATCGCGGCCGGCTGGCCACGGTGCAGCAGATCGCCATCATCAGCGGCCTGTTCTGTGCCTTCCTGAGCAACTACCTGCTGGCCCGTGCGGCGGGGGCCTCCACCGAGGCGCTGTGGCTGGGGCAGGCCGCGTGGCGCTGGATGTTCTGGATGCAGGCCATTCCGTCGGCGCTGTTCCTGGTGCTGCTGCTGGTCATTCCGGAAAGCCCGCGCTACCTGGTGGTGAAGGGGCGACGTGAACAGGCGCTGGAGGTGATGACCCGTCTGTACGGGCCCGCCGAGGCCCAGGCCAAGCTGGGCGAAATTGATGCCTCGCTGTCCCAGGACCAGCACCGTCCGCGCCTGTCCGACCTGGTCGACAAGCACACCGGCAAGCTGCGCCGGATCGTCTGGGTCGGCATCGGCCTGGCCGTGTTCCAGCAGCTGGTCGGCATCAACGTCGTGTTCTATTACGGCGCGGTGCTGTGGCAGGCCGTGGGCTTCTCGGAAAGCGACGCGCTGCTGATCAACGTGCTGTCCGGCGCGCTCAGCATCGGGGCCTGCCTGCTGACCGTGGTGCTGATCGACCGCATCGGCCGCAAGCCGCTGCTGTGGGTGGGCTCGGCCGGCATGGCGGTGACCCTGGCGCTGGTGGTGGTGGCGTTCTCCAGCGGCTCGCTGGTGGACGGGAAGCTGCAGCTGTCCGACCAGATGGGCGTGCTGGCGCTGGTGGCGGCCAATGCCTACGTGGTGTTCTTCAACATGTCCTGGGGCCCGGTCATGTGGGTGATGCTGGGCGAGATGTTCCCCAACCAGATCCGCGGATCCGGGCTGGCGGTGGCCGGCGCGGCCCAGTGGACGGCCAATTTCGCCATCACCGTCAGCTTCCCGGTGCTGCTGACCGGCATCGGCCTGGCCGGAGCCTACGGGCTGTACACGGCGGCGGCCGTGGCCTCGGTGTTCTTCGTGCTGCGCTATGTGCACGAGACCAAGGGCAAGGAGCTTGAGCAGATGGTCGGGTGATAGGGGTTGCCGGCCAGCGGCCGGCACTACCCGCGCAACACGAAAAAACCCCGCCGAGGCGGGGTTCTTTTCGCGTTGCGCTTCACGATTGGCGCTCCCTAGGGGACTCGAACCCCTGTTTTAGCCTTGAGAGGGCCACGTCCTGACCACTAGACGAAGGGAGCGTGCTTTGTCGCGAGCGGCGCAGCGCGCTAGTATATTGGCGACGATGCCATTGGGCAATCCCGAAACTTCAACCGGAAGCGCCAACATCAATTCCTCTGCACCATCCTCGTTCGGTCTGCGCGTGATCCCCCGCGACCAGCACAACATCTCCCGCAAGGACATCAGCCCGAACGCGCTGCGCGTGCTGTACCGGCTGCGTGATTCCGGCTTTGGCGCTTACCTGGTCGGCGGGGCAGTGCGCGACCTGCTGGTCGGCGGGCATCCGAAAGACTTCGACGTGGCCACCGACGCCACCCCGGAACAGGTCAAGGGGCTGTTCCGCAACTGCCGCCTGATCGGCCGCCGGTTCCGTCTGGCCCATGTGGTGTTCGGCCGCGAGATCATCGAAGTGGCCACCTTCCGTGCCAACAGCGACGACGGCAGCGGCGACCGCGAGATGGAAAACGGCATGCTGGTACGCGACAACGTGTACGGCACCATCGAAGACGATGCGGTGCGCCGCGACTTCAGCTGCAATGCGCTGTACTACGCCATCGAGGATTTCTCGGTGCGCGATTACACCGGTGGCTTCGAAGACGTGCAGGCGCGCCTGATGAAGCTGATCGGCGACCCCGAGCAGCGCTACCGTGAAGATCCGGTGCGCATGCTGCGCGCGGTGCGTCTGGCCGCCAAGCTTGGCTTCCAGATCGAACATGCCACCGCCGAGCCGCTGCCGCGCCTGGCCGGGCTGCTGTCCGAAGCCGCCCCGGCGCGCCTGTTCGAAGAGGTGCTCAAGCTGTTCCTGTCCGGGCACGGCGTGGCCAGTTTCGAAGGGCTGGAGCGCTACGGTCTGCTGAACGTGCTGTTCCCGGAAAGCGCTGCCGCGCTGCGCAGCAACCGCAATGGCGCGCTGCGTCGCATGGTGATTGAAGGCCTGCACAGCACCGACCAGCGCGTCGCCAATGACGAGCCGGTGTCGCCGTCGTTCCTGTTCGCGCTGCTGCTGTGGCCGGCCTTCTGTCGCGCCCTGGCCACGCTGCAGAAGCAGGGCGTGGCGCTGGAAGAGGCGCAGCGTCGCGCCGCTGACCGGGTCACCCTGCACCAGCTGACCACCATCGCGCTGCCGCGCCGCTTCTCGCTGCCGATGCAGGAGATCTGGCTGCTGCAGGGCCGCTTCAGCTCGCGCCAGCGCAAGCGCGTGTTCCGCACCCTCACGCACCCGCGGTTCCGCGCCGCCTTCGACTTCCTGGCACTGCGCCAGGTCGCCTCCAGCGAGCATGAAGCCGATGTGCAGTTCTGGCGCGAGGCCCAGCAGCAGTCGGGCGCCGAGCTGGATTCCACTTTGGAAGCGGCACAGGCCGAGGTCGCGCTGGACGAGGAGGGGGCTCCGCGCAAGCGTCGCCGCCGTCGTCGGCGCACCGGTGGCCCGGCCGGCGAGTAAGCCATGACCCTGGCCTGCATTGGCCTGGGTGGCAACCTGGGCGACGCCGCGCAGACCCTGCGCGGCGCCTTTGCCGCGCTTGCAGCGTTGCCGCAGACCACGCTGCTGACGCAGTCGCAGCTGTATTCCACCCCCGCCTGGGGCAATGAAGACCAGCCGCCCTTCGTCAATGCGGCCGCGCTGCTGGACACCGGGTTGTCCGCACCGGCGCTGCTGGACGCCCTGCTGGAGGTTGAACGGGCTTCCGGACGGGTGCGTGACCCCGCCGTGCACTGGGGCCCGCGCACCCTGGACCTGGACCTGCTGCTGTATGGCGAGCAGGTGATCGACCTGCCGCAGCTGAAAGTGCCGCACCCCTATCTGCACGAGCGCGCGTTTGTGCTGGTGCCCCTGGCCGAGATCGCCCCGGACGCGCTGATTCCGGGGCAGGGCCGGGTACGGGATGCAGTGATGCGTATCGAGGCCAGCGGGATCGCGTCAATAGGAGGATAATGCGGGGCTTATCGCCACCGGTTATCAGTACATGAGCACCCACGCAGACAGCAAACCCTGGACCGTTCCCGCCCTGGCCGAGGCCAAGCGCAACGGGCAGAAGCTGGTCATGTTGACCGCTTACGACGCAGGCTTTGCGCGCACCTTCGACGCCAACGGCGTGGACCTGATCCTGATCGGCGACTCACTGGGCATGGTGGTGCAGGGGCATGATTCGACCCTGCCGGTGACCGTGGCCGACATGGTCTACCACACCCGCGTGGTCGCCCGCGTACTGCAGCGGGCGCTGCTGGTGGCGGACCTGCCGTTCGGTGCCGATGCCACCCCCGAGCGCGCGCTGGAGGCCTCGCTGCAACTGCTGCAGGCTGGCGCGGAGATGGTCAAGATCGAAGGCGCGGGCTTCAAGCTGGACATCATTCGTTACCTCGTCGAGCGCGAGATTCCGGTCTGCTCGCACCTGGGCCTCACCCCGCAGTCGGTGCTGCGCCTGGGCGGCTACCGGGTACAGGGCCGTGGCGACGCGGCCGAGCAGCTGCGCGCCGACGCCAAGGCCGCCGTCGACGCCGGTGCCACCCTGGTGGTGCTGGAATGCGTGCCGACCCCGATTGCAACCCAGATCAGCGCCGAGATCAGCGCGCCCACCATCGGCATCGGTGCCGGCCCGGGCTGTGATGGCCAGGTGCTGGTGATGCACGATTTCCTCGGCCTGGACAGTGGCCACCGTCGACCCAAGTTCGTCAAGGATTTCCTTGCCGAAGGCGGTTCGGTGGCGGGTGCGGTCCGTGCCTACGCCGACGCCGTGCGCGACGGCTCCTTCCCCGACGCAGAACACGCCTACGCATCATGATTGAAACCGTCACCGAACTGTCCCGTCTGCGCGCCGTCGTCAACGGCTGGAAGCGCGAGGGCCTGCGCGTCGCGCTGGTCCCGACCATGGGCAACCTGCACGCGGGCCATTACTCGCTGGTCACCCTGGCCCGCCAGTACGCCGACCGCGTGGTCTCCAGCGTGTTCGTCAATCCGACCCAGTTCGGCCCCAACGAGGACTTCACCCGCTACCCGCGCACGCCGGAAGCGGACACCTCTGGGCTGGAGCAGGCCGGCTGCGACGTGCTGTGGCTGCCGACGGTGGAATCGATGTACCCGTTCGGGGTGGAGCTGGCCGCCAACGTGCACGTGCCGGGCATCAGCAGCCTGCTGGAAGGCGCGCACCGCCCGGGCCATTTCGATGGCGTGTGCACGGTGGTGAGCCGCCTGTTCAACCAGGTGCAGCCGGACGTGGCTGCCTTCGGCAAGAAGGATTACCAGCAGCTGGCGGTGATCCGTCAGCTGGTGGAAGACCTGGCCTTCCCGATCCAGATCGTCGGCGGCGACATCGTCCGCGAAGATGACGGCCTGGCGATGAGCTCGCGCAACCAGTACCTCAATGGCGAGCAGCGCCCGGTTTCCACCACCATCCACCAGGTGCTGCTGGGCATGCGCGAAGGTTTCATCGCTGGCAAGGCGCGCAGCCTGATCGAAGCCGAGGCCACCGCCGCGCTGCAGGCCGCCGGCTTCCAGGTCGACTACGCCGTGATCCGTCTGCCGGACCTGTCCGAGCCGGCCGACAGCGACGTCGGCAACCGCGTCGCCCTGATCGCCGCCCGCATCGGCTCCACCCGTCTGATCGACAACCTCGAGTTCTGATCTCTTTCCGCGAAGAGCGGCAATCCTGCGATTGCATGGGATCACTGCGCATCCGGCCTCTGGCCGGATGCCTCACGCATTTTGGCGAACAACCGGTGTGCACATTATCCTTGGGTTGGCAGGTCGGGATGGGCGTTCCGGGGGACGCTGCAAGTACGTCCATGTAAGCTCGATCGCCGCATCCATGCGGCTCACGCCCCCTCCAGCCCACCCCGACCCGCCACGACAGACCATCGGTGGCCATCGAAGATCAAAAGCACGTGGACCTGGCACTTCCCATGGCCACCGCCCACGTATCGAGGGGCCGGCGGGTGGGGGGTACGGGACCGTTGAAAACATGGATGTTTTCGACGAGCCCCCATGGATGGGTTAACGGCGTGTCCCGTACCCCCCGCCCGCCGGCCCCAGACACGTAGACCAGCAGCCGAGGGCGGTTCGCACAGATCCAACAGCAGCCGGGCAGCGCCCGGCGACGCGCGGTCCGTGCAATCCCGCGAGGGCAGGGCGGTGCTCACGTGCCTGAACCGGGCACACCCCTGTCGTATCCGCCCCGGGTGCTAGAATTCGGCTTTCCTTTTGCCGTTGTGTCGCCCCATGCAACTCTCCCTGCTGAAGACCAAGATCCACCGCGCCACCGTCACGCATTCCGAGCTGAACTACGAAGGTTCCATCGCCATCGATGACAACCTGCTGCAGGCCACCGGCATCCGTGAATTCGAACAGGTGCACATCTGGGACGTCACCAACGGTGCGCGTTTCTCCACCTATGCGCTGCGCGCGGAAGCCGGCAGCGGCGTGATCTCGCTCAACGGCGGTGCCGCACGTCACGTGCAGGTCGGCGACATCATCATCATTGCCGCCTTCGCCAACATGAGCGAAGAAGAAGCTGACAGCTTCAAGCCGAAGTTGGTATATGTGGACGGCAAGAACCAGATCTCCCACACCAACGACAGCATTCCGACCCAGGCCGCATGACACAGCACAACGGATTCGACCCGCTTCACTCCCATGCCCAGCGCCTGCGTGGCGCAAGCATCCCCGCACTGATCGCCGCCGAACCCGGCCGCGCACAATCGCTGGGGCTGCGGGTCGGTCCGTTGTATGCCAACTTCGCGCGGCAGAAGTATGACCGCGCCGCGTTGGACGCCCTGCTGCAGCTGGCCGCCGAGCGCGATGTCGCCGGTGGCTTCCAGCGCCTGTTCCGGGGCGAAACGGTCAATGTGACCGAAGGCCGTGCCGCCCTGCACACCGCGCTGCGCGGTGACCTCAGCGGTGCACCGGTTGCCGGTGAGGCCTATGCCACCGCCGCCAACGTGCGGGCGCAGATGGGCGAGCTGATCGCCGCGCTGGAAAACAGCAACGTCACCGACATCGTCAGCGTCGGCATCGGCGGCTCCGACCTCGGTCCGCGGCTCGTCGCCGACGCCCTGCGCCCGGTCACCGGTGCGCGCTTCCGTGTGCATTTCGTGTCCAACGTCGACGGGGCCGCCATGCAGCGCACCCTGGCCACGCTGGACCCGGCCACCACCGCCGGCATCCTGATTTCCAAGACCTTCGGCACCCAGGAAACCCTGCTCAACGGGCAGATCCTGCACGACTGGCTGGGCGGCAGCGAGCGCCTGTATGCGGTCAGCGCCAATCCCGAGCGCGCCGCCAAGGCCTTCGCCATTGCCGCCGGCCGCGTGCTGCCGATGTGGGACTGGGTCGGCGGGCGCTACTCGCTGTGGTCCGCGGTCGGTTTCCCGATTGCGCTGGCGATCGGCTTCGAGCGCTTTGAACAGCTGCTGGCCGGTGCCGCTGAAATGGACGCGCACGCGCTGAACGCACCGTTGGACCAGAACCTGCCGGTGCTGCATGCGCTCACCGACATCTGGAACCGCAACCTGCTCGGTCACGCCACCCATGCGGTGATGACCTACGACCAGCGCCTGGCGCTGCTGCCGGCCTACCTGCAGCAGCTGGTGATGGAAAGCCTGGGCAAGCGCGTGCAGCTGGATGGCCGTCCGGTCGACAGCGACACCGTTTCCGTGTGGTGGGGTGGTGCCGGCACCGACGTCCAGCACAGCTTCTTCCAGGCCCTGCACCAAGGCACCAGTGTGATTCCTGCCGATTTCATCGGCTGCGTGCACAACGATGATCCCTACACGGTCAACCACCAGGCGCTGATGGCCAACCTGCTCGCGCAAACCGAGGCGCTGGCCAACGGGCAGGGCAGTGATGACCCGCACCGCGAGTATCCGGGCGGGCGTCCGAGCACGTTGATCCTGCTGGATGCTTTGACCCCGCAGTCGCTGGGTGCACTGATCGCGATGTACGAACACGCGGTGTACGTGCAGTCGCTGGTGTGGAACATCAACGCGTTCGACCAGTTTGGTGTGGAGCTGGGCAAGCAGCTGGCGAGCCAGCTGCTGCCTGCGCTGCAGGGTGAAGCGCATGGCATCACCGATCCGGTGACGCTGGAGCTTCTTGGTCAGTTGAAGGGTTAACCGCGCGGTTTCAGCATCGGTAGCGCCGGCCGTTGGCCGGCCCTCATGAACCCATCCGGATGTGCATGGGCCGGCCAACGGCCGGCGCTACCGCCCTTAGCGCGACGGGTCGCGCTCAGGGCTGGGCCGCTTGGCGAGCTTGCGCTGCAACGAACGCCGGTGCATGCCGAGCAACCGCGCGGCGGCCGACACATTGCCGCCGGTTTCATGCATCGCCTGCTGGATGTGCTCCCACTGCAGGCGGCTGATCGGGGTCATCGCGTCCGGCGGTTCCATCTCGCCGTCATCGGCCGGACCGTCATCCTCCTCGCCCAGTGCACGCAGGATCATCGGCACCGTTGCCGGCTTGGGCAGGTAGTCATCCGCGCCCAGCTTGATCGCTTCCACCGCGGTGGCGATGCTGGCGTAGCCGGTCACCAGCAGAATCCGCATGTCCTCGCGCAGGGCGCGCAGCGGCTGGATCAGGGCCAGCCCGGATTCCGAGCCCAGTTTCAGGTCGATCAGCGCGAATGCCGGCGGCTGCTGGCGTGCCAGCACCAGGGCAGACCCGATGTCGCTGGCGATCACCGTTTCCAGGCCCTTGCGGGCGAGGCTGCGCTGCAGCGTGCGCAGGTACAGGTCGTCGTCGTCGACCAGCAGGCCATGGGTGGCAGAGGGGGGAGGGGTGGTCATGCTGAAGTCTCCTGCGCGGCCAGGGGCAGGCGGAAGCCGACGCGGGTGCCGGCGCCATTGGCCGGTCGCATCCACAGCTCGCCGTCCAGGCGCTCGATGGTGGCATGGGAAAGGGCCAGGCCCACGCCCATGCCCTGGGTTTTGCCGCTGTTGAACAAGGTGCCGGGCAACACCGCCTGGCGCGCGTCGAAGCCGCGCCCGTAGTCGCGCACCTCGCCAATCAGGTCGTCGCCTTCGATGCGCAGGCTCAGGTCCACCTGCGGCCGCTGTGCCTGTTCGCCCGCATCCGCGGCGTTGTTCAGCAGCACCATCAGCAGGTGGCCGATGCCCGGGTCGAGCGGCAGCTGCAACGGTGCATCCTCGTTGCGCACCAGGGTGATGGTCGGGCGCACCAGCCGCCACTGCTCCAGCACCTGCGGCAGGGTCACGGTGTCACGGCCCGGGTGCTGCCCGGCGGCGGGGCGGGCCAGGGCCAGCACCCGCTCGCGGCACTGCACCAGCAGTTCGCGCAGGGTGTCCACGTCCTCGCGGACCTCGGCGTTGTCGCTCTGCTCGGCAATATCGTCGGCCAGCAGGGTCATGGTCGCCAGCGGCGTGTTCAGTTCATGCGCGACCGACGCGGCGTGGGTGGCCAGCGCCACGATGCCTTCGTTGCGCACGAAGCGCTCGCGCAGCAGCGATAGTTCGTGTTCGCGCCGACGTAGCGCGATCGCCAGGCGGGTGGAAAAGGCCAGTACCACTGCGGCCGACAGCAGGAAGTTGGCCACCACGCCCCACTGGTGCAGGTCCATCGCGCTGAAGTAGCCGTCCGGCAATGGCAGCCCGAACACGCCGCTGACCGCATAGCCGATCAGGCAGGTGGCCGCCACTGCCAGGGTCCAGCGGGCGGGCAGGGCCAGCGCCGCCAGCGCGATCAGGATCAGGAACAGCGAGCCGAACGGATTGGCCACGCCGCCGCTCCAGCCCACCATCCAGGTCAGCACAGTGACGTCAACCAGGATGTGGCAGAACGCGGTTACCGGGGCGGTATTGTCCTCGTCGCGGACCCGCAGCTGGGCGTACAGATTGAACAGGGCCAGCGCGACCACGCCTGCCCACAACGGCGTCTGCGGAAGTTCAAGCCCCAGCACCCAGGTCGCGACCAGAATGGTGGCGGCCTGGCCGGCCACGGCCAGCCAGCGCAGGCTGCACAGGGTGCGTAGGAAGGGGGCGTCGGTACCGGTCATGGGTGTCCATCGTATGCGCTGACGCGTCGCACCGCCTGCGACAATCGGCCGCATCGCCCGCCAGTGGGTGTCGCCGCCGCCCCGTAGGCCACGGCCTGCGTGGCTGCACCGCGCCTGCCTGTTCAACCTGAGCAGCCCCCAACGACAGCCCCTATTCAACAATCCGGCGCGCTAAAATGCGTGGATGCACGACGCCGTCTCCAAACCGACCGAACCCTCTGACTCCACCGTCTGGACCCGCCGCCAGACCCAGGCCGTGTCCATCGGCGGGGTCGTCGTGGGCGGCGGCCGCCCGGTGGTGGTGCAGTCGATGACCAACACCGACACCGCCGACGTCGCCTCCAGCGTGAAGCAGGTCGCCGAGTTGTGGCGGGCCGGTTCGGAAATGGTGCGACTGACCGTCAACAATCCCGAATCGGCTGCCGCCATTCCGCGCATCGTGGAAAAGCTGCAGATGATGGGCATCGACGTGCCGCTGATCGGTGACTTCCATTACAACGGCCACCAGCTGCTGACCCAGGAACCGGCCTGCGCCGAAGCCCTGGCCAAGTACCGCATCAACCCGGGCAACGTCGGCTTCGGCAAGAAGAAGGACACCCAGTTCGCGCAGTTGATCGAGTTCGCCATCCGCTACAACAAGCCGGTGCGGATCGGGGCCAACTGGGGGTCGCTGGACCAGTCACTGGCCGCGCGCCTGATGGATGAGAACAACGAACGCGAAAAGCCCTGGGACGCCGGCCGCGTGCTGCGTGAAGCGCTGATCCGTTCGGCGCTGGACTCGGCCCATACCGCCGTCGACCTCGGCCTGCCGCGCGACCGTATCGTGCTGTCGGCCAAGGTCAGTGGCGTGCAGGAACTGATCGCGGTGTACCGCGACCTGGCCCAGCGTTCGGATTTCGCCCTGCACCTGGGCCTGACCGAAGCCGGCATCGGCAGCAAGGGCATCGTCGCCTCCTCGGCGGCGCTGGCGGTGCTGCTGCAGGAAGGCATCGGTGACACCATCCGCATCTCGCTGACCCCCGAACCCGGACAGTCGCGCACCCAGGAAGTGATCGTCGCGCAGGAACTGCTGCAGACCACCGGGCAGCGTGCCTTCACCCCGCTGGTCACGGCCTGCCCCGGTTGTGGCCGGACCACCTCCGAGTTCTTCCAGGAACTGGCCAAGGTGGTGCAGAACCACGTGCGCGAGAAAATGCCGCTGTGGAAGGTCCATCATCCCGGCGCCGAGAACATGACCCTGGCGGTGATGGGCTGCGTGGTGAATGGTCCGGGCGAATCGCGGCACGCCAACATCGGCATCTCGCTGCCCGGCACCGGCGAAGCACCGTCCGCGCCGGTGTTCGTGGATGGTGAGAAGTCGGTCACACTTCGCGGCGAGAACATCGCCCAGGAGTTCGTGACCCTGATCGACGAATACGTCGAACGCAAATATGTCCGAAGCGCAGGATAAGCCTCCCGTTCTGGGCACGCCGGAAGCAGCGTCCGGCGTGCGCCAGTGGCTGGCCCACAACGCGTGGCGGTTCGTGCTGCTGTTCGTCGGCGTGCTGCTGCCACTGGCGGCGTTCGTTGAACTGGCTGACGAAGTGCATGAATTCGAGGAGTTCCACTTCGATGCGCCGCTGTTATGGAAGATGCACGCGGTCTCGACGCCCTGGCTGGACACCTTCTTCGTATTCATTTCGAAGATCGGCTACCAGTGGGGCGTGATTCCCGGCGACATTCTCATCGTGCTGGCGTTGCTCGGCTTCCGCCGCTGGCGCGAGGCCGCCTTCGCCGCCATCAGTTTCATCGGTTCGGCGCTGCTCAATCTGGGCAGCAAGCAGTTCTTCCAGCGTGATCGCCCCGGTCTGTGGGAATCGATCGCCCCGGAGAGCACCTACAGCTTCCCCAGTGGCCACGCGATGGGCTCGGCCACCCTTGCCGCCGTGGTCATCCTGCTGGCCTGGAACACCCGCTGGCGCTGGCCGGTGCTGGTGGCCGGGCTGGTGTTTGCCGGCCTGGTCAGCTTGTCGCGGGTGTATCTCGGCGTGCATTACCCGTCGGACATTCTCGGTGGATGGTGTGCCGCGCTGGTTTGGGTGGTAGGGTGCTTTCTTGTGATGTTCCGCCGCCGCCGTCCCTGGCGTCGGCAGCACGGATCCACCCGGGGAGCGGGTGGGCCGGAAACGGCATGATCAAGGGGCCTGTTTCACAGGCTGTGATGGCCCCGGTTTGAGCACCACATGAAGGCCGCAGGGCCTTGTGGCGTGGACGTTGCAGGGGGATCGGCGGTCAGGTCTGGAAGGTGCGGGCGGGGAGCCTGTTTCCTTGTTATCGCAATATCGCGCGGCTAGGCTTGCCCCGAACGCAGTAGATGAACAAGGGTGCGTAAATGACAATTCGAGTGTATCTGGTGGACGATCACGCGCTGGTGCGAACCGGCATGAAGATGATTCTGTCCAATGAGACCGACATCGAAGTGGTCGGCGAAGCCGAGTCCGGCGAGGATGCACTGCCGGACATCCGTCAGCTGCGCCCGGACGTGGTGCTGTGCGACCTGCACCTGCCCGGGGTCAGTGGCATGGAAGTCACCGAACGTGTCATTCGTGGCGACCATGGCACCCGCGTGGTCATTGTGTCCGTGCTCGAAGAAGGCCCCATGCCCAAGCGCCTGCTTGAAGCCGGTGCCTCCGGTTACATCGGCAAGGCCTGCGATGCCCAGGAGCTGCTGCGCGCCGTGCGCGACGCCGCGTTGGGTCGTCGTTACCTTGGCAGCAGCATCGCCCAGAACATCGCCCTGGCCAATGTCGAAGGCAGCCAGTCGCCGTTTGACACCCTGTCACCGCGCGAACTGGAAGTCGCCCTGCTGCTTACCCAGGGCCTGCGCCAGGAAGACATCGCCAAGCGCCTCAGTCTGAGCGCCAAAACGGTCAACACCCACAAGGCCCGTCTGTTCGAGAAGATGGGCATCCAGGACAACATCGCCCTGGCGCGCATGGCGAGCCAGTACGGCCTGGTGGATCCCGCGCAGACCTTGTGATCGACGCTTAACGCGTGCGGACGCGGGCAACGATCTGTGCCGCCGCCGCCGCGCTGGTTTTCACCTTGTCCCAGTCGCCGTCGGCGATCCAGTTGTTCGGCACCATCCATGAACCGCCGATGCAGACCACGTTCTTCTGTTCCAGGTACTCCGCTGCCGTCGTTTCCGTGATGCCGCCGGTCGGGCACAGCTTCAGGTCCGGAATCGGACCCGCCAGCCCCTTGATCATCGCAAGCCCGCCCACCGCCGACGCCGGGAACAGCTTGCACACCCGGAAGCCACGCGCGTAAAGCGCCAGCAGTTCGGTCGGCGACGCCGCGCCCGGCACCACCGGCAGCGGGGCCGCCGCCAGCGCATCGGCCATCTGCGCCGGCGTACCCGGCGTCACCAGAAAGTCCGCACCGGCATCGATGGCCTGCTGCATCTGTTCCACCGTCAGCACCGTACCGGCACCCACCACCACATCCGGCAGTTCGCGCTTGAGCATCGCCAGCGCTTCCATCGCCACCGGCGTGCGCAGGGTCAGTTCGATGGCCGGCAGTCCGCCTTCCAACAGCGCCGCGCTGACCGCGCGCGCCTGGTCGAGAGTATGCACGGTGACCACCGGCAGAATGCCGGCGGCGTGGAGCAGGGATTCAGCGCGTTGTTGATGTGCAGCGATGGTCATGAAATTGGTCCAGTTGAATCGCAAGAGCTGGGCTGAGCCAGGCGTTGCGGGATTGCGTGGGCCGGCCAACGGCCGGCGCTACCGAAGCGCGAAACTGAAGCGCCGCGATGTGTCTTGAGGGAACGGCGGGGGCCTTCCGGGACCGTAGAAAACATGGATGTTTTCTACGAGCCCCCATGGATGGGTTCACGGCGTGTCCCGGAAGGCCCCCGCCGTTCCCTCGCCGCACTGAAACCCACCGCTGCCGTTCGCGGAGAAACTCAGGCGTCCTTCGCCTCGTGCGGTGCAGCCGCCGCCGAAGCGCCGCCGCCCAGTTCGTACTCGGCGTCGTAGTTCCAGATGTCGCCGTCTGCTGCCGCCGGGCCGCACGAGATCGAGACCGCGCCCTGGTCGGCCGGACCCACCATGCGGCGGTTCAGCGCGAACAGATTGCGGCCCATGTCGTGACCTGCCGGTGCCGTGTTCGGGGCCGGTTCGCGCGCTGCGAATTCCGCCGCGTCCACCAGCACCTCCAGCGTGCCCGCTTCACCATCCAGGCGGATCATGTCGCCCTCGCGCACCCGCGCGATGGCACCGCCACGCGATGCCTCCGGGGTCAGATGGATCGCCGCCGGGAACTTGCCCGATGCGCCCGACAGACGACCGTCCGTCACCAGTGCCACACGTCGACCCTGGTTCTGCAGCAGCCCCAGCAGCGGTGCCAGCGAATGCAGCTCCGGCATCCCGTTCGCACGCGGCCCCTGGTAACGCACCACCGCCACGAAATCGTGCGGCAGCACGCCCGCCGCGTGCAGCTTGTTCAATACCTGCGGTGCGTCCACCACCACCGCCGGTGCTTCGATCGTGCGGTACTGCGGCTTCACCGCCGACAGCTTGATCAGTGAACGCCCCAGGTTGCCGCGCAGCAGGCGCAGGCCGCCCTGGGCCTCGAACGGCTCCGCCACCGGGCGCACCACTTCCAGGTCCGCACTTTCCGCGATGCCCTCGATCCAGGTCAGCGCACCGTCGCGCA
Organism: Stenotrophomonas sp.; assembly: GCA_039592995.1. Lineage (GTDB taxonomy): Bacteria > Pseudomonadota > Gammaproteobacteria > Xanthomonadales > Xanthomonadaceae > Stenotrophomonas. The sequence goes on along the minus strand of JBCNQC010000033.1, from coordinate 21,136 downwards.
GGGCCGGATCCTGCGTGTACTGGTGCATGCCGGTTTCCGCCACCGTCACCAGGTCCGCATGCATCAGTCCTGCATTGATCAGCTCGCGGAACACGAACGCGGTGCCGCCCGCCGCCGCAAAGCGGTTCACGTCGGCTTCGCCGTTCGGATACACCCGCGCCAGCAGCGGAATCAGCTGCGACAGTTCGTCCATGTCGTCCCAGGTCAGTACGATGCCCGCCGCGCGCGCCACCGCGATCCAGTGGATTGTGTGGTTGGTCGAGCCACCGGTCGCCATCAGCGTGATCACCGCATTGATGATCGCCTTTTCGTTGATCAGGCGGCCCAGTGGACGGAAGTCGTCGCCCAGTGCGGTGATCTCCAGTGCGCGCTGCGCCGCATGGCGGGTCAGCGCGTCGCGCAGCGGCGTGCCGGGATTGACGAACGACGCTCCCGGCAGCTGCACACCCATCGCTTCCAGCAGCGTCTGGTTCGAGTTGGCCGTGCCGTAGAACGTGCACGTGCCCACCCCGTGGTACGACGCTGCTTCCACTTCCAGCAGCTCTTCGCGGGTGGCCTCGCCGGCCGCATAGCGCTCGCGTACTTCGGCCTTCTGCTTGTTTGGAATACCCGGCGTCATCGGACCCGCCGGCAGGAACACCGCCGGCAGATGGCCGAACGCCAGCGCGCCGATCAGCAGGCCCGGCACGATCTTGTCGCACACGCCCAGGTACACCGTGGTGTCGAACATGTCATGGCTCAGCCCGATCGCCGTCGACTGCGCGATCACATCGCGCGAGAACAGCGACAATTCCATGCCGGCCCGACCCTGGGTCACGCCGTCACACATCGCCGGCACACCGCCGGCCACCTGCGCCGTCGCACCCAGCGAGCGTGCGGTATCGCGCAGGATCTCCGGGTAGTGCTCGAACGGCTGGTGCGCCGACAACATGTCGTTGTAGGCGGTGATGATGCCCAGGTTGGGCGTCGCGCCGCCGCGCAGGCGCGACTTGTCGGTCGGGCCGCAGGCCGCGAAGCCGTGGGCCAGGTTGCCGCAGCTCAGGCGCGAACGGAACGGGCCGTCGCGCAGCGCGGCATCCACGCCGGCCAGGTAGGCCGCACGCGAGGCGGCGCTGCGCGCGATGATCCGCGCGGTGATGGCTTCAAGTTTGGGGTGCAGGCTCATTGGCTACCGGCTATGAGTGGAGAACGCAGTAAAGGACGGGCGGTCACGGCTCAGTCGCACCAGTGGATGCGCAGCTTCGGGCCGTCCATGTCGATGGCGTTGAGGATGGGATACAGCTGGGCGTTATTGCTTTCCAGCGCCTGCTTGAGCACCTCCAGCTTCTGCTTGCCGCGCAGCAGCAGCAGGCGCTGGCGGCACTTGCGTAGCCCGTGCGGGGTCAGCGTGATGCGCAGCGGCCACTGGTTCGCGCCCGGGCAGCCAGTGGCGTCCAGCGCCGCGTAGGGCAGGGTGCTTTCCAGCGCACGCCCGAGGTCCTTCGAACCCGGGAACAGCGACGCGGTGTGGCCGTCATTGCCCATGCCCAGTACCGCCAGGGTGGGTGACTGCGAATGCTGTGCCTGCAGATTGGCGGTGTACACGCACTCGGCAATCGGCTTGCCCACCCGCACCAGCGGATCGAAATGCGCGCTCTCGGCACGCTTGAGGAAGCTCTCACGCACCAGCCAGGCGTTGCTGTCGCGGTCATTCGGCGACAGCCAGCGTTCGTCGACCAGGCTGACTTCCACCCGGTCCCAATGCACGTCCAGTTCGGCCAGTGCCTGATACACCGGTGCCGGCGTGGTGCCGCCGGACAGCAGCAGGCGCGCACGGCCGGTTTCGCGGATGTCCAGGTTCAGGCTTTGCGCCATCTCATTGGCGACCGCTTCAATCCAGGCATCGGCTTCGCCGTGACGGATCAGTTCGAAGCGTTCAGAAGTGTCCAGTCGGTTCATGCGGTGCCTCCCGGCAGGTCGCGTTCCATGTCAGCAGCATACGCCGCTGCCCCCAGCAGGCCCGCGTGACGGTGCATCACCGCCAGCGACGGTACCCGCGACATGATCGAAGAGAAGCGCCCCTTGTGTTCAAAGCGCTGACGGAAGCCGGAATGCTGCAGCGAATCGAGCATCTTCGGCACCAGGCCGCCGGTCAGGAACACGCCGTCCCAGGCGCCCTGGATCAGCACCAGGTCGCCGGCAATCGCACCGAACACCGCGCAGAACACGTCCACCGCACGCATCGCCTGCGGGTCGCCCTGCAGCGCACGCGCGGTGACATCGGCCGGCTGCAGCAGGCCCGGATCGAAACCGGCCATCTCGCACACCGCGCGGTGGATGTTGACCAGGCCGGGGCCGCAGATCAGGCGCTCGTTGGAGACCCGCCCGAACTGCTCGGACAGGATTTCCAGAATGCGGATTTCCTCTGGCGTGCCCGGCGGGAAGCTGACGTGGCCGCCTTCGGTTTCCAGCGGATAGCAGCGACCGTGGCGCAGAATCAGACCGCCCACGCCCAGCCCGGTGCCCGGGCCGATCACCGCATAGTTGCGCGGTTGCCCCGGCTTGCCTGGCACCCACGCCGCGCCGCCCACCTGCACCACGTCGCTCGGCTGCAGCAGTGAGATCGCCATCGCCTGTGCGGCAAAGTCGTTGATCAGGTGCAGCTGGCCGAAGCCGAGCATGTGTGCGGTGCGCGCACGCGAGATCACCCACGGGTGATTGGTGATGCGCGCTTCGTCGCCGTCAACGCGGCCGGCCACCGCAAACACCCCACGGTCGGCGTCGGCCCCGATCTGTTCCAGGTAATGCCGTGCGGCGTCACCCAGTGAAGGGAAGTCGGCCACCGCGAATTCGCGCACGGTGTCAGCCAGCAGCGGTGCCGCCTGCTGCGTGTCAGCCAGTGCGAAGCGGGCATTGGTGCCGCCAATGTCGGCGACCAGCGCCGGAAGGCTGGCGACCGTCATGCCGGATCCTTGCGGCCGGCGTCAGCATCTACGTCAGCCGGCAGGAAGCCCGCCGCTTCGATCGGACCCCACTGGCCAGCGGGGTAGGGCTGCAGCGGCAGCGGCGCGGCCTTCCAGGCTTCGCTCACGCTGTCGATCCACGCCCAGGCTGCGCGCACTTCGTCGTCGCGCACGAACAGCGCGTGGTTGCCATTGAACGCATCCAGGAACAGGCGCTCATAGGCGATGCGGCGGTGCAGGCCGGTCGGCACCGACAGTTCCAGTTCCAGCGGGTGCAGTTCCAGTGCGCCCCATTCCGGGCCGGCCAGGCTGCTCATCAGGCCGAGCTCGATGTTTTCCTGCGGCTGCAGCTGGAAGGTGATGCGGTTGGGCGTAGCGTTGCCGCGATGCGGACGCTCGAACAGCCAGTGGGTCACCGGCTTGAGCGTCACCACCACGCGCGTGGTGCGTTCGGGCAGGCGCTTGCCGGTGACCAGATGGAACGGCACGCCCGACCAGCGCCAGTTGTCGATGTGCGCGGTGACGCCAGCGAAGGTTTCCACGTCGCTGCCCTCCGGCGGCTGGTAGGCCTGCGCCGGCTGGCCGTTGATGCTGCCGGCGGTGTAGCGGCCGCGCACGCTGTCGCGCGCGGCGTGCTTTGCATCCAGCGGACGCAGCGCGCGCAGCACCTTGACCTTTTCGTCGCGCACGCGGTCGGCTTCCAGCGACGCCGGCGGTTCCATCGCCACCAGGCACAGCAACTGCAGGATGTGGCTCTGGACCATGTCGCGCAGCGCGCCGGAGCGCGCGTAATACGCATCGCGTCCATCCACGCCTTCGCTTTCGGCCACCAGGATGTGCACCGACTCGATGTAGTTGCGGTTCCACACCGCTTCCAGCAGCGTGTTGCCGAAGCGCAGCGCGATCAGGTTCTGCACCGCGGCCTTGCCCAGGTAGTGGTCGAGGCGGAACACACGGTCTTCGTCGATCCACTGGCCGATGGTGGTCAGGATGTGTTCGGCGCTGTCGCTGTCGCTGCCGATCGGCTTTTCCAGCATCAGGCGCGCCGGTGCGGCAAGCGCGCCGCCCAGGGCCAGGCCTTCGCAGGTGGAGATGTACAGGCCCGGCGGGATGGCCAGGTAGCTTACGCACTGGCGGTGCACCAGGTCGCGCACCGAGTCGGCCACCGACTGCGGATCGCGCAGGTCGACCGAACGGTAGTCAATGCGCTGCAGCAGCGACTGGATGTCATCCTGGCTGGCCTGCGGCATGGCCTGCTGCAGGCGCGGACGCAGGATCTCGCGGAAGGCCTCGGTGTCGTGCGGCGACAATGCCAGTGCGCGGACCTTGAAGTCTTCCGGCAGCAGGCCATCGCCTAGCAGGCGCAGCAACGAAGGGAACAGGTAGCGTTGGGCAAGGTCGCCGGTGGCGCCAAACAGGAAGAGGGTGTCGTGCATCGCTCGAGTTTCAGATCCGGGTGACATCGTTGTCAATCGCTTCTCGTCTATGTTCTCGGGGGTGTTGCTGGTGGCGCTGTCCGATTGCTGCAGGTGCAACATGAACAGGCGCGTACCCGCCCATCATGGGCCAAACACCGCTGTAATCGGGAGACTGTCGTCTCATCCGCGCACACCGGTGAAGACCGAACCAAGGATACTGCCACGTGAAAACGTTTACATGGCAGAATGCGCAGACTGTATTCGATTGCAGTGGTCGCCGTCATGCGGCACCACGCCATCGACCTGCCATCGGGAGGGCCGAAGGCAGTTCCGCACAACAGCCCGGAGAACGGGCGGACTGGAATGGGTGATATGGCAAAAGTGCTGTTGCAGGGCGTGCGCAAGGTGTACGACAACGGCCAGGTGGCCGTGCAGGGAGCCACCTTTGAAGTGGCCGACGGCGAATTGATGGTGCTGGTGGGGCCTTCCGGCTGTGGCAAGTCGACCCTGCTGCGCATGGTGGCGGGGCTGGAAGAGATCAGCGGTGGCACCCTCACCATTGGCGACCGGGTGGTCAACGACGTGGCCCCCAAGGACCGCGACATTGCGATGGTGTTCCAGAGCTACGCGCTGTACCCGCACATGACCGTGGCCGAGAACCTGGCCTTCGGCCTGAAGCTGCGCGGCCACGACAAGGCCACCATCGCCAAACGCGTGAACGAGGCGGCACAGACCCTGGGCCTGACCGAAATGCTGGACAAGCTGCCCAAGGCGATGTCCGGCGGCCAGCGCCAGCGCGTGGCGCTGGGGCGTGCGCTGGTGCGCGAGCCGGCGGTGTTCCTGCTCGACGAGCCGCTGTCCAACCTGGACGCCAAGCTACGCCACAGCGTGCGCACCGAAATTGCACAGCTGCACCGCAAGCTCGGCACCACGATGATCTACGTGACCCACGACCAGGTCGAAGCGATGACCCTGGGGCAGCGCATCGTCGTCCTCAAGGATGGCGTCATCCAGCAGATCGACACGCCGATGGCGCTGTACGACCGCCCGGCCAATCTGTTCGTGGCCGGCTTCCTTGGCAGCCCGGCAATGAACGTGCTGCGCGGCACGCTGGAGCGTGGCAGCGACGGGATGGTGGTGGCGCAGGCGTCGCTGCGCGCGCCGCTGGGCGATGCCATGGTGGATGCGGCGTGGGTCGGCAAGTCCATTGCCGTTGGCGTTCGCCCGGAGCATCTGCAGCCGGCATCGGCCGGTGATGCGCATGGCTTCGATGCTGAGATCGAGGGTATCGAGCCGGTCGGCAACGAAATCTTCGTCAACATGCGCCAGGGCGATCAGGCGCTGGTGATGCGCGTGGCCCCGCAGGTGCTGCCGGCGGTGGGGGAATCGATCCGGGTGGCGATCCAGCCGCAGGGGCTGCATTTCTTTGATGCTGAATCTGGCGAGCGGTTGAATCACGACGCCTGATCGTGGAGGTCACGACCAACGGTCGTGACCTACCGGGCTGCGTCGTGGGTGGGTCACGACCGTTGGTCGTGACGCCGGTTCAGCGCGCCAACCCGTCCAACAACGGCACGGCGTGCGCCTCCCCACCCTCAACGTTCAACGCGCCGTCGGCCAGTTCCAGCGGCAACACCGCCAGCACTAGATCACCGGCCACGCTGGCCACGGTGCCAATGGCAGCACCGTTCTGTTCCACTGACGCCCCACTGGCCACGCCGTCGCCCACGCGCAGCAACTGCAGCGCCCGCTTGGCCTTTCCCAGGAAGTGCGTGCGCGCCACGATCTCCTGGCCCGGGTAGCAGCCCTTCTTCACGCTGTAGCCGTTCAACCGGTCCAGGCCCAGCTGCTGCGGCGTCCACGCTTCCAGCTGGTCCGCCTCGAGCCGGGGCAGCCCGTAACGCAGGTCGGATTGACGCCAGGCCAGTGCAAAGCCGGCATCCTCGGCCAGCGCTGCCTCTGCGGGGCCGATCCACAGCGAGCGCGGCAGCGCATCGCTGCCGACATCCAGTTCCAGGATCTGATCATTCTGCGCAAATGCGGCCCCGCTGGCCGCCTCCGGCGCAGCGAAGCTGCCAGCAACGTTCAGGTCATTGCGCAGTTCCACTTTCAACTTGCGGCGGAACACGAAACGCTGCAATTGCGACGCAATCGCATCGGCATCGCCGTCCGCCAGCACCAACATTACGTGATCGTCCTCGACCCGCAGCAGCTGGAACACCGCCAGCGTGCGGCCTTTCGGGCTCAGCCAGGCGCTCCACTGCCAGTGCCGCAGGGGCAGGGCGGTGACGTCGTTGGCGAACTGGGCCTGGGCAAACACCACCGCATCGGGCCCGCGCAGGCTGAGCAGACGGTGACCGGAAAGACGCGTAAACGCGCCGGTAAGACCATTGGATGGCAGGGGCAGGTTGTCAGGCACGTGAACGGGGTCTAAAATTTGTGCGTTGCGAGACCACCCATGATAGGCCAAACAACCCCCACTCCCGACGTCGAACCTGAAGCCCCGCTGGTACCGGAGGAGCATGCGCTCGTCCCGACCCCGGCACCGGCTCCGGAATTTGGCGGCCGCGGCGGACTCGATCCGGTGCGGTATGGCGATTGGGAGAAAAACGGACGCTGCATCGATTTCTGATCAGCATTGAGCCAACGCGGCATTGCGCCGCCCAGCCGAGACAACGAGCCCAGCGAATGGCCGCCAGAGAACGTCCCCTTTCCCCGCACCTTCAGGTGTATCGCTGGCAGATCCAGATGGCCACCTCGATTCTTCATCGAGCGACCGGCATCTTTCTGTCTGTTGGAGCCCTGATCATCGCCGGCGGCCTGCTCGCCCTGATGATGGGTCCTGAATCCTGGAACTGCTTCACCGGTCACGCCGGTGCATGGTATGGAAAGCTGTTCCTGTTCGCATGGACGTGGTCGTTCGCCTATCACTTCTGCAATGGCATCCGCCATATCGTGCAGGACTTCGCGATTGGCTACAGCATCCCGGCGTTCGTGCGCAGCAGCTGGCTGTCGGTCGTTGGTTCGCTGGTGATCACCGCCCTGGTCTGGGCCTATGTGTTCGTCGGAGGTGCCGCATGAGCAAGTTCCGTACTCCGCTGAAGAACGTGCGTGGCCTGGGTGCCGCCAAAACCGGCACCGAGCACTTCGTGCACCAGCGCCTCACCGCCACCGCGCTGATCCCGCTGACCCTGTGGTTCCTGGTGTTCGTGCTGAGCCTGATGGGTTCGGACTACGCGGCCGCCACCGAAGCGGTGTCCAAGCCGTGGAATGCGGTGCTGCTGGTCGGCTTCCTGATCGCCATGTTCTGGCATGCACAGCTCGGCCTGCAGGTCGTGCTGGAAGACTACATCCATAACTCGCTGCTGGCCCTGGCGCTGCAGACCACGGTGAAGTTCATCGCCGTGCTCGGCGCGATCGTCAGTGTTTTTGCGGTCGCCCGCATTGCGCTCGGCGTTGCCTGAGTCCAGGCACCAAGACAGGAATCCAGATTAGATGTCCGCTTACAAGATTACTGAACACAAGTACGACATGGTCGTGGTCGGTGCCGGTGGTGCCGGTCTGCGCGCCACGTTCGGGCTTGCCGCCAAGGGCCTGCAGACGGTCTGCCTGACCAAGGTCTTCCCGACCCGTTCGCACACCGTGGCCGCGCAGGGCGGTATCTCCGCCGCGCTCGGCAACATGGGTGAAGACGACTGGCGTTACCACTTCTACGACACCATCAAGGGCTCGGACTGGCTGGGCGACCAGGACGCCATCGAGTACATGTGCCGTGAGGCCATTCCGGCCATCATCGAGCTGGAACATTATGGTGTTCCGTTCAGCCGCACCGAAGAGGGCAAGATCTACCAGCGCCCGTTCGGTGGCATGACCACCAAGTACGGCGAAGGCCCGGCGGCGCAGCGCACCTGCGCGGCGGCCGACCGTACCGGCCACGCCATGCTGCACACGCTGTACCAGCAGTCGCTGAAGCACGACGCGCGCTTCATGATCGAGTACTTCGCGCTGGACCTGATCTTCGATGAAGAAGGTGCCTGCCGCGGCGTGCTCGCGCTGGACATGGCCGATGGTTCGCTGCACCTGTTCCGCGCCCAGGGCGTGGTGCTGGCCACCGGCGGTTACGGCCGCGCCTACTTCAGCGCCACCTCGGCGCACACCTGCACCGGCGACGGTGGCGGCCTGGCCATGCGTGCCGGCATCGCCATGCAGGACATGGAGTTCGTGCAGTTCCACCCGACCGGCATCTACGGTGCCGGCTGCCTGATCACCGAGGGTGTCCGCGGTGAAGGCGGCATCCTGCGCAACAGCAATGGCGAGCGCTTCATGGAGCGCTATGCACCGCACTACAAGGACCTGGCGTCGCGCGACGTGGTCGCCCGTTCCATGACCATCGAAATCCGCGAAGGCCGCGGCGTCGGCGAGCACAAGGATCACATCCTGCTCGACCTGACCCACCTCGGCCCGGGCGTGATCGACGAGAAGCTGCCGGGTATTGCCGAAAGCGCCCACATCTTCGCCGGCGTCGACGTGCACAAGCAGCCGATTCCGGTCATCCCGACCGTGCACTACAACATGGGCGGCATTCCGACCAACTTCCACGGTGAAGTGGTGCGCAAGGTCGGCGACAACAACGACGCCGTGGTGCCGGGCCTGTACGCGATCGGTGAAGCCGCCTGCGTGTCGGTGCATGGTGCCAACCGCCTCGGTTCGAACTCGCTGCTCGACCTGGTGGTGTTCGGTCGTGCGGTGGCCAACCGCTGTGCGGAAACCATCAAGCCGGGTGCGGCGCACAAGCCGCTCGCTTCGGACGCCTGTGACAAGGCGCTGGGCCTGCTCGACAAGCTGCGTTACGCCAATGGCGACACCCCGACTTCGGTGATCCGCGACAACATGCAGCGCACCATGCAGGCTGACGCTGCCGTGTTCCGCACCAGCCAGACGCTGAAGGAAGGCTGCGAGAAGATGGCCACCGTGTTCGATTCGTTCCAGGACGTGAAGGTCAGCGATCGTTCGCTGGTCTGGAACTCCGACCTGATCGAAACCTACGAGCTGAACAACCTGCTGCTCAATGCGGTGGCGACGATCAACTCGGCCGAACAGCGCAAGGAAAGCCGCGGCGCGCACGCGCACGAGGACTTCCCGGACCGCGACGACGTCAACTGGCACAAGCACACGCTGGTGCACGTGGACGAGAAGGGCAAGTGCAGCTTCGACTACCGTCCGGTGCACATGTACACGCTGACCGACGAGGTTGCCGTGGTGCCGCCGAAGCCGCGCGTGTACTGATCGCGATCCCGACTACCGAGCATCCGCGCCTTCGGGCGCGGGCCGCCTGAGCCAACGAGAACAGCCATGGCCGAGTTTTCCCTGCCAAAGAATTCCAAGATCACGAAGGGCAAGCACTTCCCCGCCAAGACCGGCGGCAAGAACCTGCGCACCTTCAAGGTCTACCGCTGGAGTCCCGACGACGACAGCAATCCGCGCACCGACACCTACGAGATCGATCTGGACGCCTGCGGCCCGATGGTTCTGGACGCGCTGATCAAGATCAAGAACGAAATTGATCCGACCCTGACCTTCCGTCGTTCGTGCCGCGAGGGCATCTGCGGTTCGTGCGCGATGAACATCGACGGCACCAACACGCTGGCCTGCACCCGCGCCATCGCGGACTGCGGCAAGGCCGAAGTGCCGATCTACCCGCTGCCGCACATGAGCGTGGTCAAGGACCTGGTGCCGGACCTGACCCACTTCTACGCCCAGTACGCCTCGATCAAGCCGTGGATCCGCACCCAGACCCCGGCTCCGCCGGACCGTGAGCGCCTGCAGTCGCCGGACGACCGCAAGAAGCTGGACGGCCTGTACGAGTGCATCCTGTGCGCCTGCTGCTCGACCAGCTGCCCGAGCTACTGGTGGAACGGCGAGCGTTACCTGGGCCCGGCCATCCTGCTGCAGGCCTACCGCTGGATCATCGACTCGCGCGATGAAGACACCGGTGCCCGCCTGGACGACCTGGAAGACCCGTTCAAGCTGTACCGCTGCCACACCATCATGAACTGCGCCCGGACCTGCCCGAAGGGCCTGAACCCGGCGCTGGCCATTGCCGAGATCAAGAAGCTGATGATGGCGCGCCGCGCCTGATGATGGCCGGGTTGTCCGGCATCGCGGTGACACGCATGGCGTGTCACTACGGGGCGCAACCGTGTAGGGACACGCCATGCGTGTCCTCGCTGCAATGATCAAAACCGGCAAATGGACGAACAGACCCTCCTGAAAAAACTCCGCTGGCGCTGCCGCCGCGGCATGCGCGAACTGGATCAGCTCTTCGAGCGCTACCTCAACCGCGAATGGAGCACTGCGCCCACAGAAGAGCGCGAGGTTTTCCTGTTCCTGCTCGACTGCGAGGACGATAAGTTGTGGCGCTGGTTCATGGGATACGAGCAGTGCCCGCATGCCCACGCCGTACCGCTCCTGGAAAAGATCCGCGCCCTGCCGGCTTGATTGGCGTCCTTCGCGCTGGCAATGCGCCGCGCATGCGCTGCTGGCCCTGCTGATGCCGCTGGCCGTGCTGGGCAGCGGCCTCCCCGATCCCTGGCGCTGGCCAGCCGTGCTGCTGGCCATCGCATGGGCCGCAGGGCAGGGCTGGCACCACGCCCGACGTCCCGCCTGCCGCATCGTGATCTGCGCCGGCGATGCCCCGGTGACCGTCAATGGCAAGCCGGTGGATGACGTGTCCCTGCAGGACCGTGGCTGGCTGCTGCAACTGCGCTGGCGCACGGGTGGCCGCCGCCATGCCCGGCTGTTCTGGCCCGACACCCTGCCGCCCGCCGCGCGACGTGAACTGCGACTGGCCGTGCGGGCCCACTGCATTTCCCGTTCACGCCCGGCAGTGGCACCATAGTGTGAATTGTCCGGCGTACCTGCATGTTCAAACCCATTCCTGTAGCCATCGGCCTGCGTTACCTGCGGGCCAAACGCCGCAACGGCTTCATCTCCTTCATTTCGATGGCCTCGATCCTGGGCATTGCCCTGGGCGTGACCGTGCTGATCACCACGCTGGCGGTGATGAGCGGCTTCCAGAAGGAAATCCGCGACCGCCTGCTGCAGATGACCGCGCACACCACAGTCACCACCGACGGTGCGCCGATGTCCGACTGGCAGCATGCGGTGGAAGTGGCGCGCAAGGACCCCCGGGTTGCCGGTGCCGCCCCGTACATTGAAATCCAGGCCATGCTCAGCGGGCCGCGCGTGCAGGGGGCGATCGTGCAGGGCATCGACCCGGCCCAGGAACCGGCCGTGTCGGTGATCAACCAGAAGGTCAAGAAAGGCAGTTACGACAGCCTGACCCCCGGCAGCTACAACCTGCTGGTCGGCAAGGAACTGGCATTGTGGCTGGGCGTGGATGTCGGCGACACCGTGCTGGTGACCCTGGCCGAAGTGCAGGGCACCCCGGTCGGGGCGATGCCGCGGCTGAAGCGCTTCACCGTCAGTGGCATCTTCGAGGCCGGCTACAACGAAATCGATCGTGGCGTGGCCTACGCCAACATGGACGACCTCGAGCGCGTGCTGCGCACCGACGGCGTTACCGGCGTACGCCTGAAGCTGCACGACATGGACAAGGCCTTCGACGTCGGCTACGACCTGGCGCGTGGGCTGGGCGGTGCCTACCGGGTCAGCGACTGGACCCAGCAGAACGCCAACCTGTATCACTCGCTGCGCATGGAGAAGGTGGTGATGGGCATCCTGCTCTCGCTGATCATCGCCATGGGCGCGTTCAACCTGGTGTCGTCGCAGGTGATGCTGGTCACCGACAAGCAGGCCGACATCGCCATTCTGCGCACGCTCGGCCTGACCCCCGGCGGGGTGATGCAGGTGTTCATGGTGCAGGGCTCGCTGATCGGCATCATCGGCACCGTGCTCGGCGTCGTCGGCGGCATCACCCTCACGCTCAACCTGGAGCGCATCCTGGGGCTGATCGAGTCGGTGTTCCAGGTCAAGCTGCTGCCGGAAGACGTCTACTACATCACCGGGCTGCCGACCGACATGCAGACCCCGGACATCGTCATCATCACCGTGGTTGCGCTGGCCATGAGCTTCCTCGCCACCCTGTACCCCGCGTGGCGCGCTGCCCGCACCCAGCCGGCCGAGGCCCTGCGTTATGAATGAGCCGATCAACCGCGGCGACGAAGTGATCCGGGCCCAGAGCCTGGCCAAGACCTATGCCGAAGGGCGCATGCAGACCCCGGTGTTCAAGGGTCTGGACCTGACCGTGACCGCCGGCGAAACGGTGGCCATCATCGGTGCCTCCGGTGCCGGCAAAAGCACGCTGCTGCACCTGCTGGGCGGGCTGGATACGCCGACCGCCGGCGAAGTGTTCGTGACCGGTCAGCAGATGTCGGCGCTGTCGGACGGCCAGCGTGGCCGCCTGCGCAACGCCGCGCTGGGCTTCGTGTATCAGTTCCACCACCTGCTGCCGGAATTCACCGCGCTGGAAAACGTGATGATGCCGGTGCTGTTGAATGGTCGCGAGGTCGCCGATGCCAAGGCGCGCGCCGAAGCACTGCTGGAGTCGGTCGGGCTGGGGCATCGCCTCACTCACAAGCCGGGTGAGCTCTCCGGCGGCGAGCGACAGCGCGCGGCCGTGGCCCGTGCGCTGGTCAACCGACCGGCCTGCGTGCTCGGTGACGAGCCCACCGGCAACCTGGATGACAAGACTGCCGGCACCGTGTTCGAGCTGATGCTGGAGCTCAATCGCGCCCACCACACCAGCCTGGTCCTGGTCACCCACGACCGCAGCCTGGCCCGTCGTCTGGACCGCGTGCTGGAGCTGCGCGAGGGCCGTCTGCACGCGCTGGCGCACAGCGAGGTCTGATCTGGAAGCTGAATGACCGGTTCATGACAGTCCCCGGTGGCGGTTTTCCGTTGCATGATCCGTCCATTCATCACAAACGGCGGTGTGCCATGAAGTCGCTGATCGCAGTTGCTGCCCTGAGCCTGACCCTTGCCGCCTGTTCCAGCACCGGTCGCCTGAGCACCGCGGACAAGCTGGAGCTGTATCGTTCGCATGCCGGTGCGCCGCAGCCCGACCTGCAGTACTTCGGTTCGCTCAACGGCTGGACCGAGCTGGGCGACAGCGCATTGGCGGTATGGACCCGCCCCAGCGAGGCCTATCTGCTGGAGCTGCGCGGGCCCTGTGACGGCCTGAGCTACGCGCCGGCGATCGGGCTGACCAGCCAGATGGGCCGGGTGTCCTCGCGCTTCGACAAGGTGCTGGTGCGCGACACCACCGGCGGCCCGCGCGTGCCGTGCTTCATCGGCAGCATCCGCAAGCTGGACGTGCCGGCATTGCGGGCGTCGGAGAAGGAGCGGCGCAAGGCCGACATCGCCGAACGCGAAGCGACGACCTGACGGAACCCCTTGGGCTGTGGGTCACGGTAGCGCCGGCCGTTGGCCGGCCCTCATGAACCCATCCGGATGTGCATGGGCCGGCCAACGGCCGGCGCTACCGGCGTAGGCGTTCGCCTACGCCTCCGGGGTAAACCCGGCTGGTTTCTCGGCACCTTCGCCGAACAGGAACTTCTCCAGTTCCTTCTCCAGGAATGCGCGATGCTCCGGATTGCGCGGCGATAGCCGGTTCTCATTGATCAACATGGTCTGATGCGCCAGCCACGCGGCCCAGGCACTCTTGCCGATGCCGTTGAAGATGCGTTGGCCCAGGTCGCCCGGGTAGGGCACGAAGTCCAGGCCTTCGGTGTCGCGTTGCTCTTTCTGGCAGAAAACGGTGCGGGACATGGCATTACTCAAGAGAAAGCAGAAGTTTGCGGATCGGAGCCGGCAGGCCCAGTGAACCCAGCGCGGCAGGCGCGACCCAGCGCAGGCGCTCATTGTCGCCCAGCCCGTCGCGCAGGGCGACCGGACCCAGCTGCAGCACCTGCAGGTGCAGCCGGTAGTGGCTGAACGTGTGTTGCAGCACCGGCAGCGGCTCGGCCAGTTCCAGTGCGCCCTCTACATGGGCGTCAAACCAGTCCTGCAGCGCCGGGCCGCTGTCGGCCTGCGGCAACGTCCATAACTGCGCCCAGATGCCGGTATCCGGCCGCTTGCCAAGCAGGATGTGGCCGCGCGCGTCGCGCAGCAGCAGGGCGGTGGCCTCGCGCTCGGGCAGGGTCTTGCCGGGCTTCGGGGTCGGCAACTGCTCCACCCGGCCGTCGCGGCGTGCCGCGCAGTCGTCGGTGAGCGGGCAGACCACGCAGGCCGGCTTGGCGCGGGTGCAGACCGTTGCGCCCAGGTCCATTTGTGCCTGGGTGTAGTCGGCCAGCCGGCCCTCGGGAACATGGGCGACATGTTCGTTGGCCAGCGCCCACAGCACCTTCTCCACCGCCGGGAGGCCGGGGAAGCCTTCAACGCCGTGGAAGCGGCTCATCACCCGTTTGACGTTGCCGTCCAGGATGGCGAACGGGTCATTCCAGGCCTGGCTGAGAATCGCGCCAGCGGTACTGCGGCCGATGCCGGGCAGCGCCAGCAGCGCGTCAACATCACGGGGCAGGTCACCGCCATGCAGTTCCACGCAGCGCTGTGCGGCGGCGTGCAGATTGCGCGCGCGGGCGTAGTAACCCAGCCCCGCCCACTGCGCCATCACCTCGTCATTGCTGGCGGCGGCGAGGTCGGGCAGGGTGGGGAAATGCTCCAGAAAGCGCAGGAAGTACGGAATGACCGTGGCCACCTGGGTCTGCTGCAGCATGATCTCCGACAGCCACACCCGGTAGGGCGTGCGCGGATGCTGCCAGGGCAGGTCATGCCGCCCATGGTCGTCAAACCAGGGCAGCAACCGCCCAACGAAGGCGTCGTTGATTGCGACTGTCCGGGGCATCAATGAAATCCTGCGTAGGGACACGCCACGCGTGTCCACGCTCACCATCAGCCGCCCAGCGCGTCAGGCAACAACGCATCCACGAACGCCTCCGGATCGAACACGCGCAGATCCTCCGGGCGTTCCCCGATCCCGGCAAACCGGATCGGAATCCCGAACTCGCGCGCCAGCGCGAACACCACACCGCCCTTGGCGGTACCGTCCAGCTTGGTCACCACCAGCCCGGTCACGGTGACCACGGCGTGGAACTGGCGCAGCTGCGACAGCGCGTTCTGGCCAGTGGTGCCGTCGATCACCATCAGCACTTCATGCGGTGCGGCCGGGTCGATCTTGCCGAGCACGCGGCGGATCTTGCCCAGTTCGTTCATCAGCCCGCCCTGGGTATGCAGGCGGCCGGCGGTATCGGCAATCAGTACACTGGTGCCGCGCGCCTTGCCGGCCTGCAGGGCGTCAAACGCCACCGAGGCGGCGTCGGCGTTCTGGCCCTGGGCGACCACGGCCACGCCGTTGCGTTCGCCCCAGGCCTGCAGCTGGGCCACGGCGGCGGCGCGGAAGGTATCACCCGCAGCCAGCATCAGGCTGTGGCCTTCGTCCTTGAAGCGCTTGGCCAGCTTGCCGATGGTGGTGGTCTTGCCGACACCGTTGACGCCCACGGTCAGCACCACGAACGGCTTGGCGTTGCGGTCGATGACCAGCGGCTGGGACACTGGCTGCAGGATGGCGATCAGTTCGGCGCGCAGGGCGGCCTGCAGGGCGCGCGCATCGGCGAACTCACGCGCCTTCATGCGCTTGCGCAGGCCTTCCACCAGTGCGGTGGTGGCGGTAACGCCGACGTCGGCGGTGATCAGCGCGGTTTCGATTTCATCCAGCAGGTCGTCGTCGAGCTTGGGATTGCGCGAGAACAGGCTGCCCACGCTGCGCGCGAACACGCTGTTGCGCAGGCGGTCGCGCCAGCCGGTCTTGCCCGGCGCAGCCGGGGCGACCTCGTCGGTGACCTCCGGGGTGGCCAGCGGCTGGGCGGCTTCCTGGACGATCTCGGTGGCGACCACGACCGGGATCTGCGCCGGCACGGGATCCGCATGGACCGGGATCGATGCCGGGATGGGGTCCGTAGAGCCGGGCTCTGCCCGGCTGTGCGGCGATGCATCACCTTCCAGCCGGGCAGAGCCCGGCTCTACAACGGCATCCGGCGTTGCATCTTCCGTCGGCCGGACGGCATCCGGCGTCGCGTCTTCCGTCTGCGGGGCCGCGCCGGGAAACGCGGCCGCCAGCTCTTCGGCCGAATAATGCTGGGTCTTGGGCGCGTCCTGCGGCGCGTCCTGGGGCTTCTTGCGGCGGAAAAAACTGAGCATGGGCAAAAGGTGCTGATATTCAGAGGGATATGCTACCACCCGGGCCTGTCGGGCCCGCGTGCATTCAAGTTCCGCAACCGGCTGCCGTTAACAGCCACGGAAGACCGCATCGTGCCGGTCCAGGGGCATCGCATGAGCAGCATCATGGCCATTGCCGGAAGTGGTATGCGCACCGCCCAGCAGGGCGTCCAGGTCGCCGCGCACAACGTGGCCAATCTGCCGACCCCCGACGCCCGGCGGCTGCAGCTGCAGCGCAGTACCGCCGCCGAGGGTGGGGTCCAGACGTCGGTCGGCACCACCGTCGAAGACCCCACCGCGCCGCTGGCCGACCTGGTTGCCGCACGCACCGAGGTGCTGGCGTTCAAGGCCAACGCGATGGTGTTGCGGCGGGCCGATGAGATGGTCGGCACGTTGTTTGACCAGCGCGCCTGACGGCGACGCACGACCAACGGTATGCCCGGCTTGCCGGGCACCCCTCCGGGGCCATCGCGTTGCGATGTTACTCGCGGCGACGCCGCTCCTTGCGTGCGCTACCGGTTCCACCCGACATTGGTCGGTGCACACCGGTAGGTACCGACCGTTGGTCGGTACGCACCGTCACCGCCCGATCTCGGTAGGTACCGACCGTTGGTCGGTACGCCTTACGCGGACAATTCCAACAACAACTTGTTCAACCGCCGCACATACGCCGCCGGGTCCTTCAGCGAATCACCCGCCGCCAGCGCCGCCTGATCGAACAGCACGCGGCTGAGGTCGTCAAATCGACCACTGTCGGTCTCCTGGTCCAGCTTGCCGATCAGCGGATGGCCCGGATTGAACTCGAACACCGGCTTGCTGTCCGGCACCTTCTGCCCGCTGGCTTCCAGGATCTGGCGCATCTGCAGCCCCAGGTCCTGCTCGCCAATGGCCAGAATGGCCGGCGAATCGGTCAGTCGGTGCGACACGCGCACGTCGGCCACATCAGCACCCAGCGCGGTCTTCAAGCGCTCGACCAGCGCCTGCTTGTCCTTGGCGGCTTCTTCCTGGGCCTGCTTGTCTTCGGCGCTTTCCAGCGCGCCCAGGTCCAGATCGCCACGGGCGACGTCGACGAACGACTTGCCGTCGAACTCGGTCAGGTACCCCATCAGCCACTCGTCGATGCGGTCGGTAAGCAGCAGTACTTCGATGCCCTTCTTGCGGAACACTTCCAGGTGCGGACTGTCCTTGACCTGGGTGTGGCTTTCACCGGTCAGGTAGTAGATCTTGTCCTGGCCCTCGACCATGCGCCCGATGTAATCGGCCAGCGACACGCTCTGCTCGCCGCTGGCGTCATGGGTGGAGGCGAAGCGCAGCAGGCCGGCGACCTTCTCGCGGTTGCCGTAGTCTTCGGCCGGACCTTCCTTGAGCACCTGGCCGAACTGCTTCCAGAACCCGGCATAGACCTCGGGCTTGTCGCTGGCCAGCTTTTCCAGCATGTCCAGCGAGCGCTTGGTCAGTGCGGACTTCATCGAGTCGATGACCGGGCCGCTCTGCAGGATCTCGCGCGAGACATTCAGCGACAGGTCGTTGGAATCGACCACGCCCTTGATGAAACGCAGGTACAGCGGCAGGAACTGTTCGGCCTGGTCCATCACGAACACGCGCTGCACATACAGCTTCAGGCCTTTGGGCGCGTCGCGGTGGTACAGATCGAACGGGGCGTGGCCGGGCACGTACAGCAGCGAGGTGTACTCGAGCTTGCCTTCCACCTTGTTGTGGCTCCACGCCAGCGGGTCCTGATGGTCGTGCGCGGCGTGCTTGTAGAACTCCTGGTACTCGGCGTCGGTGATCTCAGTGCGCGGACGGGTCCAAAGCGCGCTGGCGCGATTGACGGTTTCCCACTCAACCTCGGCCGGCGCATCTTCGCCGTGGTGTTCCTTGACCATCTGGATCGGCAGGCCGATGTGGTCGGAATACTTCTTGATGATGCCGCGCAGGCGCCAGCCGTCGGCGAAGTCCTGCTGGTCCTCCTTCAGGTGCAGGACGATGCGGGTGCCGCGTTCGGGCTTTTCAATGGTTTCAACTTCAAACTCGCCTTCGCCGCGCGAGGACCAGTGCACGCCTTCGCTGGCGGGCAGGCCGGCGCGACGCGAGTAAACGTCGACCTGGTCGGCAACGATGAAGGCGCTGTAGAAGCCAACGCCGAACTGGCCGATCAGCTGCGAGTCTTTCTTCTGGTCGCCGGAGAGCTGGCGCAGGAAGTCGCCGGTGCCGGACTTGGCGATCGTGCCAAGGTGGGCAATGGCGTCGTCCCGGCTCATGCCGATGCCGTTGTCGTCGATGGTCAGGGTGTGCGCGGCGGGGTCGAAGCTGACCTGGATGCGCAACTCGCCACCGTTTTCCAGCAGGGCCGGCTGGGTCAGCGCTTCAAAGCGCAGCTTGTCGGCGGCGTCGGCGGCGTTGGAGATCAGCTCGCGAAGGAAGATTTCCTTGTTGGAGTAAAGCGAGTGGATCATCAGCTGCAGCAGCTGCTTCACTTCGGTCTGGAAGCCCAGGGTCTGCTTCTGGCTTGGCTCGGTCATGGGGCGGTGCTCCTTGAGGTCGATGGCGCGCGGTGCGCGGCGGCTGGCTCAAGGGGTAGGGTCGATTGTCCCGTTTTCAAGCGGGCGCGGCACGGTATCCTCCCCGTCATGAAACCACGCTCTTCCGCCCCCGCCCCGATGGGCCAGGTCCGCATCATCGGCGGCAAATGGCGCAACACGAAACTTCCGGTCCCGATGTCGCCGGGCCTGCGCCCCAGCAGCGACCGGGTCCGCGAGACCCTGTTCAACTGGCTGATGCCCAAGCTGGGCGGAGCGCGGGTACTGGACCTGTTTGCGGGCAGCGGGGCCCTGGGGCTGGAGGCCGTCTCACGCGGGGCAGCGCAGGCCACCCTGGTGGAACGGGATGGGGCGCTGTGCCGCCAACTGCGGGAATCGGTGGCGAAGCTGGGCGCGCAGGACCAGGTCCAGGTGGCACAGGCCGATGCGCTGCAGTGGCTGGCGCAGCCGTCGGCGGGGCAGGCGGACATCGTGTTCGTGGACCCGCCGTTCGCCGACGGGCTGTGGGAGGGTGTGCTGGCGGGGCTGGGGCCGCATCTGGCGGCCGATGCGTGGCTGTACCTGGAGTCGCCGGGCGACCGGGTGCCGGGGGTGCCGGCCCCGTGGCTGCTGCACCGCGAGGGCGGGACCCGGGAGGTCCGTTTTGCCCTGTACCGGCGCGCCGCTGCTACACTTTCACCAGATCACAACAGCGTATCTGCCGTATGACCGTGGCCAACCGCCGCATTGCCGTGTACCCGGGCACTTTCGATCCGATCACCAACGGTCACATCGACCTGGTGAACCGGGCCGCGCCGTTGTTCGAGAAGGTGGTGGTGGGGGTGGCGCAGAGCCCGTCGAAGGGGCCGACGCTGCCGCTGGAGCTGCGGGTGTCGCTGGCCCGCGACGCGCTGGCCCACCACAAGAACGTGGAGGTGCGTGGCTTCGATACGCTGCTGGCACATTTCGTACGTTCGGTGCAGGGCGGCATCCTGCTGCGCGGCTTACGCGCGGTGTCCGACTTTGAATACGAATTCCAGATGGCCAGCATGAACCGCCATCTGATTCCGGAGGTGGAAACCCTGTTCCTCACCCCGGCCGAGCAGCACAGCTTCATTTCGTCGTCGCTGGTCCGCGAGATCGCCCGCCTGGGCGGCGACGTGTCCGGCTTCGTGCCAGCGTCGGTGCTGGAGGCACTGCGCAAGGTGCGCGAGGCGAAAGCGGGCGCGTCGTAACATCTGTCACACCCTGTCATTCACATTCCAAGCATTACCAGAGGGAGGAAACCCATGAACAACACCATGCGTGCCATGCTGATCGCGTCGTTCGCGCTGGCCTTCACCGCCTGCAAGAAGGAAGAAGCCGCACCGGTCGCCGAAGCCCAGCAGGCGCTGGTCGCCCCGGCCAAGGACGACGATGCAGGCTGGAAGAAGTACCTGCAGGCTGTGGCCATCCAGAACATGGGCAACATCTCCAACAGCCCGTTCCTGTACTACCTCTCGCCGGAATCGGATCCGGAGTTCCAGGCCAAGTACGAACGTCAGGTGGAAAGCGCCACCGCCGCTGTGGCCCGTGGCGTGCAGCCGGGCAACATGCTGGCCTTCGGTTCCTCGGCCTCCTCGAAGATGGCCGACATGATCCAGGCCGTGTTCAAGGACGTCGGTGCGGACTCGATGAAGGGTGTGCGCGTGGTGTTCATCGGCCAGGCCGCTGACAACGCCCGCGTGCAGTCGATCGTGCAGCCGACCGGTGCCGAGTACATTTTCGTCGAAGCCAAGTAAGCCGTGCCCTGGCGGCCACGCTTCCAGGCGTGGCCCGGGCGGTTTCCCTGCGGGAGCCGCCGATGACCGGCCAGCGCCACGGCGTTGGCCGGCTTTCCTTTGCCGGCACTGGCGTGGAGTAACGCCATGTCGCTGAAAATCAACGAGCTCTGCGTCAACTGTGACGTATGCGAGCCGGCCTGTCCCAACCAGGCCATTTCGATGGGTGAAACCATCTACGTGATCGACCCTGCACGCTGCAC
>JBCNQC010000032.1:0-38810 GCA_039592995.1 Stenotrophomonas sp. | reverse complement strand
AGCTGTACTTCTTGCTGTCCACCATCACGTAGTTCAGCATGAACTTGGTGTTGGAGCGCCAGTAGTAGTTCACGCCCACGGTCCAGATGTCCATCTTGCCACCCAGCACGCCGTCGACGATCGGCGGACGACCGGCGACCGGGTTGGCGGTCAGGTTGCCATCGTCCAGGTTCATCGAGTCGTAACGCGCGCCCAGCTGCCACATGCCGCGGCCCGGCTCGTCCGGCAGGCCGGTGCTCGGCACGCCGCTCTTGTAGCCCCAGGTTTCGCCGGTGATGTTCCACACGCCGCTGACGTAGAAGCCGTCGCTGGTGTAGTTGTCGCGCGTCATGCGCTTGGCCTTGCTGGTGTAGTACTCGGCCTGGGCCTTGAACGGACCGCCGATGTACATCGCTTCAGCACCCAGGGTGCTGACCTTGTCGGTGTCGGTCATGTTGCCGCTGTCGACCAGGCGCGCGGTGGCGAGGTCGGCATTCGGACGGGCACGCACGCGCAGGGTGTCGGCGTCGGTGTCGTAGTCGACATAGCTCAGGCCGAAGTGCAGGACCTGGCCCTTTTCATTGATCGGAGCCCAGGTACCACGTGCGCCATAGCCGCTGCCGTGGGCCAGGTTGCGGGTCAGCTCGCGGCCGAAGGCGGCGGCGGTGATCGACCAGTTGTTGTCGCCGTAGCTGTAGGCACCACCCAGACGACGGGCGACCGCGTAGGTGTTGGTGACCGCCGCCTTGGAGATGAAGTCGTTGTTCTTGGTGCTGGACAGTTCTTCCAGGCTGTTGGGCTGCTTGAACTGGCCGGCCTGGATGAAGTGGTTGGAGTTGCCACCCAGCTTGTACTTGACGTTGGTGTCGAGGAACTTGTCAGCCTTGGCGTCGTAACCGACGACCCATTCCAGATTGCCCGGGCCCTTGCCCTTGAGCACCAGTTCGGCGCGGCGCAGTTCGAACTCGCTGTCCTTGCCGTTGCCTGCGTCGCCGCCGTTGAGGTCGGTCACATCGTTGTCGAACCAGTTGCCGTCGGCCTGGACCAGGCCTTCAAAGGTGATCTCCGAACCACCGATCACGTCGATGGCCACTTCGGCGTGAGCGGCCGGCACGTACAGCGCGGCGACCACGGCCGCAGTGAGGAGTTGGCGATGCAGTTTCATGGAGAGGAGCCTTGCAGGCAGGTGGGAAGATGCTGCGCAGGCTAGATCGTGAAGATTGCGTAAATGTGACAGTTCCAGACAATACGGCACCGGCACGGAACCGCGCACCGTCAAGGGCTGCCATTGATGCCAGAGCCAGATGACTGCGCGATTGCGCGCAGATGGCAGTCACGCCGCCCGGTTCAGGCGGCGGTTTTCTGCTTGAAGCGGCACAGGTCGCGGATCACGCATTGCGGGCAGTCCGGCTTGCGCGCCTTGCACACGTAGCGGCCGTGCAGGATGAGCCAGTGGTGGGCGTCGAGCAGGAACCCGGACGGAATCACCTTCACCAGCAGGTCCTCGACCGCGCGCACGTCCTTGCCCGGGGCCAGGCCGGTGCGGTTGGCGACCCGGAAGATGTGGGTGTCCACGGCCATCACCGGTTCGCCGAAGGCGGTGTTGAGCACCACGTTGGCGGTCTTGCGGCCTACGCCCGGTAGCGCTTCCAGTGCCGCCCGGTCGCGCGGCACTTCACCGCCATGCTGTTCGATCAGCAGGCGGCAGGTGGCAATCACATTTTTCGCCTTGGCGTTGAACAGGCCGATGGTCGAGATGTATTTCTTCAGGCCCTCTTCGCCCAGCGCAAGGATCGCCTGCGGGGTGTTGGCCACGGGGAACAGCTTGCGGGTGGCCTTGTTCACGCCGACGTCGGTGGCCTGCGCGGACAGCGCAACGGCGACCAGCAGTTCAAACGGCGTGCTGTATTCCAGCTCGGTTTTTGGATGCGGATTGAGTTCGCGCAGGCGGGTGAACATTTCCACCACGTCGGCTTTGGGCATGCGCGAGCTGCGCGGCGCTGCCTTGGTTGCAGGGGGCATCAGGACGGCTTTCCGGCAGCCTTGGCCTTCGCCCGCGCCAGAATGGCGGCGGCAGCGGCGGGCAGGGCGGGTTTGAGGTCGGGGGTGGGGGCAGGGGGCGCGCGCCGGGCGTCGCGTTCAGCGGCGCGTCGGGCCAGCCGCACCGCGCGCTGGCGGTAGCGGTCGCGGGCGTCCCAGGCACGGCGCAGTTGCTGCTGCGCCGCCAGCAGCCGGGCGGGCAGTTCGGGGTGGTCCGGCAGCAGCCGCTCATCGCCGGGAGCGGGCACATAATCCATCAGCCCGGCCTCCAGCGCGGCGTCGAGGTTATCGGCCAACACCTGCTGCAGCAGCTGAACGGGCAGGGGAAGGTGAACCACGGAAACCATCCGAAAACGTTAAAAAAAAGTGATATTGAACTCTTGAAACGCAGACGGGTCAGAGCCTGCGTCGTTAGTGGCGATTCAACGTTGCGGCGGCTATCCTAACCCGTCGCCTCAGGGCGACCAAATTCGTCCTGAGTTACCACCCCTGGAGAAATGTTTGATGAAGTTGCGTGCTATCGCGGTCGCCGTCGCGGCCCTGGCCCTGACGGGCAATGCCTTCGCCCAGGACACCTCGTCCGAAAAGGGCAAGCTGAGCTATTACTTCGGTTACGACTACGGCAACAACCTGGCCGAGCTGACCGCGCGTGGTGAACAGCTGGATATCAACTCTGTGGTGAAGGGTCTGCAGGACGCCTACGCCAAGAAGCAGCCGGCGATCACCGCCGAGCAGCTGAAGCCGGCCGTTGAAGCCTTCCAGAAGCGCGAGCAGGGTCGTGCCCAGGCCGCCAAGGCCGAGTACGACAAGGCCGCTGCTGAAAACAAGACCAAGAGCGATCAGTTCCTGACCGCCAACAAGGCCAAGGCCGGCGTGCAGGCGCTGCCGAGCGGCGTGCAGTACCGCGTGATCGAAGCCGGCAAGGGTGCCAAGCCGACCCAGGCCAGCACCGTGCAGCTGGAAGTGGCCGGTCCGTTCCCGTACGGCAACCGTCCGCAGGAAGCCCGCCCGGCCCAGCAGATTCCGTCGATCAAGGTCAGCGAAGTCGAAATGAAGGCCATGCGCGAGACCCTGCTGCAGATGCCGGCCGGCTCGAAGTGGGAAGTCACCCTGCCGCCGGAACAGGCCTACGGTGCCGACCCGCGCACCCCGTTCCCGCCGAACGTCGCCGTCCAGTTCGAAATCAAGCTGGTCAGCGTCAAGTAATCAGCTACGGAAACACCCAACGCGCCGATGGAAACATCGGCGCGTTTTTGTTTGCGCGACCACCCGGTGGTCATCGGGTACCGTGTTTGGGCCGGTCGGGGTGGGTTTGCGGGACACGCCGTGAATCCGTCCATGGAGGCTCGTCAAAAACATCCATGTTTTTGACGGTCCCGCAAACCCACCCCGACCGGCCCCCTCCCAGCACGGGACAACTGAAACGCCGCTGTTCGCGGAACCCCAATGCGCTACTGTTACAGACTGCACGACCATGGAAGACCCCTCTCATGCCATACCCACTCCCTGCATCGGCATCTGCGCGCTGGATCGCGCCGGGCTGTGTACGGGCTGCCTGCGCACGATGGACGAGATTGCAGGGTGGCGTGACATGAGTCGCGAACAACAGCACCACGCCATGCAGCACACGCTGCGGTTGCGCGAGCAGCTGCGGCAATCCCTGCACGGTTCGCTGGCCGACCACGAACGTCTGCTGCGCGCGCTGCATCCCCTGGATATGCCGCCGTCCGGCGATGGCTGGAACCGCAGCGAACTTGCCGATCTGCTGCCGCCAGGACCACCGGTGGAAGCGGCGGTGCTGGCCGGCATCGTGCCGCGTGCCAGTGGTGCGCAGGTCATCCTGACCCGGCGCACCGAAACCCTGCGCCAGCACGGCGGCCAGGTCGGCTTTCCCGGTGGGCGTACCGAACCCGACGACCGCGATGCGGTGGCCGCGGCACTGCGCGAAAGCAACGAGGAAATCGCGCTGCCGTTTGATCGTGTGCAGCCGCTGGGCTATCTCGACCCGTTCGTCACCATCACCGGATATCGCGTGATGCCGGTGGTGGCGGTGATCGATCCGGACTTCGTCGCCGTGCCGCAACCGGCCGAAGTGGCCGAGGTCTTTGAAGTGCCGCTGGATTATCTGCTCGACCCCGCCAATCTGCATCAGGTGGAGATCGAACACCGCGGACGCATCCGCCACGTGCTGGAGTACGGCTGGCCCGGCCAGCGCATATGGGGAGCCACCGCCGCCATGCTGTACAACCTGCGTCGCCGACTGGAGCAGCTTGCATGACCCTCTCTGCCAACTTCACCCCGCTGATCGATGCTGCGACCCTGGCGGCGATGCTCGGCCAGGACTCGCCACGCCTCCTCGATGCGCGTGCCACCGCCAGCGCGCCGCGCGTGCTGGACGCCCGCTTCTCGCTCGCCGATCCGCAGTCCGGGGCCGCCGCGTACGCCCAAGGGCATATCGCAGGTGCGGTCCACGCCGACCTCAATCGTGATCTGGCCGACCTCGATAAAGTCGGCGAGGGACGTCACCCGTTGCCCGACAGTGATGCGTTTGCCGCCCAGCTGGGGCGCTGGGGCATCGGCCCGGACACCCCGGTGGTGGTCTATGACGCCGGCGACGGCAGCATGGCCGCCGCGCGCGCCTGGTGGATGCTGCGCCTGATCGGCCACACCCGTGCCGCCGTGCTGGATGGTGGCCTGGCCGCGTGGCAGGCCGCCGGCTACCCGCTGACCACCGAACTACCCGCGTTGCCCGAAGGGCAACCGTATCCCGGCTGCTTCGACCGCGACCAGATCGCCTCGGCGGAAGAAATTTCCGCCCGCCTCAAGCATGCCCCCGGCTGGCTGCTGGACGCGCGCGCCGGCGAGCGTTTCCGCGGCGAAGTGGAACCGTTGGATCCGGTGGCTGGCCACGTACCGGGTGCGGTGAATCGTCCCTTCGCATTGAACGTCCATGAGGGCCGGCTGCGCCCGGCCGCTGATCTGCGCGCGGCGCTGCAGCCGCTGATCGGCACGCATGATCCGGCACAGGTCGTGCTGATGTGCGGCTCCGGTGTCACCGCCTGCCATCTGCTGCTGGCGATGGAAGTGG
This sequence comes from Stenotrophomonas sp., assembly GCA_039592995.1. Taxonomy (GTDB): domain Bacteria; phylum Pseudomonadota; class Gammaproteobacteria; order Xanthomonadales; family Xanthomonadaceae; genus Stenotrophomonas. The sequence continues at coordinate 33,703 of JBCNQC010000032.1, read as the reverse complement.
CCGGCCTGTCCGGCGCACGTGTCTACCCCGGCTCGTGGAGCGGCTGGGTCAGCGATTCGTCGCGACCGATTGCCACCGGGCCTTGATGCTGGCCATTCGTTGCCCGGGCGCGTGGCGACGCGCTTTTTCGTCCGGTGCATCATTGTTACCGCGGCGCGCCCGGCAACCCGCAATGGCGGGTCAAACCACCAGCGTCTGCAACCGCACCGCCGCCATCACCCGTGGCCACGGGAACAACGGGCCCGGGTCGCGTTTGCGCGGTACCTGCCGTTCGGCATCGTCACTGGCCTCCACCTGGCGCGTGTCCAGGGATTCGTGACCGGCGATGAACTGCAGCCCGGGCAGGGTGTCGCACAGGTGCTGCAGCAGGTCGATCAACGCAGCGATCTGCACGTCGGTGTACGGCTCGTCCATCGCCTGGTGGCGCGAGTCCAGCCAGTGCGGGTAACGCCCGGTATTGACCAGTTCTATTCCGATCGAGCGCGGGTTGAAGCCGCTCACGTGGTGGGCCATCCGCTCTACCGGTACGTACTCCACGATGCTGCCATCGCGGTCGATGTAGTAGTGCCCGCTGTTGCCGCTGCCGCTGTCATACAGCACGCGCTCACCGTACTCGCGGGCCATCGCCAGGTCGGGCAGCTCGGTGCAGTGGATCACCACCAGGTCGATGTCCTCGCGCGCACGCGCGGCCAGCTGCGCCACATAGGGCAGCGGTTGCAGGTCGATGGTGGGTGGGGCTCGGTCGGGCATGCAGCGATGCTAGCATTCGTCGGATGAGCGCACCTATTGATCATCACCCTGTTTCTGAGGCGGTCCCGGCATGAGTCGCGGCCACTGCATTCTGTCCCACGGTTTTGAAAGCGGTCCCGATGCCACCAAGGTCACCGCGTTGGCCGAGGTCGCCGAACGCCTGGGCTTCACCCATGAGCGTCCGGACTACACCGACCTGGATGCGCGCCGCGAGGTCAGTAGTGTCGGCGATGTGCGGGCGCGTCTGCAGCGCCTGGTCGGCCTGGCAGACGCGGCGGCTGCGCGAGGTCCGGTGGTGCTGGCCGGGTCCAGCCTGGGAGCCTATGTTTCGGCCATTGCCTCGCTGCAGGTGCCGACCCAGGCCCTGTTCCTGATGGTGCCGCCGACCCGGATGGGGCCGATGCCGGCGCTGGACGCCGCGCCGGTACCGACCAGCGTGGTCCATGCCTGGCAGGACGAGCTGATTCCCGCGGCTGATGTGATTGCCTGGGCCCAGGCGCGCTCGGCGCGGCTGCTGCTGGTGCAGGACGGGCATCGGCTGGAGCGGCATGTGGAAGCCTCCGCCCGCGCCTTCGAGGAGCTGCTGGCGGGGCTTTAACGCCAACGAATGGCCAATGTAGAGCCAGGCTTGCCCGGCTGGGGAACGCTCCAATGGGTCGTAGAGCCGGGCTTGCCCGGCTGGGACGTACCGGGAATGCTTCAGCGGGTTGTAGAGCCGGGCTTGCCCGGCTGGGACAGACCGGGAATGCTTCAGCGGGTCGTAGAGCCGGGCTTGCCCGGCTGGGACGTACCGGTAAAGCTTCAGCGGGTTGTAGAGCCGGGCTTGCCCGGCTGGGACGTACCGGGAATGCTTCAGCGGGCCGTAGAGCCGGGCTTGCCCGGCTGGGACGTACCGGGAATGCTTCAGCGGGGGCAAGCCCCGCTCTACGGGGATGGGCCGCCGGTAAGGCTTCAGCGGGGCAAGCCCCGCTCTACGGGGATGGGCCGCCGGTAAGGCTTCAGCGGGGCAAGCCCCGCTCTACGGGCGCTTGCCGCCCGGTCACGTACAATGCGCGGTCCGTTGATCTGTGTGCCCCCATCCGTGAAATTCTTTGTTTCCTGCGCCAAAGGCCTGGAGTATCTGCTCGTCGACGAACTGCTGGCACTCGGCCTGCCCAAGGCCACTGCCACCATTTCCGGCGTTAACGCCGAGGGCGAGCTGGCGCAGGCGCAGCGGGTGGTGCTGTGGTCTCGGCTGGCCAGCCGCGTGCTGTGGCCCATCGCCGAGTTCGACTGCCCCGACGAAGCCTCGCTGTACCAAGGCGTCAGCGCCATCGCCTGGGAGCAGCACATCGCCCCGGAACTGACCCTGGCGGTGGACGCACACGTCTCCGGCACCGAGATCACCCACGCGCGCTTTGCCGCGCAGCGGGTCAAGGACGGCGTGGTTGACAGCCTGCGCGCGCAGGGTCTGGAGCGGCCGTCGGTGAACGTGGAGTTCCCGGACGTGCGCCTGAATCTGTCGCTGCGCAAGGGCCGCGCCACGATCTCCATCGACCTCGGGGGCGGCCCCATGCACCGCCGCGGCTGGCGCATGGCGCAGAACGACGCGCCCTTGAAGGAAAACCTGGCCGCTGCCGTGCTGCTGCGTGCCAACTGGCCGAAGATCCACGCCCAGGGCGGCGGTCTGCTGGACCCGATGTGCGGCAGCGGCACGCTGCTGATCGAAGGCGCGCTGATGGCCGCCGACGTGGCACCGGGGCTGCAGCGTCACGGCAGCATTCCGCCCAGCCGCTGGCTCGGTTTTGACCGTGACAGCTGGAAGGCGCTGCTGACCGAAGCCCGCGAACGCGAACAGGTCGGGCGGGCCGCACTGAAGCAGGTGATCCATGGCAGCGACATCGATCCGCTGGCGATCCGCGCCGCGAAAGAAAATGCCGAAGTGGCCGGCGTGTCTGACGCGATCTGGTTCGGCGTGCGCGACGTCGCCGATGTGCAGGTGCCGCCGCAGGAAACCGGTTGCGTGGTCTGCAACCCGCCCTACGACGAGCGCCTGGCCGCTGACGCGGTGCTGTACCGTCGCATTGGCGATGCGCTCAAGCGCGCGGTGCCGCAGTGGCGTGCCAGCCTCCTGTGCGGCAGTGCCGACCTGGCCTTTGCTACCGGCCTGCGCGCCAGCAAGAAGTACCAGCTGTTCAACGGTGCCATCGAATGCGCGCTGATTGTGTGCGATCCGATCGCGGTGCCGCAGCGCGAAAACAGCGGCGCGCCGCGCGAGCTCAGCGAAGGCGCGCAGATGGTGGCCAACCGGCTGCGCAAGAACATCCGCAAGTACAAGACCTGGCGCAGCAAGGCCCAGGTCACCTGCTACCGGGTCTATGACGCCGATCTGCCCGAGTACGCCGCCGCCATCGACGTGTACCAGGAAGACGGCGGTGCCGGCCGCACCTTCCTGCATGTGCAGGAGTACGCCGCACCGGCCACCATTCCCGACGTGGATGTGCGCCGTCGCCGCAACGAGCTGCTGCAGGCCGCGCGCGAGGTGTTCCAGGTGCCGGCCGAGCAGGTCGCATTGAAGTCGCGTGAGCGCGGCAAGGGCGGCAGCAAGTACGGTCGGTTCGAGCAGCGTGGTGAGTTCATCATGGTCCGCGAGAACGACGCGCTGCTGCGCGTGAACCTGTTCGACTACCTTGATACCGGACTGTTCCTTGACCACCGCCCGCTGCGTTGGCACATGGGTCAGGTGGCCGAAGGCCAGCGCTTCCTCAACCTGTTCTGCTACACCGGCGTGGCCAGTGTGCAGGCTGCCGTGGCCGGGGCCGCGTCGACCACCAGCGTGGATCTGTCCGGCACCTACCTGCAGTGGTGTGCCGACAACCTGGCCTTGAATGGCAAAGGCGGCAGCCAGCACACGCTGGTGCAGGCCGATGCGCTGGCCTGGCTGGAAGCCGAGCGTCACCGGTTCGACGTGATCTTCTGCGATCCGCCGACGTTCTCGAACTCGGCGCGTGCCGAGGACTTCGATGTGCAGCGCGAACATGTGCGCCTGCTGCGCGCGGCGGTCAACCGGCTGACCCCGGAAGGCGTGCTGTACTTCTCCAACAACTTCCGTCGTTTCAAGCTGGACGAGGAAGCGGTGAAGGAGTTCGCGCAGTGCAAGGAGATCACCGCCGATACCATCGATGAGGATTTCCAGCGCAATCCGCGCATCCACCGCGCGTGGGAGCTGCGCCGCTACGGCGCGTAACGCAATGTGCCGTGCCATTGCGGACGGCCATTGACGTATGCGGGCGGCCAAAGGCGTATGCGGGCGGCCATTGACGTATGCGGACGGCCAAAGGCGTATGCGGGCGGCCATTGACGTAGAGCGGGGCTTGCCCCGCTGAAGCTTTACCCGTACACCCCAGCCGGGCAAGCCCGGCTCTACGTCAGGGCACGACCACCGGTCACATCACCGCAGCCACCAACCCCAGCACCGGCAACCCGCACGCCAGCGGCTTCAGCCACCGCTGCCGCCACGGATACAACCCGAACGCAATCGGCAGCCCCGCAATGGTCAACGTGCCCAACCACAGCACCGGGCCCGCAGCCCAGCCGTGGTCCGCCACGCTCAGCGCGAACGACACACACAGCAGTGCCCAACCCAGCACGCGCCAGCGCGTGCGCACGGTGGCCGTTGCCGCCGCCTTGCCGTGCAGATCCAGCTGGTGCTTCTCCATCGCCAGCGAAATCGCGGTGAACGCGGCGAAACTCAAGGTCACGGCAAGCAGCATCATGCGCTGGCCTCCGCCGGCATCGGCGCTTTCGCCGCCGCTGCAGCGGCCTGACGCTTCTTCTTCTCGGCCGCGCTGAGCGCCGGCTGCCAGCGCTGCATGCGCAGGCCGCAGTAGGCCAGCATCGCGCCGAACGCCAGCATCATCAGGTCAAAACCGGCCAATACCCAGTCGCCGGCCAGCAGGGTCACGCCCAGATGCGCATGCGTGGTCAGTGCATTCACCACCGGAATCAGCGCGAACAAGGCCGCACCCACGTAAAGCTGGGCCGCCCACATCAGCCGCTTGGGCCAAAGGAAGGCCGCCAGCAGGGCCGCGCCCCAGGCATGGAAGAATACATTGGCCTCGGCGGCCGGGCGTTCGGCCAGCTCGAGTGGCAACAAGCGATTGCCCCAGAAATAGGCGGCAAACGCAATCGGCAGACCGGCCACCGCGCCGATGTTGAGCGCGTCGACCAGGCGCAGACCGAAGCCGATCCGGCCCGACTTGGCATGTTTGGGTCGTTCCTTCACCGCCCACAGCACCACACCGCTGGCCACCATCAGGCAGCCGACCAGGCCGGACAGGAAGAACAACGCACGCAGCCCCCAGTCGGCAAAGTGGGCCAGGTGCAGGCCGTACATCACGCCACGGGTCTGGGTGGCACCGCCCGGGACCGGGCTGGCCTGCACCAGCTCGCCGCTGACCGCATTGAAGCGCAACGAAGGCGCGTCACTGGACAGGCGACGGCCATCACGCTGGTACACATCGACCACCGCATTGGCCGCGCCGGGGCGGGAAACGACGAAGCTGCCCACATCCGCGCCCCTCCATTCGCGCCGCGCGCTGTCGAGCAGCTGCTGGATCGGCACCGGCGTGGCGCTGCCTTCACCCGGGCCTTCCACGTCGGCCATACGTGCGAAGGCTTCGCTGTAGAACGCCGCTTCATCGTTCGGGTACGCCTTGTTCATGCCCCACGGCAGGTACATGAACATCAGGGTGACGATGCCGGTGTAGGTGATCATGGCGTGGTAGGGCAGGGCCATCACCGCGCTGACGTTGTGGAAGTCCAGCCACGAACGCAGACCCTTGTCCGGGCGGAAGGTGAAGAAGTCCTTGAAGATCTTCTTGTGGGTGATCACGCCGGTGATGATCGCCACCAGCATGAACATCGCGCAGAAGCCGACCAGGTAGCGCGCCCACAGCACCGGGATGTAGTGCAGGTCGAAATGCAGGCGGTAGAAGAAATCGCCGCCGCGGGTCTCGCGTGCGCTCACTTCGCTGCCGGTGTTCGGATCCACCGTGGCGTCGCCGAAGCGACCGCCACCGCGACGGCGCTTCTCGCCTTCGGCAGGCGGTTTCACCATCGACTCGGGATTGCGCCAGAACATGCGCATGGCCGGGTTGCGCGGGCTGGGCAGGGTGACGTTCCAGCTTTCAGCCTGCGGAGCCTTGTGCTGCAGGAAAGTGAGCGCGCGCTGCGCGGCCACGTCGCTGCTGACCGTGCTGCGCGGCAGCTCCGGGCGCATCCAGCGGCTGATCTCGTCGCGGTAGTAGCTGGCGGTGCCGGCCATGAAGATCAGCAGCAGCAACCAGCCAACCAGCAGGCCGGTCCAGGTGTGCAGCCAGGCCATCGACTGGCGGAAGCCGTTCTTCATGCGCGGCCCTCCAGCAGCAGCGTGCCCAGCCAGAACAGCGTGGTCGGCAGCGCGATGCCGATCCAGGCGCGCAGCGCGGTGCGGGTGGCAAACGCCCACAGCGCCGCACAGGCGCACAGCACGATGCCGACCAGCATGCCGGTCAGCACTGCCTGCGAGCGCGCGCCGGGCAGGGCCATGGCGAAGAACATCGAGCAGGTCGCGGCCAGCGCATAGCCGCCGAAGATGGCCGCCAGACTGCGTGAGAGCACGCCCAGCCAGGGGCGGGCGAAGAAGCGGCCCACAGGGGCGAGCCAATGTGCGTCAGGCGTGCTGTCCACAAGGTCCTGCAAAGTCGAAGTTCCAACGGCAATCGCCCACTGCGGGGCGCAGCAGGCAGCAAGAGAGGCCATCCTTGGCCCAGCCACTGTTTGGCGCAGCGGTATCCCTGGAGCTCGTCCCGTCATGTCGTATTCGACACGTCGGATCGCAGCGAATGATAGTCATTATCATTTCGTTCTTCAAGTGACGCTGCCCGTTGTCATCCAATCCGGTGCCTGGCGTCATCGCCACGACATCCCAGCTGAACAGACTGCGCCCCGCGCGGTGGAGCGGAGGGTCCACGCGTGCCCCCTTTTGAGTTGACTTGGAGTTGCTGGTGAAGCGTTGTACGTTGGCGGTTGCTGTTGTGTCCGTTGTTTCTCTCGTCATGGCTGCCGAAGGGCATGCCCAGACCGCTCCGGCAGGGACTGCCGCGGCCCCCACCAATCTGGACGCGATGGTCGTCACCGGTACGCGCGGCAGTAACCGTACCCAGTTCGACACATTGGCTCCGGTGGACGTGTTCTCCCAGGAAGAGATCCAGGCCATCGAGTCGAGCGATCTCAACGACGTGCTGGCGCAACTGGTGCCTTCGTTCGTGGTGCAGCGGATGCCGATGAACGACGGCCTGGTGTTCGTGCGTCCGGCCACCTTGCGCGGCCTGTCGCCTGACCAGACCCTGGTGCTGGTCAATGGCCGCCGCTTCCACCGCTCGGCGCTGCTCGGCGCACGTGGCGCGCAGGGGCCGGACCTGGCACAGATTCCGGTGCACGCCATCCAGCGGATTGAAGTGCTGCGCGATGGTGCCTCGGCACAGTACGGCTCGGACGCCATTGCTGGCGTGATCAACATCATCCTGGACGATCGCGTCGGTGGTGAAGTGTCGCTCGGACTGTCCGAGTACAGCGAAGGCGATGGTCGTGGCCGCAAGGTCGGTGCCCGCCACGGTTTCGCGCTGGGCGACGACGGCAGTCTGTCGCTGTTCGCCGACTGGGACAAATCCGATGCCACCTCGCGCAGCCGCCAGCGCGCCGATGCCATTGCCTTCCAGAACGCGCATCCGGAGCTTGACGTGCCCGATCCCGTGCAGCGCTGGGGCCAGCCGGATCTGGAGAACCGACATGCCGGCTTCAACCTCAACCTGGCGTTGAATCCGGATCTGGACCTGTACGGCTTCGGCTTGTTCGGTCACAGCGAAGGGATGAGCGACTTCAACTGGCGCAATCCGGACGGCACTGCCTCGGTCTACAACCCCAGCAGCGTGTTCCCGGGCTGGGACGCGCGTTCGCTGTATCCCACCGGCTTCAGCCCGAAGTACGGCAACGAACAGGACGACCTGCAGACGGTGCTGGGACTGCGCGGCTACATCGGCGAGCGCTGGCGCTGGGATGTGAGCGCGTCGTACGGCCGCAACGAGATCGACTACACCCTGGACAACGCCATCAACGCCTCGCTCGGGCCGCAAAGCCCGACCTCGTTCTATCTGGGGCGTCTGTCGCAGACCGAAAAGAACGTCAACGCCGACGTGGTCTATTCGCTGCCGGTGGCGGCGCTGGAAGGTCCGATCAACATCGCCTTCGGTGCCGAGGCGCGCGAGGAAACCTATGCGGTGAAGGCGGGTGACCCGGCTTCCTACGCGATCGGCCCGGGCGCGGCGACCGGCCTGGCCGGCGGTGCCAACGGCGCGCCCGGTTTCAGCGACACCAACGCCGGCAGCTGGAGCCAGCGCAGCCGCGCCGCCTATATCGACGTGGAAGCGCCGATCACTACGCGTTGGACGGTGGGCGCAGCGACCCGCTACGAGCATTTCTCGGCGTTCGGGGAAAGCATCGACGGCAAGCTGTCCACCCGCTTTGCCTTCACCCCGGATGTCGCCATCCGCGGTTCGGTATCGACCGGCTTCCGCGCGCCGACGCCGGGCCAGCTGTACACCCAGAGCACCCAGCAGGGCCTGGATACGGTGACCCTGCAGGTGTTCACCACCGGCCGCCTCTCGCCCAGCGATCCGCTGGCCGTGCAGCTGGGCGCACAACCGCTCAAGCCCGAACAATCGCGCACCGCGTCGCTGGGCCTGACCTGGAAGACCGATGCCGGCTTCTCCGGCTCGGTGGACGTGTATGACATCAAGGTCACCGATCGCTTCAGCCAGTCCGCCGCGTACGCCGTGCCGGCCGGCACGCCGAACCCGCTGCGCTTCACTTCGGTGAGTTTCTACACCAACGATTTCGACACCACCACACGCGGTGTGGACGTGGTCGGCAGCTACGTCACCGGTCTGGGCGCAGGGCGCTTGAACACCACCCTGGGCTACAACTACAACCAGACCACCGTGGACAGCGGCCGTACCGGCGTGGCCACCAACGACAGCCAGCGCCGCATCTTTGAAGAGCGCCTGCCCGAGCACAAGGCCACGCTGAGCAGCCAGTATGAGATCGGGCGCTGGAGTGTGCTCGGCAAACTGCGATACTACGGGGCATGGACCGACTCTTCCGGCAATGCCACCGGCGACATCTTCCAGCGCTTTGGTGCGATGAGCTTCTTCGACCTGGCGCTCAGCTACAAGGTCACCGACCAGCAGACCCTGCGCATCGGCGCGGACAACCTGTTCGACCGCTATCCCGACGAAGCCACGTTCCAGGCCAGCCGCGGCCTGATCTACTCGCGGAACGCGCCTTATGACACCGATGGCCGCAACATCTACGCCGAATACCGGATCCGTTACTGATGGACCGGCAACGACGTCATCTGCTGCGCGGGGCGCTGGCCCTGCCGCTGGCGGCCGGTCTGGCGGGCAATGCCATGTCGGCTGAGCCGGCGGCCCTGCCCGCGCTGAACGGACGTACCCCGGTGCAGTTGGCCGGGGACGAGAGCTGGTGGGGCCAGGTGCGTGCGCTGTACGACCTCACCGACGAGGTTGTCATGCTCGACAACGGCTACTGGGGCGCGATGGCGCGCCCCGTGTTGCAGGCCTATCAGCAGGCCACCGCCACGGTGAACGCCGGCAATGCCTGGTTCGGGCGGCGGGCATTCCCGCCGCTGTTCGAGCAGGCGCGCCTGCGGCTGGCCGAGGTGCTGGCCGTGGATGCGGACGAACTGGTGCTGACCCGCGGTGCCACCGAGGCCATGCAGGTGCTGATCGGCGGCTACCGCCGTCTGCAGCCGGGCGATACCGTGCTGTACGCCGATACCGACTACGACAGCATGATCGACGCCATGCAATGGCTGCAGGTGCGTCGTGGCGTGGTCCCGGTGCGCATCGCCCTGCCTGAGCCGTTCGATCACGACGGCATCGTGGAAACCTACCGGCAGGCGCTTGCGCAGCATCCGCGCACGCGCCTGCTGCTGCTGACCCAGGTGAACCACCGCAACGGCATGCTGCTGCCGGTGGCGCAGATCAGCGAGATGGCCCGCGCCGCCGGTGTGGACGTGGTGCTGGATGCCGCGCACGGCATCGGCCAGGTCGACACTCCGCTGCGCGATCTCGGCGCGGATTTTGTCGGCATCAACCTGCACAAATGGATCGGCGCGCCGGTGGGACTGGGGGCTGTGTACGTAAAGCGGGGCAGGGTGCGTGATCTCGACCCGTACATGGGCGAAGCGGACGGCGACGACCTGCGCACCCGCGTGCATACCGGCACGGTCAACTTCGCCGCGGTGATGGCGTTGCCGGCGGCGTTGGATCTGCATCAGCGCATTGGCGTGGCCAACAAGCGGGCGCGCCTGTTGCACCTGCGCAACCGCTGGGTGGATGCTCTGCGTGGCGACGAACGGATCCAGCTGATGGCTTCGCCGGACGAGCGCCTGGCCAGCGCCATCGCCGGCTTCCGCCTGCGTGGCCAGACCGGCATGGCCGCGAATGCCGCGACCGCCGAGCGCATGGTCAAGCAGTCCGGCGTGTTCGTCGTGTCACGCGACGGCCTGGCCTCCGGTGCCTGCCTGCGCGCCACGCCGGGCATTTTCAGCACGCCCGCGCAGATGGACGCACTGGTGGCCGCGATCCGCGCGGTAGCGGGGTAGGTGTTACGCGGTGTGCGGAGCGCGCGGCTTTTCGCCACGCGCTCGCGCGATAACCTGAAGAGCATCTTGAATGTGTGCGGGTTCTTGAGAAGCAAGTGCTTCATGCAGGTACACCGCAATGGCCGTTTCATCCGTGAGGTAGTCGGACGGATCGAAAGGACGCAGAGTGGGCTTTGTATTCATGACGGTACCCTGCGCCAGTGATGTCGATTGGCGAATGCGTCAGCGCTTCGCGCAGGCCTTGGCCATGTCGGCCTGGACGCTGTCCGGGGTCTTGCGGCCGAAGATCTCGGCGATTTCCTTGCGGGTTTTCAGGTCTTCGCACTGCTCGGGATCGACCGAGCCGTCGATGACCGTGCCGCGCACGGGTTCCTGGTAACGGCCGGCGGCGGCCTGCTGCTGGCGGCGGGCATCCAGCAGGTTGCGTTCGGCACGGGTACGGTCATGCCAGGTCAGGTTGGGGTCGCGGGTGATGGGACGGGTGACGCCGGTGTCCTGCTCGGGCGGGCAGGGCACGGTCTGGTAGATGGTCTGGCCCTTGTCCGCGCACTTGTACACGCGCTGGGCGTGAGCGTTGCCGGCCAGCGCGCCCAGCGCCAGCATCATGATGATCCGTTTCATGGCGGCCCCCTGTGAGCCTGTGTGTTCCTGAATGGGCGGCAGAATACGCGAACCCCATCACAAAAACACCCGGGCAAAGTGTCAACCGGAGTGCCCGCGTGGCACGACCCACGGTCGTGCCCTACCGATCGGGCATCTCACGGCCCGGTAGCTCACGACCGTGGGTCGTGAGCGGTTTACCAGTGCAGCCACACCGTCAGCGCATGCAGGGCCAGCCCGATCAGACCACCCACCAGGGTGCCGTTGAAGCGGATGAACTGCAGGTCGCGGCCGACACTGAGTTCCAGCTGCTCGACCAGGTGGCGCTCGTCCCAGCCCTTCACGGTCTGCGCGATGTGGGTGGTGACCCCCTCGCGCAGCCGGCTGGTCAGGCGTTCGGCCCCGTCCATCAGATGCTGGTTCAGCGCTTCCCGCAGTGCCGGGTCGTTCTGCAGCGCTTCGCCCACGCCGCTCAGGCTGCGCCGCAGGTGGCCAGCCAGCGCGGAGTCCTCGCTGGACAAATCAGCACGCAGCGCCGCGTGGATGCGCGCCCACAGGCCCTGCACGTAGTCCTGCACGGCAGGGTGGTCGATCACGCGTTGCTTGATCTGCTCGATCTGCGCGGCCAGCGCCGGATCCTCGCGCAGGCGGCGGATGTAGTCGGCCAACCAGGTTTCGTAGTCGCGCCGCAGCGGGTGCTCGGGTTCGGCCAGGATCTGCTGCAGTTCGCCGAGAACCGCGTGGGCCAGGCGCTCGGCCAGGCTGTCACCGATCTCATCGATGGGTTTCACCCAGTTCACCGTACTGGCCAGCTTGGGCCATTCGCGCTGGATGTAGCGCACGATCAACTCGGACGCGCGTTCCTTCACCGCCGGTCTGTCGAGCCATTCGCTGACCCGGGTCAGGCCTTCATCCAGCACCCGCTGGTGGCGGTTGTCAGCCGTAAGCAGGCCCAGCAGTTCGCCGGCGGTGGCGGCCGCGTTCCACTGCCGCAGTTGCTGGATCACGAAGCCCTGGATGCTGCGCCGAACGGCGGCTTCGTCGAGGAAATCCAGGGCCTGCAGTGCCCAGCCGCGTGCCATGTCGGCCAGCATCCGCGCGCGCAGCGGGTCGGCCAGCCAGCTGCCCAGCCGGCTGGCCGGGTCGAACACCTGCAGCCGGGCCAGCAGCGCCTGCGGTTCCAGGAACTGGTCGCGCACGAACACCGCCAGGCTGTCGGCGATGCGGTCCTTGCTGTGCGGAATGATCGCCGTGTGGGGAATCGGCAGGCCCAGCGGACGCCGGAACAGGGCCACTACCGCGAACCAGTCGGCCAGCGCGCCGACCGCGGCGGCTTCGCAGAAGGCCGAGACCCAGGCCCAGATGCCGCGCTCGCCGTTGAGGTGGCTGATGACGAAACCGGCCAGCATGGCCAGCAGCATCAACAGCGCGATGGCTTTGAGACGGCGCAGCTGGGCGCGGCGCGGGTCGGGTTGGGAGCTCGAGGTCATGCCCCCAGTGTATCGGGGTATGTGAGAACGCCGCTTCGACGCCCACCGCCTGGGCCGGCCAACGGCCGGCGCTACCGTCGGCCCATCGGTAATACGGTGGGCGGCGTGCCGGCATTCCGGTAGCGCCGGCCGTTGGCCGGCACCCCGATCAGCTGTTGGCCGCGCGCAGCTCGGCCAGCTGTTTGCGCAGCGCATCGTTTTCCAGCGTCAACGCAATCACCCGCTGACGCAGCTCGGCCGGACCTTCGCCCAGCGCCTCCAGCGCCTCGGCAATTTCCGCCTCGCGGCTGGGGTCGGCTTCAAAGTCGGCTTCGGCCGTGGCCAGCACCTCCTGCACCGGTTTGCGCGGCTTGCGCTTGGACTCGCGCACGCGCTTGGCCGCCTGCTTGAGCTCATCCTTGCCAGCCTGCGCGGCCGCGCGCTGTTCCTCTTCGGGAAGGTCGGCCACCGCAGCGGCGGCGCTGATCGAGATCACGCCGGTCTTCACCGCTTCCACCAGCTCCGGCGCGGCCTGCTTGTGGATGCGCTCGATCATGCCGACCTGGCTGCTGCTCAGGCGGGCCTCGCGGGCCATGTCGGCGCGGCTGACCTTGGGTGCGGGAGCCCACGGCGGGCTGTCTTCGTCGCCCGTGCCCGGCGCTTCGGCGATCTCACCGTCGCTTTCCTGCTGCAGCAGCGCCTGTTCGGCGCGATGGCGCTCGGCCAGGATGTCGCGCTTGCGCAGCGCCAGCACGCCGCGCTGGAAGTCGGACACGCTGCGCCGGCCCAGGTGCTGCTCGATCATCCACAGGTGCACGTCGTCCATCGACTGGAAACGGGTGTTCTGCACCGTCTGGAAGGGCAGGCCGTGCTTCTGGCAGATGCCGTAGCGGTTATGGCCGTCCACCAGCACGTCGTTCCACAGCACCAGCGCATCACGGCAGCCTTCGGCCAGGATGCTGCGTTCGAGCGCCTCGTGCTCGTCCGCTGTCAGCGGGTCGATGTAGGCCTTGAGTTCTTCTTTGACGACGATTTCCATGCAATCCGGTACGCGGGCGGGACGTGACCGACCATTGTACCGGTCACCCGGTGGCCCGGATCATCTCGCCCAGCACGTCCACGATCCGGTCGATCTGGTCGGTATCGATGATCAGCGGCGGCGACAGCGCGATCACATCGCCGGTGCAGCGCACCAGCAGCTGGCCGTCGCGGAAGCAGCGTTCGAACACCTCGTAGCCGCGACTGCCGGGGGCCTCCTTGCGCGCGGCCAGCTCGACCGCGCCGATCAGCCCGAAGTTGCGGATGTCGATCACGTTGGGCAGCCCGCGCAGGCTGTGCAGGCGGGTTTGCCAGTACTCGCCCAGCTCGATGGCACGGTCGAACAGCCCCTCGGCCGCGTAGGTGTCCAGTGCCGCCAGCGCCGCCGCGCAGGCCAGTGGATGGGCGGAATAGGTATAGCCGTGGAACAGTTCGATGGCTCCGGGAGGGCCCTGCATGTACGCACTGTGGATGGCGTCGGAGACCAGCACCGCGCCCATCGGCACCGCCCCGTTGGTGAGCCCCTTGGCCATGGTCAGCAGGTCCGGGGTGACCCCGAAGCGCTGTGCCGCGAAGGCGTTGCCAACCCGGCCAAAACCGGTGATCACCTCGTCGAACACCAGCAGGATGCCGTGCTGGTCGCAGATCTCGCGCAGCCGCTGCAGGTAGCCCGGGGCCGGCAGGATCACCCCGGCCGAGCCGGCGATCGGTTCGACGAACACCGCGGCGATGGTCGAGGCATCGTGCAGTGCGATCAGCCGCTCCAGGTCCTCGGCCAGCTCGGCACCGTGGCGGGGCAGGCCGGGGCTGAACGCGTTGCGTGACAGGTCCAGGGTGTGGCGCAGGAAATCGGTGCCCGCCAGCAGCGGACCGAATGCCTTGCGGTTGTTGGGCAGGCCGCCGATCGAAAGGCCGCCGAAACCGACCCCGTGATAGGCCTTCTCACGGCCGATGAAACGGGTGCGCTGGCCCTCGCCGCGCACGCGGTGGTAGCCCAGCGCGATCTTCATCGCCGTGTCCACCGCTTCGGAGCCGGAGTTGGTGAAGAACACATGGTTGAGCGAGGCCGGGGCCAGTGCCGCCAGCCGCTGTGCCAGCACGAACGGCAGTGGCGTGCCCATCTGGAACGGCGGGGCGAAGTCCAGCTGGGCGGCCTGCTCCTGGATCGCCTGCACGATACGCGGGCGGGCATGGCCGGCATTGCAGCACCACAGCCCGGCCGCGCCATCCAGGATCGGGCGGTCGTCGACGTCGTGGTAGTACATGCCCTCGGCACGAACCAGCAGGCGCGGTGCGGCCTTGAACTGGCGGTTGGCGGTGAACGGCATCCAGAACGCCTCCAGTGAATCGGGGCGCTGCCGGGACAGCGTGGACAGCGGGGTCTGCGCGGACGCCATCGATCACTCCGGTCTTGAACGGGTGCTCACGACTCTATCGCAGCTGCATCACCGCGTACCGTGACGGAACCGGTATAACGGGGCCAGATTGTCCAGATGGAGGGCCGATGAGCATCCTGCATGAACGTGCCGCGCGCAGCCGCGCGGAATGGCAGCAGTTGGCCGACGCGCTGCACCCGCAGCGCCAGGCGTTTATCGACGGGCGCTATGTGGATGCCGCCGACGGCGCGCGCTTCGACTGCATCAGCCCGGTCGATGGGCGTGTGCTGGCGCAGGTCGCCGACTGCGGTGCAGCGGATGTGGATCGCGCCGTGATCGCCGCGCGACGCAGTTTCGAAGCAGGGCACTGGTCGCGGACCGCGCCCGCACAACGCAAGCGGGTGCTGCTGCGGCTGGCCGATCTGGTCGAACAACATGCGGACGAACTGGCGCTGCTGGAAACCCTGGACATGGGCAAGCCGGTGCGGGACGCGCGCAATGATGATCTGCCAGGGGCGGTGCGCTGCCTGCGCTGGACCGCTGAAGCGGTCGACAAGGTGTATGGCGAGATTGCACCGACCGGCGTGGACACGCTGGGCCTGATCAGCCGCGAGCCGGTCGGCGTGGTGGCGGCGATCGTGCCGTGGAACTTTCCGCTGCTGATGGCGGCCTGGAAAATCGCCCCTGCGCTGGCCGCAGGCAACTCGGTCATTCTGAAGCCGTCGGAGCGGTCACCGTTAAGTGCGGTGCGGCTGGCCGCGCTGGCGGCCGAAGCGGGCATTCCGGATGGGGTGTTGAATGTGCTGCCGGGGCACGGGCAGCGCGCCGGCGAGCCGTTGGCCCTGCATATGGACGTGGACGCGCTGGCGTTCACCGGTTCCACGGCCGTCGGCCGCAGTCTTCTGCAATGCGCAGGGCGTTCCAACCTCAAGCGGGTGTGGCTGGAGTGTGGAGGCAAGAGTCCCAACCTCGTGTTTGCCGATGCGCCCGATCTGGACGCCGCCGCGAAGGCCGCCGCAACCGGCATCTTCTACAACCAGGGCGAAGTCTGTACGGCCGCGTCCCGGCTGTTGGTACAGCGGTCGGTGCAGGCCGAGTTCGTGCACCGGGTGCTGGCCCATGCCGAGCACATGCAGCCGGGCCATCCGCTGGACCCGCAGGCACCGATGGGCGCGCTGGTGGACGCCGCGCATGCCGGTCGCGTGCTGGATTACATCGCCCGCGGCGAGGCCGAAGGCGGGCGACTGCTGCTGGGCGGCAAGCGTGTCGAGGTGGTGGCCGGCGGCAGCTACGTGCAGCCGACGGTGTTCGATGAAGTCGATGCCCGGCATACCCTGGCGCGTGAGGAGGTGTTCGGACCGGTGCTGGCGGTGCAGGGCTTCGACCGCGAAGAAGAAGCGCTGCGGCTGGCCAATGATTCCGTGTACGGGTTGGCCGCCGGGGTATGGACGCGCGATCTGGGTCGGGCGCATCGGGTGGCGCGGCAGCTGCGTGCCGGCAGCGTGTGGGTCAATCAGTGGGACGGCGGTGATATGACTGCGCCGTTTGGGGGTTACAAGCAGTCCGGGATCGGCCGCGACAAGTCATTGCATGCGTTCGACAAATACACCGAGTTGAAGGCGACCTGGATTCATCTGGCGACCTGAACATCCGTGCCCGGCTGCACCTCGCGCCAATCAATGCCCCCTCCGTAGAGCCGGGCTTGCCCGGCTGCACCTCGCGCCAATCAATGCCCCATCCGTAGAGCCGGGCTTGCCCGGCTGCACCTCGCGCCAATCAATGCCCCATCCGTAGAGCCGGGCTTGCCCGGCTGCACCTCGCGCCATCAACGGCAGCCGGGCAAGCCCGGCTCTACGACCTCTCACGATCTGCCAAGCCGGGCAAGCCCGGCTCTACGGTTGCGCCTGCAACCATCCTCCGCGCGCAGCAACCCGCGTGGCAGAATCCGGCAGCTGCCTTTCTTCGTGTGCCCGATGTCGACCACCGCCGCCGCAACGCCCGTCAATTCGCCCCGCCGTGTGCTGGCTGCCAGCCTGATCGGCACCACCATCGAGTTCTTCGACTTCTACATCTACGCCACCGCTGCGGTGCTGGTGTTCCCGCACCTGTTCTTCCCGCAGAGCAGCGAAGGGGCGGCTCTGCTGCAGTCGCTGGCCACGTTCGCGGTGGCGTTCATCGCGCGCCCGGTCGGCTCGGCGGTGTTCGGGCATTACGGTGACCGCATCGGCCGCAAGGCCACCCTGGTCGCCGCGCTGCTGACCATGGGCGTCTCCACCGTGGCAATTGGTCTGCTGCCCACCCACGCCAGCATCGGTCTGGCCGCGCCGGCGCTGCTGGCGCTGTGCCGGTTCGGCCAGGGCCTGGGGCTGGGCGGCGAATGGGGTGGAGCGGTGCTGCTGGCCACCGAAAACGCGCCCCCTGGCAAGCGTGCCTGGTATGGCATGTTCCCGCAGCTGGGCGCGCCGCTGGGCTTCCTGCTCTCAGCCGGCATCTTCCTGCTGCTGGGGCGCTTGATGAGCGATGCCGATTTCCTGCAGTGGGGCTGGCGCGTGCCGTTCCTGGCCAGCTCGCTGCTGGTCGCGGTGGGGCTGTGGGTACGCCTGAACATTCACGAGACCCCGCAGTTCCAGGCGGCGCTGGACCGCAATGAGCGCGTGCGCCTGCCGATGTGGACAGTGCTGCGCCATCACCCGCTGACCCTGCTGCTGGGCACGCTCGGCGCGTTTGCCACCTTCGTGCTGTTCTACCTGATGACCGTGTTCACCCTGGGCTACGGCACCACCGTGCTGCACTACAGCCGTGAGCAGTTCCTGCTGATGCAGATGGTCGGCATTCTGTTCTTCGCCGCCGGCATTCCGTTGTCGGCGCTGTACGGCGACCGTTGGGGCACGCGTCGCACCATGATCGTGGCCAGTGGCCTGATTCTGGGTTTCGGGGTGGTGTTCGCGCCGCTGTTCCAGGCCGGCAGCCCGTGGATGGTGGTCGGCTTCCTGTCGCTGGGGTTGTTCCTGATGGGGCTCACCTACGGTCCCTGTGGCACCTTCCTGGCCGAGATCTACCCGGTGCAGGTGCGTTACACCGGGGCCTCGCTGTCGTTCAACATCGCCGGCATTCTCGGTGCCGCGCCGGCTCCGTATGTGGCCACCTGGCTGGCCGAGCGCTTTGGCCTGCTGGCGGTGGGCTACTACCTGTGCCTGACCGCGCTGGTGACCCTGCTGGCGCTGCTGGCCATGAGCCGACGCGCTGCGCTCAGCCAAACAGCCGCTTGACCGTGCGGCTGAGCCAGCCGCCCTGTTCGTGTTCGCGCGCGAACTTGTTCAGGTGTGCCTTCACCGCCGGCGCATAGGCCTGGTCGTCGCCGCGGATGTGGTTGAACAACCAGCGTGACAGCATGTTGCGCAGCTCATCGGTGACATCTTCGCCAGCCTGGAAGCGCATGCGGTACTCGAGCACGCGCTTGCCGAAAATCTCGTGCACGCGCTTGTGCGCCGCGCAGAACGGGTAACCGGCTTCCTCCATCAGCTCTTCCTCGAACGCGAAGTGCGACATGGTGTAGTCGATCAGTTCATCGATCACTTCGGCCACCGCCAGGCGATGCATGCTGGTCTGCGCCGCGTGCAGATGGTTGAGCATCTCCACGATCCGCATATGCTGGTGATCGATGACGTCGATCCCCGTGTTGAGATCGTCCTGCCAGACCAGAACTGCCATGTCGCGCTCCCTGTGCGATTGCCTCTGGGAGCCACTCTAGGCAGGGGCCTGCGCCCCCGCGTTGATCTGGATCAAGGCAGCGCTTCGGCAACCCTGGCCGGGGTGGCGCTGTTGCTGCTGCTGACCCGGTTGCGGCCGCCGGCCTTGGCCAGATAAAGCTGGCGGTCGGCTTCGGAGATCAGCAGGTGCAGCGAATCGCGCTGTGGGGTCAGGCAGCACACGCCGATGCTGACCGTCATGCGCAGGATGGTCGGGCCCAGATGTACCTGCAACGAGGCGATACGCTGGCGCAGGAGTTCGAAGTAACCCAGTGCTTCGTCTTGTTCCAGCCCCGGCACCAGCAGGCAGAATTCCTCGCCGCCAAAGCGGGCGGTCAGGTCCTGGTCGCGCGCGTGGTCCGCCACGGTAGCGGCCACCGCGCGCAGCGCGTCGTCGCCGGCTTCGTGGCCGTAGGTGTCGTTGATGTGTTTGAAGTGGTCGATGTCGATCATCGCCACGGCCACCTTCTCGCCGCTGTGCTGCAGTGCCGGCAGCTGGCGCTGGCTCTGCTCCAGGAACGAGCGGCGGTTCGGCAGGCCGGTCAGGAAGTCGCGCGTGGCCAGGTCCTGCAGGGTGCCGATCAGTTCCAGCTGGTCGACGTTCTGCGAGACACGGCAGAAGAATTCCTCGCGCGAGAAGGGCTTGCGCAGGAAGTCGTTGGCACCGTTCTTCAGGAAGCGCGGAATCAGGGTCTGGTCGGTGTTGCCGGAAATGCCGATCACCGCCACTTTGTCGCGCGAGCGCAGGGTGCGCAGGCGGCGGGTGAACTCCACGCCTTCCATGCCCGGCATTTCCTGGTCCACCACCGCCAGGCGAATGGCCGGATGCGCCTCGATGGCCTTCAGGCCTTCGGCTCCGTCGGCGGCTTCGTAGACGTCGTGCCCGTACATGCGCAACAGCGAGGCTGCGTACATGCGTGCGGACATCGAGTCGTCCACCACCAGCGCGGCGATGCGACGGTTGCGCTCCAGGCGCTGCACCAGCCATACCAGGTAGTCCACGCTGCCAGGGGTATTCTTCAGCACGTAGTCGATGATCTGCTGCTGCAGCACGCGTTTGCGCAGGTCTTCGTCGTACACGCCGCTGACCACCACGGTGCGCAGCCCGCGCGACAGGAAGTAGTCCACCACCTGGTCGCGGTCACCGTCAGCCAGCACCAGGCCGGTCAGGACCAGGAACCAGCCGCTCTCGTCATCCAGCAGGCGGCCGGCTTCGGCCAGGCTGGTGGCCACCGATACCGGCAACTCAAGCCGCTGCTCGATGGCTTCCTTCAGCATGGTGGTGAACGTGCGCGAGTTTTCCACCAGCAGAATGCGCTGGGGAAGTGCATCACCGGGGCTGCTGTCAAAAGCGCCCTGCAACAGTGCCGGCATGTTTGGTTCGCTCGATTCCGGGTGGTTCAGGTTTGGTAGCGGCCAGCCAACGGGGGACTTTAGGGGCAAATTCTGAATCTGCGCGGGCTTTCACATTTCTCACGGAAGCTCACGTAATGTGTCACGTGGAGCGGTCACGCAGGGCGTGGCTCTGCAGGGTTTCCGGAAGTTCCACGGACCACACCGGCACCTTGCCGTCGTCGTACAGCACCAGCGAAAAGCGTGGGTTGCGATAAATGACCATCGGCACGGCTTCCGGCGATGTCTTCAGCCGCCACGACGGCAACGAGGTGCGTGCAGACACCGCGCCTGCTGGAATGGCCCAGAACAGGTGGCCGGCGTTGGCAAAGTACACAATCACCCGGCCGGTTGCGTCCTTGACCTGGTAGTAGGCGATTTCATCGCTCTGGAACCCGCACACACGTAAGTCGTCCACCGTCACGCTGGCTGCCTCCACGGGGCCTCTGAATGTCCACGCGGCACGGGTGCTGTGCTTGTCGCGTGAAATAAAGGCTAATCCCGCGTGTGGCTGACGGCTTTGAAACGATTCTGATATTCGACCAACGCAATGGCGGCGTCACCACAACACATCGCGCAGCTTGTACCAGGACATTGCCGCCACCAGTAGTGGCGTGCGCAGCAGCGGCCCCCCCGGGAAGCGACGGTGCGGAATCCGCGCGAAGGCATCCAGGCGCTCATTCTGCCCGGCAATGGCCGCGGCGATGACGTCGCCGGCCAGCCCCGTGGCGGCCACGCCGTGCCCCGAGAAACCCTGTGCGAAGTACACGTTGGGGGTCAGTCGCCCCCAATGCGGGGCGCGGTTGCGGGTGATGTCGACGAAGCCGCCCCAGACCTGTTCCAACCCCACATCGCGCAACTGCGGGAACACGTGCTGCATGCGTCGCGTCATCACCCCGCGCAGGCCGGGCGGGGGCAGGGCGGAATAGCTGGCGCGGCCACCGAACAGCAGCCGGTGGTCGGCGCTGAGCTTGAAGTAATCCAGCGCCCAGCTGACATCGGCCACCGCCATGTCATTGCCGATCAGGCTGCGCGCACGTTCCTCGCCCAGCACTGGCGTGGCCCCGATATAGGTGCCGACCGGCATGATCCGCGATTCCAGTTCCGGTGCGATGCCAGCCAGCAGCGCGTTGCCGGCAATCACCACGTGGTCGGCGCGGACGCTGCCTTCTGCGGTGCGCAGTTGCGGCTGGGCACCGCGCAGCAGCTGCTGCACGGGACTGGCCTCATGGATCACGACGCCCAGGCCCTCGGCCGCCCTGGCCAGCCCTTGGGCATAGGCGAGCGGATGCAGGTGACCGCTGGCCACATCGAACATCGCCCCACGATAGCGCGGACTGTCCAGTTGCTCGCGCAGCTGCTCCCGGCCCCACCACTGCAGCGGGTAATCGTAGTGCTCCACCAGCCGCTGCATGCCGCGCCGCAGTTCGCGCTCCTGGCGCGCATTGATCGGTACGCTGGCATGCCCATCGCGCCAGTCGCAGGCAATCCGGTACTGCTGCAGGCGGCGTCGCAGCAGGGCCATGCCCTCGCGCGAATAGTCGAACAACGCGCGCGCATGGATCTTGCCCACCAGCCGCTCCAGCGTGTCCACCTCACAGCCATACCCCACGATGGCCTGGCCGCCGTTGCGGCCGGACGCTCCCCAGCCCACGCGCTGCGCCTCCAGCACGGTCACCCGATAGCCGCGCTCGGCCAGTGACAGCGCCGCGGAAAGCCCGGTGTAGCCCGCGCCGAGAACGCACACATCGGCCCGGGTGTCGCCGCGCAGGGCGGCGCGCAACGGCATGTCCGGCACGCTGGCGGCGTACCAGCTGGGCGCATGCGGCTGCCCGGCAGGAGGGGCCAGGGTCATGCAGCAGGGGCAGGGGGGCGGCTCATGACGACAGCATGCCAGCAACAGACGCGAAGAGGTGGTCAGTACGGCGATGCTTGCCTGGCTCGCCCAGGCGGGGTTACCGTGCCGGACATGACCACCCGACCGCGCCCGCGAAAACCCGCCACTACCGCGCGCAGGACCGCCGCCGCATCACCGGCACCGGAAGAGAGCGCGCTGCTGCGCTGGCTCAAGGAGCGCCGGATCACCGAGGTGGAGTGCCTGGTACCGGACATCACCGGCAACGCACGCGGCAAGATCATCCCGGCCGACAAGTTCTCGCATGATTACGGTACGCGGCTGCCGGAAGGCATCTTCGCCACCACCGTCACCGGTGAATTCCCGGACGATTATTACGAGCTGACCTCACCGTCGGACTCGGACATGATCTTGCGCCCGGACCCGGACACCGTGCGCATGGTGCCCTGGGCCACGGACCCGACCGCACAGGTCATCCACGACTGCTACACCAAACACGGCGAGCCGCACGAGCTGGCTCCGCGCAACGTGCTGCGGCGGGTACTGGATGCCTACGCCGAACTGGGCCTGCGCCCGGTGGTCGCGCCGGAGCTGGAGTTCTTCCTGGTGCAGAAGAACACCGATCCGGATTTCCCGCTGCTGCCCCCGGCCGGGCGCTCGGGCCGCCCGGAAACGGCGCGGCAGTCGTACTCCATCGACGCGGTCAACGAGTTCGACCCGATCCTCGACCTGATGTACGACTACTGCGACGCGATGAAGCTGGACGTGGATACCTTGATCCACGAATCCGGCGCGGCGCAGCTGGAGGTGAATTTCACCCACGCCAATGCGATGGACCTGGCCGACCAGGTGTTCCTGTTCAAGCGCACCATGCGCGAGGCAGCGATGCGCCACGGCGTGTATGCCACGTTCCTGGCCAAGCCGATGGAAACCGAGCCGGGCAGCGCCATGCACATCCACCAGAGCCTGCTGCGGATCAGTGACGGGCACAACGTGTTCAGTGGTGATGTGGGGGGCGAAGAGTTCAGTCCGATCTTCGGCCATTATCTGGCCGGCCTGCAGAAGTACGTACCGATGGCGATGGCGTTCTTCGCGCCGAATGTGAATTCCTACCGCCGGCTGGTGTTTGGCGAAGTGTCGCCGAGCAATGTGCACTGGGGCTTTGACAACCGCACCTGCGGCCTGCGTGTGCCGATGGACACGCAGGAAAACATGCGCGTGGAAAGCCGCTTCGCCGGTTCCGACGCCAACCCGTACCTGGCCATGGCTGCCACCCTGGCGGCAGGGCTGCTGGGCATCCGCGAGCAGGGCGCGCCGACCGCACCGGTCAGTGGCAGCGCCAAGGAGCTGGGCTATGACCTGCCACGCTCGCTGGGCGAGGCGCTGGACGGGCTGGAAGGCTGTCCTGCCCTGCAGCAGATGCTGGGCGAACGCTTCTGCCGCGCCTACGTGTCGGTCAAGCGCAAGGAATACGAGACCTTCTTCCGGGTGATCAGCTCCTGGGAGCGCGAGTTTCTGCTGCTGAACGTGTAGCCGCCGGCCCTCCGGGCTGGGAAAATGCGTACCTGGCCGTTAGGCTGACCCCGTTCCTGCCGGTCCACCCGGTTCCCCCACTTTGCTTCGACCCGTGGAGACCCCGATGAAGCTGCGAATCCTGACCCTCGGCATTGCCGTTTCCCTGCTCAGCGCCTGCGGTGGCGGTGCCAAACAGGAAGACAGCAAGGTGCTCAACGTCTACAACTACAGCGATTACATCGCCGAAGACACCATTCCGAACTTCGAGAAGGCCACCGGCATCAAGGTGACCTACGACGTGTTCGACAGCGACGAGATGGTGGAAACCAAGCTGCTGGCCGGCGACAGCGGCTATGACGTGGTCGTGCCGACGCTGAATTTCTTCGGCCGCCAGATCCAGGCCGGCGTGTTCCTGCCGCTGGACAAGAGCAAGATCCCGAACCTGGCCAATCTTGATCCGGACATGATGAAGCGCATCGCGCAGCAGGATCCGGACAACAAGTACGGCGTGCCCTACATGATCGGCACCACCGGCATCGGTTACAACGTGGACATGCTGAAGGAGCGTTTCGGTGGCAGCACCGAGATCGCCAACAGCTGGGATCTGATCTTCAAGCCGGAAAACATCGCCAAGATGAAGGACTGTGGGATCACCATCCTGGATACCCCGGCGGACATGATTCCGATCGCGCTGCATTACCTGGGCGAAGATCCTCACAGCCACGACCCGGCAGTGATCCAGAAAGCGGCGGATCTGCTCAAGAGCATCCGCCCGTACGTGCAGCAGTTCCACTCCTCGCAGTACGTAAGCTCGCTGGCCAACGGCGGTACCTGCCTGGTGGTGGGCTGGTCGGGCGACATCATCCAGGCCCGTGACCGTGCCGAGGAAGCCGACAACGGCGTGACCGTCGCCTACTCGATTCCGAAGGAAGGCGCACCGCAGTGGTTCGACATGCTGGCCATTCCGAAGGATGCCAAACATCCGGAAGCGGCTTACGCCTTCATCAACTATCTGCTCGACCCGAAGGTCGCCGCGGCCAACACCGACTTCATCCACTACGCCAACCCGGTGAGCGCGGCCACGCCGCTGGTGGACGAAGCGATCCGTAACGATCCCACCATCTACCCGCCGGCAGACGTGGCCGCGAAGATGTTCACCTATTCGGTCAATCCGCCGGACGTGGACAAGCTGTACACCCGCCTGTGGACCGAGGTGAAGACCGGGCGTTGAGGTTGGGATCCAATGCGTAGATGAAATGAACCGCCGGCTGGAACGCCGGCGGTTTTTTCTTGCGGGGAGCCCAATGGATGTCGCTTTTCACCTGTTGTCTGCACCCGCTCCCCTACCGTTGCGTATGGGGCGCACGCGCGCCTCGCCTCCCACGACCCCAGCCGCGACGAGACGATGAGCGACAAGCCCCCACGGCACGACGCCGATCCGGAACAGACTCCCGAAGATCAGAAGGCGGACAGCGAGAAGAAGCCGTCGCCATTGAAAAACCCCAAGGTGCGCTGGACGCTGATCATCCTCGGCGTGGTGGTGCTGATCGGCCTGCTGGCCTGGCTGGTGTACCACCTGCTGGTGGGGCGCTATCTGCAGGACACCAACAACGCCTACCTGCAGGCCGATGCGGTCGCGGTCGCGCCACGCATCAACGGCTACGTCACCGAAGTGCTGGTGCAGGACAACCAATGGGTCAAGGCCGGCGAACCGTTGCTGCGGATCGATCCGCGTACTTATCGGGCCACGCTGGATCAGGCCGAGGCAGTGATCGCGGTCCGCGAGGCGGACATCGCCGCAGCCCAGGCGAATGTGCAGGGGCAGGGCGCGTCACTGCAGCAGGCCCGCACCCAGAAGACCGCCGCGGCCGCCAGCCTGGCGTTTGCGAAAGCCGAGGTGGCGCGCTTCGCGCCGCTCGCTGCCTCCGGCGCGGATACCCATGAACACATCGAGAGCCTGCGGCATGACCTGCAGCGTGCCCAGGCGCAGTTCGACGCGGCGGAGGCGCAGATCAGCGGAGCCCAGAGCCAGATCGAGGCCAGCACCGCGCAGCTGGAACAGGCCCAGGCTGGATTGAAGCAGGCCCAGGCCGACGCGGACCAGGCGCGGGTGGCATTCGAAGACACTGAACTGACCGCACGCATTGATGGCCGCATCGGCAACAAGACCGTGCAGGTCGGTCAGTTCGTTTCCGCCGGCACCCGCACCATGACCGTGGTGCCGGTGGCATCGCTGTATCTGAGTGCGAACTTCAAGGAAACCCAGGTGGGTCTGATGCGTCCGGGCCAGCCGGCCGAGATCAAGGTCGACGCACTGCCGGGAACTACGCTGCACGGCACGGTGGAAAGCATCTCGCCGGGCACAGGGGCGCAGTTTGCCCTGCTGCCCCCGCAGAACGCGACCGGCAACTTCACCAAGGTGGTGCAGCGCGTTCCGGTGCGCATCCGCGTGGATGCCGGCGAGGAGGCACGCAAGGTGCTGGTGCCCGGCATGTCTGTCGAGGTCACCGTGGATACCCGCAATGCACGTGACGCGCGCGAGCGCACCGAGCAGGAAGCCGAGGAAAGGGCGGCCAAGTGAGCGCAACCGCCGCCAGCGCCTCTGCTGAGAAAGCCGACGCGAGCGCCTGGCTGGCGGTGGCGGCAGGCACCATCGGCTCGTTCATGGCAACGCTGGATATCTCCATCGTCAACGCCGCACTGCCGACCATCCAGGGCGAGGTCGGGGCCAGCGGCACCGAGGGTACGTGGATCTCCACGGCCTTCCTCGTCTCGGAAATCGTGATGATTCCGCTGACCGGCTGGTTCGTGCGCACGCTGGGCCTGCGTACTTTCCTGCTGATCTGCGCGACGCTGTTCACCGCGTTCTCGGTGATGTGCGGCCTGGCCGACTCGCTGGCAATGATGATTGCCGGACGGATCGGCCAGGGCTTTGCCGGCGGCGCGCTCATTCCTACCGCCTTGACCATCGTCGGCACGCGGCTGCCGCCGGCACAGCAGCCGCTGGGCACGGCGCTGTTTGGCATGACGGTGATCCTGGGGCCGGTGATCGGCCCGCTGCTGGGTGGTTGGTTGACCGAGAATGTGAGCTGGCACTATGCCTTCTTCATCAATGTCCCGATCTGTGCGGGTCTGGTCGCCTTGCTTCTGCTGGGTCTGCCACATGAAAAGTCGGACTGGGGCGGCCTGCTGCGGGCCGACTGGCTGGGCATCCTGGGCATGACGGCGGGTCTGTCGGCGCTGACGGTGGTGCTGGAGGACGGGCAGCGCGAGCGCTGGTTCGAGTCCACGTTGATCATCGTGCTCGGTTTCGTCTCGATCATGGGCTTCGCATTGCTTGCACTGGCGCAGTTCACCAGCCGCGAACCTGTAATCCGCCTGGGCATCCTGTTCCAGCGCAGCTTTGGCGCGGTGTTCGTGATGGTGATGGCGGTCGGCATGATCCTGTTCGGGGTCATGTACATGATTCCGCAGTTTCTGGCGGTGATCGCCGGCTACAACACCGAGCAGGCCGGTTATGTGCTGCTGCTGGCCGGATTGCCGACCATCCTGCTGATGCCGTTGATGCCGAAGATGCTGGAAACGGTGGACGTGCGCATCATGGTGTTCGCCGGCATGCTGTGTTTTGCAGCCGCCTGTTTCGTCAATCTGGGCCTGACTCCGGACAGCATCGGGCCGCATTTCGTGGTGGGCCAGCTGCTGCAGGGTTGCGGGCTGGCACTGGCGATGATGGCACTGAACCAGGCGGCGATCACCTCGGTTCCCCGCGAGTACACCAGCGATGCGTCGGGCCTGTTCAACGCCGCGCGCAACCTCGGCGGCTCCATCGGCCTGGCCATCATCTCCACCTTCCAGGAGCGGCGCATGACGCTGCACGTGGATGCCATCGGCAGCAGCGTGACCGCGAACTCGCCGATCGCGCAGGATGCGCTGCAGCAGTATGGCCAGCAGCTGGGCGATGGGGCCCAGGTGATGGCGGTGCTGGGCCAGGAAGTGCAACAGCAGGCGCTGGTGATGGCCTACAACGACCTGTTCTGGATCTTCGGCGGGATCGTGGTGTTGACCTTCCCGCTGGTGTTCCTCCTCAAGCCCTTGCCCAAGGGCGTCCCCATGGCGATGCATTGATGACCGTGACCCCTTTCAAACCGATCCGTAGGCTGTTCGCGCTGGGGCTGCCGCTGGCGTTGGGTGCCTGCATGCTCGGACCGGACTATGTGCGGCCCGACGTGGCAAGGGACGCCGTCGAGCAACCGCAGTTGCCGCGCGCGGCCGATGCCGGCGTCACCGCCGCTGCGCCGCCGAGCCAGTGGTGGCGGGAATTGCAGGACCCGGTGCTGGATGACCTGGTGGATCAGGCGCTGCGCAACAGCCCGAACCTGCGGGTTGCGCAGGCGCGCCTGCTGGCTTCGCGCGCGCTGGTGAAGCAGCGCCGCGCCGAGCAGTTGCCCAGCGTGGGTGCGGTCGCGGCTTACACCAACATCCAGATGCCCGATTCGCTGAACGACAGCGTGCGCGGGATCGGCGAAGGCGTGGCCCAGGCGGCCGAAGCCAATGGCCGCCCGCAGGAGGCCGCGCAGATCCGCCAGCAGCTCGGTGACGTCAACCTCGACACAGAGCTGTACATCGCCGGCGTGGACGCCAGCTGGGAGCTGGATCTGTTCGGGCGCCGCCGACGTGCGGCGGAGCAGGCCAACGCCGAGGCCGACGCCAGCCTGGCCGAGCTCGCCGATGCCCAGGTCCAGCTGGCGGCCGAAGTGGCGCAGGTGTATCTGGGATATCGGAGCACGCGTGAGCGCCAGACGCTGGCCGAAGGCAACATCGCCGCTGCCGGACACAGCCTGGCCTTGACCCGGCAGCGGCGCGCTCGCGGCGCGGATTCAGACCTGCAGGTGGAACGTGCGCTGGGCCAGCTGGAGCAGCAGCGAGCACAGCTGCCCGGACTGCAGGCGCAGGCGCTGGAAGCACGCGACCAACTGGCCTTGATGACCGGTCGCGCCCCCGGTGCGCTGGACAACCTGCTGGCCGCAGACCGCCCCTTGCCGGCGCTGCCCGCGGTGGTACCGGTCGACGATTCCGCCGCGGTGATCCGGCGTCGCCCGGACATCCGCCAGGCCGAGCGCCAGTTGGCGTCGTCCTCGGCGCAGATCGGCCAGGCGCTGTCAGCGTACTTTCCGCAGGTGAACCTGCTGGGCGCGGTCGGGATGGGGGCCAGTTCCCCGTCTGACCTCGACAGTGACGCCGTGAGCACGGTGGTGGCCCCGTTCCTGCGCTGGTCGGTATTCGACTTTGGCAAAACCCGCGCCCAGGTGGCCCAGGCCCGCGCGGGCAACGAGGCGCGTCTGGCCGCCTATGAAGGCACGGTGCTGGCCGCGCTGCAGGACGCAAACACCGCGTTGGCCCAGTTCGGCAGCGCCCGGCAGCAGGTCGTGGTGGCCACCCGGGCGGAGGCCTCGGCGCAACGGGCCGACGCGCTCATGCAGCAACGCCGGGCGGCCGGAGCCGCATCGCAGATCGACCTGCTGGATGTGCAGCGCCAGCGTCTGCAGGCCCAGGACGCGTTGGCCCAGGCCCGGCTGCAGCTGCTGGTGCGCTATGCCGGTCTGCAGAAGAGTCTGGGGCTGGGCTGGGAGCAGGCTCCCGAACCGGGCAGCCCGGGCACCGTGAATCGCCCGGTTCCGGTATCACCCTTGTAGCCGCAGCTCGCTGGAATGGGCTGCCCACGTCCTGTGGGCCTTCGATTGCATGATTTGGCATCAGGAGCCAGGTCGGCTACTCCTGATTGTCTAGATTGTCCGCAAAGTACTCGTAGCTGTATGCGTGATCGGATGCGACGTCTCGAGCATCAACGGCCAGCTTTCGCGCATCTTCCTGTTGCGCAAAGTACGCATCGTAGTCTTCCGTCCCTTTTGCAAGGGAATCGTTGAAGTGACTTGCTTCATGGTAGATCGTGCGCGCCCGCGATCCTCCTCTTACACCGGGGCCGACCGGAAGTTTGAAGAACTTCGGGCAGTAGTTGACTACGTGGTCTGAATTTGGATCGACCCATGCAATCACACGTTCTGCGTCTTCGTCGGCGCATTCGCACGATGGTTTCAGGAAGCGAACACGATCCGCTGTTGCGGAAAGTACTTTGCGAATCCTCGTGTTGATCCTGTTCTTATTCTGATGCTATTCGGTGTGGTGAAGGTCGGAGTTTTTTCCAGGTCGTAATGCTCAAATCCGCGCAAGGTTACGTCGTACTCGGTCGATGGGCGAAGATCATAGTTCTGGGACAGATTGACGCTTATGGCCTTCTCCTCTCCGGGGCGAAGTGTGATTCGGGAGTTTTGCGCTTCTGGTGTCAGATTGACGATGACGCCTTTGTATCGCGCGCTATGACCTTGTTTGGGCGTGGCCTGAAATGCATTGCTCCAGAGTCTTCCGTCGCGCATCTTGTGCGGCATGTCCGCCTCTCTTATGGAGGCGTCATGTGGTCCCGCGTTCTTGTATGTAACAGTGATCACGACTACATCAGGTTCTGTGTGGTCTTGTTGAATGCTGGCCGAAACATGGGCGTGCGCACTGTTTGACGACAGTGCTGTTGCTGCAAAGAAAAGGACAATTGCTGGGTGCTTCATTTCTCTCTCGGTGATGAGGTGATGATCCACTCTCGATCTGCGAGATTGTTGCGTCAATCATGCCGAAGTTGGATGTGTGACCCGTTACTTGGAATGCGAAACGCAGGTATCTTTCTTTGTGATTGGCGTCCAGATAACTGGGTTTTCGTATTAGTTTAGAATGTGTCGGGTGAACTTTGATGTCGGGAATGGCGAGTTTCTGTGATCTCTCAAGCTCATTTCCGTCAAGTTGATAAGCGATGGGGGATGGAGATTTCTGTGCGGATCTGCGTCTTCCGGCAACGCAATGCCGACAAGCCGAGCGAAGCCTTCGTTAGGTGGTCATGCCCCAATGCAGTGCCGACCGTCATCGGCGGTCGACTGTCGTGCGACCCTACCGGCATTCCGGGCATTCCGGGCATTCCGGGCATTCCGGGCGTTCCGGGCGTTCCGGGCGTTCCGGGCATTTCGGGCATTCGAGGCGTCCGACCGGCCCAACCAGCCGGTTCCGTCATCCCCCCAGCCGCCCGAGGTCGCTAGAATGGGCTGCCCACGTCCTGTAGCCGCGCCTGGAGCTGCTGCCCATGTCCTTTGAAGCCAAGCCGGAAGGCGAGGTCATCCCGGTCCTGGAGCCGGGCTATCTGTCCATCCGCGCGCTGCGCAAGGAATTCGACGGCTTCCTGGCCCTCGACGACGTCAACCTGGACGTCCGCAAGGGCGAGATCTTTGCCCTGCTGGGCGGGTCGGGCAGCGGCAAATCGACCCTGCTGCGCTGCCTGGGCGGCTTTGAAACGCCCACCGCCGGCAGCATCGACCTGGACGGGCAACGCATCAACGCGTTGCCGCCGTACCAGCGGCCGATCAACATGATGTTCCAGTCCTATGCGCTGTTCCCGCACATGACGGTGGAGCAGAACATCGCCTTCGGCCTCAAGCAGGACGGTCTGGCCAAGGACGCCATCCGCAAGCGGGTTGGCGAGATGCTGGACCTGGTGCAGCTGGGCAAGCTGGCCAAGCGCAAGCCGCACCAGCTGTCTGGCGGGCAGCAGCAGCGCGTGGCCCTGGCCCGCTCGCTGGCCAAGGGGCCGAAGCTGCTGCTGCTGGACGAACCGATGGGGGCGCTGGACAAGAAGCTGCGCTCGCAGATGCAGCTGGAGCTGGTCTCGATCATCGAAAACTCGGGCGTGACCTGCGTGATGGTCACCCACGACCAGGAAGAGGCCATGACCATGGCTACCCGCATCGCGGTGATGGACGCCGGCTGGATCCAGCAGGTCGGCAAGCCCGATGAAATCTACGAGCAGCCGGCCAATCGCTTCGTGGCCGGCTTCATCGGTTCGGTGAATCTGTTCGAGGGCGTAATCGACGAGGATCTGCCCGAGTACGTCACCGTGCGTACGCCGCTGTTCCCGGCTCCGATCTACGTGGCCCACGGCATCACCTGCTATGAAGGCCAGGAAGTGGCGTTCGCGCTGCGCCCGGAGAAGGTGATGATCGGCAAGGACGAGCCGGAAGGCGCGACCAACAAGGCCCAGGGCGTGATCGAGGACATCGCCTATTTCGGCAGCCATTCGGTCTATCACGTGCGCCTGCCGAGCGGGGCCAAGGTGCTGTCCAACTTCGCCAACTCGCAGCGCTGGGCCAGCGACGGCCTGACCTGGGGCGACGCGGTATGGGTGCACTGGCGCGACAACGATGGCGTGGTGCTGACCGCATGAACGCCACCGGGCTCAAGCGCTGGCTGCCAGGCACCCGCAGTGCGGTGATCGCCGCGCCCTACCTGTGGCTGCTGCTGTTCTTCGCGGTGCCGTTCGCGATCATCCTGATGATCTCCTTCGCCCGCACCCAGGTCGGCTCGCCGCCGTATACCTGGCTGCTGGAGTACGTGGACGGGGCGTTCTCGCTCAAGCTCAATCTGGGCAGCTATGTCGCGCTGGTGAAGGACAGCCAGTATGTGCTGGCCTACCTGAGCTCGATCAAGATCGCGGTGATCGCCACGCTGCTGACCCTGTTGATCGGTTACCCGATGGCCTACGTGATCTCTCGGATGTCACCGGCCGCGCGCAACGTGGCGATGATGCTGGTGGTGCTGCCGTCGTGGACCTCGTTCCTGATCCGCGTGTATGCCTGGATCGGGATCCTCGACCGCAATGGTCTGCTGGACCAGCTGCTGCAGAAGATCGGCATTACCGATGCCCCGCTGAATCTGCTGTACACCCCAACGGCCGCCTACATCGGCATCGTGTACTGCTATCTGCCGTTCATGGTGCTGCCGCTGTACGCGAACCTGATCAAGCTGGATCATCGTCTGCTGGAAGCCGCGTATGACCTTGGCGCAAAACCCTGGCAGGCGTTCCTGAAGATCACGTTGCCGCTGTCACGGGGCGGCATCATTGCCGGCTGCATGCTGGTGATGATTCCGGCGGTGGGTGAATTCGTGATTCCGGAAATGCTGGGCGGCCCGGACACGCTGATGATCGGCCGGGTGCTGTGGGGCGAGTTCTTCAACAACCGCGACTGGCCCACGGCATCCGCAGTGGCGGTGGTCATGCTGTTGTTGCTGATGGTGCCGATTCTGCTGTTCAACCGGGTGCAGCAGCGCGAGCTGGAAGGGAAGCTGTCATGAGCATGGTGCGCAGCAACCGCTGGCTGGGGTGGTCGGTGCTGGTCCTGGGCTTCGGCTTCCTGTACCTGCCGATCCTGCTGTTGATGATCTATTCGTTCAACGCCTCCAAGCTGGCCACGGTGTGGGCGGGCTTTTCCACGCGCTGGTACGGTGAGCTGTTCAACAACCGGCAGATTCTGGAGGCGCTGTGGGTCAGCCTGAAGGTGGCGTTCTGGACGGCCACCGCCGCCACCGTGCTGGGCACGATGGCGGCGATGGTGATGACCCGTTTCCAGCGCTTCCCCGGCAAGACCGTGTTCGGTGCGCTGATCACCGCGCCGCTGGTGATGCCGGAGGTGATCCTGGGCTTCTCGTTGATGACCCTGCTGGTGGCGATGGGCGGCATTCCCGGCTTTCCGAGCCGCGGCGTGGGCAGCATCTGGATCGCGCACGTCACCTTCACCTTGTCCTTCGTCACTGTGGTGGTGTCCTCGCGGCTGCGCGAACTTGACCGGTCGCTGGAGGAGGCCGCCATGGACCTGGGCGCGAGCCGGTTGAAGGTGTTCTTCCAGATCACCCTGCCGATCATCGCCCCGGCACTGGTGGCCGGCTGGCTGCTGGCGTTCACCCTGTCGCTGGATGACGTGGTGATTGCCAGCTTCGTCGCCGGGCCAAATTCGACCACGCTGCCGATGAAGGTGTTCGCTTCGGTGCGCATGGGCATCAAGCCGGAGATCAATGCGCTGGCCACCTTGATGGTGCTGGCGGTGTCGATTGCGGCGGTGGCCGGCTGGTTCGTCACCGCCCGCAGCGAGAAGCGCCGCCAGCGCGACATGCAGCTGGCGCAGAAGGGATAGATGGCAGCCGGGTGCCCGCCGGTTGCTGATGACGTCGACCCGTGGGACGGTGCCTTCCGGCCGCCGAAGACGTGGACCCGTAGAGCCGGGCTTGCCCGGCTGCACTTTGCGCGCCAAAAAAGCAGCCGGGCAAGCCCGGCTCTACGGATTTCACCGCCACAGGGCCGGGCCAGCGCCGGCCACATCCGGCTCACG
>JBCNQC010000031.1:0-38947 GCA_039592995.1 Stenotrophomonas sp. | reverse complement strand
AATCTGCGCGCGAATAATCGTGCGCGGCCGATGCGGGACTGCGACCAGGGCTAGAACCAGAAATACGCCCGGATACCAGAAAACCCGCATCGGTCGATGCGGGTTTTTTTATGGTCCGGGTTTTTCACATCCGGGCCTGGGTGGCCGGTCGAATGCCTGCAATACGTGTATTCCCCCATCATCAGGAGCTGTTCCCATGTGTTCGATCTTTGGAATGTTCGGCCTGCAGGCCGGCGATGATCTTCCCGCCCTGCGCCGACGTGCGCTGGATCTTTCGCAACGCCAGCGCCACCGTGGCCCGGACTGGAGCGGGGTGTATGTCGATGCCGGTGCCGTGCTGGTACACGAACGCCTGGCCATCGTCGACCCGGCCGGTGGCTCGCAGCCGCTGCTGTCCGAGGATGGCGGCCTGGCCCTGGCGGTCAACGGCGAGATCTACAACCACCGTGAACTCAAGGCCGAACTGACCCAGCCTTATGCGTTCCAGACCGGCTCGGACTGTGAGGTCATCAACGCGCTGTATCGTGAAGACGAACCCGCATCGTTCCTCAACCGCCTCAACGGCATTTTCGCTTTTGCCCTGTGGGACCGTGACCAGCAGCGCGTGCTGATCGCGCGCGATCCCATCGGTGTGGTGCCGCTGTACTGGGGGCATGACCAGGACGGTCGCCTGGTGGTCGCCTCCGAACTGAAGTCGCTGGTCGACATCTGCGCCGACGCCGCCCAGTTCCCGCCCGGCCACTGGTATGACAGCGCCACCGATACGCTGACGCGCTACTACGAACGTCCATGGCGCGACTACGATGCGGTGGAAGGCGTCGAAGCAGATCGCACCGCGCTGCGCGAAGCCTTCGAACGCGCCGTGCATCGCCAGCTGATGACCGACGTGCCGTATGGCGTGCTGCTGTCCGGCGGCCTGGATTCCTCGCTGGTCGCCGCCGTCGCCGCACGCTACGCGCGTCATCGCATCGAGGACGGCGATCAGAGCGAAGCCTGGTGGCCGCGCCTGCACTCATTCGCCATCGGCCTGAAAGGCTCGCCTGATCTTGCCGCCGCCGCCATTGCCGCCGAAGCGCTGGGTACTGTGCATCACGGGTTCGAGTACACCTTCGAGGAAGGCCTGGATGCGCTGCCGGAAGTCATCCGCCACGTGGAAACCTACGACGTCACTACCATTCGCGCGTCCACGCCGATGTTCCTGCTGGCGCGGCGGATCAAGGCCATGGGCGTGAAGATGGTGCTGTCCGGCGAGGGCAGCGATGAGATCTTCGGTGGCTATCTGTATTTCCACAAAGCGCCCAACGCGCGTGAGTTCCATGAGGAACTGGTGCGCAAGCTGGATGCGCTGAACTACTACGACTGCCTGCGCGCCAACAAGTCGATGATGGCCTGGGGCGTCGAGCCGCGCGTGCCGTTCCTGGACCGTGAGTTTCTCGACGTGGCCATGCGCATCGATGCGCGGCACAAGATGGTCGGGCACGGGGCCGGCGGTGCGCGTCGGATCGAGAAGGCGGTACTGCGCGAGGCGTTCGAAGGCTATCTGCCGGAGTCGATCCTGTGGCGGCAGAAGGAGCAGTTCAGCGACGGTGTCGGCTACGGCTGGATCGACGGGTTGAAGGCGCACGCCGAAGCCCAGGTCAGCGACCGGGTCATGGCCGCCGCCGACAAGCGCTTCGTGCACAGCCCGCCGCAGACCAAGGAGGCCTATTACTACCGCCACCTGTTCGAGCAGTTCTTCCCGACCCAGGCCGCGGCTGAAACCGTCCCGGGAGGCAAGTCGATTGCCTGCTCGTCGCCGGCCGCAATTGCCTGGGATGCCAGCTTTGCGGCCATGGCCGATCCCTCCGGCCGTGCGGTCGCCGGGGTGCACGAGCGGGCCCTGGCTTAGGTAGTGCCGGCCGCTGGCCGGCAACCTCGCAATCCCGGCATCGTGCGACGCTTCCGGTAGCGCCGGCCGTTGGCCGGCCCATGGGGTGTGTCCGGCGCTCATGAGGGCCGGCCAACGGCCGGCACTGCCGCGGTATCGAGCGCCTGTCGCGATATGATGCCCCCTCACGCAAGGGCATGTTCATGGACGCACAGAGCAGGGGCGAGTCACGGCCGATGAAATGGGGTTGGCACTACCTGGCCTGGGCCGGGATTCCACTGGCCATCGGCCTGGCGCTGGCGCGCTATGCCGGTCCGGGCATGCCCACCGTCGCTGCCAAGGCCGAAAAGGTCATCGGCAGCGACTGGGCCCAGCACCTTGCTTCGCCGCTGGGCCTGTTCCTGCTGCAGCTTCTGGTGCTGCTGGTGGTGGCCAAAGGGGCCGGCGCGCTGCTGAAGCGACTCGGCCAACCGGCGGTAATCGGCGAGATGGCGGCCGGCCTGATGATGGGGCCGCTGGTGCTGGGCAGCCTGCTGCCCGGCCTGCATGGCGCGCTGTTCCCGGCCACATCACTAGGCCCGCTGGGCATGCTCAGCCAGCTCGGTGTGCTGATGTTCCTGCTGGTGGCCGGTGCCGAACTCGACCTGGGCGCGCTGCGCGGCCGCCGCCGCTTCGCCTTCACCGTCAGCCATGCCGGCATCGCGGTGCCGTTCGTGCTCGGCGTGGTGCTTGCGATCTGGCTGTACCCCGAGCATGGGCCTCAGGGCGTGGGCTTCACCGCGTTCGCGCTGTTCGTCGGCATCTCCATGAGCATCACCGCGTTTCCGGTGCTGCTGCGCATCCTCGCCGACCGCGGCATCACCCACACTCCGTTGGGGCAGACTGCCATCGCCTGCGCCGCACTTGGCGACGCCACCGCGTGGTGCCTGCTGGCGCTGATCGTGGCCGCCGCGCAGGCCACCGGGTGGCTTACCGCCGGCCTCAACCTGCTGTGTGTGGTGGCCTTCGTCGCGCTGATGCTGGGCGCGGTGAAGCCGTGGTTCGCGCGGCAGACGGTGCAGCCCGGCAGCGAGGGTCGCTGGCTGCTGGGGGTGTTGCTGCTTGCGCTGGCCAGTGCGCTGGTCACTGAAGTGCTGGGCATCCATGCCTTGTTCGGCGCGTTTGCCGCCGGTGTGGCGGTGTCGGCCAATATCCAGCTGCGCACGCTGCTGATCGCCAAGGTCGAGCCCTTCGCGGTCACGCTGCTGCTGCCGCTGTTCTTCGCCATGACCGGCCTGCGCATGCGTGCCGATGCGCTTCAGGCCAGCGATCTGGTGCTGTGTCTGCTGGTGATCGCGGTGGCGACCGTGGGCAAGCTGCTCGGCACCTTCAGTGCGGCGCGCAGTGCCGGACTGGAAAGCCGTGAAGCGTGGCGGCTGGGTGCGCTGATGAACACCCGTGGCCTGATGGAACTGATCGTGCTCAATCTCGGATACGAACTCGGCCTGCTCGGCGACCGCCTGTTTGCCGTGCTGGTGATCATGGCGCTGGTGACCACCGCCATGACCGGGCCGTTGTTGAATCTGATCGAGCGGCGCCGGGCCGGTTGAACGCCCGCAGGGTGACGCAGGTAGCGCCGGCCGTTGGCCGGCCCACGTGCTGCGGCCGGCGTTCATGAGGGCCGGCCAATGGCCGGCGCTACCGGTCAGCTGCGAGCCAGGGTTTTTGCAGTCATTGCGGCGTCAACGTCATCGCATGCACGGCTTTCCCCGGCAAAAACGGCGTCGGCTTGCCCTGCGCCCAATCCTCATGCCCCGCACCCCAGAACGGCGACAGTGGATGCCCACTCTGTCCGCCGGGCATATGAATGATGCCGTCCGCTTCGTGGCCCGGTGACACCACCATCCGCTCCGAGGCACCGAATGACGGCCCCTGTACCCGCGGCATGTTGTTGTCGCCGGGCAGCGGGTCGGCCGGCATGCACAGCCAGCGCCTGGCGAAAGCGGGCAGGGCGGCGCTCACCGGATGGCAGATCGCTGCGGTGTTGAGTTCGCCGTAAGTGCGCTTGTCCAGCTCTGGGCCGTATTCCGTCAGCGAGCCTTCCAACCCGCGTGCGGCGTCGGCCAGCAGCGCATCCCAGCTGGCGTGCGGCGGCGGCAGCAGATGCGCCGGCCGCTCGGTCACCAGCGGCCATAGCGCGCCTTCCAGCTGCGCCAGGCGGGGTTCCAGGTAGTCGTTACCCAGCTTCGCCTTGGCCGTTGCCAGCAGCCCCTCCGAGACGGCCTTCAGCACCTGGCTGCGGAAGCCACGGGTGATCCGGTAGCTCACCGAATCGACCGAGGCATGTCCCTCCCATGTGCGCGTGGCCGCTTCCAACCGCTTCAGCGCCGGGTCGTCGCTGTGCGTCACCACCTGCCGCAGCAGCGTGTACCAGCGTTCAAGGAACAGCGCACGGTCATCCAGCTGGATTGCCAGCAGGTCCTGTTCGGTGAAGCGTTCCTTCGCGAACAGGTCGTCGCGGATCTGCCTGCCGCGCGCGCCCAGGTCATAGCCGGCATTGCCTGCCGCGGCCAGCGCCTCGCCATCGAGCACGCGGCCATTGGCGGTCCACAGGCGGTGGGTGGGCGGGTCGATCAGCGCCGGGGATGCATCACTGCGGATCGCCCAAGGCGCGCAGTCGGCCGCAGCCGTCGTACCGAAGCCGGTGGGCGGGCAGGACGGTGCGCGGTCCGGGCGTGCCCCGATCAGTCGCCACGCGATTCGGCCGGCGCTGTCCGCGATCACCAGGTTCTGGGTGGGAATGCCGGCGCGGTCGGCGACGGCCAGCGCCTGGTCCAGGTCACCCGCGCGCGCCATCTCGGCAAAGTCCAGGCGCACCGCGCCCGGCTGCTGCGCGGTCCAGCGCAGGGCCTGACCACTGCCGTCCGGACGTTCGTGCAGGATCGGCCCCCAGTCGGTTTCACGCACGCGGAACACCACGTCGGGCTGTCCGGCCACGCGGATGCGCTCGTTGTGGATGCGGATACCCGGGGCATGCGCCGCTACCGGTTGGAAGTCGGCGTTGTCGATGTAGCTGTTGGTGAAACCCCAGGCCACGTGCTTGTTGCTGCCCACCACGATCGCCGGCAGGCCCGGCAGCGAGAAACCGCTGACGTCCACCTTGCCGCCGGGCGCGGCCGGGTCGGGGTAGCGCAGCCGCACACGGAACCACAGGCTGGGCGAACGCAGGCCCAGGTGCATGTCATCGGCGACGATGGCGCGGCCGTCGGCGGTCAACGCCCCACCCACCGCAAAGTTGTTGCTGCCTTTCACGTCAGCTTCCTGCACTGCCAAGCTGGCCGCGGCACCCGAACTGGTAGGTAACGACCGTTGGTCGTTACTCAAATCAACCTCTCCCGCCCCCGGCAACACCGCATTCCCCCGCGCTTCCCCGAACAGCGGCGCATCCCACTCGCTACCGTCATGCGCCAGCAGCGCATACAGCGCTGGTGGCACCACCTCGCGGATGCGGGTCATCGCCAGCTCGGTCTGATTGCCCGGGTCCTGCAGGTCCGCGTACATCGCCAGCGCGGTCAACACCGAATCGGTCACGCTCCAGCGCGCCGGTGCCTGGCGCAGCAGCAGATAGGGCCAGGGGCGTACGCGCAGGCCGTCCACGCCCGCATTGACACCCTCCACATACGCCTGCAGTCCAGCCGCCTGGCTGCCAACGGCTGCCGCCAGATGGGCGTCGGTGCGTGCGCGCAGCCGGTGCACGCGCATGCGCTTGTCCACGTCCACCGCCGCCGGCCCGAACAGCTCGGCCAGCTCACCCGCAGCGGCACGGCGCATCAGGTCCATCTCGAAGTACCGTTCCTGCGCGTGCACCTGGCCCAGGGCGCGCATCGCATCGGCCGGAGAAGCGGCGTCAATGGTGACCACCCCCAGCGCATCGCGCTGCACCGTGACCGGGGCCTGCAGGCCAGCCAGCGTGTGCTCCCCGTCCAGCGGAGCCAGACTGCCGCGCAGCAGCCACCAGACCAGGGCAATCCCGACAACCGCAAGCAGCAGCACCAAGCCCAGCACCCGCATCAGCCAACGACGCATCCCGCGACTCCCCTTTGGTGGAAGGCCGATTGTAGGGCCTGTAGATGACGCGTGAATGCGGGCTGCGAGCGCAACTGCGACTGATTCCGATTAGATCACCGTCGCGAAAGATAGGGCACCATGCGCGCATCGATTCACAAGGAGCCCCCATGAAAGGTCACCCGGACGTCATCGCCTGCCTGAAGGAACTGCTGCGCGGCGAGCTTGCAGCACGCGACCAGTACTTCATCCATTCGCGCCGCTACGAGGACCAGGGCCTGTTCGCGCTGTACGAACGCCTGAACCATGAGATGGAAGAGGAAACCCAGCACGCCGACGCGCTGCTGCGCCGGATCCTGTTCCTTGGCGGCAACCCGGACATGCGTCCGCACGCGTTCGAGCCCGGTGAAACCGTGGAAGAGATGCTGCGCAAGGACCTGGACACCGAGTACAGCGTGCGCAACAACCTCGCCGCCGGCATGAAGCTGTGCGAACAGCACCAGGATTACGTGAGCCGCGACATGTTGCTGGTGCAGCTGAAGGACACCGAGGAAGATCACGCCTGGTGGCTGGAACAGCAGCTGAGCCTGATCAAGCGCATCGGCCTGGCCCTGTACCAGACCAGCAAGATCGAAGCCAAGGGCACCGCCGCGCATTGATCGCGGGAATATCCAGATCGACCTGCGCACGTAGCAATTCGTAGTGCCGGGCTTGCCCGGCAACCGCGCAACGCGCGGCACAAACGTCCAACCGCGCGGCAAACACGCGTCCCCATCGCATCCGACGTTGAACCTCACCGAAGCAATGCCGACGGGTTCATGACTCCGGAACGAAGAGCAGCCGGGCAAGCCCGGCTCTACGTCAGGCGACCGCGCGGTCCATGGTCAGACGTTGGTAATGTCCAACGCAAAAAAATGGCCGGGTTTCCCCGGCCATTTCCATTACTCCACGCTCAACCCTTCCACCTTCTGCCAGCCACGCGGCAGCAGGTGACCGCGCGTTGCACGTGCGCCCAGGTACTGCTCCAGGTCCTTGAACGACAGGTTCATGGTGCGCGCACCGCTGTGCACCTGCAGTGTGTTGCCCGGTGCCACCGCCACCACCGCCACCACGCGTTCGGTGGCGAGCTTGGCCTTCGGAATCTCGATGATCTTGTTGCCTTTGCCCTTGTCCAGTTCTGGCAGCTCGCTGGCGGGAATCGCCAGCAGGTTGCCCGAGCTGGTCACCGCCACGATGCGGTCGGTTTCCGGATTTGCCACCATCGAAGGCGTCAGTACCTTCGAGCCCGAGGTCAGGTTGAGCATCGCCTTGCCGGCCTTGTTGCGGCCCACCAGGTTCTCGAAGCGGGTCACGAAGCCATAGCCGTGCGAGGACGCCAGCACGAAGCGGGTGTTGTTCTCGCCGCTGGCCAGGGTCATGAAGGCGCTGCCGGCGGCCGGCGAGAAGCGGCCGGTCAGCGGTTCGCCGTTGCCACGCGCCGAGGGCAGGGTATGGATCGCGGTCGAGTAGGCGCGACCCTCGCTGTCCAGGAACGCCACCTGCTGGGTGCTGCGCGCACGCGCGAAGCCCAGCAGCGCATCACCTTCGCGGTAGTTCAGCGTGGACGGGTCCATGTCATGGCCCTTGGCCGCACGGATCCAGCCCTTCTCCGACAGCACCACGGTCATCGGTTCGCTCGGCACCAGCTCGGTTTCGTCGATGGCCTGGGCCGCGCCACGCTGCACCAGCGGCGAACGGCGGGCGTCACCGAACTTCTTCGCGTCGGCGGTAAGTTCGTCGCGGATCAGCTTCTTCAGCTTGGCCTTGCTGTCCAGGATCGACTGGATCTTGTCGCGCTCCTTGGCCAGCTCGTCCTGCTCGCCACGGATCTTCATTTCTTCCAGGCGCGCCAGCTGCTTCAGCTTGGTTTCCAGGATGTACTCGGCCTGGTCTTCGCTCAGCCCGAAGCGCGCGATCAGCGCCGCCTTGGGTTCGTCCTCGGTGCGGATGATGTGGATCACTTCATCCAGGTTGAGGAACGCCACCAGCAGGCCTTCCAACAGGTGCAGGCGACGCTCGACCTTTTCCAGGCGATGGTTCAGGCGGCGGGTCACGGTGGCCTGGCGGAACTGCAGCCACTCGCTCAGCAGCATCTTCAGGTTCTTCACCTGCGGACGCCCGTCCATGCCGATCACGTTCATGTTGACGCGATAGCTGCGCTCCAGGTCGGTGGTGGCGAACAGGTGGCCCATCAGCTGTTCGGCATCGACACGGTTGGAACGCGGCAGCAGCACCAGCCGCACCGGATTGGCGTGGTCGGATTCGTCGCGCAGGTCTTCCAGCCACGGCAGCTTCTTGGCCCGCATCTGCGCGGCGATCTGTTCGATCACCTTCGACGGCGAAACCTGGAACGGCAGGGCCGTCACCACGATGTTGTTGCCTTCCTTGGTGAAGGTCGCGCGCGCGCGCACGCTGCCGTTGCCGGTTTCGTACATCTGCCGCAGGTCGGCCAGCGGGGTGATGATTTCCGCCGTGCTCGGGTAGTCAGGACCCTTCACGTGCTCGCACAGGTCGGCAAT
Source organism: Stenotrophomonas sp. (assembly GCA_039592995.1). GTDB lineage: Bacteria > Pseudomonadota > Gammaproteobacteria > Xanthomonadales > Xanthomonadaceae > Stenotrophomonas. Next base: position 30,478 of record JBCNQC010000031.1, on the reverse strand, counting down.
GCTCGCGTCCGGGTCGTCCAGCAGGTGCAGCAGCGCGCTGACAATCTCGTTGAGATTGTGCGGCGGCACGTCGGTGGCCATGCCCACGGCGATGCCGGTGGTGCCGTTGAGCAGCAGGTGCGGCAGGCGCGCCGGCATCCAGGTCGGCTCTTCCAGGGTACCGTCGAAGTTCGGCACCCAGTCGGTGGTGCCCTGGTTGATCTCGCCCAGCAGCACTTCGGCGATCGGGGTCAGCTTGGACTCGGTGTAGCGCATCGCCGCGAACGACTTCGGGTCGTCGCTGGAGCCGAAATTGCCCTGGCCCTCGATCAGCGGGTAGCGGTACGAGAACGGCTGTGCCATCAGCACCAGCGCTTCGTAGCAGGCGCTGTCGCCGTGCGGGTGGTACTTACCGATGACGTCACCCACGGTGCGCGCGGACTTCTTCGGTTTGGAGGCGGCGTTCAGCCCCAGCTCGCTCATCGAATAGATGATGCGCCGCTGCACCGGCTTGAGCCCGTCGCCGATGAACGGCAGGGCGCGGTCCAGCACCACGTACATCGAGTAATCCAGGTACGCCCGTTCGGCGTACTCGCGCAGGGGCAGCTGTTCAAAGCCGTGGAACACGGGTCGGGCTAGATCGGTCATGCGGGATTGTTACCTGTGGCAAAGGACGGCGACGGCTGTCGCCCTCGCAGGCGGTCGATTATCCGGATGCGGCGGGGGATGCCAAGCCATGTGAAGAAATAGACCCTCGTCGTCACAGTCCTGAATGAACGGGAAGGCTATTTGCTTCCAACTTAAATATTTCCATTGAGAAATATATTGGATGGAAGTAAAGTGCGCACCCATGATGATCTGCCCCGAAACCACCCCGCCCAGCCTGGGTCTGCTGCTGCGTCAGGTCCGCGACGGCCTGATGCGCCAGCTCGACATCTCGATGGCCGAGGAAAACCTGGACATCGGCTTCACCCACTATCTGGGCCTGAAGGTGCTGTCGTTCCGCGCGCCGTGCACTGCCAACGAGCTGGCCCAGGCGCTGGACCAGGTCCCGAGCGCGGTGACCCGGCTGCTGGACAAGCTGGAAGCGCTGGGCTGCGTGCGCCGTGAGCCGCACGCCCAGGACCGCCGCGCGCTGCAGATCGTGCTGACCGACGAGGGCCGTGCGCTGTGGGCCCGGCTCAAGCTGCGCGGCGAGGCCACCATCAATGACGCCATGCGTGACCTGAGCGCCGATGAGCGTGCCCAGCTGCTTTCCCTGTTGACCCGTGTTCGCGATTCCCTGACGACGCCATGACCACTTCTACTTCCCGCACCTTCCGGCTGCAGCCGCTGCTGCCGGCCGCACTGGCGCTGGCGCTGTCCGCCTGCGCCAGTACCGGCGGCCTGCAACCGCAGGGCCAGTTGCTTGATCCCGACCACCTGCAGAGCCAGCGCACCCTGGCCGGGCAGGATCTGAGCCAGCCCGGCTGGCCGGCCACCGACTGGTGGCGTGCGCTGGGTGACTCCCAGCTCGACGCGCTGATCGCCGAAGGCCTGCAACACAACCCAGGCCTGGACGCGGCTGACGCGCGCCTGCGCCAGGCGCGTTCGCAGATCGGCACCGCGCGTGCCGACCGCCTGCCCAGCTTGAATGCGTCGGGCGGCTACACCGGCGTGCGCCTGCCCGAATCGATGGTCGGCGACGAAATGGGCGGCAGCTATGCCGGCAGCGTGCAGGGCTACCTGAGCTTCAGCTACGGCATCGACCTGTGGGGCGGCAAGCGCGCCGCCTGGGAAGCGGCCGTGGACAGCGGCCATGCTGCTGAAGTGGATGCACAGGCCGCACGCCTGGACCTGTCGGCCGCCATTGCCGAAGCGTATGCGCAGCTCGGCTACGCCTGGCAGCTGCATGACGTGGCCAATGGCGAACTGGAGCGTGCGCAGAAGACCCTGAAGCTGACCCAGCAGCGCCGCAGTGCCGGCATCGACAGCGACCTGCAGGTGCGCCAGGCCGAAACCCGCATTCCGGCCGCGCAGCAGCAGTTGCAGGCCGCCCAGCAGCAGATCGACGAGGCCCGCACCGCACTGGCCGCGCTGGTCGGGCAGGGCCCGGACCGCGGCCTGCAGATCGAACGTCCGCAGGTGCTCAATCCGCTGGCGCTGCAGCTGCCGGGCGTGCTGCCCAGTGAACTGCTCGGCCGTCGCCCGGACATCGTTGCCGCGCGCTGGCGGGTGGAAGCGGCCGGCAAGGAAATCCATGCGGCCAAGGCGAAGTTCTATCCCAGCCTCAACCTCACCGCGCTCGGCGGCGTGGTCAACAGTGAAGTGGACCAGCTGCTCAAGAGCAGTTCCACCTTCGCCTTCCTTGGCCCGGCGCTGAGCCTGCCGATCTTCGATGGCGGCCGCCTGCGCGCCAACCTGGACAGGACCGACGCGCAGTACGACCTGGCCGTGGCCGACTACAACCAGTCGGTGGTGGGCGCATTGCGCGAAGTGGCCGACCAGGTCAACGCGGTGCGCTCGCTGGCTGACCAGGCGGCGGCCCAGCAGCAGGCGCTGAACACCGCGCAGGCCGCGCAGGACCTCGCCCAGCAGCGCTACCGCGCCGGCATTGGCAGCTACCTCGACGTGCTGGTGGTGGAAGAGCAGCTGCTGGTCGCGCAGAAGCGCCTGGCCGAGCTGCAGTCCCGCCAGATTCTTGTTTCGGTGAAGTTGAGCCAGGCGCTGGGCGGTGGATTCACCCCGTCCAGCGACACCGCCACGCTCGCCGCCCCCACTGATTCCACGCATTCCTGAGACAACGTTCATGAGCCAGACTTCTGCTCCCGCTGCCGCACCGGCAGCTCCGTCCCGTCGCGGCAAGCTGCTGCGCGGCCTTGTGGTCATCGTGGTCCTGCTGCTGGCCGCGTTCGCCCTGTGGTACTTCATGTTCGGCCGCTGGTTTGAAGAAACCGACGACGCCTACGTGCAGGGCAACCAGGTGCAGATCACCCCGCAGGTGACCGGCACCGTGGTGGCGATCAACGCCGACGACGGCATGCGCGTGGAGCGCGGCCAGCTGCTGGTGCAGCTGGACCCGGCCGACACCGAAGTGGCGCTGCAGCAGGCCGAGGCCACCCTGGCCAGGACCGTGCGTGAAGTGCGCGGTCTGTATCGCAGCGTGGAAGGCGCGCAGGCCGAATTGAATGCCCGCAACGTCACCCTCAAGCGCGTGCGCGAAGATTTCGCCCGCCGCAAGGACCTGGCTGCCACCGGTGCGATCTCCAACGAAGAACTGGCCCACGCCCGTGACGAACTGGCTGCCGCCGAAGCGGCCGTGGCCGGTTCGCGCGAGACCTTCGAGCGCAGCCGTGCGCTGGTCGACGACACCGTGATCGCAACCCAGCCGGACGTGCAGGCCGCTGCGGCGCAGCTGCGCCAGGCCTACCTCAACAACGCCCGCGCCGGCATCGTCGCACCGGTCACCGGTTACGTGGCGCGTCGTTCGGTGCAGGTCGGCCAGCGCGTGCAGCCGGGCAACGCCCTGATGGCGGTGGTGCCGACCGAGCAGATGTGGGTGGAAGCCAACTTCAAGGAAACCCAGCTGCGCCACATGCGCCTGGGCCAGGAAGTGGAGTTGAAGTCGGACCTGTACGGCGGTGACGTGCACTACACCGGTCGCATCGACAGCCTGGGCCTGGGGACCGGTTCGGCGTTCTCGCTGCTGCCGGCGCAGAACGCCAGCGGCAACTGGATCAAGATCGTGCAGCGCGTGCCGGTGCGCATCGCCATCGACCCGAAGCAGCTGGCCGAACATCCGCTGCGCATTGGTCTGTCGATGAAGGCCGAAGTGAGCCTGCGCGACCAGAAGGGCACCGTGCTGCCGACCGAAGCGGCCAAGGGCCAGGTGTTCGACACCGATGTGTACGCCAAGCAGCTGCACAGTGCTGACGACATGATCCACACCATCATCCAGGCCAACCTGCCGCAGCAGGCCAAGGCGAGCTGAGACCGAAACGATGTCCGCACAAGCTCCTACCGCGCCCGGTAATCCGGGCGCGCCGTCGGCGGCCGGTGCCTTCCGGCCGGCCAATGTCGCGCTGTGTACTGCTGGCCTGGCGATGGCCTCGTTCATGCAGGTGCTCGACACCACCATCGCCAACGTGTCGCTGCCGACCATCGCCGGCAACCTGGGGGCCAGCTCGCAGCAGGCGACCTGGGTGATCACCTCGTTCGCGGTGAGCACGGCCATCGCGCTGCCGCTGACCGGCTGGCTGAGCCGTCGCTTCGGTGAAACCAAGCTGTTCATCTGGGCGACGCTGTCGTTCGTGGTGGCGTCGCTGCTGTGTGGCCTGGCGCAGAGCATGGGCATGCTGGTGGTATCGCGCGCGCTGCAGGGCTTCGTGGCGGGGCCGATGTACCCGATCACGCAGTCGCTGCTGGTGTCGATCTATCCAAGGGAAAAACGCGGGCAGGCACTGGCGCTGCTGGCGATGATCACGGTGGTGGCCCCGATCTGCGGCCCGATCCTGGGCGGCTGGATTACCGACAACTACAGCTGGGAATGGATCTTCCTGATCAACGTGCCGCTGGGCATCTTCGCGGCGCTGGTGGTGGGCAACCAGCTGAAGGGGCGGCCGGAGCACATTGAAAAGCCGAAGATGGACTACATCGGCCTGATCACGCTGGTGATCGGCGTAGGTGCGCTGCAGCTGGTGCTGGACCTGGGCAACGACGAAGACTGGTTTGCGTCGGCGAAGATCGTGGTGCTGGCCTGCGTGGCGGTGGTGGCATTGGCGGTGTTCCTGATCTGGGAACTGACCGACAAGGACCCGATCGTGGACCTGCGCCTGTTCCGGCACCGCAACTTCCGTGCGGGCACGCTGGCGATGGTGGTGGCGTACGCGGCGTTCTTCAGTGTGTCGCTGCTGATTCCGCAGTGGCTGCAGCGTGACATGGGCTATACGGCGATCTGGGCGGGGTTGGCAACGGCACCGATCGGCATTCTGCCGGTGATCATGACGCCATTCGTGGGCAAGTATGCGTCCCGGTTCGACATGCGCCTGATTGCGTCGTTCGCGTTCGTCTTCCTGTCGTTCACCAGCTTCCTGCGTTCAAACTTCAACCTGCAGGTGGATTTCACCCACGTGGCGGGGGTGCAGTTGATCATGGGTGTGGGCGTGGCATTGTTCTTCATGCCGGTGCTGCAGATCCTGCTGTCGGACCTGGACGGCCGTGAGATCGCGGCGGGCTCGGGCCTGGCCACCTTCCTGCGTACGCTGGGCGGTAGCTTCGCGGCATCGCTGACCACGTGGCTGTGGGCGCACCGCACGCAGGAGCACCACGCGCACCTGACCGAGCACATTTCGGTGTACCAACCGGGCATGCAGGAGCAGGTAACGGCGATGGGGCAGGGCGACCTGCAACATGGCGCGGCGGCCTTGAACAACATCATCAACCATCAGGCATCGCAGATGGGCTTCAACGACATCTTCTTCCTGCTGGGCTGGGTGTTCCTGGCGATCATCGCGTTCCTCTGGCTGGCCAAGCCCCCGTTCGGCGCAGGCGCAGGCGCTGCTTCCGCTGGCGGCCACTGATTCCACCGGCATTCGACGGACTACGTAGAGCCGGGCTTGCCCGGCTGCTGTTGGATTCGTGCGAACAACCCTCGGTTCACTACATCCCTGGCTTGGCGGCTCGGGATGGGCGTTCCGGGGGACGCCGCAAGTACGTCCTTGTAGGCTCGATCGCCGCATCCATGCGGCTCACGCCCCCTCCAGCCCACCCCGACCCGCCACGACAGTTGGTCGGTGGCCATGGAAAATCAACGGCAACACCGAGGTGTTTGACCTTAAGGAGTTGGTGGGGAGCGGTAGGGTCGGTCGAAAGACGACCGCCGTGAAATGACCAACGTTCTTTAACGCATGAACTTCTGATCGAAGCGAGCTCCCTGCATGACCCGAAGTGACGCATGCGACGCGAACTCCACTCCGGGTTCTTCATTGCATGCCTGAAAAACGCGCACGCACGTCACACATTGAAACACCCACCAACGCGCAACACCCGCACCACCTTCGCGCGCCCCGCACTACTCCCACAAGCCTCCCGCAAACCAACCGCGCCAATTGCGTCGCACCATTTGCCCGTGCGCCAAAAACCCGCCACGATTGTGGCGCAAATGCCTATTTTTATCGGCATCTGTTTCCTGCAGGGTAGGCCCCGGAGCGTAGAATCTCCGAAGGTTTCACGAGTGTTGTCCTGCGTGGGAGCGTGCGTCCTGCGTCGGGAGGGTGGCTAATACAACACCTCCGCAAGGGGGAAATATGCCCGCCGTTTTCTTCGTGAAACTTCACGGTTCTAACCTCCCGACCCCTCGCCATTCCGGCGGGGGGCGCACTCTGCAGGAGGTTTGCCATGCAAACACAACGTTCGTACACGCATCACCCGCAGTTCCGGCGGAGGGCACGCCGATGAAAAAGCCGGTCTGGCTACGTGCGCGAGTGGAAGACGAGCTGCGCCGCGACTTCAAAGGCGTGACCAAGAGCCTGGATTACGCGCCGGCGGAGGCGGTCCGGTTGTTCATGGCGCGGCTGGTGCAGCTTGCGCAGGAGTCGCGTGCGAGGGATGCAAAGCTGCGGCGCAGCGCGATCCGCAAAGCAAGCGACGACGCGGCCGGTGTAATGGGTGTCGGTGTTGAAGAACCAACCAGCGGCGAATCCCCGCCATCGCGGTGATGTCATCGCATCCGGCAATCTTCCTTCGTTGCGGTGATGCTGGGGCATTCCGGAATTCACCTGCCATTGCTGTGATGCCTGAGCATCGCGGCATTGCCACCGGTAGGGTCGCACGACAGTCGACCGCCGATAGCGGTGATCGGCGCGGTAGGGCAAAAAGCCCGTCACTGTTCGGAGGTCATGCGTTACCGAACGCGGGTGATGTCACGGCCGTCGTCTGTCGACCGACGCTACCGGGACGTACTTGCGCCGTCCCCCGGAACGCCCATCCCGACCCGCCAAACCAGGGATGCCGTGAACCGAGGGCTGTTCGCACGAATCCAACAGCAGCCGGGCAAGCCCGGCTCTACGCAGATCTCGCACCAAACGGCAGAAACGAAAAAACCCGCTTGCGCGGGTTTGATCATTTACTGAGTCATGGTGCCCAGGAGAGGACTCGAACCTCCACGAAGTTGCCCCCGCTAGCACCTGAAGCTAGTGCGTCTACCAATTCCGCCACCTGGGCGACTCAGGAGACGAATTGTGCGGGAGAACCTCGAATGTGTCAACAACATTTCGCAATCAACACCAACATTGATCGAGCGTTGCGCAGAAACGAAAAAACCCGCTTGCGCGGGTTTGATCATTTACTGAGTCATGGTGCCCAGGAGAGGACTCGAACCTCCACGAAGTTGCCCCCGCTAGCACCTGAAGCTAGTGCGTCTACCAATTCCGCCACCTGGGCGACTCAGGCCGCGAATTATGCGGAAGCATTCGGGGGCTGTCAACGGATTCTGTAATACTCAGTTCACCACGACCGCTTGGATCTCCGATGACCACGTCCGTCCTGCACGTCCACCCGCTGTCGTCCTGCTGCCAGAAGGTGCTGATCGCCGCCCGAGCGCTCGGGGTAACGCTGGAAGAACGCTTCCTCAACCTCGGCGACCCCGCCGTGCGTGCAGCCTTCGCCCAGATATCCCCAATGGGCAAGATGCCATTGCTGGAAGACGGCGATCGGCGTGTGGCCGAAACCAGCATCATCATTGAGTACCTGCAGCAGCACTACGCACCCGAGGGTGCGCGGCTGATTCCGGCAAACGCGGATGTCGCCCTCGACGTGCGCTTCTGGGATCGGTTTTCGGACTTCTATGTGATGACCCCGATGCAGGCGCTGACCGCCGAAAGGCTGAAACCGGCCGGGCAGGGCAGCGAGGCTGCGGTCGCCGATGCCCGGCAGATGCTGTTGAAGAGTTATGCGGTGCTGGATCGTCAGCTGCAGGGCGGCAGCTGGCTGGCGGGTGCTGATTTCTCGATGGCCGACTGTGCGGTGGCCCCGGCGCTGTTCTATGCGGTGGCTTATGTGCCGTTGCCGGAGGAGGCTGTGAACCTGCAGGCGTACTTTGAGCGGCTGATGGCGCATCCGGCGGTGGCGGCCGTGGTGGATGGCGCGCGGCCCTGGTTCAAGTATTTCCCGGGGCGGGACGGGCTGGCGCGACGGTTTTTCGACCCGGATGGATGATGCCGGGCATGGCCCGGCACTACAGGGTGCTTTTTCCGCAGTCGAGGTGGGTGGCATCGACACATGCCAGAAACGAAAAAACCCGCTTGCGCGGGTTTTTAACGTTGGTGCCCAGGAGAGGACTCGAACCTCCACGGTTTTACCCGCTAGTACCTGAAACTAGTGCGTCTACCAATTCCGCCACCTGGGCGTTCCAGAGCCGGCAATTCTGGGCATGTCCGGGGCGCTTGTCAACGCCTTTTTTCACTTTCTTCACAAAATTGCATGCGCGCCGCTGATGACCCGTTATGCACACCCACAGCGGTTAACATGGAGGTCAATGAAAACGAAGAAACCGACCCGGGGCGCGAAAGCCCCCAAGTCTCCGGCCCCCAAGAAGGGTGCTGGTCCGTCGGGCAAGTCCCGCGCCGCTGCCAAGCCCGGCAAGCTGCCGCCCTGGATGCCCGAGTCCCTGCAGAATCCCGCCCCGCCGCGCAGCGGCAAACGTGCCGGCCCCAAGCCGGGCACCGGGGCCCCCGTGCCCACCCGCCGCAATCCGCATCCGCAGGCGGCCGCATCCAGCTATGACGACCCGTTCGCCGCGCGCGAGGCTGAACGCTATGCGCAGCCCATCGCCAGCCGCGAGGCCATCCTGCAGCTGCTGGATCGCTGCGACGGCCCGCAGACCGCCGAGGAGATCGGCGCGCAGCTGGGCCTGACCGAGCCCGACCGTGCTGACGCGCTGGGCAAGCGCCTGGGCGCGATGGTACGCGACGGCCAGCTGGTGCAGAACCGCCGTGGTGGTTTCGCTCCGGTGCAGGCCACCAACCTGATCACCGGCGTGGTCATCGCCAACCCGGAAGGGTTTGGCTTCCTGCGCCCGGTGGAAGGGGGCGACGACCTGTTCCTGGCCCCGTATGAAATGCGCAAGGTGCTGCATGGCGACCGCGTACTGGCCAACGTGACCGGCATCGACCGCCGTGGCCGCCGCGAGGGCAGCATCGCCCGCGTGCTGGAGCGCGGCATGACCCGCCTGATCGGCCGCTTCAGCGTCGAGTTCGGCATCAGCTACGTGGTGCCGGACGACAAGCGCATCCAGCGCAACGTGCAGATTCCGCCCGACCAGACCGGCGACGCCCGCGATGGCCAGCTGGTGGTGTGCGAACTGACCCAGGCTCCGGACACGCGCCGGCCGCCGATCGGCCGCATCATCGCCGTGCTGGGCGACAAGCTGACCGCGTCGCTGGTGGTGGAAACCGCCATCCACGGCCATGAGCTGCCGTTCGAGTTCCCGCAGGAAGTGCTGGACGAAGCCGCCGCGGTGCCGCTGACGGTGGAGCCAGGCATGATCGGCGGCCGCGTCGATCTGCGCAGCACGCCGCTGGTGACCATCGATGGCGAGGACGCCAAGGACTTCGACGACGCGGTCTACTGCGAACCGAACGAAGACGGCTTCCGCCTGATCGTGGCCATTGCCGACGTCTCCAACTACGTCCGCCCCGGCACCCCGTTGGATGAGGAAGCGCAGAAGCGCGCCACCTCGGTGTACTTCCCGGGCTTCGTGGTGCCGATGCTGCCGGAGACGCTGTCCAATGGCATCTGCTCGCTGATGCCCAAGGTCGACCGCATGTGCTTCGTGTGCGACATGCAGGTGGGCCGCGATGGCGAAGTGGCGCACTCGCGCTTCTACGAAGCAGTGATGAATTCGCATGCACGCCTGACCTACACCCAGGTCTGGCAGGCGGTGGGCGAGAACGATCCGGCCGCACGCGCGGCGATCGGCCCCCTGCTGCCGCAGGTGGAACGTCTGCACCAGCTGTACAAGGTGTTTGCCAAGGCCCGGACCAAGCGCGGCGCGATCGAGTTTGAAAGCTCGGAAGTGCGCTTCATTCTCGACAACACCGGCCAGGTCACCCAGGCCGGCATGCTGGTGCGCAACGACGCGCACAAGCTGATCGAGGAATGCATGATCGCGGCCAATGTGCAGGCGGCGCGCTACCTGATCAGCAAGCATGTGCCGGCCCCGTACCGCGACCATGAGAAGCCGCCGGAATCAAAGTTTGAAGACCTGCAGGAGTTCCTGAAGGAGTTCAAGCTGAGCCTGCCGCCGTACGCCAAGGTGCAGCCGGGCGATTACACCAAGCTGCTGAAGAAGGTGCGCGAGCGCCCGGATGCGGCGCTGCTGGAATCGGTGCTGCTGCGCAGCCAGAGCCTGGCGGTGTATTCGGCCGAGAACCTGGGCCACTTCGGCCTGGCGCTGGACGCCTATGCCCACTTCACCTCACCGATCCGGCGCTACCCGGATCTGCTGGTGCACCGCGCGATCAAGTACGCGCTGACCGGCAAGCCGGTCGACAAGTACCTGTACACCCAGCGCGAAATGGCCAAGCTGACTCTGCTGTGCTCCGAGCGCGAGCGCCGTGCGGACGAGGCCGAGCGTGAGGTCGACGAGCGCTACCGCGCGGCGTGGATGGAAAAGCATGTCGGCGGCAAGTTCGACGGCGTGATCAGTGGCGTGACCAGCTTCGGTCTGTTCGTGGAACTGGACGAGTCCAAGGTCAACGGGCTGGTGCATGTCACCCAGCTGCCGCACGACTATTACCAGTTCGACGCCACCCGCAAGACCCTGACCGGTGAACGCCGTGGCACCAGCTACCGCCTCGGTGACCGGGTGCGCATTCTGGTGCTGAAGGCCAGCATGGAAGAGCGCAAGATCGATTTCCGGCTGGTGGAGGAAAAGGACGATTCGGTGCCGGAGTTGCCGCCGCGCGGCCAACCGGCCAAGCGGCAGAAGCAGAAGTATTGATGGACTCCCGTGCAGCCACGCAGGGCGTGGCTCTACGGGTTGTTGGATGGGCCGTTGGGCGGCCGGCGCGGGTTGCCGGACGCCCGTAGAGCCACGCCCTGCGTGGCTGCATCGTCTGAACACGCCACGTAACGGAGGCCTCACCCATGAACCCCGTTCCCGAATTCTCCGGCGGCTGCCAGTGCGGCGCGATTCGCTTCCACGTCCGCGGCGCGCTGCCGGACCGCTCCATCTGCCACTGCCGCATGTGCCAGAAAGCCTTCGGTGCCTACTACGCACCGCTGGTGTCGGTGCGCGGCGCGGACTTCCAGTGGACCCGCGGCGAGCCACGCCGCTTCCAGTCCTCCAACCACTTCCGCCGGGGTTTCTGCGCCGACTGCGGCACCCCGCTGACCTACGAGGGCGAGGACGGCATGGCGGTGGCCGCCGGGGCCTTCGACCAGCCTGAACGCCTGCCGCCCACCGTGCAGTACGGCACCGAGTCCAAGCTGCCCTTCGTGGACCAGTTGGGTGGGCTGGAGGTGATCCTGGCCGAGGACGACCCGGATGCCGAGCGCCTGGCCACGTTGGTGTCGCACCAGCATCCGGACCGGGATACGACCCGTTGGCCGCGGTGACGGGCACCCCGCCCGCCGATGCTCTACCATTACCACCCCCTGACCGGTTCCGCCCCCTGCAATGAGCAAACAAAGCCAGTGGATCGTCGGCGTCAACGCCGTCGCCTCCTCGATTGAAAACGATGCCGAGAACGTCCGCGAAGTGCTGATCGAGGCCGGCGCGAAGAATCCGCGGCTGACCGAAATCGAGGAAAACGCGCGCCGCAAGGGGATCGACGTGCGCCGGGTGAACACCCAGGCGCTGGACGGCGTGGGCGGTTCGGTGCGCCACCAGGGCGTGGCCGCGCGCTATGCCGCCGCCCGCACCTACAGCGAAAACGAACTGGAGGGGCTGGTCACCGCCGCCGAGGGCAAGGCGCTGCTGCTGATCCTCGACGAGGTGCAGGACCCGCACAATCTGGGCGCGTGCCTGCGCAGCGCCGCCGCTGCAGGGGCGACGGCCGTGATCATTCCCAAGGACAAGTCGGCCACGGTGAACGCCACCGTGCGCAAGACCTCGGCCGGTGCCGCCGACCGCATTCCGGTGGTGGCAGTGACCAACCTGTCGCGCTGCCTGAAGGACCTGCAGAAGCAGGGCGTGTGGATCTACGGCCTGGCCGGTGAAGCCACCGCCTCGCTGTATTCGCTGGACCTGAAGGGCAATGTGGCACTGGTGCTGGGCGGCGAAGCCGACGGCCTGCGCCGCCTCACCCGCGAAAACTGCGACGGCCTGGTCAAGATTCCGATGCCGGGCGACATTGAGAGCCTGAACGTGTCGGTGGCCGCGGGCGTGAGCCTGTTCGAGGCCGTCCGCCAGCGCGGTTGAGGCGTGATCGGGAATGGTCGGGTGACGCGCCGGGCGTGCCCGGCGAACGGCGCGATCGCCCTGCGCACGTAGCAATTCGTAGTGACGCGCCATGCGCGTCAACCGCGCGCAGCGCGGCACAAACCTCCGAAGCCTATTCCACGCCGGTCAGGTAAACCTGACCGGCGTTTAGACCAGGCCGAAGCGATCCATCACCCCGCGCTGCCCCCCAATGCCTTGAACAGCGTCACGTCATTGATCAACTGCCGCTGCTTCACCGACGCCAGCGACAATTCCGCATCACGCCGGGTCTGCTGCGCTTCCAGCCATGTCCGCAGATCGGTCGCGCCCACGCGATAGCGCACCTCGTACATGCGCTCGATCTCCACCGCCTCGTCATACGACGCCTGCGACGCCGCCACCTGGGTGGCGAACTGCGTGCGTGCCGACAACGCGTTGTCCACCTCGGAAAGCGCGGTGTACAACGTGCTGCGGAAGCTGTTCGCGGCGATCTGGTAATCCGTGCCGGCCACCTTGGTGTCCAGCTGCGCCTGGCGGATGTTGAGGAACGGCAGCGACAGCCCGGCCCCCAGCGTGGCCACGGGATTCTTCAGCACGTCCGACAGCGACGTGGCACTGCTGTTCACGCCGCCGCTCAGGCTCAGCGCTGGGTAGTAACTTGTCGCGGTGACCTTGATGTTCTTCAGGCTGTTGCGCAGGCGCAGCTCGGCGGCGCGCAGATCCGGACGGCGGCCCAGCAGCTCGGCCGGCAGGCCTTCGGCCAGCGGCGGGCTGCCAATGCTTTCCAGCACCTGCGGCTCATCCGCCTGCGGCCACGGCTGGCCATCCAGCAGTACGGTCAGGGCATTGCGCGCCACCACCCGCTGCTGCTCCAGCGCGCTTTGCGCCGAGCGCTGTGCTTCCAGGCTCTGGCTGGCCTGACGCACTTCCAGTCGCGACACCGCACCGGCATCGAAGCGCGCCTGCACCAGTTCGCGGGTGCGCGCCAGCCGTTCCAGATTGGCCTGGCCGGCGGCGATGGACTGGTTGAGGAAGGCCAGCGTCCAGTACTGCGTGGCAACGTCGCTGATCACCAGCAGGGCGGTGTTCTGCAGGTCTTCCTCGGTCGCCTGCGCTTCCCACTGCGCGATGTCGCGCTGGGCGCGCAGGCGGCCCCACAGGTCGATTTCCCACTGCAGTGAAACGCCAGCGGAGCTGCCACGGTTCCAGTCCGCGCTCTGATCGATGGCGCGGCTGCCGCTGCTGCTGACGCTGCCCGAGGGCTGCGGCCACAGATTGTTGTCGGCCAACCCGGCCTGCAGGCGGGCACGCTGCACCGCCAGACCGGCGGAGGCCAGGTCGGTGTTGGCCTGCAGGGCACGGGCGATCACCCGGTCCAGGCGCGGATCCTGGAAGCCGGTCCACCAGGTGTCCTGGCGCACATCGGTGCGGGCGACCTCGCTGCTGGGCGTGCTGGCTTCGGTGGGTGTGTTGATCTGCGCATCGCCACGGCCATAGACGGCCGGCACCGTCGGTGCATCCACCTGGTAGTGGCCGGTGCTGGCGCAGGCTGACAGCAGCAAAGCCAGCGAGCCAGCCAATACGGTACGCATCGGAATACGGGACATGTTCATTCGCGGGCCAATGCCTCCACGGGGTCAAGTTGGGCCGCATTGCGGGCCGGAAGGAAACCAAACGCCACGCCGATCAGACTGGAACAGGCAAATGCCGCCACGATCGAGGCAGTCGAGAACAGCATCTGGAAGTCCGGCGCGAACTTGCCGAACAGCCACCCGACCAGCAGCGACAGCCCCACACCAAGCAGGCCACCAAGCAGGCACACCAGCACCGCCTCAATCAGGAACTGCTGGCGGATGTCGCTCTGCCGCGCGCCCACCGCCATGCGTACGCCAATCTCGCGGGTACGCTCGGTTACCGACACCAGCATGATGTTCATCACCCCGATCCCGCCGACCAGCAGCGCGATGGCGGCGATGGCGCTGATCAGCAGGGTCATCGTGCGGGTGGTCTGCTCGATGGTCTCGCGGATCTCGGCGCTGTTGCTGAGGAAGAAATCCTCGGTGCCGTGGCGCATGATCAGCAGCTTGGAAATGGCCGCCTGTGCCGCATCCATCGGGGTGGCATCGTCCACCCGCACGGTGATGCTGGAGACGTGGCTCTGGCCCAGCATGCGCGACATCACCGTGGTGTAGGGCACCCACACACTCAGGTTGGTGCTGCCGCCGAACCCGAAGCTCTGCGGCTTGGCCACGCCGACCACGCGCACCGGCACATTGCCGAGCAGAATCACCTGGCCGATGGGATCTTCGCCATTCGGGAAGAACTGGGTGCGGGTGTTTTCATCGATGACCGCCACCTGCGCCAGGCTCTTGATCGCGTCGGCCTGGAAAAAGCTGCCGGCACTGAGGGTTACGCCTTTGACGCGGAAGTACTGCTCACCCACGCCGCTGACCTGCGCGGTGGCTGACTGGTTGCGGTAACGCGCGGTCACCGAGGACGAGACGCTGGGCGTGGCACTGTCGATGTAGCTCTGCCTGGCCAGCGCATCGGCATCGCTGGCCTTGAGCGTCTGCACCCGGCCCGAGCGCATGTCGCCGAAGCCACGACCGGGGTAGACGTCGATGGTGTTGGTGCCCAGTGCACTGATGTTCTGCAGGATCTGCTGCTGCGAACCGTTGCCCAGCGCCACCACCGAGACCACCGAGGCGATGCCGATGATGATCCCGAGCATGGTCAGGAAGGTGCGCAGGCGATGTGCGTTCATTGCCAGCAGGGCCATGCGGAACGCTTCGGTGAAACGGTCGCGCGCCGCCCGCCAGCTGTTGCCCTTGCCGGCGGCCACGGTGGCGTTGCGCTGCGCACGGTAGTGCGGGGCCTTGTCATTGGCACGGTCGGCGATGATCTCGCCGTCGCGGATCTCGATGATGCGCTGGGCGTGCTCGGCCACGCTCATGTCGTGGGTGACGATGATGATGGTGTGGCCTTCGGCATGCAGCTCGCCGAGGATGCCCATCACTTCCTCGCCGGATTTCGTGTCCAGCGCACCGGTCGGTTCGTCGGCCAGGATCACCTCGCCGCCGTTCATCAGCGCACGCGCAATCGACACGCGCTGCTGCTGGCCGCCCGAGAGCTGGCCCGGCTTGTGCTGCATGCGGTCGCCCAGGCCCAGCCGCTGCAGCAGCTGTTCGGCGCGTGCGCTGCGCACCGGTGCGGGGCTGCCGGCATACACCGCCGGCACTTCCACGTTTCCGCGCGCGTCCAGATCGCCCAACAGGTGATAGCGCTGGAAGATGAAGCCGAAATGCTCGCGGCGCAGCTCGGCCAGCTCGTCCGGCAGCATGCGCCCGGTCTCGCGCCCGGCCACTTGGTAGCTGCCGCGGGTAGGGCGGTCCAGGCAGCCCAGGATGTTCATCAGGGTCGACTTGCCCGAGCCCGACTGGCCGACGATGGCCACCATTTCGCCGGCGGCGATGTCCAGGTTGACGTCGCGCAGCACGGCGATGGTTTCATCGCCAGCGGGAAACTCACGGCGCAGATCGCGCAGCCGCAGCAGCGGCGCGGCGGGGAAGGGGCCTTTCATCGGCGCGGCCCCATGCCCGGACCGCCCATGCGCATCTGCGGGCCGCGGTTGCCGCTGCTGCTGGCGGCTGCGGTGCCGCCTTCGCCGACCACGACCTTGTCGCCTTCCTCCAGGCCGGACTGCACTTCGGCGTTGGCCCCGTTGTTGATGCCGATCTTGACCTTGCGCGGTTCCGGCATACCGTCGGCATTGACCACCCGCACCATGTACTGGCCGTCGCGGCTCTTCGGACCCAGCGCCACCGACGGCACGGTCAGCACGCCCTTGGCCTGCTTGAGCATCACCGAGACCTGCGCGGTCATGTCGATGCGCAGGGTGCCGTCCGGATTTTCCACGTCGAACAGCGCGTTGTAGTACACCGCCGAGCTGGAGCTGGAACTGGACGAGCTGGAGCTGCTCGAGCTCTCGTTGGCAATCGACGACGGGGCCGGATTGATCTGGCGCAGGGTGCCGTGGTACTTGCGGTCCGGGTCACCCAGGGTGGTGAAGTACACCGGCATGCCGGCCTTGATCTTGACCACGTCGGCTTCGGAAACCTCGGCATTGACCGTGACCAGGTCCAGCCGTGCCAGCATCACGATGGTCGGCGCGGTCTGGTTGGCGTTGACGGTGCGGCCTTCCTCGGCCACCACCGCGACCACGGTGCCGTCCATCGGCGCGGTGATGCGGGTATAGGCCAGGTTGGCGCGCGCGGTGCCGAGTTCGGTTTCGCGCCCCTTGATCTGTGCGTCATACGACTGGATCTGCGCACGCGCGGTCTTCAGCTGGGCCTCGGCGGTGTCGTACTCGGCGCGCGAGGTGGCTTCGGCCTCCAGCATCTGCTTCTGCCGCGCGAACTCCAGTTCGGCCTCGCGCAGGCTGGCCTGCTGCACGGCACGCTGCGCACGCACCTGTTCCAGCGAGGCTTCTGCGTTCTGCACCTGGTTCTGCTGGGTGGTGGCGTCGATCTCGGCGATCAGGTCGCCTTCCTTGACCGTGTCGCCCAGCTGCACCTTCAGTGACTTGATCTGGCCCGAGGCCTGCGCGCCCACGCTGACCAGCTTGTAGGCGTCGATGACGCCAGTGGCTTCGACCGTCTGTTCCAGGTCGCCACGGGTGACCGGGCTGGTGGCCAGGGTCGGGGCGGCGGGCTTGCGCAGGGTCCATGCGACAATCCCGGCGACCACAATGGCCGCGATGATCAGCAGCAGCACGCGGCCGCGACGGGTGGAGGGCAGGTGGAGCTTCACGGTTGGCATCAACTCGACAGGCCGGCATGCGGCGTTGTCAGCATTGTGAAGACCGGGGTCCGAAGGCTCAACGCTCGGTGTGTAACTGCACGTAACCGCCGCCGAGGAAAAACATGTCGCCGTGTATCAGCGGCAACGCTTGAAACACGCCGACGCAAACCCGAGGATGCGGTTCAGCTCCCGACAGGGGATCATGGACGCATGGAGACCATACCCACGATGCAACGCCTGTTGATCGTCGACGACGACAATGACATCCGCCAGCTGCTGGCCGAGCAGCTCGGCCGTGCCGGCTACCAGGTCAGCACCGCCAGCGACGGCCACGGCATGCGCCAGGTGCTCGAACGCGAGCACGTGGACCTGATCGTGCTGGACCTCAATCTGCCGCGCGAAGACGGACTCACCCTGTGTCGTGATCTGCGCGCGCGCTCCAGCACGCCGGTGATCATGCTCACCGCGCGCAGTGAGCCGATCGACCGCGTGCTGGGCCTGGAGATGGGCGCGGACGATTACCTGGGCAAGCCGTTCGAGCCGCGCGAGCTGCTGGCGCGGATCCGCAACGTGCTGCGCCGGACCGAGGCACTGCCGGCCAACCTGGAACCGCTGGCGATCCGCCGCGCGCGCTTCTCGCAGTGGACCTTCGACCTGGAACACCGCCACCTGGTCGACCCGGACGGGCGCGTGGTGGTGCTGTCCGGTGCCGAGTTCCGCCTGCTGCGGGTGTTCGTCGGCCACGCCAACAAGGTGCTGTCGCGCGAGCAGCTGGTCTCCCTCAGCAGCGGCCGCAATTACGAGTCGCAGGACCGCGCCATCGACCTGCAGGTCAGCCGTCTGCGCAACAAGCTGG
Organism: Stenotrophomonas sp.; assembly: GCA_039592995.1. Taxonomy (GTDB): domain Bacteria; phylum Pseudomonadota; class Gammaproteobacteria; order Xanthomonadales; family Xanthomonadaceae; genus Stenotrophomonas. The sequence continues at coordinate 12,443 of JBCNQC010000031.1, read as the reverse complement.
GCGGTGATGGCGGCAGTGACGGGCTGATCAAGACCGTGCGCAACGAAGGCTACGTGCTGGCGACGGCGGTCACGCTGGAATGAAAGGGCTGCGCAGCTTCTTCGCCTCGATGGTGGGGCGTCTGTTCGTGATCCTGCTGCTGGGCATGAGCGTGGCCGCCATCGGCGCGACCATGCTGGCCGGTGCCAAGCGCCAGCAGGAGTTCGAGCGGCAGAACCTCAATCGTCTGGCCGACCGCCTGCAGGGCTTCGTCAACCTGCTCGACGGGGACCCGGTGCTGCGTGACCGGCTGCTGCAGGTCGGTGGCCCGGCGGTGCGCAGCCTGCCCGTGGACGCGCGCCTGGGGCGCGAGGACACCGCCTTCATGGCGGTGCTGGAAGACCGACCGGGTGCGGTGGCGCATGCCAAGGTGCACTTCACCTCGTTCCGTTCCTGCCTGCCCAAGGCGCAGGAGCTGCTGCCGCCACCCCCGCCGCCGCAGGCGCGGCGCAAGCCGCCGCACGAGCGCGATCCGGCCTTCATTCCGCCCAAGTGCCGGGCGGTGCAGCTGCCGCTGAGCGACGGCACCCAGCTGTCGCTCGCATTGGAGTCGCCGGCAGTAGCCCATAACGGCATCCTGGCGGTGGATCCGCTGTTCCTGACCCTGCTGGTGCTGGCGATCGGCGTGCTGGCCTACGTGGTCGCGCGCATGGCCAGCGCACCGCTGCAGCGTCTGGCCGCAGCGGCCACCGCACTGGGCGACGACCTGCAGCGTGAGCCGATGCCGGTGACCGGCCCGCTCGAGGTGCAGCGCGCCGCGGAAGCCTTCAATGCCATGCAGACCCGCCTGCAGCGCACGCTGGGCGAACGCACCCAGATGCTGGCGGCGATCACCCACGACCTGCAGACCCCGGTCACCCGGCTGCGCCTGCGCCTTGAGAACGTGACCGACGACGCCCTGCGCGAGCGCCTGATCGGCGACCTGGCCGCCATGCAGGCGCTGATCCGCGAGGGCCTGGAGCTGGCCCGCAGCGCGGAGAGCGCCGAGCAGCGCGCCGCGCTGGATCTGGATTCGCTGCTGGAAAGCATCGTCGAGGACGCCGCCGAGGCCGGTGCCCAGGCAAGCTTCGAGCAGGGCAGCGGGGCGGTGCTGATGCTGCGCCCGCTGGCCATGCACCGGCTGTTTTCGAACCTGGTCGACAATGCGGTCAGCTATGGCCACAGCGCCCAGGTGCGGGTCGCGCAGGGCGCGGACGGGGTCACCGTACGGGTCCGCGACCAGGGCCCTGGCTTGGCCGAGGGTGAGCTGGAGGCGGTGTTCGACCCGTTCGTGCGGCTGGAGACCTCGCGCTCGCGCCAGACCGGCGGGGCCGGGCTGGGCCTGACCATTGCCCGCGCGCTGGCCGAAAAGGACGGCGCGCGGCTGGTGCTGCGCAACCACCCGCAGGGCGGGCTGGAGGCCGTGGTGCACTGGCCGGCACCGGCGTGGGCTTCGGCCCAGCGTCCGGGCTGAGATTCACGCAGCAAAGGACCGCGGATTTGCCTACTATTGGCAACCCCACGCCAGCTTCTGCTGCATGAGTGCGCCCTTTGCCCCCGGCTGCCCGCACCGCGTGACGTCTCGCTTCCATCTTTCGCCCGGTTCGTGCGGATGACGGTAAGGGGGCGCGACATCCGGTGGCGGCCGGTACAACCCGACAGCCTCTGGCAGCGCCTGCTCACGGCGCTGCTGTTGGCGTGCCTGTGGTGTGGGCTGCCCGGGGCCGTGCTGGCCCAGGACGGGCCGCCGCCGCTGCGCGATTACGCCATCGACGTGTGGACCTCGCGCAATGGCCTGCCGCACAACTCGCTGCGCGATATCGCGCAGACCCCCGAGGGTCACCTCTGGTTCGCCACCTGGGAAGGCCTGGTGCGCTATAACGGCCTGGATTTCACCGTGTTCGACCGCAGCACCCGCCCGGGCCTGCGTGACAACGGGGTCGGCGCGCTCTACGTGGACCGCAACGGCGGGCTGTGGATCAGCGATTCGCGCGGCAATGTCACGCGGCGCAGCGCGGATGGCCGCTGGCAGGTGTTCGAGCGCAAGCCGCCGGCACCGCAGGTGCTGATCCAGGCCATGCAGATGGACAGCCACGGCAAGCTCTGGCTGCTGTACGAGGGCAACGGCATCGGCACCCTGGCCCCGGATGGCCAATTCCACTACGAGGCTCCGCCGCCTGGCGTGCCGATGGCGCTGAGCTTCACCAAGCTGGTGGTGGATGCGCAGGACCGGGTCTGGGTGGGCACCCTGGACGGGCTGGTGGTGCGTGGCACCGACGGCGTGCTGCGGCGTGCACCGGAAAGCTTCGGCCTGGGCCGCGGCCTGGTCTGGCCATACCGCGCACCCGATGGGGTGCTGTGGATCGTGGCCGGCGACCGCATCTACCGCATGGTGGACGGGGTGCCGGAACTGCAGCATCAGCTCAGCGGCATCCAGCACATCACCGCCATGCTGCAGGACCGCCACGGTGATCTGTGGCTGGGCACCGAGAACCAGGGCCTGGTACGGCTGTCCCGGCACGGCCTGGAGCGCCTGCCGGCCGGCTTGAACCTGCCCGGCGGACGGGTGGTGAGCCTGCGTGAGGACGCCGAAGGCAGCATATGGGTCGGGGCCAACGGTGGCCTGTACCGCCTGCGCGAAACGCTGTTCAGCAGCTTCACCGAGCGCGACGGACTCAGCGGCGACTACGTGCGCACCGTGCTCGAAGACCGTCAGCGGCAGCTCTGGGTGGGCAGCGCCAGCGGCCTGGACCGCCGCGACAGCCAGGGCGTGTTCCATCCGGTCGGGCTGCGCAACCGCGGTGGCAAGCCGCCGTCGGTGCTGAGCCTGGCCCAGGGCCGCAATGACGACCTGTGGGCGGGCACGTTTGGCGACGGCATCTTCCAGCTGGATGCGCAGGGCCACACGCTGCGGCAGTTTGGCGAAGCCCAGGGCGTGCCGGGCGGCAACATCCGGGCGATCGCCGTGGACCGCAACGGCGTGGTCTGGGCCGGCACCCAGAAGGGCGTGGCGCGGATCGAGGGCGAACGGGTCAGCGTGCCGACGGTAGCGGGCATGCCGACGGGCCTGATCACCGCGCTGGCGCATGACGGCGAGGGCGACCTGTGGATCGGCACCATCGAAGGCGTGCGGGTTCTGCGCGGCGACCATGTGCAGTCCATCGACCTCAGCGCGCTGGGCGGTGGCCGCAGCGTGTTCGGTTTCCAGCAGGTCGGCGATGCGATGTGGATCAGCACCGACCGCGGCCTGTACCGCTACCAGGACGACCGCCTGTCGCGGGTCGGGCTGGAGCAGGGCATGCCGGTGGATACGGTGTTCCAGCTGGTACCCGACCGGGTCGGCAATGTGTGGATCAGCAGCAACCGCGGCGTGCTGCGCACCGACATGGCCATGCTCAACGCGGTGGCCGACGGTACCCAGCGCCGGCTCGAGGTCGAGCATTACAACGAAATCGACGGCATGGCCAACTCGCAGGCCAACGGCAGTTCCGGCCCGTCGGCGATCCTGCGTCAGGACGGCACCTTCTGGGTGGTCACCGCCGGCGGCCTGAGCACGGTCGATCCGCTGCGCCTGCAGCGCTTCCGCGAGCGCCTGGCTCCGCCTGCGGTGATCGAGTCGGTGCTGGTCGATGGCGTACCGCTGCACTGGCAGGGCAGCAATCACAATGCGTTACCGGGCGGCGGACGATTGAGCATCAGCTACGTGGGGCTGAGCTACCTGATGTCCGAGCGCATCCGTTACCGCACCCGGCTGGACGGCCTGGACAGCGGCTGGATCGAGCGCGGCCAGCAGCGCAGCGTCGAGTTCATCGGGCTGCCGCCGGGCGAGTACACCCTGCATGTGTCCGCCGCGCACCCGGGCGGCACCTGGAGCGGCAGCGAAGCGACCTGGTCGTTCACGGTGAAGCCGTTCCTGTGGCAGCGCCGCAGCGTGCAGATCATCGGCGGCCTGTTGCTGCTGGCGGGCCTGATTGCGCTGTACCGTTATCTGATCGACCGCTACAAGGCCAGCAACCTGCGCCTGGCGCGCAAGGTCGACGAGGCCACCCGCGACCTGCAGGCGCAGACCGCCAATCTGCAGGCACTGAACCAGGAAAAGACCCAGCTGGCCGACCGCCTCAAACTGCAGTCCGAGCAGTTCGAGCGGCAGGCGCGCGAAGATGCGTTGACCGGCCTGCCCAACCGCCGCGCCTTCGATGAAACCCTGGCGCGCGACTTCGCCCGTTCGCAGCGCAGTGGACATCCGCTGTGTCTGGTGGTGCTGGACATCGACCACTTCAAGGAAGTGAACGACACCCACAGCCACAGTGTGGGCGACGTGGTGCTGGTGGAAGTGGCGCGCCTGATCGCCTCGGCCTGCCGCGATTCGGACATGCCGGCGCGCACCGGTGGCGAGGAGTTCACCCTGCTGCTCAACGACACCCGCCTGGGTGAAGCCGCGCACGTGTGCGCGCGACTGCGCGGGCTGTTCCACGATCATCCGGACTGGGCCGGCATTCCGGGCCTGAAGGTGACCTTCAGTGCCGGCCTGGTCGAGCTGGATACCGCTGATCGCACGCCGATGCTGCTGTATCAGCGTGCCGATCGGGCGTTGTATCGCGCCAAGAGCGAAGGCCGCGACCGAACCGCGATCGGCTGATCCGTCCGTGGCCGAAATGGCGGATCTCCGTAGAGCCACGCCCTGCGTGGCTGCGCCGCCCCGATCCGGCACCGCGAAGCCACGCAGGGCGTGGCTCTACGGATTCCGAACAATGCGATGTTCCGCCAGACCCGTACGCACTGCGTTTACGGCCGCGGCCACCCGTTGGCGATCTTGCAGAACAGCTTCGCCGTCTGCTCGGTGTCATACACCGCGCTGTGCGCTTCATTGGCATCCCAGCCCAGCCCGGCCGCCGTGGCAGCACGGGCCAGCACCGTCTGGCCATAGGCGACCCCGGCCAACGTCACCGTGTCGAACACGCTGAACGGATGGAACGGATTACGCTTGTGCCCGACCCGGTTCACCGCCGCGTTGACGAAGCCCAGGTCGAAATGCGCGTTGTGCCCGACCAGGATCGCGCGCTGGCAGCCGTACTTCTTCATCGCCGCGCGGACCGGATTGAACACGTGGTCCAGCGCATCGTGTTCGCTCTTCGCCAGCCGGAACGGATGGTCGAGGATGATGCCGGTGACTTCCAGCGACTTCGGATCGATCTCCAGTCCTTCCGCCGGCACCACGTGCGCACTGGCGGTCTGGCCCGGGTACAGCAGGCCCTCGTCGTCCATTTCGATGGGCACGGCGGCGATTTCCAGCAGCGCGTGCCGGTGGCAGTCGAAACCGCCGGTTTCCACGTCCACCACCACCGGCAGAAAACCACGGAAGCGGGTGGCCATCTGGCGCTGGGCGACAGACGGCGAGGCAGCAGCATCCACGGGCGTGGCTGCAGACGGGGGCAGGGGAATGGTCATGGCGGAAGTCTAGCAGAGGCACCCTGACGGTCCATTTCATGGCAGCGCTCATGCCGGTGCCTGCTGGGTGTTGCAGGCCACCAGCAGCAGGACGCCCGCCGCCAGCAGCAGGCCCAGCGCAGCAGCCGGCATCAGCCAGGACAGCGGCAGCGCCACGGCAGCGGCGAGCAGGCCCCAGCTGCGCGGCGTGCTGGCCACGCGCGGCAGCGGATGGCGCTGCCACCACGCGTCCAGGCTCAGCGCCCCGGGGCCATTGAGCAGCAACGGCAGCAGCATCACCACGTACAGCAGCGGCAGCTTGAAGTTGCCGAAACCCTGGTCGGTGATCGCATAGCCCTGGGCCAGCTCGGTCAGCGAGTCCCACTGCATGGGCCAGTGCACGGCGGCCGTGGCCACCACGGTCAGTCCGATCAACGCCGCGGCGGTGGTCCGGGTGGCCAGCCCCAGCAGCAGCATAAGCGCGCCAACCAGCTCGATCCAGGTGGCCAGCTGCCAGTTGAGCGCGGACGGCAGCCAGCGCAGCGGCAGCGGAAAGCCCGCCTGGATGTCGTCGAACCAGTTGCTGCCCCGCCACTTCTCGCGACCCGATTCGAAGAATTCCCAGGCCAGCAGCAGGCGCAGGCCCAGTGGGGCCAACCAGCGACCCAAAGCTTGGAGATGGGCGTGCAATGCACGGGTGGTCTGCAACAGTGAGGTCATCAGCGCAATCTCAGGTAGGAGTGTTCCTACAAGAGGGCCGGCGCAACACGAAGGATGCGCCGGCCTGCGCGGTTGTTCAGCCGGGCGTCGGCAATGCCGGTCCAATCACGTCAGCAGCCAGCAGCTGTGCCAGCAACGCCCGCCCGTCCGCTTCAATCTGTGCCGGCGAAAGGCCGTGCTGCGCCGCCAGTGCCTGCAGGTGCTCGCCACCGGTGTTTGGGGTGCCGGTGCCGATCTGTTCCAGCAACTGCCAGGCCAAGGCACTGAGGGTGGCGAAGATTACCTCGCCACCGGCCACGCGCCGGGCGAGCAGGAAGGTCGGTTGCGCGGGAGCCTGCAACGGCTGGTGATCGCGGCCCAGCTGCTGCACCGGCCAGTGGTAGCCCAGCGGCCAGGCGAGGGCGGATACCTGCAGGACCGATGTCCACGGATCGGTGCCGGGCGGTGCCGGGGGCAGCGCTTCGGCCACGCTTCCCTGCAGGGCCTGTTCCACCCACTCGTAGTGCGCCAGCTCGGCCAGGAACGGACGCGGCAGGTCGCCGCAGGTCTGCAGCCAGTCCACGAACTCGGCGGCCACTTCGGTGAACAGCGGCGAGCTGCAGCGGTGGTCGGCGAAATAGCGTCGGCACAGCGCGTTCCATTCGGCGGTGTCCAGTACCTGCAGCAGCACTGGAAAGCTGCCGGCCAGCAGCGCCTGCAGATTGTTGAAGAGCAGGTCGCGGTACACCTGCAGGCGGGTGTCATCGAGGCCGGCCGGCGCCGGCTGCCGTTCGGGGTCGCGCAGATGCGCGGTCAGCGCATGCTGTTGCGCGCGCAGGGTATCGCTCATGCCGCCTCCTGCCGGGGTGCCTGCGCAAGGATGCGGCGCACCTGGTGCAGTTCCTCGCGCAGCTCGGCATAGGGCGGGAAGTTGAAGTCGCGCTCCAGCAGGGTCGGGCGTGGGCCGAAGCGGGCGCAGGCCTGACGCAGCAGCGCCCACACCGGATCGATCACGGGGCCGCCGTGGGTGTCGATCTTCAGCTGCGGGCTTTCGTCGTAATGGCCGGCCACATGCATGCAGACCACGCGGTCTGCGGGCAGGCCGTCGATGAAGGCGGCCGCGTCATAGCCATGATTGGTGGCGTTGACGTACACATTGTTGACGTCCAGCAGCAGGTCGCAGTCGGCCTCGGCGAGGACGGCGCGGGTGAAGTCCAGTTCGCTCATCGCCGCATGCGGGGTGAGGTAGGTCGACACGTTCTCCACCGCGATACGCCGGCCGAGGCGGTCCTGCACCTGGGCGATGCGTGCGGCGGTGTGGCGCACCGCTTCGTCGGTGAACGGCAGCGGCAGCAGGTCATACAGATGACCGTCGTCGCTGCAGTAGCTGAGGTGTTCGCTGTACAGCACGGCGTTGTGTTGGCGCAGGAAGGCCCCGACCTGGTCGATGAAGGCCAGGTCCAGCGGCGCGCTGCCGCCCAGCGACAGCGACAGGCCGTGGCAGGTCAGTGGATAGCGTTGGCTGAGCGCCTGCAGGCGTTCGGACCACAGCCCGCCGAGGCCGATCCAGTTTTCCGGCGCGCACTCGAGGAAATCCAGGTCACCCGGCGCGGCGCTTTCAAGGTCGTCCAGCAGCGCCCGGCGCAGTCCCAGTCCCACCGCCGCCGCAGGCAGCGGCGGTGGGGCGTGGCGACGCGGGGGCGTGGCGTCAGTGCGAGGCACCGCACTTGCCTTCGCCGCACTTGCCCTCGCTGCCCTTCTTCTGGGCGGCAGGCTTGGGCGCGGCCTTGGCCTTGTCGGCCCCGCACTTGCCTTCACCGCACTTGCCCTCGGCCGGCTTCTTGTCGGCGGGCTTGGCGTGGCTGGAGCCGCATTTGCCTTCGCCGCACTTGCCTTCAGCCGCCTTGGCCTCTGCCTTGGGGGCGGCCTGCGCGGCCAGAGCGTAGCCCTGGGCCAGGTCGGTCATCGAGAAGGCTGAGGCGGTGCCCGCCAGGCCAAGGCCGCCGGCCAGGGCAGCACAGGTCAGCAGGGAAACGCGGGTGTGGGTCTTGCTCATGGAAACAACTCCTTGGAAGGTCCGGAACAGCCAGGGTGGTGCGGAGGGGAGCATGCCGCAATCGCGGCACGCGGGGAACATCAGGCCAGGTATTCGCGCGCCATGACGCGGGCACGGTGCAGCCGGGCTTTGATGGTGTCGGGGGTGGTCAGCAGCTGGTCCGCCATTTCGGCGATGGACAGCCCTTCCAGGTCGCGCAGCAGGATCACTTCGCGGTAGTGCGCGGGCAGTGATTCCAGCGCAGCGGCGCAGTCGCGCCGCAGTTCTTCGTTATCACGCGGCGCGGGGGCCAGGATTTCCTCGCGCAGTTCCTCATGCTGCCAGTGGCAGCGGGCACGCTTGAGCCGGTTGCACTCGCGCTTGACGATGCGGAATGCCCAGGAAGTGAAGCATTCCAGCACGCGCAGACCGGTCAGCCGCCGCGATACGGTGATCAGGCTTTCCTGCACGGCGTCTTCAACGTCATTGATCACGCAGTGGTACTCGGCGTAGCGGCGCAGATGCTGGCGCGACTGGCCCAGCACCCGTTCGAGCGCATCCCGGTCACCGCGATGGGCGGCAGCGAGTTCGAGCGGGCAGAGATGTTGCATCGCGGCGGAGGTCCTGTGTGTCAGTGGCACAGGATAAGAGTCAAGCAGCGGCACCGAGGATTCGCGCGTCGATCCGCGTGGGACAGCGTGCGTTCACAAAAAAAGAACCGCCCGGAAAGGGCGGTTCGCGACACATCGTGCGGGGCGAGGTGCTCAGATCTGCCCGGCGCTGCTGGTTTCGTCGCGCTTCTCGCGCGGCGGCAGTGCCTGCTCGCCATGCACCAGGAACCACACGTTCTCGGCGATGTTGGTGGCGTGGTCACCCACGCGCTCCAGGTTCTTGGCCATGAACAGCAGATGCGTGCACGGAGTGATGTTGCGCGGGTCTTCCATCATGTAGGTCAGCAGCTCGCGGAACAGTGCGGTGTACTGCGCATCCAGGCGGGCATCGTCGTCACGCAGGGCCAGGGCGGCCACGGCGTCGTTGTTGCGATAGGCTTCAATGGCACGGCGCACCTGCTGCGCGGCCAGCCGGCCCAGCGCCCGCAGGCCCTGGATCTGCGGCAGCGGCGGGGCTTTGCTGAGCGCGATCGAACGCTTGGCGACGTTGGCGGCGTAATCGCCGATGCGCTCGATGTCGGCCGGAATGCGCAGGCCGGCCAGGATCTCGCGCAGGTCGCGGGCCATCGGGCCACGCAGCGCCAGGCGCATCACATCGTGGCTGATCTGCTGTTCCAGCGCGTCGATGGCTTCGTCGTTGGCGATGATGCGCTGGGCGGCGTGGTCGTCACGCTTTTCGATGACGTCCATCGACGCTTCCAGCTGGGCGACGGCCATCTCGCCCATGCGCACGATCTCGGCCACCAGCCGCTGCTGTTCTTCGTCGTAGCTCTTGACGATGTGGTCGTTGGGGATGCTCATGATCGGTTTCCGTAGAGCCGGGCTTGCCCGGCTGATGGGGAGGTAGAGCCGGGCCATGCCCGGCTGTAATGTTGAACCGCGCGACGACGCTTAACCAAACCGCCCGGTGATGTAATCCTCGGTCTGCTGCTTGTTCGGCTGCGAGAAGATCACTTCGGTGCGGTCGTGCTCGATCAGGTCGCCCAGGTACATGAAGGCGGTGTAGTCGGACACACGGGCCGCCTGCTGCATGTTGTGGGTGACGATTACGATGGTGTAATCGTGCTTGAGCTCTTCCACCAGCTGTTCGATCCGGCTGGTCGAGATCGGATCCAGCGCCGAGGTCGGTTCGTCCAGTAACAGCACGTCCGGGCGCAGGGCCACCGCACGCGCGATGCAAAGACGCTGCTGCTGGCCGCCGGACAGACCCAGCGCGCTCTGGTTGAGCTTGTCCTTCACCTCGTCCCACAGTGCACCCTGGCGCAATGCCTGCTCGACGCGGTCGTTCATGTCCGCCTTGGACAGCTTTTCGTGGTGGCGGATGCCGTAGGCGACGTTCTCGAAGATGGTCATCGGGAACGGCACCGGCTTCTGGAACACCATGCCGACCTTGCTGCGCAGGCGGTTCATCGGGTACTTCGGCGACAGGATGTTCTCGCCGTCCAGCAGCACCTCGCCCTTGGCTTCCAGCTTCGGGTACAGCGCGTAGATGCGGTTGAAGATGCGCAGCAGGGTCGACTTGCCGCAACCGGAAGGACCGATCAGCGCGGTGACACGCTTTTCCGGAATCTCCAGGTTGATGTTCTTCAGCGCGTGGAACTTGTCGTAGTAGAAGTCCAGACCGCGCGCGGCAAGCTTGGTCGGGGCCGCATGCAGTTCTGCCTGCGAGGTCGGCACCGCGATGCGCATCGGGTTGGCGTTGGAGAGATCGTTCATGGCGATGTCCGCGGAAAAGTCAGTCATGGGAGATACGGTTGCGCAGCAGGATGCCGCGGGCGGTCAGGCTGACCAGCAGCACGAACAGGGTCAGCACCAGGGCACCGGCCCAGGCCAGGGTCTGCCAGGATTCATACGGGCTGCCGGCGAACTGGTTCATCACCACCGGCACGCTGGCCATCGGCTGGAACACGTTGCTGTTCCAGTACTGGTTGCCGAAGGCGGTGAACAGCAGCGGGGCGGTTTCGCCGGATATGCGCGCCAGCGCCAGCAGGATGCCGGTGACGATGCCGGCCGAAGCGCTGCGGTACAGCACCTGCACGATCACTTTCCACTGCGGGATCCCCAGCGACAGCGCGGCTTCGCGCATCTGCGAGGGCACCAGACGCAGCATTTCGTCGGTGGTGCGCACCACCACCGGCAGCACGATGAAGGCCAGCGCCAGCGCGCCGGCAAACGCCGAGAAGTTGCCGCCGGTCTGCATCACGTACAGGGTGTAGACGAACAGGCCGAGCACGATCGACGGGGCCGACAGCAGGATGTCATTGACGAAGCGGACCACGGTGCCGGCCTTGCGGGCGTTGCCGTACTCGGCCAGCCAGGTGCCGGCCAGCACACCCAGCGGGGTGCCGATGGCGATGGCCAGCGCACACATCACCGCGCTGCCGAAGAAGGCATTGGCCAGGCCGCCTTCCTGCATCGGCGGCGGGGTCATCTGGGTGAACAGGTTCCAGTTGATGCCGGCCAGGCCCTTGGCGGCCAGCGTCCACAGGATCCAGCCCAGGAAGAACAGGCCGAACAGCGCGGTGGCCACCGACAGTGCGATGGCAACAATGTTGCCGATGCGGCGGCGCAGGTACAGCGAATCAGCGGCGGTGGACATCAGTTGCCCTCCTTGCGGGCCAGGCGCATCAGCATCAGGCGGGCAATCGCCAACACCACGAAGGTCACGATGAACAGCACGAAGCCGAGCAGCAGCAGCGCCGAGCGGTAGGTCTCGGTGGCCTCACCGAAGTCGTTGGCGATCAGCGCGGCGATGGTGGTGCCCGGTTCCAGCAGCGACGGCGACAGGCGCACGCTGTTGCCGATCACGAACGCCACCGCCATGGTTTCACCGAGGGCACGGCCCAGGCCGAGGAAAACGCCGCCGATCACCGCCGAGCGGGTATAGGGCAGCACGATGTCCCAGCTGACTTCCCACTTGGTGGAGCCCAGCGCATACGCGGATTCTTTCAGGCGGGTCGGCACGGTCAGGAACACTTCGCGCATCACCGAGGAAATGAACGGAATGACCATGATTGCCAGCACGAAGCCGGCGGTGAGGATGCCGATGCCCAGCGGCGGGCCCTGGAACAGCGGGCCGATCAGCGGCCATTCGCCCAGCGTTTCGTTGAGGGTGGGGGTGACATATTCGGTCATCACCGGCACCAGCACGAACAGGCCCCACATGCCGTAGATGATCGACGGAATGCCGGCCAGCAGTTCAATGGCGGTACCGACCGGGCCGCGCATCCAGCGCGGAGCCACTTCGGTGAGGAAGAAGGCAATGCCGAAGCTTACCGGCACGGCGATCAGCATCGCGATCAGCGCGGTGACCAGGGTGCCGTAGATCGGTGCCAGCGCACCGAACTTGTTTTCCACCGGATTCCAGTCGGAGGAATAGAAGAAGCTCAGGCCCTGCTCCTGCAGGGCATGACGGCCGCCCCACAGCATCGACAGTGCCGCGCAGGCCAGGGCAATCAGGACGAAGACAACGGTGGCGACCAGCACCCCTTTGAAGATCTTGTCATTGCGGGCATCACGCAGGTCGCGCGTGGACGGTGCAGGTACAGGCTGGGCGATGGCATTCATGGGAAAGGCGAGGGCCCGGGGTTGTG
>JBCNQC010000030.1:0-47202 GCA_039592995.1 Stenotrophomonas sp. | reverse complement strand
CTGAAAGCAGCCGGGCAAGCCCGGCTCTACAACAGCGTCGCGCTGCCGGCACCCTGTAGAGCGGGGCTTGCCCCGCTGCATTTCGCGATTCCGCTGAAAGCAGCCGGGCAAGCCCGGCTCTACAACAGCGTCGTGCTGCCGGCACCCCGTAGAGCGGGGCTTGCCCCGCTGCACTTCGCGATTCCGCTGAAAGCAGCCGGGCAAGCCCGGCTCTACAACAGCGTCGCGCTGCCGGCACCCCGTAGAGCGGGGCTTGCCCCGCTGCACTTCGCGATTCTGCTGAAAGCAGCCGGGCAAGCCCGGCTCTACAACAGCGTCGCGCTGCCGGCACCCTGTAGAGCGGGGCTTGCCCCGCTGCATTTCGCGATTCCGCTGAAAGCAGCCGGGCAAGCCCGGCTCTACAACGCTGTCGCGTCCGAGACATGTGTCAATCATTTGACACATGGAGTGGCGACCGCGGTTTATACTCGGGCTGTCTGTAGCAAATGGAAGTGACATGAACGACCCGACACGGAAGGAGGGCGCGTCTTTTGACGCAGCCGCGCGCAACGCCGCCGGCGTAGCCTTCGATCCGACCTACACCTCCTCCGACTCTGAAGTGCACGGCAAGGCAGGTCGCACTTCGGTCAGCGCCACGCCGGGCGACGGCGGCTTCAAGGTCACCCAGGAAGCGCGCCAGCAGGGCAGCGGCCCGGCAGGCGGACCGTTCCGGACCACCACGTTGGGCGCGGGAGAAAGCAGCGGCGACGGCCGCGTGCAGTACCAGCTGGAACTGGAGACCGTGGCGGGTCAGCGCCAGAAGAGCGGCATCGTTGAGTCGACGCATACCGAAGGGTTGCGTGGCCGTTACCGGGTCAGCCTGCCCGAGGGCGATGGCACCGATCCCACGCGGATCAATCCGTTTGATCCGCAAACTCTTCCGAAAGGTGGCAGCGTCATCCTGGATGCACAATCGTTCAGTGGCACCGCCATGGCCGGCACCTTCCGCCAGATCGCGGCCGAGCACAAACTGACCGAGGCCGAAGGCGCAAGCCTGCGCGTGGATCGATTGGATGATGGCCGCGTGCGCGTCACCACTGGCCCCAACCAGGCCGTGGAAGCCTTCAACGGAATGGGCTTTTCGGCCAAGGGCATAACCGCGATCGCCGGTCGCCAGGACGCACTGGGCCAATCCAGCGTGCGGACGGCGACGTTTGACCTTGCCGATGCGCAGGGCCAGGCCGGATACCAGCAGTTCGTGGCCAACGGATCGCTTGATTCGAAAATGCCGGGCGTTGCGGACGTTGCCACCGTCGAGCGCCTGGGCATGAGTTCGCAGACCCGCCTGAAGGTAGACGTAGGCACGGCCTTTGGCGTGGATCTGGCGGGCGCGCGCAACAGCGGCGATGTGACGCAGGTGCGCCGCGATGACGGCAGTTACACCGAACTGCGCAACGTGCAGTACAACGGCAACCTGCCGGTGACCCGGCTCAGCCAGCATGGCGCCAACGGTCAGGAGCTGCGCGATCAGCGCCGCTACCAATTCACCTTCGACCTGCGCCAGCATGAGCAGGCTGATCAGGTGGCCGGACTGCTCAACAGCGCGCTGACCGGCGATACCGGTGCGCAGGGGCCGGTCAAGGCCGGCGAGCTCAACACGGTCAGCTTCAGCGAAGACCAGCTGCGCGCGATGATGGAGCGCACCCAGCAGCTGGTACAGGACAACCCGATGGCGGGTGAGCGTTGGCGGCTGTTGGCCGAGGACGGACGCGGCGGGCTGCAGACTGACGTGGACGCGTATGCCGCGTCGCTGGCACGCAACCGGGGCAACTCGGAGTACGGCATGGCCGAACGGATGTTCCGGCTGGCCACGGCAGACAAAGATGCCGGTATGCAGAAGATCGATGCCACGGTGGAGGGCGCGCATCTGCGCGATCTACCGCCGCCGTCACCGTTGCTGCCGGTGAACGATCCTCGCCAGACCAGCAGTGCAGATCATCCGCTGTGGCTGCAGAGCCATGGCGCGGTTTCCCGCCTGGATGCCGCCATGGGCCGTGCACCCGATCAAAGCACCGAACGCCTCGGCATGGCGCTGCTGGTGGCCGCGAAGGATAAGGGCATGTGCCGGATTGACGAGGCCGTGCTGAGTGAAGATGCGCGTTACGCGTTTGCGGTGCAGGGGCAGCCGCATGCGGCGGATCGGCAGATTGCGCGGACCGATACCGCACAGGCCGTGGCGACGCCGGTGGAGAAGCAGCTGCTGACGTTGGAGGGAGTGAACCAGCGACTTGCAGACAGTGCGCAGACCCAGCAGCAGGAAGCGCACGTGCAGGAACAGGCCGTGTCGAAGGCAATGGGGCGGTAAAGAGAAAGGGGGCCGCGCGAGCGGCCCCCTTTTTGCTTTCAGCTCAGCGCACGCGGTCGAGGAACTGGCGGTGACGCTCGTACTGGTCCAGCACGTCGTGGATCAGCTGTACCTGGGTCCACCCCATCACGTCGTAGTCCTGGCCACCCTCGCGCAGGTACACCTCGGCCCGGTAGTACTGGGTGCCTTCCTTCACCGGTCTGCGCGGATCCTGCAGGGCGAAGGTCGGCGCGGCATAGGGCTGCGGGCGCACCGAATAGAAGAAGTCCATCTCCTCGCCGTGGCCGACCTGCAGCCAGGCGCGACCGTCCTCGCCGTGGGTGACCTGCACCGGCAGGTCCTGCTTGCGCAGTTCCGTGGCGACGTCCTGCAGCGCCGGCAGTACTTTCTGCTGGATGAAGCCAGTGACCTCCACTTTGAGCGGATTGTGCGCCAGCAGCTTCAGGCGTGCCTTCCAGTCTTCGCTGGTGCCCGGCAGAATGCGCGCCTCACGCAGGATCGAACGCTTGGTGGCATCCAGGTGCATGGCCTTGAGCAGGCCCCAACACATCAGGATCATCACCACGGTAAAGGGCAGGGCGCTGGCAATCGTGGCCGCCTGCAGCGATTCCAGGCCACCGGCGATGAGCAGGGCGATGGCCAATGCGCCGACCAGCAGCGCCCAGAAGATCCGCTGCCACAGCGGCGATTCCTCTTCGCCCTTGGAGGTGAGCATGTCGATCACCAGCGCGCCGGAGTCGGCCGAGGTGACGAAGAACAATGCGACGAGCAGCACAGCCAGCGATGAGGTGAGCATCGTCAGTGGCAGGTGCTCCAGGAATTCGAACAGTGCCATCGAACTGTCGGCCGATACCGCCGTCACCAGTTGTTGAAGGCCTTCGGCCCGCACCATGTGCAGCGCGCTGTTGCCATAGATGGTCATCCACAGGAAGGTGAAGCCCAGCGGCACCAGCAGGACGCCCACCACGAACTCCCGCACGGTCCGGCCACGCGAAATGCGGGCGATGAACATGCCCACGAACGGCGACCAGGCGATCCACCAGCCCCAGTAGAACAGGGTCCAGCCGCCCAGCCAGCCGTTGGGCTCATAGGCATACAGATTGAAGGTCATCGAGAACAGCTGCGACACATACATGCCGGTGTTCTGCACCAGCGCCTGCATCAGATGCGCGGTGGGGCCGCAGACCAGCACGAACGCCAGCAGCGCCGCAGCCAGAATCATGTTCAGCTCGGACAGGCGGCGCACGCCGCTGTCCAGCCCCGCCACCACCGAACCGGTGGCCACCAGCGTGATCGTGATGATCAGCCCCACCTGTACCAGCGTGCTGACCTCCCACCCGAACAGGTAATTCAGGCCAGCGTTGATCTGCATGACGCCCAAGCCCAGCGAGGTCGCCAGACCGAAAATGGTGCCGAGCGCGGCAAAGGTGTCCACCGTATGACCGATCGGGCCGTGGATGCGTTCGCCGATCAGGGGGTACAGTGCCGACCGCACGCGCAGCGGCAGGTTGTGCCGGTAGGCGAAATAGGCCAGCGAAAGGGCCACGACCGCGTAGATCGCCCAGGCATGGACGCCCCAGTGGAAGAACGTGATGCGCATTGCCTGCCTGGCGGCGGCGGCCGACTCGGGGGTGCCTACCGGCGGGGTGGCGAAGTGCATGACCGGTTCGGCGACACCGAAGAACATCAGTCCAATGCCCATGCCGGCAGCGAACAGCATTGCAAACCAGCTGCCGTAGCTGTAATCGGGAGTGCTGTGGTCCGGCCCCAGCTTGAGCTGGCCGAAGCGGCTGAGCGCAACGCCGACCACGAAGACCAGGAAGCCAGCCACCGAAAGGATGGTGAACCAGCCTGCATCATTGGCCGCCCAGGTTTTGGCGGCAGTGAACCAGCGCGTGGCCAGTTCGGGTGCGAAGACCGCCAGTCCAAGCAATGCAATCACGATGGCGGCGGTGGGAATGAACACCTGCGGCAGAATGCGCTGGCGAACGGGGGGATGGTGCGGAGCGGTGCTCTGCATGGGTTCCTCCGTGGAAACGAGTCGGGTGGTGAGCGTCCTTCAGACAGTCAGAAGTAGAAGCCGATGTTGACGTTGAGGCGTGAGTGCCAACGCGAGGGGCCGCCATTGTCGATGCCGATGCCTTCGCCACCGGCGAACCACATGTCCTTGCCGGCAATCCAGTCAACGTAAGTGAGCATGATGCCCTTGCCGAAGCTGCAGCCGGTGACGTTCTGCCACGAGTCGCGTACGCCGTCGCTGTGGCCAACCGGCCGGGTCATGCTGAGGTTGTTGTAGCAGGTGACATCGTCCAGCCAGCGGCTTTCGCCGAAGGAATACGCGATGTTCGCACTGGGCACGTCGGCCTGTGCGGCAATCTCGAACGGAGCCTCGAACGCGGAAAGTGCGATGCGCTGTTCGGGAATGTCGTAACGGTACCGGGCCCACTGCAGCTGCGCGGTCCAGCCATCGCGCTTCCACTGCGCGTGCACGGCCGCACCTTGATGACCATGATGGTGGCGGGTGCGGGTGTTCTGCACCTTGCCCGCAAACCCGGAGGCTCCGAGCAGCAGTTCGCCGTTGTTCCAGTCCAGTGCCTTTTCCACACGTGCATGCACGCGACCGCGTTCGCGGTAGGGCAGGGCGTCGGTCTGGGCGACATCGAAGGAGTAGCGGTCGTAGCGTGCACCGCTGCCATATTCGTCACCGGTGAAGTAGCCGGCATGCCAGGTGGTGTCACCTTGCTGGTGGGTGAAGACCACGCCCGGGTCGTAGTCGTCCTCGATGCCGAGGTAGTAACCGGAGCCGAACCAGAAGCTCTGCGAGACGGTCGGCAGCAGGCCGAATGGCACCTGCTGGATGCCGAGTTTCACGTTGCTGTTGTCGTTGAACTTCGCGCCAACGTAGGCGTGATGGACGGCATCAAACCCGTCATACCAGCGATACTGCGCCGAGAAGAACATCGGGCCACTGCCGCCCTTCACATCGGCGCGCAGCAGTTCCAGTTGCAGGCGGCTGGTGGGGCCGTAGTCGAGCCAGCCGTAGTTGAAGCGGACTGCGCCGCCTGCCTTGAAGTAGGGCGTACCGTCGGATTTTTCGGGATTTTCCGCCGCGTATGACGCCAGTGAAAGCGCTGAAATCGCCGCGGCGACAAGAAGGGGAAGTGATTGCACGATTGTGTCCCGTGCCTCCATTCTGCGAATGAAAGCGATCAAGTCTAGCTTCATTCATGTGATGAGTCCAAACACAGCACCGCATTTCGCCTGATTCTGTGCATAAAACCGCCAGATTTTCACCTCATCGTTGCGCATTCTGTTGTCACACTTTCACGCATGATCGATCTGCATCGCACGCGCCAGCGACTGGCCGCACTTGTGTTCAGCGAAGCGTGGCGGCGTCGCGCCGCGCTGTGGGGTGGGGCGGTGGTGGTCGCATTGGTGGCGATTGTGTTTGCCAAGGCCAGCGATGCCGCGTTTCATGTGTTCCAGCGCATCATTGCGCACTCGCCGTACTGGGCACTGCTGCTTACGCCGGGCATCTTCGCGTTGCTGGCATGGCTTACTGCAGGTGCGCTGCGTCCCACACGTGGCAGCGGCATTCCGCAGGTGATTGCCGCGCTCGACAAGCCGGATGAGAATTTTCGCAAGGTCAATCTTTCGCCGGCTGTTTCAGCGGGAAAGCTGTTGCTGACCTCGCTTTCGCTGCTGGGCGGTGCATCGGTCGGGCGTGAGGGGCCTACCGTGCATGTGGGGGCCAGCCTGATGTACCTGTTCGGACGCTGGTTCGGATTTCGTGACCCGCGCGAGCTTTCACATTTTCTGCTGGCGGGCGGTGCGGCTGGTATCGCGGCGGCGTTCAATACACCACTGGCCGGCATCGTGTTCGCGATTGAAGAGCTGAGTGGTCGCTTCGAGCACCGCTTCTCCGGTACGTTGCTGACCGCGGTAATCGTGGGCGGCGTGGTGTCGCTCGGCATGCTGGGCAACTACACCTATTTTGGTCATGTGAGTGCGCGCCTGCCGTTGGGGCAGGGCTGGGTGGCCATTCTTCTGTGTGCCGTGGTGGCCGGACTGCTCGGTGGGGTGTTTGCAAAGGCGGTCCTGCTGACCGTGGTCGGGCGTCCGCGTTGGCTGGGTGCACTGCGGCAGCGCCATCCCGTGCTGCTGGCTGCCGGTTGCGGTCTGGTGGTGGTGCTGCTGGCCTTGGGCTTTGGCGAAGGTGCTTTTGGCACCGGTTATGAGCAGGCACGCAGCCTGGTGCAGGGGCAGGCGATGGTTGGTCATGAGTTTGGCCTGATGAAGCTGTTGGCCAATCTGGCGTCGTATGTGGCGGGAATTCCCGGCGGCTTGTTCTCGCCGGCTCTCGCCGTTGGTGCCGGCATCGGCCATAACCTGGCCGTGCTGATGCCGGCGGTGGATCCGCGCGCGTTCGTGCTGCTGGGCATGTGCGCCTACCTCACCGGCGTCACCCAGGCCCCGCTGACGTCTGCCGTGATCTCGCTGGAGCTGACCGACAGCGGCGACCTGCTGCTGCCGATCCTGGCCACAGTACTGATCGCCCGCGGCGTCTCCGGCCTGGTATGCCGGGTACCGATCTACCGCGGCCTCGCCGACCAGCTCACCGCCCCCCGCCAACCCTGAACCCCAAACCTGCGGGCTGTTTCCGTTTGCGGTGAACCCGTAGAGCCGGGCTTGCCCGGCTGCTTTGTGCCGTAAAACTATACAGGACATCCGGTATAGTAACGCCATGAACCCGATCACCACAACCCGCCGCTGGCTCCTCCTCCTCACCGTCGCCGGCGGCCTGCTCCTGGTCACCCTCGACAACTCCGTGCTGTACACGGCACTCCCCACGTTGACCGAAGCCCTTGGTGCCAGCCCAAGCCAGTCTCTCTGGATCATCAACGCCTACCCACTGGTCATGGCTGGCCTGCTGCTTGGCGCGGGCACACTCGGTGACCGCATCGGCCACCGCCGCATGTTCCTGATCGGCCAGGTGCTGTTCGGCGTCGCCTCGCTGGCCGCCGCTTTCTCGTCAACGCCCGAGCAGCTGATCGCCGCACGCGCTTTCCTTGCAGTCGGTGCAGCCGCGATGATGCCGGCCACCCTGGCCCTGATCGGCCTCAGCTTCCAGGACCCACGCGAGCGCAACGTCGCCATTGCCATCTGGGGATCCGTGGCCCTGATCGGGGCCGCGCTGGGCCCGATCATCGGGGGTCTGCTGCTGCAGCACTTCTGGTGGGGCGCGGTGTTCCTGATCAACGTGCCGGTGGTGTTGCTGACACTGCCGGCCACGCTGTGGCTGGCTCCGCAGGGCCATCGCGATACCACGCGCCCGTGGGACCTTGTTTCCTCATTGCTGGCGCTGGTGACGCTGTCCGGCCTGGTGCTGGCGATCAAGTCGCTGATCGCCACGCCAGCGTCGCTGGCGACTGGGGGCATCGCATTCGCGGTTGCCGCGCTGGGTGCGTGGGCATTTGTGCGCCGACAGCGGCAGTTGCGGTATCCGCTTCTGGACTTCGCCATTTTCGGCAATCCGGCCTTCATGGCCGGCACCTTGTCGGCCATCGTCACGCTGTTTGCGTTGGCCGGGCTGCAACTGCTGACGACGCAGCGCTTCCAGCTGGTGGCCGGGTTCACCCCGCTCAACGCCGGCCTGCTGGTGTCGGTTGCCGCGCTGGGCGCACTGCCGAGCGCGCTGCTCGGCGGCGGGTTCCTGCACCGGGTGGGTTACCGTCCACTGATCAGCGGCGGCCTGGCCTGCGCGGCTGCCGGCGTCGCCATGGTCGCGCTCGGTATCCAGCATGGCTTGCCCTGGGTAATAGCCGGCATGGCCCTGACCGGCGTCGGCACCGGTGCGGCGATCTCCGTGGCATCAACGGCGATCATCAGCAACGTGCCGCCGCACCGCGTGGGTATGGCGTCATCGGTGGAGGAGGTGGCGTACGAGTTTGGCGGCCTGTTCGCGGTGGCGGTGCTCGGCAGTCTGAGCGCGGCGCTGTACAGCCTGAGTCTGCCGGTGGATGGTTCGATCCCGGCCGCAGCACGCGAGGGCCTGGGGGCGGCGTTGCACCTGGCGCAGTCAGCAGGCGACGGCACGTGGCTGGATGCTGCGCGGAACGCGTATGACACCAGCTACACGTGGGGGCTGTGGGTGATCGTGGTCGTGCTGGTCATGGGAGCGGGGCTCACCACCCGGCTGCTGCGCGGCCCCGCCGGACGTCCTGGTGCCAGCATGAATCCCGTACATTGAGCGCATGAGAACCAGCAACCGCACCCGTATTCTTGAAGCCGCCATCCGCGTGATCAACCGCGACGGCGTGCGCGCTGTCACCTTTGAATCGGTATCTGCCGAATCCGGGCTGACCCGCGGCGGGCTGCTGTATCACTTTCCGTCGCGTGAGGCGCTGTTGCAGGGGATTGATGCGCATCTGGTGCAGACCTGGGAAGCGCAGATGGAGGCGCTGGCGGGCAAGCCAGCGGACCAGACCACCCAGCATGAGCGGCACCAGGCCTTCATCCGGGTCTCGGCCATGAGTGCCACCAGGGCGGAGCTGATGTTCATGCTGGAATCGGTGCCGCCCGATGCCGTGCGTGCGCCGTGGTCGGACGCGATGGCGCGTTGGGCACCTGGGGTGCCGGAGGCGGGGGACAAGAGCGCCGAAGCGCTGAACGCGTTTGTGGCGCGGCTGGCGGCCGATGGTCTTTGGATCTATGAGGCGATGTATGGCGGGAAGCTGGATGCGGACACGCGTGATCGCGTGGTGGCGCGCATCCAGGCCATGCTGGGAGCCGGGTGAACCACACACGCCGCATGGGTGTGTGAGGCATTGGTAGAGGCGGTCGCAAGACGCCTGCCGATGAATGAAGTGCCGCCGCCACCGCCGGCCAACCCGGATTGTGCGGTTGGCCGGCGGACGCGCATGGCGCATCCCTACGGGGCGTCGGCGGATTCTGCGGTGGTGGGGTCGTGCGCGTCCTTTCTCGCCTTGGCTTCTTCCTCAAGGTGACGGCGCACCACGGCAGACTGCTTTGCGGTAACCGGGCCCGCCTTGTTGCCGAACTCCTGGCGGATGTAGGTGGCCAGCTGGGCTATCTCTTCATCGCTCAGGCGATCCGCAAACCCGGGCATGCCGAGGTTCGACGGCCGCTTGGCGGTGGAGGGCAGCTCGCTGCCGTGCAGCAGCAGGCGGATCACCGACGTAGGGTCTTCCGCCAGCACGGTCGGATTGCCGGCCACGGTCGGGAACACGTCCTTGTAGCCGGTGGCATCGGTACGATGGCAAGCGGCGCAATTGTCCACAAACAACTCTGCGCCGCGGCTGTCGTTGATGCCCGCCTGCAGCTTCTTCGCGGTTGCGTCGTTGACGGCATAGGACGACGGATCATGCGTCGCCGCCGGCAGCTGCTTCAGATACGCCGCCATCGCGCGCAGATCTTCCTCGGTCAGGTGCTGGGTGCTGTGGCGGACCACGTCGGCCATCGGCGTGCCGATCACAGCGGTGTGGGCGTTGCGGCCGGTCTGCAGGGTGTCGACGATGTCCTGCGCATTCCAGCGGCCGAGGCCGTCGGCCTCGTTGCCACGCAGGTTCACCGCGTTCCAGCCGTCGATGATCTGCCCACCGCTCAGGTACGCCTCACCAGACTCATCCAGCGCCTTCTCCTGCAGCGCGAAACCACGCGGGGTGTGGCAGCTGCCGCAATGGCCGAGGCCCTGCACCAGGTACGCACCGCGGGCGAGCAGCGGGTCGCCGTACTTGCTGGCATCGAATGCCACCGCGTCCGCATCGGGCGCGAAGGTCTTGCGCCAGATCGCCAGCGGCCAGCGCATCGACAGCGGCCACGGGATCTCCGCCGCGCGGTTGGCTTCGTTGACCGGGGCAATGTCGCCATGCAGGAAGTAGGCGTGCAAAGCGCGTACGTCGTCGTCGGTGATGCGCGCATAGGACGGGTAGGGCATGGCCGGGTACAGCGTGCGACCGTCCGGAGTGATGCCATGACGTACCGCGCGGTCGAAATCATCCAGCGAGTACGCACCAATGCCGTTGGTTTTGTCCGGGGTGATGTTGGTGCTGTAGATGTTGCCCAGTGGCGACGCCACCGGCAGCCCGCCGGCGAACGGCTTGCCGCCGGGTCGGGTATGGCAGGCCGTGCAGTCGCCGGCGACGGCGAGGTAACGGCCACGCTCGATCAATGCGGCATCGGGCGCGGGGCCGTCGGCCAGCACGCGCGTCTTGGTGGGAATGTACGCGTAGGCCAGTGCCGCCAGCAGCACCAGCACCGCAAGCACCACAATCCAGAGGAGCAGCTTTTTCATCGGCGTCTCCTCAGGCCTGGACCAGCGGGCCCGGATCGGGCAGGTACTTCTCACGGATGGCGGTGGCCGCCCAGTACGCCAGCCCGCCGACCAGGCCGGTCGGGTTGTAGCCGTTGTTCTGCGGGAACGCATTGGCCCCGATCACGAACACGTTGGAGACGTCCCAGCTCTGCAGGTAGCGGTTCAGTGCGGAGGTTTTCGGGTCCGCACCCATGATCGCGCCGCCGCAGGTATGCGTGCTCTGGTACTTGGTGATGTTGTAGCGCTCGCCGTCCTTCTTGGCATCGCCGCTCATCGACAGCGGGTTCAACACCTGGCTCATCTCCATCGCCTTGCCGACGAAGAACTGCGAGGCCTTGATCTCGTTCGGGTGCCAGTCGAAGGTCATGCGCAGCAGCGGACGCCCGAAGCTGTCCTTGTAGGTCGGATCCAGGCTGAGGTAGTGCTGGCGGTAGGCCATGCACGCACCCTGCACCTCGTAGTAGAAGTTGTGGCGGAAGTTGTCGGCCGCGGCCTTCTTCCACTCCGCGCCCCAGGCCGGCGTGCCCTTCGGCACGTTGATGCCGCGCACCGGGCCGGCACCGGGCTGGCGCGCCCAGACCAGGCCGCCACCGACGAAGCCGGCCTTGGCGTTGTCCAGCTGGTTGCCGTTGAGGTCGTCCATGGTGGTGCCGGCACCGCCGATGCCAATGAAGCCGTTGGCCTGCACGTCCTTGTCGAAGAACAGCACCACGCGGTTGAGGTTCTGGTACGAGTAATTGCGGCCCACAGTGCCGGTGTTGGATTCCGGGTCGTAGGGCTGGCCGATGCCGGACAGCAGCATCAGGTGCACGTTGTACAGCTGGAACGCGCACAGCAGCACCAGGTCGGCCGGCTGCTCGACCTCGCGACCCTGCGCGTCCAGATAGGTCACGCCGGTGGCCTTCTTGCCCGTGCTGTCCAGATTGACCTTGAGCACCTGCGAGTGGGTGCGCAGCTCGAATTTCGGGCGCTGGCGCAGCACCGGAAGGATGCAGGCGTTCGGGCTGGCCTTGGAGTAGTTCAGGCAGCCGTAGTCGCTGCAGAAGCCGCAGGCGTTGCACGGACCGAGCTGGCAGCCGTACGGGTTCACGTATGGGCCGGAGGCATTGGACGCGGGAATGGGGTAGGGGTGCCAGCCCATTTCCTTTGCAGCCTTATAGAACAGCTCGCCACCCAGGTAGTTGGGGTTCGGGCCCAGCGGGTACTCGGAGGAACGCGAGCCCTCGAACGGGTTGCCGCCTTCATGGACCACACCGTTGATCACGCCGGCCTTGCCGGACGTGCCGCAGACCAGCTCGAACATGTGCAGGTGCGGCTCCAGCTCGGCGTAGGTGACCGGGAAGTCCTGGATGGTCATGTCGGCCGGAATTAAGTTCTTGCCGTAGCGCTGCTCTACATTGCTGCGCAGGGCCATGTCCTCCGGCAGCGGGCGGAAGTGCGCGCCGGACCAGTGGCTGCCGGCACCGCCCACGCCCGTACCGGGCTTGAACGAGCCCATCTGCCGGTACGGCACCGCGGTGTCAGACGGCTTGTGGCGGATGGTGACGGTTTCCTGCGACAGGCTCTGCAGGTAACGGCGATGCACCGAACCCTCCAGCTCATCCACCACCTTCGGGTAGGCGAAGTCGGGCTGGGTATCGCGGTCACCGCCACGTTCCAGCGCGACCACGTTCAAGCCGGCGTCGGTGAGTTCCTTGGCCAGGATCGCCCCGGTCCAACCCATGCCGACGATGACCGCGTCGACTTTCGGTTTCGTGATTGCCATTCGTTTCAGCCCCTGCGCCCTGCCAGATCCACCGGTCCCAACGGGTACGCCTTGTCGCGCACCCCGATCCAGTCCAGATAGTCCGCGCGCATGCCGGGGTAGCCGATCATCTTCCAGGCCCCCATGTTGCGGTTGGCCCCGTACTTGGGGTCGGCGAAGTAACCGTTCTTCACCTCACCCAGCAGGTTGGAGAAGAACAGCTTGCTGGAAATGCCTTCCAGCTCCAGCTTGCCGCCCTCAGCGGCCTTGAGCAGGGTTTCCTGCTGGGCGTGGTCCAGCTCCGCGAAGGTCTTGCCATCGAAGGCCTTGCGGCAGTGTGCGTCGAATGCACCCAGGCCGATCTTGATGATTTCGCGCAGCGCCAGCTTGCCCTGGTAGCCAAACTCGCTGGGTGCTTCCAGGAACGGCCCCTGCATGTACCAGATCGCGCCGGCGGCGTAAGGGGTCTGCATGTGACGGTCGAGGAACTCAGGCACACCTGATTCCACGGCACCGGGGCCGGTTTCATCGGAAGGGATCAGCCGGTCGCAGATCGCAGTGACGCAGGTCCACTCGGTGGCGCTGAAGTACTGCGGGGTGTAGTCCGGGGCCGGGCCCGTCTGTGCAGGCTCTGCAGTGGTCGGGGTGGGTCCGCAGCCGGGCAGGGCCGCGGCGACGGGAATCAGGGTCAAGCCCTGGAAAAAACGGCGGCGGCTGAGCGTGGGTCCGCCCTTGCCGGATGCATCGGTCATGGTCTGGCTACCTGTGGGGGGTGGCTAGGGCACAGCATGGCGCGAGTCCTGTCGCGACCGCGTGCGCATTCACGTCGGTACGGCCAACCGCTCCCCGGCAGGCATGAATGGACACATTGTGTGGATGCGCGGCTGTTTCCGGAATGGCAATATCGGAAAGGTACTCTTGCCTGAAAGGAAACATCGCGCGTGATCGAAGACCTGGGGGAGCTGCGCACCTTCGACCGCATCGTGCGGGGCGGAAGTCTTTCGGCGGCCGCCCGTGAGCTGCGGGTGTCACTGGCGGTGGTGAGCAAACGGCTGACCGCGCTGGAGCGGCGGCTGCAGGTGCGCCTGCTCAACCGCAGCACGCGGCGCGCGTCGTTGACCGACGAAGGCGTGCTGTTCCACGAACATTGCTGCCGGGTGCTGGAGGCAGTCGACGCGGCTGAGGCGGCGCTGGAGCAACGCCAGGACGTGGTGGCCGGTGTGCTCAAGCTCACCGCACCCAATGGATTCGGCCGCCGCCATGTGGTGCCCGCGGTGCGCAGCTTCCAGCGGGCGCATCCCGGGGTGCGGGTGCACCTGTCGTTACGGGATGAGCTGGTGGACCTGATCGGCGATGGCGT
This sequence comes from Stenotrophomonas sp., assembly GCA_039592995.1. Classification (GTDB taxonomy): domain Bacteria; phylum Pseudomonadota; class Gammaproteobacteria; order Xanthomonadales; family Xanthomonadaceae; genus Stenotrophomonas. The sequence goes on along the minus strand of JBCNQC010000030.1, from coordinate 33,419 downwards.
GGAACTGGCGCTGCGCTACGGGGCCCTGGACGACTCGCGGCTGGTGGCCCGGGAGCTGGCCCCGAACCGCCGCATTCTGTGCGCGGCACCGGAGTACCTGTGTCGTCGTGGCGTGCCGCGGTGCATCGAGGATCTGCGCGATCACGACCTGATCGCCTCCGGCAGCCCACCGGTGACGCAGTGGCTGTTCGCCGGAGCAGGCGGCACCGTGGCGTTTCCGCTGGTGGCCACCACCCTGTGCGACGACGGCGATGCCGCCCAGGTGCTGGCGGTGCAGGGCGCGGGCATCGCCCGCAAGTCGATCTGGGATGTGGCCGAAGACCTCGATAGCGGTCGGCTGGTGGAGGTGCTGCCGCACTTCGCGTTGGCGACGTCACCGCTCAGCGCGGTGCATGGCTCTGGGAAACAGCTGGCCCCCCGTGTGCGGGTGTTTCTGGAACATATGGTGCAGCAGCTGCGGGAATCCGTAGCATGGCGCTATGCAAACGGACCGATTCGGTAGCGCCGGCCGTGGGCCGGCCTTCCAGATCTGCGACGCATGTAATCAAATCAGCAGTGATTCTGTTTCTCTCCATGGATGGATATGTCGCACAACCAAAGTGTTTCCGCGCCCCGCTTCAAGCGCATCGTCATCGGGCTGGCCTGCTGCATCGCGTTCATTGCGGCTGCACTGTTTGGCTGGCTCGCCTGTCACATCGACAAGCCTTGGCGGGAAGGCGTCCAGGACATCGGCAGCAACTGCACCCGCTCGTTCGCCGCGTCGCCTGTCACGGCGCACGGCGCAACGATCACCGTGGACGCGCGCCCAAGGGCGTGCGGGTATCGTTTTGCCGTACAGCGCGAAGCCGGCAGCGTGGCCCATTACACGCTTGAAGTAGAGAAGGGCGTGCTCGAAGCCGGTGAAATGAAGGTTTCGGTGGTGGCTTTCGACGGACTCAGGAAGCTGGATCGAAACCAGCAGCGCATCCAGGCCCCTGCAGACCTTTCAGGCCTGAGCCTGCCATTGGACGTGCCGGCATCCACGCGATTGATCGAATTGAGTTTCGGCGGCCACCCCGGTGCGCGGTTCTCCGTTGAGGGCGTGCGTCTCGTACCCCATGCCCGTTCGGCGTCTACGGGCGTCAGCGGGATCAAGCTCTATGACGAAGCCACGCAGGTCATCACCGGCTTGCCGATGGCACGGTGCTGCAGCTGACCGGCTCCCTGTTCGTGGATCGGAACGGGAGGGGCGATGGCAAGCCACTGGTGCCAGATGAAACGGTGCGCGAGCTGGGCGTAGGTGATCGTACGCGGCAGGCTGCGGTGGAGTGGCTGCGTCAGCAACGCTAGTGGATTGATCGCTACCGCCCAGTGGCGCATCATCGGGGCTCGCACTTGAGGCAGGCATTCCATGTACGGACTGATTGGCAAGATGAAGACCGCGCCCGGCCAGCGTGACGCGGTGATTGCGATTCTGCTGGAGGGGACCGATGGCATGCCCGGGTGCCGCAGTTACATCGTGGCGCGTGACCCCGTTGACGCGGATGCGATCTGGATAAGCGAAGTGTGGGACAGTGCGGAACTGCACCGGGCGTCGTTGGCGCTGCCGGGTGTGCAGGACGCGATTGCGCGGGCCAGGCCGCACATCACCGGGTTTGGTGAGCGGTTTGAGACGGAGCCGGTTGGGGGTTTTGGCGTGTAGCGTGTGGAGCAGCCGGGCAAGCCCGGCTCTACGCTACTTTGTCGAGGATCATGGCGACTGAGCAGCAGCCGGCCATGAATAGCACGAGCGCTGCGCCCCAGCCTGCGGGTAGGCCGCCGCGGCGGCGCAGGCAAAGTTTCAGCAGGCCTACCACGCCGACCGGCACGGCGAGTACGAAGCCCAGGGCGAGCCAGATCTGTGCGTCCAATCCCAGCAGCATGGTGCTTCCCCCTTTCAGTTCGACACCTTGATGGTGACGGGGCAAAGGGAGACGCACCTTGATCCGGATCAAACCGCCCGCGACTATTGCGTGGCCTGCGCCAATGCACTGGCCAACTGCTTCAGCGAATAGGGTTTGCGCAGCAGCGTGAAGCCGTGATTCGGGTCGCTGGCCAGCAGTTCGCTGTAGCCGCTGGTCAGAATCACTGGCAAACCCGGATGGGCGGCACGGATGCGCCGGGCCAGCTCCAGGCCGTTGACCCCCGGCATGACCACATCCGAGAACACGACCTGGAAGCGCCCGGCATCACGCTCCAGTTCGGCCAGTGCTTCAGTGGCATTGCGGGCGAGCACCACGTTGAAATCCAGCTCTGCCAGTGCGCTGGTAGCGAAGGCAGCGACATCCACGTTGTCTTCCACCACCAGCACGGTAAGCCCGGTGCCACTGGCCAGGCGGTGCGATGAAGCTACGGCAGCGTTGCTGGCGGCGGCCAGGGTCATCGGCAGGTACAAGGTGAAGGTCGTGCCTTCGCCAACCGTGCTGCGCACATCGACTTCGCCTTCCGATTGCTTGACGAAGCCGAACACCTGGCTCAGCCCCAGCCCGGTACCGGCGCCCACGCCCTTGGTGGTGAAGAAGGGTTCGAAGATACGACTGAGCACTTCTGGTGCAATGCCCTGTCCGCTGTCGGTGACGCTGATGGCGGCATAGTCGCCCAGCAGCGGGGCGGACTGTCGCACGGAAGGAATGGTGCTGACCTTGGAAACGGAAATCGTGACCGTTCCCTGGCCCACGATGGCATCGCGCGCGTTGACGGCGATGTTGATCAACGAGGTATCCAGCTGATTGCGATCAAGCAGTACATGCAGCGGTGCCTCCGGCAGAAGCACGTCCACGCGGATGCGCGCACCCAGTACCGTGGTTACGATGTCAGACAGGGCGCGAACGCTTTCGCGGATGTCGAACACCTCGGGGGTGAGGCTCTGCCGGCGCGAGAACGCCAGCAGATGCGAGGTGAGTTTGCCGGCGCGGTCCGCGGCCGAGCCGATGGCGGTCACGTAGCGCTGCTGGGGAGCATCGGCGGGCAGCGTGTGCTGCAGCATGTCCACCGAGCCGCCAATCACCTGCAGCAGATTGTTGAAGTCATGCGCGACGCCGCCGGTGAGCTGCCCCATGGTCTCCAGCTTCTGCGCCTGGCGCAGCTGCTCGCGGGCGCGCACCAGTTCCAGGTGGGCTTCTCGCGCCTGTTCGGTGATCGCCTCCACCTGTCGCGTATGCAGATTCTTCTGCTGCACCTGTTCGGTCTGTTCGCTGACCACGCAGAAGATGCCCGCGACCTCGCCAGACAGCAGCCGCAGCGGCGAATAGGAAAACGTCCAGTAGGTTTCCTTCAACGAGCCATCGCGATCCATCTGCAGCGGCAGGTTGCGGAAACTGCGGTGGGTGCCGGCAAACGCATCATCGATGGCGGCGCCCACGTCCGCCCAGACGTCGCTCCATACCTGGGGAAGCGCGCTTCCCATCGCCCCGTGCAGTTTGTCCCCCAGCAGCGGCAGGTAGGCGTCATTGAAGAAGAAGTGTTTGTCCTGTGCTCCCCAGGCCAGCCACAGCGGCTCCGGCGAGTCGAACAGGGTGGTCAGCAGCACCCGCAGTTCGGTCGGTGCCTGCGCCAGTCCTCCGGCTTCGGCCCAGTCGCTATCCAGCAGCAGACGATAGGCCAGTTGATCGGGATTGGAGACGGGAAGGAGGGCGCGGGGCATGGGCGGGGCAGGTGCGTGAATGGCAGAAGGGTATCGCGGCGGGTGACCAACGGCATATGGGAACCGCCCGATACGCGGCGCATAGTTGTTAGAAAATAACACCCTGCAACGAGGTTCTGCATGACGTTGTCGCTGAGTTCGCCGCGCGCCGGTCGGTCGCGCGCCCCATTGGCCGCCGCTCTGGCGCTGGCGCTGCTGACCCCGCTGGCCTGGGCACAGACCGCACCGGTCACGCCGATGACCCCGGACATGAACCCTGGCTACCAGACGGTCCGCCCCCAGGCCGACTACGTGCGCCGGGTGGAAATGGTGCCAATGCGGGACGGGGTGAAGCTGTACACCGTGATCGTGTTCAAGAAAGGCACCCATGACGGGCCGATCCTGCTCAGCCGCACGCCGTATAACGCGGCCAAGACCACCTCGCGACTGCCCAGCCAGCATATCGACGACATCCTGCCGCTGATGGATGCCGCGTTCGTCAACGACGGCTACATCCGCGTCTATCAGGATGTGCGTGGCCGCAACGGCAGTGAAGGCGTCTACATTGCCAACCGGCCGATCAGTGGCCCGCTCAACGACACCGGCATCGACCACGCCACCGATGCCTACGACACCATCGACTGGCTGGTGAAGAACGTGCCGGAAAGCAACGGCAAGGTGGGCATCACCGGTTCCAGCTATGTGGGCTTCACCGCGCTGGTGGCCACCATCGACCCGCATCCGGCGCTGAAGGCGTCGGTGCCGCAGAGCCCGATGGTGGACGGGTGGCGCGGAGACGACTGGTTCCACAATGGCGCGTTCCGGCAGATCGGCCTGGGCTACTTCACCGGGCAGATGACCAACGCAAATGACAACGGCCCGGTGCCGTCGGGTCCAGGAGATGACTACCTGAAGTATCTGCGCGCCGGCTCCGCCGGCGATTACGCACGGGCCTATGGCGTGGACGGCTTCCCGTTCTACCAGAAGCTGTCGCAGAACCCGGCCTACACCGCGTTCTGGTCCGAGCAGGCGGTGGACAAATGGATGGCGGCGCGACCGCTGAAAGTTCCCACCATGCTGGTGGTGGGGCAGTGGGACCAGGAGGACAGCTACGGCGCACCGGCGGTGTACGAGGCGCTGAAGGACAAGCCGGGTGCCAAGGACAAGCTGCATCTGGTGATCGGGCCGTGGCGTCATTCGCAGGTGAACTACCAGGGCGACAGCCTGGGTGCGCTGAAGTATCCGGGCGACACCGCGCTGGAGTTCCGCACCCGCTACATGAAGCCGTTCCTGGACCACTACCTGAAGGGCGCGCCGGACCCGCACATTCCGCAGGCGCTGACCTACCGCACCGGTACCAACCAGTGGGACGCTTCGCCGCGCTGGCCGATGGGCGCACCCACGCCGCTCTATCTTGGGCAGAAATTCTCGCTGGGGTTCACCGCGCCGTCCGCAGAGGGCAATGACAGCTACATCTCCGATCCGGCCAAGCCGGTACCGTTCGTGCCGCGCCCCATCCACGCCAACGATGCGGACGTGTGGAAGCCGTGGCTGGTGCACGACCAGCGTTTCGTGAGTGACCGCACCGACGTGCTGGTGTACCAGACCCCGCCGCTGGAGAAGGACGTGCACATCATGGGCGCGCCGCAGGTGGACCTGTTCGCAGCCACCAGCGGCACCGACAGCGACTGGGTGGTGAAGCTGGTGGACGTGTACCCGGACGGCGATACCTATACGCCGGACATGGCCGGCTATGAGTTGCCGGTGGGTATCGAGATCTTCCGCGGCCGGTATGTGCACAGCCTGGCCCAGCCGCAGCCGCTGCAGCCGGACAAGGTTGAGCGTTACCGCTTCGGGCTGCCGAACGTGAACCACACCTTCAAGGCGGGCCATCGCATCATGGTGCAGGTGCAGTCAACGCTGTTCCCGCTGTACGACCGCAACCCGCAGCACTATGTGCCTAACATCTTCGATGGCAGGGCCGGCGACTATGTGAAGGCGACCCAGCGGGTGTACTTCGGTGCGGATACGCCCAGTGCGATCGTGCTGCCGGTGGTCAAGGACTGACCCCGGCCACCACGGCCACGCCGCGCGCATTGCGTAGCGCGCGGCGGTTGCCGAGATGGGCGGCCGCCAGCAGGCTGCCGCCGACGACGGTGGCGACGCTGTGGCCGACCAGGGATTCCTTGAGTGGCAGGTACAGCGCCGAGGCGATCAGCAGCACGGCACCCACCGCCGCAAACCCGGGCGCCAGGCGGTGGCGATGTCGCAGCCATCCGGCGGCGGTGCTGGAAAGCGCCAGCGCGGAGGCCACCAGGGCGAACGCCCATTCCCAGCGCGACAGGGTCAGCAGCACCGTCATCAGGCCATGGGCGGGGTGCTGAAACGAGCGCAGCGCCATCATCGCCGCCGGTACAAAGGCCAGCAGCAGCGGCAGGGTGATGCAATGCAGGGTGCAGGCGAGGGATATCCCGGCCCCGAGCAGGTCCAAACGTGAATGCCAGCTGCGAGGGGAGCGGGGACGGGGCACGGTCCTTGCCGTGGTGTGGGAGTTCTGTTCCATAATGTTATAGTGTATCAGTATTGAACGATCCCCCATGAAAAACGCAGTGTTGCTGTCCTTGATGCTTGTCGCGCCGGCCGCCATGGCGCATGACCCTCGCCACCACGATGCCCATGTGCATGGCCAGGCCAATGTGGATCTGGCCGTGGACGGGCCGGTTCTGGAGCTGGCGCTCACCGCGCCGGGCATGGGCATCCTGGATTTCGAGCGCCCGCCAGCGAGCGAGGCTGAGCGCGCGGCATTGGCCAAGGCGCTGGGCATCCTCAAGGCGGGCACCTGGGTTTCAACGCCCACCGCAGCCGGTTGCCGCCGTGAGGATGCGCAGGGTTCGGCGGAAGGCTTCAGCGCTGCGGTGCCGGCCTCGAAGGCCGGCGAGCACCACCATGCCGGATTCACTGCTTCGGTGCGCCTGCGCTGCAGCCAGCCTGCTGCATTGCGCTGGGTCGACATCACCTTGCCGACGCAGTTTTCCGGGCTCCACCAGGTGGTGGTGAATGCGCTTGGCCCGAACGGGCAGACGCGCAGCGAGCTGACAACCAGCCAGCAACGCGTGGAGCTGGCACGGTGACCGCGGACCCTGTCATCCGGCTGCATGACGTGTTCTTCAGCTATCGCGGCAAACCGGTGCTGGATATCCCCGAACTGACGGTGGCGGCAGGCAGCACGTTGCTGCTGCGCGGAGCCAGTGGCTCCGGAAAAAGCACGCTGTCAGGGCTGTTGTCTGGCGTTCTGCGCGCAGACACCGGGCATGTGGAGGTGGCCGGGCAGCGGCTGGATGCGCTGGGTGGGGCTGCCCGCGATCGCTTCCGCGCCGAGCACCTCGGGGTGATCTTCCAGCAGTTCAATCTGCTGCCGTTCCTGGATGTCTTCGACAACATCGCACTGGGGCTGCGTTTCTCGCGTGCCCGCAGTGCGCGGGTCGGCGGTGCGACCGCGTCTGAAGTACAGCGGCTGATGGCGGCGCTGCAGCTGGATCCGGCCTTGGTCCATCGACGCGCCGGCAGCTTGAGCGTGGGCCAGCAGCAGCGCGTGGCGGCCGCGCGCGCCCTGATCGGCCGCCCCGGAGTGTTGCTGGCCGACGAGCCCACTTCCGCGCTGGATCGCAGCGCAGCAACCGCGTTTCTGCAGTTGATGTTCGAGCAGTGTCGTGCGACCGGGACCACGGCCGTGGTGGTCAGTCATGACGATACGTTGGACCCTCTGTTCGACCGGGTGATCGTGCTGGAGCAGGTGAACCGCGTGGAGGCTGCCCATGTTTAAGTTGGCCTGGGCCAGCCTGCGCAGCCGCGCATTGAGCGTGAGCCTGACCGTGCTGGTGATCATGCTCAGCGTGGTGCTGCTGCTCGGTGTGGAGCGGGTGCGCACGCAGGCGCACGAAGGCTTCGCCAGCACGGTGTCTGGAACCGATCTGATTGTCGGCGCACGCTCGGGGCCGGTGAATCTGCTGCTGTACTCGGTGTTCCACATTGGTGACCCGACCAACAACGTATCGTGGCAGACCTATGAGGATCTGACCGGACTGCCACATGTGAAGTGGGCAGTGCCGCTGTCGCTGGGCGACTCCTATCGCGGCTACCGGGTGGTGGGTACCACGCCGGACTACTTCACACATTATCGTTACGGTGCCGGGCATGCGCTGGCGTTCGCCCAGGGCCAGCCCTTCGATGATCTGTACGACGCGGTGGTCGGAGCCGAGGTGGCGCAGGCGTTGAAGCTGAAGCCGGGTGACCCGATCGTTCTGGCCCATGGCACGGGTGCCATCACGCTGGCCAGGCACAGCGACAAGCCGTTCCGGATCCGCGGCATCCTGCAGCGTACCGGCACACCGGTCGACTCCTCGGTACTGGTGTCGTTGGCGGCCATCGAGGCCATCCACGTGGATTGGCGTACGGGCGTGCAGCTGCCGGGGCAGCATGTCAGTGCGGAGGATGCACGTCATCTGGACCTCACTCCGACCAGCATCACTGCCTTCATGCTGGGCTTGGACTCACGCATCGCCACCTTCTCGGTGCAGCGACGCATCAATGAGTACCCGGACGAAGCGATGATGGCCATTCTGCCGGGTGTCACCCTGCAGCAGCTGTGGCAGTCGCTGGGCACGGCGGAAAAGGCGCTGCAGCTGATCAGTGGCATGGTGGTGCTGCTGGGCATGGTGTCGCTGGTGGCGCTGCTGGTCTCCACCCTGCAGGAGCGCCGGCGTGAAATGGCGGTGCTGCGGGCCACCGGCGCGCATCCGCGCTACATCGCCGGCCTGCTGGTGGTCGAGGCGGTGGCCACCAGTGCCATGGCCTGCGCATTGGGCCTGGGTGCGCTGGTGCTGGCCAGCCTGCTCGGACGCAGCTGGGCACTGGCGAACTTCGGACTTTCGATCACACATATCTGGCCAGATGCCCGCGAGCTGCTATGGGTCGGTGCGATTCTGGTCATCAGTGCGGTGGCCGGTCTGGTACCAGCGTGGCTGGCCTATCGGCGAACCCTGGCCGATGGCCTGGCTCCAGGAGCTTGAACATGCGATTGCTGTTTACATGCGTGGCAATGCTGGCGTTGACTGCCTGCCAGGGAAAGCACCCGGCGCAGGCCGGCGGAGCGGCGACCGCGCAGGCGGCGACGCCCGCCGTCGCCCAGTCGGGCGGCACCGAGGCCGAGCGTGAGCTGGACTGGCTTGAGATGATGCCGAAGGCGGAGCTGGAGGCAATGCAGCGGGGTGATGGCCCCGAGGTCTCGCATGACGGCGAACAGGCCATGGCACAGTTCGGCACCTACAACACCGTGGCAACGGTGCTGGGTCACCCCATCCGCCTGCCCGGATACGTGGTGCCCCTGGCCAACACGCAGGACGGCCGGCTCACCGAGTTCCTGTTTGTTCCGTACTACGGAGCTTGCATCCACGTGCCACCACCGCCACCGAACCAGATCGTGCACGTAGTGTTGAAGGTGCCCGTTGCGATGCCGGATATCTACGCGCCGGTCTTCCTTGCCGGCACACTGACCGCGCAGCGGCAGCAGAGTGACCTGGCCGGGTCGGCGTACACCATGGGCGATGCAGTACTGAGGCCGTATGAACCGTAATTCCGTAGTTCTTCTGGTTTGCAGCGTGTGGACTCTGGCGGCCTGCACGCCAACGCCAACGCCAACGCCGGAGGCGGCACCGGTGGCACCTGCAGCACCGGCCGATGTGCCGGCTGCGTCTTCCGCACCTGTCGATGCCGGGCCCATTACAAGCTGGTCGGTGCTGATGCCGGAGGACCGGAGCTTCCAGCGGCCACCGCCTCAGATCGGCCTGGTACGCGGCAATGGCATGCAGGGCGTGGGTGGCCTGATCGATGACAGCGGTGCTGGCACCTTGCCCACCCAGCCGATTGACCACTCCAGCCCGCAGCGGGCCAAACAGTTCGGCTCGTCGGAAGTGATGGACGGCGTGGACGGACGTACCGTTGATCTGGATGGCTTCATCGTGCCGCTGGGCACCGATGACGCCGGACGGGTCAACGAGGCGTTGTTCGTCCCGTTCTATGGCGCGTGCATCCACGTGCCGCCGCCGCCCCCGAACCAGATCATCCATGTATCGCTGCGTGCGCCACTGGCAATGGGGGATCTGTCGGACCCGTACCGGCTGCACGGCACACTGCGGGTGAAACGTTTTGACGCGGATATCGCCAGTGCGTCCTACGACGCTGCCGAGGCCACACTGACACCGGTCAGCGGATGACCAGGTTCGCATGGATCGCGTGGCAGTGGCCTTGGGGCTGGCCGGTACGGCGGCAGCAATGTGGCTGTTGGGTAATTCCGGAAACGGACCACTGCCGGCCGCTCCTGTCGCCTTGCCGGCAACGGTACCTTCGCTGGTGGATGGGCGGATCGCGCAGCAGATGCAGGCCAACAAAGCGTTCCGCGATGACGTGGTATTCCTGGTCGTCGCCACCGTGCGTGACCGCTGCGTCCACGCGGAAAAGGGGGCGATGGCGCGGATGGCCAACCGCGCAAACCTTCCGATCCTGCACGCGGTCAGCGAGGTCACCGCCGAACACCCGGATATGGACCAGCCACTGTATCGTTTCATCCAGCGCCAGGCCGACGCAACACCCTGTGATGGGCTGCTGCGTCTGCCCGGTGCGGGTCCGGACGGGCAGGGCGTCGATCCTGCGCTGTATGCGCGCAGCTTTCCAGACAGCTATTTCGATCCTTCGCGCCGTTCGGTGCCGGTCGACCATGGCGACCGGAGTTTGCCGGAAAGGGCCGACGATGCATGCAACAGCGTGGTCTATACGGTGTTGCCACTCGGCGACAGCGACTGGCGCTGTGCGGCTGTGCGCAGCAACGGTCGGCTTCAGGTGCGCCACGCGTGCGAGCGGGCGTTGGTTGCGCAGCATGGAAAGGTGGGAGGTGAACTGGATGCCGCAGTAGGCCGGGCGGCGGAACCGGTGGTGGTCAAGACCGTGGCCGCATTACCGGAGGCCTGTCGCTGATCGAAGCGTGACTTCGTGCCTATTGTTGGCCGCGGTCATGGCGGTCACACTCGGTCAAGCGCGTGCTTCGCTGCTGTGCATGTCGGGCCGCGCCCTTGTCGGTTGAATCCCCAGCGTCGCATCCAAAGGAGCAGGTCATGCGCACTACGTTGTTGGTTTCTGCTGTTGTTCTTGCCTTGGCCGGCTGCAAGCCGGCTTCTGAATCCACCCCCGGCGACGGAACTGCCGCGGCTCCATCCGCCACTGCAGCACCCGCCGAACCGGAACTCATTCCGCGTGACGCGTTGTTCGGCAACCCGGAGCGTGTTTCTGTGCAGCTCAGTCCGGACGGCCAGTTCATCAGCTGGATCGCGCCGGTGAACGGCGTGCTGAATGTGTGGGTCGCCCCGGCCAACGACATCAACGCGGCCAAAGCGGTAACCAAGGATGCCTCGCGCGGCATCCGCAATCACTTCTGGAGTTACCGTCCCGGCACTCTGGTATACCTGCGCGACACCGGCGGCGACGAAGACTTCCATGCTTTCGCCGTGGACGTGAACAGCGGTGCGGAGAAGGACCTTTCTCCGTTCCCGAAGACCCGCGCCGAAGTGGTGGGTTTGAGCCATCTGAAACCAGACGCCGTGCTGGTGTCGATGAATGATCGCGACCCCAAGTGGCACGACCTGTACAGCGTCGACCTGGCCACCGGCAAGCGCACGGAAGTGGTGAAGAACACCCACGACCTGTCCAGCTACGTGGCTGACGCCAACTACCAGGTGCGCTATGCCACGCGTTCGCGCGATGACGGCGGCAGCGACATTCTGAAACCGGATGGCAAGGGCGGTTGGAGCAAGATCGACGAGATTCCGTTTGAAGACGGCCTCACCACCGGGCCGGCGGGCATGACCACCGACGGCAGCACCTTGTATCTGTTCGACTCACGCAATCGTGATACCTCCGCGCTGTTTGCCATGGATACCACCAGCGGCCAACGCACGCTGGTCGCCGAAGACGCCCGCGCCGACATCAGCGACGGTCTGTACGACCCGAGCACCGGCAAGGTGCAGGCGGTAGCGGTTGATTATCTGCGTGAAGAATGGAAGCCACTGGATGACACCATCAGTGCCGACCTCAAGAAGCTGAAAGAGATCGGCCCCGGCGACATTTCGATCAACTCGCGCACGCTGGACGACAAGACCTGGATCGTGGCGTATTCGGCCGCCGAGCAGCCGGTGCTGTACTACCGCTATGACCGTGCCAATGGCGGCAAGCTGACCAAGCTGTTCGGCGCGCGCCCCGCGCTGGAGGGCAAGCCGCTGGTGAAGCAGTGGCCGCAGGAGATCAAGGCGCGCGATGGCCTGAATCTGGTGAGCTACCTGACGCTGCCCAAGGTCGCGGATGCCAATGCGGACGGCAAAGTCGACAAGCCGGTGCCGCTGGTGTTGGTGGTGCACGGTGGCCCCTGGGCGCGCGACAGCTATGGCTACAGCGGGTACGGCCAATGGCTGGCCAACCGTGGCTATGCGGTGCTGCAGGTGAATTACCGTGGTTCCACCGGCTTCGGCAAGACGTTCACCAACGCCGGTAACGGCGAGTGGGCCGGCAAGATGCATGATGATCTTCTGGATGCGGTGCAGTGGGCGGTCGACAACAAGGTCACCACGAAAGACCAGGTGGCGATCTTCGGTGGCAGCTACGGCGGCTACGCCACGCTGGTGGGCCTGACTTTCACTCCTGACACCTTCAAGTGCGGTGTGGACCTGGTCGGGCCGTCGAACCTCAACACGCTGCTTTCCACCATTCCGCCGTACTGGGCGTCATTCTTCGAGCAGTTCGCCAAGCGCGTGGGCGACCCGCGCACGCCGGAAGGCAAGAAACTGCTGGACGAGCGTTCACCGTTGAGCCATGTCGACAAGATCAGCAAGCCGCTGCTGATCGGGCAGGGCGCCAACGACCCGCGCGTGAAGCAACCGGAGAGCGACCAGATCGTCAAGGCGATGCAGGCCAAGGGGATCCCGGTGACGTACGCGCTGTTCCCGGATGAGGGCCATGGCTTCGCCCGGCCGGAGAACAGCAAAGCGTTCAACGCCGTCACCGAGGGCTTCCTGGCGCAGTGCCTGGGTGGCCGCGTCGAACCCGTTGGGAAAGACTTCACCGGTTCGAGTATCACCGTGCCCACCGGGGCGGACGGTGTGCCGGGGTTGGCGGAGGCGCTGAAGGGCCATACTGCAAACGTGAAGAAGTAAGCCGTACTTCCTGACGGGGAGCGATCGTAAGGTCGCGCCCCGTTTCACATCGTTTCTGGAGTGCACCCACATGGATGCCGTGATCTTCGCCGCCAGCTTCGCACTCATCTGCGCAGCGCTGTTCCTGCTGGTTCGCCTGTTTGATCGGCGCATCCGCATCAACATGGCGCTGCTCGGCGCGCTGCTGCTGGGCCTGGACGACTTGGTTACCGGGCTCGCGTCCACCGTTCCTGCGCTGGCGGTGTTCGGTGGCGGCTGGAACTGGTCGGGCAAGGTCTACAGTCTTGTTCTTTCAGTGTTTGTCATTCTGGTGCTGAAGCTCGGCCGCCACGCGGTCGGACTCACCTTCAAGCAGCGCACCCCGTGGGTGTCGGTGGCCGCAGTGCTGGGGTTCATCGTGTGGGGTTCCGTACTGGGGTGGGTGTTCCAGCCCGGCTTGGCGGATGTGGAAACGCTCGCGTTCCAGGTCACCATGCCCGGCCTGGCGGAAGAGCTGGTGTATCGCGGCGTGGTGCCGGCTGTGTTGTTGGGGGCGCTCTGGGGCAGGGCATTGCCTGAGCGTGGCTATTGGCCTGTGATCATCGGAACGGCCATCGCCTTTGGACTGTGGCATAGCCTCGGATACAGCAAGGGAACCTGGAACATCGACCCCATGAGCGGGCTTTTCCCCTTCATCGGCAGCCTGGCCGGTGGCTGGCTGCGCTTCCGCACCGGCAGCCTGCTGGTGCCGGTTCTGGGGCATGGCTTGGCCAATCTGGCCTTCCACATGGTCGGTGGAATCACCGCCTGATCAGCGGACAAACACGGTGGTGCGGGCAACGCCCGCATTGCCGCCGGCCGCATCCCATGCGCGCACTTCAATCTCATGGATGCCGGCTTCGCGCGGCACCATCGTTGCGTTGTAGCGGCCGCTCGCTGCATCGAAGTGCATCCGCTGCAGGGGCTGCGCCTTTCCGTTGACGGTTACCTGGTAGTCCACCTCGACGGCTCCGGCTTTCCACGGGCCATCTTTCGAGAGCGCACAACCGCACATCATGGTTACTGCTACCTGCAGCGGCAGCGCGGTGCCCGCCTTGGCGGGCTGGAACGCCGCCGGCTCAACCAGGTCCACCACCAGCCCCGGAAGTTCCAGCACCCAGCCATCGCCTTGGGTCACGTGACGCCCCGGCAGCAGCCACTGGGTACTGGTAACCGTCGTAGCCGCCTGCGGTTGGCTGAGCGGACCGGTGACGGTGGTGGTCACGCGGCGCGGTTTGGCCAGATCCAGCGTGGCGCGATACACCGCCGAGTCCGGGGTCGACAGGCGTTTGTCACCGTCACGCCCGCCGGACAGGATGCGCTGGGTGTCCCCTGTGGTGCCCTGGGTGAGACCGCGTGCCAGCACTTCGCCGGTATCCGCGTCGGTCAGCACGACGCGGGCCGAATCGCTGTAGCCGCCAATGAACTTGGCCCCGCGTGCGAGCACGCGGACATCCACCTGGGTCGATTCCGCCAAGGCGGGCAGCGGGCCGGAGAGCAGGGCGGCAGCCACTAATGTGCGGGTGAGGTGGGTTCGCATCCGTGCTGCCTTCTTGGAGGGGTTGTCCGCACTATAGACTAGGCCGGCGGCCGCCAAGGTCACGCGGCGAACAGGGGGGTGACATGGAGGTAAGGGCGTTGGTGCTGCTGTCGTTGTGCTGGACGTGCCCGGCCGCAGCCCAGCAGGTGTACAAGTGTGTGGACGGCGGGAATACCGTTTACCAGTCCGATCCGTGTGCAACTGGACAGGCGGTGAAGCGCTGGGACGCGGTGCCGGAAGCGCCGAATGCATATGGACAGGCGCGTCTCGACGCGATTCAGCGTGAGCTGGATGCGCGCAGGCGTTCCGATGTTCGGGTTCGACCGCCGCAAGGTGCGGTATCCGGCGCTGCCATCAGCCAGTATCGTGACCCACAGGCCTGCGCTACCGCCAAAGCCCAGCGTGCCGCCGCGTTCGAAGCCGCCGGTTCCCGAAGAACGTTTGAACTCACCCGGCGAATGGACGATCAGGTGTTCGATGCCTGCAAATAGGAAAGCGAGGAATCGGGGAGGAGCGATCCAAAGCGCGGCGAGTTGGATGCGCTGCATGTTCTGCAGACCTACACAGACGCGGAAGCACGCGACTGGGCGGATGCGTGGCTGTCTGTGTTTGGTCGCAATCACCAGGGCGCGAACACCAAGCGCTACATGTGGCACGTTTTCAGCTTTGAGCGCTATCCCTGCCTGCGCGGGGAACAGGCGATTGAGGCCTATGCAAGTCAGGCGGTAGCTGAATTCGTTGTCCTTTCAAATGACCGGAACACGCCGTACTGACCGACAGCCTGCCCGACGCGCAGGCGTACTGGTCCGACTATTACGTGTTTCCACCCAACCTCGCCTGGACCATGGCTTTAACCCACGAAGACGGGTGGCTGGGGCCGTACTTCGCCCAGCATCCGGAATACGATCGGCTCAATGAAGCCAATCAGCTGAAGCTGAGGAAGTTGCGCGAGCGGGACGCGGCCCGCAACAAGGGATGGTGCGACTGATCGATCAGCGTCAGCGCCACGTCTGTTTTTGCGGTTGGGGCGCTCGGCGCGCTACTCGAACCAATAGTGATAGCGCTGCTGCCCAGGTTGCGCCCAGCATCAGCAATCCATGCCATGCAGGAGCTGAGAACTGCACTGCCGCGAACCCGCGTGATGCAGAAACGTAGGCGAGGGGTGCCAGCAGCAGCCCGAACACTATGGAAAGCAGCCAGTGCCGCTGCAGAAACGCCATCGATGCCGTCAGGGTCATTGCAAATGAAGCCCATAGCGCCAGTATCCACGGCGGCGGGATCCACCCCCATGGCGCAGCTGCGTAAAGAACGGCTCCGGCTGCGGCCGCGGTTCCATCCACACCGAATGCACATGCCATCGCCAGCACGATCAAGTAAAGGTCTCTGTGTGGATGAGGCGAAACCAGAATCTGGCTGGCCATGTAAACGCCGGCAGTGAGCAGTGCCGGCCACTGCAGCCCTTCGCCGGCACCCGCGACCGCGCACAAGTACACCACCTGGTTGCCGAACAGATTGACCCAGAAGTGCCATCGTGGAAGAGGATTGGCTTCGGTCACGGCGGGTCGTTCGAGCAGTCGGCCACCAGCGGTTGCCTCAACACGGCCTCCCAGCGCTCCATGGGTTGTGTGCGCGCCGCCTCATTGAAGCGCACCACCACCGGGACGTATCTGCCTGCTGCATCGCGCAGGTTGCTTGTGCCACGAAACTCCAGCAAGCGGCGGTCAACGCCGGCGTATACCAGCGACAGGCGCGGTGCCAGTCCGCCGTACCAGGTGTCCAGGCGCACTTCGAAGGCCTGTGCCGCCTGGCCCTGCCAGCGCACCGGGCCCCGATGTACCACCGTTACCGGGTAGAACCGTCCGCGCCCGGGGACGAGAAATGGCAGGCGCACCGGCGTGCCTTGCAGCAGGCTCTGCCAGTGCGTACGCACGGCAGCATCGAAACCGGTATCCACGACCGCACCGGCGGGCAGGGCAATGCGGTGAGCCTGAGCGCGGGCCCGCGCATCCTCTTTCCAGTCGATGCCGACCATGTCAGCGCTGACGCGTACCTGCGCCAATTGTCCGCTGCGACGGTCCTGCAGGGTGTAGCCTCGCGCCAACGGCAGGGTGGTGGCGGGCATCTCCTTGCGGGCAAACGGCTGCCCACCAGGACACAGATACTGCACCAGGCGCTGCGCTCCTTCACCGGAGCCCTGCTGCCAATGCACCTCACGGTAGGCCAGCGCCCCGTTCGCCGTGGTGGCGACGCCCTCAAAGCGGAGCAGGGGAGCTCCAACTGCCGTCAGCGGCAGAAAGCACAGCAGCAGCCAGCGCACGTTGCACTCCTCCACAAGGCGACTGTCCTTCCTACGCTCGCCCGGCCGAAATGGATGCATCAATACGCGGAATTTACGGCATGACGCCTCGGGGAAATGGATTAGATGCGCGCAGGCTGCCTACGATGGTCCCGTCTTATCGAGGTGACATCTGAATGCACAAGGAGTACCGGCCCAACTCATTTGGGTTCTCCGTTCATCGGGGCACCCCAGAGCGGGTGCGATGGCGGTGAGGATACTGCCTCCCTCTACCCGAGCAGTAGAACTACGCATGAACGTCCGGGGCCAGGCTTCCATACTTGCGGCGAGGGCACTCCCACCCCGGCAATGAGAAACAGCCATGTCTCTGCTGATGACCTTGAAGTGGGTAATCGTGCTCAGCATCGTGCTCAGCGCGTTGTCGCTGGCCATGCGCGCGCGGGCTGAGGACATGCTCTATCTGATGCGGCGGCCCGCGTTGGCGCTGCGCGCGTTCATATCGATGTACGTCATCGTGCCACTGGTCGCGCTGCTGGCGGTGACACTGATCGACCCACGCCCCGGCGTGGCACTGGCTGTGCTGGTGCTGTCGCTTTCGCCCGTGCCGCCGTTGCTGCCGAAGAAGCAACTCAAGTCGGGAGGCGAGGGAGCCTACATTCTCGGGTTGCTGGTGACCGCCGCGCTGGTTTCCGTCCTGGTGATGCCGGTCGGTCTGACACTGCTGGCGCACCTGTTCGGCCGCGAACTTCACGTCTCCACCGCTACCATTGCCAAAACGCTCGCGATCACCGTTGTTGTGCCCACGGCATTGGGGCTGCTGGCGCAAAAACTGCTCGGCGCACGCAGCGAGCGCGCTTCACAGCTGATCGGGCGGTTGGGCATGTTGTTGCTGGTGGTGGGGGCGATTGGCGTACTGATAATCCTGGCCCCGGCAGTGTGGCGCGCGGTGGGCGAGGGCACGCTGGTGGTGATGCTGCTGGTGATCTTGGCGGGTTTGGTGGCCGGCTACCTGCTGGGCGGGTCGGACCCCGGCATTCGAACCGCACTGGCGCTTGCATCCGCCACACGGCACCCGGGCGTGGCGCTGGCGGTGATTGGCGCGAGCGTGCCTGAGGCCAAGCTGGCGCTGGTGTCCGTTCTGGTGTTCGTGCTGCTTAATGTGGTGGTGGGAATCCCGTTTGTGATGGCGTCGAAGCGGCGCGGAAAAGCCTGAGGCAGAGGCGCTGGGAAGCACATGGCGGTGCGGGGTTACCCGGGTTACGCTTCGGATCACCCAGGGGCCATGCCGGCACCCTGGCACCGGCCATATCAGGAGCCCTCATGACGCGTAGTGCCAGCACCGCCGTTGTTTTGACCGCCATGTTCGCCGTTACTGCTCACGCCCAGGAGGTCAGCCCAAAGCGCCCTTCGGTTGAGCAGCTGCAGAAACTCATCGTCAGCGACTCGCCGCAGACCCGGGTGGAAAAGCCCGACCAGGAACGCATTACGGCCCGACGCATCGACATCGTGGACGAAAAAGGCGTGATCCGCATGACGCTTTCAGGCCAGACGCCGGCCCCCATCATCGATGGCCTGCAGTACAAGCGCGCCTTCAACGTGGCCGGGATGGTGCTTTACGACGACAAGGGCAGCGAGCGCGGCGGCTTTGGTACGGCCGACATCAACGGCGGCATGGCGGTGCTGGCGCTGGACCACCCGGCCATGGATGCCATCGGCTGGCGCGTGTCGCCCGATGGCGAGACCCGCTTCTCGATCAACCAGGCACCGCCACTGGTGCGCGAGCCCAAGCTGGGTGACCGGTTGATTCCAGGGGTGCAGACACCCACCCGCATCCAGATGGTGGTGGGGGCGGACGGGACGCCGGCCATTGCCTTGAACGACAAGGCAGACAGGCCACGGCTGCGGCTGACGGTCACTGAAGAGGGCTATGGTGCGATTGAGTTTCTGGATGCGCAAGGGAAGGTCATCCATACCCTCTCCCCCGAAGCGGCAACGCCGTGACGCTATGTCAAGACGGCCGTGCTGGGGCATGGGGACCGGGCGGAGGCACCCGCTGTGTTTCGGGTTAGACTGAGCAAGGTTCGAGTTAGAGTTTCCCGTGCGCGCAGGAGGGCGGGGCAATGACTGCCAGAGAAATCGAGTCTGCAATGCTCGTCCGCTGTTCCGCTGTCGCCATGGGATTGGCCTCATCGGCGGAGGATCAGCGTGAAGCCAACGTGTTCCGATTGGCCGCAATGGTACTTCGTTCGCGCTTTCCCGGAGAGTCAGTTTCTTTGATGCAGGCTAGCGAGCGTTATTTTGCGCTGCATCCTGACCAGAAGCTCGATCCAGCCGACGTTGTAAGAAACGGGTGGGTCTTCAGCATGCCTCGTTTCCGTGACATGCTTTCTCATAGCCTCGGTCGGAACTGAATTCATGGGAAAGCCCCAGACCTTCCACACCCGCACCGCACTTGCGGAAGGGCTTCGGGAGTTGTTCAAGCAACTCGCTGAGCGTCTTGGCCTGACAAGTCCGGTGAACGTGTATCTAGCCGGTGGGATGGCGGTTCATCTGTATACAGCCAATCGCGTTACGACCGATGTAGATGCAGAATTCGGGGGGCGCATCTATCTTCCCAACGATCTCATGGTGGAGGTATCTCTGGAGGATGGCACTCAGCAGGTCGTGTATCTGGATACCAACTACAACTCCACGTTTGCTCTGATGCATAAGGACTACCTGGATGATTCCATTCCGGTAGACCTTGGTGTGGAGCAATTCCGCGTGCGGGTGCTTTCCCCGGTGGATCTCGCTGTCAGCAAGATTGCGCGATTCGCGGAAAACGATCGGGAAGATATTGCTGCCTTGGTAAGACGTGGTCTAACCAATGCGAACGAGATCGAGGCGCGTGCAAACGAAGCATTGGGCGGATTCATTGGCGGCGAGGCAATGCTGAAGCTCAATCTGCGCGATGCAGTCCAGTTGGCGCGTGACGCCGAGAGTCAGCCAGGTAGTTGACGAACGGTCCGTCATGTCCGGACTGTGAGCGACTGTGAAGTTCGGCCCGGACCGATGTAGTACGATGCGCCACTGATCAGGCAGTCACGGCTGCCTTGAGGGTCAACCCTCCGGCTGGGGAGCCGAAGATCAGCTTGTTTCAACTGCTCTTGGGGAAAACATGGCTTACACGAAGCGCATTGCCTGGAACAGGGCAACGGGCCGATTTGATGTTGTGCTCGATTACACGGCAGCAGCGAAACAAGACGTAGCCCGGCGGCTGCCGAAGGCCTGGCTGATGGGCGCGGCCACACTGACCGGGCTGACCGGCACTGTGGCGGCAGCACCCAGCACGTCCACTTACCAGAAGGCCTCCGACGACCAGCTCAACGGGCTGGACGGGGAAGGCATCCGGATCTTCCACTACGACACCGGCATCAATCCGCTTTCGCTGACGGACGCGGACGCCGCGACCGCACTGGGCGAGCCGGACATGACCGGTTTCGCCGACAATGTGATGAAGGTCGACGGTCAGTACGTGGGGCTGTTCTCGAAAACCGAGAACGGGCAGACCGTGGAAAACCAGATGTCCTATCAAGCGCTGCACGGCGGTGGTCACGGCGCGTGGATGAGCTATTCGTTGCTGCATATCGTGCCGGACGCCACGCTGCTCACCGGTAGTGGCAGCACGGTGGATGACTGGTGGAATGCCTTCGCCACCGCCAGCGACCCGGATGGCTTCGGTGCGCGCACCATGAGCGCGTCCTATTTCGTGTGGTACCCGTCGCAGATCACCGATGATCGACTGAACTCCGTGCCGACGTCGTGGCGCAATGCCTGGCGGGAGATCAAGGACAACGACGCCCTGATCTTCCTGGCGGCGGGCAACAGCGGCAGTGGCAACACCCAGGTGGTCCAGCCGTTCGTGTACGGCACCGTGCCGCTGGAAGATGCGCAGTACTACGGCAACTATGTCGTGGTGGTGGCCACGCCAGGCGGCAACACCACGGGCCAGTACAACTGGAGTCGGCAGAACTGCGGCCATGCCATGTACTGGTGCCTGGCGGCGGTGGAAGGCACCCTGCAGCGCGATGCCAGTGGCAATATCCTGCGCGCGGCGAACGGCCACTGGTCGTACAGCCTGGCCGGAGGTACGTCGTGGTCGGCGCCCAATGCGAATGCGATCACCGCGCGGGTGGCCGAGCGTTATCCGTGGATGTCCGCGCGCAACCTGATGGAAGTAGTGCTGGGCACCGCCACCGACATGAGCACCACCGACCGCAGCGCGAATGCGAACCTGCTGGCCGGTATCAATGCCTACTCCGGCTGGGGTGAAATCAATCCGGACGCCGCCCTGGGTGGCTATGGCCAGTTTGCCTGGGGCCAGAGCAAGCTGGATATTCCGGCGGGCGTCACCGCGTACTTCGACAACAACATTGGTGACAACCGCGCGGACACCGTCACCACCGGCATCTACAACAATGGTGCCGCCAGCCTGGGCGGGGTCAGCCGCACGCTGGCCGGCGGCTTCGACAAGACCGGTGCGGGCACGCTGGTGCTCAACGGCAACAACACCTACCGCGGCAGCGGCAACGTGCGCGCGGGCAGGGTGGTGGTCAATGGCACCAACAACCAGGCGGCATTCACCGTGGCACCCGGCGCGGTGTTGCAGGCGGGCGACAACACGCAGGGCATGTCTGTCGGTTCGCTGGACAATGCCGGCACGCTCGCCTTGCCGCACCGTGGCACTGAATTTGACGTGCTGGGGGATTACGCCGGTCAGGATCTCAGCCGGCTTTGGGTGGACGCCTACCTGGCCGATACCGCGACCACCGAATCGGCGCTGCTGCACATTGGTGGAGACAGCACCGGTAGTACCCAGGTGAGCATCGACAATGCCGGTGGCCCGGGTGGACTGATTGCCCGGACCGAGGCACAGTCCTGGGGGCACAAGATCATCCAGGTGGATGGCACGTCGGGTGCGGAGTTCGTGCAGGCCGGTCGCGTAGTGGCCGGTGCGTACGACTACCAGTTGCGTCGTGGCGGTAACAGCAGCGCTGACGGGGCCAACAGGAACTGGTACCTGAGCAGCAGCGTCGAAGCCGTCCCGGTACCCGAACCGACACCGACGCCGGAACCCTCTCCGGAACCCACTCCGACTCCGGCGCCGACGCCGGAACCCGCTCCTGCACCGGTCGAGCCCGTGCCTTCGCCGATACCGGCAGAGCCCGCACCAGCACCGGTGCCAGACGACGCAGCGCAGATGCTGCGCCCGGAGGCCGCCGCCTATCTGGCCGCTTCCATCGCATCCCGTTCGATGTTCAATGATGACCGCCCCGGCCGCGTCACCGGTGACCGTTACAGCCCCACGCGCTGGCGCGACAAGGGGCATCGCGATCTCTGGGCCAGCGTGCGCGGCAACGAGCACCGCTTCAATGCGTCTGGTGGTGTAGCCGTGGATGGGCGCTGGCAGACCCTGCAGGTCGGCACCAGCCAGATGCTCAGCGACCAGTGGTCGGTGGGCGTGAAGGGCGGACAGGGGCAGTACGACGTGGATTCCACCTCGCGCAGCACCGGCTACCGCGCCAAGGGGCGCTCCACTGGCGTCATGCTGGGGGCGTATGCGGACTACCGCCAGTCGCTCGATGATGCCACCGGGCTGAGCCTGTCATTTGATTCGTCCGGCACCCGGATGCGTCACCGAATTCAGGGCGACGGCCTCGCCCAGGAGCGTTTCCGCAGCACCGACTGGAGCACCTCGGCAGAGGCCGGCTATGGCTTTGCTCTCAACGCCTCGCTGGACGGCAAGGTGGTGCTGCGACCGCACGTTGGACTGGAGTGGTCCCGGTCGGGGCCCTCGGCATTGACCGAGGCCAATGGGACCGAACTCAGGTTTGAGCGAAGCGCGCCGCTGCGCAGCAGGGTGGGTCTGGACGTCATGGGCGACTTCCACTCGGGCAAGGCCATTCGATTCCAGCCCTACATCGGAGCACAGCTGATCCGGCAGAGTTCGAACACATCCCTGCAGATGGACGGCAGCGAAGTGGAGATCGATGGCTCAGACCAGATCACGCAGTTCCGCGCCGGAGTGCAGGTACGCCTGTCGACAAACATGCGTGCAGAGATCGGCCTGCGCCGCGACACCGGCAATGGCGGCTACCGCCAGACCACCGCCAAAGCAGAGCTCTCCATGAGCTTCTAGGCATCCGTAGAGCCACGCCCTAAGTGGCTGCATCGGCAGACGACTGTTCCCCCGGTTGCAAATCAAGTCACATACTGAGCCACGCCGTTACCGAACGACCAGTTCTCCTTCCTGACCTCCACGAGGTAGATGAAGACATCCTCCTTGCGAAGTCCGATCTTCTCGTGGACACCCTCGGCAATCGCCTGGAACAGCGCCTTCTTCAACTCGACGCTTCGGCCTTCACTGATGGTGAGATGGATGAACACCATCGCGTCGGTGCGCTCAATGCCCAGGTAGCTGTCGTCGAACACGAAATGCGCGGCGTCATGCTCGGTGATCAACTGGAAGTTGTCACGGTCGGGAACGTTGATCGTTTCGCGCATTGCCGCGTAAACCACTTCGCCAATCCGGCGGCCCAGGGGCGGGTCGTCGCGCTTGATCAGGTCAATCCGCACTACGGGCATGGTGCACCTCATCCGGCTGGCTGCAGGGGTGCAGCAGCCGGAGTATAGGGCGGTCAGGGGGTGCGATAGGTGCCGAAACGGATCTTCACAGCTCCATCGACCACGTTGATGACCCCGATCTCCTGCGGACCGAACTCCACCACGGCTGGCCAGGAGTGCTTGAACCCCAGCGGCCATGCCGGGGGGTTCAGGGTGTGCCACGTCGCGCCCTTGTCCTGGCTCCAGCTGACCTCGTTGAAGCACGATGTCATGAACATCGTTCCACTCCGGGTGGCCATGACATGCGGGCCGCAGCGCTGGTCGGCAACGGGAGTGCCCAACCCGTCCGCCCAGGTTCGGCCGTCCGTTGAAGTCTTGAACGACACCGGGCACTGCGGGTCCCCACCGCAGGTTTCCACCACCATCAGGTAGCCGCCACCGGGGCGATGCGTCATCACTGGCATGCCGGGGCGGAGCAGTCCGCCACCGGGCTGGTGCGCGATGGTGGCGGGCTTGCCCCAGGTGCGACCGCCGTCAGAGGAGATCTGCTGCGACACCACCTGGTTGTACGACGGCGTCTCGTCTGCCCGGGTTTCATCGGCGTAGACCACCGACAGGCTGCCATCGTCCAGCTGCGTGAACACCGGTTCCCACACGCCCCGATCCTTGCGGCCGGCAGGCTTTTCGTTACGCGTGATGGTGCTCAGGATCTTCCACGTGCCACCCTGGTCGTCGCTGGCGTACACGTTCAAACGGTAGGAAACGCCATCGATCAGCGAGCGCATTCCGAGCAGCACCCGCCCGTCGGGGAGCACGAAAAGCTCGCCATTGTCGAGTTTGCGCTTGGGCTCGCTCACCTTCGCAAGCGGTTTCCACGTGCGGGCGTTGTCCGCGCTGACCGACACCTGCAAGGTAGTGGTATCCCCGCCCGGGTAATGCGTGGTCACGGCCAGCCAGCGGCCATCGGGTAGTCGCGCCAGGCGGCCCCAGCCCGCATTTTCTGCATCCACGGTGACCGTATCGGTCCAGGTTACGTCTACCGCCAGCGCGGGCAGGGTCGTGAGCAGCACCGATGCAGTGATCAGAACGCGTGCGGCAAGGATCTTGAGTGGATTCCGGTCCGTCATCAGCATCGCCATCACCAGTAGGTTGCGTACAGGGCCACCAGGATCGCCAGCACCGCCAACGAGGCGATGTTGAACGACGGGGCAGTGGCATAGCCGACATCGTCGGTACGGATGCGGTCACGCGCACCGGTGGCAGGTGTTGCCAACGCGACTCCCACACCCAGCACCAGGGTGGCCAGGAACACCACGCCCATGCGGTCCAGGAACGGCAGTGATGGCCACGCCAGCTTGAACACCAGCGAGAGCACGAACGAGCCGACCGCGGCCGCGAGTGCACCGGCCTCGTTGGCACGCTTCCAGAACAGCCCCAGCAGGAAGATCACCACGATGCCCGGGGTGAAGAAGCCGGTGAATTCCTGGATGTACTGGAAGCCCTGGTCGAATCCACCCAGCAGCGGGCGCGCAGTCAGCACGGCAACCACGATCGACAGCGACGCGGCGATGCGCCCCACCCGGACCAGCTTGGCCTGCGAGGCCTCGGGTGCACGCTTGGCATAGAAGTCCAGGGTGAAGATGGTTGCCACCGAATTGATCTTCGACGCCAGCGAGGCCACGATGGCCGCCACCAGCGCCGCGAACACCAGCCCCAGAATGCCGCTGGGCAGCAGGCCAAGCATGGTCGGGTAGGCGGCATCCGGGCGTTCCAGATTGGGAGCCAGCATTACGGCGGCGATGCCGGGCACCACCACAATGGCCGGAATCAACAGCTTCAGGAACGCGGCGAACACCACACCCTTCTGTGCTTCCTGCAGGCTCTTGGCAGCCAGGGCGCGCTGGATGATGTACTGGTTGAAGCCCCAGTAGCTGAGGTTGGCGATCCACATGCCGCCCAGCAGCACCGACAGGCCCGGCAGGTCCTTGTAGAACGGGTTGTCCTTGCTGAGGATCATCTCGAAGCGTTCGGGGTGCTGCTGCCAGAGCTGCATGAAACCGTCGGCTACGCTGCCGTTGCCGATCTTGCCGAGGGTGATGAAGGTCACCAGCAGGCCGCCCAGCACCAGCAGGCAGACCTGCACGATGTCGGTCAGCGCCACAGCTTTCAGCCCGCCATACAACTGGTACGCCAGCGCGAATGCACCCAGCAGCACCAGTGCGACGTCCTGGTTCAGGCCGGCGACGCCGGCAATGGCAATGGAGCCCAGCCACAGGATCGAGGTGAGGTTGACGAAGACATACAGGCCCAGCCAGAACACCGCCATGACCGTGCGGATGCGGTTGCCGTACCGTTCCTCAAGGAACTGCGGCATGGTGGTGATGCCGTTGCGCAGGAAGATCGGCAGGAACCATTTCCCGACGATGAGCAGGGTCAGCGCCGCCATCCATTCGTAGGAGGCAATGGCCAGGCCGATGGCATAGCCGGAACCGGACATGCCGATGATCTGCTCGGCGGAAATGTTGGCCGCGATCAGCGAGGCACCAATCGCCCACCACGGCAGGCTGCGGCTGGCCAGAAAATAGTCCTGGGCGGACTTCTGCTGTCCTGCTTTCTCGCGCGAAACCCATTGCGCCAGGATGAAGATGCCTGCCAGGTAGGCCAGCACGATGGTGATATCAAGCGTGGAAAGGCTCATGCAATCTCCGCGGTGGATCCGCGCTGTGGGCGGGGCGGCAAGGTGTCGGGGTTTCCGGCGAAGCGGGGCTCGGGGAGCCCGTTGACGCCGGCGTCAAAGACAAACAGATGGCCTGCAAGTGGTTCACGTGCACGCCCGGCTGCATCCAGTCCTTCATGGGCACTGGTGACGTAGA
Organism: Stenotrophomonas sp.; assembly: GCA_039592995.1. GTDB lineage: Bacteria > Pseudomonadota > Gammaproteobacteria > Xanthomonadales > Xanthomonadaceae > Stenotrophomonas. Next base: position 7,195 of record JBCNQC010000030.1, on the reverse strand, counting down.
GGGTCTGGCGCGCGCGACCGCCGAAGACCGGGCGGGTGGGTTGGCTCACCGGCATGGGCACGGACCGATCCTCAATGCCGTCCGGTAGATAGCGCACGAGGCGGGCGTCGCCCCAACGCGCATTCCAGAGGCAGCCCTCGGCGTCAACAGCGCTGCCGTCGGGCTCGCCGGGCTCGTTGCGCAGGTCGGTGAACAGCCGGGCCGGGCCGAGGGTGTTGCCGTAGTCGCATTGCAGGATCTGCTTCTGCAGCGAATCGCAGAAGTACATCGTGTCGCCTGAGGGACTGAAGGCGATGCTGTTGGAGATGGCGACCGTGGGAAGTGGCAGGACTTCCAGGGTCAGGTCCGGGTTGAGACGGAGGAACGGGGCGACGGGTTGTTTCGGGCCTTCGGTGGGCTCGTGGAGCATGCCGAAGACAAAGCGGCCCTGGCGGTCACACGCACCATCATTGGCCCGGCAATCGGGCACAGCCACGTCAAGGACGTTCCGGAGCTCGTTGCGCTCCGGATGGAAGAACGCCAGTCGCGACGCCAACGCCAACAACAGCCAGCCATCTGCCTCGCACAACGTCATCGCCGTCAGCCGCTCCGGCATCGGCCAGGTGGTCACCGCACCATCAGCCGGGCGATACCGCCACAGCTGCGACTGCGCGATGTCGGTCCAGTACACCACCTCGTCGCGGTCGCACCACAACACCCCCTCGCCCAAGGTGTTGCCAGCGGGAACGGCCACCGCCACCGGGCCGCTCACACCCAGCCACCATCGACGATGAAGTCCTGCCCGGTACACATACGGCTGTCATCGGCGGCCAGGAACAGCGCGGCACGCGCGAGATCGTCCGCGCGCAGGTAGCCGGGAAGGCACTGCGAGCGGCGCAGCTGGGCTTCGCCTTCCGCGTCCAGCCACAGCCGCTGCTGTTTTTCGGTGATCACCCAGCCGGGCACGAGCGCGTTGATGCGGATCGAATGCTGACCCAGCTCGCGGGCGAGGCCGTTCACCAGCCCGTGCACGGCGGATTTGGCCATGGCATACAGCGGGTAGCCACTGTTCTTGATCATCCAGCCGGTGGAGCCCAGGCAGATGATGGATCCCCCACCGAGCGCTTTCATATCCGGGACCACGGCCTGGATGGCGAAGTACTGGTGGCGCAGGTTCACTGCCACGCTGCGCTCGAAATCGGAGACGCCGGTGTCCGCCAGCGCATGCCGCGCATCATTGGCGGCATTGTTGACCAGCACGGAGAAGTCACCCACCTTCCGGCGACCCTCGGCAATGGCCGCCTGGAACGCCGCAATGTCCGTGATATCGCAGTGCAGGTAATGCGGCGGCACCTCGATATCGGTCAGGAGGTCCAGCAGCGCCTTCGCACCACTGTCGTCAATATCCAGGAACACCACCTTGGCACCCTGCCGCGCGAAGTGTTCAACAAACGCGGCACCGATACCGGTTGCGCCGCCGGTAACCAGCACCGCGCGGCCCTGCAGACTGGGATAACGGGTCATGGTCGTCACCGCGCTCACCACTCGGCCACGCTGCCATCCGCATGGCGCCAGATGGGATTGCGCCAGCGATGGCCTTCAGCCGCACGCTCGTCCACGTAAGCCTGGTTGATCTCAATGCCCAGGCCAGGGCCGTCGGGAATCGTGACGAAGCCTTCCTTGTAGTCAAACGGCGAGCGATCAACCAGATAGTCCAACAGGTCGTTGCTGGCGTTGTAGTGGATGCCCAGGCTCTGCTCCTGGATGAAGGCGTTGTAGCAGACCGCATCCAGCTGCAGATTGGCGGCCAATGCAATCGGGCCCAGGGGGCAGTGCAGGGCGAGAGCAACGTCGTATGCCTCGGCCATCGCTGCGATCTTGCGGGTTTCGGTGATGCCACCCGAATGCGACGGGTCCGGCTGGATGATGTCGACGCCACCCGTCTGCAGCACCCGCTTGAAGTCGAAGCGCGAATAGAGGCGCTCACCCAGTGCAATCGGGGCGGGGGAGAGGGCCGCCAGTTCCGGAATGCACTCCAGGTGTTCGGACAGCACGGGTTCTTCAATGAACATCAAGCCGAACGGGCTGAGCTCGCGCATCAGCACCTTCGCCATCGGCTTGTGCACACGTCCATGGAAGTCCACTGCCAGGCCCACGCCGGGGCCCACCGCGTCACGCACGGCCTGCACGTTCTCCAGTACTTTCGTGACCTTGTCGTGGGTGTCGACGAACTGCACCTCCTCGGTGGCATTCATCTTCACCGCAGTGAAGCCACGTGCCACGGCTTCCTTTGCTGCTCGCGCGGTGTCGGCCGGCCGGTCACCGCCGATCCACGAGTAGACGCGGATGCGATCGCGCACGGGGCCGCCGAGCAGGCTGTGCACAGGCACGCCCAGGGCCTTGCCGTGGATGTCCCACAGGGCCTGGTCCAGACCGGCCAACGCACTCATCAGAATCGGCCCGCCGCGATAGAAGCCACCTCGGTACAGCACATTCCAATGGTCTTCGATGTGGCGGGGGTCTTTGCCGATCAGGTAGTCGGACAGTTCCTCGACGGCGGCCGCGACGGTATGGGCGCGACCTTCAACAATGGGTTCACCCCAGCCGCTGATGCCGGCGTCGGTGTCGATACGGACGAAGAGCCAACGTGGGGGCACCAGGTAGGTGGTGATGGCAGTGATTTTCATGCGGGGGAGTCCGTGAGGGGAGCGTTCCAGGCGTCGATGAAGGCGCGCGCACGGCGTGCCACTTCGTCAGCAGGCGTCTTGGGAGCGTAAAGTGCGGAGCCGATGCCGAAGCCGGCGGCACCGGCCTGGCGGTAAATGGCCATGCGGTCCGGGGTGATGCCGCCCACCGGCAGCAGCGCCGTGCCCTTGGGCAGCACGCTGGACCAGGCTTTCAGCACCGGTGGCGGCAGTTGTTCGGCCGGAAACATCTTCAGCGCGTCGGCACCGGCGCGCAGAGCGGCGAAGGCTTCGGTCGGGGTGGCCACGCCCGGGGTGCAGCGCAGTCCCTTCGCGTGTGCGTGGGCGATCACCTCCACGTCCGCGTGTGGCATCACGATGATGCGGCCGCCGGCGTTGGCGACGTCGTCCACCTGTGCAGGGGTGAGCACGGTACCGGCACCGATCAGGCAGCGGTCGCCCAGTTGCCGGGCCAGCAGTTCAATGCTCTCCAGCGGTTGTGGAGAGTTCAACGGCACTTCCAGAATACGGAAGCCGGCGTCGGCCAGTGCAGCGCCGACGGCCGGTGCCTCCTGCGGGGTGAGCCCGCGCAGGATGGCAACCAATGGGAGGGGTTGCATCCAGGCGGCGCTCATGGGGTTTCCTCTAGCGTGGAGGCTTCTTGGAACCGCGCGCGCCCTTCAGGTTGGCGCGGGAGTCGGCAATCATGTCCAGCATGGCGGCACGCGCGGCCTCCGGCTGTTTCAGCCGGATGGCGTCGTAAACGTCGAAGTGACGCGGCAGCGAATACTTGAAGTCCTTGGCGGTCTGCGCCGAGAGCAGGAAGAACGTGCCCAGCGCGGCATCGATCACCGAGAACAACGAAGCCAGCAGCTCGTTGTTGGTGGCTTCCAGCACACTCTCGTGGAAGGCCAGGTCGGCCTTGGCCCAGGCGGCCTGGTCGGTCGCATCGGCCATGGCCTGATACGCCGCTTTGATCTTCGCCAGCTGCGCGGGCGAACGACGTTCCGCTGCCGAAGCGGCGGCGGCCGGCTCGATCACCTCGCGCATCTCCACCAGCTTCTCCACGAAGTCCTGGGTGGGCATCAACGCGCAGCGCCAGGCCAGAATGTCGCTGTCCAGCTGCTTCCAGTGACGCGGTTCGCGCACCCGCGAACCGGTCTTCTGTTTGGTCTCGATCAGCCCCTTGGAGCCGAGCACCTTCAGCCCCTCGCGCAGCGCCGACCGGCTGACCGACAAGGTCTGCGCCAGGGTTTCTTCCTTGGGCAGGAATTCGCCCGGCTGAAGCGCGCCACTGATGATCCGCTGCCCGATTTCCTGGGCGACCTGGTCGTACAGATTGCGTACCTCGATCCGTTTCACTGGTGCCCCTTTGGCGTGGCGCTTCGCAAAGCGCGGTCACTCCTATTATCCGACAAAAGGGTGAGGGCAGGGGCGCGGCGATGTTCAGGTGGTTTCTCATTACAGTTTGAACCGGAAGCCCAGGCCGAAGGTCTTGTCCTGGTAGCGGATGTCACGCGGGCGCGAGTCGCCGCTACCCCAGAACTGATGCAGGTTGTTGCCCAGCAGGTTGGTGGCCGACAGCACCACGGTGGTGCGCGGAGTCATGTCGTAGCTGACCGAGAAGTCCAGCGAGCTGGCCGGTTCGACCTGATCTTCGGTCCCGGCCACGGTGGGCTGGGTGAAGAAGTCGATGTAACGGCTGCGGTAGCCGTAGGCCAGACGGGCGGACAGCCCGAAGTTCTCGTAGAACAGCACCGCGTTGTAGTTGTTCTTGGAGACGTTCTGCAGCGGACGGGAGATGACCGGACCACCGATGAACTCTGGCGATTTCGTGTCGCCCTCGATGTAGGTGTAGTTGAACTGCGCACCCAGGCCGCTCCAGGCACCGGGCAGGAAGTCGAAGGTCTGCTGGTAGGCAAACTCGACGCCCTGCAGATGGCCGCTGCCCGCGCTCTGCGGCGAGGACAGCTCGTAGTCTTCGCCGGCGATGACCACGTTGGTGATGTAGTTCTGGATGTAGCCGTCGATGTCGCGGTAGAAGATGCCGGCGCTCATGTAGCCGACCGGCGAGAAGTACCACTCCAGCGACATGTCGTAGTTGGTTGACTCGATCGGGCTCAGGTCCGGATTGCCGCTGCTGGCGGCACCCGCGCGGTTGACCGTACCCGGGTTCAGTGAAATCGACGGATTCAGCGCGCCGAAGTCCGGGTAGCTGAGGGTCTTGGCGGCCAGTACGCGCAGCTGCCATTCCTCGTTGAAATGAAGGTTCAGGCTGGCGTTGGGCAGCGTATTGGTGTCTTTGGTTTCGCGGGTGATCGCGCTGTAGATGCCGGTGCTGGCATCGAACGAATAGGCGTTCAGTTCGCGCTTGATCTGTTCCGCGCGCACGCCGACCAGGCCATCCACGCGCAGGCCGAACAGGTCGAAGTCGTACCTGGTCTGCAGGTAGCCGGCGGACTTGCGTTCCTGGATGTCGAAGAAGCGGCCGGGATTCTCCGGTGCCAGCCCCGCCGGCAGGCCGTAGTAGGCGCGCAGCTCGTCGGCGTTGCCGATCAGGTAGTCGTAGCAGGGGGTCAGGAACGACTGGCTGAGCGCCGAATTGCCCTGCTTGGTGCAGAAGAAGCTGTTGGCCGGGAACAGGCCGACCACCTGGTTGGCCGGGTTCGGGTTGGCGGTGATGTTGCCGGTGCCGGGACCACCCGGGGGCGGGGTGCTGATTTCCACGCTGCCCTTGGCGCTGGCGGTGCGGTCGGCATAGCGCAGGCCGAACTGGATGTTGGCAATCGGGCCGTCGAGGAACTCGAACACGCCGTCACCGCGCCAGCTGTTCTCCTCACCGCGCGACTCGCCCCAGGTCTGGAACAGGCCGTTGAGATAGAAGCGTGACGGGTCCATGCCCGGGTCGCCGGCCAGGTACCAGTTCTGGTGCTTGCCCGAGGTGCCGTCCCACACGGTGGTGATGGGGCCGCTCAGGAAGGTGTCGATGATGAAGTTCTCATCGCGGTAGTAGCCCGAGGTGCGTGCCACTTCGGTGGACAGCCGCAACTGGTCACCGCGCCATTTGAAGCCGAGCGCGTTCTGGATGTCCTGACCACGCTGCTTGTGCGCCTGGGTGCTGCTGGCGGCATAGGTATCGCCGGTCCACGAGCCGCTGGTGGCATCGCAGATGGTCTGCCCCTCCAGCGGTCCGGCCAGTTGGTTGGCGTAGCAGTTGTTGCCGACCTGCAGGCTGCTCGGCGGCACCACGCCCACCGGGAAGCTGAAGAAGAAGGCCTGGTCGTAGTTGTCTCGCACGTAGTCGTACAGACCCTCGACGTACACCTCGGTGTTCTCGGTCGGCTTCCACTGCAGCGCGTAGTTGAACGAGCTGCGGTCGCGATCGCCGTGATTGTAGTTGGTACCCCAGCCGTTCGGCGCGGCAATCAGGTTTCCGGCATCGGTACGCATCGGCGTGCCATCCGGGTTCTCCAGCACCTTCGGGAAGTCGCCCCAGACCGCATCGTATTCGTAGCGTTTGCCGATGTAGCCGAAGTTGACCATTGCACCGATCTCGCCGGCATCGGTATCCCAGCGGTTGCTCAGCATCAGGCTGGCCGAGGGATCCACGTCGCCGTTGTACTTGCTGTGGGTGCCGGTGGCGGTGCCGGCAATCTCCAGGCCGTCAAAGTCCAGCGGACGGCGCAGCTGGATGTCGACCAGTCCGGCGATGCCGCCCAGCGGCAGGCTGGCCTCACTGCTCTTGTAGACGCTCAGGCTTTTGATGGCGGTTGCCGGCAGATTCTGGAACGCGTAGCCGCGACCGGAACTGCTGAAGATCTCGCGGCCATTGAGCGTGCTGATCACATTGGGCAGGCCGCGAATCACCACGCCAGTGGTTTCGCCCTGGTTGCCTTGGGCAATCTGCACACCGGTGACGCGCTGCAGCGCATCGGCCACGCTGTTGTCGGGCAGCTTGCCGATGTCCTCCGCCACGATCGAGTCGACCACCATGGCCGCCTCCTGCTTGATCGTCTGCGCAGTCTCCAGGCTCTGGCGCAGCGCGGTCACCGTGACCGTGTCCAGATCAACGGCGGTCTGCTGCCCGGCGGGCTGCGGTTCGGCGGTGGCCACACCCGCGTCATGGGCCTGCGCGAAAGCGGGCAGGGCAAGCGCGGACACAATGGCCAGGGAAAGCAGGGTGCGGGATGAACTACGGGTCATGTCGGTCTCTCCGGATTCCGGAAAACGAGCGCGGTTGGGTGTTCCGCCCTCGGGCGAGGGCGGAGGGTCAGGTGTCAGAAAGCGGGCACGTTCTTGCGCGGGGTCCTGGCGAGGTTGCGGAACAGCTCCGCCTCGCGGGCCCGGTACGGTGTGCCGTCGGTGTGCAGCAGGTCGTGGAACCACACGGTCGGCGGCTCCATCGTGTAGGGGCGCTGCCAGCTGTCCCACGGGAAGCGGGTCTGGATCGCGCCGTCAACGAAGCCCCAGTTGATCATGCCGATGTTCTCGCGGCGGGCGATCGGCAGGATGGTGTCGACGTTGGAGCCGTT
>JBCNQC010000003.1:0-237857 GCA_039592995.1 Stenotrophomonas sp. | reverse complement strand
TGCGCTGTCGCTGATCGCCATCATCGGCTTCGTCAGCAGCTCGGTGCGCAGCCGCTCGCGCGAGCAGGAACTGCGTTACCAGACCCAGGTGGAATTCAACAGCCGCAACCAGCAGGCGATCATGCGGTTGCTGGACGAAATCAGCTCGCTGGGTGAAGGCGACCTGACCGTGAAGGCCTCGGTAACCGAGGACATGACCGGGGCGATTGCCGACGCAATCAACTACGCCGTGGACGAGCTGCGCCACCTGGTGACCACCATCAACGACACCTCGGCCAAGGTCGCCGTGTCGACCCAGGAAACCCAGGCCACCGCCATGCAGCTGGCCGAAGCGGCCGGCCACCAGGCCAACCAGATCACCTCGGCGTCGGACCGCATCGGCGAAATCGCATCAAGCATCGAGCAGGTTTCGCGCAACTCGGCCGAATCGGCCGACGTGGCACAGCGCTCGGTGGTCATCGCCGCCGAAGGTGCCGGCGTGGTGCGTGAAACCATCCAGGGCATGGACCAGATCCGCGACCAGATCCAGGAAACCTCCAAGCGCATCAAGCGCCTGGGTGAGTCCTCGCAGGAAATCGGCTCGATCGTGGAGCTGATCAACGACATTTCCGAGCAGACCAACATCCTGGCACTGAACGCGGCCGTGCAGGCTGCCTCGGCCGGTGAGGCCGGTCGTGGTTTCGCGGTCGTGGCCGACGAAGTGCAGCGCCTGGCAGAACGCACCTCCGGTGCGACCCGACGCATTGAAAACCTGGTCCAGGCCATTCAGGCCGATACCAACGAAGCGGTCAGCTCGATGGAGCAGACCACCGCCGAAGTGGTGTCCGGTGCACGCCTGGCCGAAGACGCCGGTACCGCACTGACCGAAATTGAACGCGTCTCCAACGCGCTCAACAACCTCATCAAGAACATCTCCATCGCCGCCCAGCAGCAGTCCTCGGCCGCATCAGACATCACCCGCACCATGGGCGTGATCCGTCAGATTACCGGCCAGACCTCGCAGGGTGCGGGACAGACCGCCGAGTCGATCGGTCATTTGGCACAGCTGGCGGCCGACCTGCGCCGCTCGGTTGCCGACTTCAAGCTGCCGGCGTGACCCGCAGGCAGCGCGAAGAGGGAAGGAATCAGCAGATGATGCATCGCGAGAATTCACAGCACGACACGCGCGCCCACCTGCCGGGAGTACCGGCATGAGCACGCTGCGCGATGCCATGAGCCATGCGGCCCTGGGCTGGGTGAAGCCGGAGCTGGACGAGACCCTGCGCCAGGTGCGCAACGAGGTCGAATACTTCGTGGAAGACCCGGCTGACGGCAGCCGCATGCGCTTCTGCGCCGGCTACCTGCACCAGGTGCAGGGCACCTTGCGCATGGTGGAGCTGTATGCCCCGGCCATGGTCGCCGAGGAAATGGAGCAGCTGGCCAACGCCGTCGGTGCGGGCCAGGTGCCGGACCGTGACGAAGCCTGCGCCACCCTGATGCGTGGCAGCGTGCTGCTGCCCGATTACCTGGAGCGCCTGCAGAACGGTCACCGCGATATTCCGATCGTGCTGCTGCCGCTGCTCAATGAAATCCGTGCCGCGCGTGGCGCGCCGGGCATCAATGAAAGCGTGCTGTTCGCCTTCGCTCCGGAAAGCGCCAGTGCCACCGAAGCCGAGCTCGACCACGCACGTGGCAGCCTGAGCGGCCGCAACCGTGAGTTGCTTGACACCGTCGGCAACGCGGTCAAGGAAGAACTGCTGCGCATCAAGGATGCGCTGGACCTGCACCTGCGTACCGGCGGTGAGCCGGCCCAGCTGCAGACCCAGGTCAATGAGCTGGGTGCCGTGGCTGACACCCTGGGCATGATGGGCCTGGGCGTGGCCCGTGGCGTGGTCGTGCAGCAGCGCGATGCGCTGACCAGCGTGGTCCAGGGCGAACAGCAGATCGACGAAGGCATGCTGCTGGATATTGCCGGTGCGCTGCTGTACGTGGACGCGTCGCTGGACGACCAGGTCGCGCATCTGGGGGCCAGCGGCAGCGGCGAAGACGATCCGAGCGCGGTGGAAGGCCGCCGCACCCTGGAAGTGCTGGCGCATGAGGCGATCGCCAATTTCGCTGCCGCACGTGAGCATTTCGTCGCCTTCATTGAAACCAACTGGAACCATCAGCAGCTGGATGAAGTGCCGCGTCTGCTTGGCGAAGTCGCCGGCGCGCTGCGCATGCTGGATCTGCCGCTGCCGGCCGATTACCTGCAGGGCGTGCGCCAGTACATCGCAGTGGAACTGATCGGCCGCCAGCGCGTGCCGAGCGGGCGGCAGCTGGACACCCTGGCCGACGCCATGGCCAGCCTGGAGTACTACCTCGAGGCGCTGCGCGAGCGTCGCCCGGGGCGCGAAGACATCCTGGACATCACCCGGACCAGCCTGGAAACCCTGCGCTACTGGCCGTTGCCGGCCGGGCAGCAGGCCACCGCCGAGGCGGAAGCGCCGGTTCTTGCGGTCACGCCGGAGCCGATTGCACCGCTGGCCCCGGTCGCGCTCGAGCCGGTGCCGGTTGAGATCACCCCGGCCGCACCTGCGCCGGGCGACGTCGCGCCGGCACCGCTTCCGGACTTCACCTTTGACCCGGCACCTGCTGCGGTTGCGACGGATGTGGCGGAGCCGGCCGCGGTTGCCCCGGCCGCCCCGGTTGCCGAAGTACCCGCTGCACGCGTGCTGCCGCCGCTGGTGTTTGAAGCCTCTACCGCGCCGGTCGCGGCCGATGCGCCGAAGTGGACGCTCGCGCACGACGACCGCACTGAAACGGTGACTGCCGAGGCCGCGCACGATGAAGTGGCCCCCACCTTTGCCAGCTTCGATCCGGTGCAGGCCGAGGGTGATGACGCCACCGGTCGTTGGGACGGCGCTGCGCTGGATATCGCCCCGATCTCGCTCGATGGCTTTGACGCGGAAGCTCGCGTTGAGACCGACCTCGACGCTGCGGAACCGTCGCCCATCACCGCCGGTTCGGTGTTTGATCCGGTGGCTGCGGAAAGCGACGCGCTGGAGGTGCACGACGAGCCCATTGAATTCACCGTTGACGACGCGCTTCACAATGCCGGCGACGTGCTGTCGCTGAATGTGGACGACGCGATCGAGCCGGGTACCACCGTCGACGTGGAAGCGTTGCCGGCGTTCCTGCAGAACGATGCCGCTCTTGATGACCTGCCGGCATCCGCCGAGCCGGTGGCCGCGTCTGCGCAGACGCCGGTTGCCAATGTGCAGGAAGCCGTGATCGGCAAGATCGAGCTGGACGACGAGTCGGCCCGGTTCCTGGCGGAGCTGGACGCCGCTGCGGCGCAGTTCAGCACCGCCCCGGCAGTTCCGGAGCCGGTTGAGGCAGCACCTGCCGAGATCGCAGTCGAAGCGGTGGACAGCATTGAAGCGGGATTCGAGGACGACGGCGAGAACATCGACCAGGACATCCGCGACGTATTCATCGAAGAGTTCGACGAAGAACTGGTCAACCTTGGCAATCTGTTGCCGGTCTGGCGCGCTGCGCCCGACAACATGGACCGCCTGCGTCCGATCCGTCGCGTTTTCCACACTCTGAAGGGCAGTGGTCGTCTGGTGGGGGCGCGTACGCTCGGCGAGTTCAGCTGGAAGATCGAGGGCATGCTCAACCGCGTGCTCGATGGCACCCGCCCGGCGTCTCCGGCGGTGGTCGCGATGGTCACCCAGGCTTACGAAGTGCTGCCGCAGCTGAACGCCGCGCTGCGCGATGGCAGCCGCGTGCATGCGGACCTGCAGGCCATGCAGGCCATCGCCGACCGTGTCGGCGCGGGCGAGGAAACCTTCCACGTGCCGCTGCAGCGTCCGGCGGCCGCCGCCGTTGCGCCGGTCGAAGCGGCCGCAGTGGTGGAGCCGGTTGTCGAAGCGGCGTTTGCCGAAGCAGCTGTGGCGGAAGACATGTTGACCGGCACTCCGGCCAACATCGACGACGTGCTGCGTGAGATCCTCGAAGCCGAAGTCGAAACCCATCACGGCACCCTGCACGCCTGGTTGCAGCAGGCGAAGGTCAGTCCGCAGCCGGTCACCGATGCACTGCTGCGCGCCGTGCACACCATGAACGGTGCCTTCGCGATGACCGACGTACCGGAAATCACCGCAGTCACCGGTGCCGCCGAAAGCTTCATCAAGCGTTCGCTGGCTGCCGAAGCACTGCCCGATGCCGAAGGCGTGGCTGCGCTTGATGCCGCTGCGGCGGCCATCCGTACCACCATGGAGGCATTGCAGGCACCGGCTCCGCGCATTCCGGCGCAGGCTGAACTTGCCGCACGCCTGCAGGCGCTGGCCGAAACCCTGCCCGAAGCACGCTGGCCGGCGCTGGTTGCCGACGAGCTTGATGCGGACGAATTCAACGACGACGCCGACGATGCGCTCGAGGCCGAGCCGACCTCGGCGACCAGCCTGCGTGACGCGCAGGATGCCACCGCGCAGGAGCTGGCGGCGCTGGCCGCGCAGTTCGATGCGCAGGGCGGTCTGGCCACGTTGGACGACACCAGCGCGCCGGAACTGCAGCAGGCCATCGTCGAAAGCGACGCGCTGAGCGTGGTCGAGTTCGACGCCGATCCGGCCCAGGACACCCCGGCAGCTGAAGACACCCTGGCGGCGCAGGAGCTGACCGGCAGCGATGACCTGTCGGCCTACTTCGACGCCAACCTGCCGGTGGGCCTTGACGTGGTCGAGGTGGAAGCGACCGCCGTTGCAGAAATCAGCGCTGAGGAACCGGTTGCCCCGGTCTCCGAGGCCGGTCTGGAAGCGGTGGAACTCACCGGTGCCGAAGATCTGTCGCAGTACTTCGATCCCGGTCTGGTCACCGAATCGGTCGAGGACGCGACCGAAGCACTCGACGAGGTGCTGCCGCCGGTCCCCGCGTTCGGCGAACCGGTCGACCTGCAGCAGGCACTGGACGATGGCCTGACCGTGGTGGATGGCGAGACCAGCGAAGCGGCCGACGGCCTGCTCGTGCTGGACGCCACGCTGGCAGGACAGAGCGACAGCGACGCTTTCGCCGGTGTCGAAGGCCGTTCGGAAAGCGATGCCGCACCGCTGTTCGAGCTGGAAGAGGCACCGTTGGTGGCCGCGGTCGTCAGCGAGACCGATCGCGCCGACGTGCTGGAAGACCAGGACGATGTCGAGCCGCTGGACTTCAGCCAGCTCGACCGCGAACTGGTCGACATCTTCGTCGAGGAAGGCAAGGACCTGCTGGACCACTGCGACGGACTGATCAGCGAGCTGCGCGATGCGCCGGAAGACCGCGAAGTGGTGGCCGGCCTGCAGCGTGACCTGCACACCCTGAAGGGTGGCGCACGCATGGCCGGCATCAACGCCATCGGCGACCTGGGCCACAGCATCGAGTCGCTGCTGGAAGTCGTGGCGGCCAACCGGACCGACATTGATCGCGCCGACGTCAAGCTGCTGGAGCGCGGTTTCGACCGCCTGCATCAGATGCTGACCCGGACCGGCAACCACCAGGCGGTCGCCATGCCGGTCGACCTGATCAACGCCTTCGAGCAGCGTACCCTGGGGCGTGCCGACGGCGTCGAAGCCGACTTCGAGAGCGTGGACACGGCAACGGTTGAGACGCGTGTGGTGGAAGCCACGGTCGACGATGCTGTGTCGTCTGATGTGATCGACGATACGGTGCAGATCGACGCCGCCGCGGTCGAGGACGTCCTGCCGGAAACGGCAGCGGTCGAGACCGACGTGGAAGCGCCGGCTGTTGAAGAGCCTGCTGTCGAAGCAACCTCGGTTGACGAGCCGGCGCTTGAAGAGCCGGCCACGAAGGATCTGGCACCGGTTGAAGATGTGCCGGCTGCCGCTCCGGCGGTCGACGCGCCCACGCCGGTGCAGGCACCGGTCGAAACCGCCGCCGCCGCTCCGGTTGCCCCCATCGTGGTTGAACGCCGTGCGCCACTGGCCGATCTGACTCCGCTGTCGGCTCCGGTGCAGCTTGAAACTGTCGCCGATGACGACATGCTGGCCCGTCCGCAGCAGGAGCAGGTGCGCGTTCGCGCCGACCTGCTGGACCGCCTGGTCAACCACGCCGGTGAAGTGGCGATCTACCGCTCGCGTCTGGAACAACAGCTGGGTGCCTTCCGTGGTGCCATGGCTGAGCTTGACCGTACCAATGCCCGTCTGCGCGATCAGCTGCGCCGTCTGGATCTGGAAACCGAAGCGCAGATCGTCGCCCGTTACCAGCGCGAACAGGAGCAGGTCGACCACAAGTTCGATCCGCTGGAACTGGACCGCTTCTCCACGCTGCAGCAATTGAGCCGTGCGCTGAATGAATCGGCAGCCGACCTTGGCGGTCTGCAGGGCGTGCTGGATGATCTGTCACGCCAGTACGACGTGCTGCTGCAGCAGCAGTCGCGCGTCAGCTCGGAACTGCAGGATGGCCTGATGCGTGCGCGCATGGTGCCGTTCGATGGCCTGGTGCCGCGCCTGCGTCGCGTGGTCCGCCAGGCGGGCCAGGACACCGGCAAGCAGGTGCACGTCACCCTTGACGGTACCCACGGCGAACTCGACCGCAACGTGCTTGACCGCATGGTTGCGCCGCTGGAACACATGCTGCGCAACTCGGTGGCACATGGTCTGGAAACGCCAGCGCAGCGTCGCGCCGCCGGCAAGCCGGAAGAGGGCGAGATCGCCATCCGCCTGCGCCGCGAAGGCTCGGAAATCGTGCTGGAAGTGGCCGACGACGGTGCCGGCCTGGACCGCGACGCGATCCGCCGTCGCGCCGAACAGCGTGGCCTGATCGACGCCGGCGCACAGATCAGCGAGGCGGAACTGGACGCGATGATCTTCGCTGCCGGCTTCAGCACGGCTGACCAGGTCAGCCAGCTGGCCGGGCGTGGCGTGGGCATGGACGTGGTGCACAACGAGGTGCGCCAGCTCGGCGGCTCGGTGGACATCCACTCGGTGCGTGGCAAGGGCGTCACCTTCACCCTGCGCCTGCCGCAGACCCTGGCGGTCACCCAGGCCGTGTTCGTGCAGATCGGCGAGACCACCTTCGCGGTGCCGGTCGCCTCGGTCAGCGGTATTGGCCGGATCTCGCGCGAGCGCTTCGAATCGGCCAATGGCGGCTACCACTACGGTGGCGAAGAGTTTGCCCTGCATGACCTGGGCACGCTGGTCGGCCAGGGACAGGCCAAGGCCGAAGGCCAGGATCAGGTGCCGTTGCTGCTGGTGCGCGCCGGTGAACTGCGCGCCGCCGTGGCCATCGACCAGGTGCTGGGTAACCGCGAAGTCGTGGTCAAGCCGGTGGGCCTGCAGATCGCCTCGGTACCGGGCATCTACGGCGCCACCATTACCGGCGACGGCCGCGTCGTGGTGATTCTGGACGTTGCACCGCTGGTGCGCCGTCACCAGGCCAACCCGATCAAGCCGGTCGATACCACCGCCCAGGCCAGCGAGCGTCAGGTTCCGCTGGTGATGGTGGTCGACGACTCGCTGACCATGCGCAAGGTCACCGGGCGCATCCTCGAGCGCCACAACTTCGAAGTGGCGGTTGCCCGCGACGGTATCGAAGCACTGGAGCGCCTGGAAGAACGCGTGCCGGACCTGATGTTGCTGGATATCGAAATGCCGCGCATGGACGGCTATGAACTGGCCACCACCATGCGTGCTGATCCGCGCTACAAGGATGTGCCGATCGTGATGATTACCTCGCGCAGCGGCGACAAACACCGTCAACGCGCCTTTGAAATCGGTGTCCAGCGCTACCTGGGCAAGCCGTACCAGGAGCTGGACCTGATGCGAAACGTGTATGACCTGCTGGGGATCGCCCGTGTCCGAGAATGAGTTGATCTCGCCGCTGTCGGTCGCCCTGCTGGCCCGGACCGGGCCGGCGCGTGAGCGCCTGCGTGAAGCACTGGTCCAGGCCGGAGCCAGCGTAGTGCTGGAAGAAGACCCCAATACGCTGCAGGCGGATACGCTGCGCGGTGCCGGTGCGGCTGCTGTGCTGGTCGCGCTGGAGCCGGCCATCGAGGAGGCACTGGAGCGACTGGACCCGGTGCTGGCCTCGCCGGCACTGACCCTGATCTTCGACGAGGCCGAACTGGCCGCGCGTCGCGAAGGCTGGGAAGCGCAGCGCTGGGCGCGTCATCTGGTGGCCAAGCTGCACGGCCATCAGGACGTGCTGCCGCCGGGCTCTGAACAGGAAGGCATCCTCGACCTGGAACCCGGCCTGCCGGTGACACCGGCCGAGCTGCATGCGGATGCCCCTCTGGACTTCCACGTGCGCGAAGCCTTCGATGCCGCGCCCGAGGTGCCTGCCGACGGTCTGTACCCGGCCCGCGAAGGCTACAGCGAGCCGCTGTCACTGGAGGAAGCCCTGGCTGCGATCCAGGCCGCTGAGTCGTCGCCGGTACCGGCACCTGCCGCGCCGCCGCCGGTACCCGTTGCTGCGCCTCCGGCTGCCGTGGGTCACCACAGCAGCTGGTCGCTGGTCGAGACCGACGACGTTCCGGCGGCCGCCGAGCGTGCCACCCCGGTAGAGGGCGCGCAGGACGTGCCGGCAGCAGACATCCACACCGGTGGCCTGTCGCTGGTCGAGCTTGAACCGGAGCTGCCGCCGAGCGACGCCGCACCGGGTGCGGTGCTGGTGCTGGCCGGCATCGGTGGTCCCGACGCGCTGCGCCGCCTGCTGGCATCGCTGCCGGCCGGTCTGGCCGCGCCGGTGCTGGTTTACATGCGACTGGACGGCGGCCGTTACGGCAACCTGGTCAAACAGATGGCACGCGTGTCGGCACTGCCGGTGCTGCTGGCCGAATCCGACCAGCCGGTGGTGGCTGGCAATGCCTACATTCTGCCCGACGATGTGGGGGTGGGCGTGCAGAACCGCGGCCTGTACTTCACCGCCGATGTCGAAGGCGTGCAGGTCAGCGCGCTGCCGGCCGCACACAGTGCCGTGGTCATGCTCAGCGGGGCCGACGCCCGCCTGGTCGATGATGCGCTGTCGCTGGCGGTGGCCGGCGGCTGGGTGGCCGGGCAGACCGGAGAGGGCTGCTACGACCCGATCGCAGCCAGCGCCGTGGTCGCTGCCGGCATGGCCGCCGGGGACCCGCCGCAACTGGCTGCCGCCATTGCCGAACGCTGGGGCGTGAGCGAGTAACGCACTGCGCCGCCCTCTATCAGGAATGACACCATGAGCTACGCCAGCAACGATGAAATCCGCGGGGTACTGATCGAGACCGGTCAGCAGCATGTGCTGCTGCCGAACGCGACGGTGGCCGAAATGATGTCCAACGTCCAGGTGCACCCGGTGGCCGACGCCCCGGCGTGGTTGCTGGGCCAGCTGGCCTGGCACGGCTGGGACGTACCGCTGTTGTCATTTGCGCGGTTGGCCGGGCTGGGCGAGGAAATGGTCGCCAGCAAGAACAAGGTGGTGGTGCTCAAGGCGCTGGGGGGAAACCCGCGCCGACCGTACTACGCCATGCTCGCGCAGAACTTCCCGCAGTTGATTTCCGTGCCACGCGACGGTCTGCTGGCCGACGCGTCGGAAGAAACCCTGCCTATCGGCGTGCACATGCGCGTGCTGCTGGGTGAACGCAGCGCGCTGCTACCGGATCTGGATGCGGTGGAAGCGGCGCTGGACCAGGCCCACCCTGTAGCGGCCTGACCCGACTGCGCCGCTGTGACGCGGTCTGATCCTGCGTAGAGCCACGCCCTGCGTGGCTGCGACCAGGCCCGACATCCCGAAGCCACGCAGGGCGTGGCTCTACGTACGATTACCCCAGATCCCCCAGCTTCGCCTGCACCGCCGCAATCGCGGCCAGCCCGGCGGTTTCGGTACGCAGGATGCGCGGACCCAGCTGCAATCCCTGGAAGCCGGCTTCGGCCAGTGCCTGCCGGTCACGCGGTGACCAGCCGCCTTCGGGACCGATCGCGATCACTACTCCTTCCGGTGCCGCCGCCAGCGTCGACAACCGATGCTCGCCCAGCGGATCCAGTGTCAGCTTGAGTGCCCTGGCCGGCATGCTCCGCGCCGCCTCCAGCAACGACTGCGGCGCAGCCACCGACGGCACGCGCGCGCGCCCGGATTGACCGCAGGCCGAAACCACCACGCTGTTCCAGTGGGCCAACCGCTTTTCGGCGCGAGCCGCATCCAGCTTCACTTCGGTCCGCTCGGCATTGACCGGCACGATCGCCTGCACGCCCAGCTCGGTGGCCTTCTGCAGGATCAGATCCATTTTTTCACCACGCGCGATCCCCTGCAGCAGGGTGATCGACAGCGGCGACTCGTTGTCCAGCGCCTGCGACGCGTCAATCCGGACCTGCGCGCTGCGCTTGCCAAGCTCAACCAGCGTCGCGCTGTAGTCCTGCCCGTCGCCATTGAACAGCACGCACTGTTCACCTTCGCGCAGACGCATCACCCGTACCAGGTGATTGGCTACGTCCTCGGGCAGCGACAGCTGCTGGCCGACAGCCAGCGGGAATTCAACGAACGAACGGGTCACGCGCATGCAACAGCTTCCTCGATGGCAGCCAGGGTGGTGTGGGCCAGCAGTTCCAGCTGCTCATCCTCCACACAGTAGGGGGGCATCCAGTACAGCACATTGCCCAATGGGCGCAGCACCACGCCACGCTTCAGCGCGGCATTGTAGGCGTGCAGGCCGACCCGCGCAGCGGCCGGGAACGGGGTGCGCCGGTTCCCGTTACGGGTCAGTTCGAACGCCACCACCATGCCGGCCTGGCGTACATCGGCCACGTGCGGATGGTCGGCGAACGGGGCAGCCAGTGAACGCATCACGGTGGCGGTGCTGCGGTTGCGGGCAATGACATTGTCCTGCGCGAAGATATCCAGCGTGGCCAATGCGGCCGCGCACGCAAGTGGGTTGCCGGTGTAGCTGTGCGAATGCAGGAACGCACGTTCGCGGCTGTCGTCGAGGAAGGCGTCATACAGGGCCTGCGTTGCCAGCACCGCCGCCAGCGGCAGGAAACCCCCGGTGAGGCCTTTGGACAGGCACAGCAGGTCGGGCATCACCCCGGCCTGTTCGCAGGCGAACAAGGTGCCGGTACGCCCGAATCCCGTGGCGATCTCGTCAGCGATCAGGAACGCGCCATTGGCGTCACAGAGCGCGCGGGCCCGCTTCAGATAGACCGGATCGTACATACGCATGCCACCTGCGCATTGCAGGCGGGGCTCCAGGATCACCGCGCAGATCTCGCCGGGATGCTGGTCGAACAGCGTGGCCAGTGCGTCGGCGGCCTGGTGGGCACGCTGCGCCGCGCTTTGTCCCGGCTCGGCCAGAAAGGCATCGGGCGACGGCGCGAACAGGGCCTCGGTCAGCAGCGGCGCATACACACGTCTGTACAGCGGGATGTCGCCCACGGAGAGGGCACCCAGGGTTTCCCCGTGATAGCCATTCTCCAGTGCGACAAAACGCGTGCGATGGAGCTCGCCACGGTTGCGGAAGTAATGGAAGGCCATTTTCAGCGCGACTTCCACGCCAGCAGAGCCGTTGTCGGCATAGAACACCTTGGCCAGTGGCTCACGGCCGGCCTGGCGCGGAGCCAGCGCCAGCAGCTTTTCGGCCAGGGTGATCGCCGGTTCATGGCTGAATCCGGCCAGCATCACCTGTTCCAGCTGGGTGGCCTGGCGGGCGATCGCAGCCCCGATGCGAGGCTCGGCATGGCCGAACAGATTGGTCCACCAGCTGCTGACCGCGTCCAGGTAGCGGCGGCCATCGTGGTCGATCAGCCACGGTCCTTCGCCGCGTGCAATCGGCACCAGCGGCAGGGTGTCGGGGTGTTCGCGCATCTGCGTGCAGGGGTGCCACAGCACGTCCAGGTCGCGTTGTCGCCACTGGCTGGCCAGCGGGGAGGGGGCTGGGTCTGCTAGCATTTCGAGCTCATGAACGCGTTTTCACCAACCTGCATTCTATCGGCCTCCACGAGCTTGTCCGCATGAGCCGCCCGCTGCCCACCATTCATCAGATCACCGACGAGGAAAGCGGGCCGTTCCAGCGCCAGCACCTGGACCTGGAATTCTCCAACGGCGAACGCCGCCGTTTTGAGCGCCTGGTCAGTCGTGGGCATGGCGCGGTAGTGGTGGTGCCCATGCTGGATGCGGAAACGGTGCTGCTGGTCCGTGAATACGCGGCCGGTGTGCACCGTTATGAGCTCGGCCTGGTGAAAGGCCGGATCGACGCGGGCGAGACGCCGCTGCAGGCCGCCAACCGCGAGCTGAAGGAAGAGGCGGGCTATGGCGCGCACCGGCTGGACCTGCTGCGCCCGATGACCCTGGCTCCCACCTACATGAGCCATCAATCCTGGCTGGTGGTGGCGCGCGACCTCTACCCGGAACGCTTGCCCGGTGACGAGCCGGAAGAACTGGAAGTGGTGCCCTGGAAACTGGCCGAACTCGATCAGCTGATGCTGCGTGACGACTTCTCCGAAGGGCGTTCACTGGCGGCCCTGTTCATTGCCCGTGAGTGGCTGGGGCAGGGGGCATGATCAAGCTCACCACCGATCTGCGCGAGACCGTCATTGCCATCGCGCAGGATGCGGCCGCCGCGATCATGGGGGTGTACGCCACCGCATTCGAGATCGAGCTGAAATCCGACCGCAGTCCGGTCACCGCAGCCGACCGCGCGGCCAATGATGTGATCGAGCGCGGGCTGGCCCAGCTCACCCCGGACCTGCCGATCCTGTCGGAAGAATCCGCGCTGGTGCCCTGGGAGGTGCGGCGGCACTGGGGGGCTTACTGGCTGGTCGATCCGCTCGATGGCACCCGTGAGTTCGTCAAACGCAACGACGAGTTCAGCGTCAACATCGCGCTGATCTACCAGGGTGCCCCGGCCTTCGGCGTCGTGCTGGCCCCGGTCACTGGCGTGGTCTGGCACGCCATGCGTGGCGAGCTGGCCTATCGGCGCGAGGGCATGCACGATTCGGTGCTGCGCGCCCGCGCCCCGGCGGTGCCCCCGCTGCGGGTGGCGGCCAGCCGTTCGCACCGAAGCCCGGAAACCGAATCCCTGCTGGCCCGGATGGGCGACATCGAAGTGATCGCCCAGGGTTCATCGCTGAAGTTCTGTCGCCTGGCCGAAGGCACCCTGGATGTCTATCCGCGGCTGGGTCCGACCGCCGAATGGGACACCGCCGCCGGCCAGTGCGTGCTGCATGCAGCTGGTGGGGCTGTCCTTTCAGCGGCCACCGGCAAGCCGTTCCGCTACAACCGGCGAGAGACCCTGTTGAATGGCGATTTCATCGCGCTGGGCGACACCCGGTTGCCCTGGCGCAGCTGGATGACTGACTGATTTTTTTCACGCTGGAGCCCTGATGTCTGCCACCGCCGAACTGGAACGCCTGCTGGGCATCATGGCGCGTCTGCGCGATCCGCAGCAGGGCTGCCCGTGGGACCTGGAACAGAACTTCGCCACCATTGCGCCGTACACCATCGAGGAAGCGTACGAGGTGGCCGATGCCATCGACCGCGGTGATCTGGATGACCTGTGTGACGAACTGGGCGACCTGCTGCTGCAGGTGGTGTTCCATGCGCAGATGGCCAGTGAGCAGGGGGCCTTCGGCTTTGCCGAGGTGGCCCGTGCGATCAGCGACAAAATGCAGCGTCGCCATCCGCACGTGTTCGCGGAAGTGGACGTGGCGGGGCCCGAAGACGTGATGGTCAACTGGGAGGCGATCAAGCGCGCCGAACGTGCGGCAAAGGGCGATGCCGATACGTCCGCGCTGGCGGGCATCTCGCGCGGGCTCCCGGAGTGGCAACGCGCGGTGAAGCTGCAGTCGCGCGCTGCGCGGGTGGGCTTTGACTGGCCCGGTCCCGGGCCGGTGATGGACAAGGTGCGTGAGGAGCTGGACGAAGTGGCCGCGGAGTTTGCGCGCGGACCGGTAGCCGACAACGCCGCTCGCCTGCAGGAAGAGCTGGGCGACCTGCTGTTCGTCTGCGCCAATCTGGCGCGGCATGCGCAGGTGGATGTGGGTGCTGCGCTGCGTCAGGCCAACCTGAAGTTCGAGCGTCGCTTCCGCGCCATGGAGGCGGCGGCCGCCCGTGATGGGCAGGCCATGGCCGAGCTCGACCTCGACGCGCAGGAGCAGCTCTGGCAGCGGGTGAAAGCGACCGAGCCGACGTCATGAAGACGCTGCTGCTTTTCATTCTGACCGCCGTGGCCGAGATCGTCGGTTGCTACCTGCCATGGCTGTGGCTGCGCAAAGGCGGCAGTATCTGGCTGTTGTTGCCGGCAGCGGCGAGCCTGGCCTTGTTCGCCTGGCTGCTGACCCTGCACCCCGCCGCCAGCGGCCGCGTCTATGCCGCCTATGGCGGCGTCTACATCGGCACGGCGCTGGCCTGGCTGTGGGTGGTGGACGGCATCCGCCCCGGTCGCTGGGACGTGCTGGGCGTCGCCCTGTGCCTGGCCGGCATGGCCGTGATCATGTTCGCCCCGCGCACCGCCTGACGCTGCCCAGATCGTAGAGCCGGGCTTGCCCGGCTGCGCGTACTGCAGCGCGGCACGCGTTGCATCAGCCGTTCTGGGATAATGGCGGTCTTGCTTTTCATCCCCCGGACCGTGGTCATGACCCAGAAGACGCTGCTCAACGAAACCCACCGTGCGCTCGGTGCCAAGATGGTCGATTTTGGTGGTTGGGACATGCCCATCCATTACGGCTCGCAGCTCGACGAGCACAACCTGGTGCGTTCCGACGCCGGCATGTTCGACGTCAGCCACATGACCGTGGTTGACCTGCACGGCGAACAGGTGCGTCCGTTCCTGCGCCGGCTGCTGGCCAACTCGGTGGACAAGCTCAAGGTGCCCGGCAAGGCACTGTATTCGTGCATGCTCAATCCGCAGGGCGGGGTGATCGACGACCTGATCGTCTATTTCCTGGCCGAAGATTTCTTCCGCATGGTGGTCAATGCCTCCACCCGCGAAAAGGACCTGGCCTGGATCCGCGAACAAGCGGCCGCCTTCAACGTGCAGGTGACCGAGCGCGAAGACCTGGCCATCGTCGCGGTGCAGGGCCCGAATGCGCGCGCCAAGGTCATCGGCCTGGTCGCCGAAGGTGATCGCGCGGCGCTGGAAAAGCTGGGGCGGTTTGCGGCGATCGACGTTGCCGGCGTGCAGGGCGAGCCGCTGTTCGTCGCGCGCACCGGCTACACCGGCGAAGATGGCTTCGAGATCCTGGTGCCGCAGAGCGGCGTGATCGCGTTCTGGAATGCGCTGGCTGCCGCCGGCGTGCGTCCGGCTGGGCTGGGTGCACGTGACACCCTGCGCCTGGAAGCGGGCATGAATCTGTATGGCCAGGACATGGACGAGGCGATTTCACCGTTCGAAGCCGCGCTGGCCTGGACGGTCGCGCTCGACGAAGGCCGTGACTTCATCGGTCGCCAGGTGCTGGAAGCGCAGAAGGCCAGTGGTACCGCGCGGCAGATGATCGGTCTGGTGATGGACGAGAAGGGCGTGCTGCGTCACGGCCAGTCCGTGCTGACCGCCGGCGGCAATGGCGAGATCCTGTCGGGCACGTTCTCCCCGACCCTGGGCAAGGGCATCGCGTTCGCGCGTGTACCTGCTGGTGAACTGGGTCAGGTGCACGTGGACATCCGCGGCCGCCAGGTGCCGGTGCGCGTGGTCAAGTTCCCGTTCGTGCGTGAAGGCCAGGCCCAGCCCGGCGTTCTGGCAGAAGGTTGAGTTGGTTACACTACCCCCGTTTTTCTGACCCCCAAATTTTCTCGGAGCAGTTCCATGAGCGAGATCCCCGGCGACCTCAAGTTCCTCAAGTCCCACGAGTGGGCCCGCGTCGAAGGCGACGGCCGCGTCACCATCGGTATTTCCGACCATGCCCAGGGCCTGCTCGGCGACCTGGTCTACGTTGAGCTGCCCGACGTGGGTGCTGAAGCCAAGGCCGGCGAACAGATCGCCGTGGTCGAGTCGGTCAAGGCGGCTTCGGACGTCTACAGCCCGGTCAGCGGCACTGTGGTCGAGGTCAACTCGGCCCTGACCGACAAGCCGGAAACCATCAACGAAGACGCCTACGGCGACGGCTGGATGTTCGTGGTCGAACTGTCCAACAAGGAAGAGATCAACGACCTGCTCGGTCCGGACGACTATGCCGAGGTGCTGGAGAACGACGACCACTGAGGTCGCGTTCGCACCGAACCGGACGGCCGCCTTGTGCGGCCGTTTTTTTTCCCGACATCGGCAGTGCATCTGTTATCCGTACGTGATGGATGGGGTGATGCGGACACGACTTTGCTCATGCCGGGGTGGGCGAACCGGGTGCGTTCGACGGCATGAGTCGGGTCGATCAACCGCCTTCGGGGTGCGTGATCGATGCCGTCGCGCGTCCGATTGGCGGTCAAAAGTTTGCGCATTTCTGCCAATCCGGAAGAAAAAAGCATGGGTCGATGTGAAAAGTTTTTTCGACCGTTTCGGTCCGGTGTTGCTTCATTGCCGGAGCGGTCGGCGGGCGTCGGCCTTTTGACGTCGCAGTTCGACGGCAACATGGGTGTCGTTTGCGAAAGTGCTTCTTTTAAGTGCTTTTCTTTCAGTGTGTGTCTTCGATGCGTCCTCAACGCGTCGGCGTCAGGGTGCCGCCTAAGGCGTCGGCGGGTGTTCCGGACGTCGCTTCCGGAAGCGCGCGGAAGGGTGTCGGCGTGAAAATTTTTCGCGGGGGTTGTTGACAGTCAAAAAAAGCGTGATTAGGTTTCGCCCAGCAGACCTTGCCTGCCAAGAGAGTGAGCAGAATCGACATCCAGTCGCGAAGCACAACCAGGACATCCGCCTCGAGTCCGATGACGGTGGAGTCGGCTTCGCTTCCCTCGGTGAAAAGCAAGGGCACCCCTCATTCGATACCTGCCGGGTGGTTGATGGCAGGCATCACCGTATCCGTCACGACGCGCATGACGCGACGGCGGTCCCCGCCAGGCACCAGCTAGCGGGTTTGTTTCAACTGGGCGTTTCAACTCCATAGATCACTGACGAGGAGCCATATCATGGCAACCAAGAAAGCTGCGAAGAAAAAGCCGGCCGCTAAGAAGGCCGTCAAGAAGGTCGCAAAGAAGGCTGCGGCCAAGAAGACCGTGAAGAAGGCAGCCAAGAAGGCAACCGCGAAGAAGGCTGTGAAGAAGGTCGCCAAGAAGGCCGCTGCCCGCAAGGCAGTGAAGAAGACGGCGAAGAAGGCCGTCAAGAAGGTCGCCAAGAAGGCGACCGCCAAGAAGGCTGCCAAGAAGACCGCCAAGAAGGCCGTCCGCAAGGTCGCCAAGAAGGCCGGTGCAAAGAAGGCCGTCAAGAAGGTAGCCAAGAAGGCCACCGCCAAGAAGGCTGCCAAGAAGACCGCCAAGAAGGCCGTCCGCAAGGTCGCCAAGAAGGCCGGTGCCAAGAAGGCGGTCCGTAAGGTCGCCAAGAAGGCCACCGCCAAGAAGGCAGCGAAGAAGGTCGCCAAGCGCAAGCCGGTGGTCCGCAAGAAGAAGGCTGCACCGGTCGCTCTGCCGGCAACTCCGGCACCGCTGATCTGATCCATTCCCGATAGCCGTACCTGAAACCCCCTTCCCCGGATGCCCAGCGGGGAGGGGGTTTTTTTTGCTTCGCAAAAAACAACACCCCTCCCCGCTGACGCACCCACGGATGTGGGTGCGGACGGTAGCGCCGAAGAGAACGGCAGGAGCCGTTCTCAACGTCGCGAAGCGTCGGCCCGAAGGGTGCCCGCCAGGACGGCGGGCATAACGTTGGCCGGCCCAGGCGGTAATGATGGCCGGCCAACGGCCGGCGCTACCAAAAGAGAAGCGGCCTTACGGCCGCTTCTCTTTCATCTACCTTGTCAGCTGCTTTACCGCGGCGACGCCACCGCCCGATCCGCCGATGCGCCCTTGCGCTTGCCCGGTGCGGCGTCTTCCACCATCAGGTTGTCGCTGCCGAAGTCGGTATCCACGTCCAGCCAGCGCTGGCTCGGCAGGCCCATCGCCTGGTCCAGCACTGTCGGCAGAAGGCCACTGGGCAGGCTGCTCTCGCCGTTCCACATGATGGCGATGCCCAGGTCGCGCTCGGGTACGAGTGCCACCAGGCCGCGGTAGCCCTGCACCGCGCCGGCATGGAAGATCACTTCATGCCCGGCATAGTCGAAGTTGCGCCAGCCCAGCGCATAGCCCGCGGAGTGCAGGCGCTGGCGGCGCCAGCCCGAGCGCATCTCGCCCGGCGTGTTGATCAGCGTGGAATGCAGGGTGGCCAGCAGCGGTGCCGGCAGCACGTCCGGACGATGGCCGGTGTGGGCCAGCAGCCACTGCGCCATGTCGCTGGCGCTGGCATTGACCCCGGCTGCGGGAGCCAGGCGGTAGTAGGTCGGCTTCGGGTTCAACGACACCCAGCCATTGCGGCTGCGCACGTGCGGGCGTGCCCAGCGCGAGCTCGCCTGGATGCCGGCCAGACCCATGCTGGCGTCATTCATGCCGAGTGGCTTGAACAGGCGGCGTTCCACCGACTGCTCGTAGAAGCTGCCGGAGGCCGCGTACACCACGTCGCCGATCAGGCTGAAAGCAACGTTCTGATACGCGTAGCAGTCGCCGGGCAGGCACTTGAGCGACGTCGAGGCCAGCTTATGGGTCAGCGTGTAGTACTCGGCGTTGGCTTCGATGTCACGGTCGTAGGCGTTGTAGGGCAGGCCGACGCGGTGGCTGAGCAGGTCGGCCACGGTCAGCCGATCGGTGGCTTCCGGCGAACTCAACTGGAAGCCCGGCACATAGTCGGTGACCTTGCTGTCCCAGCGCAGGGTGCCGTCGTTGACCAGCAGGCCGGCCATGGTGCCGGCGAATGCCTTGGACAGCGAGGCCAGGCGGAACACGGTGTGGGCATCGACGATCTGCGGGTTGTTGACGTCGGTGACGCCATAACCGCGCGCGCTGAGCACACGACCGCCCTGCACGATGGCCACGGCCATGCCCGGCACACGCTCGCCATAGGTGAGCTGCTGGGCCATCGATTCGATCGCGGCCACGTTGAAACTTTCTGCGGGAGCCTGCACCTTCGGTGCCAGCGAGGTGGTCCGGTAGGCCGCAGGCTGGGTATGCGGCACATGCGCCACAGCGCTGTTCTCGATGTTGACCGGGAACGCGGCCGGCATCGCCGCCGGCGTCTGCGCGGTGGAGGACAGGGCAATGGGCATCAGCATGCCCAGCAAACCGGTGGCCGCCGAACGGATCGGTCGGCGCCTGCTGTTGTGTTTCATCATATGGGGCCCGTGCGCGACTGCTGTGACCGATTCTAGCGCCGCTTTTCGTGATTGCACAAACGAAGCGAAGATGAATGCGTATCGCTTTGAAAAATAGTGATTTTTGTACACTTTTGACACGCAGCGTCAGGTCCCTGTTCAGTTCGATCCGTCTGGCGGTGTTGCAGTGCATCGTTTACCGTGCGCGCTTGTCTGCCCGGATCGCCTGCCAATGCTGCCCCTGCTTCGTCTTCTGCGCCGGTTGCGCATGCAATGAGCACCCCGGATTCCGTGAAGCGTGGCCGCCCGGGCCTGCGCGAGGCCCTGCGCCAGTCGCCACCGCTGCTATGGGCGGGTGTGTACTTTTTCTGCCTGCTCAGCGGCTACTACGTGCTGCGCCCGGTGCGCGAGGCCATGGCGGCGTCGGCGGACCTGCAGACCGTGTTCCCGCCAGCGCTGATCACCTGGTTCGCGGGCCACGGGATCGCGCTGCAGGACTTCGTGCTGCAGTTCCTGTTCACCTGCGTGTTCGTCATCATGCTGGTGCTGCAGCCGCTGTACGGTGCGCTGGTCAGCCGTTATCCGCGCCGGGTGTTCCTGCCGGTGGTGTATGGCTTCTTCATCGTCACCCTGCTGGGTTTCTACGGGCTGTTCAACAGCAACGTGCCGGGCCGCGGCATGGCGTTCTTCTTCTGGGTGATGGTGTTCAACCTGTTCGCGGTGGCGGTGTTCTGGAGCTTCATGGCGGATGTGTTCTCCAACGTGCAGGCGCGCGGGTACTACGGCTACATCGGCGCGGCGGGTACCCTCGGCGCGTTCCTGGGGCCGGTCCTGACCGCATCGCTGGTGCAGCGGGTCGGCATCGCCAACCTGATGCTGGTGTCGGCAGGATTCCTGTGCGTGTGCCTGGTCTGCATCTGGCGGCTGCGCCTGTGGGCCGTTGCGCGCGAACAGCAGGCACAGCTGGTATCGGGTGAGACTCCGATGGGAGGCAGCGTGCTGGACGGCCTCAAGCTGATCGCGCGCGAACCGTTGCTGCGCTGGCTGGCGGCGATGGTGGTGTTCGGGGTGGGCGTGGGCACGCTGCTCTACAACGAGCAGGCATCGATCGTGCGCCGCCTGTACACCGACCCGGCAGCGAGCACGGCGTTCTTCTCGCGCGTGGATCTGGCAGTCAATGCACTCACCCTGGTGCTGCAGCTGGGCCTGACCCGGTGGCTGCTGTCGCGCTTCGGCATTGCGCCGGCTCTGCTGATTCCGGGCTTTGCGATCATTGCTGGTTTCTCGGTGCTGGCCGCCTCGCCGCTGCCGGTGATGGTGGCGATCGTGCAGGTGATGACGCGCGCCAGTGAGTTCGCGCTGGGCAAGCCGGCACGCGAGACGATCTACACGCGGGTCGACCGCCAGTGGCGCTACAAGGCCGGTGCGGCCATCGATACGGTCGTCTACCGTGGCGCGGACCTGAGCTTCACCTGGCTGCACAAGGGGCTGTCGCTGTCTGGTTCGTCGGTGGTGTTCATCGGCGGCGTCGTCGCTGCGGCGATCATGACTGTCTCGGCGTTCGGCGTGCTGCGTGAAGAAAAGAAGCTGCCGGTGGAGCGGTCGGAGTAAGCTGTCTGCCTTCCTTCGAGGCTAGCCCATGTACTGGACCGCGCTGATCCTGACCCTGGTGGTCGCCCTGCTGCACGTGTACTTCCTGGTGCTGGAGATGTTCCTCTGGACGAAGCCGCTGGGCCTGAAGACCTTCCGCAACACGCCCGAGAAGGCTGAAACCACCCGGGTACTGGCAGCGAACCAGGGCCTGTACAACGGCTTCCTCGCCGCCGGTCTGTTCTGGGGCCTGTTCGACCATCTGCCGATGCTGGTCAACTTCATGCTCGGCTGCGTGATCGTGGCCGGCCTGTACGGCGCGTACAGCGTCAACAAACGCATCTTCTTCATCCAGTCCGTCCCTGCCATCCTCGCCGCCATCGCCTGGTGGTTCGTCCCGGCGTGATCGGGTGATGCGGGACCTTCGGGTTGCGATTGCAATTGGTACGTAGAGCCGGGCTTGCCCGGCTGCTGTGGGATTTGGGCGAACAGCCGGTGGTCATCGGTTTCCGTGTTTGGGCGCACCGGGGTGGGTTTGCGGGACACGCCGTAAACCGCCCTCCGGGCCCCGGCCCAACCGCCAGCGGTTGGGCGTTCAGTCGCACGCGAGGCAGTGCCTCGCAAGCCGTGCGCCTTCACCCATGGGGGCTCGTCAAAAACATCCATGTTTTTGACGGTCCCGCAAACCCACCCCGGCACGCCCCAGACGATGGGCCGGTGGCCATAGGAAATGCCAGATCAACGGCGATCTCGATCCGGGGTCATGCGTTACCGAATGGTGGGGATTTCACGGTGATCGTCTGTCGACCGATCCCACCGGGGCAACGCGCTTTTGATTTTCGATGGTCACCGACTCACTGTCGGGGCGGGTCGGGATGGGCTGGAGGGGGCATGAGCCGCATGGATGCGGCGACTGAGCTTACAAGGACGTACTTGCAGCGTCCCCCGGAACGCCCATCCCGATCCGCCAACCCAGAGAAACCATGACGACCGGCTGATCGCCCAAATCCAACAGCAGCCGGGCAGCGCCCGGCGACACGGATCGTCAGCAATCAAGGGGTGCAGCTCGCGCAAAAAAACGGCGGACCGAAGTCCGCCGTTCTCTTGAAACCCTCAACCGCGCATCACGCTGCCTGCGACTGCGGGTCCTTGCCCTGGCGGTCGTAGTAGGTGGCCGAACGCAGTTCGTGCGGATCGAAGTCGTCCACGGTGATCGTGTCCAGGGTCAGCGTGCGCAGCTCTTCCAGCAGCGTGCGCTCGTCCTGGCTGATCACGCCCTCGGCGACCGCTTCGTCCAGCTGCGACGCGAAGTCCAGCGCTTCGATGCCCTTGGTCTTGAGCGCCTTCAGGAACTTGCGTTCCACCGGCTCGGCCATGATCGCCTTGGCCAGGTAGCTGTTGATGCGCCCGCCCGGGTTGTTTTCGCACGGGGTAACGAACACGCCATCGGCCAGACGGTCGCGGGCTTCGTTCGGGGCCATCAGCAGCGCGGCCACGCGACGGCTCAGGCGGTCGCCCGGGGCTTCGGCGCGGCGGCCGAATGGGAAGATCAGCGCCCACATCAGCCAGCCGATCGGACGGATCGGGAAGTTGCGCAGTGCCGCCGACAGCGACTCTTCAATCTTGTGCACGCTGTCGTGGAACGCCCAGGCCAGCAGCGGCTGATCGGCCGTCGGCGCGCCTTCGTCGTGGTAACGCTTGAGCATCGCACTGGTCATGTAGATGTGGCTCAGCACATCGCCCAGGCGGCCCGACAGCGATTCCTTGAACTTCAGCTTGCCGCCCAGCGTCATCATCGAGATGTCCGCCATCAGCGCCAGGTTGGCCGAGTAACGGTCCAGCTTGCGGAAGTAACGGCGGGTGTAGGCGTCACCCGGGGCTGCGCCGAAGCGCGCGCCGGTCAGGCCGAACCAGAACGAACGCACCGCGTTGGAGATGCCGAAGCGGATGTGACCGAACAGGCTGCGGTCGAACGCCTGCAGACCGGCACGGGTGTCCGGGTCCTGCGCCGCCTTCATTTCCTGCAGCACCCACGGGTGGCAGAGGATCGCACCCTGGCCGAAGATCAGCAGGCTGCGGGTCATGATGTTGGCACCTTCCACGGTGATCGCGATCGGGGCCGCCTGCCAGCTGCGGCCGGCGAAGTTGCGTGGCCCCAGGATGATGCCCTTGCCACCGATCACGTCCATCACGTCCGAGATCACTTCACGGCTCATGTTGGTGCAGTGGTACTTGGCAATCGCCGACGGCACCGACGGCACGTCGCCACGGTCCACTGCAGCGGCGGTCGCCTGCGACAGCGCGCTGATCTTGTACGCCTTGCCGCCGATGCGGGCCAGCGCTTCTTCCACGCCCTCGAAGCGGCCGACCGACAGGCCGAACTGCTTGCGGATGCGCGCGTAGGCACCGGTGACCACCGCGCCAGCCTTGGCACCGCCGCTGGCGGTGGAGGGCAGGGTGATCGAACGGCCCACGGCCAGGCACTCGTTGAGCATGTTCCAGCCCTTGCCGGCCATCTCCGCGCCACCGATCAGCTGGGTCAGCGGAATGAAGATGTCCTTGCCGCGGATCGGACCGTTCTGGAACGTCGAGTTCAGCGGGAAGTGGCGGCGGCCGATTTCAACACCGGCGGTATCACGCGGCAGCAGGCCGAGGGTGATGCCGATGTCGCGGGTGTCGCCGATCAGGCCGTCCGGGTCGTACATGCGGAAGGCCATGCCGATCAGGGTCGCGACCGGGGCCAGGGTGATGTAACGCTTGTCGAAGGTCAGCTTGACGCCGAGCACCTGCTCGCCGTTCCACTCGCCCTTGCAGACGATGCCGTAATCGGGAATCGAGGTCGCGTCGGAGCCGGCAAACGGGCCGGTCAGGCCAAAGCAGGGCACTTCGCGGCCATCGGCCAGACGCGGCAGGTACAGATCCTTCTGCGCCTGGGTGCCGTAA
Source organism: Stenotrophomonas sp. (assembly GCA_039592995.1). GTDB lineage: Bacteria > Pseudomonadota > Gammaproteobacteria > Xanthomonadales > Xanthomonadaceae > Stenotrophomonas. The sequence goes on along the minus strand of JBCNQC010000003.1, from coordinate 214,149 downwards.
TGCACCAGCAGTTCGCCCGGGCCCAGCGAGTTCGGCACGCCGACGGTGGAGCTGACCACGCTCGACACCGACGCCAGCTTCTGGATCACCTTGTGGTGGGCCAGCGCGCTGAAGCCCAGGCCGCCGTATTCCTTCGGAATGATCATGCCGAAGAACTTGTTCTTCTTGATGTAGCTCCACAGTTCCGGCGGCAGGTCGGCGTGAACGTGGGTGATTTCCCAGTCATTGACCATCTTGCACAGCTCTTCGACCGGGCCATCCAGGAAGGCCTGTTCTTCAGCGGTCAGCTGCGGCTTGGGGTAGTTGAGCAGTTTGTTCCAGTCCGGGTCGCCGGTGAACAGCTCGCCCTCGAACCCCACCGAGCCGGTTTCCAGCGCGATGCGCTCGGTCTGCGACAGCGGCGGCAGCACCTTGCGGAACACCTTCATCATCGGGCCGGTCAGCAGCGGCTTGCGGATGAACGGCAGCAGCAGCGGCACGGCGATGACCGCCACGAGGGCCGCCGCGACGATGGTCGCGGTCTGGTTGACGTAGGGAATGAACCAGCACGCTGCCAGCAGCGCAAGGCTGAGCAGCGTCCAGGTGATCAGGCGCATCCGGTGATAGGCGACGAAGGCACCTGCCAGCAGGATGGCAAGGAAGGGAATGACAAAGCTCATGAGCGTGCTCCGGTGACGTGCTCGGTTGCGGCGGACAGTGCCACGGCGGAGGCCGAGGGCAACACGTCCAGATAGTCCAACACAGTAGCGGTAAAGGCATTGTTGTCATCGCCGGCGACCATGTGCGTGGCCTCCGGCAGCTGCACGTGCCGTGCATGTGGCACCAAGGCCAGGAATTCGGCCACCGTCTGCGGGGTGACCAGGTTGCTGCGCCCGCCACTGACCAGCAGCACCGGGCATTTCACCTGACGCGCCGCTTCGGCAAGCGCGTCCTGATGCTGTTCGCTGTCACGGGCCAGTTCGGCGACCAGGCGCGGATCCCAATGCCAGCGCCAGCGGCCGTGACCGTCCTCGCGGAGCAGGGCGCGCAGCGAGGATTCGGACTTGCGTGGGCGATGCGGCATGTAGGCGGAAATCACGTCGGCGGCCTGCGCCAGCGACTCGAAACCCTGCGGATGCGCGGTCATGAAGGCAAGGATGCGCTCCACGCCGGCCGTGTCCCAGCGCGGTGTGATATCCACCAGTACCATCGCCGAGAACAGGCCCGGCCAGCGGGCTTCTGCGAGCAGGCCGAAGAGGCCGCCCATCGAGGCAGCGACCAGGATCGGCGGCTGTGGCTGTTCGCCGGCCAGGACAATCAGATCATCGGCAAACTGTTCGCCGTGATAGGGCAGGTCGTCGGCATTCCAATCCGAGTCGCCGTGACCACGGGCGTCGTAAGCCAGGGTCTGGTAGCCGGCGGCGGCCAGCACTTGTGCGGTGGCCGTCCAGGCATGCCGGGTCTGGCCAAAACCATGCGCGAACAACACGGTGCCACGACGGCCCGGGCCGGACCGGCTGACCCCCAGCATGCTGTCGTGCGCAGCGGTGACGCGCGCATCGGTGAAGGCAGTTGATGTAGTGACGGGCGTTACCATACTCGCTAGTATGGACCTGCCATCGGGCAAGTCAATACCCATCGGTATGGTGGTCCTGAAGGCCCGCCCCATCGGGGTCTTCGCGGTCACCGGATCTGTCAATTCCACACAAACCGACCTCGGCGTATGGTTAAATCATCAGCATGAATGAACCTGAAGCTTCCGCCGGCGAGCCCCGTGCCGGCCGCAACAGCCGCCTGAGTGCGGAGGACTGGGCCCAGGCGGCTCTGGATCTGATCGCTGAACAAGGCGTGGGCGCGGTGGCGGTGGAACCGCTGGCCCGGCGTCTGGGGGTGACCAAGGGCAGTTTCTACTGGCATTTCCCGTCACGCGATGCGCTGCTGCAGGCCGCGCTGGAGCGCTGGGAGCTGTTCGAGCAGGAACAGGTGTTCGGCAGCCTGGAAGACGTGCCTGACCCGCGCGCGCGCCTTCGCCAGCTGTTCCAGGTGGTGGCGCACGAAGTGCAGCCGCACATCATCTACAGCGAACTGCTCAAGGCGCTCGACCACCCGATGGTGCGGCCGGTGATCGACCGCGTCTCGCACCGCCGTCTTGAATATCTGGTGGCGTCGTTCCGACAGGCCGGCTTGAGCCGCACCGATGCGCAGCACCGCGCACGCCTGGCTTATGCCGCATACGTCGGGTTCCTGCAGCTGTCGCTGCAGCTGCAGCAGCCCAAGCAGGCCCGCGAGGACTTTGAGGCCTATGTGGAACATGTGATCGAAACATTGATTCCGGGCTGACCGGTTCGATGCCGAAATGCAGAAAAGCCGCGGAAACGCGGCTTTTTTCATGTGCGCGCGCCAGGCAGAGGCTGCGGCACAAAAAGCAACGGCCCCTTGCGGGGCCGTTGCTGCATCACGTGCTGATCAGTGGATCGATCAGAAGCGCTGCTTGTACTGCATGTACACGAAGCGACCGATGTCGAAGCCGCCGTAGTACGAGTAGCCGGAGGCCGGCTGCGAGTACGCCGGAGCGGCATAGTGCTCGAACACGTTGTTGGCACCCACCGCGATGGTGGCGTTCCACGGTGCATTCCAACGGACCTGCATGTCGTGGAAGGTGTTGGAGCCCAGTTCGTTCATCGGCGAGATTTCGCCGTTGGTGTCCGGAGCAGCGTAATCCGGCAGGGTGCAACGGTCATCGAAGTAGCACGCTTCCTTCAGGCCCGAGTAGTAACGCACGCCCCAGGTCACGCCGAAATCGCCGTATTCCCAGGTCAGGTTCAGGTTCGAACGCAGGCGGAAGTTGGCGCCGCCGTTGCTGGCGAAGCCGTTCTGCTGCTGGACCGGCGAGCTGGCGACGTTGTCGGTCTTCAGCTCGTTCTTGACCACGTAGCTGTTGAGCCAGGTGGCGCCGAAACGGCCGTAGCCGGTGTCGAAGCTGTAGGCGATATCCAGGTCGAAACCTTCGGTTTCCTGGTAGCCGGCGTTGATCGGGGTGGTGATGAAGTCGGTGATCACACCGGTATCGTCACGCAGGAAACGCGAACGGGTCGGATCCTGGTCCACGTTGCAGCGCGATTCGATGCCACGCAGGTAGCAGTCAGCCAGCACGTTGGTTTCGGTGTCCGCGATGATCGTGTTCTCGATCTTGATGGTCCACCAGTCCAGCGCGACGTTCAGGCCTTCGGCGAAGGTCGGGCTCCAGACCACGCCCAGCGTCTTGGAGGTCGAGGTTTCCGGGGTCAGCAGCGGGTTGGAACCCACGTAGAACGGACGATCCGACTGCGATTCCTTGCCGTCAGCCAGGCCGCTGGGGGTGTTGGCAAGCTGGCGGAAGCCGGCTTCCACATCCTGCAGGCATCGGGCGTTGCCGGCGGCGTCACCGTACAGCGTGTCGCAGGCGTCGGTGTAGAACGAGAACGTCTGGCCCATGCCGCCGTACAGGTCAGCCACGGTCGGTGCACGGAAACCTTCCGACCAGGTACCACGAACCAGCAGCGAGTCGATCGGCTTCCACTTGAAACCGAACTTGCTGTTGAGGGTGTCACCGAAGGTGTTGTAGTCCGAGTAACGGGTGGCCAGGTTCACCGACAGTTCGCGCGCGCCCGGCAGATCTTTCAGGATCGGCACCTGCAATTCGGCGTAGAACTCGTCGAGGCTGTAGCCGCCGCCGGTCGGGCCGCCGGCCAGGTCGGTGGAGATACCGGTCTGGGCGAGGGCGTCGGGCGAGAAGGTGCCCTTTTCCTTGCGGTGTTCATAGCCCACGGCCAGGCCCAGGTCGCCGCCCGGCAGGGTCGCCAGGATGCCGCTCAGGTTGGCGTAGTAGTTGGTGGTTTCGGTTTCCGAGATCGCCTGGCCCGGCAGGTACAGGAACTTCTGCACTTCCGGGTCAGCCAGGCTGTTGGCGGAGGCGTAACCATACGGCACCAGCGGGTTCCACGGGGTGCACTGGCCGCCGCCGAAGCCCAGCGGGATCGGGCTGTCCGGGGTGCCGCACTGGACCACGCCATCAGCATTCAGGAACGACGCACCGGTTGCCAGGCCGACCGCCTGGGTGTTCAGGTTGCCGGTGCTGATCTGGACGCCCTTGTTCTGGTTGTACAGATAGCCGGCGTCCCAGTCCCAGTAGTTGTCGCCGATCTGGAACGAACCTTCAAAGCCACCGGTGAAGCGATAGGTGGTGACCGAGTTCTTGACCTGGCGCGGCACTTCCCAGCCACGGCGCACGTAACTGATGTCCTCGCCAACCGGGTTGAAGTAGCTGTCGGCGGACAGGCCGTCCTGCGAAAATGCGAAGTCACCGCTTGCGAACGGATAACCCGCGTTCTGCGCGAACGACTCACGATCGCTGTACAGCACTTCGCTGACGAAGGCGACGTTGTCGGTGATGTCGTAACGACCGTTCAGGAACACCGACTTGCGCTCCACGCCGCTGAGGGCAGTGGACGCCAGCGACGGGTTGGAGGTGTCGGTCGAGTTGGTCGGACGGAAGCTGGCGAAGTCGGTGACGTCCAGGCCCGGCACGTCACGGCGCAGGGTGTAGTTGACGCCGTTGTAGCTGAAGCGGCCCCACTGGGTGGTGCCGGACAGGCCGCCCGGGCGCGGGGCGGTCTTGTCGCCGGTCGGATAACGGGCGCGACCGAACCAGCGGTCCTTCGCCCACACCGGATCTTCCTTGCTGTATTCCACGCCGGCGGTCAGGGAGCCCTTGTCGCCGCGGAAGCCCATCAGGAAGTCGAAGGTCTGGCGGTCGCCATCACCGTCGCCCCACTGGCCGACGTACGCATTGGCTTCAGCGCCTTCGAAGTCCTTGCGGGTGATGATGTTGACCACGCCGGCAATGGCGTCCGAACCGTACAGGGTGGACGCGCCGTCCTTCAGGACTTCGATGCGCTCGACCATGTTGGTCGGAATCGAGGAAACGTCCTGCAGGCCGTCATTGGTGATGCCGAGGCGGCGACCATTGACGAGAATCAGGGTGCGGTTGGCACCCAGGTTGCGCAGGTCGATGTAGTAACCACCGACCGCTTCACCCGAGCTCAGCGGCGAGGTGCGGCTGATCGCCGGGGAACCGGCGGCGGTGATGTTCTGCAGGATGTCGGCGACCGACTTGAAGCCCTGCTTTTCGATTTCGGCGCGGCCGATGGTGAGCACCGGCTGTGCGGTTTCGGTGTCGACCTGGCGGATGCGCGAACCGGTGACCTGGATGCGGTCCAGGTCGGTGGTGCCGGTCGCTTCCTGGGCGTACGCGGTACCGCCGGTGGCGGCGCTGGCCACCAGTGCAACGATCACTGCATCACGCAGCTTGTTGGACTTAAAGTTCATTGCTCTCTCTCTCCAAGGGAATCTTGGGTATTCACTGGGGTGTTTGCCTCAGGCGGTGCCAAACGGAGCACCAAAGACCACGAGGCTGACTCGATACTAACTCCCAGTTCGCAAGAATTAAAGTAGCGTTAATGAAGCCTGTGATCTGTGTGAAATTCGGCAAAGTCCTTGTGGATCAAGGCATTTGCTGTCGTGATTGGCGCTTTGTTAAAAAAGCGTTATGAAAATAGTTTCACCTGATTTGTCACGCTTTGTATCAACGCCGGTATTCCACGGGCGAGCGGACAACAAAAAAGCGCGCCGTTGGCGCGCTTCGCGGGTTGATCAATCCGCCGGTGTCGGCGTTCAGAGATCCTGCTCGTACCGCACGTAAGGCACGGTGCCTTCGTCATTGCTCTCGTTGCGCGGAGCGAACGGGTTTTTGCCGCGGGTGATCACGTTCTCCGCACCCACCGTGAGCTGGCCGCTCCACGGCGTGCGCCAGGTCAGGCCCAGGCCCAGGCCTTCCCATTTGCCGGGCTGGCCTGGCACGTCAACCACGCGGCCGATGATGTTGCCGCTGAAGTTGCCGTAGCCGGCTCCCAGGGTGAGGCTCTTGCTGTCCCAGCGGTCCACCAGGGCAGGGGAGACGTCGGACAAGGGCACCAGGCGCGCCTTGGCGTAGGTGCCGCCGATCGACACGAAACCTTCGCGACCAATGTTCTTCTGGCCGAACACGGTCAGGTCGTTCTGCTCGGCGCGCAGCGCCGGCGACTTGTTCGGGCCGGCCAGCCAGGCCGGCAGGCTTTCACGGCCGGTGCCGGCGGTGATGCCGAGGCGGCCGCCGGGGCGGTTGAAGGCGGCCGTGCCGGTGACGCGGCGGCTGAGCGGGCTGTCTTCGTCATCATCGCCCAGGCTGGCCAGCATGCAGTGGCTGGCCAGGCTGCTCATGCTGGCACCGCCGCCGCTGCTGTTGCACAGCAGACCCAGCGAATCGCCCGACGACAAGCCGAATGCCGCATCGAGCGAACTGCGCCCGAAGTGCCAGCGCGCACCAGCGGTCTGTTCCCCGGTGGGTTCCAGATACAGCAGGGCCTCGACCTTGCCGCTGCCCTTGTTCCACACCGGCAGCACCGTGCTGTCGGCACGCGCCTTGGACTGCGCATACGCGCCCGGGATCGCGGCGAGGGCGATCATCAGGGCCAGCGGTAGACGCAGGAGGGCACGCATGGGACTTCTCAGACAGCAGGGGTGAGCACAAGTTCCCGGCAATGCGGGAACCTGATCCTAGGGTGTTTATGATTTCTTAACAAGTGTTCGTTGACAAGTCTTGGTTCTCCCCAGAACAAAACTCGCGCGGCCGTTACTGAAGCCGTTCAGGAGCCGGTGAGGCAACCCCGGCGTCATGGAACATTATGTCCAACTCCGTCAACGGAAAGTGATACTCCCGTCCGCAAAATTCGCATCGGATCTCCACGGCACCGGTCGGCTCGGCGGCGGCCCGCGCTTCTTCCTCGCCCAGTGACTGCAGCATGCCTTCAACCCGCTCCCGCGAACACGAGCAGGCAAAGCGCAGCGGGCGCTCGCCCAGCAGCTCCGGCTTCTCCTCATGGAACAGCCGGTGAAGCAGGGTCTGGGCCGGGGTGTCGAGCAGCTCCTGCTTGCCCAGGGTCTCGAACAGGGCGCTGACGCGGTCCCAGCCATCGGCATCGCCTTCATCGCCTGGCAGCTTCTGCAGCAGCAGGCCGGCGGCGCGGCTGCCATCGGCGGCCAGCAGCAGCCGGGTGGGCAGCTGCTCGGACTGCCGGAAGTAGTCCTCAAAGGCTTCATCCAGCGCCGCGGCGTCCAGCCCGACCAGACTCTGGTAACGCTGCGGCTCGCGCGGGTCCAGGCCGGGATTTTCAATGGTGATGGCCAGCAGCGCGTCCGCGCCCAGCGTGGTCAGATCGCGCGATACCTCGCCGCCGCCCTCGGCCAGCTGCACCACGCCGCGCAGGGTGCCGGCCGCGGTGCACTCGGCGAACAGGGTGCGCAGCGCGGTGCTGCTGCGCAGCTGGATCGACAGGCGCCCGTCAACCTTGGTGTGGCCGGTGAACAAAGCCGCCGCGACGCTGGCTTCACCCAGCAGTTCGGTGGCCGCCGGTGGATAGCTGGCCGGTGCCTGGATGTCCTGCCAGGTGGCATCCAGCTGGACATGCACGCCGCGCACGCCGGCGTCGGGAAGCAGGAAGCGGGTGAGAGAGTCGGTCTGGGCAGTCATCAGGTGTGGGCAGGCTTATATAAAAGAGGGCAGGTTGCCGGATAATGCGCCGACAACCGTGTAAGCAGAGGATGCACCAGTAATGGGGGCACAGCGTAGCAACCACAAGGCCGACACCGGCCTGGAAAACCCGCGTCCGCGCCGCTGGCGCTGGAAGCTGCTGCTGTGGCTGCCGCTGCTGTTCGTGGTCGGCAGCGCACTGCAGGTGGCGGTACTGCGCTTTGTGGATCCGCCCCTGTCCACGGTGATGCTGTGGCGCTATGGCGAGGCGCTGGGCGAGGCGGATTGGAGCTATCGGCTGCATTACCAGTGGCGCGATCTGGATCAGATGGCCCCCAGCCTGCCGATCTCCCTGGTGGCCGCCGAGGACCAGCGTTTCCCCCAGCACAACGGGTTCGATCTGAAGGCCATCGAGAAGGCGCGCGACCACAATGCGCGCGGCGGCCGCCTGCGTGGGGCCAGCACCATCAGCCAGCAGGTCGCCAAGAACCTGTTCCTGTGGCAGGGCCGCAGCTGGGTGCGCAAGGGCCTGGAGGTCTGGTACACGCTGCTGATCGAGACCCTGTGGCCGAAATCGCGGATCCTGGAGATGTACGCCAACATCGCCGAGTTCGGCGATGGCATCTACGGTGCCCAGGCCGCTGCGCGCCAGTACTGGAAAAAGGATGCCGCGCGGCTGACACCGGCGGAAAGCGCGCGCCTGGCGGCGGTACTGCCGGCCCCGCGGCGTTACAGTGCGGCCAAGCCGGGGCCCTATGTGCAGCGCCGCGCCGCCTGGATCCAGCGCCAGGCGCGGCAACTGGGTGGGGTCGGCTATCTGGGTGAGGACTGACGCATGCAGAAAGAACGCCTGACCCTGGTCATTGCCGCACATAACGAAGCGCAGGCGCTGCCGCTGCTGCATCCACGCCTGCGCGCGGTGATGGAAGCGCTGCCGGATCTGGAGTGCACGGTGCTGTACGTCGACGACGGCAGCACTGACGCTACCTGGCAGGTGATGCAGGGACTGGCCGCCGGCGATGCGTCGGTCGGGCTGCTGCGGCTGTCGCGCAACTTCGGCAAGGAGGCGGCGGTGACTGCTGGCCTGGATTTCGTGGATGCCGGCGCGGTGATGCTGCTTGATGCAGACGGCCAGGACCCGCCGGAGCTGATTCCCGAGTTCGTGGCGTTGTGGCGTCAGGGTTACGACAACATCTACGGCACCCGGCTGGAGCGTGATGGCGAAAGCTGGTTCCGCCGCACCACGGCCGCGGCCTTTTACCGGGTCGTAAGGCGGCTGTCGAAAACGCCGATCCCGGCCGACACCGGCGACTTCCGCTTGCTGTCGCCGCGTGCAGTGCAGGCGCTCGGTCAGCTGCGTGAACGCCACCGGTTCATGAAGGGGCTGTTCGGCTGGGTCGGCTTCCGGCGCAAGGCGCTGCCGTACCACCGCCATGCCCGCATGGTGGGCAGCAGCAAGTTCGGATTCTGGAAGCTGTGGAATTTTGCCCTGGAAGGGATTACCAGCTTTTCCACCGCACCCTTGAGGGCCGCGACCTACCTCGGCCTGGCCACGGCCAGTTTCGCATTCGTGTTCGGTATGTGGGTGATCGTCAAAGCGGCCCTGTACGGCGACCGGGTAGCGGGTTACCCGACGATGATGTCGGTGATTCTGTTCCTGGGCGGGGTGCAGCTGATCGCGCTGGGCCTGATCGGCGAATACCTGGGAAGGCTGTACGAGGAGTCCAAACAGCGGCCGCTGTATCTGATTGACGCCTGGCATGCACCGTCCGTGGCAGACTCGGCCCTGCATCCCATTGCTGGAGGGCAGGCAGATGACCACGGTACGACAGCTGTTGGAAGGCAAGTCTCCTGAGGTATTCGAGGTCCGCCCGGACGCGGCGGTGATCGACGCGATCCGGCTGATGGCGGAGAAGGGCATCGGCGCGGTGCTGGTGATGGACCAGGGCCATCTGGTCGGCATCCTGTCCGAGCGCGACTACGCACGCAAGATCGTGCTGCACGAGCGCTCATCGCGAAACACGCAGGTCCGCGACATCATGACCGCACAGGTGATCACCGTTGCGCCTTCGCAGCAGGTCGAACACTGCCTGCAGCTGGTGACCGACCATCGCATCCGTCACCTTCCGGTGGTGGACGAAAGCGGTGTGATCGGCGTCATCTCCATTGGCGACCTGGTCAAATCGGTGATCGACGACCAGGCGCAGAAGCTGGATCAGCTGCAGCAGTACATCGTCACTGGTTGACGCGAATCCCGTAGAGCCGGGCTTGCCCGGCTGATCTGGACATTGCGGCCTGACGCATGGCCACGCAGGGCGTGGCTCTACTTGGCGTAGCGGCCGCCGCAGTTGCTGTCCTTGCCAGGGCCGGTCTCGATGGTGGCCAGCAGCGCGGCCGGTGGGGTGATGCTGGCCAGCGTGAGTGCAATTGCACCGCGCACACCCAGGGCCTTGAAGTCGGGGCGGAATGACGGATCCTTGAACGTCCCGCCGATGCGCAGCGGCGAGCGCAGCGCGAGGATGCTGATGTCCTTGGGGCGCGGCCGCAGCAGCAGATCCAGCTGTTCCTGTTTCAGATCCACGGTGCCTTCGCCCAGAATCAACGTGTCTTCGGTATCGAAGGCCAGCGCCGTGGAGGTCATCACGCCGCGCGCCACGCCGAAATCGCCCCAGGCGCAGCGCAGGGGAATCTGCTTGTCGCCGGTGAACATGAACTTCAGCGACTCGGCCACGTCCAGCCCGGCCAGTTCCATGATCAGGTTGCCGATATGCCCCCGGCCCATGCCAACCGCCACGGTGCCGTCGGAACTGCCCAGCATCGCGGCTACCGAGTTGCCCTGGCCGCGCAGGTCAATATCGCCGCTGATTCCGCCCGAGGCCTGCTCCGCCAGTTTTGCATCCGGGAACAGCTTGCCCAGTTGCACCTTGCGGATGCTGGCCTGCAGGCGGGTGTCGATGGTGTCCTTGCGCGCGTCCAGCCGCACGTTGCTGCGGATGTCGCCACCGGCCACGCCGAAGTTCAGGGGTTGCAGCTGCAACAGGCCGGCATCCAGGGTCAGATGCGCGTCCATGTCCTCCAGCGGCAACGAGGGCGCATTGATGCGTTGCGCCTTCCAGCGCACATCGGCATCCATGGCGCGAAGCTTGGTCAGGTTGTACGGCGTGTCGGGAAGCACCCGTGCGCTGGCCTTCAGTTCAGCGGCTTCCGCCTTCTGTTCCGCATTGGCGGATTCACCGCTGCCGGTTTTCGGCGGCGCGCCGACGAAGCCGGCCAGATCATCGAAGTCCAAGCGCTTGGAGACCAGCTCGGCCTTCAGGAAGGGGCGCTCACGGCCCACTTCGATCTGTGCCGTGCCACCGAGATCGCTGTCGCCTGCGGTGCCGGTGAAGTTCTCGTAACGCCATACGTCGTTGTTGCGCTTCAGGCGGCCCTTCAGCTTGTAAGGCGGTGTTGACGGAATCGCCAGCCCGATCAGCGGATACAGGTCCTCCATGTCCTGGCCACTGAGCATGAAGTCCAGATCGAAGGTGCGCAGCGCGAACGGATTGGTCAGCGTGCCGCTGGCGATGGCGTGGGTGCCACCGGCGCGACCGTCCAGATGGATGCGGAACGGATGGTCGCTGTTGGTCAGTTCCAGCGGCGACTCGGTATTGCCGTCCAGCGTGAACGGATTGCCCTGCCAGCGGCCCTTGCCCTTCACCAGCAGGGGCGGCGCGCTGTCGGCGTTCTTCGGCTTGCCGCTGTTCAATGCCACCAGAATGTCGGTCTTTCCCGCGGCATCCAGAAACTGAAGGCGGCCATCATCGATCAGCAGGCGCTGCAGCACCGGCGGTTTGCCGTCGCTGGGGCCCAGAAAGTCCCAGTTGCCGGGTTGGTCCTTGCGCGGCGCGGTCTCCAGGAGAAGATCGGGCCGGGTCATCCGGATTTCCGGAATCAACACCTGGCCCCGAAGCAGTGGCCAGAACCGCACATCAATCTCGGCCCGGTCCGCACTGGCCATCTTAGGCTGCTTCGACCATTCGGCATTGGCGAAGGTCAGCCCATCGCCCCGCACCGTGACAACACGGCCCAGGTCCACATCCAGGTTCCCATTGATGTGGAACTCTCGCCCGGTCTTGGCCTGCACCGCACGCTCCACCGGCCCCTTGAACCAGTTCCAGTCCCACAGCGCAATCACCAGCAGCACCAGCGCAACCAGAAACACCAGCACCGCCAGCCAACGCTGCCCCCGCTTGCCAGGACGACGCCAGCGCGAACGGAACGGTGACGCAGTCTGAGCAGGTTCAGTATTCACGCCCGCATGGTTGCCCGAGCTGCGTGCACGGGACGCGAAGCGGAGGTAACCACCATGTCAGGAGCACAACCAACGCCATCATCCTGCGCACATTTCAATGCCATCGTCCCGTGCACGTAACAATTGGTAGGTACCACGCCATGCGTGTTACCCGCGCGCAGCGCGGCACACCCAGAAGCCTCAGAACGTGCAAGCCCCCTTTTGTTAAGGGGGCGCGCCGACAGGCGCGGGGATAGGAGGAATGCGGGACCGTTTTGTGGCCGTTACAGCACCTGTGCTGTGACGGCTACAAAATGGCACACGCTCCCACCAATAACAAAGAGGTGCCAGATCGCATGCGAATAAGGAATCGACTCGCGGTGATAAAAATAAGTGCCCAAGGTGTAAGACAGCCCACCCGCAAACAACCAGCCCAGCGTCCAGCCATCCATCGACGCCCACATCGGCTTGATCGCCACGACCACCAGCCAGCCCATCGCGATGTAGATAGCGGTGGACAGCAGCTTGAAACGGCCGGTGTAGAACAGCTTGAAGATCACCCCGAACACCGCCAGTGCCCAGATCGCGCTGAACAGACCCCAGCCCCACGGACCACGCAGTCCGATCAGGGTGAACGGGGTATAGGTGCCGGCGATCAGCAGGTAGATCGCGCAGTGGTCGAACACCTTCAGCCGACCTTTGGCCACGGGATGCTGGATGGCGTGGTACAGGGTGGACGCGGTGTACAGCAGCAACAGGGCGATGCCGAACACGATCGCGCTGGCCAGCTGCCAGCCGTCGCCAAAGATGGCGGCCAGGGTGATCAGGACGGCGCTGCCGGCCAGCGCGGCCACCGCGCCCAGACCGTGGGTCAGGGCGCTGGCGATTTCTTCACGGACGGAAGCAACGGTGGTCATGTGCAATGCGATCCGCGGGGAGGGGGATCCCGCTCCCCCCTATCATCGCACGCCGGTGCTCAACCGACCGAAATGCTGTGCGCCGCCTCGCGGGTGGCAGCGAAACGCACGTCCGGTGCGCGTTCCTGGGCCAGCTGCAGATTGACCCGGGTCGGAGCCAGGTAGACCAGATGGCCCGCCGCGTCGATGCCCAGATTGTTGGCATTCTTCTCGCGGAACTCTTCCAGCTTCTTCTCGTTGTCGCAGGTCACCCAGCGCGCGGTCGTCACGCTGACCGGCTCGAACACGGCTTCCACGCCGTACTCGTCCTTGAGCCGGTAGGCGGCCACGTCGAACTGCAGCACGCCCACTGCGCCCAGAATGAGGTCATTGCTCATCAACGGGCGGAAGAACTGGGTGGCCCCTTCCTCGGAGAGCTGGGCCAGGCCCTTCTGCAGCTGCTTGAGCTTGAGCGGATCGCGCAGTCGGGCGCGACGGAACAGTTCCGGGGCGAAGTTGGGAATGCCGGTGAAGCTGACCGCTTCGCCTTCGGTGAAGGTGTCGCCGATGGAAATGGTGCCGTGATTGTGAATGCCGATCACGTCGCCCGGCCAGGCTTCCGCTGCGATTTCACGGTCGCTGGCCATGAAGGTCAGCGCATTGGCCAGCTTCATCTCCTTGCCGGTGCGCACGTGGAAGGTCTTCATGCCGGCGGTGAAGCGACCCGAACACACTCGCATGAAGGCAACCCGGTCGCGGTGCTGCGGATCCATGTTGGCCTGGATCTTGAAGACGAAGCCGGTCAGCTTGCTTTCCTGCGGGGCAATCTCGCGGCCGGTGGTGGTGCGTGCCTGGGGCGACGGCGCGTGCTCGACGAAGAAGTCCAGCAGCGGCTGCACCCCGAAGTTGTTCACGCCCGAGCCGAAGAACACCGGCGTCTGCTTGCCCGCGCGGTAAGCGTCCAGGTCGAAGGCATGGCTGGCACCCTGCACCAGCTCCAGCTCGTCGCGCAGTTCAGCCAGCATCTGCTCGCCGATCTTCTCGGCCAGGCCGGGCGCGTCAATCGAGGGGAAGATGGTCGAATCCTGGCGGGTGAAGTTGCGACCCTGTTCGTACAGGTGCACTTCGCCGCTGATCAGGTGCACCACGCCCTTCAGGCGCTGGCCCATGCCGATCGGCCAGGTCACCGGTGCACACTGGATGCCCAGCACGCTTTCGACCTCATCGAGCAGGTCGATCGGCTCCTTGCCCTCGCGGTCCAGCTTGTTGATGAAGGTCATGATCGGGGTGTCGCGCAGGCGGCACACTTCCATCAGTTTGATGGTGCGTTCTTCCACGCCCTTGGCGACGTCGATGACCATCAGCGCCGAGTCCACCGCCGTCAGCACCCGGTAGGTGTCCTCGCCGAAGTCGGCGTGGCCCGGGGTATCAAGCAGGTTGACGATCTTGCCCTCGTACGGGAACTGCATCACCGAGGAAGTGACCGAAATACCGCGTTCCTTTTCCAGTGCCATCCAGTCGGAGGTGGCGTGGCGCGCGGCCTTGCGGCCCTTGACCGAACCGGCCATCTGGATCGCGCCCCCGAACAGCAGCAGCTTTTCAGTCAGCGTGGTCTTGCCGGCGTCAGGGTGGGAGATGATGGCGAAGGTGCGGCGGCGCGCAGCTTCGGTAGCGACTTCGGACATGGCGTGGCGCGCCCGCCCGGGGCGCTTTTCAGAGAGATAAGCGCCGGATTATACCTGAGCGCTCAAGGGCTTGCGGCGGGCCCGGTGGGGCCGTCTTCACGTGCGAAGTGCAGCTCGCCCCGGTCAGTGACGATCCGCACCGGTACCGACTGCAGCTGCATGCCGGTATTGGCCTGGACCACAAAGTGAAGGTGCGGCGCGGTGCTGTAGCCGGTGTTGCCGGACAGTCCGATGCGCTGCCCGGTCTCGACCTGCTGTCCACTGCGCACCAGCACGCCATTGGCGCGCAGGTGGGCATAGACCGCCATGCTGCCGTCTTCGTGCAGGATCCGGATGAAGTTTGCGCGCTGACGGTCGCGCAGCGGGTCGGTGCCGTTCCCGGTGAAATTGCCCTGCACCTGCATCACCTTGCCGCGGCGCGCAGCCAGCACTGGCGTGCCCTCGGGCAGAGCGAAATCGATCGCATCGCGGTTTTCAGCGTCGCTATGGCTGTAACGGCCCTGCGGAGCCTGGGTCACCTGGAAGCGGGTGGAGATGAAGGGAAGGGCGTAGGCCACGTCCTGCGGGCGTGCGGCCGGATCTCCGGGAATGGCTTCCAGCCGGACCTGCAGCCGCTGGGCCTGCGCCGGTACCGGCAGTTGGGCGACAACAACGCGGGCAGTCGGCTGCAGCACGGCCTGCACCGGCAGGCCTGGCAGCAGCGCCGCGCCCACGTCCTGGCTCAAGGTGATCTGCACCGGGCCGGCCAGGTGGTTGTCCACGCGCGCCTGCCAATGCTCGCCGCTGTTTTCCAGCTTCACCGAGGCGATGCCGCCGGCGGCCTGCTGGGGCCCTGGGTCGGGGCCGCGTGTCAGCCCCCAGCCGGAACGCCAGTCCGGTGAAGGCGCGGCACTGGTGAACAGGGGGCAGAGCAGCAGCGGCAGCAGGGTCCAGCGCATGTTCGGTGTTCCGGTGATTGTGCGCGGACTCTACGCAACCGGGTAGGTTCAGGAAAGGGTTGCCGCGGCAGCTTATGCGAAAAAAATATATCGCTTCATCCCGATGAAGGGATTGACATGGTGATCCGGGGCTGGCATCGTGGCTCCACCATCGAGACCGGCAGAGGGACAGGCCCTTTGAAGCCGGGGCAGCCCGCAGCGTGCGAAAGCACCCTGCGTAGGTGCCAAATCCTGCGGGGACCGTGGCGTCCACCGAAAGATGGTTCGAATCGTGCGCTGTGCGCGCACTTCGAACGCGAGCTCCGCGAAAGCTCGATGGCCGTTTTCCTCTCCGGGATACCGCCATGACGTTCGCCACTGCACCCACCGTTTCTGAATCCTTCGTTCCGCTGAGCGTACCGGTTGATGCCGGACGTGCCGCCGTGCGCGGTGAGTTCGCCACGGTGCTGACGCTGCGTCATGCCGGCAGCCGCCCGGTCCGCCTGCGTTACGAACTGGTTGGCCGCGCAGACGCCCCGGTGGTGGTGCTGGCCGGCGGGATCTCCGCCCATCGCCACGTCGCTGCCAACGCCGAGTTTGCCGAGAAAGGCTGGGCCGAAGGGCTGGTGGCCGCAGGACGTGCGCTGGATCCGGCGTCGCTGCGCATCCTGGCCTTCGATTTTCTCGGTGCTGACGGTGCGCTGGACGTCCCGATCGACACCGCCGACCAGGCCGACGCGCTGGCCGTGCTGCTGGACCACCTCGGCATCGACCGCCTGCACGGATTCGTCGGCTACTCCTACGGTGCCCTGGTCGGGCAGCAGTTTGCGATCCGCCATCGCACCCGCGTGACCCGTCTGGTGGCGGTCAGTGGCGCGCATCGTCCGCACCCCTATGCGGCGGCCTGGCGCGCGCTGCAGCGCCGCGCGGTCGCGCTGGGCCAGTTGCAGTGCGCGGAAAGCCATGGGCTCAGCCTGGCGCGTCAGTTCGCCATGCTCAGCTACCGCACGCCGGAAGAATTCGGTGAACGCTTCGATGCCGCACCGGAAGTGGTCAACGGCCGGGTCCGTGTTGCCGCCGAGGATTATCTGGATGCCGCAGGCGCACAGTATGTGGGCCGCACTCCGGTGGAAGCTTACCTGCGTCTGTCCGAATCCATCGACCTGCACCGGGTCGACCCTGCCGCGATCAGCGTGCCCACCGTCGTGGTGGCGGTGGAGGGGGATCGCCTGGTGCCGCTGGCCGACCTGGTCGGACTGGTCGAAGGACTGGGCCCGTTCGGCAGCCTGCGCGTCCTGCGCTCGCCTTACGGTCACGACGCCTTCCTCAAAGAAACCGATCGCATCGACGCGATCCTTGCCAACGCATTTCGCACCCCGGGAGAAAACACATGAGCCTGTCCGCCGGTTCCGAGCCGAACTGTAGCCGTGTCACCGCCGCCGTGCGCGCCGGTATCGACCGCGATACCGCCTACGGCGCGGTGACCCCGCCCATCGTGCTGTCGTCGAACTTCAGCTTCGATGGCTTCGGCAACAAGCGCCAGTACGACTACACGCGCAGTGGCAACCCCACCCGCGACCTGCTGGGCGAAGCGCTGTCCGAGCTCGAGGGTGGGGCCGGGGGCGTGATCACCTCCACCGGCATGGGAGCGATCAATCTGGTGCTCAATGCACTGCTGCAGCCCGGCGACACCCTGGTGGTGCCGCACGACGCTTACGGTGGCAGCTGGCGTCTGTTCAACGCGCTGGCAAAGAAGGGGCACTTCACCCTGGTGACCGCCGACCTGACCGACTCGCGCTCGCTGGCCGACGCGCTGGCGCAGTCGCCGACCCTGGTGCTGGTGGAAACCCCATCCAATCCGCTGCTGCGCATCACCGACCTGCGCTTTGTCATTGACGCCGCCCATCGGGCCGGAGCCAAGGTGGTGGTGGACAACACTTTCCTGTCGCCGGCACTGCAGCAGCCCATCGCGTTCGGGGCCGATCTCGTCCTGCACTCCACCACCAAATACATCAATGGCCACAGTGATGTGGTCGGCGGAGCGGTGGTGGCGCGTGATCCGCAACTGCACGAGCAGCTGGTGTGGTGGGCCAATGCGCTGGGCCTGACCGGCTCGCCGTTTGATGCGTTCCTGACCTTGCGTGGTCTGCGTACGCTGGGTGCGCGTCTGCGCGTGCACCAGGAAAACACCGCCGCCATTGTCGACCTGCTGGCGACCAGCGATGCGGTGGCCCAGGTCTACTACCCGGGCCTGGCAGACCACCCGGGCCATGCCATTGCAGCACGCCAGCAGAGTGGTTTCGGCGCAATGCTCTCGTTCGAACTGGCGTCCTGTCCGGGCGACGATCCGCACGCTGCCGTGCGCGCCTTCGTTGATGGGCTGCGCTGTTTCACCCTGGCCGAATCGCTGGGCGGCGTGGAAAGCCTGGTGGCGCACCCCGCGACCATGACCCATGCGGCCATGACCCCGGAAGCCCGCGCGCATGCGGGAATCAGCGAGGGGCTGCTGCGTCTGTCGGTGGGCATCGAAGACGCGCAGGACCTGGTCGCCGACCTGCAGGCCGGACTGGTCCGCGCGCAGGCGGTGATCGACGCGCAGTCGCGCGCCGCGCTGCGCAAACAGGTGGATGCATGAGCGCGGTGCTGCCGTTGCTGCGCGAACAGCCCCGGCGTCTGGCATTGCTGGGTACCGGTACGGTGGGCAGTGCGTTCGTACAGCGCTATCAGGCGCTGCAGTCGCGAGGCGTGACTCTGCCGCGGTTCTCATGGCTGGCCAATTCGCGCACTACCTTCCGCTGTAGTGCCGAACCGGTGCTGGAACTGGAGCAGGCCAACCGCGCCGTACGGACCGTGCCTGCGCTGCAGCCCTGGGCCGAGGCGGAAGGGCTGCAGCGCGGCGACGTGGTGGTTGATGCCACGGCCAGCGAAGAAGTTGCCAACTGGCACGAACAGTGGCTGGCGCGGGGCGTGCACGTGGTGACCGCCAACAAGCTCGGCCAGGGCACCCACTGGTCGCGTGCCGAGGCGATTGCAGAAAGTGGCACGCATGGCGGTGCCCGCTACGGCGACAGCGCCACGGTCGGCGCGGGTCTGCCCCTGCTCAGCAGCCTGCGTGCGCTGGTGGCCGGCGGCGATCACATCCACCGGGTCGAAGGCGTGCTGTCCGGCTCACTGGCCTGGCTGTTCCATCACTACGACGGGCAGCGTCCGTTCTCGTCGTGGGTGGGCGAAGCGCTCAGTGCCGGCTATACCGAACCAGACCCGCGCGTGGACCTGTCGGGTGAAGATGTACGCCGCAAGCTGCTGATTCTTGCGCGCGCCAGTGGCATCGCGCTGCGCAGCGAGCAGGTCCAGGTCACCTCGCTGGTGCCTGACGCGCTGGTCGGTTTGCCGCTGGAAGACGCACTGCGGCACCTCGCTGTACTGGACGCGCCCATTCAACAGCAGTGGCGTCAGGCGCGGTTGGAGGGCGGCTGCCTGCGCTTCATCGGCGGCTTCGATCATGCAGGTGCCCGGGTCGGGCTGCGCATCGTGCCGCAGGACCATCCACTGGCCGGCGGCGCGCAGACCGACAACCGGGTCGCCATCCATAGCGACCGCTACCACGCGCAGCCGCTGCTGATCCAGGGGCCGGGTGCCGGGGCCGAGGTGACGGCCGCCGCTTTGCTGGACGATGTTCTGTCCATCACCCGCACGTAGAGCCACGCCCTGCGTGGCTGCTCCTCGTTTCGTGGTCATGAACGCCTGATGCTGGCTTCGGCCAGGCTTGAGCGTCGGTCTGTATCAGGTGCGTCCGGAACTCCGGCTTCGGGCGCTTGTGCCGCGCTGCGCGCGGGTACACACGCAGGGCGTGGTACCTACGGAATTGTTACGTGCACAGGATGATTGCGCTGTTCGCCGTGCGTTTGCCCGGCGGTTCTTTGCATGCCATCTGCGGCATCATCATTTCTCGCCAGCCAGCGCCTTCAGCAATGCGGCGTTGAATTGCGCGGGGTCCTGCACCTGCGGCGAGTGCCCCAGCGCGTCGAAGGTCACCAGCGTCGCGCCGGGAATCGCCGCGGCGGCGGCCTTGCCCAGCGCCGGGTAGTCGCCCAGCGTGGCCTTCAGCGCCGCCGGAGCCAGGTCCCGACCGATCGCGGTGCGGTCCTTCTGCCCGATGAACAGCGTGGTCGGCACGCGCACGTTCGGCAGTTCGTACACCACGGGCTGGTTGAACACCATGTCCGACGTCAGCGCCTGGCTCCAGGCCACCGCCTGCTGGCCGGGGCCGGCGTACATGCCGGACTGCATCAAGGCCCAGTGCTCATATTCCGGCTTCCATTCGCCGCCGTAGTAGACCTCCAGCTGATACTTCTTGATGGAGTCGAAACTGGTCTTCAGTTCATTGGCATACCAGGCGTCCACGCTGCGCCACGGCACCCCCTTGGCCTTCCAGTCTTCCAGCCCGATCGGGTTGACCAGCGCCAGCTGACGCAGCTGCTGCGGATACTGCAGCGCGAAGCGTGTTGCCAGCATGCCGCCCATCGAATGGCCGACCAGATCCACCTTGGTCCCGTCCAGTTTCAGGTAGGCCAGCAGGGCCTGGGTATTGGCGGCCAGCTGACCGAACGAATACTGGTAGCGCAGCGGTTTGCTGGATTTGCAGAACCCGATCTGATCCGGCGCAATCACCCGGTAACCGGCCGCGCTGAGCGCGGTAATCGCCTCCTTCCAGGTGCCGGCGCAGAAGTTCTTGCCATGCAGCAGCACCACCGTGCCGAGCGGCCGGCCACTGGCGGGAACATCCAGATACGCCATTTCCAGCGATTGGCGCTGCGAATCGAAGGTGAAGGTCTTGACTGGCCAGCCGTAGTCGAAGCCCTGCAGGCGGGCGTCGTAGGTGGGGGCAGCAAGGGCGGTCAGGGGCAGGCAGGCAAGCAGGGCGGCGGCCAGGATGCGCATGGCGGTCTCCAGGAAAAGATCCCCGAGGATAACCGCCTGTGCGCCATCGTGCCGACCATCGCCCGGCGTCACGGTGCCGACATCAACACTCGATGACGTTGACCGCCAGCCCGCCGCGGCTGGTTTCCTTGTACTTGTCCTGCATGTCCCGACCGGTGTCGCGCATGGTCTTGATGACCTTGTCGAGCGACACCTTGTGCTTGCCGTCACCACGCATCGCCATGCGCGATGCATTGATGGCCTTGACCGCGCCCATCGCGTTGCGTTCGATGCACGGAATCTGCACCAGGCCGCCGATCGGGTCGCAGGTCAGGCCCAGATTGTGTTCCATGCCGATTTCCGCCGCGTTCTCGATCTGGCTGGGGTTGCCGCCCAGTGCAGCGACCAGTCCACCGGCCGCCATCGAACAGGCCACGCCCACTTCGCCCTGGCAGCCGACCTCGGCACCCGAAATCGAGGCGTTTTCCTTGTACAGGATGCCAATGGCGGCCGAGGTCAGCAGGAAGTCGAACACCCGCTGCTCGTTCGCGCCGGGGCAGAAGCGGTCGAAGTAATGCAGCACCGCCGGCAGCACACCGGCGGCACCATTGGTGGGGGCTGTGACCACCCGCCCGCCAGCGGCGTTCTCTTCATTTACTGCCAGCGCGTACAGATTGACCCAGTCCAGCGTGGTCAGCGGGTCACGCATGGCCGCTTCCGGCTTGGACGACAGTTCGCGGTACAGGGCCGGCGCGCGGCGCGAAACATGCAGCCCGCCGGGCAGGGTCCCTTCCTGGCGGATGCCGCGGGTCACGCAGGCCTGCATGGCATTCCAGATCTCGCGCAGCTGCTCGCGGATCTCGTCTTCGCTGCGCCAGCATTTTTCGTTTTCGAACATCAGCTGGGCAATGCTCAAGCCGCTGCGGGCAGTCTGGGCCAGCAGTTCATCGCCGCTCTTGAACGGATAGGGCAGTGGCGTTTCATCGGGCACGATGCGGTCGTCGGCGGCATCGTCCTGGTTGACCACGAAGCCCCCGCCGACCGAGTAGTAATCGCGCGTGGCAATGACCTGGTCCTGCGCGTCATACGCCGTGAAGCGCATGCCGTTGGTGTGGTAAGGCAGCTTCTGGCGCTTGTTCAGGCCCAGGTCGCGCTTTTCGTCGAAGGCGATTTCATGCGTGCCCATCAAGCGGATCCGCTTGCTGGTGCGGATGCGTTCAAGCGTGTCAGGGATGATGTCCGGGTCGATCAGATTCGGGCGCTGGCCTTCCAGGCCCAGCAGCACGGCCTTGTCGGTGCCATGTCCACGCCCGGTGAGCGCCAGCGAGCCGTAGACGTCGGCGCGGATGCGCACCACATCCTGCAGGCAACCCGGGTCCAGCAGCCAGCGGTGCACGAAGCGCTCTGCGGCCTTCATCGGTCCTACGGTGTGCGAGGAACTCGGGCCAATGCCGATCTTGAAAACGTCGAACGTGCTGACAGCCATGATTGCCAAACTGCGGGTATCGGATGGAGCGCTATTCTATGCTGTCTCCGGCAGCGACCCTGGCTGCGGCGCAACAATTTCCATCACGGGTGGGCCGGTGTTTACTTTGTTCCAGCGCGACGACTGTCATCTGTGCGACCAGGCCCTGGCGGTGCTGGCGCAGGCCCGCGTGGCGGGCCTGGATAGTGTGTTCATCGACGACGATCCCGGCCTGGAGGCCCGCTACGGGACCAGGGTGCCGGTGCTGCGGGACCGACTGGGGCGTGAACTGGACTGGCCGTTCGACGTGGCCGCCGTGACGGCCTGGATACGGTAGTGCCGGCCGCCGGCCGGCAACCTCATGGCCGTCGGAAACAATCGCCTGGTTGCCGGCCAGCGGCCGGCACTACCGTTGGCCGCATCATTTCGCCTTCAGCTTCACCACGGTGCTGATCGCGGTTTCATCCGGAATGGTTTTGGTGTCAGCCCAGTCGCCGCCGCCGACGCCGAAGTCCAGGCGCTTCACGGTCGCCTTGCCCTTCAGTACCGGATTGGCACCGTCCTTCCATTCAAACGTGAAGGTAACCGGCTTGCTCACCCCGCGCAGTTCCAGCGTGCCCTTGGCCACGTACCTGCCCGACGCATCCTTGGTGAATCCCGAGGCGGTATAGCGGGCGGTCGCAAACTTGGCCACGTTGAAGAAGTCCGCTCCCTGCAGGGTCGAATCACGGTCACTGTTGCCGCTGACTGCCCCGGCCAGCGGAATGGTCACGTCCAGCTTGCCCGCCGCCAGGTTGGCCGGGTCGAAACTCACCGTGGTGGCAAAGCCCGGGAAGCTGCCGGTAAAGACTTCACCGTCGTACTTGCTGGCAAAGGCCAGATGCGAGCCTGCGCCCGGAGCCTGCACGTAATCGGCGGCCAGTACCGGAGTGGCGGCCATCAGGCCGGCCAGGGCAGCGGCAACCGCTGCGGGAGAGGTGAGCTTGATGGTCATCGTCAGTCCTTCTGGGAAGAAGTGAGCCAGCCCTGCGGCAGCATGCGCGCCAGGGTGACATCACGTTGGAAAAAGTGGTGGTACAGCGCCGCACCGGCATGCGCCAGCACAACGGCGATCAGCAGCCAGAAGCCCCATTCGTGGATGGCGTGCGAAATGTCGCGGGCGGACGGGTCGGGTGCGACCAGCTTGGGCACGTCGACCAGCCCGAACCAGTGGAACGGCCGCAGTCCACTGGCCGAGTCATAGATCCAGCCGGACAGTGGCAGCGCGAACATCAGCACATACAACAGCCAATGCGTGGCAGCGGCGATGCGCTCCTGCCAGGTGGGCGTGCCCGGGACCGGTGCCGGCGCACCTGCGTACAGGCGCCAGCCCAGCCGCAGCGCCACCAGGGCCAGCACGGTGATGCCCAGCGACTTGTGCGCGGTGTATACCCAGAAATATTTCGGTGTCTTCGGCAGTTCGCCCATGGTCAGTCCGACGATACCCAGGGTTAGAATGAGCAGGGCGATCAGCCAGTGCAGGCCTTGGCTGACGCCGCCCCAGCGGTGGGGTGTGTTCTTCAGGGTCATGGCGTGGGCTTCGTGGTCGGCAGGGCGGGAGACGAATCAGAGTCCTGCGGTGGCGGCGGAGTTCCGGCGTCGCTGTCGGACGGTGTGTCCTGCTCGTCGCCCGCATTGCGGTCGCGTACGGCCTCTGCTTCGATCCGAAGTTCAACGCTGTCGCCGATCATCGACGGCCATGCGTCCACGCCAAAGGCTTTGCGGCTGAGCGTGGTGGTCGCGGAAAAACCTGCGGTGCGACGGAAGGGTGGCATCGGGTGACGCTTGACCGCATTGAGGGTGACCGCCAGCTCCACCTCCCGGGTCACCCCGCGCAGGGTCAGCTGGCCGAACACGCGCGCGTGGCTGGCATCGACGGCTTCCACCCGCGTGGAGACAAACCGCGCATCGGGATGTCGGTCGGTATCGAGCAGATTGGCGGCCATCACCGCCTTGTTCCATTTTGCGTCGCCCAGATCCAGACGCTGCAGCGGTACGCTGACGGTCAGGCGGGCCCCGGTCCAGTCATCCGGATCAAACAGAAGCTGGCCTTCGCTGCCGGACACCGTTCCCAGCGCCTGGGAGAATCCTGCATGCTCGACGGCGAACAGCACCCGCGTGTGCACGGGGTCCAGGCGCCAGGTCTGGGGTGCGGCAAGGGCGGCGATCGGGGCAGCAGCGAGCAGCAGGGCAAGTGTCAGGCGCAAGGGCACGGCGACCTCCGGAATGAACGAGGCCGATCATACGCGCAGCGCCGTGATGGCTGGCAGCACCATGGCTGCAACAGTTCGTGGTGCCGTTGCGGCCGCAGCGCCGTGTGCCGGTGACCGGACTAAACTGCCGCGGCTGTGTGACAATCTTCGGGTACAGGGAGAATTCGATGGCGGGGGTCACGCGCGGTTGGCGGGCTGGCATCGTGGTGCTGGCATGGGCATTGCTGCTCCTGCCGCACGTGCTGTGGGCCGCAGGGACATCGGCGGAAACACCGAGACTGCGCCGGCTGGGTGCGGCCGAAGGCATGCCTTCGCGGATGGTGCTGGCACTGGCGCAGGACCGTCAGGGCTACATTTGGGCCGCCACCGATGATGGTCTGGCCCGCATTGACGGGGTCGGGCTGCGTGTCTGGCGCAACGAGCCGGACAACCCTGATTCCCTGGCGGGCAACGAAGTGGAGAGCCTGCTGGTGGATCCGTTCGACCGGGTCTGGGTCGGCGTCAATGGCAGCGGCTTGAGCATGCTCGATCCGGCGCGCAAGCGCTTCCAACGCTTCCATGATGTTGATGCGACCTGTGAAGGTCAGTTCTGGTCGTTGGCCTATACCGGCAAGGCCTTATGGATCGGGACCAATGCCTACGGTCTGTGCAGGCGCGACGAGAACGGGCAGCTGGTTCGCTATCGCCACGATCCGGCTGATCCGGACAGTCTGCCCGACGACACCATCTATTCAATGGTGAGCGACCCGGACGGTCACCTGTGGATCGGAACCGGCAGTGGCGTGGCGCGCTGGGACGGAAAGCGGTTGACCCGCATTGCGCCCGAGCTGCTGGCTGGCAAAAGCGTCATCCGCCTGACCCGTGACAGCACGGGTTCGGTGTGGGCAGGAACGGAAGGCGGGCTGTTCCAGATTCTGCCCGATGGCACGGCGCACCCCGCACCATGGGGCCTGGGCCCGGAGGTGCGGTCGGCCATCGTGCTGCACGACCGTCATGGCGGTTACTGGGTGGGCACTGCCGATGGGCTGTATCGCGGCGATGCGCAGCAGGCGCGGTTGCTGGCAGGGGACGCCGGCAGTGGTTTCCTGACCGAACGCAGCGGCGTGCTCGACCTGCTGCAGGACCATGAAGGCGGCCTGTGGGTGGCCACCCTGTCACAAGGCCTTGCCTATCTGCCGCCGGACTGGAAGCGCTTCTCCACCTGGTACCAGCTCGACGGCAAGCCGATGGACAGCCTGTACCTGCTCAATGCCGCGGCAGCAGGTGATGCCTATTACGTCGTGGGAGCGCACGGCATCTATGAACTGGACCCCAGCGGTCGCCTGCGCCAGATCGCCTTTGAGAAGCAGTTGGGCGTTGGTGCCATCTGGTCGGTGCTGCCTCGCGCTGATGGCGCGCTCTGGTTGGGGCGTGCCGGTCGACTCGGGCTGTATCAGCCGCGCACCGGCGCGCTGCGGGAGTGGAAGCTGGATGGCGGCGCGGGCGTGCGCCAGCGCATCGACATCATCCGCCAGGCCCCGAACGGCGATATCTGGCTGTCCATCATCAATTACGGCATCCAGCACCGCGATGCCGACGGCAATCTGCTGCAGACCATTCGCATCGACGAGGATCGCGGCCTCAGCGAGGTTCCCATCGAGCATATGGACTTCGATGCGCGTGGCCAGTTGTGGATCATGGGCAACATGGGCCTGCTGCGTTGGCAGCATGATCGTTTCGAGCCGGTGCCAGGGGTGTCGCAGGGCCAGATTTTCGACATGGTCTGGGTCGATGAGGCGGAAGTCTGGATGGCACGCAGCGGGGCGCTGGAGCGCTACCAGTGGGATGGTCTGAGCATGACCCTGCGCGAACGCGTGGGGGCCGCGCAGGGAATGCCGCCGGTGTCCATCGGTGGTCTGGCCATTGGCAAGGCGGGACGGGTCTGGGCGACCACGCCGCGCGGGCTTGTGAGCTGGCTCCCGCATGAGCGGCACCTGCGCGTATACAACGAACGCGATGGATTGCCGGATATCGAGTTCAGCGGACGTCCGCCGGTGCAGGGGGGGCGGGGGCGCGTGCTGGCCCTGACCGCGACCGGTTTGACCGGGTTCGACCCGGATGCGGCCGATCTGGTCCTGCCCACCTCGCAGCTGGTCATCGACAACATCCAGGTACGCCGCGACGATGCCGAAGGGCAGCAATCCTTGCCGGTCGATGCGCCGTTGCGGCTCGGGCCCGATGATCGCGACCTGATCATCACCGCACGCCTGCTGTCGTTCGCCAGTCCAGTGGGCAACCGCTACCGCTACCGCGTGGACGGCTATGACCAGAACTGGGTGATGCAGAGCGCGGGCGGAGAACGCCTGCTGTCGCGCCTGCCTGCGGGCGATTACACGATTGAAGTGCAGGCGGCTACGGCGCAGGGTGAGTGGACGTCTTCGCGCGGCATCAGCGTGCATGTGCAGCCCCCCTGGTGGCGCAGCAACACGGCGCTGCTGGGGTATCTGGTGCTGGGGCTGCTGCTGGTTGTGGGAGCTGCCGCGATCGCCCGCGCCCACCTGCGCCGCCGCCAGCAATGGCAGCTTACGGTGCACAAGCAGCAGATCGCCGAGCAGGCGTCCCAGGCCAAGAGCCGTTTCCTGGCCACGCTGGGCCATGAAGTCAGAACGCCCATGACCGGTGTGCTGGGCATGAGCGAATTGTTGCTGGCGACACCCCTGGACGATCTTCAGCGCAGCTATGCCGCGTCCATCCAGCATGCAGGCACCCACCTGCTGCGCCTCGTCAACGATGCGCTTGATCTGGCCAGAATTGAAGCGGGGCGACTGGAGCTCGATATTCGTCCGTTCGATCTGATGTCGATGCTGGTGCAGGTGGAAACGCTGATGGAACCCATGGCCCACCAGCGCGGACTGGCGTTCGAGCGCAGTTTCAACCTGCCGGGTCCGATCCAGGTCAGTGGCGACGAAATGCGGGTGCGGCAGATCCTGATGAACCTGCTGGGCAACGCCATCAAGTTTACCGAGCACGGCCATGTCGGGCTGGGAACGGAACTTGCCGAGAACGGCCTGGGCGTCTCCTTCGAGGTATCTGATACGGGGCCGGGCATCAACATGGACCAGCAGCAGCGTCTGTTCCACCGCTTCGAACAGGCAGATGGCCCGCGCACTGCTTCGCGTTACGGTGGTAGTGGGCTCGGGCTTGCCATCTGCCAGGAACTGGCCGTGGCGATGGGCGGGCGCATCCAGATCGACAGCCAGCCGGGTCAAGGCGCGCGGTTTACAGTCAGCCTGCCGCTGCCGTGGAGCCAGTCGGCCGCCGGTACCGCTGGCGTGCGGCCGGCAGAAGGCCCGCAGTCCGCGTTGCCGTCACTGCACATCCTGCTGGTGGAGGACGATGCCACCGTCGCCGAGGTCATCATGGGGCTGCTGCGCGCCCGGGGGCACACCGTCGTGCATGTGATGCACGGCCTGGCTGCGCTGTCGGAGATATCGTCCGACGCCTTTGACGTGGGGCTGCTCGATCTGGACCTTCCTGCGTTGGACGGCGTCGCCATCGCCAGCCAATTGCGCGCAATGGGGTACACCCTGCCGTTGGTCGCGGTTACCGCGCGCTCCGACGCCTACGCCGAGCAGCAGGTGCTGGCTGCGGGGTTTGACGGTTTTCTGCGCAAGCCGGTCACCGGTGACCTGTTGGTGGAGGCGATTGCACAGGCGCGCGCGGCGCGTCACGCACGGCTGTCGGATCCGCTTGACCGATAGACGCCATCAACCAGAACTGCTGAATTCGATAGACAGCCTCACTCATCGAGGTGCGGGAGCGCTGCGCGGATGGCGATGCAGCTGGCGGTGCACGGCCTTATCTTCCATGCGATGAAATCAACGTCGCTGCAGTAGGTGCGGGTGCGCCCGCGAAGAGCCCGCCGCGGGCTTCTGGAAAATGCATTGTGGCTGTTGCTGCTGTGGTGGCCGCCACTGCTGTCGGCCAGCGTGCTGCAGCTGCCGTGGCCGCGCGCGCTGGGCGAGGCAGACGGTCTGCCAACGCCGGAGATCCGCGCGTTGGAAGAGGATGCAACGGGTTATCTCTGGATGGCCAGCAGTGATGGCCTGTTGCGCTTCGATGGCCAGCGCTTTCGCATTCTGCATCAGGCCGAGGGGCTGCCAGACCCGGATCTGCTGGATGTTCACATCGACGCAGCCGACCGTATCTGGTTGGCGACCGCGACCCAGGGACTGGCCGTGCTCGGCGTGGACCGCACCACGTTTGAACGCCCCGACGCCGCTGCACCGGCAGCGGTGCGCAGTGGGCGCATCAAACAGGTCATCAGCGACACGCATGCCCGGGTCTGGGTGATCGGTGATGATCGGGATCTGTATGTGCAGGAAGCGACATCGCAGGTCTGGGAGCGGCGGCCACTCGGTGACGGCGGGGTGCGTCAGGTCGAAGTGGATCGCGATGGCGCGGTGTGGGCGATCACCGATACCTGGCTGTGGCGCAGTGCAGAGGGGGAATTCCGCCGGGTGCCGTTGGATCCGGACATGCGCGCGCCGATGCAGTCGATGTGGGTCGATCCAGCCGGGGGAATCGAGATCACGGCGGCTGGGCAGACCTGGCAGCTGGACCCGGACGGACGGGTCATTGCCGGGCCGCACCGTGCCCGGACCCTGTTGCGCGACACCGATGGCGTTGTCTGGCAGCAGGCCGGCACGGTGTTGCAGTGGCTGCGGCAGGGCGTGACCCATCCGGTGGGCCTGCGGCCGGACATCCGCGATGCGCGCGATCCGGTGCAGATCCGTCAGCTGCTGCGGGACCGCCAGGGCAACCTGTGGTGGGTCAGCGAGCACCGCGGCCTCTGGTGGCTGCCAGCGCACTGGAAACAGTTCACCCTGCTGCCCACCCCGGGGCGCTTCACCCAGCACTACGGCGTTCATCCCGTGCTGGCACTCGCGGCCTCCGGTCGCGATCACGTGTGGGTTGCCGGTGCCGATGGTCTGCTGCAACGGCTGGATCTTCGCAACGGCGAAGTTTCCCATCCTGTGCACTTCGCGAAGTCACGGGACCCTGCCACCTCCGTCGCCGTGGTCGAGGACGCGCAGGGACGGGTGTGGCTGGCCCGGCCCGGCCAGTTGCTGCGCTACGATCCGGTCTCCCGGGCGAC
This sequence comes from Stenotrophomonas sp., assembly GCA_039592995.1. GTDB lineage: Bacteria > Pseudomonadota > Gammaproteobacteria > Xanthomonadales > Xanthomonadaceae > Stenotrophomonas. The sequence goes on along the minus strand of JBCNQC010000003.1, from coordinate 185,019 downwards.
ACAGCACTGGCCGCTGCAGGATCTGCCCCAGGCCGCAGCCTACAGCCTGGTGGTATGCGAACAGAACCGGGTGTGGCTGGTGGCAGGCAGCGAAGTGCGACGATGGACGGAGAGCGGGGTGGAACTGCAGCGTGCAACAGCCCAGCAGCTGGGGTTGAGCCGCACGGTCCAGGGGCACCAGCTGCTATGTACCGGCGATCGTGGCCTGTGGGCGACCGATCCGCAGGGGCCGATGCGCTGGAACCCGACATGCGATCAGTTCCAGCCTTTTGGCCCGGCCAACAGCGGTGCCGCGCTCGCCCTGGCAGAAGCCGACGATGGCAGCGTATGGGTGACGCGTGACGCTGCGCTTGAACGGTATCGCCCATCCTCGCAGATGACCCAGCCGGTGCAGCGGATATCCATTGACCAGGGCTATCCGCCGCTGCGGGCAGCGTCATTGACGCTGGATGCCGCAGGTGTGCTCTGGGCGGGCGCGACCCGTGGGCTGATCCGGGTTGATCCAGGCAGCGGCGACGTCAGCCTGCTCGGCGTCGCGCACGGATTGCCGGCGCAGGAAGTGTTGCCTCGACGGCTGGTAAGGCTGGGGTCCGGTGCCCTGGTGGCGGCGGTCCGCGAAGGTGGGCTGTTGGCGTTCGATCCCGCCGTGCTGCCTTTGCGTCCGGCGGTGCCCGTGCTGGTGGTGGATGCGATGACCCGGCGCCGGCATGACCGGATGATGAGCGTGCCGATCGCTGACGGACCGGTTTCCTTGAGTACCGCAGATCGCAACATCCGGGTGGCGGTGACGCTGCTCGGGCGCGGTGACCCGGACCGCATCCGGCACCGGTTCCGGTTGCTGGGGCAGGATCCCGCATGGGTCGATACCGGCCCGGTAGGCCAGCGCATTTTCGCGCGGTTACCCGCGGGAGATCACGTGTTGCTGATCCAGGCACGGCACGCGGCCGGTGCCTGGTCGGCGGTACGCGAACTGCATCTGCGGGTGGCACCACGCTGGTGGCAGACCCCTGCCGGACGATTCGCGCTGGCGCTGCTGGGAGTTGCCCTGGTGATTGGGCTGGGGCGGCTGTTCCATGCCCATCAGGCGGGACGGCAGGCGCGTCACCAGGCAAGGCGGCGTCGCGACGCGGCCGAACTGGAATCGCTGGAGCGCACCCGCTTCCTGGCGCGGCTGGGACGCCAGATCCGCATGCCGATGACACCGGTGCTGGGTTGGAGTGAACTGCTGCTTCGGTCGCCCCTTTCCCCCACCCAGCGCACCCAGGTCGGCAGCCTGTACCAGGCCGGCCATCATCTGCTGCAGCTGACCGACGACGCGCTGGATCTGGCGAGCATCGAATCCAATCAGCTGCAACGGGTGATGTCTCCGTTCAGCCTGGAGGCGTTGCTCGACGAGCTGCACGCCCTGCTTGCACCCGTCGCGCAGGCCAAGTGCGTGTCGCTGCACTGGAGCAGCGGACTGGGGCCCGGGCAGGTGCTGCTGGGGGACGCGCGGCGACTGCGACAGATATTGCTCAACCTCGTCGGCAATGCGTTGAAGTTCACCACGCATGGGCAGGTCGTGCTGACGGCGGGTACGGGCACGGACGGGGAGGGGCTGGCGATCTGCATTGCCGACACCGGACCTGGCATGTCCGCCCCCCAGGTCGCCCGGCTGTTCCAGCGCTTCTCCCAGGTCGACGGTGCCCGGACGCTTGCACAGCACGGCGGAAGCGGATTGGGGCTGTCCATCTGTCACGACCTCGTGCAGGCCATGGGAGGGCATATCGATGTGGACAGCGAGCCGGGCCGGGGTACGCGCATGACCGTGAACCTGCCATGGCAGCCGGTGCCCGGGGTTGCCAGCGTACCGGAGGAACCGCCCAGCCCGGGTGTGCGTCGCAGTCTGCGCATCATGGTGCTGCTGCCGTCGGCCAGCGTTGCCGACGTGGTGTGCGCGCTGTTGCGTTCAAACGGGCACCAGGTGGTGGGGGTGGAGGACATCGACAGCTGGTTGACGCATCTGGACGCAGGGCCGTGGGACCTGATCGCGGCCGATCCCGACATGCTGGTCGGTGGTGAACGACTCAGTGCACGTCTGCCGTGGCTGTGGCCGGGCGTGACCCGGCTTGCGCTGAGCGCGCGCGCTGACGCGTGCGCCGAGCGCGAAACCCTGGCAGCCGGGTTCGATCTGTTCCTGCGCCTGCCGCTGACGGCACAGCGACTGGAGGCAGCACTGCAACGCTGTGGGAGGCGGTGATGAGACGCGGCCCGGCATTCTGGGTGTGCCTGCTCTGTGCGCTGGTGCAGCTCGGCGTCATCACCCATGCGCACGCCGTCCCGGCCAATGCGCGGCGCTTCACCACCGCCGATGGCCTGCCCTCCAACGTCGTTCATGCCATTCTGGAAGACCACCACGGCTACCTCTGGTTTGCCAGCGACGATGGGCTGGCCCGGTACGATGGGAGGCGCTTCCGTATCTGGCGCCGGGAGCAGGGACTGCCCGACAACCGGGTGCTGGCCCTGGCGCAGGATGCCGCAGGCCAGCTCTGGCTGGGAACCGGCCAGGGCCAGCTGGTGCGGATGTCTGCGGACCGGCAGCAGATCGAAAGCTTCGACACACGCCGTTTTCCGAGCATGGGCGACGCCCCGGTGATGGCCGTGCTGCCGGGCGACAATGGTGAGGTCTGGTTCGGGACACAGGGACAGGGGCTGTTCCGGCTGGGTGTTGACCGGCGGCTGCGTCAGTTTCTGCCGACCCTCCGCGGTGACGGTGTCCCCGACCGCGTGATCGAGCATCTTGTGCGTACCGCAGATGGCAGTGTGTGGGTGGGCACGCCAGGAGGACTGGCGCGATGGTACGAGGGACGATTCTCCATGCCATCGCCTGCGTTGCTGGCCAAGGCTCCGGTATCGGCCCTGCTGGTCGATGGAAGGGGACGTCTGTGGGTGGGCGGGGCCGCCGGTCCGTGGCGAGCCGACCCTGCAGCACGCCTGGAACCGCTGGATCTTGCGGTCGGTACGCGGGCGCTGGGGGTAGCCAGGCGAGGTGAAGCCTGGCTCGCCGACGGCGCACTGGTCTGGCGACAGGGTGACGCGTCACCCGACATCCCGTTGGCCGCGCTGACCCAACCGCTGCCTCCGCGATTCCGCAGCGTGTTCGAGGACCGTCACGGTGGGCTGTGGCTGTTGGGGCAGTATCTGGGTGTCTGGAGACTACCGCCGCATTGGCAGCATTTCCGTCCGGTGTCGGTTCCCGACGCCCGCGTGGTCGCCTTGTCCAACGTGCGCCTTGAGGGAACGCGATCGTTTGTATTGCAGTGCCCCGGCGGCACCCGTTGGACGCTGGATGCGCGGTCGGTCCAGCAGCATCGATCCGCACATCCCACGCTGCAGCAGTGGGCGTGGGACGACGCCGATCATGCGCGACCTTCAGGGCCACAAGCCGTGCACTGCGATGGCAGTGACGGACTCTGGTGGGGGAGCGCGCAGGGCGTTCGCCGCTGGGTCGCAGGCCGATTCCTGTCGACCTCCGCCAGCACCGAGGAAGCCAATGCGCTGCATGTGACCAACGACGGTGCCCTGTGGGTCGCCGGCCCCGGTGTGTTGCGGCGTTACCGGATCAGCGAGGGCGCGCTTCAGCACAGCGTGCGCATCGATGATCGCCACGGCTTGCCACCCTTGCGGTTCCGGGCCCTCGCTGCAGACGCCCACGGGGCGCTGTGGGTAACCAGTGCGCGCGGGTTGCTGCAGATAAAGCCGCGCGAAGGCGGGGTGCGACTGTACACGCGCACCGACGGCGTGCCGGTGCAGTTGCTTGCTGCGCGGTTGCAGGCGCAGGGTCGGCACATGCTGGCACTCGATGAAAAGGGAGACGGCATCCGCTTTGATCCGCTGGGTCTTGCGACCCCGACCCTACCTCCAGCTCTGGTGTTGGAGCGGGTGCAGGTGCACCGCGATGGCCGCCTGCAGGTGGTGCAGCTGCGTCCCACCGTGCACCTGAAGTCGGGTGATCGCGACATCCAGATCACGGTGCGGCGACTGGGGCCGGGCGTGGAAACGCAGCAGTACCGTTTTCGTCTGCAGGGTGTGGATCGGGACTGGATCCGGGTGGGCCGGCGTGGCACGCGGGGCTTTCCACACCTGCCGCCGGGGCAGTTCCGCCTGGAGTTCCAGGCTCGCCAGCCAGACGGTCACTGGTCCGGCAGCGAATGGGTGCAGCTGGTGGTCGAGCGCGGCGCGTGGCATCACCCTTTGTTGTCGGGCCTGCGCCTGGGAATGGGGGTGCTGCTGGCAAGCGCGGCTGCGGGCACGGCCTGGCGGCAGCTTCAACGGGTGCGGTCACGTCAGCGCTCGGCACAACGCCGGGCCGTTGCGGAACAGTCCGCCCAGGCCAAGGCACAGTACCTGGCCACGCTGGGCCACGAGATACGGACGCCGCTCACCGGCGTGCTGGGGCTGAGTGAACTGTTGTTGGCATCACCGTTGACACCGCCCCAGCGGCAACAGCTGGAGCGGGTCCGGCAAGGAGGACAGACCCTTCTGCACGTGCTCAATCGCGCCCTCGATGAGGCCCGCATCGAGGCGGGCAGCATGCCCCTGCAGGCGCAGGCCGTGCGCATCGACGCGTTGTTCCGGCGCTGGCAGGCGCGCAGCGTGCTCGCGCTGTGTCCTCGCGGTACCGGGGTGGCGGTGTGTCTGCACGTGCGCAAAGGAGCGCAGGTCTGCGGCGATCCGGCCCGGCTGATGCAGTTGCTGGACGACGTCGCTGACATTCTGGTGACCCGCACCGCCTGCATGGGGCTGGTACTGCAGGTGGGGTGGCAGGCAGGCCGCGAACGGCTGTTGCTGGAAGTGTCGACGACCGCCGCGCAGCGCACCGGGAGCAGCCGCGGCGGAGCTCGGCGTCGCACAGTGGCGGTGCCCACGCCCTCGCGGCAGGCGCTCAATGATGCCTTGGCCGACACCCATGGCCTGGTTCGAGCGTTGGGCGGAAGCCTGCGCCTGCATGCGTCTGGCGGTGGCCGCTGGAACGTGCTCATCAGTCTGGCGTTGCCTGCAGTGGGGCGGGCGACAGCCATGCGGACACTGGTGGTGGATGCCGATCCGGTTTCCGCGCAGGCGCACGTAGCGCTTCTGCAGTCGCAGGGGCACCCGCCGGTCCATGTCAGTCACGCCCTGGCGGCAATGGCGGAGCTTCAGGCCGGCCCTGTGGATCTGGTGGTGCTGGCGTTGGACCTGCCTGGCGTCGGCGGGCTGGCCCTCCTGGAAATGATACGCGCCGGGGGAACCCGGGTGCCGACCCTGGTCGCGGTGGACCGCTGCGTCTGCGCTGCCCCCGCCTTGGCGGCCGTCCAGGCCGCCGGTGCGGCTGGTGTGCTGCGTCTGCCGGCCAGCGCGCATGATTTCCAGCACGCCTTGCAGCAGGTACTGGAGGATGAGGGTTCGTCGTAGCGGAACGAACCGTTTACCATGCAGGAGGGGCTGACTGCGACAGGTTTGGCTTCGCTGTCGGCACGCATCACGCCGGCATTTCCGGTTGGCTTCAGGAGATCCATTGGTGGTGCCCTTGCGTTGGCTGCTCCTGTTGGCGATGGTGGCGTTCCTGCCGGCGGTGGCGAGGGCCCAGCCCGTGCCGCCGACCCCGCGGCAGCTGACCGTGTTCGATGGCCTGCCGTCCAATACGGTCAACCGCATGGCCGAAGACGGGTATGGCTACCTGTGGTTGGCCACCAACGATGGCCTGGCCCGCTTTGACGGGCGCAACTACCGGATCTGGCGCGCCGAGGATGGCCTGCGCGACAACCAGGTCTGGAGCGTGCACGTGGACGCGCGCAACCAGTTGTGGATCGGAACCGAGAACGCTGGGCTGGCGATGATGTCGCCGGATCGTCGCGAGCTGCGCTTCTATGATCGCAGCACTTATCCGATGATGGGCAGCAACACTATCTGGTCAATCACCTCCACGCCGGACGGTGCGGTGTGGTTCGGGACCTACCTGGGCGGCCTGTACCGGCTGGAGGTCAACGGCAAGCTGACCCGCTACATGCCCGAGCCGGATAACCCGCGCAGCCTGCCATCGGCATCGGTGGCGCATATGGCGACCACCGCCGACGGAAGCCTCTGGGTCGGGACCCGGGCGGGATTGGCACGCTGGACCGGCAAGGACTTCGACCGCGTGCCTGCGGGCGTTCTACCCGAGGAGCTGATCAACGGCCTGACCCCGGAACTGGATGGCAGCCTGTGGATCAGCACCAATCGCGGGGTGGTGGTGCGACGTCCCGACGGCCGCTTCGAGCCCGCGCCCTGGAAGGTCACCGATGGCGACCAGGTGCTGGGCATGATGCTGCGCGACGAGCAGGGGGGCTACTGGCTGGACACCCGGTCGGGCCTGGGGCGTGCGTATCAGAACCAGTACCAGCAGGTGCCGCTGTACAGCGCACTGGCGCGCGGCCAGGTACGTCCGAACTGGGCCGGTGCCTACGAAGACCGCGAGGGCGGCATCTGGCTGGCCAGCACCAACGGCGGCTTGTGGCATCTGCTGCCGCGCTGGTGGCAGTTCTCGGTGCTGTCACGCCTGGAGGATGACCCCGCGTCGTTGCGCAACGGCTATGTACTGGGCCTGGCAGCGGCGGCTGATGGGGATGTCTGGACCGTCGGCACCCACGGTGCCCTGGACAAGTTCGACCCGGCGACCGGTCGCGTCGAACAGCACCGAACCTGGGTGGACGGGATCAACTGGCTTCACTCGGTGATTGAGGATCCCAAAGGGCGGGTCTGGATCGGCGCAAGCAGCGCGATCGTCCGCTATGACCCGCGCGACCGTTCGTTGCGGCGCTGGGGGCGCGATGACGCTGAAGACCCCACCGTGGCGGGCGTGGTCGAATCCATGGTGATCTGCGACGCAGCGCATCTGTGGACATTCGCCGCCGGCAGCGTGCAGCAGCGGACCCTGGAGGGGCGGGTCGTCCAGCAGGTGACATCCGGCCAGGCTGGCCTGCACAACACCCAGGTGGTGCAGGGGCTGTTGTGTGGACCCCAGGACCAGCTCTGGCTGGCAACCAGCCAGGGCCTGATGCATTGGGTGGCAGCGAAGCAGCGCTTTGAGCCGATGCCGGGTGGTCCCGAGCGCGGCTCCCATGCGATGGCGCTGGCTGACGACGACTCGGTATGGGTTGCGGAGGAAGGTCGTCTCAGCCGCTATCGCTGGAGCGGTGCCCAGCTGCAGCGGCTGGCGCTGGTGGGCGCGGCCGATGGCTATCCCCAGCTGGCCGCAACCGGATTGGCCGTGGATGCGCAGGGCGTGGTGTGGGCCGCCAGCGCACGCGGCCTGATCCGGGTGGATACCGTCCACGCCAACGTACGCCAGTACGGCGTGCATGACGGTCTGCCGAGCCAGGAGTTCCACTCCAACACGCTGGTGCGCACCGCCAGCGGGCATATCGTCGGCGGTACGCCGGCCGGCGTGGTGCTGTTCGATCCTGATCAGGTCCGTCCTGCGTCGCGGCGCGCGCCGCTGGTGATCGAGCGGGTGGAAGTACGTCGTGGCGAGCGGGTGCTCGACCTGACCCATCTGGCCCCGCTGGAGATTGCCGACGCCGACCGTGACCTGCGCATCGTGGCACGCCTGTTGTCGTTCGCCGATTCGTCCTCCAACAGCTATCGCTATCGTCTGGCGGGCTATGACCCGGACTGGGTGGAGGTCGGGCCCGGCGGTGAACGCGTGTTTTCCCGGTTGCCGCCTGGCCGCTATCGGCTGGAAATCCAGGCCCGTTCGGCGGATCTGGTCTGGTCGCGGGTGCAGGCGCTCGACTTCCGTGTGCAGCCGCCCTGGTGGCGCAGCCTTTCCGGTCTGTTGGTGCTGACCTCGATGGCCCTGCTGCTGCTCAGCCTGTTTGCGTGGCTGTACCGGCGTCGCCTGCAGCGCCGGCACGCTTATCAGCTGGCCCTGCACAAGCAGGAACTGGCCGAACAGGCGTCGGCTGCCAAGACCCGTTTCCTGGCCAATCTCGGACACGAGGTACGCACCCCCATGACCGGGGTGCTGGGCATGAGCGAACTGCTGCTGTCCTCGCCGCTTGATCCGAAGCAGCGCAGTTACACCGAATCGATCCGGCATGCCGGAGAGCACCTTCTGCATCTGGTCAACGATGCGCTGGACCTGGCCCGCATCGAGTCCGGGCGCCTGCAGTTGCAGCAGCAGCCGTTCCCGCTGCAGCCCCTGATCACCGATGTGTGCACGCTGATGGCGGCGCTGGCCGAACAGAAGCAGCTGCGGTTCGTCGTCGACAACTCACTGCCGGAAGGCATGTGCACTGTCGGCGATGCCCTGCGCCTGCGCCAGATCCTGCTCAACCTGCTGGGCAACGCGGTGAAGTTCACCCGGCAGGGCGAGGTCCGGCTGACGGTACGCGCGCTGGCACCTGAGCGTGGGTTGCATCTGGAAGTATCTGACACCGGGCCGGGCATCAGCAGTGACCAGCAGGAACGGTTGTTCCGTCGCTTCGAGCAGGCCGACGGCGCACGCACTGCAGCCCAGTACGGCGGTAGTGGGTTGGGGCTGGCCATCTGTCGCGAGCTTGCGTTGGCAATGCAGGGGCAGATCAGCGTGGACAGCCAGCTGGGAGTGGGTACACGCTTCACCGTGACCCTGCCGTTGCCGCTGCAGCCCGCCACTGCGGCCGATGTGGCCGGTGCGGGCGGAGTGGTGCAGGGACAGCCGCTGCCGCCACTGCGGATCCTGCTGGTGGAGGACGACGAAACCGTGGCCAGCGTGATCGCCGGTCTGCTGGGCGCACGTGGTCATCGTGTCGAACACGCGTTGCACGCACTGGCCGCACTACGCGAGGTCAGCGCATCGCCGTTCGACGTGGCCCTGCTTGACCTGGATCTGCCTGGCCTGGGAGGGATGGAGCTGGCCGGCCATCTGCGCAACCAGGGCTACCAGCTACCGTTGCTGGCGGTCACCGCGCGCACCGATCCCGGCATTGAGGACCAGGTCCGGGAGGCCGGATTCAGTGGGTTCCTGCGCAAGCCGATTACCGCAGACCTGCTGGAAGCGGCGATCGCACGGGTGCTGCTGGAGGGTTCCCGGTAGCAGCGCACCGTTGGTGCGCTGAGCCGATGTCAGCGCTCATGTCAGCGCACCAACGGTGCGCTGCTACCGCCGCGGGGCAGCCTGCGGCTACTCCGCGACTTCTTCCACATCGCGGGGCGATGGGCGGGTATCGGGGAGCTGCCAGAAGATCACCGTGGAGGTCAGGGTGATCGCGCCGACGCAGACAAAGGTGGCGTGCAGCGCCGCGGTGGCACCGCGCAGGGCGTCCAGGTGGTCGAACGCAGCCAGCAGGCTGCCGGCGGCGGCGGCCCCGAAACCGGTGGCCAGCATCATCACCATCGACAGCAGGCTGTTACCCGAGCTGGCGAAGTCACGATCCAGGTCGCGCAGCGTGACCGTGTTCATGACCGTGAACTGCAGCGAGTTCACCGCACCAAACAGCGCCAGCTGCACGATGCGCAGCCACATCGGCTGGCCGGGCAGCATGAAAATGAAGCTGGCCATCGCCAGTCCCACCAGCACCGTGTTGACCATCAACACGCGCCGGTAGCCGAAGCGCTCCACCAGCTTTACCGCGTAACGTTTGGACAGCATGCCGGCGGCGGCCACCGGAATCATCAGCAGACCCGCGTTCATCGGGCTCATGCCCAGGCCAACCTGCAGCAACAGGGGAATCAGCAGCGGCATCGCGCTGCTTCCGATCCGCGAAAACAGATTGCCCAGAATGCCGATGCGGTAGCTGGGCACATGGAACAGCGCCAGCGAGAACAGCGGCGCGGTGGAGTTGGCCGCATGCAGCCAGTAGCCCACCAGCGCAGCCAGGCCGGCCACGGTCATCAGCATCACCAGGGCGTGCGGGGTACCCATTCCGGAAATACCGTCCAGCGCCAGCGACAGCACCACCATCCCGAACGCCAGCATCAGGTAGCCCGCCAGGTCGAAGCGGGTGCGGTGCTCGGCATAGTGGTCTGGCATCACCTTCATCGCCCACGCGTAGCCAATCACACCGATGGGCAGGTTGATCAGGAACACCCAGTGCCACGACGCCACTTCGACCAGCCAGCCGCCCAGCGTCGGGCCGATCAGCGGGCCGATCAATGCGGGAATGGCGATGAAACTCATCGCGCGCAGGAACTGCTCACGCGACACCGACCGCATCACCGCCAGGCGGCCTACCGGCAGCAGCATGGCACCGCCCAGCCCCTGCAGCACACGCGCAGCCACCAGCTGGTGCAGTGTCTGCGCCAGCGCGCAGGCCAGCGAACCCAGTGTGAACAGAATGATCGCCACCAGAAACGTGCGGCGCGTTCCGAAGCGGTCGGCGATCCACCCCGATGCCGGAATGAAGGTCGCCACTGCCAGGGCATAGCTGAACACCACCGACTGCATCTGCAGCGGGCTTTCGCCCAGGCTGCGCGCCATGGCCGGCAAGGCCGTGTTGACGATGGTCGAATCCAGCATCTGCATGAAGATCGCCAGCGATACCAGCCACAACAATGGACGGATCGAGGCGTAGCTGGCAGTCGTCATGTCGCATCCTCACGCGTAGAGCCACGCCTGCGTGGCTTCGACCAATTCACACAATGCGCAGCCACGCAGGGCGTGGCGCTACGTCCACCATCAGCGGCGGCTCAAACGATGCACGGCCTCCACCAGCACCTGCACATGGTCGGGATTCATGTCCGGTGACATGCCATGTCCCAGATTGAACACGTGACCTTCGCGCGACCCACCGTTGCCCTGCGCGTAGCTGTCCAGCACCTGGCCGGCGGCACGCTCGATCGCTTCGGGGTTACCGTACAGCGTGGCCGGATCCAGATTGCCCTGCAGCGCCACGCGACCGCCGGTGCGCGCCACCGCGTCGGACAGGTCGAGCGTCCAGTCCACCCCCAGCGCGTCGGCACCGGTGTCGGCCAGCGCGCCCAGGTGCAGCCCGGTTCCCTTGCCGAACAGGATCAGCGGGGTACGCGTCTGGCCCTGACCGCGATCCAGTTCCTGCGCGATGCGGGTCAGGTAACGGAGCGAGAACTCACGGTACATTGACGGGCTGAGCACGCCGCCCCAGGTGTCGAACACCTGCAGCACCTGGGCACCGGCCGCGCGCTGTGCGGCCAGGTAGGCCACTACCGCGTCGGTCACCACCGACAGCAGCTGGTGCAGCGCGGCGGGTTCGTTCAGCGCCATCGCCTTGATCCGGGCGAAATCCTTGCTGCCGCCGCCTTCCACCATGTAGCACGCCAGCGTCCAGGGGCTGCCGGAGAAGCCGATCAACGGCACGCGTCCGTCCAGTTCGCGTCGGATCACCCGTACCGCGTCCATCACGTAGCGCAGTTCGGTTTCCATGTCCGGCACCGCCAGACGGGCAATGGCGGTGGCATCGCGCACCGGGTGCCGGAACTTGGGGCCTTCGCCTTCGACGAAGTACAGCTCCAGGCCCATTGCATCGGGAACTGTGAGAATGTCCGAGAACAGAATGGCGGCGTCCAGATCGAAACGGCGCAGCGGCTGCAGGGTGACCTCGCAGGCGATCTCCGGGTTCTTGGCCATCGCCAGGAAGCTGCCCGCCTTGGCGCGGGTGGCGCGGTACTCGGGCAGGTAGCGGCCGGCCTGGCGCATCAGCCAGACAGGGGTGCAATCCACCGGTTCGCGACGCAGGGCGCGCAGCAGTCGATCGTGGCGGGTGTGGCTGGTCACGTAGTGCTTCCTTGGGGTGGGGCGCTGCCGGTTTCAGGGCAGCGAAGGGTGCGGGAGAATCTGGAACTGGCGTGTCAGCAGCGCGTCGCGTTCGCGCTCGAAGGCGTGGCGCGCTTCATCGGCTGCGTCGAACTGGGTGACCCGCAGCTGCGACCGACGCCTCGGGCTGCCACTTTCGCGCAGCAGCTCCCAGCAGCCGAACAGATCCGGTTGCAGGGTCAGCCTCACGAAGCGGACCGGCTCGGAGCCGCCCAGATGTTGCTGCAGATAGACATGCATGGGCGCAATTGTAACGTCCGCGCGTGGAGGCGGCCGTCACCCGTGGCGGTACCGCGTGCGACGAACGGTCGCACGGGCCGGGCAGCGTCCGGTGCGGCGTGCGCCCGGTCAGCCGGCCTGCAGCCCGGTCAGCACCAGGGCTTCGTCCACGTCGGCCACCACTTCGGCGCGACCGATCCCGCGCCACAGTACCAGGCGCAGGCGTCCGGCCACGTTCTTCTTGTCCAGGCGCATGCGCGACAACAACGCCATCGGATCCAGTCCAGCCGGAATACGCACCGGCAGGCCATAGGCCTGCAGCAGGTCCTGCAACGCCTGGGTATCGGCCGGGTCGCTCATGCCGAGTCGTGCCGACAGCCGGGCCGCCAGTACCATGCCCACGGCCACCGCCTCGCCGTGGTTCAGATTGTCGTTGCCAGGAGCCCCGTAGCCCTGTTCTGTTTCGATGGCATGACCAAAGGTATGTCCCAGGTTCAACAGGGCGCGTTCGCCGCGTTCCAGTGGATCGCGGGCAACGATGTCGGCCTTGTGTTCGCAGCTGCGGGCGATGGCCTGGGCCAACGCGGTGTCGTCGCCGGCCAGCAGCGCGGTGCGCTCGGCCTGCAGCCACTGGAAGAACAGCGGATCGCGGATCGCACCGTATTTGATCACTTCGGCCAACCCGGCACGCAGCTCGCGCGACGGCAGGGTACGCAGCGCGGCGGTGTCGGCGATCACCGCACGTGGGGGGTGGAAGGCACCTACCAGATTCTTGCCTTCCGGAATATCGACGGCGGTCTTGCCACCGACCGAGGAGTCGACCATCGCCAGCAGCGAGGTCGGCAGCTGCACGCAGTCCACGCCGCGCATCCAGCAGGCGGCGGCGAACCCAGCCAGGTCGCCGGGGACACCCCCACCCAATGCCATCACGCAGGCATCGCGGGTCGCCCCCAGTGCTGCCAGAGCGGTAATGGCCGCACCGAAGTTGGCCAGCGTCTTGGAGGCTTCGCCTGCCGGCAGCACAAGCTCTCCCACCCGCAGGTCCGGACGCTGCGCCAGCAGTGCCTGCCGCACGCCGGCCAGGTAGCGCGGGGCCACCTCACTGTCACTGAGCAGCAGCACATGGCGGCCACGCACGTGGGTGGCAAGCAGTTCGCCCTGGCTCAGCAGGCCGGGGCCGATGTGGATCGTGTAAGGCGTATCGCCGCTGACCGTAACGGTACGTGGGGCGGCCGGGGAAGTACTACTCATCGGGGGAGGTCCAGACGTTGCCATTGCGAGGCCAGGCGCAGCACCAGCTGCGCGGTGGCGTCGGCGGGGGTGTAAAGATCGGTGTCAAGGGTGAGGTCGGCCAGCGACTGGTACAACGGATCACGCACCGCCGCCATGTCCAGCAGTACCTGTTCGCGGTCGGGGCGCTGCAGCAGTGGCCGCGTGCGGTCGCGTGCCAGCCGCTCCAGCTGCGCCGCCACGCTGACCCGCAGGTACACCACGAAGCCGCGCGTGGCGATGGCCTGGCGGTTGTCCGCATCCAGCACCGCGCCACCGCCGGTGGAGATCAGCTGACCGTGCCCGGCCATCAGCCCCTGCAGCATCTGTCGCTCATGCTGGCGGAAACCGGCCTCACCAGAGAGTTCGAAAATGGTGGCGATGCTCGCCCCGGCGGCCTCGACGATCGCCTGGTCGGCGTCAACGAAGTCCAGCGTGAAGCGTTCGGCCAAACGGCGTCCGATGCAGGTTTTACCGGCACCCATGGGGCCGATCAGGATCAGGTTCGGAGCAGGATTCATCACCGTGGATGCTACCACCTCCGACCCGCGCTCCTCTCAGCGGGCAGTGGTTGCCGATGCAACCACCTGGCGCTGGTCGTCCAGCACGACCACGCGGTCGGCGCGTGCGGGCAGGCTGCGCAATGCCTGCCGGCTGACCCGCTCGTAGTACTGCACAAAGCGCTCCAGCTGCGGGCGGCTCATGCTGCTGCGCTCCGGCTGCGCGGCCTGCAGGTGCTGTTCCTGCTGCCAGCGCCAGCGTGGCACCACCGAAAAATCCGGTGGCTGCAGGAACCAGAGGCGGTCACAGCGCTGCCACAGGGCCGGGTAGTGGTCGGCCAGGGACTGGTTGCACCACTGCCGCCAACGTCCGTCCGCATCGGCCTCCCGCTCCAGCGCGTTCAGCGGCGCGATCAGGTCCGCCGGGGGCTGTGCCGGCGTACCCAGGAACCAGCCTTCAAACACCAGCAGGTCGAGCGCCCCGTCCAGCTGGGGCCACAGCGCTGGCACCACCCGTTCGTCTGCCAGTTTGTCAAAGCGGGGCAGGGCCACCGGCCGCTGCGCCGCAATCGCGTCCAGCGTGGCATGCGCCAGGGGCAGGTCATGGGTCCCGGGTGGCCCACGTGTCAGCAGCAATGGATGGACCTGCCGGGCCAGTCGCTGGCGCTGCGCACGGGTCAGGTAGAAGTCGTCGATCGACAACGTTGCCGCACGCAGTCCGCGGGCGTGCGCCAGGGCCACCACCTGCGCGGCCAGCGTCGATTTGCCGCTGCCCTGCAGGCCGCTGATGGCCAATACTGGCACCGGGCTGGGCACGGCCAAGGCGTCATCCAGCGCCTGTGCCACCAGCTCGGCCGGAAATCCTTTGTCGCGGGGCATGTACGGCGCGGTACGCATGCGATGACAATAAACCCACCGTGTGAAGAATCCAAACCCTCATGACTGATTTCTACACCGAAGCGCTGAGCACCTTCGCCGCGTTGTTTGACGAGGCCAAAGCCAGCGCTGAATTCGAACCCAATGCGATGACCGTTGCCACGGCGGATACGCAGGGGCGGCCGTCGGCGCGCACCGTGCTGCTGAAAGCATTCGATGCGCGCGGTTTCGTGTTCTACACCCACCTGGACAGCCACAAAGGGCGGGATCTGAAGACCAATCCGCATGCCGCGCTGCTGTTCCTGTGGCGCAGCCTGCGTGAAGCCGGTATCCAGGTCCGGGTTGAAGGCCGGGTCGAAAACGTGGACGCCGCCGAAGCCGATGCCTACTTCGCCTCGCGTCCGCGCATGAGCCAGATCGGGGCCTGGGCCTCGCTGCAGTCTCATACGCTGGGCTCACGCGAGGAGTTCGACGCGCGCGTGGCCAGTGCCGAGGCCAGCTTCGCCGGTCGCGATGTGCCGCGACCGGAAGGCTGGGGCGGGCTGCGCGTCGTACCGGAACGAATCGAGTTCTGGTACGGCGCGCAGTTCCGCCTGCACGAACGCTGGTGCTACGAGGTGGATGCCGGTGGCCAGTGGAGCAAGCGCCAGCTGTATCCGTGATGCCAGGCTGCGCCGCTCAACACAGTGGCGAAGGCGGCAGTGCTGCCGGGCCGATGAACGGCGAGGTGCGCTTCGCGCGCTGGGTGGCTTCGGCCAGTGCAATGAACAGGCGGTGCACCTGTGTGCGCCGCGTCTGCGCGTCCCGGCTGTCGCCCAGCGCGGTGAGCAGGGCAAGTGCCTCGCGCTGCGCGTTGGTCGGGTCATCGTGGCCGATGTCCCGGTGCAACCAGTAGCGCGCTTCGCTGGCGGGCACCGATCCGGGAATCGACAGCGCCCTGGCCAGGCGGTCCACGTCCGGCCCGTGCCGTTCCAGCATCGTCGCCCAGGTCGTCGTTTCATCCGTGTCAGCCGTGCGCAGCGAGATGTAGCGAAGCAGCGGGGCGGTGAGCGTGCCGTCAAGCAGCCATTCCATCTGCGGTACCTGTTCCACGTGCTGGTAATGCACGCCGGGTTTGACTGACACGCCCGGTGCAACCGGCACCGGCGCGATCAGATTCAAGCCCTGGCTGCTGCCGGCTGACAGGCGCACCGTCTGCAGATGCATGCCTTTGGCCCAGGTCGGGAAGCCGGGCTCGCGCTGGAAGCGGGGCCGGAACAGCCGGACCACGCAGCGCGCATTGAGAGTGCTTGGGAACGACGGCGAAAGATGTGTCAGCACGTGTGCGATCTGCTCGGTCGGCAGGTGGTCTTCTGAGCCCGGCAGGCTGCTCTGGATCTGCGCCAGCAATTCGCCCAGGGCTGGGGTCAGCTCGCCGGTCAGGGTGATGTCGATGTAGGTGCCGGCGCGCAGCGGATCGGGGTCGTCGCGCTCAAGGCGCGCTACGGTCGCACGCGCGGCGGCGTTCAGGCCCGGTGTGTCCAGCGAGGAAGTCAGCGCCACGGTGCCTTGTCGGCTGGCAATCCGTTGCGTCATCGGACGGAACGCATGCGTGGCCTGGTGCACCTGCTGCCGGTCGTGTGGAATCCGGCTTGCGTGGATGCGGTCGGCCAACTGCTGCACGCGCTCCTGCAGATCGTCCCAGCCCACCCGCGTGGTGTCATCCGTTGCGGGACGCGGCGTGGCCTGCAGCCACGCCAGGGTATCGAGCATGTGCACCATCACGGGTTCGCGACGGTTCCCGTCGCTTCCCCAGTCGCGGCTGAGCGACGCCAGCGGCGCTGCCGCCAGGCGAGGGGCCTGAAGTGCATGCCGGGCCAGGGCTTCAAAGTGATCGAACTCCGCACGCAGGTGCTCCACCGCGTCCAGGCGCATGCCCATCGCCCCCGGACCTGCAGGCGCACTGCGGATGCACTGCACCCGATGCAGCGTGGGTGAGCGCAGCTGAGGCACGCAATTCATCAGCTGGGTGAGCCGCTCATCCAGACGACGCTGCACCATGATGTCCTGGCGCAGGGCGTTGGCTTCGTCCGACGTGTCGGTCAGGCGCAGCGGCAGGCTGATCAGGACTTCGGTGCGTGTCGCGCCGGCGGAGACCCCTGCATCCAGCACGGCGACGCCAGCGTGGGCACCCAGTTCGCCACCCACCGCATGCAGTGTGGCGGCGATCGGTACCGGCGGGGCAGGGTGAAAGCGCGGCGTCCGCAGCGGCGTGCTGTGACCCAGCAACATGGGCAAACGGGTCTGCCACGCCAATGCCGTGCTGATGCGCTCGGCATAACGGTCGCGGCGCGGACCTACCAGGCGTTTGGCGATGCGCAGCAGGCGTGGTCCGGCCAAACGGCGCGCCACCGATGCCCGCGCCAGGGCCAGCACCCGGTCCTGCATTTTGTCGTCCACATTGCCGGAGCCTTGAGTGACATGCGCCGACGCGTGCGCACCCGCGCCCACGTCTGCGGGCAGACCTGCCTCGACCGCCGCGCGACCGGTCACAGTGGTGGTTTTGAAGTGGGCGATGGCCAGATCGTCATAGGTGGAAGTGCTGTTCGTGCGCAGGGCGCTACCGCTGAGGCTGGCCTCGCCGATGCCGGGAAGGCCCACGCCCGCGCCGAGACTGATCCCCCTGGACGATTCCTGGTGGGCTCCGGGAAAGTGATTTCTGGCCTGTCGCCGCGTGTGCTTCTCCACTTTGGATATCAGCAGCCGCTCGGCATCCACCGCGCGGGCCAGGTCACGGGCGGCGCTTGCCAGCATCTGTCCTCTGGCAGAGCACGTTCTATCAGGTGCCAGTAGCCCCACCAGGTACCTCACCTGGTGTTCCATGGGCGCCGCATGGGGGTCGTCCGGATCGAGCTGCATCTCTTCGATGGCCAGGCGCAGCGATGGCTTGTGCCCTTCACCCAGTTTGCAGAGCACCGCACGGATCTGAGCAACGAGCACCTGCAGTGCATCGTCCTGCGCCGGTCCCGCCTCCGCCGAGTTGGCCGGCCCCTCATCGGCGAAGTAGCCCATGCGGACATTCTGCGTGCGCGGTGAAGGGGGCGGCGAAAGGTTCAGCGTACCGCTGTTGTGCAGCCGAAGCAGTGGCAGCGGCCTGGCTTGGGCCGACTTCCGCGTGGCGGAAGGGGAGGGGGCGCTGGAAAAGGTAACCGGCGGAGCGGTACCGATGGAAGCAAAGAGCATGGTTTACCTCGTGGCAACGGGCAGGCGACAGGGCCTAACGACGCATCGGTTCGGTGTTGGCAGCGGGCCGGTCGGGCAGCTGTACGGGGAACAGCGTGCCCAACTCTGGCGCCGGCGCATTCCCGGATGGCGGCACGACGTCGTCATTGATTGCATCGGCAGGCGTGTCTGAAGGAGCAGAGGTGGCGAAAGCGATCTGGTACTGCACTTGTGATCTCACGGAGCATGGCAATGGAATGCGGGCGGGCGGCGCGCACGACGGTGACGGAAGCAGCAAGGTCTGCAATCTGTCCGAGATCGAACCTACCTTCGCCAGCCACGCATGGGCATGGCACGGCTGCGGAAGAGTTCACGCGCGGTTTGGGCTGCTGAACACATTTTCTGCCGCAGGCACCCTGCTTGCGTCACTGCGTGCCCACGCCGGGGGGCGGGTGCGGGGCATCGCGAATGCCCATTGCGCCAACGCGATGATTCCGTGCCGGGCTTACGGGTCTGACGTGTGGTGCAGAAGATGTGCCAGCTGCGACAACATCCGCGGCATTGCCCCGGATGCGTTTCGGCACACTGCGTGACCAAGCCAGCGGTGCGAGTGGATGAACGGGAAGCTGCGCGCAAGAGTGTCCTGATGCGACAGATTTTCCCGTGTGCTGGCGTCGGAAAAAGCCGAAAACGTATGTGGGGGTTTTCTTGGTGCGGCGAAAAGCGCCAACCCGGCGCATTCAACCGGTGCGTCGCAGCCAGCGCCACAAGGTGGTACGCGACACTCCCAGGCGCGCAGCCGCCACTTCGCGATTGCCGCCGCAGTCCGCCAGCACCTGGGCCAACTGCTGTGGATCCGGCCGATGCGCCGCAAGCTGCGCCTGCTTTGCGTCGGGTGTTCTGTCAGCCGCATCGGGGCTTCCCAGGGAGCCTGTCTCCGGTGCCCACTCCAGCAGCTGCGCCGGCCCAAGCATTCCGGCACTGGCAGGCCAATGCACGCGCAGCCGGTCCACCAGGTTGCGCAGTTCGCGCACATTGCCCGGCCACGCGTAATCGCGCAGGCGTTGCAGGGCGGCGGCGTCCAGTGGGCTGGTGCGTTGTCCAAGTTGCTGGAAGAAGTGTTCCAGCAGCTCCGGCACGTCCTCGGCATGTTCCTGCAGGCGGGGCAGGGCAATGCGCAGGGCGGCCAGACGATAGTAAAGGTCGCGCCGGAACCGGCCGGCCTCCACCCATGACTCAAGCGCCTGCAGTGTTGCGGCGACGACCCGCACGTTCACCGTCACCGGCTCGGTGGCCCCTACACGCAGCACCTCACGTTCCTCCAGCACGCGCAGCAGGCGGGTCTGCAACGGAAGTGGCAGTTCGCCGATCTCGTCCAGGAACAGCGTGCCGCCGTCGGCGGCCTCCACCAGGCCCACCCGGCCGCCGCGCCGCGCGCCGGTAAAGGCACCTTCGGTGTAGCCGAACAGCTCCGCCTCCAGCAGCGACTCACTGATCGCCCCGCAGTTGATCGCCACGAACCGGCCGCGTCGTCCGCTGGCGGCATGCAGTTGCCGCGCGACCAGTTCCTTGCCAGTGCCGGTGGCACCGCTGACCAGCACTGTACTGTCGTGCGGTGCGTACAGTGCAATGCGTTCGCGCACCTGCTGCATGGCCGGGCTGCTGCCCAACAGGACCGGATCACGGTTGCGGTGTCGCGCGACCACCCGACGGCGGATCGGGGCGGCACCGGAGCGGGCCAGCGTCTGGGTCAGTTCCAGCGCATGTTCAAAGGCCTGGCGCACCGAATCGGCGGAATAGAGCAACACCCCGGGCAGGCCCATCTGCTCGGCGTGGTCAATCGCCATGCCGGTGCCGACGATGACTTCAATGCCGTTGGCGCGCAGATCGGCGATGCAGTCGCGCGCATCTTCGCGGGTAACGAAGCGCCGGTGCTCGATGTCCAGCCCGAAGCTGTGCTGGAAGCTGCCGAAGGTGGGTACGTCGGTGGCATGCGTCACCAGGCCGATCCGTGGGGCAATCCGTCGTGCCCGAGCCAATGCCTCCATCAGGTCGAAGCCATTGGCCTGGATCGGCACCAGCGGTACCTCCAGCCGGCTGCGCAGGTAGGCGGCGTTAGAGCCACCGGCGATCACCACATCGCAATGCTCGCGACGCAGCCGCTGGCCGATCACGTCAACAGCCTCTTCAAACCCCAGGTTGATCGGCACGATTCGCGCGCGCCGGTCGAATTCGGGGATCACATCGCCCAGCAGGCCGGTCAGGCGTGACACGCTGACCGTCCAGATCACCGGCAGATGACCGGGGTCCGGGTCGGGCAGGCGGTGACGGGGCAGGGGCAGCGACATGGAGGTCCGGTCTGTTTCAGTGGCTTCATGTTACAGGTGTTTCAATGTTTCATCATGAAACATTATATGAAACGCACCCTGCCATTAGAATCAACAACTTGCATGTTGGCATGCCACTTGCGCCTGTTTGGCAGTTACCCACGATGGATGGCCGAATGACCTCTTCTGTTTCTTCCGCCGGCGCGCGCTTCCGCGCCGCCTTGGCCGCCGAGTCGCCGCTGCAGGTGATCGGTGCGATCAACGCCAACCATGCGCTGCTGGCACAGCGTGCTGGCTACCGCGCCATCTATCTGTCCGGCGGCGGTGTCGCTGCCGGTTCGCTGGGCTTGCCCGATCTGGGCATCAACACCCTGGAAGATGTCCTGATCGACGTGCGCCGCATCACCGACGTGTGCGACCTGCCGCTGATGGTCGACATCGATACCGGTTTCGGACCCAGCGCGTTCAACATCGCCCGGACAATCAAGTCGCTGGTCAAGGCCGGTGCTGCGGCCTGTCACATCGAGGACCAGGTCGGGGCCAAGCGCTGCGGTCACCGTCCCGGCAAGGAAATCGTCTCGCAGGGCGAAATGGTCGACCGTGTGAAGGCTGCTGCCGATGCCAGGACCGACCCGGACTTCTTCCTGATTGCCCGCACCGACGCCATCCAGGTGGATGGGGTGGACGCCGCCATCGAGCGTGCCATTGCCTGCGTGGAAGCAGGTGCCGACGGCATCTTCGCCGAGGCAGCCTATGACCTGGACACCTACCGTCGCTTCGTCGATGCAGTGAAGGTGCCGGTGCTGGCCAACATCACGGAGTTCGGCAAAACCCCGCTGTTCAGCCGCGACGAACTGGCCTCGGCCGGCGTGGCCATCCAGCTGTTCCCACTGTCCGCGTTCCGTGCCGCCAACAAGGCCGCCGAGAACGTGTATGCGACCATCCGTCACGATGGCCACCAGCGTAACGTGGTCGATACCATGCAGACGCGCGAGGAACTCTACGACCGTATCGGCTACCACGCCTTCGAGCAGCAGCTCGACGCGCTGTTTGCCGCCAAGAAGTAACGCTGAATCATTGTTTTCTGGAGGGATCATGAGCGAAGCAACCACCGCCCCCGGCTTCAAGCCGAAGAAGTCCGTCGCCCTGTCCGGCACCGCTGCCGGCAATACCGCGTTGTGCACCGTGGGCCGCAGCGGCAACGACCTGCATTACCGCGGCTACGACATCCTGGACCTGGCCAACACCAGCGAGTTCGAGGAAATCGCCCACCTGCTGGTGCACGGCAAGCTGCCCACCCGTGCCGAACTCACCGCCTACAAGGCCAAGCTGAAGTCGCTGCGCGGCATTCCGGCGGCGGTCAAGGCTGCACTGGAAGAACTGCCGCCGTCTGCACACCCGATGGATGTCATGCGCACTGGCGTGTCCGTGCTGGGCTGCGTGTCGCCGGAAAAGGATGACCACAACCACCCGGGCGCGCGCGACATCGCGGACAAGCTGATGGCCTGCCTGGGCTCGATGCTGCTGTATTGGTACCACTGGAGCCACAACGGGCGCGCCATCGACGTGGAAACCGACGATGACTCCATCGGCGGTCACTTCCTGCACCTGCTGCACGGCGAAAAGCCACAGGATTCCTGGGTGCGTGCCATGCACACCTCGCTGATCCTGTATGCCGAGCACGAATTCAACGCCTCCACCTTCACCTGCCGCGTCATCGCCGGCACCGGCAGCGACATGTACAGCTGCATTGCCGGTGGTATCGGCGCGCTGCGTGGTCCCAAGCACGGCGGTGCCAATGAAGTCGCCTTCGAGGTGCAGAAGCGCTACGACAGCCCGGATGACGCCGAAGCGGACATCAAGGCCCGCGTGGAACGCAAGGAAGTGGTGATCGGCTTCGGCCACCCGGTGTATACCGTCAGCGACCCCCGCAACAAGGTGATCAAGGACGTGGCGCGTGAGCTCTCGGCCGAGCAGGGCAACCTGAAGATGTACGACATCGCCGAGCGCCTGGAATCGGTGATGTGGGACATCAAGAAGATGTTTCCGAACCTGGACTGGTTCAGCGCGGTCAGCTACCACATGATGGGCGTGCCCACCGCGATGTTCACCCCGCTGTTCGTCATCGCCCGCACCTCCGGCTGGAGCGCGCATGTCATCGAACAGCGCATCGACGGCAAGATCATCCGCCCCAGCGCCAACTACACCGGCCCGGAAGACCAGGTCTTCGTGCCGCTGTCCGAGCGCGCATGATGCCGCCGCCGGCTCTCCGGAGCCGGCGCTTTCGGGTAGTGCCGAAGAGAACGGCAGGAGCCGTTCTCAACGTCGCGAAGCGACGGCCCATCGGGTGCCCGCCTGGACGGCGGGCATAACGCTGGCCGGTACACGTATCCTCTTTCGGCCCGCCAATCTGCACCACACGCCAGCCATGACCGCAATGAACACGCAGTACCGCAAAACCCTTCCCGGCACTTCGCTGGACTATTTCGATGCCCGTGCAGCGGTGGACGCGATCGCGCCGGGAGCCTATGCCACGCTGCCGTATGTCTCGCGCGTGCTGGCCGAAAACCTGGTGCGCCGCTGCGACCCGGCCACCCTCACGCCTTCGCTGACCCAGTTGATCGAGCGTCGCCAGGATCTGGATTTTCCCTGGTTCCCGGCCCGCGTGGTCTGCCACGACATCCTGGGCCAGACCGCGCTGGTCGATCTCGCCGGTCTGCGTGACGCCATCGCCGATGGTGGCGGCGATCCGGCCAAGGTCAATCCGGTCGTTCCGGTGCAGCTGATCGTCGACCACTCGCTGGCGGTGGAGTGCGGGGGGTACGATCCGCAGGCATTCGAGAAAAACCGTGCCATTGAGGATCGCCGCAACGAAGACCGCTTCCACTTCATCGACTGGACCAAGCTGGCCTTCCAGAACGTGGATGTGATTCCGCCGGGCAACGGCATCATGCACCAGATCAATCTGGAGAAGATGTCGCCGGTGATCTACGTGCAGGACGGCGTGGCTTTCCCTGATACCTGCGTCGGCACCGACAGCCATACTCCGCACGTGGATGCACTGGGCGTGATCGCCATCGGCGTCGGCGGGCTGGAGGCGGAGAATGTGATGCTGGGACGCGCCTCATGGATGCGCCTGCCTGACATCGTCGGCGTGGAGCTCAGCGGCAGACCGCAGCCGGGCATCACCGCCACCGACGTGGTGCTGGCGCTGACCGAATTCCTGCGCGCCGAGCGCGTGGTCGGTGCGTGGCTCGAGTTCTTCGGCGAAGGTGCCGCCGCGCTGACCATCGGCGACCGTGCCACCATTTCCAACATGTGTCCGGAATACGGTGCGACCGCGGCCATGTTCTACATCGACAGCCAGACCACCGATTACCTGCGCCTGACCGGGCGCGAGGAAGCCCAGGTCGCGCTGGTCGAGACCTACGCCCGCACCAGCGGGCTGTGGGCCGACGATCTGGTCACCGCGCAGTATCCGCGCGTGCTGCGTTTCGACCTGTCCAGCGTGGTCCGCAACATGGCCGGCCCGAGCAACCCGCACCGTCGCCTGCCGGTGTCGGCGCTGGTCGAGCGTGGCATTGCCGATGCCGCCAAACTGGAAGCCGGCAAGGTCGAACAGGCCCAGGGCCTGATGCCGGATGGTGCGGTGATCATCGCCGCCATCACCAGCTGCACCAACACCTCCAACCCGCGCAACGTGATCGCCGCTGGCCTGCTGGCGCGCAAGGCCAACGAACGTGGGCTGCTGCGCAAGCCGTGGGTGAAATCGTCGCTGGCCCCGGGCTCGAAGGCGGTGCAGCTGTATCTGGAAGAGGCCGGGCTGCTGCCGGACCTGGAAAAGCTGGGTTTTGGCATCGTCGCGTTCGCCTGCACCACCTGCAACGGCATGAGTGGCGCGCTGGACCCGGCGATCCAGCAGGAAATCATCGACCGGGATCTGTATGCCACCGCGGTACTGTCGGGCAATCGCAATTTCGACGGCCGCATTCATCCCTATGCCAAACAGGCGTTCCTGGCGTCCCCGCCGCTGGTGATCGCCTACGCCATCGCCGGTACCGTGCGCTTCGATATTGAAAAGGATGTGCTGGGCCTCGATGCGCAGGGCAACGAAGTGCGCCTGAAGGACATCTGGCCGAGCGATGCCGAGATCGACGCGGTGGTGAAGGCGGCGGTGAAGCCGGAGCAGTTCCGCAGCGTCTACAACCCGATGTTCAACATCCGTGTGGAGCACGCCGGGCCCACGGTCAGCCCGCTGTACGACTGGCGTCCTCAGAGCACCTACATCCGCCGTCCGCCTTATTGGGAAGGCGCGCTGGCCGGGGAGCGCAGCCTGGCCGGCATGCGTGCGCTGGCAGTGTTGCCCGACAACATCACCACCGACCACCTGTCGCCGTCCAATGCGATCCTGGCATCCAGTGCGGCGGGCGAGTACCTGGCGAAAATGGGCCTGCCAGAAGAGGACTTCAATTCCTACGCCACCCACCGTGGCGACCACCTCACCGCGCAGCGCGCCACCTTCGCCAACCCCAAGCTGTTCAACGAGATGGTCCGCAACGAGGATGGCAGCGTGAAGCAGGGCTCGCTGGCCCGGGTAGAGCCGGAAGGCAAGGTGATGCGCATGTGGGAGGCCATTGAAACCTACATGGAACGCAAGCAGCCGCTGATCATCATTGCCGGCGCGGACTACGGGCAGGGCAGTTCTCGCGACTGGGCGGCCAAGGGTGTCCGTCTTGCTGGCGTGGAAGCGATCGTGGCCGAGGGCTTCGAGCGCATCCACCGCACCAACCTGATCGGCATGGGCGTGCTGCCGCTGGAGTTCAAGCCGGGCACCACCCGCCTGACCCTGGGCATTGACGGCACCGAGACCTTTGACGTGGTCGGCGCACGCACCCCGCGTGCCGACCTCAGCCTGGTGATTCACCGCCGTGACGGCCAGGACGTGGTGGTCCCGGTCACCTGCCGCCTGGACAGCGACGAGGAAGTGGCCATTTACGAGGCCGGAGGCGTCCTCCAGCGCTTCGCCCAGGACTTCCTGGAATCCACCCAGGCCGCCTGACCCAACCCCCGTAGAGCCACGCCCTGCGTGGCTTTCCCGGACAACGCCAGCGACCGCCCCCCCAACCATGAACCCCGAAACCTTGCACCCGGCCCCTTGACGGCGCACCACCGCTGGCAGCTACTGCAGCTCCGAGGCCTTACCGATGGACGCCATGAAAGTATCACTCAGCGATCCGCTCAAGCAGTTCGTAGATGAAGAAGTCGCCGCAGGGGGTTATTCCAGCGCTTCCGATCATGTCTGCGACCTGATCCGCCAGCGCCGGCGACGCAAAGCAGAGAACCTGCGACGACAACTGATCGCCCAAGGCTTGGCCTCCGGGCCGGCCAAGCCGCTGGAACCGGATCACTTTGACCGCATGCGTCGGAACTCTGCCGATCGGATGAACGGCGCATCCTGAAATATTTGACTTGGACAGCACGATGACCTTTGTTCCCCAACTCCGCATTCCCGCCACCTACATGCGTGGCGGCACCAGCAAAGGTGTGTTCTTCCGCCTGCAGGACCTGCCCGTTGCGGCGCAGACGTCGGGCCCCGCGCGTGATGCGCTGCTGATGCGCGTGATCGGCTCGCCGGATCCCTACGGCAAGCACACCGACGGAATGGGCGGGGCAACCTCCAGTACCAGCAAGTGCGTGATCATCTCGGGTGCCTCGGTGCCCAACCATGACGTCGACTATCTTTACGGACAGGTCTCCATCGACACCGCGTTTGTCGACTGGAGCGGCAACTGCGGCAACCTCAGCACTGCGGTGGGTCCGTTCGCGATCAGCAACGGTTTCATCGACCCGGCGCGCATCCCGCACAACGGCACCTGCACCGTACGCATCTGGCAGGCCAACATCGGCAAGACCATCCTCGCGCATGTGCCGATTGTCGATGGCCAGGTGCAGGAAGACGGCGATTTCGAGCTGGACGGGGTGACCTTCCCGGCAGCCGAGATCGCGCTGGAGTTCATCGATCCGTCCGACGATGCCGATGGCGGAAGCATGTTCCCGACCGGCAGCCTGACCGACACGCTGGACGTGCCCGGCGTCGGCAGCTTCACCGTGACCATGATCACCGCCGGCATTCCCACCATTTTCCTCAATGCCGCTGACCTGGGCTACACCGGCACCGAACTGCAGCCGGCGATCAACGAAGACAAGACCGCGTTGGCCCGTTTCGAGGCCATCCGCGCGCACGGAGCCGTACGCATGGGGCTGATCGACCACATCGAGCAAGCTGCCACCCGCCAGCACACGCCCAAGGTCGCCTTCGTGGCCGCTGCGCAGGACTACGTGTCCTCCAGCGGCAAGCAGATTGCGGCAGGTGACATCGACCTGCACGCGCGCGCGCTGTCGATGGGCAAGCTGCACCACGCCATGATGGGCACCGCGGCGGTGGCCATCGGCACTGCCGCCGCCATCCCCGGCACCCTGGTCAATCTGGCCGCTGGGGGCGGAACGCGCAATGCGGTGACCTTCGGGCACCCCTCCGGCACCCTGCGGGTCGGGGCGCAGGCCGCCCAGGTGGATGGCGAGTGGGTGGTCACCAAGGCGCTGATGAGCCGCAGCGCCCGCGTACTGATGGAAGGCGCGGTGCGGGTGCCGGCGGCCTTGTAACGCGCACAGGATCATGGCTTTGACACGCATGGCGTGTCACTACGATCCTTGGTCGCCCGGGTTGGGGATTGCCCGGGTTTGGTTGGTCGGGCGACCTGTAGGGACGCGCCATGCGCGTCCATGGGGTGCCCGGCGATCCTGCTGATTAGGAATTCCCTTACCCTCCGGCACCGGACGGCCACCGTATAATGGTGGCATCGTTCAAGGAGTGACGTCATGGCTACGCTGGGTCGGGTCGGGCAGGGCAAGTGGAAGGGAATCATCGCGCTGGCGCTCGCCGCCACGCTGGCAGTCGGCATCACCGGCTGCAAACGCAACGACAGCGGCCAACTGCCGGAAGCCTCCGGGCAGCCCATCGCCGCCAAGGCCGAAGCGGTCACCGAATTCACCCTGCTGCGCGCCTACCCCTACGAAAAGGGCGACGGCCTGTCGCTGGCGCTGGAGTTCTCGCGCCCGCTGGTCGGCACCCAGGATTTCGACAAACTGGTCCGCTTCGAAGAGAAAGTCGGCACCGACGACAGCAGCTGGACCCTTTCCGACGACGGCACCACGCTGCGCTACCCGTTTGTCGAAGCGGCCAAGGACTACACCCTGGTCGTCTCAGCCGACCTGCTGGCCGCCGACGGCAGCCGCATCGGCAAGGAGCTGAAGCAGAAGGTCTTTACCGGCGAACTCAAGCCCGTGGCGGGCTTCGCTTCGCAGGGCAGCGTGCTGCCTGCGCGTGACAGTCGTGGCCTGCCGGTGGTCTCGGTCAATGTGCCCGAAGTGGACGTGGAGTTCCTGCGCGTGCGCGAAAAGCAGCTGCCGCAGTTCTTCAGTCAGTACCAGCGCGGCGGCCGCCGTGGCAGCTGGGAGCTGGACAGCGAGTACGGCGACAAGACCCCGATGTCGAAGCTGGCCGAACCGGTCTATGTGAACCGCTTCGTGCTCGGCGGCAAGCAGAACGAACGGGTGCTCACCTACCTGCCCACGCAGGACATCAAGGAGCTGCAGGAACCCGGCCTGTACTTCGCGGTGATGAAGCGCACCGGTTCGTTCGACAGCGAGTTCGACACTGCCTTCTTCACCGTCAGCGACATCGGCCTGCACACCCGCGCCTACAAGGACACCCTGTTCGTCCATACTGCCTCACTGCAGAGCGGTGCTTCGCTGAAGAAGATCGACCTGCGCATTCTCGATGCCAAGGGCGAGGTGGTGCTCAAGAGCAGCACCGATGGCAACGGCAACGCGCTGCTCAAGTACACCCTGGATGCCGGCCATGTGTTGATTGCCAGCAGCGGTGCCGACACCACCTTCCTGCCGTTCAACCAGCCGGCGCTGGACCTGAGCGAGTTCGCCGTGGCCGGTCGTGACAACGCCTGGTTTGACGTGTTCGCCTGGTCAGGGCGTGACCTGTATCGCCCCGGTGAAACCGTGCGCGTGTCCGCGCTGCTGCGCGACAACGACGGCAAGCCAGTGAAGCCTCAACCGGTCTACCTGCGGCTGAAACAGCCCGATGGCAAGACTTTCCGTGAAACCCGCCTGCAGCCGGGCGAGCAGGGCTATCTGAGCTTCGAGCAGACCATTCCGGTCGACGCTCCCACCGGGCGTTGGCAGGTGGAGTTCCGCAGCAACCCGGCCAGCAAGGAAGCCATCCAGGGCATGACCCTGCGCATCGAGGAGTTCCTGCCCGAGCGCATGAAGCTGGACCTGGACAGCCCGCAGAAGACTCTGAAGCCTGGCGAACCGCTCAAGCTGCAGGCTGATGCGGCCTACCTGTATGGCGCGCCGGCCGACGGCAACCGTTTCACCGCACGTCTGGCGGTGACGGCTGAGACATCGCCGGTCGAGTCGCTGCCGGGGTATTTCTTCGGCGACGTCACCGTGGAGTTGCCGCGCGAAGCGCGTGATGTCATCGACACCGAATTCCCGGCCGACGGCAAGCTGCGCCAGGACGTCGCCCTGCCGGCCGAGGTGAAAGCCACCGCGCCGGTCGCGGTGGTGTTGTCCGGCAGCGTATATGAAACCGGTGGCCGCACGGTCAGCCGCACGCTGAAGCGGGTGATGTGGCCGGCCCCGGTGCTGGTCGGCGTGCGTCCCTTGTTTGATCACAACGACGGGGCTGATGCCAACAGCAACGCGCGCTTTGAGGTCGTGCGCGTCGACGCCGCCGGCAAGGCGCACCCGGGCAAGGGGCTGAAGGTCACCCTGGTGCGCGAACTGCGCGACTACCACTGGACGTTCAACGAGAACCGCTGGGACTACGATTTCACCCGGCGATTTGAGAGCAAGGAAACCCGCACGCTGGATGCAGGGGCGGCACCGGTGGGCATCGACTTCCCGGTGGAGTGGGGTGAGTACCGCCTGGAGGTATTCGATCCCGGCACCGGATTGACCAGCCGCTATCCGTTCCACGCCGGCTGGAGCTGGAACGACGACAACCGCGGCCTGGATGCCCGCCCTGACAAGGTCAAGCTGAGTCTGGACAAGACCGGCTACAAGACCGGCGACACCGTGCGCGTGACCGTCACCCCGCCGCATGCCGGCAAGGGCGTGATCATGGTCGAGAGCGACAAGATGCTCTACGTGAAGGAGATTGACGCCAAGCCGGGCAGCACCTTCGACCTGCCGGTCACCGCCGACTGGGAGCGCCACGACGTCTACATCACCGCGCTGGTGTTCCGTGGCGGCAGTGCGCCGAGCAGGATCACCCCGGCACGCGCAGTGGGCGTGGTGCACGTGCCGATGGATCGCAAGGCGCGCAGCGTGGCGGTGGGCCTGTCCGCACCCAGGCAGATGCGCCCCGAGCAGACCCTGCCGGTGACGGTCAGCGCGCCGCAGCTGGCCGGCAAGGTCGCACATGTGACGGTGTCGGCGGTGGATGTGGGCATTCTCAACATCACCCGCTTCCCGGTGCCGGATGCCGCCGCGCACTTCTTCGCCCAGCGTCGGCTGGGCGTGGACGCTTACGACATCTACAGCCGCGTGATCGAGAGCTTCGACGGCAGCAGTGGCAAGCTCAAGTTCGGCGGCGACATGGCCCTGGCTGCGTTGCCGCAGGCCAAGCGCCCCACCGCCCGCGTACAGACCGTGGACCTGTTCGCGGGCCCGGTGAAGCTGGATGCGAAGGGCAATGCCCGGGTCAACCTGAAGGTGCCCGACTTCAACGGCACCCTGCGCATTTCGGCCGTCGTGTATTCCGATGACCAGTACGGCAGGCGCGACATGGAAACCGTGGTGCGTGCGCCGATCCTGGCAGAAGCCAGCATGCCGCGCGTGCTCGCCCCGGGCGACCGCAGCACGGTGACCCTGGACGTACAGAACTTCACCGGCAAGCCGGGCGAGTTCAAGGTGCAGGTTGACGGTGTGGGTCCCATCACCCTGGGCGAGGGCAGCCGCACCCTGAAGTTGAACGCCGACGCCAAGCAGACCCTGAGCTTCCCGCTGGGCGCGCGCGAGGGCTACACCGTGGCCCAGGTGCGCGTGCGCGTGGACGGCAACGGCTTCAAGGTCGACCGCCGCTATGACCTGCCGGTGCGTGCCGCGTGGCCGCAGGTGTTGCGCGCGCAGACACGTACGCTGGACCCGCTGGCAGCGGTCAGCATGGATGCCGCACTGGCCGACGGCCTGATGCAGGATTCGGTGAGCGCACGCATGCTGGTCAGCGCATTGCCGCCGATTCCCTTCGCCAGTGCGCTGGAAGGCGCGTTGCGTTACCCGTACGGCTGCGCCGAGCAGACCACCAGCAAGGGCTACGCCGCACTGATGCTGGATGAAGCCACTGCCACCATGCTCGGTGCCGGTGGTCTGGATGCCAGGCAGCGCCGTGAACGCATGGAGGGCGCGTTCGGCCGTCTGGCCTCGATGCAGGTCGCCAACGGCAACTTCTCGATGTGGGGCGACGACGGTTACGTCAATCCGGCGCTCACCCCGTACATCGCCGAGTTCCTGCTGGACGCAAAGGACGCCGGTTTCACGGTGCCTGATGCGGTGCTGCAGAAGGCGCTCAACCGTCTGAGCGAAGACCTGCTTTCCGGAGGCAACCAGTTCTACGGTGAAGACCGTCGCGAGAACCTCAAGTTCGCCAACCAGGCGTACTCGGGCTACGTGCTGGCGCGGGTCAACCGCGCTCCGCTGGGCACCCTGCGTGCGCTGTATGACAACGAACGCAGCAAGGCACTGACCGGCCTGTCGCTGGTTCACCTGGGCATCGCGCTGTCGCTGCAGGGCGACCACAAGCGTGGCGACGCCGCCATTGCGGCCGGCTTTGCCAAGCCCAGCAGCGAGCGCCCGCAGTACTTCGGCGACTACGGCAGTGCGGTGCGCGACGACGCGTTGATGATTGCCCTGCTGCACGAGCGCAAGCTGGCCAAGCCGGCCTACGACGCCCGTGCGGTCGATCTGGGCCGTGCACTGGACGCGCGCCGCAACAACGGCTGGATGTGGCTGAGCACCCAGGAACAGGTGGCGCTGGCGCGGTTGGGCAAGGCCCTGGCCGCCAACCAGAAGAAGCAGGTCTCCGGTGAACTGGCCATTGGCGGCGAAGTGGAAGCGATTGCCGCGCGCCGCCTGTTCGGTCGCGGTTTTGACTACGCCGCACTGGCCAAGGGCGTGCGTTTCACGCCGCAGGGCGAGCCCCCGATGTTCGCCAGCCTGGAAGTGGCCGGTATTCCGCGCACTGCGCCGGAGCCGGACAATCGTCATCTGGGCGTGGAACGCAGCTGGTACACCACCGACGGCAAGCCGTGGACCCCGCGTGCATTGAAGGAGGGTGAAACCCTGATCGTGCGGGTCAACATCACCCCCAATCTGGACATGCCCGACGCGCTGCTGACCGACCTGCTGCCGGCCGGCCTGGAGATTGAGAACCTCAATCTTGGCGATGCCAAGCAGTGGGCCGATGTGGTGGTGGACGGGCTGCGCATCAACGAGCGGGGTGAAGCGGCCACGCTGCGCCACGAGGAGTTCCGCGATGACCGCTACGTGGCTGCGCTGAAGCTGTCGCGCGGCAGCACGGCCAAGGTGTTCTACCTGGTGCGTGCGGTCACCCCGGGCACCTACACCGTGCCGCCGCCGCTGGTGGAGGACATGTACCGCCCCGACCTGCGTGGGGTGGGCCGCAGCAATCCGACCACGATCACCGTGGTGGAGCCCTGATTGAGCCGGAACCGCTGGCTGTGGCGGGGCCTGCGCTGGGGCACCGCCACTGTGCTGGCGGTGTTGCTGGCGCTGGACCTGGCGTTCCCGCCGCCGTTGCCGAAGCAGCGCGACACCAGCACCCTGGTGGTCGCGCGTGATGGCACACCGCTGCGCGCCTTCGCCGATGCCGATGGCGTGTGGCGCTATCCGGCCTCGATGGAAAGCGTTTCGCCGTTGTACCTGCAGGCGCTGCTGAACTACGAGGACCGCTGGTTCTGGCAGCACCCCGGAATCAATCCGTGGGCACTGCTGCGCGCCGGCAAGCAGTGGCTGGGCAGCGGCCGCATCGTGTCCGGCGGTTCCACGCTCACCATGCAGGTCGCGCGCATTCTGGACCCGCATACGCGTACGCCGTGGGGCAAGGCCAAGCAGCTGCTGCGCGCGGTGCAGCTGGAACTGCATCTGAGCAAGGCGCAGATTCTGGCGTTGTATCTGGAACGTGCGCCGTACGGCGGCACCATCGAGGGTGTGGAAGCCGCCAGCTGGGCCTACCTCGGCAAGCCGGCAGCGCAGCTTTCGCATGCCGAGGCCGCCTTGCTGGCGGTGCTGCCACAGTCGCCCAGCCGCCTGCGGCCGGACCGTCATCCCGAAGCGGCGCAGGTGGCCCGCGACAAGGTGCTCGAGCGCATGGTCGCGTTGCGGGTGTGGTCGCGCGAAGAAGTCGACGATGCGCGCATGGAAGCCGTGGTCACCCGCGCGCTGCAGCCGCCGCTGCATGCCGCCTTGCTGGCCCAGCGCCTGCGTGCGGCCGAGCCGCGCGCGGCGCGCATTGAAAGCACGTTGGACATCGGTCTGCAGCGGACGCTGGAAGAACGCGTGAGTTCGTATTTCTCGCAGCTGCCCGAGCGCACCTCCGCCGCGTTGCTGGTGGTCGACAACCGCACCCTGGAGGCGCGTGCCTATGTGGGCTCGGTGGCGTTCGGAGACAAACAGCGGCTCGGCCATGTCGACATGGTGCAGGCGTGGCGCTCGCCCGGCTCCACGCTCAAGCCGTTTCTGTACGGCATGGCCCTGGACGACGGCCTGATCCATTCCGAAAGCCTGATGGTGGACGCGCCGCAGAGCTTTGGCGGCTACCGCCCCGGCAACTTCGATGCCGCGTTCAACGGCCCGGTCAGTGCAGCCACCGCGCTGCGCTTGTCACTCAACGTGCCGGCGGTGGACCTGCTGGACCGGGTGGGCTCGGCGCGCTTCGCCGCGCGTCTGTCGCACGCCGGCATCAATCTGCGCTTCCCGCATGGCAGCGCGCCCAATCTTTCGCTCATCCTCGGCGGCACCGGGGCGCGCCTGGAAGACCTGGTCGGCAGTTTTGCGGCCTTCAACCGCAACGGCATTGCCGGTCGCGTGCGATACCGCGCTGAGGATGCCGTGATCGAGCGACGGCTGATGTCCCCCGGGGCTGCCTGGATTACCCGTGAAGTGCTCGAATCCAATCCGCGTCCTGGCTATGGCCGCGGCACCTTCGACGTCACCGGCCGTCCGCGGGTGGCCTGGAAGACCGGCACCAGCTACGGCTACCGCGATGCCTGGGCGATTGGCAGCACCCGCCATTACACCGTGGGCGTCTGGGTGGGGCGGCCCGACGGCACCCCGTTGCCCGGCCAGTACGGCGCAGTGACCGCGTTGCCGTTGATGTTCGAAGTGGTGGACAGTCTGCCGCGCCAGCCTGGCGATGCCAGTGCCGCGCCGCTGCCCGGAAGCGTCAGCAGCGAAACCATCTGCTGGCCGACCGGCGAGCGCGAGCAGGACGTGCCGCCCCCGTTGTGCCAACGTCGATTGGACGCCTATGTGCTGGACGGTGCCGTGCCGCCCACCTTTGCCGAACGCGATGCCCGCGTGTGGCAGGCCGGCCGCCAGCGCTTCCAGGTGGATGCGCGCAGTGGTCTGCGCCTGTCGCCGGACTGCACGCTGCCGCATGAGTCGCAGGACCGCGAGATTGCGCGCTGGCCGGCGCGGGTGTCGCCCTGGCTGCCGCTGGCGCTGCGGCGCGCCTCGCAGTTGCCGGCCTTGTCGCCGGATTGTCGCGATGAAGGGATGGGCAGTGCCGGCGCGCTGCACATTGAAGGACTCAACGACCGTGCCACCCTGGCGCGGGCACCCAATGCCGAGCACGGCGTGCGCCTGCAGCTGCGCGCGTTGGGCACCGAGCAGAGCGTGGATTGGTTGCTGGATGATCGTTGGATTGCGCGCACGGAAGGTGCGCGATTGCTGCAGCGGGAATTCGACGAGCCTGGGGAGCACACGCTTACCGCGCTGGCGACCGACGGCGCATGGACCCAGGTGCGGTTCCGGATTCTGCGCTGAGGCGTGCCGACCAACGGTCGGCACCTACCGGTGACAGGCCGACCGGTAGGTACCGACCGTTGGTCGGTACGGACAATTCACCGCGCAATCAACCCGGCAGATGCGCCAACACATGCTCCGCCGAAGACACCTCGAACTTGCCGGGTTCCTCGATCCACGCCTCCCGCACCAGACCGTTTTCGACGTACAGGGCAAAGCGGCGCGAGCGCAGGCCCATGCCGGAACTGCTGGCATCCATCTCCAGCCCCAACGCGCGGGTGAAATCGCCATTGCCGTCTGACAGCAGTTGCAGGCCATCGGGCACCTGCTGGCTTTCGCCCCATGCCTTCATCACGAACGGGTCGTTCACCGCCATGCAGAACACATCGACGCCGCGCGAGCGGAACTGTTCGAAGTGTTCGACAAAGCCGGGCAGGTGGCGGGCCGAACAGGTCGGGGTGAATGCGCCGGGCACCCCGAACAGCACCGCCTTGCGCCCATCGAACAGCGCCCGGGTGTCCAGGGTTTCCATGCCCTCGCGGATGCGCTTGAGGGTCACTTCAGGAATCGCGTCGCCTGGTTGAATGGTCATGGGGATCCAGAAACAGGGCAGGGGATGCGGTCAGCCTAGCCCAAGCGCGGCATCGCCGCACTGCACTGGATCATGCTTCGATCACGGCGTGGGCACCCGCAGCCGCTAGAATTGCCTGAACAGCCCCCGCCGGCGCGGGCGGCCGACCCTATTCGAGGTGTTTTTCAATGGAATTCAAGGATTACTACGCCACGCTCGGAGTGGAACCCAGCGCAGGCGATGCCGAAATCAAGACCGCCTACCGCCGGCTGGCACGCAAGTACCACCCGGATGTCAGCAAGGAGGCCGGCGCGGAAGAGAAGTTCAAGGCAGTCAACGAAGCCTATGAAGCGCTGCGCGATCCGCAGAAGCGCGCCGCCTACGACCAGCTCAAGGCCCAGGGCTATCGCCCCGGCGAAGAGTTCCATACCCCGCCAGGCTACGGCGGCGGGCAGGGCTTCGACTTTGAGGAAGTGTTCGGCGGCGGTGCCGGCGGTGGTGGCTTCAGCGACTTCTTCGAAAGCCTGTTCGCGCGTCAGCGCGGCGGTGCCGGTCGCGCCAGCGGATTCGGTGGTGCAGGTGCCGGTCCGCAGCCGACCCGTGATACCCGCGCCAAGCTGTCGGTACCGCTGGAGGCCGCCTACGACGGCGACAGCCTGCGCATCACTGTCAACGGCAAGCAGCTGGACGTGCGTGTCCCCAAGGGTATTCGCCCGGGTCAGGTGATCCGATTGAGCGGGCAGGGCACCAACGGTGGCAACCTGCTGCTGGAAGTGGAATATGCCGCCCACCCGCAGTTCGAGGTCGACGGCCGCAACATCCTGTACACCCTGGATGTGACCCCTTGGCAGGCCGCGCTGGGCACCAGCATCAGCGTGCCGACCCTGGGCGGCGCAGTGGAACTGAAGGTGCCGGCCGGCTCCGATGCCGGGCGCAAGCTGCGCCTGCGCGGACGCGGCCTGCCCGGCAATCCGGACGGTGATCAGATCGTGGAGATCGAGATCGTCGCCCCGGTGCCCACCGATGACGCGCAGAAGAAGGCGTACCGGAACCTGGCCAAGGCGTTTGGCGAAACTGTTTGACGTTTGCGTACCGACCAACGGTCGGTACCTGCCGTCGCGTTGATAGCCTGGTAGGTGCCGACCGTTGGTCGGCACACCACGGATTGCCGGTTCAACCCGCCGGCGGTTCCTTGCTGTTGAACACGCGCTCCAGCACCTCGGAAAGCTCGCTTTCCGAGAACGGCTTGGTCAGATACGCCTTCGCGCCCTGACGCATGCCCCACATGCGGTCGGTGTCCTGGTCCTTGGTGGTCACCAGAATCACCGGGATGTGCTTGGTGGTCGCTTCGCGCGCCAGCGTACGGGTGGCCTGGAAGCCGTTGAGGTTGGGCATCACCACGTCCATCAGAACCAGGTCGGGCAGCTCGGCCTTGGCCACTTCCACGCCCTTGGCACCGTCTTCGGCGATCAGGGTTTCGTGCCCCAGCTTCTCGACCATGCGCTGGATTCCTATCTGCTGAACCTGCGAATCGTCGACAATCAGAATGCGTGCCATGTTATTCCCCAGATAATGCAAGCAGTGTAGGCCCGGCCTGTGTCAGCGTGAAGGACTGGATGCGCCGTCTGTCGCCCAACTGCAACGCTCAGTCGATTCGCACCACGGTGCGGCCCAGTGAATGGCCGGCGAGCATGGTGTCGAACACCTCGGGCAGCCCGTCCAGGGTGATTTCCCGGGTGCAGATCGCGGCCAGGTGACGCGGCTTCCACTCGGTGCCAAGACGGTGCCAGACCTGTTCGCGCAGATCACGCGGGGCCGAAGAGGACGACACCCCCAGCAGCGACACGCCGCGGATGATGAACGGCATCACCGTCATGTCCAGCGCCGGACTGGCCGCCAGCCCCGCACTGACCACGCTGCCGTAAGGCACGGTCTGCGCCAGCAGGCTGGCCAGCATCGGCCCACCGGCATTGTCCAGGCCGCCGCCGAAGCGTGCCGATTCCATCGGCCGGTGGGTGGCAAGGACCTCGCGCGACAGCACTTCGGTTGCCCCCAGGTCGCGCAGGAAGCCGGCCTGATCGACCTTGCCGCTCACCGCATGTACCTCGAAGCCGGCCTGGCTGAAGATATCCACGGCCAGCGCACCGACCCCGCCGGTCGCCCCGGTCACCGCGAGCGGCCCATGGTCGGGGGTCTGCCGGTTGTCGCACATCCGCAGCAGGGCCAGCGCGGCGGTGAAGCCGGCGGTACCGATGATCATCGCCTCGCGGGCACTCAGCCCGGCCGGCAGGCCGATCACCGCGCTCGATTCCAGCCGTACATACTGGCTGTAGCCGCCGTCGCGGGTCTCACTGAGCCCGCAGCCGGTGGCAACCACCGGGTCGCCCTCGCGCCAGGCCGGGTCGGTCGAGGCGACCACGGTGCCGGCAACATCGATCCCACCGACCAGGGGGAAGCGGCGCAGGATGCGGCCCTTGCCGGTCCCGGCCAGGGCGTCCTTGTAGTTCACCGACGACCATTGCGCGCGGATCACCACCTCGCCCGGGTTGAGCTGGTCCAGGCTGATCGCCTCAAGGCCGCTGCGGTGGCCGTTGTCGTCCTGGTGGATGCGGAAGGCGTTGAACTGGGCTGGAAGCGTCATCAAATGGCCAGATCGGAGGGCGGGGACCCTCACCTTACCCCGTCTGGTCCGGCCGGGGCACGACCCCGGTCCCAGTCCGACCGGTCGATGAATCGACCTTTCAGCAAGCGCCCCCCTTCCAATCCTGCCGGTTCGCCCCATCTTGTAGAATCGGGACGCAATGACCGGTTGACGGTGCGGGAGTGGCCCGCAGGCAACCTATTACTGATGGAGCGTGCATGGCCTGGAATACACCCGGCGGCAACAAGGGCGGACAAGGCCCCGACGAGAATCGACGCGGACCGTTTGGCCCGCGCGGCGGCGGTGGCGGTGGTGGCGGGTGGGGCGGTTTGCCCGGTCCGCTCAAGGACCTGTTCGATGGGGGCATCCTGCGTTGGGTGGCCGTGGCAGTGGTGCTGCTGGTGCTGTTCTCCAGCTTCCAGCTGATCGGCGAACAGCAGCGCGGCGTGGTCCTGCGTTTCGGCCAGTTCTCCCGCATCCTGCAGCCCGGCCCGAGTTTCAAGCTGCCGTGGCCGATCGAATCGGTCACCAAGGTCAACGCGACCCAGATCAAAACCTTCAGCAGCGACGTGCCGGTGCTGACCCGCGATGAAAACATCGTGCGGGTCTCGCTCAACGTGCAGTACCGCGTTGACGATCCGCAGCTGTACCTGTTCGGCACCCTCGACGCCGACCAGATGCTGGAGCAGTCCGCGCAGAGTGCCGTGCGTGAACAGGTGGGCCGTGCCGACCTCAACACCGTGCTCAACAACCGCGGCCCGCTGGCTGCAGCGGCGGAAGAGCGCCTGCAGGCCTCGCTGAAGAGCTACCGCACCGGCCTGAGCGTCACCGGCCTGACCTTGCCCGACGCGCGTCCGCCGGAAGAGGTGAAGCCCGCCTTCGACGACGTCAATGCCGCCCAGCAGGTCAAGGAACGTCTCATCAACGAAGCCCAGGCTTATGCCGCCAAGATCGTGCCGGAAGCGCGAGGCCAGGCGTCGCGCGCCCGCACCACCGCCGAAGGCTACAAGCAGGCCGCTGTGGCCAAGGCTACCGGTGACGCCGAGCGCTTCACCCAGCTGCAGGTCCAGTACAAGGACGCGCCGGAAGTCACCCGCAAGCGTCTGTGGCTGGAAACCGTGCAGCAGGTGCTGTCGGAGAACCGCAAGGTCATCGGGGGCGATGGCCGTCAGCTGATCTACGTGCCGATGCCCGACAACCGCAGCGGTCCCGCACCGGCCAGTCCCACCCTGCCGGGGATCACCTCCGAGGTGATGATGCCGTCGCTGCCGGCCAGCACGCCGGTGGACGGCGTGCGCAACGCCGAACGCCCGACCACGCGACCGGCCGGTCGTGAAGGAGCCAACCGATGAAAAGTCCCCTGTGGATTGGCCTGGCCGTGGCCGCCCTGCTGGCCCTGTTGGGGTCGGTGTACGTGGTCCGTGAAGACCAGACCGCGATGGTCCTGAACCTGGGCAAGGTGGTGCGTGCCGATGTGAAGCCCGGCCTGCATTTCAAGCTGCCGCTGGTTGAAACCGTGCGCGTGTTCGACCGCCGCTTCCAGGTGCTCGACACCGCCCCGGCGCGTTACTTCACCGCCGAGCAGAAGGACGTCAGCGTCGACTTCTTCGCTATTGGCTACATCAAGGACACCCGCGCCTACTACCGTGCCACCGGTGGCGACGCCAAGCTGGCCAACCAGCGCCTGGCTCCGATCATCACCGACTCGCTGCGCAACCAGATCAACTCGCGCACCCTGCAGCAGCTGGTGTCCGGCGACCGCAGCGAACTGATCGCCAACCAGCTGACCGGCATCAACGAAGCGGTGAAGGGGCTGGGCATGGAGATTGTCGACCTGCGCATCAAGCAGATCGACCTGCCGACCGACAGCCAGGTGATCAGCGACGTGTACGAACGCATGCGCGCCCAGCGCAAGCAGGAAGCCGCCAAGCTGCGCGCCGAGGGTGAGGAGCAGTCGCTGACCATCCGCGCCCAGGCCGACCGCGAAGCGACCGTGATCGTGGCCGAAGCTGAACGCGATGCCCAGCAGCTGCGCGGTGCCGGCGACGCGGAAGCCGCCCGCATCTACGGCAAGGCCGGCAATGCCGACCCCTCGTTCTATGCCTTCTACCGCAGCCTGGAGGCCTACCGTGGCTCCATGACCGACGGCAACGGCGTGATCGTGCTGGACAAGAACGACCCGTTCCTGCAGTACCTCAAGAGCGACCGCTGACCGGCTGATGAAGCCGTCACCCCCCGGGGTGGCGGTGGCCCCCGGAAACCCGGATAATGCACAAAAGCCGGACGGGCCCTCCCGTTCGGCTTTTTCTGTGTCTGGGCCTTCCATCGCCGGCCGCTCCCCGCTGGAGCCGCCTTCACGCGCTGGCCGGCGCTGCCACGGTTTACTCTCTCGCGGCCCCGATGGCCGCAACAATTCGAGGAGCCCGTCATGGGTCAGTCTGTCGTAGTGTTGGGTGCCCAGTGGGGCGATGAAGGCAAAGGCAAGATCGTCGATCTGCTTACCGAGGAAATCGGTGCCGTGGTGCGTTTCCAGGGCGGCCACAATGCCGGCCACACCCTGGTCATCAATGGCAAGAAGACCGTGCTGCACCTGATTCCGTCGGGCATCCTGCGTGACGACGCGCTGTGCCTGATCGGCAACGGCGTGGTGATCTCCCCGGCCGCCCTGCAGAAGGAAATCGCCGAGCTGGAAACCTCCGGCGTGGAAGTGCGTTCGCGCCTGAAGATCTCCCCGGCCGCGCCGCTGATCATGCCGTACCACATTGCCCTGGACCAGGCGCGCGAACGCGCTGCCGGTGGCAAGGCGATCGGCACCACCGGCCGCGGTATCGGCCCGGCCTACGAAGACAAGGTCGCGCGTCGCGGCATCCGCATCGCCGACCTGCATTACCCCAAGCAGCTGGAAGAGCTGCTGCGCACCGCGCTGGATTACCACAACTTCGTGCTGACCAAGTACCTGGGCACCGAAGCGGTCGACTTCCAGAAGACCTACGACGAAGCGCTCGCCTTCGGCGAATACGTGCAGCCGATGAAGTCCGACGTGGCCGGCATCCTGCACGACCTGCGCAAGCAGGGTAAGCGCGTGCTGTTCGAAGGCGCGCAGGGCGCGCTGCTGGACATCGACCACGGCACCTACCCGTACGTCACCAGCTCCAACACCACTGTAGGCGGCGCACTGGCCGGTACCGGCGTCGGCGCGGACTCCATCGACTACGTGCTGGGCATTGCCAAGGCCTATGCCACCCGCGTTGGCGGCGGTCCGTTCCCGACCGAGCTGGACGATGAAATCGGCCAGGGCATCCGCGACCGCGGTGCCGAGTACGGTGCTTCCACCGGTCGTCCGCGTCGTTGCGGCTGGATGGACATCGTTGCGCTGAAGCGCGCCGTGGCCATCAACGGCATCAGCGGCCTGTGCATCACCAAGCTGGACGTGCTGGACGGCATGGAAAAGCTGAAGGTCTGTATTGCCTATGAATACAACGGCAAGCGCACCGAGTACGCCCCGCTGGACGCGCAGGGCTGGGAAGACTGCACCCCGGTGTATCTGGAATTCCCGGGCTGGAGCGAGAACACCCACGGCATCACCAACTGGGACGAACTGCCGGCGGCCGCCCGCGCCTACCTGCGTTCGCTGGAAGAGCTGGCCGGCTGCCCGATCAGCATCGTCTCCACCGGCCCGGACCGCGACCACACCATGGTCCTGCAGGACCCGTTCGCCTGATCCGGTATGGGGCCCCGTCCACACGGGGCTCCCGCCACGGACACTCGGGTTCCCGCCACGTAGTGCCGGGCTTGCCCGGCAAAGAAGCCCCGCGAAAGCGGGGCTTCTGCTTTTCGCGCCCGCCCCAGACATTCCGATGACACGCATGGCGTGTCACTACAGCCAAGGTCCCGTAGTGACACGCCATGCGTGTCACCGACCCACCCAACCCCCGTTAAACCACAATGTAAAGAAACCGTGAAAGTCAGCCGATAACGGATTTCTCCCCCTACATTCGTGGATCACTCATGGATCTGTTACGCAACGTCAGCGTCGTCTGGCGTCTTGGCTTGGGCTTCGGCCTCTTACTGGTTTTGGTAGCAGCCGTCGTAGCCACCGGCGCGGTCGGTGCCACCGTCCAGAAGCAAGCCATGCAGAAAGTCGTAGACGAAGGCGTGGCCAAGGTCCACCTGCTCTCCGACCTGCTCGACGCCAACAACCAGATGCTGGTGGTCCGCCGCGAAATGTTGATCCGCCAGGGCCAGGAGCGCGAAGCCGACGAGAAGCGCATTGCCGACCTGGTGACCCGCTACGAAGCCAGCTGGGCCGCCTACCAGGCACTGCCGCACAACACCGAAGGCCAGCAGGTAATCGACAACATCACCGCCAAGCGCGCCATCGCCCGCCCGCTCAACAAGCAGTCCGGGCAGATGATGGCCGACGGTGACTTCGCCGGGGCCGTCGCGTTCACCCTGAGCGAAGTGCAGCAGGCGGCCAACGGCTGGAACAAGGCCCTGGCCGACGGCGTCGCCTACGAGGAAGCCGAAAGCCGCAAGGCCGCCGCCGAAGCCATCCGCGTCGGTGAGCGCACCCAGCTGCAGCTGCTGGTGCTGGGCGGCATCGCGCTGCTGGTCGGCATTGCCGCCTCGGTGCTGATCGGCCGCAGCTTCACCGCTCCGCTCGGCCGCGCCGTCACCCTGGCCGATCGCATGGCCAAGGGCGAGCTCGACCAGAACTTCAACCTCGGCGGTCGTGACGAGCTCACCCGCCTGGGTGAGGCGATGGGCAGCGTGCGCCGCAACGTGCAGGCCGCGATCACCGCGCAGCTGGACATGGCGCGCGAACACGAATCCGGCACCATCAGCTACCGCATGGACGCTGACGCGTTGCC
Organism: Stenotrophomonas sp.; assembly: GCA_039592995.1. Classification (GTDB taxonomy): domain Bacteria; phylum Pseudomonadota; class Gammaproteobacteria; order Xanthomonadales; family Xanthomonadaceae; genus Stenotrophomonas. The sequence goes on along the minus strand of JBCNQC010000003.1, from coordinate 142,650 downwards.
GGGCGACTACGGCCGCATGCTGCACGCCACCAATGAACTGGTGGGCTCGCACGTCGCCGTGCAGAACCACATGGTCGATGTCATCCAGGACTACGCCATCGGCGACCTGCGCCGCGACCTGGACAGCTACGCCGGCGAAAAGGCCGTGCTCACCCGCACCATGGCCACGGTCAAGGCCAACCTGACCGCCATCAACCACAGCATCGACACCCTCGCCGCCGCCGCCCGCGCCGGCGATTTCAGCGTGCGTGGCGACGAAGCCGCCTTCCAGTTCCAGTTCAAGGCGATGGTCGCCAACCTCAACGGCATGATGGCCGCTTCGCAGTCCAGCATTGCAGACCTTTCCACCGTGCTGCGCGCCATCTCCACCGGTGACCTCACCGAGCGCATGAGCGGTCAGTACCAGGGCGTGTTCGCGCAGATGCGCGACGATGCCAACGTCACCGCCGCGCAGCTGACCGGCATCGTGCAGCAGATCCAAGGCGCGGCCGGCAGCATCAACAATGCCGCGCAGGAACTGGCCGCCGGCCACAGCGACCTGTCCCGCCGTACCGAACAGCAGGCTGCCAACCTGGAAGAAGCGGCCGCGTCGATGGAGGAACTCACCTCCACGGTGCGCCAGAACGCCGAACTGGCGAACCAGGCCGACCAGGAAGCGCATGCCGCCGGTGCCGCCGTGCGTGCCACCGAGCAGGCCATCGCGCAGATGGCGGCAGTGATGGGCGAGATTGATCAGTCGTCCGCGCGCATTTCCGAAATCTCCTCCGTCATCGACGGCATTGCGTTCCAGACCAACATCCTTGCGCTCAATGCCGCCGTGGAAGCGGCGCGCGCCGGTGAAAACGGCCGTGGTTTCGCCGTGGTCGCCAGCGAAGTGCGCACGCTCGCCCAGCGCGCCGGTACCGCCGCCAAGGAGATCAAGGACCTCATTGATGTGGCCAGCGACAAGGTCAAGACCGGCCTGAGCGTCACCGTCGAATCGGAAGCGGCCATCGCGCGCCTCACCCAGGCCAGCTCGCGCACCAATCAGCTGATGAGCGACATCGCCGCCGCGACCAAGGAACAGGCGGCGGGCATCGAGCAGGTCAATCAGGTGGTCGTGCAGATGGATCAGGTGACCCAGCAGAATGCCGCACTGGTGGAAGAAGCCACCGCCGCCAGCCGCGCGCTGGAAGAGCAGGCGCAGTCGCTGAATGAAGCGGTGGCGGTGTTCAAGCTGGAGCAGCAGGGCGGGGTGCGCAACACGCTGCGCGCTGCCTGAGGTATGCGTGGATCACGACCAACGATCGTGATCTACCCATTGTCAACACACCCGGTAGGTCACGACCGTTGGTCGTGACCGCTCACCGCAATTCGAACGTCGCTTCCAACGGCAACGTCACACCGCGGTTCTTGTCATGCACCGTCATGCCCACGGTCCACGTGCCCTTGGCATCGCCTTCCTCGGCCGTGAACTTCAGCCCCACCGACGACAGATACACCCGCTTCGGATCGCTTTCCAACCGGGTCACGAAGCAGGGCAGGTCGTGATCGTTGCTGCTCAGCGTGCCATCCGGGTGGGCCACTTTCAGGTCACAGCGCACATTGGCCATACCGGCCTCGTCCAGCTGCGGATTGCTGAGGAAGGCCAGCACATACAGATCGCCGCCCACGGCAACCGAATCAGCCAGCCGGAAGTTCGGCACCTCACCTTTGGGGGCTTCCCATTCCTGCTGCCAGTTCGGATCGGCGGTGATCAGCAGCGAGGCTGAAAAGTCGCCCTCTGCCTTCGTCGCTGAACCTTCTGGCAGGATTCCACTCTGTGCACCCGCACCCAATGGCAGCAGAAGCGCCAGCGTAGCCAGTGCCCGTACGAACATCTTCATCCTTCATTCCCCCTTTTGACACGCATCCCGCAGCAAAGCGCGAGTATCGCCCACGGCCGGCCACCGCCGTCAAGGCAGAGCAGGGCGTTGAACCCGTCACCGCCCGCATGCCACCATGCCGGTGACCCCCGCTGTTGTGGCTGCCTGCATGGACGCTCAACCCACCCTGGTGGTGCTGCCCGGTCTGGACGGCACCGGCCTGCTGACCACCCCGTTGCTGGACGCGCTGGCCGCGCGTGGCGTGCCCGCGCAGGTGCTGCGCTATCCGCAGGACGGCCCGCAGGACTACGCCACGCTGGCCGCGCGCGTACGCCTGCAACTGCCGGAAACGCCGTTCGTGCTGCTCGGTGAATCCTTCGCCGGTCCCTTGGCCGTGTTGCTGGCCGCGCAGACCCCGCCCGCGCTGCGCGGCGTGGTGCTGTCCACGACGTTCGCGCACCGCCCCGTACCGGTTCCCGCCGCCTTCGCCAATCTGCTCGCACCGGCCTGGCCGCTGCCACCGTTGGCGGTACTGGTGCCGTTGCTGCTGGGCCGCTGGTGTACCGGCGAAACCCGGCAAGCGCTGGAAAAAGCCTTGAACGAGGTGCCGGCCAACGTGCTGCGCCAGCGCGCAGCGGCTACCCTGCGCGTGGATGCACGCAAGCCGCTGCGCAGCCTGCAGGTGCCGCTGCTCGGCCTGCTGGCACGCCATGATCGCCTGCTCTGGCCGATCAGCGTGCAGGCGCTGCAGCGGCTGGCACCGCAGGCACGCTGGGTCACGCTCGACGGCCCACATCTGTTACTGCAGGCTCGCGCCGATGCCTCCGCAGGCGTGATCGCCGATTGGCTGCGCGGCTATGTAGCCCACAAAGCCACCACGTAGAGCCACGCCCTGCGTGGCTGCGGTACGTGGGTCTACCAGAAACATCGGAGCCTGAAATGCAGGAGGGGGAATGGTGATGGCAGTGCCGACAAGCGAGGATCACCTCAACTCGATCCTGAGAAGGATCGAAGCGCTGGTTACTTCCTCCGACAGTCCAGCTGCCCTGGCTCTATGTGATGGGCTAATCGCTCAGGAAGCAACCCGGCGCGCGGGACTTCGTGCCCGCGCAGATGTCTACGCATCCATGCGGTTGAGAGACCTCCAGATAGTCGATCTGGAGCGCCTCGTCGCGTTGGGCGACTGGGAGCCAGTCGATAGATTCCACCTGGGTATTGCGCAGTGGCGGGGTGGCCGCATCGAGGATGCGGCGCTGTCGTTCCGGCGAGCGGTGGAGATTGGTGAGGCAGCAAGGTTTGGGTACTACACAGACGCATCTCGGATGCATTTAGCCGTGATACTGATCCAGCTCGGGAAGAAGGAGGAGGCCTTTGAGCACTGCCGACTGGTTGCAGATGGGTACGCATGTTATCTGCCGGGCGGCGTCCGTACCAAGGAACAGCTCATGGGTGAGGTGGGACCCTGAGTTAACGGCATGGCCGGTCCAGCAGGCGGGTTGGGAGCTGGTACCGGAAGCTCATATGAGGAGGTTAGGCGCGTGAAGAATCCAGCTACTTGTTTAGCGTTGCTCGGAACTCTGTTTAGCGCTGGTTGCAGTCTGGCGGGCGGCGACCTGATGGTGAGGGTGAAGGGGGATATCCCGAATCCTCCCGGCCAATCGCTACCTGCTAGGTCCTGCGAACTCACTGTGGTGTCCGAGACTTCGGGCGCTTCCTACGGGTCATTGGCAGTCCCCAGGAACTTCGACACGCGCATCATGGTTGTCGTCGGACGGACGCCGCTGTCGTATTACTTCGCCGCTAACTGCCCGGATGGCGCAACGTACCGGTCCAGATCCGTGCTTGTTGGTGCGCGCAAATCACAGCGGGGTCCATTTGTCTTGGGGACGTTGGAGTCCAGAAAATGATGATGTGCGGTCGTCGGATGTCCTGGCCTTCGGGGTCCGGGAGGAGATGTTCTGCAGGGATACTCATCTGCCTGCTGCTCTGCTCGTGCGCCGAGCTTCCCGGCGAGTCATAGACACGCCATTACCCAACCCGCGCCGACGCCGAGCGCGATGGCTCCTTCGCCCGTGGTTGGCTGCCCGCAGATCTCCACGCAGACGCTACCGGCATCGTGGAGTCGCACAACCTCGACTCCAGTCAGATGTGGGTCCGGTTCAATCTGAGTGCACCGATGCCGGAGAGGCTGCTTCAGCGCTGTGTGGTCGACCCGGAGGTCCCGCTGCCGCCCGCGCGCCAGACACAGCATACCGCCAAGTGGTGGCCGAAGGCGCTCACCGCAGGCGAGGGGGCATTGCCGCTGGCATCTGGCAGCGCCTATCGTTGTGGAGACCTCAGCCGTGAGCCTTCAGCTCGCCCGTTCGGGTTGTTTGTAGACGTGAGGAGGCAGCAGGTCTGGTACTGGTCCATTCCGGTCGGTTCAAGGGAGTGAAGAGCGTTGTCTTCAGCCAGATGTCCGACAGCAGATAGTCGTCATCCAGCCAGTGCTGGTGCTGCACTCGCGGCAGGTTCTTCAGTGTGGTCGCGCCGTTGCTGGCGTCGGCGACGATGATGTTCTCCAGGTCGAAGCAATCCACCATGTACGGCGACTGGGTGGCGACGAATACCTGGCGGCGCTGGGCTACCCGCTTGAGCATCTCGGAGATCAGTGTGATGGCATGCGGATGCAGACCAAGCTCGGGTTCGTCGAAGAACAGAATCGCCGGCAGCCGGTCGTCCGGAAGGCACAGCGGGGTCATCAGGCAGAACAGGCGCAGCGAGCCATCAGAGGTCAGGTGTGCGCCGAAGACCTTATCACTGTACCTGTCTCGCCAGCGCAGTAATACCTTGCCGGCCACTGGCTCCAGCACGAAGTCTTCCAGTGTGGGGAACACACGCTGGATGTGTTGCACCAGTTGTCGGTAGCGCACTGCATCGTTCTCCCGCAGGTCAAGCAGCACGGCGGCGAGATTGCCACCATCCGGGCGCAGTCGAACAGAGCCAGAAACGTCCCAGCGCTGACGCAGTGATGCGTTGGCGGATGTGTCGTGGGACTGGTAAGTCGTGGATTGACGCAGAAGGCCACAAATGTCGCGTGCCGCAGCACCGCCCTGGTCGGGCAGTACGGACTCCTTCCCGAAACCAGATAGATTGACCCACGGGCTGTCTGCAGCGTCTGCTTCAGAGGCGCGGTACGCCTCCCGTGTGAGCAACAGCGAGTCTCCTGCGGAAAGATGGGTCATTGAGAACTGGTAAGCGTTCACACTCTGGCCAATGGCGATGCTGAATTCAGCATTGATCTGTGGCGTCATCCGCGACCCCATGAATAGCTGGTCGTCTCCGCCTCCGCGCCGAACCACGTAGTCCTGCAGCTTCCGGTCCCGCAGCATCCAACCCAGCATCTCGAAGAAGTGGAGGAAGCTGGACTTGCCGACGCCGTTCGCGCCGATCAGGACGGTGAGCTGAGGCAGCTGGAGCTTATCGATGTGACGGAGGCTACGAAATCCGCTGGCCGATACTTCGGTGATGCAACCTTGCTGGATCGGGTGCCTGTTCGGAGCCATCGTTGGGTGCCTTTCGGTAGGGGCGGGCGTCGGAGGCATGGTAGCCGAGTGAGTTCGCGCCCAGAGTACGAGCAGCCGGAAGAACGGCGAACGGTAGTTGGATGGCGGCGTTCCCATGATGTTGCGAGATTGGACCTCGCCCGACGTAAGTCGTTTCTCGCCTTGCCTGGTTGCTCCGTGCGGTGCGTTTCGAGTGAGCGATTGTTGTAAGCGGCCACGGTTCTCGCGTGCTTTGGTGTGCGCGGGGTGGGAGTCTCGCCAATGCCCGAGTGGCGGTCACGCCGTGCACCTCGATGGCGAGCTTGAAGCCTCGCCGATCAATGCTCGTTGACCGTACGAAAGGTATCGTATACAGTGAGTTCCTCAGTGAGATTTGCTCAAGTCAAACGCCGGGTAGTGGCATCACTGCTTTCCGGCGATTTCTCGCACGAGGGTCGTGCGGACATCGAAGACAAGAACCTGCTTCAGGTCGGCAAGGTGAGTGCTGCGGAGGTGGCCGAGGTACTGAGGAAAAGCGGCGGTGCCAACCACCACTCCAGTCCGCACCATCAGGATCCCAGCATTCTCGTACACGTAATCATCTGCCGCAGTTGGTACGTCAAGTTCTACTTTGACCCCGACACCACCTTCATCAGCGTTCATCAGTGATCATTGGGGCATACATATGAAATTCTTCATGCCGGGCGACAGGAAGAGCGCCCTCTGCCACAGGGACGGGCGCGTGACGGTGACCTTCGTTCATCAGGACGTTCCGTTCAGAGACGGAAATGGGGTCGCACACAATGTGTTGGTCGGTGCCTGCGACGTGTGTGGTGATGCAATCCTGATTCCGGCGCAGTCCACGCCGGCGATTGCCGCCGCCCGCAAACGCGTGGAACGGTCGCTTGAGGTCAATGTGCCCGCCAGCTTCGTGGACGCGTTGGATGCGGCAATCGTGCGTGTGACCGAACATCCCAGTCCGGAGTTCCGGAAGCAGTTGCTGGTCTACTACGTCAATCGCTACGCCTCCGGAGAAGACGATGCGCGCGAGCTGGTCGGCCTCATGCAGGGGCCATCCGATCTGCTCAAGCCTGTCGCCATGCCAAAGAAGCGTCTGTCCATGAAGCTGAGTGACGTCACTGACAGTCGATTCGAGCGAGTGCGTGACGAAGCGCAGCTGTCAAAGACCGATCTGGTGAAGGCCCTGGTGTTGAAGATTTATGGCGACATCGTCCAGCCAGATCATCCGAAGCATCACAAGGAGCTCTCTCAGATCGCGGATGTTGTCTTCGCTTGACGCAGTATGGGGCGGTTGCGTCACGCATGACGCAAGCCATTCACTAACGGTGCCGAAAGCGGTGCACTGTGTGGCCTGCGCAACGGGCTGTTTTTCCACCCGTCAACACTCCGTATTCTTGCAACAATTTGTAGATCATTCGGTATGCGTCATCGCGCATGGTGTGCATCGGAGACTGAAATCTCCTAACAGACCTAAATAAAGATGGACGTCCTGTATCGGGAGGGTGGCGCAATACAACACCCCCGGGGAAAGCGTCACTCCGTGTTTGGTCTGTTTACGGATTTCAGCCTCCCGATTTCCCCGCCACCCCGGCGGGGAACATGCAAGCCATGAGGACGTTTCATGAAAGACGATTCTGGTTCGAATGGGCGCGACGGCAGCAGGAGCCGTCCGAAGGTGCTGCATTGGCATGTGCCGAAGCGGCTCAAGGTGCAGGCGGTCAATTACCCCGGGTCGAAGGACCGCTATGGGGAAGAGCAGGTGCCGTGCATCAAGCTGCGCGGCATGTGGTTGACCCGGCTCCGTATTGATGTGGGCACCGAGCTGAGGTTGATCCCCGTTGAGGACGGTTTGAGGTTGGTGGTGGATAAGGCCACCAAGCTCAAGGAATGTTAGCCGGTAGCGCCGGCCGTTGGCCGGCACACGGGGTGCCGGGTTGTTCGGCACCCCGTGGTTCTGGTTCCGGTTTTGGGGTCGTGCGTTAAAGAATGTTGCTGTGCTATCGGCGGTCGTCTTGCGATCGACCCTACCGGGCTCTCTTCTTCGCCGCCTTTTTTGCAGCGGTCTTTTTTGTCGCTTTCTTCGCTGATTTTCTGGTCGCGGCCTTCTTCGTGGCTGCCTTTTTCGCCGGGGCCCTCTTTGTAGTCTTCCGGGTAGAAGTCTTTGTAGCCTTCTTGGTCGCTTTCTTGGCTGCCTTCTTCGCTGGGGCCTTCCTTGCAGCCTTTTTTGCAGTCTTCTTGGTGGCCTTCTTCGCAGCCTTCTTCGCAGCCTTCTTGGCGGGCTTCTTCTTCCCGCCGCCGTCCTGCTTGTTCACCGTGGCCCACGCGATGCGGGCGGCGGCTCCGTCACTTCGGCCTTGCTCCCTCTCGCTTTCCTCGATGTGCTCGGCCTGGCGCTTCTGCTTGTCGGTGTAGCTGGATTTGTCTCCACGGGGCATGTTCTGTCTCCTCGGCTACGCCAAAGTGCGCAGCTTGGGTTCGCGCGCCCACTGGCGGGTAGCGGCAGCGGTGAGGAAGGCCTTGGCGTCTTCGGCTTCCACCACGCCAGCATCGTTGCCTACGCGGGCGGTTTTCAGCAGCGCCTGACCACCTTCGTCAGCGGCAATGGCCTTCAGGTGCGCCCAGGCGAAGCTGACAAAATCGATGGCTGCCGCCTCCTTGCTCAGGCGCTTGCCGGCCTCCGCGCTCAGCACAACCGCCACGGCGTCGAAGACCACGGAGGGAGTGCCGGCCAGCTGGCCGTCGGCCGCCTGGCGCTTGCCGTCGCTCAAGGTGCCGCCGCCCACCTTGGGGGCGACCAGCTTCACCTGGGCACCGGCCTTTTCGGCGGCCTTGCGCAGATTGCTGATCAGGCCGGCGTCGGAACCTTCGTCGAACAGAATGCCAATGCAGCGACCCTTGAGAGTGTCTTTGGTGCGGCCGATGATGCGCACTTCCGGTGCCTTGGGCAGGTCCTGCGCCGGAGTGGCGGTCGGGGCCGGGTCGGGCAGGGCGGTCAGGCCCAGGCCGTCGGCCACGCGCTTGGCCAGGCTCTCGTCGATGTTGCGCAGGTGGCTCACGGTTCGCTCGCGCACCTTGGCGGTTTCCACCTTCGAGAGCTCGAAGACCAGCGCGGAGGCCAGGTGTGCCTGCTCCGGTGCTTCCAGACTGCGGAAGAACAGTCGCGCCTGGCTGTAGTGGTCAGCGAAGCTCTCCGCGCGCACGCGCCCCTTCACGCCGTCGTCGGCCGGGGTAGCGTGGCTGGGGAAGCCGTCGGCGCTTTCGCGCGGGCTGTCGTCCTGCAGCGAACTCGGGTCATACGCCACCCGGCCCTTGGGCACCTGCATCTGCATGTGGCCGTCGCGCTGGTGATTGGCGAACGGGCACTTGGGCGCGTTCACTGGAATCTGGTGGAAGTTGGGGCCGCCCAGACGGATCAGCTGCGTGTCCAGGTAGGAGAACAACCGGCCCTGCAGCAGTGGGTCGTTGCTGAAGTCGATGCCGGGCGGCACGTTGGCCGGGCAGTAGGCGACCTGCTCGGTTTCGGCGAAGAAGTTGTCCGGCCAGCGGTCCAGCACCATGCGCCCGATCACGGTCAGCGGCACCAGGGATTCGGGGATGATCTTGGTCGGGTCCAGATGGTCGAACGGGAACTTCTCCGCGTCTTCCTCGCTGAACAACTGCACCGCCAGCTCCCATTCCGGGAAGTCGCCGGCCGTAATCGCCTCGAACAGATCGCGGCGGTGGAAGTCGTTGTCGGCCGCCTGCAGCTTCAATGCCTCGTCCCACACCGTGGACTGGATGCCCAGCTTCGGTCGCCAGTGGAACTTGACGAAGGTGGATTCGCCAGCATCGTTGAGCAAGCGGAAGCTGTGCACGCCAAAGCCCTCGATCATCCGCAAGGAACGGGGAATGCCACGGTCGCTCATTGCCCACATGATCATGTGCATGGACTCGGGCATCAGCGAGATGAAGTCCCAGAAGGTGTCATGCGCGCTGGCCGCCTGCGGGAAGGCGCGATCCGGTTCCATCTTTACCGAATGCACCAGGTCGGGGAACTTCATCGCGTCCTGGATGAAGAACACCGGAATGTTGTTGCCGACCAGGTCCCAGTTGCCTTCCGGGGTGTAGAACTTCACCGCGAAGCCACGCACGTCGCGCGGGGTATCCACCGAGCCGGCTCCACCAGCGACGGTGGAGAAGCGGGTGAACACGGGGGTTCGTACTCCCACTTCAGTCAGCACACGGGCGCGGGTGAACTCGTGCAGCGAGCGGGTCAGCTCGAAGTAGCCATGTGCGGCGCTGCCGCGCGCGTGCACGATGCGCTCGGGAATGCGCTCGTGGTCGAAGTGGGTGATCTTCTCGCGCAGGATGAAATCTTCCAGCAGGGTCGGCCCGCGCGGGGTGGGGCGCAGCGAGTTCTGGTTGTCGCCAACCGGAATGCCCTGGTTGGTGGTAAGCACCGGGTGGCCGCCCCCGGCCTGCTGGTGGAGCTCGTCGGCGTTGCCGCGCACCTCGGAGGCGGGGGCGGCGTTGCGCTTGGGGGCGGACTTGCTACGGGGCTTGCTGGCGGCCATGAGGCACTCCGGGCTGGCAGGGGATCGGTCCACCTTCGCGGCTGGGCCGTTAATCGCGGGTAGGAGTTTTCCCGGATGCCTCGACCTGTGCTTCACATCACAGCGCATGCTGTTGGGTGGAAAGCGACAGGGGCGGTATCCTGAACGTCCCCCGTCCTGCTGCAGTCTGCCTCCGCATGCGCGTCGAACCTGCCGATATCGAAGCCCTGTTTGACGCCATTCCCGACGTGCTGTTCTTCATGAAAGACCGCGACGGGCGCTACACGCATATCAACCAGACCATGCTGCGGCGGCTGGGGCTGCGCTCGCGCAAGGAAATCATCGGGCGCACGGCGGCCGAGATCTATCCGACCGGGCTCAGCGCCGATTACGCCACCCAGGACGCCCAGGTGCTGGCTGGCCAGGTGATCGAGAACCTGATGGAACTGCACCTGTTCGCCAACCGTGAGCCGGGCTGGTGCCTCACCTGCAAGCGGCCGCTGCGGGTGGACGGGTGCATCGAAGGAGTGATCGGCATTTCCCGCGACCTCGGTCAGAAGGACAGCCTGGGCACCCAGTACGAGCAGTTGCGGCTGGCGCTGGCGCACCTGAACGCACACTACGCCGAGAACGTCCGCATGCAGACCCTGCTGGATATCACCGGATTTTCGCTGTCAAAGCTCGAGCGCAGCTTCCGCAAGGTGTTCCAGATGACCCCGCAACAGGTGCTGACCCGCCTGCGGATCCAGATGGCGATGCATTTGCTGCATGGCAGCGAAAGCATCGCCAGCGTAGGCCAGGCCTGCGGTTTCACCGACCAGAGCGCGTTCACCCGCAAGTTCAAGGCTGAAGTGGGGGTGTCGCCGCGGGCCTACCGCGCCCAGGTCACCGACCGGGCGGCATGACCTAAGCGGGATACCTGCGACACCACATCCACGGTATCGTGTCGCACCTGTTGCCCGCCTTCGACTTCCGATGCCCGCATCCCAGAACCCGGCTGCACCCGCTTCGTCCAACGCCCGCCTGGGCCACGCACTGAAACCTCGCCAGCTCATCATGATGGGTCTGGGCAGCGCGATCGGCGCGGGCCTGTTCCTGGGCTCCGGCGTGGGCGTGGCCGCCGCCGGTCCGGCGGTGCTGCTGTCCTACCTGCTGGCCGGCACGCTGGTCATCATCGTCATGAACGCACTGGGCGAAATGGCCGCGGCCAAGCCGACCAGTGGCGCGTTCTCGGTCTATGCCGCCGACGCCATGGGGGCCACCGCCGGGGCCACCGTCGGCTGGCTGTGGTGGGTGCAGCTGGTGATCGTCATCGCCGCCGAGGCGGTCGGCGCGGCCGGCTTGCTGGCCACGGTCTGGCCGATCATTCCGGTACCGATGGCCGCGCTGGCGTTCATGGTGTTCTTCACCGCGATCAATTTGTTGGGCGTGCGCAACTTCGGCGAGTTCGAATTCTGGTTCGCCATTCTCAAGGTGGTGGCGATCATCGGCTTCATCCTGATCGGCGTGGCCCTGCTGATGGGCTGGCTGCCGAACGTGACCTCGCCGGGCCTGAGCAACTTCACCCAGCACGGCGGCTTCGCTCCGAACGGGCTGGCCGGCATCGGCGCAGCCCTGCTGGTGGTGGTATTCGCGTTCGGTGGCACCGAGATCGTGGCCGTGGCCGCCGCGGAAACCGAAGACCCCGAGCGCAGCATCGCCCGTGCCATCCGCACCGTGGCGTGGCGTATTCTGGTGTTCTACATCGGCTCGCTGAGCGTCATCATCGCCGTGGTGCCGTGGAACAGCGAAGCGCTGAAGAGCCCGTTTGCTGCCGTGCTGGAGGTGGCCAACATTCCGGGCGCGGCAACCGCCATCACCCTGATCGCGGTGATTGCCCTGCTGTCGGCGCTCAACGCCAATCTTTACGGGGCCTCGCGCATGATCTATTCGCTGGCCCAGCGCCGCGAAGCGCCGGCGGTGCTGGGTTGGACCGACCCGCGTCAGGTGCCGATCATCGCCGTGCTGGCCAGTGTGCTGTTCGGCTTTGCGGCCACCGTGATGGAGCTGCTGTTCCCTAACAAGGTGCTGCCGGTGCTGCTGAACATTGTCGGCTCCACCTGCCTGCTGGTGTGGACCATGTCGCTGCTGTCGCAGCTGATCCTCCGGCACCGGGCCAATCGTGATGGCACGCGACTTCCGTTCCGCATGGCGGGGTATCCGTATCTCACCGTCGGAGCCCTGGCGATTCTGGCGGTCATCTTTGCGCTGCTGCTGTCGGAAGAGGTGACCCGGGTGCAGTTCCTGTCGATGGCCGCGCTGACAGCGTTCATTGCGATCAGCAGTGAAGTGGCGCGGCGGATCAGGCGCAACAGCACCGACGAATGATTGGATGAAAAACGGCCCGCTGACGCGGGCCGTGTCGTATCCATGCCAGCTCACAGCTGGAAGCGTTGACTCAGGCTGCGAGGTTCGGGCCCTCGTATACGTGGTAGTGACGGATTTCAACGATGCGCGTTTCGTTATGGATGAATGTCGGATTCAACGGTGCTGCCGCGGGAATGCGGGCCTCTCCCTGGCGCGCGGCCGCGCCTGCGGGAACCTTGCTGGCGGGTACGGCGGCATTCGCTTTCGCCGGCTGCGCGGGGTGGACGGGTGGAGCAACATCGACTTTGAACATGTTTGGGAATGCTTCTGAGGGTGGGATGGCCTGGAAGGATTTCACGATGCTACGGTTCATGCCTTCAGAATCCGTTCGCCATGCCCGGTAGGGTCGCACGACAGTCGACCGCCGATTTCAATGCTCACTGCTGGGAGGCGTGGCCCTGAACGGAAGCGCGCTTCCTCGTTTCAGGTCATGCCCTATCGCGCTGATCACCGTTATCGGCGGTCGACTGTCGTGCGACCCTACCGTTGCATTACGCATTACGCATTACGCATTACGCATTACGCATCCGGCATTCGGCATCCGGCAGAGCGAGGGGCAGAGCCTTCCTGACGCGCTGAAGTGTCAGCGGTAGGAGCGATTGCAGGTGTCGCGCCCGTTACCTCAGTGGCAGGATCTTCGCTGTTCGCAGCCGGGCCGCGGAGGTCGCGGATGCCGCTGTTGATGGTTTGCAGTCGAAGAGTAGATGCGGGTCCTATTCCTGGAAGCGTGTGGAACGTCCTGTCACGCAGTTGCGTCATGATAAGTCGTTCGAGCGCGGGCGTGGTCGGCACGTTGCGAAGCTGGATGTCGCGGCGGGAGGAGGCGTCCCGCTCGCGCGGCGGTTGCTCATACGGATGCATGCGACCGTTTGATGCGGATGAGCCAGGCGGTGTCTTGTGAACCATGTGCATCCCTCCAGACCGTCGAATGCCACCATTGTGGTTGTTGCGCTTGACGTGGCTTGCAGAAATCCATCGCACTGGAAAATGGTACACACGAACAAGACTGCTCGAAGGCTGCTGCTTCGTTGCAGGTCATGCCTTACCGTGCCGATCATCGTTATCGGCGGTCGACTGTCGTGCGACCCTACCATTGCAATCCGGCAATCCGGCAATCCGGCAATCCGGCAATCCGGCAATCCCGAGATCGGAAATTGTACTGTCGACGAAATCCGGTGTCCGGCATGCCGCGTAGTGACGCGCCATACGCGTCATCGCTCTTCGCGCACCAACAAAAACGGCCCGCTTTCGCGGGCCGTCTTCCTATCCATCAGCGTGCAGCAGCCTTAAACCGCCACGCCCTCATCTTCCTTGTACGCATCAATCGGAATACAGGCACACATTACGTTCTTGTCGCCGTACACGTTGTCCACACGCGCCACCGGCGGCCAGTACTTCTGCTGCTTCAGGCTGGCCAGCGGGAACGCGGCCAGCTCGCGTGGATAGGCATGGTCCCACTCGCTGCCGGACACGGCGGTAGCCGTGTGCGGGGCGTTCTTCAGCGGGTTGTCCTCGCGGTCCAGGCGGCCGTCTTCAATCGCGGCGATTTCCTCGCGGATCTGGATCATCGCGTTGATGAAGCGGTCCAGCTCATGCAGTGATTCGCTTTCGGTGGGTTCCACCATCAGCGTGCCGGCCACCGGGAAGCTCAGGGTGGGCGCATGGAAGCCAAAGTCGATCAGGCGCTTGGCCACGTCTTCGGCGACCACACCGGAGGTCTTCTCCAGCGGGCGCACGTCCAGGATGCACTCGTGCGCGACCAGGCCGTTGCGGCCGGTGTACAGGGTCTTGTAGTACGGAGCCAGACGCTTGGCGATGTAGTTGGCGTTGAGCAGGGCCACCTGGGTGGCCTTGCGCAGGCCGGCGGTGCCCATCAGGGTGATGTACATCCAGCTGATCGGCAGGATCGAGGCGCTGCCGAAGCTGGCCGCGCTGACCATGCCGACGTCGCCTTCGCCGCCCAGCACCTTGGGCAGGAACGGAGCCAGGTGCGACTTCACCGCACACGGACCCACGCCCGGGCCGCCGCCGCCGTGGGGAATGCAGAAGGTCTTGTGCAGATTCAGGTGCGAAACGTCCGAACCCCACTTGCCCGGCTTGGCCACGCCGACCAGGGCGTTCATGTTGGCACCGTCGGTGTACACCTGGCCGCCGTGCTGGTGAACGATGTTGCAGATCTCGACGATCTCTTCCTCGAACACGCCGTGGGTGGATGGGTAGGTCACCATAAGCGCAGCGAGGCGGTCGCTGTACTTCTCGGCGTTGAGGCGGATGTCTTCCACATCGACGTTGCCGTTGGTGTCGGTCTTGGTCACTACGACCTTCATGCCGCACATCTGCGCCGAGGCGGGGTTGGTGCCGTGCGCGGAATCGGGAATCAGGCAGATGTCGCGGTGGCCCTCACCGCGCGAGCGGTGATACGCGCGGATTGCCAGCAGACCGGCATATTCACCCTGCGCGCCGGAGTTCGGCTGCAGGCTCACGGCGTCGTAGCCGGTGCATTCCACCAGCATCGCTTCCAGGCCGTCGATCAGTTCCTTGTAACCAATGGACTGTTCGGCCGGGGCCAGCGGATGGATGTTGGCGAACTCCGGCCAGGTCACCGGAATCATCTCGGCGGTGGCGTTGAGCTTCATGGTGCAGCTGCCCAGCGGGATCATGGTGCGATCCATCGCCAGGTCCTTGTCGGCCAGCGAGCGCAGGTAACGCAGCAGCTCGTGTTCGCTGTGGTGGGTGTTGAACACCGGGTGGGTCAGGAATTCGCTGGTGCGCACCAGGCCGGCCGGGAGGGCATCGGCGGTGGCGATGTCCAGCGCGTCCACGTCGACCACGGCGCCGAACAGCTGGCCCAGCGCGACGATGTCGGCGCGGGTGGTGGTTTCGTCCAGGCTGATGCCCACGGCTTCGCTGTCGATCGCACGCAGGTTGATGCGGGCGGCGGCGGCCTTGGCGTGGATGGCAGCCGCGTCGATGTCCTTGACGTGCAGGGTGTCGAAGAAGTGCTCGCCCACGTTGACGCCGGCGTCGCGCAGCGCGGCGGCCAGAATGGCGGCCAGGCGATGGGTGCGGCGGGCGATGCGGGTCAGGCCTTCCGGACCGTGGTACACGGCGTACATCGAGGCCATGACCGCCAGCAGCACCTGCGCGGTGCAGATGTTGGAGGTGGCCTTCTCGCGGCGGATGTGCTGCTCGCGGGTCTGCAGGGTCAGGCGGTAGGCCGGGTTGCCCTGGGCGTCGATCGAGACACCGATCAGGCGGCCCGGCATCGAGCGCTTGTAGGCGTCACGGCAGGCCATGAAGGCGGCGTGCGGGCCACCGAAGCCGAACGGCACGCCGAAACGCTGGCTGTTGCCGACCACGATGTCCGCGCCCCATTCGCCGGGGGCGGCAATCAGGGTCAGGGCCAGCAGGTCGGTGGCCACGGCGACCAAACCGCCTCGCGCGTGCACGGCATCGGCCAGCGCCTTGTAGTCGCCGATGTGGCCGAAGGTGTCCGGGTACTGCAGCAGCACGCCATAGGAATCGGCTTCCAGCGCTTCAGCCGGGGTGCCCACGCGCAGCACGATGCCCAGCGGCTCGGCGCGGGTGCGCAGCAGTTCCAGCGTCTGCGGGTGCACGGCGTCGTGCACGAAGAAGGTGTCGGACTTGCTCTTGGCCGAACGCTTGGCCAGGGTCATCGCTTCAGCGGCGGCGGTGGCTTCGTCCAGCAGCGAGGCGTTGGCGATCTCCATGCCGGTCAGGTCGGCGCACAGGGTCTGGAAGTTGATCAGCGCTTCCATGCGGCCCTGTGAGATCTCGGCCTGGTACGGGGTGTAGGCGGTGTACCACGCCGGGTTTTCCAGCACGTTGCGCAGGATCACGTTCGGGGTCAGGGTGCCGTAGTAGCCCTGGCCGATGAAGGTGCGGAACACCTGGTTCTTGTTGGCAATGGCGCGGATCTTGGCCAGTGCTTCCACTTCGGTCAGCGATTCGGGCAGCGCCAGCGGCGCGGGCGACTTGATCGAGGCGGGCACGATGGCGTCGGTCAGGGCGTCCAGCGAGGCGTGGCCGACCACGTCGAGCATCTGCGCGATTTCAGCGTCGTTCGGGCCGATATGGCGTTCGACGAACGCGGCGTGGTGTTCAAGCTCGCGCAGGGTAGGGGTGTTCTGGGACATGGCTGGCTTCCGGAAGAGTGGGCACGCACGTTCAGAAGACCTTCCGGTCTTCCTGGGTGCCCCTCTGTCCTTTTGCCTGAGAGTTTAAAAGCGCGCGGCTGCGTGCTTCGTGCCCCTTCGGCGCCGGCATTGGCCGGTCTCTCCAGAGTTTTGCTGCGGGTGGTATCGGGCCTGAGCGATTACGGGCGTTGCGCCTTCGGCAGCGGGGGCTTCAAAACGACGCTCCGCTTCTCCCACCATGTTGCCTGGCGATTATAGCCCAGACCCCCGTCGCACAACGGCCGCACGGCAGATGAACACGGGCTGCGAACCGTACGCATTCAGCCCCTTGGGCATGGAACTGGCCGGCGCAACGGCCTATCATGAGCGGATTCTCGTATTCATCAGGCACCGCCCGGGTTTGGGCCGGTGCCTGCCTGCGCTCGCGCAGGCAGCTGACGGAACCCAGCCATGACACCCGCCTCACCCTCCACGCGTCGCCTGGCCCTGCTGCTGGCCGGCCTGGCCATGTTCGGTCCATTCTCGATCGACACCATCTTCCCGGCCTTCCTGCTGCTGGGCGAGCGCCTGCAGGTGGACCAGGTGGCGGTGCAGCAGACGGTCAGCGTGTACCTGTTGTTCTACGGGTTGATGAGCCTGGCGCACGGTCCGCTGTCGGACGCCTTCGGGCGGCGGCGGGTGATTCTGGGCGGGCTGGTGATCTTCATTGCCGCGTCCATCGGCTGCGCGCTGTCTCGCGACCTGACCACGCTGCTGGTATTCCGCGCCCTGCAGGGCGTGTCGGCCGGTGTGGGCGTCATCGTCGGTCGCGCGGTCATCCGCGATCTTTACCACGGTGCGGACGCACAGCGGCTGATGAGTCAGGTGTCGATGATCTTCGGCGTGGCCCCGGCGATTGCGCCGATCATCGGCGGCTGGATCCTGCTGGGCGGCGGCGACTGGCCTTTGATCTTCTGGTTCCTGGTCAGCTTTGCGGCGCTGCTGCTGCTGGCCACCGGCAAATGGCTGCCGGAAACCCTGCCCGTGGAAGAGCGCACGCCGCTGTCCACCGGCGCGCTGCTGCGCAGCTATGTACGCATGGGCTCCAACCCGCGCCTGCTGCGACTGGCCGCGGCCGGTGCGTTCAATTTTTCCGGCATCTTCCTGTACATCGCCTCGGCCCCGGTGCTGGTGATGCAGCACCTGAAACTGGGCGAGGGCGGCTTTGCCTGGCTGTTTATTCCCACCATTGGCGGCATGACCGTCGGCTCGTTCCTGTCCGGGCGCATGGCCGGCCGCATGACCGCGCAGCGCCAGGTCAGCATCGGGTTCGCGCTGTGCGGGGTGTCGGCGCTGGTGAACCTGGCCTACGTACTGTCGGTGTCGCAGATCGCGGTGCCGTGGGCGGTGCTGCCGATCTTCCTGGGCGGCGTGGGCATGGCGCTGATCTTCCCGATCCTGGCGCTCGCCGTGCTGGACATGTACCCGCACCAGCGCGGGCTGGCATCGTCCATGCAGATGTTCCTGCAGTTGATGATCAACACGGTGGTGGCCGGCATGGTCTCGCCCCTGCTGAGCGGCCAGCCGTTGCATCTGGCGCTGGGCTACGGCGGCTTCTTCGCCATCGGGGCCAGCTTCTGGTACTGGGAGCGCCACTGCGAGCGCCGCCGCGCGCTGCTGGCCGAGCCGGCCTGAACACCGGGCCCTGTGGCCCGCTGCGGTATCCTGTTCCCCATTGATGCAGTCCGGACGTACCTGATGTCGACCACCTCCAAGCTGCGCCGCGACCTGCGCCGGCGCCGTGAAATCGAAGAAGCCAACCGTGAGAAGGCGCATGCCTCGCCGGTGGAACCGCATGCGGAACTGCGCGACCAGCAGCGCACGCTGCTGGCCGGTATTGTTCGCCGCGACGGCGAATGGGTGCTGGGCATGGACGGCCGCATCGCCGGGCAAAGCCCCAGCGCCGCGCGCGTGCTGGCGCTGATCATGCAGGCCGCCGAGCTGCACGAACGCCAGGGCACGCCGGTGCGCCTGATGTACTCGGACGTGCTCAAGGATGCCGCGCATGCCGAAGCCCAGGCCGAT
Source organism: Stenotrophomonas sp. (assembly GCA_039592995.1). Classification (GTDB taxonomy): domain Bacteria; phylum Pseudomonadota; class Gammaproteobacteria; order Xanthomonadales; family Xanthomonadaceae; genus Stenotrophomonas. The sequence continues at coordinate 124,102 of JBCNQC010000003.1, read as the reverse complement.
GGCCTGGACTTCGACGCATTCAAGGTGCAGTTCGCGGAAAGCCTGAAGAAGAAGTCTTAAATCCTGCAACCCTGGTGCTTCGGGCAATCCCGGTAGCGCCGACCGTTGGCCGGCGCATGGGATGCATCCGGAGGGCCGGCCAACGGCCGGCGCTACCGTCAGTATCCGGGGTTACTCAATGACTTCCACGTTCGGGAACTTGTCGATCACGCAGTTGACGTAATTGGCCGGCTTCAGCGCCGAGTACGGGGTCTGGTAGGTTACCAGCTTGCACTGGTAGCTTTTGCCGCCCACATTGCCGGGCACCCAGTCGTAGTTCTCTTCCCAGTAGATGGGCAGTGCGCCGGCGCCGCCTTCATCGAACTGCTTCATGCCCTTGCAGCCCAGCACTTCATTGTCGGACACGGGCACGTCGAAGTACTGCGCGGCCGCCTTGTAGTAGGTGATGCGGTTCTGCGACTGCAGGTGTTCGCTGCTGCCGCCGCATTCCACACCGCCGTTGATGATCTGCGTGGTCACGCCGAACCCGGGTACAAGACCATTGGCCAGGTCACGTGCATTGGGCTGCCAGGTACCGTCGATCACGTGCATCATCGACGGCTTGGGCGGCTGCGGGTACATGTAGAAGAATGCCGCGCTGGCCAGGTTCAACCAGGTGTCGGCCACCAGGTCAGGGCGGTCGAGCAGTGTCCGAATGGTGCCAAACATGGCATCGGAGAACGGCCCATAGTTGTAGTTGTAGGAAAGCTGCTTGGCCCCGCGCCCGAAGTAGCTCTTGTAGCGACCGGCGTTCGGGCCATCGGTGAAGGTGCCGCACGGCCAGGTCTGTCCCTGCCACGTGGCGGGATTGCACTCACCGGCATAGCCTTCTGCACGATCTTCGCTCCAGCCCATTTCGCGCACGTGCACCAGCGCCTGCCGCCACTCGGGAATGGTGCTGTGCGCATCGTGGCCGCCGGTTTCCTGCGCGAAGTGCGCGACCATGGTGGCCAGGGTCTTGCGGCAGATCGCGTTGGAGTCGCGCCCGTCGGTATAGGTGGCGCAGATCGCCGGGAATTTGGCGAAGGCCTGCAGGAAGCCGCGATAGGTGTATTCCTGCGCGCGCAGCGGGAACAGGAATTCAAACTGTTCGTTGCTGACCAGCGCTTCCACCCGGCGCACATTTTCCGGGTTGCCCGGGCGCAGCGGCTGTACGGCTTCCACCTCGGTGTTGGGCAGCGTACGGATCGACGCCAGGGTCTGCTGCATCAGCGGGAAGTCGGTCAGCCGGGCTTCGTCGGCGCGCAGGCTGCTGAGCGGAATCTGCACCGGTTCCAGCGGGTCCGGATCGGGATCGGGGTCGACCGGGCTGCCACCACCGCCGTCACAGCCGGGCGCGGTTTCAGCCACTTCTTCCCAGGGTGACAACCACGGCTGGGCCGGATCGATCTGTGCCGGCGACTGACCGGCATCGGCCCACCACTTGGCCTTGAAGTAACGGCCCTGGAAGATCACCACACAACCGGCGGTGTAGGTCTGGGTGGGGCTCCAGGTGTCGCTGGCAGCAGCGGTTGCGGCGCGCGGCTGCTGGGAAGAGGCGGCGTGTGCCGGCGCGGCACTGGCGACAGCTACCAGTAGGGCAGTGCTCAGCAAAGCAGGGGTATGCATGATGCATCCTGATGCGGAAGGGAAGCTGCACGGTAGCGCCGGAGTGCGCGATTGGATTTCGTATTTGTTTGAACTCGCTGATTCCTTGATCGGCATCCGCATTGCGCAATGCGCTGCGTCACAGTTCCCAGACACCCGTTAATGCGCCGCCGCAATTTACAACGCAACGTAGAGCCACGCCCTGCGTGGCTGCGCCGCCGCCCAGCATCCCGCAGCCACGCAGGGCGTGGCTCTACGCCATAACGAACAACGCCCCTTGCGGGGCGTTGTTTTGAATCATCACAGATGCCGTATTACTGCTTGGCGGGTGCCACTGCTGCCGGCGCTGCGGAAGCCACCGCGCCCGGAGCCTGCCAACCACACATCTGGCCCTGGTTCTGCTGCTTCAGCCACTCGTTGACCGGGGTGAAGTACTCGATCATCGGGCCGGCATCGAGCTTCTCGCCGCCGGTGATTTCCTTCAGCGTGGCCTGCCACGGCTGGCTGGCACCCTTGCTCAACATGGCCCAGAACTTCTGCCCGGCTTCCTTGTTGCCATAGAAGCTGCACTGGTGCAGCGGGCCCTTGTAGCCGGCTGCGTCGCACAGACCCTTGTAGAACTGGAACTGCAGGATGCGCGCCAGGAAGTAGCGGGTGTACGGGGTGTTGCCCGGCACGTGGTACTTGGCACCCGGGTCGAAGAATTCCTCGCCGCGTGCGCTGGCCGGAGCCACGCCCTGGTACTTGGCCTTCAGGTCCCACCACGCCTTGTTGTAGTTCTCCGGCGTGATCGAGCCGTCGAACACACCCCAGCGCCAGCGGTCGATCATCAGACCGAACGGCAGGAACGACACACCGCTCAGCGCCATGCGCATCTGCGCGTTGATCGTGGCTTCACGGCTTTCCTGCGGCTTGTCGACCAGGCCGATGGAGTTCAGGTACTGCGGCGTCATCGCCAGCACGATGGTGTCGCCGATGGCTTCATGGAAGCCATCGTTGGCACCGCCCTGGAACAGCGGCGGCAGCGGGTTGTAGGCCAGGTCGTAATAGATGTGGCCCAGCTCGTGGTAGATGGTGGTGAAGTTTTCTTCGTTCGGCTTGATGCACATCTTGGTGCGCACGTCGCCTTCCATGTTCATGTCCCACGCGCTGGCGTGGCAGACCACGTCGCGGTCCAGCGGCTTGATGAACTGGGTTTTCTCCCAGTACGACTTCGGCAGCGCCGGCATGCCCAGCGACACGTAGAAGTCCTGCGCGCGCTCGGTCATCTGCTTGGCGGTGCGCAGTTCGGCATCACGCTGCGCCTTGTACAGCGCTTCCATGCTGGCGTTGCTGCCGCCGGCCTTGGCGATGGCACCGCTCAGGTTGCCCTGGTACTGCTTTTCCAGCGCGGCGGTGATGTCCAGGCTGCCGGCACCCGGGTAGGGTTCCAGCTGGTCCCACAGGTTCGACCAGTCCTGCTGCCACATGTTGCCCAGCAGGTGCGCGGCGATCAGGCCGCCCTCGGTTTCAGCCTTGTCCTTACCGTAGGTGGTGTCCAGCTTGGTACGCGCGTAGCAGTGCAGCTGCTCGTACATCGGCTTGACCTGTTCCCACAGGCGGTCGGTTTCCGGGCCGATCTGGTCAGCCGGCATGTCATAGCCGCTGCGCCACATCTGGCCGGCGTCGGCGAAGCCCATTTCCTTCGCGCCTTCATTCACCAGCCCGACGAAGCGCTGGTAATCGGCACGCATCGGCTTGGTGGTGCCGTGCCAACCCTGCCAGGCGTCCAGCTGTGCGTCGTAGTCGCGGCTGCGGGCCAGCACCTGTTCCAGGTCGCCGAGCTGGCGGCAGGTGGCCGGGTTGGCCTCGTCGGTGCAGTACTTGCCGGCACCATACGCGCCTTCCATGCGGCTGGCGATGCGGGTCAGCTCGCCCAGCTTGGCCGGGTCGCGCGGGGCCGGCATGGCGGTCATCAGTTTCAGCAGGTGCAGCTGGCGCTTGGTGTCTTCGGTCATCGGCTGGCCGTCATACTGGCCGGCCTGGGCGATCCAGCCGTTCAACACGGTCAGCCAGCGCTCGTTGGCCTTGGCCGCCACGCGTTCGGAATCGTCATTGATGTAGGTCGACGACAGCCACTGCGCCGAGGTCATTTCCGGGTACATGGCCTTGTACTCGGCATTGACGCGGGCAATGAACTGGTCCGCGGTCTCGGTGGTCTTGGCGGTGCCGGCTGCCGGCGTGGCGGCGGGGGACGGTTCCTTCTGGCAGGCCGCCAGCGTCAGTGCGGCAGCACCAACAGCCAGGGCCAGCAAAAGCGGGCGGTGGTTCACGGGCAGATCCTTGGGTGGTGAATTACCGCCCGAAGGCTAGTGGGCCGGTCGCGACACCGCAAGGCCCACAAGATACAGTCCCAGCGCCACGGTCCAGCAGGTCATCAGCGTCCACAGGTCATGCGAGAGGAAATGCGCGCCTCGCAGCTGCTGGGCGAACCCGAACACCGCGCCTGCCAGCAGGCCCACGGCGAGACCGCGCCAGCGCCAGGCCGGGCGCACCATCAGGGCGAAGAAGTACAGGCTGACCCAGGCGTAGCCGGCGCTGGCGTGGCCGGCCGGGAAGCACACGCCGCGTGGCATGTCGGTGGGTCGCGCGGCGAACAGGCCCACGTACTCGCGCAGGCCACCATAGCGGGTGAGGTCCCAGGGGCAGTCCATGTGGGTGAGCGATTTCAGCAGCGACACCATGCCGGTGCCCAGCCCGACCGCCAGCACCAGGTACAGCAGCGGCCAGCGCCAGCTGCGCCAGCGCGCATGTCGCCAGGCGTGGAAGCAGGCCACCAGTGCCAGCAGCGTGGCAAAGGCGCTGAGCCACTTGCCGCCCTTGTGGATCAGGTGGGTCGTGACCCACGCGTTCTGCAACGCCCAGCGGTGGCCTTCCAGCCGATAGAGCTGGTCGGCCAGCCACTGGTCACCACCGGCGCTCATCAACGCCCAGCTCACGAGCAGCGCCGCGATCCAGGGCAGCAGCAGGTATCGGGTCAGGAACGTAGTGGGAACCGGGCGGGGAAACGGGGTCGCGACAACCGTCGCGGCAGGAACAGGGCGCATGCGAACAACAGCCGTCAGGAAGTACCCGGGCCATGCTGGTCAGCGCGCTGTCGGAGACCGGTCAGAGCCGCGTTTGGCGCAGGTTAAACGCCGGCGCAGGTTCATCAATCCCCGTCATCGCCCATCGCTTCACCGCCCACCACCGTGGCATGGCATTGCGCGTCCAGCGCCGTGCCCGGCACCAGCCACCAGTCATTGCGATTGGCGCTGCCGATCGCGATCGACTGCGTACGATCCACGCACGGGCTCAAGGCCGGCTCGGCCACCAGCAGCCAGCGGTTGTGCGGAGCCTGCATCAGCCACGGCGCGGCATCGTGCCATTGGTCGTTCCAGTCGCGCTTGAAGCCGAAATCGGTCACCGGGCGATCAGCCTGCAGCAGGTTCTGCTCGCGCCAGGCCACCGCGCCCAGTTCTGCCTGTGGCCCGATCCGCTCGCCCACCCGCTGCATCACCGCTGATGCGGAACTATACGGGTCCAGCGCCGGCATCAGTCCCCAGCCATACAGGTTCCACAGCAGCAGCGAGGCCAGCACGACCAGCAGGCCGGCGCGGCGCAGCCGCAGCCACCCCAGCAGCACTGCCATCACCACGCCGAATCCGAGCAGCCACAGGCCGAGCGGATCCAGCAGGCTGTCGGGCATGGCGCGCCTGGCCAGCTGCGCGTGTGCCCACGGGCTGCCACCGAGCAGATGCACGCCGATCACCAGCGCCGCCACGGTCAGCACGGCGGCATAGGCCAGCATCACCCAGCGCGGCCCGGGCCGGCGCAGCAGGCCCGGCAGCAGCGGTGCCGCCGCCACGCACAGCGCCGGCAGCATCGGGAAGATGTACACCTCGCGCTTGCCGGGGCTGGCGCTGAAGAACACCAGCACCAGCAGCGCCCAACCCAACAGCAGCCACCAGCGTGCATCCAGCCGACGCAGCCTGCGCCACCAGCCGGGGGCCAGCGCAGGCAGCAGCAGGCTGCCGGGCAGCCACAAGGTGGCCATCACCTGCAGGTAGTACCAGGCCGGCTGCACATGGTGCCAGGCGTTGGCGTAGCGGGTGCCGGTCTGCTTGAACAACAGTTCGTGCGCGTAGGCCTGCAGCTCCGGCGTGGGCGCAGTCAGCAGGGCGATGCCCAGCGGACCCAGCCACACCGCCGTGCCCAGCAGGAAGGCCGGCAGCAGCCAGAGCAGCGGGCGGGCAGGGGCGAGGTAGACGCCCGCGCGGCCACGCACCTGCCAGCGCCACAGCGCCCAGGGCAGCAGCACCAGCAGGGGCAGGAAGCCGACGCCCTTGGTCACCGTGCCCAGGCCGGCGGCGAAGCCTGCCAGCCATAACGCCGGCGTGTTGGGGCGCTCCAGCAGATGCCGCAGCAGCCCCCACAGCGACAGCGTGGTCATCGCCACCAGCACCATGTCGATCTGTGCGCGCTTGGCCATCAATCCGAACTGCAGGCAGCTCATCAGCGCCAGCACCGCCCACCACCCCACACGCCGGCTCCATAAGCGCCGCCCCAGATCCCAGCACAGCCACAAGGTGGCCAGCGCGGCCAGCAGTGAAGGAATCAAAAAGGCGAAGTTCCAGTCGCGCACCACCGAATAGGTGGCCGCCTGCATCCACATGAACACCGGCGGCTTCTCTGCATACAGCTCGCTGCCCCGGTGTGGCAGCAGCCACTGCCCGCTCTCCACCATGTCGCGCGCGGCCAGCACGAAGCGTGGCTCGTCCGGCGGTGACGGTGAGCGCAGCCCAATGCCGGCGGCAAGGGTCAGCAGCAGGGCCAGGCAGATCAGAACGCGCCAGTACGGGCGCAGCAGCATTCGGGTCACGGGGGAGGTCGCGGCCAAAAAACGTACTCTGGGGGGCGTGATGTAAGAAAGGCGTCGAATCGGGCCAATTGCGACCGTATTTCGACATTCCCGACGCTACCATGGTCCTTATTAACCCCGGAACCGCGCATATGCGCCTGCTCGTCATCGAAGACAACCGCCAGCTGGTGGCCAACCTGTTCGAGTACTTCGAGGCCCGCGGCCATGTCCTGGATGTCGCGCCGGACGGCATCACCGGCCTGCACCTGGCGGGAACCCACGCCTACGACGCGGTGATCCTTGACTGGATGCTGCCGCGCATGGAAGGACCGGAAGTGCTGCGCCGGTTGCGTGCCGAACATGCTTCAGAAGTGCCGGTGATCATGCTCACCGCCCGCGATGACCTGCCCGACAAGATCGCCGGCTTCCGTGCCGGCGCGGACGACTACCTGACCAAGCCGTTCGCGTTGCCGGAACTGGAAGTGCGGCTGGAGGCGCTGCAGGTGCGTGCGCACGGACGCAACCCGCGCAAGGTGCTGGAAGTGGCTGACCTCAGCCTGGACCTGGCGACGCTGGAGGCGCGCCGTGATGGCCAGGTACTGCACCTGTACCCGGCCTGCCGCAAGCTTCTGGAAGTACTGATGCGCGCGAGCCCGGCGGCGGTCACCCGCCAGCAGCTGGAGTTCGCGCTGTGGGGCGACGAACTGCCCGATGGCGACCTGTTGCGCTCGCACGTGTATGAACTGCGCCGCAGTGTGGACGGTCCGTTCGCGACCAAGCTGATCCACACCCTGCCGCGGGTGGGTTACCGCCTGGCAACCACGGCCACGGAACGCAGTGATGCGTCTGCGTAAACCCGGCCCGCTGCACCGTCGCCTGGTGTGGTGGCTGCTCGCCTACCTGGCGATGATTTCGGTGGCGGTGTTCAGTGTGGGCAACTACGTGCATGAGCACGCCGAGCACTCAGCGTGGCGCGCGCTGCTCAACTCCGAACTGGACAGCATCATCAGCCATGTCGAGCACGAGCCACACTACCGCTGGCAGGATTCGGACACGCTGCGGTTGTTCACCATCAATGATGATCCGGCGCTGCCGCCGGTGCTGCGTACGCTGCATCCCGGATTGCACGACGGCGTAGTCATCAACGACCGCGCGGCGGCGGTAATGGTGCGCGACACCGCCACTCAGGGAAGGCTGGCGCTGGCATTGGACATCAACGACTTCCACGAACTGGAGGAGTTCGCCACACGCTGGGTGATGCTGGCCGGCGTGGTGATGATCATGGTGACCGTGCTGATGGCCTCCATAGGTGTCAGCAGGCTGGTGCAGCCGCTACGCTCGCTGGCCCGGCACATCCATGACCTGCGTCCGGGCGTGCCTGGCCAGCGGGTTGATGTGGATCCGCGAGGCAGCTCCGAGCTGTACGTGATTGCCGATGCACTCAACGATTATCTGCGCCGCAACGAGCAGTTCGTCGAACGCGAGCGGGTGTTCATCAGTACTGCCAGCCATGAACTGCGCACGCCGATCGCGGTAATCACCGGCGCATCTGAACTGGCACTTGAGCAACCGGACGTTCCCGAGCGCGTGCGCCAGCAGATGCAGCGCGTGCACCGTAGCGCGCAGGGCGTGGAGCAGCTGATCCAACTGCTGCTGGTGCTGGCCCGCGAGCCGGCGCGCCTGGCCGCCCTGAAGGAACGCATCGCGCTCGACGCGTTGCTGCCGGAGATCGTCGATGACCACCGCCACCTGCTGGGTGACAAAGACCTGCATATTGAAATGCAGCCGTTGCCACGGTTGGACATCGTGGCACCGCTGGGCGTGGTACAGGCTGCCATCGGCAACCTGCTGCGTAACGCCATCGAGAACAGCGGGCGCGGCACCATCAGCCTGTCGCTGTCCGAGCGCGCCGTGGTCACCCTGCAGGACCCGGGCCTGGGCATGAGCCCGGAGGAAATTGCGGCCGTTTATGCACGCATGGCGCGCGGTGACCGGGGCGAGGGGGATGGCATTGGGTTGGAGCTGATCGCGCGGCTGTGCGAACACCTGGGCTGGGGGCTGACCATTGAGCCCAGCGAACCACGCGGGACCCGGGTGATTCTCGACCTGGGAGCGTCGCTGCCCGGGACGAAAGCTGAATAGGGCGGGCGCGCGGCGCAAGGTGGCACGTCGTGAAGACAATGTTAAGCTCCAGAAAGCGCCGCCCGATGTGGCGCTTTTTTTTACCCTTTCGATCGACAGAGGATGGCTGCATGCCGACCGAACCGAGTCCCGCCCTGATTTCCAGCGACATCGTCGGCCTAGGCCTGATTGCCGCGACCCTGGCCCTGATCTTCTGGGCCGCCAGCGGTCCCACCCCGCTGCTGAAAAAGATCTTCGCTTGGGTGCCGGCCCTGCTGCTGTGCTATTTCATTCCCGCAATCTACAACACCACCGGCCTGATCGACGGCCACAACACCTCGCTGTACAACCCCATCGCCCGCGACGTGCTGCTGCCGGCCGCGCTGGTGCTGCTGACGCTGTCCATCGACCTGAAGGGCGTGCTGAAACTCGGTCCAAAGCTGCTGGTCGTGTTCTGCGCCGGTACCGCCGGCATCATGCTGGGAGCCATCGTGTCCTTCCAGGTCATGAAGCTGATCCACCCCGAAACGGTGGCCGGCGACACCTGGGCCGGCATGGCGGCGCTGGCCGGCAGCTGGATCGGGGGCGGTGCCAACATGGTGGCGATGCGTGAGGTGTTCGGTACCGACGCCACCACCTTCGGCCAGTTCGCCGTCGTCGACGTGGCCTGCGCCAGCCTGTGGATGGCGATCCTGCTGTTCCTGGCCAACCGCGCCCAGCAGATTGACACCCGCAACGGGGCCGACACCCGTGCCATCGATGAAATGAAGGCGCGGATCAGCGCTTATGAGGCGCAGAACGCGCGCATTCCCACGCTGACCGATCTGATGGTGATCGTCGGCGTCGCTCTGGGTGGGGTAGGGCTGGCGCATGCCATCGCCGCACCGCTGAGCGGCTGGTTCAAGGTCAACATCAGCTGGGCCAGCCAGTTCAGCCTGGACAGCCAGTTCGTGTGGGTGGTGCTGCTTTCCACCGCACTCGGCCTGACCCTGAGCTTCACCCGCGCCCGCAAGCTGGAGGCTGCCGGTGCTTCGCGTCTGGGTACGGTCTTCCTCTACTTCCTCATCGCCTGCATCGGCATGCAGATGAACCTGCTTTCGCTGCTGGATCGCCCGTGGCTGTTCCTGCTCGGCGTGATCTGGATGCTGACCCATATCCTGGTGCTGTGGGTGGTGGCCAAGCTGCTGCGTGCGCCCTTGTTCTTCTTTGCGATCGGTTCGCAGGGCAACATTGGTGCGGCAGCGTCGGCACCGGTAGTGGCAGCGGCGTTCCACCCGACGCTGGCACCCGTCGGTGTGTTGCTGGGTACGGTGGGCTATGCGACCGGTACCGGCCTGGCGTACGTGACCGGCCTTATCCTGAAGTGGATGGCGGGCGCGTAACTTCCCATGGCAGCGTGACCCGGTAGCGCCGGCCGTTGGCCGGCCCAGGCGGTATTGAGGGCCGGCCAACGGCCGGCGCTACCGGGTGTTGGGGTGTCCAAAATATAGGACACTCCTATCTTAAAGTCCCAGATAATGGACATCATGTGTCCTATATTCAGGACATGGCCTTGGTCATGTGTATAATATCGGACATGAAGGACGTCATTCTCAGTCGACTCGCCGATCAAATCAGGCGCATGCGCATCGAGCGCGGCCTGAGCCAGGAAGCCTTGGCTGCCGCCGCTGGTGTAAACCGGAAAACGATCATCGAACTGGAGAAGGGGGCTGCCGGGACTGCCCTGGGGACGGCTGTCGCGGTACTGGAAAGCATGGGGGCCGAACTCAACGTGGTGCCTGCCTTCAAGCCAACTACGGCGGAAATGCAGGCGCTGCTGGGACTGCTGGAGCCGCCTCGTGGTCGAGCCCGTCCCGGCAAGCCGGACAGAGGCGCGTGATGGACCGGCGGACAACCATGACGGTATCGACGCCGCAGGGCTTGTCAGGGCAGTTGGACTACCTGGGGTACTACGCCTTTACCTACGCGCCGCACGCCTTGCCATCGTGCGCTGTCTCGCTGGGCATGCCAGTGGTCATGCAGCCTTACGAAGGCTCCGAACCCATGGCCATTTTCCAGATGAACCTTCCAGAAGGTCACATGCTGGAGATGCTGAAACATCGGTTCGGGAAAACCACGGACCTTGATCCCATGTTGCTGCTTGCAATGACGGGAGGGGAAGCCGGGATCGGTCGCGTTTCGCTTGAAAGCCCCGACTTCACCGTTGGGGGAGCCGTAGGCGCGGACCTTGGGCGTGTGCTGGCAGACCAGGGAACACACGACTTGTTCCAGGAACTGGCCGAGGAATACCTCATGCGGTCAGGTGTCTCCGGTATGCAGCCGAAGCTTCTGGTTCCCGAGCAGACGCCGGCAGTGTTCGGAAAGGCGCTTCTGCCTACCCGGGAACTCATCGTCAAAACTGAAGGTGCCCATTTCCCGGGCCTGGCCATCAATGAGTACCTGTGCATGTCGATTGCAAGGGAGGCTGGAATTGCGGTTCCGGAATTCTTCCTGTCAGAGGACGGCAAACGCTTCGTCATGCGCCGGTTTGATCGAACGCCGGCAGGAACCCCAATCGGGTTTGAAGACGTTGCTGCCCTGGTGGGCCTCAACGCGGAAGCGAAGTACCGGCTCAGTTATGAGCAGGTTGCCAAAGTGCTCACCGCCTATTGCTCGAGCGAGCATCGATCGGCGGCGCTGGCGCAACTTTTTGACCAGGTCGCGTTGTCCGTCCTCGTTGGCAACGGGGATGCACATCTGAAGAACTTCGGCGTGACCTATGAAGACCCTGCCCGAGGTGCGGTGAAAATGTCGCCGGCTTACGACATTGTCTGCACCACCTGCTACAACCCGAGCGATGTGCTGGCGCTGAGTCTGAATCACCAGAAGGGCCTGATGGCGGCCCGGGTGGACCTGGAAGCGTTTGGGAGGAGCAGTTGCCGGGTTGAAGATCCTCTGGGTCGAATCGCCCGGCTGGTGGAAGCCATGCACGTGGTCATGTACACCGAAAGCGATCGGATCAACCAGGTCCCGGAACTGCGAAAGTGCTTCGAACCGTCGCTGGCGCGATTCGAGGCGCTGGTAGCAGGCCACTCACCGTGCTCGCTCACGCCATAGCCTGAGTGCTCCACAAAAAAAGGCGACGCATCTGCGTCGCCTTTTTCATTTCAAACGTCAACCGGCAGTCAACAACAACGACCACCGTTGCGCCCGCTGTAGCGCGCCTCCTGACGTTCGCGGAAGAACGTCTTGTAGTCCATCGGTGTGCGGTCGGGATGTTTTTCCAGCACGTGCCGAACGTAGTTGTCATAGTCCGGAATGCCACAGCACAGGCGCGCGGTCTGCACCAGCCGCCGCCAGAGGCGGCGGTGGGCCTGGTACTGACTGACAGGAACAAGACCGGTACCCATTACAGGTCCGCCATCTGGTGCGGTTCCAGCTTCACGTATGCGGTTTCCTTGTCCGTGCGCTGCGGCGAACGACGCGCCACCACAATGGTCTTGATCGCATAGGCCAGGATCGAGAACACCACGAACAGGAACAGCACGGTCAGGCCCGTGTTGACGTAGGCGTTGACCACGATCTGCTGCATCTGCGCCACGCTCTTGGCCGGGGCAGTGATGGTGCCGGCGGCGATGGCGTCCTGGAACTTGTGCGCCTGCGCCAGGAAGCCCTGCGCCGGGTTGCTGTCAAAGATCTTGATCAGCCCCGCGTAGGTGGTGCAGATCAGCAGCCACACCGCCGGCACCGCCGTGACCCAGGCGTAGCGGTCACGCTTCATCTTGAACAGCACCACCGTGCCCAGCATCAGGGCAATGCCGGCCAGCATCTGGTTGGAGATGCCGAACAGCGGCCACAAGGTCTGGATGCCACCGAACGGATCGACCACGCCGGTGTACAGCAGGTAGCCCCACAGCGCCACACAGCCGGCGGTGGCGATGATGTTGGCGGTCCACGACTCGGTCTTCTTCAGTGCCGGAATGAAGTTGCCCAGCAGGTCCTGCAGCATGAAGCGGCCGGCACGCGTGCCTGCGTCCACGGCGGTCAGGATGAACAGGGCTTCGAACAGAATCGCGAAGTGGTACCAGAACGCCATCATCGCGTTGCTGCCGCTTGGAATGGCCTCATGCAGGATCTGCGCGATACCCACCGCCAACGTCGGTGCACCACCGGCACGGTGCAGGATGGTCGGTTCGCCAATCGCCACCGCGGTGGCTTCCAGCTGTTCCGGCGTGATGGTGAAGCCCCAGGTGTTGGTGATGTAGTGTGCGGCGGACACCGCATCCGCTCCGATCACCGCCGCCGGGCTGTTCATCGCGAAGTAGATGCCCGGGTCGATGATCGACGCGGCCACCAGTGCCATCACCGCCACGAACGATTCCATCAGCATGCCGCCGTAGCCGATGTAGCGCATGTGACTTTCATTGGCGAGCAGCTTGGGCGTGGTGCCCGAGGAGATCAGCGCGTGGAAGCCCGAAACGGCACCGCAGGCGATGGTGATGAACAGGAACGGGAACATCCCGCCCTTCCACACCGGGCCGTCGCCACTGGCGGCGAACTGGGTCAGCGCCGGCATCTTCAGCTCCGGCATGACGATCAGGATGCCGATCGCCAGTGCGACGATGGTACCGATCTTGAGGAAGGTGGACAGGTAGTCGCGCGGTGCAAGCAGCAGCCACACCGGCAGCACCGAAGCGACGAAGCCGTAGCCGATCAGCATCCAGGTGATCTGCGTGCCGGTGAAGGTGAAGGCCGGACCCCACACCGGATCGGCTGCGATCTTGCCGCCGTACCAGATCGCCAGCAACAGCAGGATCAGGCCGACTACGGAGATTTCACCGATCTTGCCCGGGCGGATGTAGCGCATGTAGATGCCCATCAGGATCGCGATGGGCATCGTCGCAATCACGGTGAACATGCCCCACGGGCTTTCCGCCAGCGCCTTCACCACCACCATCGCCAGCACGGCCAGGATGATGATCATGATCAGGAACGCACCGAACAGGGCGATGGTGCCAGGCACCTGGCCCATTTCCTCGCGCACCAGGTCACCCAGCGAGCGGCCGTTGCGGCGGCTGGACAGGAACAGCACCATGAAGTCCTGCACCGCGCCGGCCAGCACCACGCCGACCACCAGCCAGAGCAGGCCGGGCAGGTAGCCCATCTGCGCCGCCAGCACCGGCCCGACCAGCGGGCCTGCACCGGCAATGGCCGCGAAGTGGTGGCCGAACAATACGTGCTTGTTGGTGGGCACGTAGTCCAGGCCATCGTTGTTGATCACCGCAGGCGTGGCCCGGGTGGGATCGAGCTGCATCACCTTGTCGGCAATGAACAGGCTGTAGAAGCGGTAGGCGATGAGGTAGATGGAGACCGCGGCAACCACGATCCACAAGGCATTGATGTGCTCGCCCCGCCGCAGTGCGACGGTGCCAAGACAGAATGCGCCGAGCAGCGCGAGCGCGGCCCAGCCCAGCTTGGAAAAACCTTTCATGAGATGTGCGTCTCCCTGGAGTGCGTGTTAAGAGTCTGCGCAGTCATTGACGGGGTCAATGCAAACACGGCGGCTTACCGCTAGTACTTTGGTCGTATGGGCCTTGAGTTTGGAACAATCGGTTGCAGGCGTGGCCGTTGGCGGCTCCAGGGGCTGCGCCCATCTTGTACCGGGTAACCTTTCGATGGAGTCAACATGAGCGCCTCAACCCCGGTGCGTGTGCAGCGCACCATTCGTGGCATGCCCACCTCTGACGGGGCCGGCGTGCGCCTGACCCGCGTCATCGGCGGCCCCGACCTGCCGGACCTGGACCCGTTCCTGCTGCTGGACGAGTTCGGCACCGACAAGGCCGAGGACTACATTGCCGGCTTCCCCAGTCACCCGCACCGCGGCTTTGAAACCGTCACCTACATGCTGGACGGGCGCATGCGGCACAAGGACAACCACGGCAACGAGGGCCTGCTGACCCCGGGCAGCGTGCAGTGGATGACCGCCGGGCGCGGGCTGGTGCATTCGGAGATGCCCGAACAGGAATCCGGACGCATGCGCGGCTTCCAGCTTTGGGTCAATCTGCCGGCGCGCGAGAAGATGACCGACCCGAAGTACCAGGAATTCGCGCCCGAGCGCATTCCGGTGGTGCATCCGGCGGCGGGCGTGCAGGTGAAGGTGATTGCCGGGCAGGTGGGCGACACCGTGGGTCCCATTGCGCAGCCAGCCACCGATCCGCTGTATCTGGACATCGAACTCATGCCGGGCGTGGCCTGGGAGTACGTGCTGCCGGAAGGGCATAACGCGTTCGCCTATGTGTTCGAAGGGGAGTTGACGGTGGGGCAGGGTGACGATGCACGCCCGGTGGCGGCTCAGCAGATGGCGGTGCTGGGGGGCGGTGACGTGCTTCAACTGCAGGCGGGTGCCCCAGGGGCCCGGTTGATTCTGGTCGCCGGCCGGCCGCTGCGGGAGCCGGTGATGCGTCACGGGCCGTTTGTGATGAACACCCGCCAGGAACTGATGCAGGCCTTTGTGGATTTCCAGGAAGGCCGCTTCTGAGCGCAGAGCAGCCGGGCAGAGCCCGGCTCTACAAGAGCGCGTTACCGGACGTGGTGGTAGAGCCGGGCTTGCCCGGCTTGCGTCCGCGACGGGTGATCGATCAACGCTCGGCCGCTACCGCCGACGACCCCAAGGCCATGCCCCGGGTCAGCGTCTGCAGCGAACCCAGCTCTTTGGCGTCGCCCGGATACAGCGCAATCTGCGCGTACTTGTTCTTGTCCAGCTTGACGATGGTCATGCGGCGATCCGCGTAGCCCGGCGGTTGCTGGCCGCCCAGGTCGGGCAGGTACCAATACATGTCTTCACCGGCAAAGCTGCCTTTCTCCTGACGCAGCGGGCGCGACAGCGGAATGTCCGGGTCGCGCTGGGTCAGCATCAGGCTAAGAACCTCGCGGCCGTCAGCGGTCGTGGCTTTGCACGACAGGTAGTTGTTCTCGGCCTGTTCCTTCCACTGCAGGCCACTGTCGGCGGGCAGAGTGGGACATTCGGCGGTGGCCTGGGCCGAGGCCATGGTGGCACTCAACAGCAGGCACAGCGTTACAACAGCGCGCAGGACGTTCATGCTTCCCCCAAGAAGTCGAATGGCAGGGCCACGGGACAGGAGCGTCCAATCTCCGGTCACGTGACGGGCTGGTGATTTTGACCTTAACGGAATGTGACCGCATCTTCAAATAACTGTTTCAAATGTATCTGAATCCGGCTAGGCGTATGGTCAGCCGAGGCGCGGTTCGGCACCGATCCATTTGTACACAATGCCGCCAATCGCCCCGCCCAACAGCGGGGCCACCCAGAACAGCCACAGCTGGCTCAGTGCACCGCTGCCGGCGAACACCGCCACGGCGGTGGAGCGAGCCGGGTTCACCGAGGTATTGGTGACCGGAATGCTGATCAGGTGAATGAGGGTCAACGCAAGGCCGATCGCCAACGGGGCGAATCCCGCCGGGGCGCGGCCATGGGTGGCCCCCATGATCACCACCAGGAACATGGCCGTCAGCACCACCTCGCACAGGAATGCCGCCGCCACGCTGTAGCCGCCGGGCGACAGGGCCCCGTAACCGTTGCTGGCGAAGGCCCCGGCCTGGCTGCCATCAATGCCGAAGCCCGGCGCGCCCCCGGCGATGTGCAGCAGGATGCAGGCGGCCAGGAACCCGCCCACCACCTGGGCCAGGATATAGGGCACCACGTCGCGGGCAGGGAAGCGGCCGCCGGTCCAAAGCCCGACGCTTACCGCCGGATTGAAATGCGCGCCGGATACGTGCCCGAACGCATACGCGCCGGTCAGCACGGTCAGGCCGAACGCCAGCGCCACGCCGACGAAGCCGATACCCAGCGGGTTGCCGTCACCGCCGAACTTTGCTGCCAGCACGGCGCTTCCGCAGCCGCCCAGCACCAGCCAGAACGTACCCAGCAGCTCGGCTGCCAGTCGCTTTGCCATGTTCATCGTGTGTCTCCGCGTACGCCCGGGGGAGGAGGGCTGCGGCGAACGTAGCTGAAGCGCGGTTCATCGGGGTGAAGACCGTGTCAGCTGCCGACGAACGGCGGAAATCGCGTGAAAGCGCGTGAACGTAGTCCCGGGCTTGCCCGGCAACGTCAGTAGCTCGGCAACGGAATGAATTCCTTGTCATCCCCCGGAATCGTCCCGAACCGCCCCGATTCCCAATCGTGCTTGGCCTGCTCGATCCGCTCCTTCGAGCTGGACACGAAGTTCCACCACAGGTGACGCGGGCCATCCAGCGGCTCGCCGCCGAGCAGCATCGCCTTGACCGGCGTCTTGGCGCGCAACCGGCCACGTGCGTTGAACTCAGGCAGGATCAGATGCTGTGCAGGCACGTCTACGCCGTCCAGTTGCAACTCGCCTTCCAGCACGTAGATCGCGCGTTCCTTGTGGCGTGTATCCAGGTCCAGTTCCGCGCCGGGTTCCAGGTCGAGCGCCACGTTCAGGGTGTCGGCGAATACCTTCACTGGCGACTCCTCACCATAGGCACGGCCGGCAATCACCCGCAGCCACACCCCGTCGCGATGCTGCTGCGGCAGGGTCGCGGCACTGTGGTGGTAGAACGCAGGGTCGGTTTCCTCGAAGGTTTTCGGCAACGCCACCCAGGTCTGCATGCCATGCAAGGGGTGGTCGTGTTCGCGCTCCACTGGCGGGGTGCGTTCGGAATGCGCGATGCCGCGGCCGGCGGTCATCCAGTTCACATCGCCTGGGCGGATCACCTGGTCAGAACCGAGCGTGTCGCGGTGGCCAATCGCACCGGACCACAGGAAAGTGACCGTGGCCAAGCCGATGTGCGGATGTGGGCGCACGTCGATACCGGCACCGGCGGACAGCACCGCAGGACCCATCTGGTCGACGAACACGAACGGCCCAACGCTGCGCGCCCGCTCAGTGGGAACGGCGCGGCGCACTTCCAGGCCGCCGATATCGTGGACGCGCGGGGCGATGATGGTGGTCATGCAGGCGTTCTCGCTGGCGTGGACAGAGCTCCAGCATGGCACGGCACCAGCGGCATTTGATGCCCCATTCGGGCAACAGCCTGTTGCGGCGCGGGATACCCTCTGACCCGCCGACGGTTGCCGCCGGGCCAGAGGATATTTTCTAGCGGGCGCTTACAGACGCGCGCACTGCTGCACCGACGTCACCTGCCAACCCTCGGCCGCGTGGACGATGAATCGAGAGGTTTCCACACAGTTGCCAAACCCTTCAGCGGCCGCCTGTTCCCACGCATCGCTGCTGGCAAGGGCATGGGCAATGGCCTGGTCGTGGGCGACGCCGTGACCGTGGAAGGTCTTCATGACCGTGGTTCCGACCGAAGCGGACGCCAGCACCGGGACCAGCACTGCGGCGGCAAGCGGTACAACCGAAAACAGTTTTTTCATTGGATCCTCAATAGAGAGAGTGAGACGCAGGCCCGCACAGGTGCGGGCTGCTCTTGCAGGCTATCGAGGCGACAAAAATCAATGCATCAGGTACACGCCTGCAGCTTTGTCGGACATCTGCTGACACGCGTGTAGGTAGTGCCGGCCGCTGGCCGGCATCCCCCTCACACCACCGGTTCGCGCAGCACCGCGGAATCCCAACCCGGACGCGGCGCAAAACGGTCCCCATAACGCTGCTGCAGCAGCTTCAGGCGCTCCACCAGCGCGTCGGCACCCGTGGCGCGGATGTGCTGGATCGGGCCACCGCGGAACGGGGCGAAACCGGTACCGAAGATGACCCCGGCGTCCAGCAGGTCAGCGTCGGCCACCACGCCTTCGTGCAGACAGGCAACGGCCTCGTTGAGCAGCGGCAGAATCAGGCGGTCTTCCAGATCTGCGGGGGCCTGGTAGTTGGCCGGCACGTCGGGCTTCTGCGCGCGACCGTTCTCCCATTTATAGATGCCCTGGCCGTCCTTCTTGCCGCGCTTGCCCGGCTCGACGGTCTGCAACGCCGCCGGAATCTGCAGGCCCAGGAACGGTGCCAGCTCATGACCGACACCCGCGGCCACGTCCAGCCCGACGGTGTCGAGCAGCTCGATTGGGCCCATCGGCATGCCGAACTTCACTGCCGCCTTGTCGATCACCGGTCCAGGCACGCCTTCGGCATAGGCGGTCGCTGCTTCCAGCATGTACGGGAACAGGACGCGGTTGACCAGGAAGCCCGGCGTACCGGCCACCGGCACCGGGAACTTGCCCAGTGCCTTGCAGAAGCCGGCCAGTCGCTGTTCGGTCTGCGGGTCCATGCCGTCGTGGTGGATGATTTCCACCAGCGGCATCTGTGCGACCGGGTTGAAGTAATGCAGGCCGGCGAACTGGGCAGGGCGCTGGATGTGGTCGCGCAGCTCCACCAGCGGAATGGAAGACGTGTTGGTGGTCAGCAGCGCATCAGCCTTCATCTTGGGCTCCAGCGTCTGGTACAGCGCACGCTTGGCTTCCGGGTTCTCGATGATGGCTTCAATGACCAGGTCGGCCTGGGCCACGCCGTCGCCAGCGAGGTCGGCCTTCAGTCGCGCCGCCACTGCCGGGCGCTTGCTGTCCTCCTTCACCTTCTTGGCGAACAGGGCCTGTGCACGTTCCATGGCCGGGTCGATGAAGCGCTGCTCGCGGTCCTGCAGGGTGACCTCGAAGCCCTTGTAGGCCGACCACGCGGCAATGTCGCCGCCCATCACGCCAGCCCCGACCACATGCACGTGGCGGATGCCGTGGTCTTTGCCGCCCAAGGCCTTCAGGCGTTCGGTCAGGAAGAAGATGCGGATCAGATTGCGCGCGGTCGGGGTGCTGGCCAGCTTGACCACGGCGCGGCGCTCGGCGTCCAGGCGGGTCTGGATCGGGCTGCCGCCGCTGCGTGCCCAAGTGTTGATCAAGGCGTAAGGGGCCGGGTAATGGTCCTTCTTGGCTTTGCGTGCCACCTGCTTGGCCATCTGCGGGGCCAGCAGCTTGCGCGCCAGCCAGGTATTGGTCGCCCAGGCGGTGGCGCGCTGCTTGAACGGGCGGGTGGTTCCCGACAGGCCCAGGGCCACGGCGGTATCCAGCAGCACCGCCGGCGCGACCACTTTATCGACCAGGCCGATGTTGCGGGCCGCAGAAGCCGACAGGGTGCGGCCGGTCAGCATCAGGTCCATCGCCGCCGGCGCGCCGACCAGCTGCGGCAGGCGCGCGCTGCCGCCCCAGCCGGGAAAGATCCCGAGCTGGGTCTCCGGCAGGCCGATCCGGGTGCTGGCGTCATTGGAGGCCACGCGGTAGCGGCAGGCCAGCGCGAGCTCGGTGCCGCCACCCAGGCAGTGGCCGTGGATGGCGGCCACGGTCGGGCAGGGCAGCTCGGACAGCTTCTGGTAGACGGTCTGGCCGCGGCGGATGGCGTCATTGACGGTGCCGCGGCGGTCGAACTCCTGGAATTCCTTCAGGTCCGCGCCGGCAATGAAGCCGGCCGGCTTGATCGACTGCACCACCACCGCCTTGGGCGGGTCCAGCGCCAGCCGCTCCACCAGGTCGCCCAGTTCCAGCAGCACATCCTGGGACATGGCGTTGACGCTGCTGTCCTGGCGGTCAAGGCTGAGCACCACGACACCATCGTCACGGATCTGTGGGTGCCAATGCGAGAAGCGGAGCCCATCGAAGCCTGAGAGCATGGGGACGTTCCATCCGGTTGTGTATGGAGAAGGGGGCTATGATCCAGAGGTTGTTTCCTCCCCGTCAAATCCCTATAGCTGGGGTATCCGCAACGACCGTTCACGACCGTGAGCGGAAACCTTAACGGAACGGTGGTTAAAAGCTGGTACGGCATTCCTCACGGAGCGCTGAACTTTTCCCGGGATTGGCAGTCTCATTGCCCGACGTCGGTTGGGCTGACAGGAGTGCGGCCCCGCATGGCCGAGGTTGAAACACCACAGGAGCTGGATCTGGAACTGGTCCGGCGCGTGCAGCGCGGCGAGAGCGCGGCGTTCGATGTGCTGGTGCGCAAGTACCAGCACCGGATTGTCGCCCTCATCGGGCGCTACATCGCCGACTGGAGTGAATGTCAGGACGTGGCCCAGGACACTTTTGTCCGCGCGTATCGCGCGATCAACAGCTTCCGTGGCGACGCCCAGTTCTACACCTGGTTGCACAGGATCGCCGTGAATACTGCCAAGAACCACCTTGCCGCCCACAACCGCCGCCCGCCCACCGATGACATCGACATCGGGGACGCCGAGCAGTTCGACAGCGGTACCCGCCTGCGCGACACCGACACGCCGGAGCGTGAGCTGATGCGCCAGGAACTGGAAAACACAGTCATGAAGGCGGTCTCGTCGCTGCCGGAAGAACTGCGTTCCGCCATTACCCTGCGCGAGGTGGATGGCCTGAGCTACGAGGAAATCGCGCAGAAGATGGGGTGCCCGATCGGCACCGTGCGGTCGCGGATCTTCCGCGCCCGTGAGGCGATCGACACCGAACTCCGGCCGCTGCTGGATGTGGGCAGCGCCACCCGCGAGAAGAGCCGCGTATGAACCCAGAAAATCCCAATGCAGATTCCGCCGGCCACGTGCCGGACAAGTTCGATGCCCATCATCGCCAGCAGCTGTCGGCGCTGATCGATGGCGAATTGAGTGCCGACGAAGCCCGCTTCATGCTGCGCCGGCTGGAACACGACGATGCACTGGCCGGCTGCCACGAGCGCTGGCAGCTGCTGGGCGATGTGCTGCGTGGCCAGGCCTGCGCGCCAGCCCCGGTTGATTTCGCCGCCCGGGTGCAGGCGGCGGTGGCGGAAGAGCCCGCCCCGCAGGCCGCACCCGTGCAGAACCCGCGCGAGCGTCGTGGCTGGCGTCGCTGGGGCGGCAGTGCCGCCTTGGCCGCGTCGGTCGCTGCGGTTGCCCTGTTCATGACCCGCGAGCAGCTCCCGGAACAGGCTCCGGCCGAACCCGCCATGCCGGTGTTCGCCAGCCAGGCCGAGCTGCCTCCCTCGGCCCCGGGCGTGCCGGCATCGCCCGCGGCGGGGGCTGCCGTTGCCGAAGCCGCACTGGCGGTGGCGGCGGTGCCTGCTGCTGCGACCAGCGCGCGCCGGCCCAGCGCCACCCGCAACCAGCAGGCCGCGCGCAGCGTCGCCGCGCGCACGGCAGAACCGCAGCGTGCCGTGGCCAGCCAGGCTCCGCTGGCTCCGACCGTGCCTGCCAGCGCGGCGCGCGAACTGCCGTTCGGCAACGCCAGTGGGCTGCAGGCCAAGCCGTGGCCGCGTTCCACGCTGGGCGCTGACGGTGCCCTCAATGCCAGCTTCTCCAGCCCGCAGCCGCAGGCTGCGTTCTACCCGTTCGAACCGCGTCTGCAGGAGGCCGAACCGGTCCCGCTGCCGCGCACGCAGGACTGACCGGTCCTGCGTTTCCCCTGTTCCCTTTCCCAGCTATTGATTCCTGACTCGGAGGTTCGCGTCTGATGAGCGCCCGTACCCGCACGCAGGCCATGGCCCTGCTGGCCATGACCCTTCCCCTGATCGCCTGTGCCCAGGCCCCGCAGCCGCCTGCGGCCACCGCCGCCGCGCAGGCACCGCGTGCGCCCGCTGCGCCGCTGGTCACCGGGCTGCCTGATTTCACCAATCTGGTTGAACAGGTCGGCCCGGGCGTGGTCAACATTGAAACCACCATCGTGCGCAGCAACCGCCAGGCGCGCGGGGCCGGTCCCAGCGACGAGGAGATGCCGGAGTTCTTCCGCCGCTTCTTCGGTCCGGACTTCCCGATGCCCGGGCAGGGCCCGGGCGGCGGCGATGAAGGCCCCAGCATCCGCGGCCGCGGCATGGGCTCGGGTTTCATCATTTCGCCGGACGGGTACGTGCTGACCAACCACCACGTGGTCGCCGATGCCGGGGAAGTGAAGGTCAAGCTGGGTGACCGCCGCGAGTTCACCGCCAAGGTGATCGGCAGCGACCAGCAGTACGACGTGGCCCTGCTGAAGATCGAAGGCAGGAACCTGCCGACCGTGCGCGTGGGCGATTCCAATACGCTGAAGCCGGGCCAGTGGGTGGTGGCGATCGGCTCGCCGTTCGGCCTGGACAACTCGGTCACCGCTGGCGTGGTCAGCGCGGTCGGTCGCAGTACCGGCGGCCAGGACCAGCGCTACGTGCCGTTCATCCAGACCGACGTTGCCATCAACCAAGGCAATTCGGGCGGTCCGCTGCTCAATACCCGCGGTGAGGTGGTCGGCATCAACTCGCAGATATTCTCCGCCTCCGGCGGCTACATGGGCATCAGCTTCGCCATTCCGATCGACCTGGCGATGGGGGCCGTGGAGCAGATCAAGAAGACCGGCCGGGTCAGCCGGGGTCAGCTGGGCGCGATTGTCGGGGCCATCACCGGCGACGTGGCGCAGGGCTTCAAGCTGCCTGACAGCCGTGGTGCGCTGGTCAATGAGCTGGTGCCCGGCAGCGCCGCCGCCAAGGCCGGCCTGGAAGTGGGTGACGTGATCCGCTCGGTCAACGGGACCGCCGTGAACACCTTCAGCGACCTGCCGCCGCTGATCGGTGCGCTGCCGCCGGGCAGCAAGGTCCGGCTGGTGGTGCTGCGCGACGGCAAGGAGCGCGAGCTGACCGCCACCCTGACCGAGCTGGCTGAAGACGCCGCCCGGGGCGCAACCGCCAACGCCGGGGCCGAAGCCGCCAAGCCGCAGTCCGGGGCCAATGCCCTGCTGGGGCTGGAAGTCATTGACCTGACCGCCGCTCAGCGCAGAAGCAATCAGCTGGACGCCGGCGAAGGCGTCAGCATCACCAAGGTCACCGGCCAGTCGGCCCGTGATGCCGGGCTTCGGCCGGGCATGGTCATCCTGCAGGTCGGGCGCACCCCGGTCGGCAGCGTGGCCGACTTGAACAAAGCCCTGGCCGGTTACGGCAAAGGCGATGTGGTCATGCTGCTGATCCGCTTGGGCGGCAATACCTCCTTCGTGCCGATCCGGGTTGCCCCGTAACCCTTGGGGTAGCGTTGTTTGCCGGGCCCGCTTCGGCGGGCCCGGTCGTGTCCGGCCCCTGGAATCGGCGTTCGGCGGCCGGGGACGCACCGGACCGGGCTGCTCATGCGATAATGCACCGTTATCCTGACGACGCGCCGCGCCGCCGCCACCTATGTCCTCTGATTCGATGCGGAACATCCGCAACTTCTCCATCATCGCCCACGTCGACCACGGCAAGTCCACGCTGGCCGACCGCATCATCCAGCTCTGTGGCGGCCTCCAGGCCCGCGAGATGGAGGCGCAGGTGCTCGACTCCAATCCGATCGAGCGTGAGCGTGGCATCACCATCAAGGCCCAGTCGGTGTCGCTGCCGTACGTGGCCAAGGATGGGCAGACCTACCATCTGAACTTCATCGACACCCCCGGGCACGTTGACTTCTCCTACGAAGTCAGCCGCTCGCTGGCCGCCTGTGAAGGCGCGCTGCTGGTGGTCGATGCGGCCCAGGGCGTGGAAGCGCAGTCGGTCGCCAACTGCTACACCGCGGTGGAGCAGGGGCTGGAAGTGGTGCCGGTGATCAACAAGATCGACCTGCCCACTGCTGACATCGACCGTGCCAAGGGCGAGATCGAAGCCGTGATCGGCATCGACGCCAGTGACGCGGTGCCGGTCAGCGCCAAGACCGGCCTGAACGTGCAGGACGTGCTGGAAGCCATCGTGCACCGCATTCCGCCGCCGCAGCCGCGTGACACCGAGAAGCTGCAGGCGCTGATCATCGATTCCTGGTTCGACAACTACCTGGGCGTGGTCTCGCTGGTGCGCGTGATGCAGGGCGAGATCAAGCCCGGCGACAAGCTGCAGGTGATGTCCACCGGCCGCAACCACCAGGTCGACAACGTCGGCGTGTTCACCCCGAAGCGCAAAGTGCTGCCGGCACTGCGGGCGGGCGAGGTGGGCTGGGTGACGGCCAGCATCAAGGATGTGCACGGTGCGCCCGTGGGCGACACCCTGACCCTGGCCGGCGACCCGGCTCCGAAGCCGCTGCCGGGCTTCCAGGAAATGCAGCCGCGCGTGTTCGCGGGCCTGTTCCCGGTTGATGCTGAAGACTACCCGGACCTGCGCGAAGCACTGGACAAGCTGCGCCTGAACGACGCCGCGCTGCGCTTCGAGCCGGAAAGCTCCGAAGCCATGGGCTTCGGCTTCCGATGCGGCTTCCTCGGCATGCTGCACATGGAAATCGTGCAGGAACGCCTGGAGCGCGAATACAACCTGGACCTGATCAGCACCGCGCCGACCGTGGTGTATGAAGTGCTCAAGACCGACGGTTCCATCGTCAACATGGACAATCCGGCCAAGCTGCCGCCGGTGAACATGGTCGAGGAAATCCGCGAGCCGATCATCCGCGCCAATGTGCTTACTCCCGAGGAGTACATCGGCAACATCATCAAGCTGTGCGAGGAAAAGCGCGGTAGCCAGATCGGCATCAACTATCTGGGCAGCCAGGTGCAGATCAGCTACGAGCTGCCGATGGCCGAAGTGGTGCTGGACTTCTTCGACAAGTTGAAGTCGGTCAGCCGCGGCTATGCCTCGCTGGACTACCACTTCGTGCGCTTCGATGCCGGCCCGTTCGTGCGCGTGGATGTGCTGATCAACGGTGACAAGGTCGATGCGCTGTCGCTGATCGTGCACCGCAGCCATGCCGACCGTCGCGGTCGCGAGCTGTGCGAGAAGATGAAGGATCTCATTCCCCGGCAGATGTTCGACGTTGCCATCCAGGCCGCGGTCGGCTCGCAGATCATCGCCCGCACCACGGTCAAGGCCATGCGCAAGAACGTGCTGGCCAAGTGCTATGGTGGCGACGTTTCGCGCAAGAAGAAGCTGCTGGAGAAGCAGAAGGAAGGCAAGAAGCGCATGAAGCAGGTGGGCCGGGTGGAGATTCCGCAGGAAGCCTTCCTCGCCGTGCTGCAGATGGACAAGTAAGCCCGCACTCCGCGCCGCCGTACCCGTTCCCAAGGACACCGCATGAAACTGTTTGAAATCCTTCTGGTCGTGCTGACCCTGTCGTCCGGCCTGATCCTGCTGGCCGACAAGCTGTACTTCGCCAAGCGCCGTGCCGCGCGTGCCGGCCTGCTGGATTCCGAACCGGTGCTGGTGGACTACTCGCGGGCGTTCTTCCCGGTGCTGGCCATCGTGCTGGTGGTGCGCAGCTTCATTGCCGAGCCGTACAAGATTCCGTCCAGCTCGATGATGCCCAACCTGCTGATCGGCGACTTCATCCTGGTCAACAAGTTCGCCTACGGCCTGCGCCTGCCGCTGAACAACGCCAAGGTGGTGCCGGTGGGCGAGCCCGAGCGCGGCGATGTCGTGGTGTTCCACTTCCCGGGCCATTCCGACACCGACCCGAACAAGGGTGAGAACTTCATCAAGCGCGTGATCGGCGTGCCCGGTGACGAGGTCGTGTTCCAGGGCGATTCGCTGGTCCTGAACGGCGAACCGGTGAAGTACGAGAACAAGGGGCTGTATGCTGGCCACCGTGGGCAGGGCGAAGGTGCCACGCTGCTGGTGGAGCAGCTGCCGGGCCGTACCCATACCGTGCTGGAAACCGATTACCCCCGGGGTGAGGGCCAGTGGACCGTCCCGCCGGGCAAGTATCTGGTGATGGGCGACAACCGTGACAACAGTGACGACGGCCGCTTCTGGGGCCTGCTGCCGGAGGAAAATCTCCGCGGCAAGGCGTTCCTGATCTGGCTGAACTGCTCGGGCTGGTTCTGCAAGGACGGTTTCGAACCGTCGCGGATCGGCACCGGGATCAACTGATTCATTACCTACGCGTATCTGGGGAGAACGCAATGAAGACGATGAAAACGCAGCGCGGCATGACCTTGACCTCGTTCCTGGCGGTAGCCATCGTGGTCGGCTTTGGCCTTTATGTCGCGATGAAGCTGTTCCCGATGTACCAGGAATACTACGCTGTGAAGGCCGCGCTGAAGGGTTTGGCGAAGGAGCAGGGCGTGGCGGGCATGGAGCCCGGGCAGGTGCAGCAGATGTTCTTCCGCCGCCTGTACATCAACTACTCCGAGAACGTGAAGCCGGAGAACGTGAAGATGAAGCGCATCAACGGCGGCTGGGACATGATCGTCAACTACGAGGTGCGCCGCCCGCTGGTGGGCAACCTGGACGTGGTCGGCAAGTTTGAAACCAATCAGGAACTGACCTTCAGCGGTGCCCAATAACACCTTCCAACGTGGTGACCGCATTGGTCACGCATTCAACGACCCGGGCCTGCTGCTGCAGGCCCTGACGCATCGCAGCGCCGGCACGCCGAACAACGAGCGGCTGGAATTCCTGGGCGACAGCATCGTCAACATGATGGTGGCGCAGGCGCTGTACCAGCGCTGGCCCAAGGCTGACGAGGGTGCGCTGACCCGCGCCCGTGCCGAACTGGTGCGTGAAGGCGCACTGGCGGTCATCGCGCGCAGCCTGGAGCTGGGCGACCGTCTGACCCTGGGACCCGGGGAAATGAAGTCGGGCGGCCATCGTCGCGACTCGATCCTGGCCGACGCCCTGGAAGCGGTGGTGGCTGCCATTTACCTGGATGCCGGCTTTGCCGCCTGCCAGGCGGTGGTGCTGCCGTGGTTCAGCGCCTCGATGGAGGCCCTGCCCGCCACCGGCCGCCCCGAAAAGGACCCCAAGACCCGCCTGCAGGAGTGGCTGCAGGCCCGGCAGAAGGCCCTGCCGCAGTACGAACTGGTGTCAGAGTCGGGTGACGACCACGCCAAGACCTTCCGGGTACGCTGTTGCGTAACCGAACCCGCTGTCAGTACCGAAGGCGAAGGGGCCTCGCGACGACTGGCCGAACAACAGGCGGCTGCTGCCGCCCTCGAGCAACTGGATTCCAAGTGAGCGAAGCATCCTCCCATCATTGCGGCAGCGTTGCCGTCATCGGCCGCCCCAACGTCGGCAAGTCCACGCTGACCAACGCTTTGGTCGGGGCCAAGATCAGCATTGTCTCCAACCGGCCGCAGACCACCCGCCACCGGCTGCTCGGCATTGCCAGTTACCCGGACGGCCAGATCGTGCTGGTCGATACCCCCGGCCTGCACAAAGTGCAGAAGCGCGCCATGAACCGGGTGATGAACCGCGCCGCACGCGGCTCGCTCGAGGGCGTGGACGCGGGCATGCTGGTCATCGAGGCGGGCCGTTGGGACGAAGAAGACACCCTGGCCTTCAACGTGCTCAGCGATGCCGGCATTCCGGTGGTGCTGGTGGTCAACAAGGTTGACCGGCTGAAGGACAAGGGCGCACTGCTGCCGTTCCTGCAGCAGATCACCGAAGGTCGTACGTTCGCTGCCGTCCATCCGATCTCGGCGCAGAAGCGCAATGGTCTGGAAGCGCTGGTGCGCGACCTGCTCAAACTGCTGCCCGAAGCGCCGCCGATGTTCGGCGAAGACGAAATCACCGACCGCAGCCAGCGCTTCCTGGCCGGCGAACTGGTGCGTGAACAGTTGATGCGTCAGCTGGGCGAAGAGCTGCCGTACGCCACCACCGTGGAAATCGAACGCTTTGCCGAAGACGGCAACCTGCTGCGCATCGGTGCGGTGATCTGGGTCGAGCGCGAGGGCCAGAAGGCGATCGTGATCGGCAAGGGCGGGACCCGGCTGAAAGAGATCGGGGCCAAGTCGCGCCTGCAGATGGAGCGTCTGTTCGGGGCGAAAGTGTTCCTGGAAACCTGGGTGCGTGTGCGCGAAGGCTGGTCCGACGACGAAGCCGCGCTCAAGGCGTTCGGCTACGAATGACTCTCCCGGCGTGCCCGCCTTTGCGGCGCGCCTTGCCATAGTGGCTGAGCGATGCGCATTGATGACGAACCGGCTTTCGTCCTGCACGCCCGGGCCTGGCGCGAAACCAGCCTGCTGGTGGAAGTACTGACCGAGCAGCACGGACGACTCGGGGTGCTGGCGCGTGGCGTCAGCAGCCCGCGCAGCCAGGCGCTGCGGGCGGCGTTGCAGCCTCTGCAGTGGATCCGCCTGAGTGCGGTGCAGCGCGGCGAGCTCGCCCAGCTGCGCCAGGCCGAGGCGCTGGATGCGGCACCGCGCCTGACCGGCGAACCCATGCTGGCAGGGTTCTACATCAACGAACTGCTGCTGCGGCTGGCTCCGCGACAGGACCCGGTGCCTGAGATCTATGACGCGTATGGCCAGGTGCGGCAACGGCTAGCGCTGGCCGAGCCACTGGCGTGGACCCTGCGTCGATTTGAACGCGATCTGCTGGAGGGGCTGGGTTTTGGCTTTGACCTGACCTGTGCCAGTGACGGCGAGGCCATCGACCCCGCCGCGCGCTATGAGCTGGACCCGCTGGAGGGTCCGCGCCGCCTGCTCAGCGAGCGCGGCATCGATGCGCGGCGTGGTACCGCCACCGGCAGTGCGTTGCTGGCGCTGGCGGCAGATGAGATGCCGGGCACTGATGACCTGGCAAGCCTGAGAAGGCCGATGCGCACGGTGCTGCTGCACCACCTGGGCGGGCGCGGATTGAAATCCTGGGAGATGATCGAGGCATTGCCCCGGTAGAGCCACGCCCTGCGTGGCTGCTCCTCGCGTCCAGCCCGTCGAAGCCACGCAAGGCGTGGCTCTACGACACTACGAACCTGGGCGGGCGATCCAAGGCACCCTTCAATGCAACAACGATTCCACCGCCGCGCGGAACTGCGTCTGCGCGCCGACAGATTCAGGTGCCTGGTGCAGCTGCCGCACCGCCCGCGCCAATCGCGCCGCGCCCACGAAGCCGCAACTGGCCTGCAGCCGGTGTAACTGGCCACGCAGCGCCGGTTCGTCATGTTGCTGCACCGCCTGGTCCACGGCATCGCGCACGCCAGGCAGTTCTGCCAGGAACAATTCACGGAGCGCGATCAGATGTTGACGCTGCCCGTTCAGCGCGGCCAGGGCGGTGATCTCATCCCAGTCCTCGCGCTCGCCTTCCAGATCCGGCGTGGATGTCGCATTCACCCCGGAACTGTTCGCCAGTGCGCGGCGCACTGCCTGCAGCAGCTGTTCGCCGGTGAGGGGCTTCACCAGTGTCTCGCGGAAGCCGGCGTCGCGCAGCCTTGCATGGATGCTGGTGTCCGCATCGGCGGTATGGGCCAGCGCCGGGGTGTCCGGACGGCTGCGGCGCAGCCGCTGCAGAAGCTCGCTGCCATTACCATCGGGCAGGTTTACGTCGATCAGCCACAGGTCGTGACGGGCCGCACAACCGCGATCCATGGCGCTGGCAAGTGAGTCAGCGGTGTCCACTTCGGCAGGAAGGGCTTCCAGCGCGGCTTTGAAAAAGCCACGGCTGATGGTGTCGTCCTCGACGAGCAGCAAGCGGGGTAGGGACTCCCGGGGGGTCATCTGCATAACGGCTGCCTCCATGTCAGCTGGGGCCATATTAAACATGATGTCGCGGTGTGCAAGCTGTCTACGCGCCAAGCGGTCAACCCCGGTTGCGGTATCTGCGACAATACGCACCCTTTTGCCCGCAGCCTGTTGCCACGTGGCCCGATCCCGCTCCCGACTTGACCGTACCCCGTTCCAGACCGACATCCTAGACCTGAGCCACGACGGCCGTGGCGTGGCCCGCCGCGAAGGGGAGGGTGGCAAGGTCACCTTCATCACCGGTGCGCTGCCCGGCGAAGTCGTCCGCGCCGAACCGACCGCCCGCAATCGTCATTTCGACGAGGCGCGCACCGTGGAGGTGCTGCAGCCGTCGTCACAACGGGTTGAGCCGCGCTGCCCGCATTTCGGCGTGTGCGCCGGCTGCGTGCTGCAGCACCTGGAAGAGTCGCAGCAGATCGTGGCCAAGCAGCGGGTGCTGATGGACAACCTGACCCGGATCGGTCATGTCGCTCCCGGCACGGTTCTGCCCCCGCTGGTGGGTGACAGCTGGGGTTATCGCCGCAAGGGGCGCTTCTCTGTGCGCCGGGTGGAGAAGAAGGACAAGACCCTGGTCGGATTCCGCGAACAGGACCCGCGCTTCGTTGCGGACCTCAGCCAGTGCCTGACGGTCATTCCGGAAGTGGGCACCAAGGTATCGGCGCTGTCGGCCTTCATCGAGACCCTCGACGGCAAGCGGGACATCCCGCAGATCGAGTTCATCGCCGGCGACCAGGCGGTGATGCTGACCATCCGCCACATGCAGCCGCTCAGCGACAGCGACCGCGCGGCATGGATCGGGTTCGGACAGGAACATGGCTTTGCCATTTCGCTGCAGCCCGGCGGCGTGGAGTCGGTGCAGCCGCTGTGGCCGGCTGAGGTCCCGCTGTCGTTCAGACTGGAGCCGTGGAACGTGGAACTGGCGTTCCGGCCGCTGGACTTCATCCAGGTCAACGCCAAGCTCAACGTGAAGATGATCCAGCTGGCCCTGGACCTGCTCGATGCGGGGCCGGATGAGCGCGTGTTGGACCTGTTCTGCGGATTGGGCAACTTCACCCTGCCGCTGGCGCGCACCGTGCGCGAAGTAGTCGGCGTTGAAGGGGACGCCGGACTGGTGGCGCGCGCGAAGGAGAACGCCGAGCGCAACGGACTGCCGAATGCGCAGTTCTTCTCGGCCGACCTCACCCAGGACCAGCGCCAGGCTGGCTGGATGCGGCAGGGGTTTGACAAGCTGCTGCTGGACCCGCCGCGTTCAGGGGCGATCGAAGTGCTGCAGCAGCTGCCGCTGAAGCAGTTCAAACGCATCGTGTACGTCAGCTGCCACCCGGGCTCGCTGGCCCGTGATGCCGGTTACCTGGTCAATGAGCAGGGTTTCACCCTGGTCAGCGCCGGGGCCATGGACATGTTCCCGCACACGGCGCATGTTGAAAGCATCGCTGTCTTCGAGCGCCGCTGATGCCGCTGGAAATCGAACGCAAGTATCGGGTGACCTCCGACGCCTGGCGCGTCCAGGCGCATGAGGTCATTCCCATGGCCCAGGGCTATCTCAACGATACCGCCTCGCTCGACAGCGGGGCGCAGAAGGCGTCGGTGCGGGTCCGCATCCAGGGCGAACAGGCGTTTCTCAACCTCAAGTCGCGCGAGATCGGCCATACCCGGCAGGAGTTCGACTACCCGATCCCGGTCGACGAAGCGCGCGCATTGTTGGCGCTGTGCGTGGGTGGGCTGATCGACAAGCGCCGGCATCTGGTCCGCCACGGTGGGCTGCTGTGGGAAGTGGACGAGTTCCTGGGGGATAACGCCGGGCTGGTGGTGGCCGAGGTCGAGCTGGAGCAGGCCGATCAGGCAATAGAACTACCTGAATGGGCAGGAGAAGAGGTCACCGACCAGGTCCGCTATTACAACCTCGCGCTGGCTGCCCGCCCTTATAACCAGTGGTCTGAATCGGAAAGGTAGATCCAGGCATCGCCTCGGCCGGTTTCTCCCGCGTTTCCGCCATGACCCGGGTTCTGCGACAATGCGGCGGTGCGCCATCACGGCGCTCCGCTTCGGAGAACCACCCATGCTCGTGATCGGCGTTGCCGGGACCGAACTCACCGCCCAGGAACGCGATTGGCTGCAGCACGACGCCGTGGCTGGCGTCATTCTGTTCAAGCGCAACTTCGCCTCGCGCCAGCAGGTCGCCGAGCTGTCGGCCGCCCTGCGCGCCGCCGCGCCGCGTCCGCTGCTGATCTGCGTGGACCAGGAAGGCGGCCGTGTGCAGCGCTTCCGCGAAGGGTATTCGGCATTGCCGCCGCTGCAGGGCTTTGATGCACTGTATGCGCAGGACCCCGAAGCCGCATTGGCACTGGCCGAGCAGCACGCCTGGCTGATGGCCAGCGAGGTGCGGGCCAGCGGCGTGGATCTGAGCTTTGCCCCGGTGGTCGACCTCGGCCGCGGCAATCGCGCCATCGGCGACCGCGCCTTCAGCGCGGACCCACAGGTGGTCGCCGCCTTCACCCGCGCCTACGTGCGTGGCATGCACAGCGTCGGCATGGCGGCCACCCTGAAGCATTTCCCCGGTCACGGCACCGTGCTCGAAGATACCCACGTCGACAACGCCAGCGACCCACGTTCGCTGGATGAACTGCGTGCGCTGGACCTCATCCCGTTTGCCGCCGGCATCGACGCCGGAGCCGACGCGGTGATGATGGCGCACGTGGTCTATCCGCAGGTGGCCGCTGAACCGGCGGGCTATTCGCCGCGCTGGATCCAGCAGATCCTGCGCACCGAAATGGGGTTCCGCGGCGTGGTGTTTTCCGACGACATCGGCATGGCCGCGTCGTTCTCGGCCGGCGGCGTTACGGCCCGCGTCCATGCGCATCTGGATGCCGGCTGCGACGTCGTGCTGGTATGCCATCCCGAACTCGTCGACGACGCCCTGCAGGCCGTGCAGGGCCGCACTCTCAATACCGCCGCATTGCTTGGCCTGATCGGCCGCGGCGGCCTTGGCTGGGATGGCCTGTTGGCCGATGCCCGTCATGGCAGCACCCAATCCCGTTTGCTTGAATCCCTTGGAAGAACCGTCTGATGCCCAACCTCACCATTTCCCAGGCGCTGGCCCAGGCCGACCTGCTGGTTGACCGCCCCACCATCGACAAGGCCATCGGCACCATTGCCGATGCCATTGCGGCCGACTACAAAGGCGAGGTGCCGCTGTTCCTGTCGATCATGCACGGTGCGCTGCCGTTCGCCGGCCAGCTCGCGCTGGAGCTGGGCGCGCGAGGCCAGGACGTGCAGTTCGATTACCTGCATGCCACCCGCTATCGCGGTGAAACCACCGGCGGCGAGCTGGTCTGGAAGCACAAGCCGGCCACCTCGCTGTTCGGCCGCCGCGTGCTGCTGGTCGACGACATCCTCGATGAAGGCTTCACCCTGCAGGGCGTGCGCACCTGGTGTCTGGAGCAGGGCGCCACCGACGTGCGCATTGCCGCGTTGACGGTCAAGAAGCACGACCGCGCGCTGCCGGACGTCAAGGCGGACTACGCCGGTGTCGAACTGCCGGACCGCTATGTGTTCGGTTTTGGCATGGACGTCAACGAGGCACTGCGTTGCGTGCCGGCCATCTACGCGATGAAGGAATGATGGAAGCGATTTCACTGGCCGTCATCGGCGGCACCGGCGTCTACAAGCTGGCCCAGCTTGATGACGTCACCAGCCACACCGTGGACACCCGCTACGGCACGCCGTCCGGTCCGATCCGGGTCGGCACGCTGCTTGGCCAGCGGGTGGCGTTTCTGGCCCGGCACGGCGAAGGTCATTCGTTGCCGCCGCACAAGATCAACTACCGCGCCAATCTTGCTGCGTTGCAGCAGATCGGCGCGAAACGTGTGCTGGCGCTCAACACGGTCGGTGGCATCACTGAAGACTTCGGTCCGCGCGTGCTGGCCTGCCCCGATCAGTTGATCGACTACACCTGGGGCCGCATTTCCACGCTCAGCGAAGAACCGGGCAGCGAAGTGCTGCATGTCGACTTCGGCCACCCTTACACCCCGCTGCTGCGCAGCAAGGTGCTGGCGGCGGCCAAGGTCACCGGCGTGCGCCTGCATGACGGCGGCTGCTACGGCGCAACCCAGGGGCCCCGGCTGGAAACCAATGCCGAGATTGCCCGCATGCGTCGCGATGGCTGTGACCTCGTCGGCATGACCGGCATGCCCGAAGCAGGGCTGGCACGTGAGTTGGGGCTGGACTACGCATGCCTGGCGATCGTGGCCAACTGGGCGGCCGGTTGCGGCACCGGCGAAGAGATCACCATGGCCGAAGTACTGGCCAATGTGGACGCGGCATCGGCCGGATTGCCGGAACTGATTGGCGAATTGGCACGCGGGTGATTGTCATTGCGTAACAAGCTTTGCATACTCCGCGAGTGCGCTGGTTGAGCGTACACCACCCATTCATTGAAGAAGGTCTCGCACTACCATGCCGAACGGTACCGTCAAGTGGTTCAACGACGCCAAGGGATTTGGCTTTATTTCTCCGGAGGACGGCAGCGCCGACGTTTTCGCGCACTTCTCCGCTATCAATTCGAAGGGCTTCCGTAGCCTGCAGGAAGGTCAGCGCGTCTCGTACGACGTGACGCAGGGCCCGAAGGGTGCCCAGGCCTCCAACATCACGCCGGTTGAGTAATCCACTCGCCCGTGCGTTGAGAACCCCGCTTCGGCGGGGTTTTTTTTGACAGGACGTCCCATGCAGCAACGCAGCATCGCCATTATCGGCTACGGCACCGCAGGCCAGACGCTTTCGGTCCTTCTTTCACGCGACCATCACCAGGTCCACGTCTTTGAACGCGCGCCGTCCCCCGGCCCGGTCGGGGCGGGGTTCCTGTTGCAACCCAGCGGCCTGGACGTGCTGTGGCAGATGGACCTGCTGCCGCAGGTGCTGCAGCACGGTGCTGCCGTGCGCCGGCTTTACGGTGAAACGGCGTGCGGCCGCGCGGTGATGGACATGCGCTATGCCGGGCTGCATCCGCACCTGCACGGCATCGGCATGCAGCGCGGCGCGCTGTTCTCGCTGCTGGCGCAGGCGTGGGAGTTTCCGCAGAACCTGCAGGCCGGCACCACCATTGTGGAAGTGGACACTGGGCGCGGCCGCCTGCGCGACGCCCAGGGACGGTGGCACGGCCCGTACGATCTGGTGATCGCGGCCGATGGCGCGGCGTCCACGCTGCGCGCGTCGGTACAGGGCACGCAGCTGGACCGTGAGTACCCGTGGGGTGCGCTGTGGTGTCTGCTGCCGTGTGACCCATGGCCGCATCTGGATGAACTGCGCCAGCGTTATGTCGCCGCACGCAAGATGATCGGCATGCTGCCGGTGGGCACCCGGCCAGGCGATGACACGCGACGGCTCAGTTTCTTCTGGAGCCTGCCGCGCGCGCAGTTCGCGCAATGGGAGCAGGATGGCCTGCCGCGCTGGCTGGAAGAGATCGCCACCTTGTGGCCACAGGCACACGCGCGCCTGTGCGGACTCACCGATACCGGCCAGCTGGCGCGCGCCGGATATCGCGACGCCGTGATGCATCGCTGGCACCACCAGCGACTGGTACTGGCTGGCGACGCGGCGCATGCGATGAGCCCGCAGCTGGGGCAGGGGGTGAACATGGCGCTGCTTGACGCGGTCGCGCTGCGTGATGCGCTGCGCGCGCACGCTGATCGTGACGCCGCGCTGCTGGCCTACCAGGCCCGGCGCAAGGCGCACGTGGCCATCTATCAGTTCTGGAGCCGCTGGCTGACGCCACTGTTCCAGTCTGATCGCGACACCGTGGCACGGGCGCGCGACGTGCTCTTCGGCCCAATGGGCCGTCTGCCCGGTGGGCGCGGCCACATGCTGCGTGTGCTGAGTGGCACACAGCATGGCTGGTGGGGCAAGTGGGCATTGTCGCCTGGGTTCATTCAAGCCATGTCGCCGCCTTCGGGCGACACGTGAAGAAGTCACTGGAGAAGTTTGACAGTGAACTCACTGTCAATATGGGACAAATACGTCACCGCATCCCCCAAGGAGTGAGACATGTTGTTCCCGGCTGACGTGCTCGACAGTGAAATCCGCAAACTGCGCGGTCTGCTGCAGATGCTGCACGAAGATCAGCCTGACGTGATGGAAGACGTATTCGAGTTTCATGTCACCAGCCTGATCACGCATGCTGCGGTGGAGCATCATGGGCGCATCCGCAGTGCGGCCCAGACCATGCTGGACGAGATCCGCAGTCGCCCGGTGCTGCAGAATCCGGATGCCCCGGAAATCCTGCTGATGCCCTCAGCCGCGTAGAGCCACGCCCTGCGTGGCTGCACCGGCAACCAGGCAGCACGTAGGGACACGCCATGCGTGTCCACAGCCTGTCCGAGCACCGCGCAGCCACGCAGGGCGTGGCTCTACCGTCCTGCCGGCAGGGCGATGGCTTCGTCTTCGACGCACGCTACCAGTTGTTCACCCGACGCCAGCACCGGCGCAATGCCGGCAGTGAACTGCGAGAATGCTGGCAGCACGGTCAATCGCTCGCGCAGCCAGAACGCAGGCCAGCGCCGCTGCATGCCCGGCAGGCGCGCCAGTGGATGCAGGTGACCGCACAGTACATGCTGCGAAGGATGTGGCTGCGGATCATGCCGTAGCAGAAACGGTCCGTCGCTCAAGTGCGCCCCGAGCAGTTCCAGCCCCAGGTCCGCCTTGGGCAGCGCGCGGTCATGGTTGCCGGTCAATGCGCCGATACGCAGTCCTGCATGCTGCTCCCGCCATGCCTGCCACTGGCGGTACCAGGCCGCACGATGTGCGGGCCCATGCAGCACGTCGCCCAGGATGTACATGGTTGCAACCGGGCGTCCGCTCACCAGTTCCGTGAGCCGGGCGATGTCCTGCCCCGTGCCTCCCGCCGGCAAGCCGATGCCGGCACGCCGGAACACGTCCGCCTTGCCCAGATGCAGGTCGGCAATCATCAGCACCTGGCGCGCCGGCCAGTACAGGGCGCGTTCGCCGAGCAGCCGCAGTGACTCGCCGGCCAGTGTCACTTCAAGCTCAGTACCCATGACGTGTCTCCAGTTGCGCGGCCGCGCGTCGCACGCGGGTCTTCCAGTCTTCGTTGCTGACCTGCCCGCGCAGCCGCTCGGCCCACAACGGAAACGACAGCGGCCCCAGCGTCGCAGGCTGCTGCAGGTCCAGCGTACGCGCCTGGCAGCGTCGCAGCGTATGCGCCAGCGTGGCCACATCCAGCTGGGTAGCCAGCACCTCGCGTTCAGCCAGTCCCAGCAGAATGTGCCCGGGGTCGTGCTCGCGCAGCACGTCGTACAGCAGGCCGGCCGAGGCCTGCAGCTGGCGCAGGCTGCGCGGCGTCCGCCCCGGCAGAGCGGGAATCAGCAGGCCGGACACCCGCGCGATGTCGCGGAACTGGCGGCGCGCCAGCTCGCCCAGATTGACGCTGGCATGCAGGTCCTCCAGCAACCCGTCTGCCTCCAGCAGACGGCGCAGCAGCGGCGCATCCACGGTCACGGGTACCGCCGGGGCGAGCACGAAGCCGTGGTCGGTGGCAGCGAAGCCAAAGGTGTTGGCCTGCTCGCGCGTCAAGCGCAGTGCCATGAGCGCGGCCATGCCTTCATTGACCTGCCGACCTGCAAAGGGATACACAAACACGAACTGCCCCTCGCGCCGCCGCACGACTTCCACCAGCAGGCGGTCCGGACCCGGCAGGGAAGAAAGTCGTGCCTGCAGCTGCAGCAGCGGCGCTAGCCAGCGCATCTCTGCGGTCGCGGGTGTCGCGGCCAGCACCGCTTCCATCTCCTGGCCCAATGCGGCGGACAATGGCAGGCGGCCCCCCTGCCAGCGCGGCACCACGCCGCTGCCGCTGCGCGCCAGACGCACGTATGCGGTCAGCTGCTCCAGTCGCACCAGCTCCAGCAGACGGCCGCCGAACTGGAAATTGTCGCCGGGACGCAGCCGGCTGATGAACTGCTCTTCCACCGATCCCAGCCGTCCGCCGCGCAGGAACTGTACCTGTACGCTGCCATCGCTGGTGATGGTGCCGATGGACAGCCGATGACGGAGCGCCACACGTCGATCGTGCACCCGATACACCCCATCGTCATCGCGTACCACCTTGTGGAAGTCGGGGTACTGGGCCAGTGCCTGTCCACCCTGCACGATGAAGTCCAGCACGCCCTGCCAGTGCGCGTTGTCCAGCGCCGCAAACGCGTGGGTTCGCCGTACCTGAGCAAACAACGCATCGGCCTGGAAGCCTCCTCCCAGTGCGCAGCTCACGCAATGCTGGGCGAGCACGTCCAGCGACAGCTGCAGCGGGGGGCGGGATTCGATCACGCCCCCGGTCAGGGCGCGGCGCGCAGCGGCATACTCGGCCACTTCAAGTGCATGGGACGGCACACAGACGATGTGACCCGACTCGCCGGGACGATGGCGGGCCCGGCCGGCGCGCTGCACCAGCCGGGCAATTCCCTTGGGGCTGCCAATCTGCAGGACCTGGTCGACGGCCGGAAAGTCCACGCCCAGATCCAGGCTGGAGGTGGCGACCACGCAGCGCAGTGTCCCATCACGCAGGCCCTGTTCCACCGTGCGTCGCACAGCCGGATCCAGTGAGCCGTGGTGCAGGGCCAGGGTGTCGGTTGATTCCGCCCAGACCGCCGCCAGCGCCTGATGCCACAGCTCGGCCTGCGCCCGTGTGTTGGTGAACAGCAGGCTGGTGCCCACGTCGAACAGCCGCTGCTGCACGCGCTGCAGCTGGGCCAGGCCCAGGTGACCGGCCCACGGAAACCGTTCCCCCTGTGCCGGCAGCAGCGTTTCCACGGTCACCGGGCGCGGGCGCGCGCCGCCGACCAGCGGTGAATGCGGAGTATCGGGCAGCAGCACCTGACGGGCCTGTTCCAGGTTGCCCAAAGTGGCCGACAGCCCCCACACCTGCAGGCGCGGCAGCGCATCGCGCAGTCGCTGCAGATTCAACTGCAGCAGCACGCCACGCTTGTTGCCCAGCAGTTCGTGCCACTCGTCCACCACCACGCAGCGCAGCGCACGCAGGTGGGTGGCGGTGTCCGGGTAGCTGAGCAGCAGCGCCAGCGACTCCGGCGTGGTCACCAGCACATCGACGCGTCCTTCCCGCGCCAGGCGCTTGTCGCGCGCGCTGGCATCGCCGGTGCGCAGGCCCACCTGCCAGTCCAGGCCCAGCTCGGCCAGCGGCTCGCGCAGCGCACGCGCGGTGTCGGTGGCCAGCGCGCGCAGCGGGGTGATCCACAACACCCGCAGCACCGGCACCCGCTTGCGGCCACCCGGTAGCTCACGACCGTTGGTCGTGAGACGACCGTTGGTCCTGAGATCCATCAATCCCTGCAGCAACGGCCCACCGAACATGGCCAGGGTTTTGCCACTTCCGGTAGGTGTGTGCAGCAGTCCCGACTCACCGGCCAGGTAATGCCGCCACACCGCCTGCTGGAACGGCAAAGGCTTCCATCCGCGCCGTTCGAACCAGGCGCGCAGCCGCGCCATCGCCTCTCGACGTGTCACCGCGCAAGCGCCTGCAACTGGGCGAGGGTGTCCGCTTCGCGCGCGGGTTTGTCATGGCGCCAACGCAGGATGCGCGGAAAGCGTACTGCGATGCCCGACTTGTGCCGGCTGCTGCGATTGACCGCCTCGAACCCCAGTTCGAAGACCTGCTCGCCGGGCACGCTTCGCACTGGTCCGAACCGCTCCAGCGTATGCGCGCGGATCCAGCGGTCCAGCGCCAGGATCTCCTTGTCGTCCAGCCCCGAGTACGCCTTGGCCACCGGCACCAGGCGGTCGCCGTCCCACACTGCGAAGGTGTAATCCGTGTACAGCGTGCTGCGACGTCCGTGGCCCGCCTGCGCGTAGATCAGCACGGCGTCGATGGTCAGTGGTTCGATCTTCCATTTCCACCAGTCGCCGCGTCGGCGACCGCTCTGGTATGGAGAGCTTGCCCGCTTGAGCATCAGGCCTTCCACGCCACGCTCGCGGGCTTCGGCACGCTGTGCGGCGGCATGTTCCCAACTGTCGGCAACCACGGCAGGCGACAGCGTGATGCGTGGATCCTGCACTGCCTCCAGTACCGCCGCAAGCTGTTGTCGTCGCTGCCGCAGCGGTTGTGTGCGCAGGTCCTCTCCGTTGAGTTCCAGCAGGTCGTAGGCGAGCACGCGCACGGGCGTATCGCGTAAGGTCTTCGGGCCGGGCTTCCGGCGCTGGATGCGGGTCTGCAGGGCGGTGAACGGCAGCGGATGGTCGTCTGCGTCGCGCCACCCCAGCAGCTCGCCGTCGATCACCATGCCATCAGGCAGGGCCGCAGCGGCCTGTTCGATCTCGGGAAAGCGCCCATCCAGGCGTTCCTCGCCGCGCGACCACAGTGCGACCTCGCCCTGGCGCTTGAGCAGCTGCAGGCGGATGCCGTCCCACTTCCACTCCAGCAACCAGTCCTGCACCGTGCCCAGGCTGTCAGGCGCGGCTTCCAGCGGTGAAGCGAGGAAGAACGGGTAGGGTTGCTGCCGGTCCTGCGGCAGTTCTTCCGCAGACAGCAGCGTGGACAGCAGGCCGGGTGAGGGCACCCAGTCGCCCAGCATGCGCTGCGCGATGCGGGCGATGTCCAGCCCCGAAAGTTCGGCCAGGGCCTGCTGCACGAGGCGCTGCGACACGCCGACGCGCAGCGCGCCGGTGAGCAGTTTGTTGAACACGAAGCGTTCGCCGGCGGGCAGCTGCTGCCAGCCTGTCAGCACCGCCGTGCGGCGCACGTCTTCTGGCTGGTTGGCCACGCTGAGCAGATGCTGCTCGATCCACTCGGCCAGCGGGCGATCCGTCGGCGGCTGGGTGGGGTCGTCCAGCAGCAGGGTCAGGGTTTCGGCCAGATCACCGACCTGGTCGTAGCTGTCATTGACCAGCCAGGGCGGCAATCCGGAGGCCTCGCTGATCCATGCACGCAGTTCGGTGCTCGAGGCGATCCGCCGGCGTGCGCCACCGACCTTGCCGCCGCTCAGCAGATACAACGCCCACGCCGCGTCATGTGGACGTGCGGTGCGGAAGTAACCGACCAGTGCGGCACGCTTGTCCAGCGTGGCAGTACTGCGGTCCAGCCGCTGGTACAGCGCGGCAAACGCCTTCATTCCTCGTTTCCGTAGTCAGTGCGGAACGTCTCCGCGGCCACGCCACGTTCGCGCAGGAACGGCACCAGCGCATCGGTGTTGCCATGCGTGGCGATCACCCGCTGCGCGCCGGTCTGTTCAATGGTCTGCAGCAGGGCCGGCCAGTCGGCATGGTCGGAGACCACGAAGCCGCGATCGACGTTGCGTCGACGGCGATTGCCGCGCAGCTGCATCCAGCCTGACGCAAAGCCGAGCTGATGACGGCCGAAGCGGCGCAGCCAGGTGGTGCCGGCGGCTGATGGCGGAGCCAGAATCAAGCGGCCGGCTGCATCCGGCGTGCGCCCCTGTTCGGCCACCGTGTCGGTGGCCAACATGCGCACGCCAGCCTCGCGATACACCTCCACGCCGTTGGCAATGGCTCCGTGCAGCCACGCGGGTTGCCTGTCCAGGGGCCACAGTTCGGCCAGCACGCGTTGTGCCTTGCCCAGGGCATAACAGAGCAGTATGGCGGCCTCGCCGCGCTGCGCGCATTCCTGCCGCCAGGCGACGATGTCGGCGGCGACCGCGCCGGTGTCCTGCCACCGGTAGATCGGCAGCGCGAACGTCGCTTCGGTGATGAACGTATCGCAGCGCACCACTTCAAACGGCGCGCAGGTCGGGTCGGGCTGCCGCTTGTAGTCGCCGGATGCGACCCAGACCTGCATCCCGTCGTCGATCCGCACCTGCGCCGAGCCCAGCACATGGCCCGCCGGATGCAGCGAGACCCGCACCCGCCCGAGGGTGAACGATTCACCGTAGGCGTGCGCCTGCAGTGGCACCTCGCCCAGCCGCCAGCGCAGAATCGGCACGCTGTCGTTGCTGCAGTGGTAGAAGCCCATGCCGCTGCGTGCGTGGTCGCCGTGGCCATGGGTGATGACCGCGCGTGGCACCGGTCGCCACGGATCGATATGGAAATCGCCGGCAGGGCAGTACAGTCCTTCCGGACGCAGTACCACCAGGTCGTCGAGTGCGCGGCGTGCAGACATGTTCGCACTGTGGCGGTGTTGCCGTGCACAAGATGAGAACCGGCATCCACGTGCGCATCATGAAGTGTGCGCGGCTGAACAGCCGGCACCCCTGCGATCCGGCAGAATCTCACGCAACCGCCAGGAGGCCGTGTACTCATGACCGAACCGTCCGCATTCGACACGCATCACGTCGACAACCAACCGCCACCGTTCGGTGGTCGAAACCTGTGGGCCGACGACGTGGCGCTCTCCGATGCGGTGCAGCGCGAAGGCGGTGCGGCCTTCGTTGCGCAGCTGCAGCAGTATGCCGGGTTGGCCGGCGACAGCCTGTATCGCCTGGGCTTCGATGCCAACCGCGACCGGCCGCGCCTGCGCACCCATGACGCACAAGGTCATCGCATCGACCTGGTCGAATTCCACCCGGCTTACCACCAGTTGATGGAGGCGGCCAAGCGGCATGGCGTGGCCGGCTTGTCCTGGCACGACGCCAGGCCCGGCGCACATGTGGCGCGCGCAGCACTGAGCTATCTGCATCATCAGGCCGAAGCCGGTACCAGCTGTCCGCTGACCATGACACATGCCGCGGTGGCGGTGCTGCGGCAGCATCCCGCGCTGGCCGAATGGGCGGCCAAGGCGGCGGCACCGCACTACGATCCGCGCGACGTACCGATTGCCGACAAGGCCGGTGTCACCTTGGGGATGGGCATGACCGAGAAGCAGGG
The DNA here is from genome assembly GCA_039592995.1 of Stenotrophomonas sp. Lineage (GTDB taxonomy): Bacteria > Pseudomonadota > Gammaproteobacteria > Xanthomonadales > Xanthomonadaceae > Stenotrophomonas. The sequence continues at coordinate 81,335 of JBCNQC010000003.1, read as the reverse complement.
CGGCTCGGACGTGCGCAGCAACGCCACCCGTGCCGAGCTGCAGTCCGATGGCAGCTATGCGCTGGTGGGGCACAAGTGGTTCTTCTCCGCGCCGATGTCCGATGGGTTCCTGGTCCTGGCGCAGGCCACCGGTGGGTTGACCTGCTTTCTGATGCCGCGGCGCCTGCCGGATGGAAACCGCAATGCATTCCGGCTGATGCGCCTGAAGGACAAGCTGGGCGACTGGGCCAATGCATCCAGCGAGGTTGAGTTCTGCGGTGCATGGGCGCAGCGGGTCGGCGAGGAGGGGCGTGGGGTCGCCACCATCATCGGCATGGTGATGATGACCCGGCTGGACTGCATGCTGGGGGCGGCGGCTGAAATGCGCATGGCTCTGGCGCAGGCGCTGCATCACGCGCGACACCGGCACACGTTTGGTCAGCGTCTGTGTGACCACGCGCTGATGGCCAATGTGCTTGCCGACCTGGCCGTGGAATCGGAAGCGGCCACCAGCTTCGCCCTGCGCGTGGCACGCGCCGTCGACCAAGCCCCGAACGATCCGCAGCAGGCCGCATTTGCGCGTATCGCCACTGCCGTCGGCAAGTACTGGGTGTGCAAACGTGCCGCGGTGTTCATCAACGAAGCGCAGGAGTGCCTGGGCGGTGCCGGCTATGTGGAGGAGTCCATGTTGCCGCGCCTGTATCGGCAGGCACCGCTCAACTCGATCTGGGAAGGCAGTGGCAACATCCAATGTCTGGACGTGCTGCGCGCACTGGGGCGTGAGCCACAGGCGCTGGCAGCCGTGGAGGATGAGCTGGACAGCGCGCAGGGCCGCGACGCCCGCTATGACACCTCGCTGCAGTGGTTGCGGGCGCAGCTGGTGCAGGTGCCAGCAGAAAACCAGGCGCGGGTGATCTGCGAGCGTCTGGCGCTGCAGCTGCAGGCGGCGGTATTGCTGCGTGCACAAAGTCCGGTGGCTTCGGCGTTCGTGCGTTCTCGCCTGGGCGGTGAGCACGGCATGGCGCTTGGGACGCTGCCTGCGGACATCGACCATGCCGCGATCAGCCACCGGGCGTTGCCGTAGAGCCACGCCCTGCGTGGCTGCAACCGGATCCGCTGTCGCGGTGACACGCATGGCGTGTCACTACGGGCGATCATGCAGCGCGAAGCCACGCCTTGCGTGGCTCTACGCGGGCTTGGGATCAGCGCTTGGCTTCGTCGGCGTTTTTCTGTGCGTCGTCTGCCACGTCGCGCGCCTTGTCGGCCACCTTCTGGGCCGCAGTGGCGGTCGCTTCGCTGGCGTTTGCGGCTGCATCCCTGGCCGCATCCTTGGCTTCCACCGCCGCTTCAGAGGTGGCAGCAGCGGCACGGTCCAGTGCGGGCTGGACATCCGCAGCCGCTCGTTCCGAAGCCGCGGCCGCTTCGTCAGCGGCGTTGCGGGTCGAGGCGGCCGCCTGGTCCACGGCTTCGCGTGCGGCGGCCGCTGCGCTGTCGGCGGCCTGCGCGGCATCGTCGCGGGCCTGCTCGGCTTCCGGACCCTTGCAGGCGGCCAGGGCCAGCAGCAGGGAGGCGGCCTGCAGGGTGGAGGTAATCGAACGGATGTTCATGGCGCGCACCTGTTTCATCGGAGGGGAGGGAAAGCCTATTCATCCCCCCGTGAAGGCCCGGTCGTCCGGCACCCTCCGGGCAGGCAAAGAAAAAGCCGCTGGCGAACCAGCGGCTTTTTCAGACTTGCCTGAAGAAAGAAGTGATTACTTCTTGGCTTCTTCAGCAGCGTCCTTGGCCTGCTCGGCGGTGGCTTCACCGGCCTTGGCGGCATCGGCAGCAGCGTCGGCAGCAGCGTCGGTGGCAGCAGCGCCAGCCTGGGCAGCGGCGTCGGCCGAAGCGTCAGCAGCGGTGGCGGCGGCAGCGGCAGCGTCCTGGGCAGCCGGAGCGGTTTCGGCGCCAGCAGCGGCGGCCTGGTCAGCAGCGACCTGGGCGTCGGCAGCAGCGGCGTCAGCCGAAGCGGCGGCGTCAGCAGCCTGTTCCTGCTTCGAGCAGGCGGTCAGAGCCAGGCCCAGGGCCATCGCGATCAGCAGCTTGTTGATGCTCATTAGTGTGAATCCTCGTCGTTAGATTAGGCAACGCGCTATTGCGCGCCCGGCAACATGATGACAAGCCACGAATGGCTGTCAAGCGATCGCGCATTCATTTTTGCGAAATACGAGTTAATTTCAATTAAATCAATTCGATAGCGATGGCGGTCGCTTCGCCTCCGCCGATGCACAAGGTTGCAATTCCGCGCTTTGCATCACGCTTGCGCAAGGCATTGACCAAGGTAACGACCAACCGGGCACCCGATGCGCCGATGGGATGACCCAGTGCGCAGGCCCCACCATTCACGTTGACCTTGTCGTGTGAAATGCCCAGTTCGCGGATCGGAGCCATGGCCACCACGGCGAACGCTTCGTTGATTTCAAACAGGTCGACCTGGTCCAGCGACCAGCCGGATTTCTCGAGTACTTTGTGGATCGCACCGATCGGCGCGGTGGTGAACCACTCCGGTTCCTGCGAGTGGGTGGCGTGGGCGACGATGCGCGCCAGCGGCTGCAGACCGCGGGCTGCTGCGTCGTCTTCGGCCAGCAGAACCACGGCGGCTGCGCCGTCGGAAATGCTGGACGAACTGGCGGCAGTGACCGTGCCGTCCTTCTTGAAGGCCGGGCGCAGGGTCGGGATCTTGGCAATGTCCGAGCGGCCCGGCTGTTCGTCCTGGGCATACTCGACCTCGCCCTTGCGGCCGGCGACCTTCACCGCGACGATTTCGCCGTCAAATGCCCCGCTGGCCTGGGCCGCCTGGGCGCGGCGCACCGATTCGATCGCATAGGCGTCCTGGTCTTCACGGCTGACCTGGAACTTGTCCACCGCATACTCGGCGAACACCCCCATGGGGTTGCCGTCATAGGCATTGGTGAGGCCGTCGAAGGCCATGTGGTCCACCGCCTGGAAGTTGCCGTAGCGGTTGCCGGTGCGCGAATTGGGCAGCAGGTGCGGGGCATTGGACATCGACTCCATGCCGCCGGCGACCACGATGCTGGCCGAGCCGGCCTTGATCAGGTCATGGCCGAGCATGATCGCCTTCATGCCCGAACCGCACACCTTGTTGAGGGTGGTGGCACCGGTGGAAAGCGGCAGGCCGGCGGCGATGGCGGCCTGGCGGGCAGGGGCCTGGCCCAGGTTGGCCGGCAGCACGCAGCCCATGATGACTTCGGTGACGTCCGCTGCAGGCACGCCGGACTGTTCCAGCGCTGCCTGGATCGCGGTCGCGCCCAGGGTCGGGGCGGGCACGCCGTTGAACTGACCCAGGAAGGAACCGATGGCGGTGCGTTTGGCTGCAGCGATGACAATGTTGGACATGGCAATCTCGTTGATGCGTTGGCGTTTTGGCAATCGGGGCATTGGAAGCGGCCACGATTCCCGTCAGACTGCGGGGGAGACCCAGTATAGAGGGTCGAGGTTTACCACCGGTGTCTGCGGGGTAGGCAGGCCTGGCGTGGTCATATCAACGTCTGGGGGAACAGGGATGAAGCAGCTTGCAAGCAGCAGGACCGCGCTGGCCGGGGCACTGGCAATCGCGTTGAGTGCATGTAGTGGGGGAAGTGGGGGCGAGAACGTTCGTGTCAATGGCGGCGGCGGGGGGACGCCCGTAGTCACGCCCGGCCCGGCACCGGTCAATCCTCCAACAACGCCTCCTCCAACCGGGGTCAAGCCGCAGCAACCGGCAATCGATGCCCATCTTTCGCTCATCAACACGGGTGACCGCCAGGGACTGACCGGTGCGGGCGTGGTCATCGGCATCGTCGACTCGGGTGTCAACCGTTCCCACCCCACGCTGTCAGGGCGGGTGGTCGAGCGGTACACCTACGTCGACCCGGCCACCAACAACCTCAATGTGGACGATGTGGTCGGCCACGGCACCACCGTGGCATCGCTCGCTGCCGGCAGCGCGTCGGGCACCTGGCCGGGTGGCGTGGCACCGGGGGCGCAGATCGTCTCGGCCCGGATCATTTCCGACAAGGCACCGGTGGACGACGGGAGCGGCGAGGGCAACCCGGTCGAAGGAGCCCTGGGTCTGACCGAAGTGCACGCCGATCTGATCGAGAGCAACGTCAGGATCATGAACAACTCGTGGGGCGGTCTGTACTGGAGCAACCCCGCCACCACGGCGGCGATTGCAGCCGAATACGCCCCGTTCGTGTTCCAGCACGGTGGCCTTGTGGTATTCGCCACCGGCAATGAGAGCAAGGCCAACCCGTCCGACATGGCCGCTTTGCCGAGCCAGCCGGCCCCTGAAGGCAACACCCTTGCCGAGGAACTGGCCGAGGGCTGGCTGGCGGTGACTGCCATCAATTCCAGCAAGCCCGATCAACTGGCGTCCTATGCCAACGCCTGTGGCGTGGCTGCGGACTACTGCCTGGCGGCTCCCGGCGAAGCGGTGTACATCGACCCGGACAATAAAGGAGCACCGGATCCCAACTACTACTGGGGGGCCGGTACCTCCTACGCAGCACCGCTGGTCTCCGGCGCTGCCGCGCTGGTGTGGCAGAAGTACCCGTACTTCAAAAACTACGACGTGCAGCGCACATTGCTGGGCACCGCCACCGATCTCGGCGACCCGGGCGTGGACGCGATCTTCGGGCATGGCCTGTTGAATGTCGCCAAAGCGCTGAACGGACCGGCCACCACCGAGTTCGGCACGCTGGTGGCCAACGTACCGGCCAACATCGGCACCAGCGTGTGGAGCAATGACATCCGCGGCGACGACCGGTATGGCCTGCGCAAGGACGGTGACGGCATTCTCGCGCTCGCCGGCAGGAACACCTTCACCGGTGAGGTGTCGATCATTCGCGGAACCTTGTCATTGCGCGACGGCGCTACGCTCGCTTCGCCGGTCGAGGTTGGCCAGGCGTACTCGATCATTCCCGGCAACAAGGCGACGCTGCAGTTCGGAGCCGGTACCACGCGCATCGCCGGCAACGTCAACAACGAATCCCGGGTGGCACTGGTCACCGCCAATACCACGGCGGTCATCGAGGGCAATTACCTGCAGCATTCCACCGCTGAGTTCATCACCGCCCTGGGGGCCTCGCCGCTGCAGGTCACCGGTACGGCCACGCTGCAGGGTGGCACGCTGGTGGTGGAGCAGGCGGTGGCCGGTTACGTGCCGACCGAAAACCAGGTGCAGCCGATCATCCGGGCGGACCAGGGCCTGACCGGTCAGTTCACGGGGACGCGTCGCGGCGGAACGGTTTCCCTGCTGGACGCATCGTTCGTGTACGACGCCAACAGCGCCTCACTCAATATCCGTCGCGCCAATGTGTCGGCAGCAGCGGCGACGGCCGGGCTGGGTACCGTTGCCGTGGCCTCTGCCGGTCGCGTGGAGCAGGCATTCGTCCAGCTCGATCAGGGCCAGGACGGGGCAGCCGGTTTCGCCGACGCAGCGGGGCAGCTGCAGCGGGTCGAGGGCGCAGCAGCGCTGCAGGCCAGCCTGGAAAGTCTCTCCGGCAAGGCGCATGGTCTTGCCACCGCGATGACGTTCGACAACCTGGACATGAACCGCCGCGCGCTGTCGTCGCGTTTCGACGAGGTTTCTTCATCGCCACGCCTGCGCGGTGCCTGGCACAGCGCGCTGGGCGAACCCGGACAGGGCAGTTTCGCCGGCAATGGTTTCCAGACCCAAGGCTGGATGATGGGACAGGACGCCGCCGTGGGAAGCAACAGTGTGGTGGGCGTTGCCTTCGGTGAGACCCGCAGCAGCAGCGGTCGGGCCTGGAGCGGCGACAGCGGTCGCGACCGTCAGTCGCAGGCGCAGCTGTACGCTGGATGGAGCAACGGCAGTGCCTACGCACTGAGTCAGGTCGGTGCGGGGCAGTTCACCCGTGAGATTGATCGACAACTGCTGCTGGGGGCTGGGTTGTACGGCGTGAATGCCCGCTACAGCGGCAGTTTCAGCAACGCCAGTATCGAATCAGGCTATCGCTTCGGCGGTCTTCGCGCATCGCTGACGCCTTATCTGGGCACGGACTACGCACGCGTGGACAGCAACGCGTTCAGCGAATCCGGCGGGTTCGGCTTCGGCCTGCGCAGCGATGGCAGCAGCAGCCAGCGCAGCCAGGCATTGGCAGGTCTGCGCGCGCAGGCGCAGCGCGGTCACTGGTCGTTCGGTGGCTACGCCGAATGGCAGCAGATCCTCACCAGTGACGGCGCGGGGGTCGACGCCAGTTTCGTCGGCGTGGACGCGTGGGCTCCGCTGGCGGGCTTGCAGCCGACCCGCTCCGGTGGCGTGTTCGGTGTGTCGGTGTCCTCGTGGCTGACCCGCCAGTCGCAGCTGTCCTTCGGCTACGACCAGCGCTTCGGGCCGCGCGGCGACCTGCGTCAGGTGGGGCTGCGGTATTCCGCCGCGTTCTGAGCCACTGCCGCAGGAGTGTTGTACGGGAAGGGCGCGATGATTTCGCGCCCTTTCTCGTTCATCGTTCACCGTGAATGGGCCGTCTGCGACCTCCAGCATTGGAAGGGGGGGGCGTTTCGGGGCACACTGCGCGCCTGATCCGGCAACAGCCCGGCAGTCTGTCGCAGGTGACCGTCGGGGATGACGGCACAGCGCATGCGGCGCTCATTTCAAGTTGGGGAGCAGGGATGAAACACGTGGTGATTCGCAGGGCGGTTCTGGTCAGTGCTTTGGCGTTGGCGTTGAGTGCGTGTGGCGGCGGCGGCGGGGGCGACAACGTGCGCGTGAATCCGCCGAGCACGCCCACCACGCCGCCTACGACTCCCCCTCCCACCACGCCGACGCCGACGCGTCCGGCCGAACCCGCCATTGATGCACACCTGAGCATCACCCAGGCCGGTGCCGCCAGCAGTGCCGGTCTGACCGGTGCCGGCCTGAAGATCGGCGTGGTCGACTCGGGCGTGATGCGCAATCACCCCACCCTGGCCGGGAGGGTGGGGGCGAACTACAGCTATGTGGATCCGCGTGCCAACAACCTGAACATCGATGACGTGGTTGGCCATGGCACATCGGTGGCCGAGCTGGCCGCCGGCAGGGCGGTGGGCGCGTGGCCGGGCGGCGTCGCGCCCGGCGCGGGCATCGTGTCGGCACGCATCATCGCCGACAAGGCTCCAGCCGATGACGGCAGTGGCAATGGCAACGAAGTCAGTGGCGCGCTGGGGTTGGCTCCGATCCATCAGGATCTGATCGCCGAAGGCGTGAAGATCATGAACAACTCGTGGGGCGGGCTGTACTGGACCAACCCGTCGGCCACCGCCGCCATCGCCCAGGAATACCGCCCGTTCATCGTCAGCAATGGCGGCCTGGTGGTGTTTGCCACCGGCAACGAATCCAAGCCCAATCCGTCCAGCATGGCGGCACTGCCCAGTCAGGCCGGCCCCGGCGGCAGCCGCCCCGCCGCCGATCTGGAGCGCGGTTGGCTCAGCGTGACGGCCGTCGATTCCACTGACCCCGGCAAGTTGGCGTCCTACGCCAATGCCTGCGGCGTCGCTGCCACCTACTGCCTGGCCGCGCCAGGCGCGGCGGTGTTCGTGGATCCGGATTACACCGGCGCGGCGGGTACTTCGCCGCGCTACCTGTGGAACTACGGCACCTCCTTTGCCGCGCCTCTTGTGTCCGGAGCGGCGGCGCTGGTCTGGCAGAAGTACCCGTATTTCAGCAACGACCTGGTCCGCCAGACCCTGCTCGGCACCGCGACCGACCTGGGCGCGACTGGCGTGGACAGCACCTTCGGCTACGGCCTGCTCAACATCGCCAAGGCGATCAATGGTCCGGCGAGGTTCGATTGGGGTGATGTCACGGTCAACAACCCCACGCTCGGCCTCAACTCGGTGTGGAGCAACAACATCAGCGGCAGCGGTGGCCTGATCAAGCAGGGGAATGGTGCCTTGGGTCTGTCGGGTACCAACACCTACACGGGCCAGACCATCATCCAGCGCGGCACGATTGCATTGGTCGACGGCGCGTCGATCACCTCCAACGTCTGGCTGGACACGCAGCCTGACAGAGCCAGTGGTGCCGCGTTGCAGTTCATGGGGGCATCGCGCGTCAAGGGAGATGTGAACAACGGTGCCACGGTGATTGTCGCGCAGGCAAAGGAAGGAGCGACCATCGACGGCAACTATGTGCAGTACCAGAACGCGCGCCTGATGATTTCGTTGGGCAGTGCACCATTGAACATTACCGGAACCGCGACGATCCACGGCGGTGACGTGCATGTTGCCTACGTTCTGCCGGGGTATGTCGCGGCCAACGGACGGACCCAGACCGTGCTGCATGCCGACCAGGGCGTCAGCGGGACATTTGTCGGTATCACCAACAATCTTTATTACGGCACACTGCTGGAAGCCTCGCTGTCTTACACCGCCAACAATGTCGTTCTCACCACCGACCGCATCGACGTGACGCTGGCCAGCCAGCAGGCGAACATCACCGGTGCCGCGCTGCGTACGGCTGGCCGCGTGGAATCCGCCTTCGAGCTGCTGGACCGCAATGCCGGTGGCATTGTTCCAGCCAGCTTCGCTGACGGAGCCGGCCAGCTGCAGCAGGTTGCCGGTGCCGGCGCACTGCAGGCCAGCCTGGACAGCCTGTCAGGGCAGGCCCATTCGCTGGCCTCGGTGATGACGTTCGACAGCATCGACATGAGCCGCCGCGCGCTGTCGTCGCGATTTGATGACGTACGCAGCGCTCCGCGTCTGCAAGGGGCCTGGCAGAGCCAGCTGGGCGAGGTCGGCCAAGGCAGTTTTGCCGGCAGCGCCGGCGATACCCGTGGCTGGATGATCGGCCAGGACACGGCGCTGGGCAGCAGTGGCGTGATGGGCTTTGCCTTCGGCGAAACCCGCAACCACAGCAGCCGCAGCTGGGGCAGCGACCGCGGCAACGACCGTCAGTCGCAGGCGCAGCTGTATGCCGGTTGGCGGCTGGGGCAGGGCGGTTATGCGCTGGCCCAGCTGGGGGCAGGCCAGTACACCCGTGAAATTGATCGCCAGCTGCTGCTGGGGTCCAGCGCATACGGGGTCAACACGCGCTATGGCGGTCAGTTCAGTACGGCCAGCATTGAATCGGGTTATCGCTTCCAGGCCGGCGGCCTGGCGCTGACGCCTTATCTGGGCGCGGACTACGCCCGGGTCAGTACCGACGGCTTCAACGAACAGGGCGGCCTGGGCTTTGGTCTGCGCACGCTCGACAACGTGTCCACGCGCAGCCAGGCGCTGGCCGGCGTGCGCGCCGAGCAGCGCTGGCGCGGCTGGTCGCTGCGCGGGTATGCCGAGTGGCAACAGCTGCTCTCCAGTGATGGCCTGCAGTCGCAGGCCAGCTTCACGGCACTGGACAGCTGGTCACCGATGGCAGCGTTCGAACCGGCGCGCTCCGGTGGCCTGTTCGGTGTTTCGGTGTCGTCGTGGCTGGGGCGTAACAGCCAGCTGTCGTTCGGCTACGACCAGCGCTTCGGCCCGCGCGGTGACCTCAGCCAGGTCGCGCTGCGCTTCGCCACCGTGTTCTGACCCGTAGAGCCGGGCTTGCCCGGCTGCATTTCGCGTCAACTGCCGCGCAGCGTCCCCAGCCGGGGCGTCGCGCGGCCCAGCGGCATCTTCAGCTTGCCGATCGACAGAATGCGCGCTTCGGCAATCCGGTCGGCAGCACGCTGCGGGGCAATGCCTTCGCTCGCGGACAGCGCGAAGATCCGCCCCAGATTGTGGTAGATGCTGCGGATCAGGCGCATGGCGCGCTCGCGGTTGTAACCGTCGATCTCCAGCGACACATTCATCACGCCGCCGGCATTGACCGCGTAGTCCGGCGCGTAGAGGATGCCGCGAGCATGCAGTTCATCGCCGATCTCCAGGCTGGACAGCTGGTTGTTGGCGGTGCCGCACACGATCCGGCACTTCAGACGCGGCAGCGTGTCGGGGTTGATGGCACCTTCCAGCGCGCAAGGCGCGAACACATCCGCGTTGACGTCATGGATCTCGTCCGGCTTCACCGCTTCGGCTCCGTATTCGGTGACCGCACGATCCACCAGCGCGCTGTTCAGATCGGTGACATACAGCTTGGCCCCGCGATCACGCAGCAGCTTCACGAACTCCATGCCGATGTGGCCCAGGCCCTGAACCGCGATGCTGGTCTTGCCGACTTCCTCATGCCCCAGCTTGTGCTGCAGGCAGGCCATCAGCGCCTGTAGTGCGCCGTAGGCGGTGAACGGAGCCGGATCGCCCGAGCCGCCATGCACCTGGTGCACGCCGGTGACGTATTCGCTTTCCAGGTAGATGTTTTCCATGTCGTTGACATCGGTGCCGACATCCTCGGCGGTGATGTAACGACCACCGAGCGAATCCACATAACGACCAAAGGCGCGGAACAGCACCTCGGTCTTGTCCTGGCGCGGGTCTCCGATGATCACCGCCTTGCCGCCGCCCACATTCAAGCCCGCCAGCGCGTTCTTGTAGGTCATGGTGCGGCTCAACCGCAGTGCATCGGCCAGGGCCTCATCAGTGCTGGCATAGGGCCGCATGCGCACGCCGCCCAGGGCCGGGCCCAGCGTCGTGTTGTGGATGGCGATGATCGCCCTCAGCCCGGCGTCGCGGCTGTGGCAGAACACCACTTGTTCGTGACCGGCGGTTTCGAGGGTTTCAAATAACATGGCGACTCCGATGGGGCGAACGGCGGTCAACACCGGCGAACGTACCAGCAAAAGGATGGGCGTAAAACAAAAAAAGCGACATCGTCGGTAGCAGGAGACGGGTCGCGCGGTCGCATTCTAGAGCATTCCGATGGATGCTGCCGTCACGGGGACCGGCCCCCGGGCGAAGGTGCAACTGTGACGCAGTTCTAAAGTTGTGAGCCGGCGCGCCGATGCCGTGGCAACGGTGCGTGGGCACTGGCAGGGGCTGGGTGGATCAGGTGCAGGCAGTAAATGTGATGGGTGCACAGGGCACCGCAAAGGGCCAGTTGGCGTCATGCTGACGGTGACAGTGATGGTGGGGCTGGCGGTGGCCGTCGCGCTGGGTGGCTGGCTGTATCTGCGCAGGCCTGCGCCGGCGGCTGGCCCGACCAGCGCTACCCGCGCACGCCTGGCCGAGCGTGCGCAATCCGCCCCGCGCGACATGCAGCCGGCAAGCGGGGAGGCCGCGTCGATCCTGCAGGCCGGGCTGCACGCCCTGGCGCTGGTGCCTCGCAGCGGCGGTCGGTGGGCTGCGCCGGCGGCTGACGAAACGGCGCTGCGGCTTGCGGTGGTCAACGCCCTGGAGGCCCAGGACTGGTCGGCCCGGCATCTTCCGCGGCGACCGCAGCTGTTGCCGCAGCTGATCCAGACCGTGAACGACAGCGACGCCTCGGCACGCGCCATAGCGGTGATCATCGGTCAGGACCCGGTGCTGACCGGCAACCTGCTGCGCATCGCCAACAGCCCGCTGTACCGGCTGCAGGCCAAGCCGGTGGACAGCCTGCAGCGCGCCGTCACCCTGGTCGGCACCGATGGCATCCGCCAGATCATCAGCGCGGTGCTGGTGCAGCCGGTCATGCAGCTGCACTGCGAGGCTTTTCCGCAGTTCGGCACGGTGATCTGGGAGCATGCGCTGCTGGCGTCGCGCGCGGCCGCCGACCACGCCCGTCGGGTCACCGGGGAAGATGGTTTCGCGGCGCAATGGATGGGCTTGACCCAGGGGCTGGGCGCAGCCCTGGTGATGCGGCATCTGCTCGATGCCGGCACACGACATGCTGATGCGCCGCCCTCGCAGGCGCTGGCCAGCACTCTGCTCGACACCTGGACCCTTCCCGTGGCCAGCCGGATCGCTGCCGCATGGGAACTGCCACCGGCCGTGCATGACGCGCTGCTGCGCGACACCGACACCCCGGAGGGCGGCCTGGCCGGCAGCCTGCGCTTCGCCCGCGCGGCGGCCGCAGCCAGCCTGCTGTGCCGGCATGGGCAGATCGGGCAGGCGCAGGCGCTGGCGCTGCTGGAACTGCTGGACGACACGCCGCCGCATGCCCTGCAGTGGATCTGGCGACGGCTGCATGGGCGAGGTGTGGAAACGCTCGAGGACGAGGCGACCGACCCGTAGAGCCACGCCCTGCGTGGCTGAAAAACCCCACAGCCACCCCGGGCATGATGGTTACAGCTGCGACTCCAGCGGCAGCCAGCTGATCACCCGGGCACTGGCACGTTGCCACCACGATGCATCGGGCTCCTGGTCCAACAGCTGCGGCGGCTGCGCGGCACGATCCAGCCAGCGCACGTCGCCGCGTGCATCCAGATCCACCCAGTAGCTCTGCTCCGGCGCAGCCAGGCGCAGAAACTCATCACGCAGCTGCGCAGCCAGGACCTCATCGTCGAACAGCACGCCCATCTCGGTATTGAGGTAGGCCGAGCGTGGGTCCAGGTTGAACGAGCCTACAAACCCGCGTGCGTCATCCACGACGAAGGCCTTGGTATGCAGGCTGGCACCACTGCTGCCGAACAGTCCACCGCCGTCGGTGCCGCCATGCGCCTTCAGTTCGTACAGATGCACGCCGCCGCGCAGCAGCGGCGCGCGGTAGTGCATGTATCCGCTGTGCACGGCCGCCACGTCATTGGCGGCCAGCGAGTTGGTCACGACGCCAACAGTCGCCCCGCGCGCGACCAGTCCGGTGAATCCATCGGTGCCCTCATCGCCGGGAACGAAGTAGGGAGAGATGAGCAGCGCCTTGTGTCGGGTTGCTTCCAGCTCACGGACCAGACGCGTCACCAGCCAGCGCTCACGGTCGTCGCGGCGATGCTTCATCGCCGGATCAGACACAATCTCGATCCGGTCGCTCCAGTGCAGGCGAGTGGGTTCCAGGAAGAAGGCGCGCGCGGTGGGCGATTCCTGCACGCGCTGCAGATAGGGTTGCGCGGCTTCCAGACGCGCTTCGTTGGCCGATTCGCGCAGCAGCAGTTTCAACTGTGCGGGCGTGTGGAAGGCCAGGGCGGCAATCGGCAGGGCGGTTTCGCTGTTCCAGTACTCGTCGAAAATGGTGCTGGCCTGGCCCACCACGGGCCCGGCCACCAGCAGGTCGAGGTCGCGGAAGTTCACATCGGGACGCGCGCTGAAGTACTCCTCGCCGATGTTGCGGCCGCCGACAATGGCGACCCGGCCGTCGGCGATCCAGGCCTTGTTGTGCATGCGGTGATTCACGCTGAAAAAGCGCTGCACCATTTCCACCAGCCGCCACAGGCCGTCCCGGTTGCGGAACGGGTTGTACAGGCGGATCTCGATGTTCGGGTGTTCATCGAGCGCCATCATCAACGCGTCCTTGTCATGCGCGTTCATGTCGTCAAGCAGGATGCGTACGCGCACGCCACGTTCGGCGGCCGCGTGCAGTTCCTGCGCCATCAGGTGGCCGATGAGATCGTCGTGCCAGATGTAGTACTGCAGATCCAGGCTGCGCGCCGCATGCCGGGTGATGACCGCACGCGCGGCGTACGCCTCAAGGCCGTCTGAGAGGAACGCTACACCCGACTGCCGTGGGTGCAGCGCCTGCAGCCGCTCCACTTCGCGGTCGATCGCGCTCTGGGCGGGCTGCAGCGGCAGTGACGTACTGGGCGTGCCAACGGCTTTGGGGGTCAGGTGGTCGCCCAGCAGCAGGCCGCTGAGCACCAGCAGCCCCACCAGGGCCAGCAGCAGAAAGATCCAGCGCAGCAGGCGGCGCACGGCCCTAGAACCGCTCGTCCGGTGCCAGGTAGCGCCACTGGCCTGGGGCCAGCTTGCCCATTGCAACTCGGCCGATGCGCAGGCGGCGGATGCCCACCACCTGCAGCCCCACCTGCGTGCACATGTCGCGCAGCTGGCCCGGCTGCACCGGTTTGATCGCAAAGCGCAGCCGGGCCTCGCTCTGCCAGCTCACCTTGCACGGCGGCAGCGCCCGGCCCCGGTAACTGAGCCCATGCGCCAGCCGCGCCAGGCCATAGGGGGCCAGTTCGCCGCTGACTTCCACCACATATTCCTGTTCAAGCGTGGGGCTGCGGTCTTTCAGAAACGACAGCATGCGGCCGTCCTGGCTCACCACGACCATGCCGCTGTCTTCAGCCGACAGCGCCATGCCCAGTTGCAGGCCGTGGAAATGGCGCTGCAGCAGGTTTACGCCGGTCGCGTCCAGGTCGCTGCGGCTGCCGGGGGTGACCAGCGCGCACAGCTGATCTGCGCGCATGCCAGCAGGCTTGTGCAGCAGCATGCTGACCGACGCGGTGCGGCCCGCCTCGGCATGTTCGCGCAGCGCCACCAATTCCTCGGTGACCAGCGCCTGCGGCTGTTCCACCACGTTCCCGTCCACCGTTACCCAACCACCTTCAATGTATCGCTGGGCATCGCCGCGCGAGCAGCCCAGCAGCTGGGTGAGGCGCTTGTCGAGTCGGATCGGGTCGGTCATGGGGCAGGCAGCAGGTAACGGATGCGGGCGGGGAGTGTACGGCACCTCAGTCCGGCCGGGCGTCGAGATGGGTCAGGTACATGCGCAGGCCGAACTCCAGCTGGTGATAGTCCGGCTCCATGTGTGTGCACAGCTGGTAGAACGCCTTGTTGTGGTCGGCTTCCTTCAGGTGGGCCAGTTCGTGGACCACGATCATCTTCAGGAAAGGGGCTGGTGCCTCCCGGAATACGCTGGCGATGCGGATCTCGCGACTGGACTTGAGTCGGCTGCCCTGCACACGTGAGATCGTCGTATGCGTCCCCAGGGCATGTTTCAGGACCTGCAGCCGGCTGTCGTAGATCACTTTGGACAGCGGCACCGACTGGCGCAGATAGCGCTCTTTCAGCGCCTGCGTGTAGTCATACAGCTGACGGTCGTTGCGAACTGCATGCGGTTCCACGTAGCGCTGCTGCAGCCAGGCCCCGAGGCGGTCAGCCGCGATCAGCTCCCTCACCTGCTGCTGCAGGGCGGCGGGGTAGCCGGCAAGGTACTTCAAGGGGGTCATGGCGGTATGATGGCTCCCGGATTCCAGTAGATACAGACACAAAGCGTATGGCAAAGGGTAACCCCCTGCAGCAACAGCTGCTCAAGGCCGGCCTGGTGAAGAAGTCCCAGGTATCCCAGGTCGCGCGCGAGCAGGAAAAGGCGCGCCATGGCAAGGGCCCGGCGGCTCCCACCGACAGCCAGCGCGATGCCGACCGGATGCGCACGGAAAAGGCTGAGCGCGACCGTGCCATCGAGGCCGAACGCAAGGCCGCTGCGCAGGCACAGGAGCGCAAGGCGCAGGTCCGCCAGATCATTGAAACCCAGAAGGTCGCCCGCGACGGTGACAGCGAGTACCGCTTCAACGACGGCACATTGATCCGCACCCTGCTGGTCAATGCCGCCCTGCGCCGGCAGCTGGCGGCCGGCAGCCTGGTGATCGTGCGCTTCGGCGAAGGCTTTGAACTGGTACCGCGTGCCGCCGCCGACAAGATCCGCGAACGTGATGCCGAGGTGATCGTGCTCGACAACGGTCAGAACAAAGGCAGCGCCGAGCCCAGCACCGGCAATGCCGAAGACGATGCGTACTACGCTCAGTTCCAGGTGCCGGACGATCTCATCTGGTAAGGGGGCTGAACCGTTCACCCTCGTGGCGTTCATTCAGCCATGCGGCAGCTCCTGGAACCATCGCAGGACTATGCTGGGCGTCTGATCCATTGTCGGGAGACGCCCCATGGCAACCGGTTGGGCAGGAGACGGCGCGGTCCAGGACCAGATCGACGCCACCGTCGACGACGCCATCCAGCGCGCGCGCGCCCAGTTGCGACAGGGCCCGGGCCTGACCCACTGCGAACACTGCGACGCCCTCATCCCCGAGGCGCGGCGCAGGGCTGTGCCCGGCGTGCGCCTGTGCATTGCCTGCCAGCAGGAACAGGACGCCGCCGGGCACGACAGCGCCGGCTATAACCGGCGCGGTAGCAAGGACAGTCAGCTGCGCTGACTGTCCCTGCGGGCAGGTGCCGACCGTTGGTCGCCACACCGACGCCGCTGACGCTCAACCGTCCCCCTGAATCCCACCGGGTGCCTGTGACGGATCGCGCCAGCGGCGCACCGTGCGCTGGAAGAACATGTTGTTGGGAATCTGCAATACCGTGCCCTCGTGCCCTTCGCCGTGTTCCTGCAGTGTCGAGTAGATCAGGTTGATGTCGACGACCCGGCCCTTCAGTCCAGGCTTCTCGCCGTTCTCCAGTACCTCGATGTAGTCGTGCAGGCGGAACGGGCGGGTGGTGAAGATCAGCAGCGTGCAGAAGATGTTCGACAGCACGCTCCATGCGGCGAAGAACGCCACCGCACCCACCGCGGCAAAGCCGGTAAACGCCGTCCACAACACCGTGGCCGATACTCCCACGATGTTCAGAATGACCAGCAGGGCGGTGAAATAGACCACGAAGGTGAACACCCGCCGCGCGCCCATCACCATTTCCGGTGGCAGCGTGTAGTGCTCGGCAACGCGCCGGATCACACGGCGCGCGATCAGGCGCAGCAGCCAGGCAACCAGCAGGGTGCCGAGAATCTGCAGGGCAGGAACCGCATAATGCAGCCATGCGTGGGTCCAGGCGGGCAGGTGGTCTTTCATCGGTGAAACCTTTGCGTACAGCGTGAGACAGGGGGCCCTGCATCTTACGCTGCGTCCGTGACCGCGGAGACCTGGAAGTGCCAAGGGTGGGACAGCAGGGCGACCAGCGTCGAGCCGCACAGTGGGGGCTGCGCATCGTACTGGACGCACAGGTCCGGCTGCGGGGCCAGCACAACCCGCACTGTCAGCGGGCTCCAGGGCAGGGTGCAGGCGCTGACCAGGGACAACAGCAGGGCAAGGCAGTGGGAAGGCATGGCGACTCCGCGCGATGGCGCGCACTGCGGGGGATGCAGGCTTGGATGCGCGCGCCGTCCAGAAGGTTTAGTCAGACCGACGCGCAGGGGACTAAACCTTTTTCCGCGCCCCGACATCCAAGGGATATGCTCGACACCACCATGCCGCCGCCGCCCGCTACCGAAGGCCAGACCGCCGATGACGACGCGCTGGTGCGTGCGGCGGTGGCGGGCGATACCGGTGCCTATGAGTGTATATACCGGCGCCATTCGCCCCGCCTGTATGCCGTGCTGTGGCGGCTGTGTGGCGGCAACGCCGCGCGCGCCGAGGACGCTCTGCAGGATGCCTTCCTGCAGGCCTGGCGCGCATTGCCGGGCTTTCGCTTTGAAAGCAGCCTGGGCACCTGGCTGCACCGGCTGGGAGTGAATGCCGCATTGATGGAACTGCGCGGCCAGGCTGGACGCGATACTGACATCGAGGAAGGCGTGGAGCTGTTGCAGCAGATGCCGGGGCCACAGCGCTGCGCCGGTACCGCGCTGGACCTGGAGCGCGCGCTGGAAACCCTGCCACCGCGCGCGCGTGCCGTGCTGGTGCTGCACGACATCGAAGGCTGGAAGCACCACGAGATTGCCGACCAGTTGCAGATGGCGGTGGGCAGCTCGAAAGCACATCTGCATCGCGCGCGCGGACTGCTGCGCGCGCAGTTGGGAGAACCTGCATGAACGATCAATTCCACGACGATGCCCCTGACCCCGTGCTGCAGGCGCGCCTGCGCGCATTGCCCAACGAGCGTTTGCCGCCGGCACGGGTCTGGAAGCAGATCGCAGCGCAGTTGCCCGCAGCGCCATCGGCCGCGGCCGAGCCGATGATCGCGCGGCGACAACGACGTCGATGGCCACTGCGCGTGGGCCTGGGGCTGGCCGCAGGCCTGGCCATGCTGCTGGTGGTGCCCACCGCGCCACCGCCGGTGGTACAGCCGAGCCCGCTGCAACATCAGGCCGATGCCATCGCACAGGAGTACCAGCAGGCCATTGCCACCTTGCCGACCGACACACTTGCGCCGGATCTGCAGCCGACCCTGCATGAGCTTGATCGCAGTGCGGCCAGCATCCGCGCCGCCATCGCTGAAAACCCCCGCTCGCGCTATCTGCTCGGGCAACTGCAGCGCACCTATGCGCTGCGCCTTGAACTGACCCAGCAGGCGTTGAACGCCGCTGGCCTGCCATCCTGAAGGAGAACCCCATGCACTACCGCCTGCGAATGATTGCCGCCCTGACCCTGCTGCTGCCTTTGGCGCTGCAGGCGGCAACCCGTGTCGATGAGCGCCACCCACTGGCGGCCGGAGGCCGCGTGGAGGTCAGCAACATTGCCGGCAAGGTCAGCGTGCGCGGCTGGGACCGCAACGAGGTGTCGCTGACGGGCAGCCTGGCCGATGGTCTGCGCCTGCAGCAGGACAAAAGCACCAACCGGGTGCGCTGGGAAGTGATCTACCCACGCAACGGCCGCAACACTGGCAGTGCCACGCTGGAGCTGCGCGTGCCGCGTTCGGTGGAGGTGCAGCTGGGTACGGTAAGTGCGGACATCGATGTGGCCGGTGTCGACCTGCGCCGGCTGGCCGCCAATGCGGTCAGCGGCGACATCACCGCCGCAGGGCGCAGTGGCGAGGCCGCCCTGTCCACGGTCAGCGGCAGCGTCCGTGCGCAGGTCCAGACCCAGCGTCTGGCATTGCGCGCGGTGAGCGGTGATATCCAGGCCGGGGGCGGAATTGCCGGTGAAGTGGCGGCGGAGACGGTGTCGGGCGATATCCGCCTGGACACCGCGCAGGTGCAGCGGCTGGCTGCTGAAGCGGTGTCAGGAAGCCTCAGTGTGGGTACCGCGGGGCTGTCTCCGGGCGGCAAGGTCACACTGGAAACGGTCAGTGGCTCAATTGCGCTGGCGCTGCCGGCCAAGGTCTCGGCACGGCTGGCGGTGAAGACCTTCAGCGGAGACATCCAATCCGATGCCGGACAGGTGGAGCGTCCACGTTATGGCCCGGGTCGCAGCCTGGATGCCCGGTTGGGTGCAGGCGATGGCGATATTTCGATCAATGCCCACTCGGGCAACGTGCGGGTGACGCTGGGCGGGCGCTGAAGACAGCCTCCGCACCGGCAGCAAGGCCGGTGCGGACGGCGGGCGGGCTCAGCTGGCCTTCTTCAGTGCCAGGGTGTTGCCGAGGACTTCGATCTTGCCACCGCTTTTGCGGAACGCAGCCAGATCGGCGGCGATGCTCGCACTGTTGATCGCCGAGCTGGCGGTCTGCTTGCGGTCAACGCGGACGGTGTTGCCGGCCTTGGGGGAGGTCTTTGGCGAACGTGCCATGGATGCTCCTTTCTAGTTACAGCGTGGAGAAAATCGCCGACGCAGATGCGGGTGTCGGCGGAGGTAGCGCCGCACGGAGCGGCTGCGATGTCGCCGGTCATGGACTGGCGACAAATACGTGAAAACACTCCCAGGCCCGGGGCAGGAGCCTCGGGTGGCAGCTTTGGCGAAGGAGGGCGCGCCTGCGGCGGGCCCGGGACGACATGCGCGTTGCGCATCAAAGCCGGAGAATGATAGTCGTTCCGGCGTAACGTTTTGTTAATGCGGCTGCGCGGTTGAGTAAAAACCGCAGTAAATCAGTGGCTTGCAGCCCAGGCAAGGCCGTGAACCACGCCAAATGAGGGATTGCCCCTCACCAGCCGGGCACCCGGGAATGCGGCGGCCACGGCCTGCTGCAGATACCCGGCCCGGGACATGCCACCGGTCAGGAATACCGCGGCCGGATCGTGGCCGATGTCCTCGCGGACCTGGCCCAGCAACTGGGTCAACTCGCCTACATAGCCGGCAGCGGCCGTCCCCAGCTGCGCTTCGCTGGTGCTCAGCGCCAGCCCGCGCTCAATGAAGTCCAATGCGCTGTGGTGGGTGCCGCTGCTGCTCAGGGCGATCTTGCAGCGCTCCACTTCGCGGTACAGACGGGCCGTGTTGCCGGTGTCCTGGAGTGCCTGCAGGCGCTTGCCCCACGGCGCGTCGACATCGCGGTAGTTGTGCTGGCGGAACTCGCGCTGCCGCGGCATGTCCTGCACCATCGCCGCTTCCACATAGTGATGGGCGGGCACACGGCTGATGCCGCGACCAAACAATGGCATGTAACCGGACAGGCTGAGCGCCAGGTCGATATCGGTACCGCCGCGGGCAATACCCCAGGCGCGGTGGATGGTGGGGGCCTGTGTACCGCCCACGCGGGCGTGCGCGATATCGGTGGTGCCGCCGCCGATATCGACCACCAGGGCATCATGCTCGTCGGCGCTTTCCGCGTGGTAGTGCATCGCCGCTGCTGCCGGTTCCTCGAGAAAATCCACACTGTCGAAGCCGGCCGCGATCGCGGCGGTGTGGAGGATCTCCAGCGCCTGGTCATTGCCCGCAGCACCGATCGAGCTGCGGAACTGCACCGGCCGGCCCAGCGTGGCGGTACGCACCGGCGCATCAAGCTGCCGCGAAGCGGTCAGCCGGATGTGCTCCAGAATATGCGTGGCGATCCCGGTGATGGTCTGGCGCGCACGCGGGTGCAGGTTGTAGCCCAGCATCGACTTCGGGCTCTGCACCAGATTGCCTTCGTTTTCCTCGAAGTACGCTTCCAGCGCCTCGTCGCCATACACCGCGTTCTGGAGCAGCGTGGTGGAGCTGAGTGGCTGCCGCATCTGCTCCTCCATCCATTGCCGGCGTACGACCCGCAAGGCGTCACGACGCAGCGCGTCAGGCGCGCGCTCCTGGCCCGCGGCGCGGGCCTCGCGGGAAGCGGCGTCGATCAGGCGGTGCAGTTCATGCTCCAGCGCGGGGGTCAGCTCGAAATCATTGGGGTCGCGCATGACCTCGGGGAAGTACACCGTGGTGCGGAACTGTTCGGCCTCGCCAAAGCGGATCGGTACCACCTGGCCTTCGATCACGGCGGCGGCGGCGGAGTTGCTGGTACCAAAGTCGATGCCGATCTTCATGCGGGCCGGGCCTGATGGAAGGGGGCGCGCACTGTGCGGCAAGCGGCGCGCGTGTGCAAGGGGCGGCGGCGCGCCGGTTACAATGATGAACGTTTCACTCTTTTCCGAAGGCCCCCATGTCTGCCGTTCCTGCCTGTCCGCAATGCACCCTTGAGAATACCTATGCCGACGGCGCGCTGTTCATCTGCGCCGATTGTGGTCACGAATGGGCGGCGGGCGATGCCGATACGGCCGGTCTGGTGGTCCGCGACAGCAATGGCAACGTGCTGGCAGCCGGCGATACGGTCACCGTGATCAAGGACCTGAAGGTGAAGGGGTCCTCCATTCCGCTCAAACAGGGCACGGTGATCCGCAACATCCGTCTGGTCGAGGACGACGCCGAGCACATCGAAGGCAACTCGGACAAGATCAAGGGCCTGGTGCTGAAGACCTGCTTCCTCAAGAAAGCCTGAGGCTCAATTGGCCGCGGTACGTTTCTGCCAGCGTTTCAGGCTGTCCAGCTTGGCCTGGTAGGTGGCACGCAGCACGCTGGCATCCTCGCCGGCCACGTCGCGCGCGCGCTGCATTTCCTTTGAGGCACGGGCGTTGTCTCCGGTCAGGAAGTAAGCCCGTGCCAGGCCGAAGTGGAACTGGTGCGCGGTGCCGTACAGGCTGATGGCCTGCCGGTAGTAGTGGATGGCCTTGTCGTAGTCCTTGCGTTCCTCGGCCTGGTTGCCCATCCGGAACTGGGCAAAGGGGTCTTTGCGCTCCACCTGCTGCAGCCGCCTGGCCAGTTGCTGCGCCAGCTGCGGTTCGCCCAGACGCTGGTACAGCGCACTGGCATTGGTCAACGCTGCCGCATGGCGTGGCTGCAGGCGCAGCGCGGTCTCGAAATCCTGCCGCGCCTGCGGCATGCGGCCTTCGCGCGTGTCCAGCACGCCCAGGTTGTTCCAGCCCGGGGTGAATTCCGGTGACAGGTCCAGCGCAGCCTTGAGATAGGTCCTGGCGGTGGGCAGGTCGCCCGCCGCCATGGCCTGCGCGCCGCGGTTGTTGTAGAAATGCGCCAACGCCCGCTGCTCGGTGATCGGGCGGGGACCATAACGGTCGTAGAGCACATTGCGGTCCAGATCCACCACCGCCGTGCGGTGGTTCAGTTCCACGCCTGCATTCACATGCCCGACGCTGTAGATGACCCCTTCGTCATGGTACCACGTCATCACCTGCGCCACTTCCTGCACGCGTGCATCAATGCCGGCTTCGCGCGCCAGGGTCACAAACAGCAGCGTGAATGACAGGCAGTTGGCACGCCCGGTCTGCCAGGTTTCGGTCAGCGTGTGCGTCGCGTAAGGGTCGTACTCCAGATGCATGCCGTCGGCATCGAAGATGAGGTGCACCAGCGCCTCCAGCCGCTGCTCACGCGAACTGGAGACGGCGATCACGCGTTGCTGCAGCAGGGTCCGCAGTGCGGGAGGAATGGTCAGGATCTGGGCGGCGCTGGGGGGCACCCCGGGAGAGGGCTCAGCGGCGACCTGCACGGCGGGGAGCGTTCCGGCTGGAAGGCGCTGCGGGTCGGCCCGGACCGGCGCGCTGGCCTGCAGCGCCACCAGCGCGGCAACCAGCAGGGTGCGAACGTTCATGGCAGACATCGCGGTTACCTCCCAGTCCACGCGGCGGTCCGGCTCCAGCATAGGCCGGAGCGGCGGCGGCGGCGCGCCGCTTGTCGGCCCGCCGCGCCCTTTGCCGCTTGCCAGCGGCCCCCTTCGCAGCCAATCATGCGGCCATGACCTTCGCACCCGTGCTCCTGCCGGCGGCCATGCAGGCCGATCTCGAAGCGGCGTACGCCATGCCGCCGCGGGCGTACCACAGCTTCGCCCATGTGCGCGCCGTGCTGCGTCACTGCCAGGAAGTGGCCGAAGGCCCCGGCTGGACCCAGCCGCGCGAGATACAGCTGGCTGCGCTGTACCACGATGCAATCTACGACGCCGGACGAAGCGACAATGAAGCGCGCTCGGCCGCGCTCGCACGCGCTCAGATCGAGCGCTGGCTGCCCGGAGCCGGCGTCGATGTGGCACGGGTGGAGCAGCTGATCGGACTGACCGCCCGCCACGGCGCGCTGGGGCGGGGTGACGTGGATGACCAGGCTGCGCTGTTCCTGGATTGCGACATGGCCATTCTGGGAGCCCCGACCGAGGTCTTCGATGCCTACGATCGTGGTATTGCCGAGGAATACGCCGGGCATGTGCCGGGCTTTCTGTTCCGGCTCAACAGGCGGAAGTTTCTGACCCAGTTGCTGAAGCGACCGCGCATTTTTCTCAGCGACTTTTTCCATCAGCGCCTGGATGCGGCCGCACGTGCCAATCTGCGTCGTCGGCTGGGCCGCTGAGCGTCGTTTACACTGGGGGGGTTCACCTGCATGCCGTTGCGCCGATGCCTGATTCCGTTCCGCTGCCTGACGCCGACCCCCGCCCGCTGCCCCCGGAAGAGCCCGGTCCCAACGAATGTTGCGGGAGTGGCTGCCCGCTGTGCGTGCTGGATCTTTACAGCGACGAGCTGCAGCGCTATCGCACTGCGCTGGCGGCGTGGAAGCTGCGCCACCCTGACGCGGTTCCCTGAGGCAGCAAACGCATGACGCCACCTGCCACCGTGCTTTCGTCCACCCGCGCGCACGCGTCGATTGCCCTGCTGGCGCTGATCGCATTGTGTGCGTTCGTCCTGACCGCGCTGTGGACCCAGTGGGCCCGCGAAGATCTGGACTGGGTACAGGCAACTCTGAGCCTGTACCTGCACGGTCCCTGGGGCCTGGCATTGCGCACCGCTTACTGCGTGCTGGCGGTCGCCATCATGCTGCTGGCGTGGTCGCTGCATGCCGGGCTGCAGTCGCCCCGGCGCAGTTCCGCTGCGCCGCTGTTGTTCGTCGTGGCCGGCCTTGGCTTGATGGGGGTCGCAATAGGTGACAGCTGGCTGCCGGAGACGGCACCGTTGCTGGCCCCTCTGGTGCACGGCCTGGCTGCAAACACCGCCTTCCTGTGCGTGAGCGTGGCCATGCTGCTGCAGAGCTGGTACCTGCGCGCCGACCCGCGCTGGAGCCGCTGGGCGGCGCTGGCATGGTGGTGGGCCTGGCTGTGCTTCGCGCTGCTGTGGCTGCACGTGCTGTGGCGCGGCCCCCCGCGCGGGGCAGGGCAGAAGCTGGTCATCGCGGTGGTGGTGCTGTGGCTGGCGGCCGTCGCCCTGCAGCAATGGCGACAGAGCCGCCATCGACCCACGTAGTGCCGGGCCTTGCCCGGCACCTTCACCTCGCCACGCTCTGTACATCCCCTTGGCACGCCACCGGCGTATCGTGGGCGGACTATTTCCGGGAAGTGTCACGATGCGGGCAATCAGCGTGGGCAGGCGGCCGTGGTGGGGTGTTGTGCTGTTTGGGCTGTTGAGCGCCGGGGTCCAGGCCGCACCACAGCAGGTCAGCCACGGGCGCTTCCAGCAGGTGCCGGTATACGTGCCCCAGGGACAGCCGCAGCGCGTGGTGGTGTGGTTCGACGGTGGTCGGGAAGCGGCCTTGACCACGCACCGCATCGAGGCCCTGCGTGCGCAGGGCGCATTGGTGGCGCGGGTGGATGTCGCGCGACTGCGCCAGACCGTTGCCGCCGATGGGGGCAGCTGTGCGTTCGGTGCCGGCGACGTGGAGAATTTCTCGCGCTTTTTCCAGGCGTATCTGCACGTACCGGGCTACCACCTGCCGTTGATCGCCGGCGATGGCAGCGGTGCGGAGCTGGCCTATGCGGTAGCGGCACAGGCTGACACCCAGGTGTTCGCCGGCGTGCTGACCACCGGCTTCTGTCCCGAAGCGGTGCGCGAACGGCAGGTCTGTGGAGCGGGCGTCAGTCACGGTCGCCTGCAGCCCACCGAACTGAACTTCCCCTGGTTGAATGCTGCGGGCGATACACAGTGCCCGGCGGGGAGTGCCACCGCATTCGTGCGCAAGGTGGCAACGGCGCGCGAGTTCCGGCGTACCCGCAGCGGCGACGACGTCCCGGGGCTGCTGGCCGCCGCGCAGGTGCTGGGTGCGCAGAAGGGCGTCAGCCTGGCACCGCCGCCGCAAGGCTTGAGCGGCCTGCCGGTGGTGGAGATTCCCGCGGCCAAGGCCGGTGACACCCTGGCCATCTTTGTCTCGGGCGATGGCGGCTGGGCGGGTCTGGACAAGGAGGTGGCCGCATCGCTGGCCGAGGCGGGCGTGGCCGTGGTCGGGGTGGACTCGCTGCGCTACTTCTGGACCCGGCGTACCCCGGCCGGTTTCGCCCGCGACCTGGAGCGCATTGCCGCGCACTACCAGCAGCAATGGCAGCGCAGGCGGCTGGTGCTGGTGGGCTTTTCACAGGGGGCGGATGTGCTGCCGGCGGCGATCAACCAGCTTGATCCGGGCACGCGGGATTCGGTTGCATTGATCGGCTTGATGTCGGTCGGACGCAACGCCGATTACGAGTTCCACGTCAGCAACTGGCTGGGCGGTGGCGGCGAGGGTCTGCCGATCGCCCCGGAAATCGCCAGGCTGCCCGCGCAGCGCACGCTGTGCCTGTATGGCAAGGATGACGAGGACGCGCTGTGCCCGGATCTGCAGCCGGGCCAGTCACAGGTGATCGCGCTGCCGGGCGACCACCATTTCAAAGGCGATTACGACCTGCTCGCACGCACGCTGCTGCAGCATGTGCCGTAACGGTTTCTGCGCTATCCGGGTACGAATGCCACGGGTGCTACGAATGCTACGAATGTTTCGGACACGGCAGGGTCGCACGACAGTCGGCCGCCGATGGCGGTCATACCCGCACAGCGTCAACTCCATGGTCCTGCACGCGCACGCCGCCACGCGTGTCAACGTGGAACCCGGCTGATCAGCCGCGTCGCATCCAGCAACGCCGCCGGGAGATGCATTCCGCCCGGTGCGGCCAGATACCGCGCGCGCCAGCTCGGCGCGAACTTCGACTTGAACCGCCGCAGTCCGCTGAATCCATAAAACCGTTCACCATGGCGCGCTACCAGATTGGCAAACCGGTTCCAGCGCCCCGCCAACCGGTGCTGCGCCAGGCCCGACAAGGGGGCCATGCCCAGTGAAAAACGCTGGAAACCCTGTGCGCGCCCCCACAGGAACAACTCGATGAACAGATAGTCCATCGTGCCCTTCGGCGCGTCGTCCACATGTCGCATCAGATCGACGGACAGTTCATGGCCGGCCGGCGCCTGCCACAGGTTGGCAAACGCCACGATGCGATCCTCTGCCTCGACCAGCGCCACCGGGAATCGCGACAGGTAGGCCGCATCGAAGCTGCCCAGCGAAAATCCCTTCTCATCGCCCGCCTTGTCGTCCAGCCATTGTTGCGAGACCTCGGCCAGTGCCGGCAGCAGCGCCGGCACCTCGTCGGCCGGTGCCACACGGAAGCTGAGCCCGCCGCGCCTGCCGCGATTCCAGGCCTGGCGAAGGTCGGCGCGCTCGCGACCTTCCAGGCTGAAATCGTGCAGCGGCACCATCGCTTCCTCGCCCAGCTTCACCAGGCTCAGCCCCAGGTCCAGATAGGTCTGCCAGTAGGCCTCGCCAACCTGGTAGAACACCGGCCGCAGCCCCAGCCGGTCGGCCTCCTCGCGGAAGCGCCAGATCAGTGCCCGTGCCACTTCCGGCGGGCCGACCGGGTCGCCCATCGCAATCAGCGAGCCGCCATGGCGCTGCATCATCACGAAGCCACGCTGCGCGTCATCACGCAGCACGGCCTTGTCGGCGGTCAGTACCAGGCAGGCCTGGGTGTCTTCGGCACCGGCCAGCACCGGGGCCAGGGCATCCAGCATCGCCGCGTCGGCCGGCTGCAGCGGTGTGCGCGTGCTGTGCAGCAGGCGCGCCAGGCCGAACACGGTCAATGCAATGGCTACCAGCAGCAGCGCACGCAGCGCGCGCGGCGCATTGCCCTGCACTGCAAACTGCCACCACAGTTCGTTCTGGTATTCGACATGACTGTAGACGAAGAACAGCAGCCAGATCACCGCCACCAGCACCAGCCCGAGGTTGCGGATCCACGGCCACGACCAGGCCTCGTCCAGCAGCGCGCCCTGCCGATAGAACTCGCGTCGGGAGGCCCACAGTGCCATGGCCACCAGTACCGCCGACAGCGCGATCAGCAGTTGCCCGCCGCGCAGCCAGATCGGCAACGGGGCCACCACGCAGATGCCCAGCGCCAGCATCCACGCCGCGTGGCTGCGCCGCTGCAGGCCCTGGCCGATCAGCAGCAGCGCCACCCCGGCCAGGCTGCCCAGCAGGTGCGAGGTCTCCAGCACCGGCAGCGAGGCATGCAGCAGATGCCGTCGCGGGGTGGGCAGGGTGCCGTCGATCACCAGCGCCGCGCCGACGCTGAACACTGCCAGCGCGATGATCTGTGGCAGCCATGGGCGCAGTGCGGTCCAGCCAGCGCGGGTGGCACCGGCACTGGCACGCAGCGGTCGGCGCAGCGCCGGGGCGACGGCGAGCACCGTGGCCAACAGCAGCGGCAGCACGTAGTAGGTCACCCGGTAGATCAGCGCAGCGGCCAGCACCGCGGCCGGGGCCACCTGCGGCAGCAGCTTGAGCAGGCTCCACTCGAACACGCCCAGCCCGGCTGGCACGCTGGAGATCAACCCGGCCAGCACGGCCACCAGGTACAGCCCGACAAAGCCGGGCAGGCCAGTGGGCGTGTCCATCGGCAGCAGCACGTAGAACGCGGCGGCGGCCAGTACCAGTTCGACCACGCTCAGCGCGGTGACGCCGAGCATGGTGCGCCGGTCGGGCAGCCACAGTGCATGACCGCGGATGTGGAAGGTGCGTCCGTCGCGCCCGACCAGCAGCACGGTGGCGGCGTAGACCAACAGCGCCACGCCGCCGAGCGCGCGCACCACCGGTACCGGCACAGGCAACGCCAGCGCGGCGGCCCCGGGTTCCAGCACCAGGGCCAGCCCCAGCAGCAACCATGCGCCAAACACAAAGCCGAGCGTGCTCATCAGCACCACCTGGCCGATTTCGCCCAGGCTCAGCCCGGCGCTGCCATACCCGCGCAGCCGCACTGCGCCGCCGGTCAGGGCCGCGAAACCCAGGGTCTGGCCCAGGGTGTGGGCGAGGAAGGCGGTGATGCCCACCCGCGCCGGATGCAGGCGCTTGCCGCTGCGGCGCAGGCCAATTGCGTCAAAGCCGATCAGGCACGCATAACTGGCCAGCCCCAGCAGCACGGTCAGCGCGATCTGACCGCCACCGAGGTCGCGGAAGGCCTCGCGGATGGCGCGGTAACCGTGTTCGTCAAATTCGTTGGCCAGTCCGTGCAGGGCGAGCGCCAGAATGCCCAGGCTGAACACCACGGTGGCGGCGCGCCGCCAGCCGGAATGCGCCGCAGCCGGCGCAGGGGAAGTATCGGTCATCGGGACAGCGTGCTCCGGGCAAGGCGATGAAGACGTCAACGAACGCGGTGTACCGCGACGGCGCATCGTGCGCTTCGGCCCTGCCGTTGCCAAGAGGGCATGCTGTGCCCGCTCTGGCGGGTTTCAGCCTGCTCACGGACAGCCTTCATCGCATCGGCGACAATGGAGGCCCATTGCAGAGGAGACTTGCCCATGTTGGAGCGTTTTGACGTCGGTCCGCGCATGTCCGAAATGACCGTCCACAACAAGGTCGCCTATTTGTCAGGGCAGATTCCCGAAGACACCAGCCAGGACATCACCGGCCAGACCCGGCAGGTGCTGGCAGAGATCGACAAGCTGCTGGCGCTGGTGGCCAGCGACAAGCAGCACGTCCTGCGCGCCGAGGTGTTCCTGGCCGACATCAACGATTTCGCTGGCATGAATGCCGCG
Source organism: Stenotrophomonas sp. (assembly GCA_039592995.1). Classification (GTDB taxonomy): domain Bacteria; phylum Pseudomonadota; class Gammaproteobacteria; order Xanthomonadales; family Xanthomonadaceae; genus Stenotrophomonas. The sequence goes on along the minus strand of JBCNQC010000003.1, from coordinate 52,705 downwards.
TGGGACGAATGGGTGGTCGCCGGCATGACCCCGGCCCGTGCCACCGTCGAAGCCAAGCTGGCTGACCCGGCGTGGAAGGTCGAGATCGTGATTACCGCGGCGCTGCCGTAACCCGCGCGCCACGCGCGACCAGCGGTACGTCCGCCCAACGGGCGTCCACCCTTCGGGTCGTCGATGAACGACGTCAGCAGCGCTTTTGGCGCTGCTTGCGTGGCCTGCCGGTAGATCACGACCGTTGGTCGTGATCCGTGGCAATCAAATCAATGCAATCCACCGGGCACGGTGGAACGCACAACTCGCAGCCGGTGCACAGGTCGGCCAGGACGGTGTGCATGTACTTGGCACCGCCGACGATCGCATCGACCGGGCAGGCCTGGATGCACTTGGTGCAGCCGATGCACTCGGCTTCCACCACCACCGCCACCTGCGCGGATTTGTGTTCGCCCCGGCTGCGATCAAACGGCACTGCGCTCACCCCCAGCACCTGCGCCAGCGCCCGCGCGCCCGCGTCGCCGCCGGGCGGGCAGCGGTCCACGCCCGCCTCGCCACGCGCCATCGCTTCGGCATAGGGACGGCAACCGTCATAGCCGCACTGCCCACACTGGGTCTGCGGCAGCAGCCGGTCAAGGCGTTCGGTCAGGGGCGTGCGAAAGGCATTCATGCGTGGCGTCGGCTGCGCGGGATGTTCATTTCATCGGTTTGCGGACATCGTAGAGCGGGGCTCTGCCCCGCTGCTTTTCATCCACTTGCCGCGGTACCAGCGCTCATGCGCAAGCGCCAGCATCGGCTGGTCTTCCCGACTGTCACCGTACGCGTGAATGCGCCGATAACGCGACAGGTCATAGCAGCTGCGGATGCGCTCGGCCTTGCACGGGCCGCAATCGCCATCGGCATATCGACCAGTGAGGCGGCCATCCTTGCCCTCCAGCCGGTTGCAGATCAGCTCCAGGCCCAGGTTCTCGCACCAGGGGCGCAGGTACAGATCCAGTGACCCGGACACGATCACAACGGTGTGGTTCTGCTTCAGGTGCCAGCGGATCTGTTCCAGCATCTGTGGCTGCACCACCTCCGGCAGCACCTCGCGGGCAAAACCCGCTGCCTGTGCGGCAATGTCATCGCCATGGCGGTCGCGCATCACCAGTCGGGTGACGCGCGCGCGGATACGGCCGGCTGAAATCAGCTTCAGCCGATAGGCCAGCAGCCACGGCCCAACTTTCCACCAGGCGTGCGCCAGCTGTTCGGGCGTGGCCACCCGGCGCAGGAAACGCGCGTAGGTGTCACAGTCGGTGACGGTGTTGTCGAAGTCAAACAGAGCAAGCTCCAAATCACCACCTCCCGGTAGGCCACGACCGTTGGTCGTGGCACCTGGCCGATCAACGAACCGGCATGCCCGGCTGTGCGCCGCTATCGGCGTCCAGCAGGGCCAGCGCGCCGCCGTCAAAACCCGCCGACAGGATCATGCCTTCGCTCAGGCCGAAGCGCATCTTGCGCGGAGCAAGGTTGGCGATGAACACCACGCTGCGGCCGACCAGCGCTTCCGGTTCGCCGTAGCTGCCACGGATGCCGGAGAAGATCTGGCGCCTGCCCAGCTCGCCAGCATCCAGTTCGAAGCGCAGCAGCTTGTCCGAACCTTCCACGAACTCGCACACCAGCACCTTGCCGATGCGCAGGTCCAACTTGGCGAAGTCATCGATCCCGATGTAAGCCGGTGCGGCGTCGCTGCCCCCAGCGGGTGCCGGAGCTGGCGCAGAAGCCGCCGCCGGCTTGGCGGCCTTGGCCGGGGTGGCAGCGGCCGGAGCAGCGGCGAGGGTATCCTTGGAAGCGTCGGTCATGGCGTCGATCAGTTTCGGGTCAATACGGGTGAAGAGCGGGACGAACACCGCAATGGTGTGCGCGGTGAGCGGGCGGACGATGTCGGTCCAGGACTGCACCGGCGAAGCCAGGAAGGCTTCGGCCTGCGCCGCCGTGGCCGGCAGCACCGGCTTGAGCGCGGTGACCAGCACGCGGAACAGGTTCAGGCCCTGGGTGCACACCGCCTGCAGCTGGGCGTCGGCCCCATCCTGCTTGGCAATCACCCACGGCTTCTGGTCGTCGATGTATCGATTGGCTTCATCCGCCAGCGCCATGGTCAAGCGCAGCGCAGCGGCCGGGTCGTTGCGTTCGTAGGCCTCGCGGATCGGGGCCAACGCCGCGACGAAGCGGTCGTACTGCGAAGCATCGGGCAGCGCATCGGCCAGGCGGCCGTCGAAGCGCTTGCTGATGAAGCCGGCGCAGCGGCTGGCCAGGTTGACGAACTTGCCGACCAGGTCTGCGTTCACGCGCGCGACGAAATCACCCAGGTTGAGGTCGAGATCGTCGACACCGCCGCTGGACTTGGCGGCGAAGTAATAGCGCAGTGCCTCCGGTTCCAGACCCACGTCCAGGTAAGTGCGCGCCATCACGAAGGTGCCGCGCGACTTGGACATCTTGGCCCCTTCCACGGTCAGGTAACCGTTCACATGCAGACGGGTGGGCGCGCGGTGCCCGGTGCCGTGCAGCACCGCCGGCCAGAACAGGCCGTGGAAGTTGACGATGTCCTTGCCGATGAAGTGGTGCAGCTCAGTGCTGGTGCCGGCGCGCAGGTGCGATTCGAAGTCTTCGCCGGTCTTCGCGCACAGCGCCTGGAAGCTGGACAGGTAGCCAATCGGCGCATCCAGCCACACATAGAAGTACTTGCCCGGCTGGCCGGGAATCTCAAACCCGAAGTAGGGCGCATCGCGCGAGATGTCCCACGCGCGCAGGCCTCCTTCGGCATTCAGCCATTCACCCAGCTTGGCTTTCACGCCGGGCAGGGCCACATCGCCGGCCAGCCATTCGCGCAGGAACGCCTCGAAGCGGCCCACCTCGAAGAAGAAGTGCTCCGAATCACGGATTTCCGGCGTGGCACCGGAAATGACCGACTTCGGGTCCTTCAAGTCGGTCGGCGCGTAGGTCGAACCGCACACTTCGCAGTTGTCGCCGTACTGGTCAGCACTGCCACACGTCGGGCAGATGCCCTTGATGTAGCGGTCGGGCAGGAACATGCCCTTGTCCGGGTCGTAGAACTGCGCCACCAAGCGCCGCGAGATGTGGCCGTTGGCCTCCAGTTTGGCGTAGAAGGCTTCGGTCAGGGCGCGGTTGCCGGCCGAGTTGGTCGAATCGTAATGGTCGAAATCGACCCCGAAGGCGGCAAAGTCGCGCTCGTGGCTGGCCTGGATGTTGGCGATGAATACTTCCGGGGTCACCCCGGCCTTCTCCGCACCGAGCATGATCGGCGTGCCGTGGGTGTCGTCGGCGCACACGAACCAGGTTTTGCCGCCGCTCATTCGCCGCGCGCGCACCCAGATGTCAGCCTGGATGTAGCCGACCAGATGGCCCAGGTGCAGGGGGCCGTTGGCGTAGGGCAGGGCGGTGGTGACGAGAGCGGTGCGGGTCATGATGAACGCAGTTGCCAGGGGAACGAGGGATTATCGCACGCCCTGTCAACACAAAAGGCCGAAGCGTCGCCGCTTCGGCCTTGGGGTCGCCGTGAACGGCCCGGCGGGCGCTGGTTACTCGCGCACCCAGGTCTGAGCGCGGCAGATGAAGGCCACGCAGCCGGACATGTCCAGCTTCCTGCCGTCCGAGTGCAACTCCACCTTGGACTTGTAGGTCTTGCCATTGGCGGGGTCAAGCACAGTGCCGCCGGACCACTTGCGGGTGCCGTCCGGCTTGAGATTCCACAGGATGGTCATGCCTTTCACCGGCTTGCCCTTGTTGGCACCGCTGCAGTCGTCGCAGACCGGGTTCGGCCCCTTGTCCGAATGCAGCACTTCGACCACCTTGCCGCTGAGCTTGCCGTCGGCGGCCTGGCTGATTTCCACGATCGACTTCACCCTGCCGGTCTTGTCGTCAACGGTCTTCCAGCGTCCCACGGCGCTGTCAGCGGCGCTGGCCGACATCGCGGCCATCACCAGCGGCAATGCCAGCAGCAGGGTCTTGAACGTTTTGCGCATGGTCCCCTCCCAGGGATGTTCATGAAAACCGGCGCGACGCCGGCACCCCGCGACTGTATACCCATTCGCCAAGGTACGGAACGCACCCCGCAAAGCGGGGCTTGCCCCGCTGCCCTTCACATGAACCCATTCATCCCACCTCATACAACTCCAGCGGCAGCCCGTCCGGATCGGCGAAGAACGTGAACCGCCGCCCGGTGTACTCATCCACCCGGATCGGCTCGCTCACCACGCCTTCGCCCGCCAGCCGCTCGATCACCGGCTCCAGTGCCACCACCCGGAACGCCAGGTGCCGCAGGCCCTGCGCCTCCGGCCGGCTGGGCCGCGGCGGGGCCGCCGGGAAGGAGAACAGCTCCAGCTGGCCGCCATCGGGCAGGGCCAGGTCCAGCTTCCATGAATCGCGGGTCTCCCGGTAATGCTCGGCCAGCACGTTGAGCCCCAGCACCCGGACATAGAAGTCGCGCGAGCGCGGGTAGTCGGCACAGATCAGCGCGACATGATGAAAACCCTGCAGGGGCGAGGACATCGGGGCTCCGGGAACGATGACGTTTCTGAACAGTTTGCCCGGTATACCGCATTCCGCGGGCGCTTTCGAATTTCTTGTAAAGCCTCGCCCAGCCCCCCGTCGCCATCATGCCGGCCGTGTCCAAGAGGGTGCCTCTTGCGCCGTCGACGTTTACGGATCTGACCGGGAGATGAGGGATGCAGGTAATCGTCAATGCAGGCCAGGACACCGTCCAGCTCAGTTCCGCCGGCAACGTGGTGCGGCTGGCTCCGGGGCAGCGTCTGCTGCTGGCCGGCACCCCGGTGCCGCGGCATCCGGCCCTGCAGGTCGTGCCGCTGGCCGGGCGTGGCATGGCGCGTGCGCTGGCGCACTTCGACCATGTGCGCGGTGCGGTCCGTCACAGCGCTGAACCGCCTGCGCTGTGCTGGCCGGTCACGGCGTCGGTGGAAGAGCCTGATGTGGCGGCCGCCTGGTTGATCGACCAGCTGGCGCGGGCCCCGCACAGCATGGCCGTCGACGTCGCCGATGCAACCCCGCTGGCGGCGCTGCTGCGTCATCTGGCCCGTAGTGAAAGCTACGGCCTGATGCGCTTCCTGCTGCAGGAGGGCGGCGAACTCAGTGTGGGCGAGCTCGCCGAGCGCTATGGCTTGTCCTCGGCCCAGTTCCACCGACGCTGCCGGCAGATGCTGGGGCGTCCGCTCAAACGCGAGCTGCGCATCCTGCGCGCCGCGCGAACGCTGCTGGCCTACCCAGGCCGGTCGCGCTCGTTCACCTATCTGGCCGCCGACCACGGCTATGCCTCGTTGTCGCACTTCTGTACCGACATCAAGGCCCTGATCGGCTGCTCCCCTTTGTCCGTCTACCGCGCCGTCAAGACGCCTGCCGAGTAATCCATGCGTTTCCTGCCGTATCCCCTGCTGTTGTCCTGTGCCCTGGCCGTTCTCGTGGGTGCGCCTGTCGCATCGGCGCAGACCCCGCTGGAAGGCACTGCCATTTCCAACCGTGCCGACCTGCCGCACGCCACCGGCTTTGTCTCGCGCGCGGAAAGCGCCGAGCACCTGCTCAATGCCATTGGAGCCAAGGCCCGCCAGGCCGTGGTGGTCAGTACCAAGGCGCAGCGCAAGAAGGTCAGCGGCAGCTTCGACCTCAGCCGCCCGTTCGAGGTGCTCAACAAGGTGTCTGCCGACGTTGGCCTGGTCTGGTACAGCGACAACCAGTCCATCTACGTGTACGAGGCCAGCGAGCAGAAAAACTCGCTGGGGCGGCTGCGTTCCACCTCGGTGGCCACGCTCAACGACTTCCTGCGCAAGTCGCGTCTGGCCGATCTGCGCTACCCGGTGCGCGGCGGCGGTGCCGACGGCACCTTCTACGTCGCCGGCCCGCCGGTCTATGTGGACATCGTGCTCAACGCGGCCCGCTATCTCGACGAACTGTACGAAGGGGCTGACGCCAGCCCGCACCACGTGGAAGTGATCAAGCTGGAACACAGCTTCATCAATGGCCGCCGTTACGCGGTGCGGGGCAGCACGTACGAGTCGCCCGGCATGGCCTCCACGCTGGCCTCCGTGCTTCAGATGGGCGAGTTCGGCACCGTGATCAAACAGCAGCCTGCCGCACTGCCGGCCGACCCCTCCGCCGTGGTCGAAGAGGCCTTGCCGGGCATCACTCCGGTGTCCGTTCCCGCAGCGCAGCCGGCCCCCGTGTCGTCCGGTCCGGGCCAGGCGGTGGTCATGCCGTATTCGGAAACCAACAGTCTGATCGTGCGCGGCACCCTGGCCCAGATCGAACAGGTCAAGCGCCTGGTGGCCGAGCTGGATATTCCGCGCAAGCAGATTGAACTGTCGCTGTGGATCATCGACATAAAGAAGACCGAGCTGGACCGCCTTGGCGTCAGCTGGAGCGGTGGCATCAACATCGGCGACCGCCTGCAGATCGGCATCAATGACGGCATTCCCGCCACCACCCTGGACGGGCCGCGCTTCCTGGCGTCTGTGCAGGCGCTGACCAGCACCGGCGACGCGCAGATCTTCTCGCGCCCGGTCGTGCTCACCCAGGAAAACATTCCGGCCCACTTCGACAGCAACCAGACCTTCTACACCCAGCTGCTGGGCGAGCGCATCGTCGAGCTGGAACCGGTGACCTACGGCACGCTGGTCAGCGTGCGCCCGCGCATCTCCAGCCACGACGAGGTGGAAATGCAGCTGTCCGTGGAGGACGGTGCCGCCAGCGGCGTCAGCAACGGTCTGCCACTGGTCAATCGCACCCTGATCGACACCGTGGCCCGTGTGCCGCACCAGCTCAGTCTGCTGATCGGTGGCTTCACCCGCCAATCGCTGGACAACGGCAAAAGCGGTATTCCCGGTCTGCGTCGCGTGCCAGGGCTGGGCAAGGTCTTTGGCCAGGACACCCGCACCCACGAGAACATGGTGCGCGTGTTCCTGATCCAGCCGCGCGTGCTCGGCGAGCGCGACATGCTTGATGTCGCCAGGCTGCAGAGCCTGTATGGCACCGATGTCGGCCAGCCGCTGCAGGACAACCTGGGCGAACTGAAGCAGGATCTGCCCGCCGTGGAGGCCAAGCATGGCGCTCCCCGCGATTAATCGCCCGGCACCGGCGCTGCCGGTGCTGCCGGCGCGGCAGAACGCCAGCCAGCAGACCGAGGGCAACGACGACGCGCGTACCCAGGCACCGGCACCGCGCCGGCCTGGCGTGCTGGCCACGGCCCTTAACATGAGCGACGACATCGGGGCCCTGATGGCCTCGCTGCAGCGGCGTCGCGACCAGCAGAACGCAGCAGGTTCCGGCGCACCGGACGCCTGGATCGACCATGTGCTGGACGAAAAGGTTCACCAGAAGCTCTCGGGCTTCCGCGAGCAGCTTGGCGGCATGCGCAGCCCTTCGCAGGTGATGTCGCTGCTCAAACAGCTGTTCCCCGACCCCAGCGACGTGCTGGCGGTGCTGCGCGCGCTGCTGAGCGACGATGAACTGGAGGAAATGCGCGAGCTGCTGGAGTCCACGCTGGAGCAGCTGCTGGCCGAGCAGGCCGCCCAGGGCAACGACGCCGCCGTACGCGGCGGTGCCAACGTGGCGGTCAAGGCGCGTCTGGCCGCTCGCAGCGGACAGTTGTCCGCGCGTGCACTGCGCCAGAGCTACCGCGATTTCCTCGGCAATCCGGCCGACTGCGCCGGTGAATACATCGCCTGGATCGAGCAGTACGGCTTCGAGCGTCGGGCCCACATCGTCGATTTCATCGAACAGGCCATCGCCGCCGACATGTACTCGCTGGACCCCAGCGCCTCGCTGCACGAATTCGGCTATCTGCTGGGCCAGGTGCGCAAGCTCGCCGTGCTGCGTTCGGTGGACCAGCTGCTGGTTCACGACATCGAGCGCACCGGTCTGCTGGCGCGCATGTCCACCCGTGCCGACGCGGTGGTGGTCGGCCTGCTCGATGTGGTGCGCGGTCTGCAGGACTGGAAGGGGCTGTTCACCGGCCCGCTGGCCGCCGCGCGCGTGGCGTTGGCCACCGAGCAGCGTGTGCGCCTGATCCAGGCGCTGCGACGCGCGCTGCGCGACCTGCCCGACGCCATCTGGGTGGGCCCTGAAGCCCGCGAACACGCAATACAGCAACTGGAGACCATGGTGGTGGAAAGCATGAAACGGGACCACGGCCAGGCCGGCGGCTTTGTCGGGGGCCTCGCATGAGCGCCGCGATGACGCCTTCCGGCGGCTGGGCCGCGCGCGCGCGCGGGATGCTGCGCCCCGAGCTGGCCCTGGTGGTGTTGATGGCCGTGGTTGTGGCCATGCTGATCATCCCGCTGCCCACGCTGGTGGTGGACCTGCTGATCGCGCTGAACATGGCGGTGGCCATCGTCATCTTCCTCAGCTCGTTCTATGTGGAACGCATTCTCAACTTCTCCACCTTCCCCTCGGTGCTGCTGTTCACCACGCTGATGCGGTTGGCGCTGTCGGTCAGTACCAGCCGGCTGATCCTGGTCGATGCCGACGCCGGGCACATCATCAACGCCTTCGGCGAATTCGTGGTTGCCGACAACCTGGTGGTGGGCGCGGTCATCTTCGCCATCATCACCCTGGTGCAGTTCATCGTCATCACCAAGGGTTCCGAGCGTATCGGTGAAGTGGTGGCGCGCTTCTCGCTGGACGGCATGCCCGGCAAGCAGATGAGCATCGACGCCGACCTGCGCGCCGAAGCCATCACCTCGGAAGAGGCGCAGCGACGTCGTCGCGACGTCGAGCGCGAAAGCCAGCTGTACGGCTCGTACGACGGTGCGATGAAGTTCGTCAAGGGCGACGCCATTGCCGGCATCGTCATCGTGTTCGTCAACCTGTTCGGCGGCATCGCAGTGGGCATGCTGCAGCACGGCATGCCGTTCGGTGAGGCGCTGAACACCTTCACCCTGCTGACCATCGGCGACGGTCTGGTGGCACAGATTCCCGCGCTGCTGATCTGCATCAGCGCCGGCTTCATCGTCACCCGGGTCAGCGGCGAAGACAACAACCTCGGTGCCAGCATCCTGAGCGAACTGTTCAACAGCAACGTGGTGCTGGCCATCGGGGCCATTCTGGTGCTGCTGATGGGCTTCCTGCCCGGCTTCCCGCTGCCGGTGTTCGCCGGCCTGGCCGTCGGCCTGGCGGCCATGCTGTTCTGGCGCATGCGTCGCGGTACCACCGCTGCCGCCGGCGGCGAGGGCAGCGCCGGTACAACCGGCACCGCCGGTGCCGCAGGCAAGACCGACGCCAAGGGCGACGCCGCGGGCACCCTGACCAGTGAAACCCTGCCGCTGATCCTGCTGCTGCCGGGGCCGCTGCACGACGCCGCCAGCACCGGGAAGTGGGAAGAACGCCTGCGCAACGATGCCTTCCTCAACACCGGCATGCAGCTGGCAGCCTTCGTGCTGCGCCCGCATGAGCCCACCCAGGACCACCAGGTCAAGGTGCTCATCAATGAAATTCCGGCCGCCACCGGCCAGGTGGTCGGCGGGCACGTACGCGTGCTGGGTCGCCAGGACGAACTGGACGCGCTCAACATGGGCCTGACCGTGCCGCACGAAGGCAGCGTGGCGCGCTGGGTGCCCGCCGCGTCGCAGGCGGATGTGCAGGCCATGGGCTGCGACATCTCCACCGACTACGAAGAGCTGCGCCGGCTGGTGCACGGCGCGGTGATGCGCAACGTGGGCGAACTGTTCGGCATCCAGGAAGCCAAGCACATGCTGGATGCGCTGGAAAAGCGCTTCCCGGAACTGGTCAAGGAGGCCTACCGGCATATGCCGATCCAACGCGTGGCAGAAGTGCTGCAGCGTCTGCTGCGCGAGGATGTCTCCATCCGCAACATGAAGATCGTGCTGGAAACCCTGGCCCAGTGGGGCCAGCGCGAAAAGGATGTGATCCTGCTGGTGGAACACGTGCGCAGCGCCATGGCGCGCTACATCTCCGCACGCTTCGCCCGCGATGGCCGCATTCCCGCCATCCTCGTGTCCAGCCAGGTGGAAGACCAGATCCGCGGTGGCATCCGCCAGAGCCAGGGCGCGGCCTACCTCAACCTGGAACCGGTCGAATCCAACGAACTGATGGACCGCTTCGCCCTGCACGTCGGCGAAGTCTCCGCCTACCGCCCCGACGTGGTGCTGATGGTGGCACCGGATATCCGCCGCTTCGTCAAGCGCTTCATCGAAAACAAACTTCCCGCCACGCCGGTGCTCTCGTTCGCCGAGATCTCCGACGCGGTCACCCTTGATGTGATGAGAAACGTATGAGCCACCTTCTTGAAACCCTCAACGCTGCCCTGGAAGAACTGGGCTGCGATCCGTCCCGATTCCAGTTCGACACCCACTCCTCGGTGGTCATGGGCTTTGCCGATGTGGGCGAGCTGCTGCTCGACCCGGTCGGTGACGATGTCTTCCTGTGGGGCCGGCTGGATACCTCGGCCGAGGCCCGCTTCAACAACCGTGCCGAAGAGCTGCTGGCCGCGTTGTCCGCCCCGTCGTCGCACTTCGCCAACGGCTGCCTCACGCTCCGCCAGATCGACGATGCCTGCCTGATCGGTGGCCTGCTGCTGGTGGACTGCCAGCGGCAGTCCAGCCTGATGGCCGAAGCAATCGAGAGCTTCCACGGGCGCGTGCTGGAACTGCAGGCGCTGCTGCGGTGACCCAGGCCGTGCCCTGCTGGCGCCCGTGCGCACGCCCGCTGGCGGTTCGCGCCGGCGAGCTGCGCGTGCCGCTGCCGCAGATGGCGGTCGGCGAGCATTGCCACATCCGCCGTTCGGCGGCCGATGCCACGCTGCTGACCCATGGTGTGGTCAGCCGCGTGGATGATGGCGTGGCCACCGTCGCCTTGCTTGGCGCGCCGTCGCGGCTGGCCGCTGACGTGCTGGTGGTCCCCACCGGCCAGCCGCTGCAGGTGGCGCTGGGCACACACCTGCTGGGCTGCGTGCTGGACGGCTTTGGTGACGTGGTCGAACGCCTGCATGACCGCACCACGGAGGTGGATGCGGCCGGCGGCCGCGCGGCACCGGTGCAGGCGGCCGCGCTCGATTACCGCCAGCGCCGGGCCATCACCACCCCGTTTGCCACCGGCGTGCGCGCCATTGATGCACTGCTGACGGTGGGCGAGGGCCAGCGCATGGGCATCTTCGCCGCCGCTGGCTGTGGCAAGACCACCCTGGTGGAAATGCTGCTGACCAACGCCGACTGTGATGTGCGGGTGGTCGCCCTGGTGGGCGAGCGCGGCCGTGAAGTGGCGGCGTTTGTCGAGTCCATCGCACAGAGCCCCAGTGCCGCACGCACCATCATCGTGCAGGCCACCTCCGACACCTCGCCGGCCACGCGTGTCAACGCGGCCATGGTTGCCACCCGCGTGGCCGAATACTTCCGCGAGCAGGGCAGCCGCGTGCTGCTGGTGATGGACTCGGCCACGCGTTATGCCCGGGCGCTGCGCGACGTGGCGCTGTCGGCCGGCGAGCCGCCGGCGCGGCGGGGCTTCCCGGCGTCGGTGTTTGAAGCATTGCCGCATCTGGTCGAGCGCCCCGGCAATGCCCTGCAGGGCAGCATTACCGCTTTCTACACGGTGCTGCTGGAAGACGACACCGACCCGGACCCGGTCGGCGAAGAGGTCAAGTCGCTGCTGGACGGGCACATCCATCTCAGTGGCCGCCTGGCGCAGCGTGGCCATTTCCCCGCCATCGATGTATTGCGCAGCGCCAGCCGTCTCTATCCGCGTCTGGCCAACGACGCACAGGCCGACGCCGCCAACCGGCTGCGTACCCTGCTGGGGCGGCTGGAAGACCTGCAGCTGCTGCGCGACATCGGCGAGTACCGCCCGGGCGCGCAGCCCGAGCAGGACGACGCGGTGGCGCGCGAACCGCGCCTGAATGCCTTCCTGCGTCAGGCCCTGCATGAGCAGGTCAGCGCCAGCGCTGCCGTGGAGGGCCTGCATGCCGTCGTCCGCTGACCCACGCCGCATTGCCCGCTGGGTGGACCACCGCGCGCAGCGGCTGCGCCGCGACGCCGCCGCGCAGTCCGCGCAGGCGCAGCGCGACGAACAGCAGGCCCGCGGGCTGCGCAGCGAGGCCGACGACCAGCTGCGCGCCGCCCAGGTCGGGCAGGCGCTGGGCCTGGACCGCCAGCGCCTGTTCGACCGCCTGCGCGCGGTGGCCATCGCCCGCGCCCACGTTCTGGAGTGTGACCTGCGCGCGCGCGACCTGCAGGACCAGGCCGCGCAGGCGCGCCAGCGCGAACAGGAACTGCGGCGCAGTGCCGCGCAGCAACAATCGCGGGCACGCCGGCTGGACGCCGCCGGTGCCCGCATCGAACGCCAACGTCGGCAGGCCCAGTTGCGCCGCCACGAACGAGAGATTGAAGAGGAGTACGCATGTCGTTGACCATCCAGAAAGACACCGCCATTGCGGCGATCCACGCCATGACCGGTGTGCAGCCGCTGCTGCAGCGCATGGAAGAGGCGCACCACAAGGGAAACGCCGCGACGCAGCAGAGCAGCGCACTGGCGCAGGCCAGCACGGCGTCCATGCGCCCGGCCGACGCCAGCACTGCATCCGCCGCCTCTGCTGCGTCGGGTGCAGCGGCTGATGCAGCGTCGGCACCGGAAGCAGCACAGGGCTTCGCCGGCCCCGACAGCAACGGTGCCGATGTGCCGCCGGCGCTCGAAGCGCCTGGCCTGCCGCCCGCCGATGACCCCTGCGATGTGCCCGATGAAGGGGCGGAGTTCGAGTTCGATGACGTCGACGACGACGGGCAGGACGCCTATATCGAGCGCCTGGTGACCGGCGCGTCAGCCGATGCGCCGCTCCTGCCGCTGTGGCCCGGCCTGTCGTTGGCCGCAGCGCGCGCGGACCGCGCCGCCACACGTCCGGCACCCATGCCCGTGCCAGCGGGAACCCAGATGGCCGCTGCGCAATCGACGCCGGCGCAGTTGCAGAACGAGGCATCCAGCGCCCGCACTGGCGCAGGCAAGCCCAGCGGGGAGTCCAGCACCAGCACGGGCGCAGGCAAGCCAAGCGGGGAGTCCAGCGCCAGCGCTGGCCCGGGCAAGCCGATCAACGGGTCGGTGTCGCCGGCCCCGCTTTCGGGCACGCCCGCCGATTCGCCGGGCACCCCGTCCGCGGCAATGACACACTCGGCGGAGTTGCCGCCGCCGGTCACTGCGGCCGGTGCGGCGCTGCGCGCCCTGCGCGAAGCGGACGCGCGGGCACAGGCAGCACGCGCCGCGTCGGCGGCGTCCGCCACGGCCCCGGTCGCAGGTGCGGACCAGAACCGCATGTCCACGCGTACCGCGCAGGCTCCAGCGCCGGAAGCGGGCGCAGCGGCCGACGGTCGCGATACCAGCACCGCGCCGCTGCCGGCCGTGAGCACGCAGGAGGCTGCGGCGCAGCACACCGCAGAGGCTGCCACCGGCGAGGCCGCGCAGACCCGTGGCGAAGCCCAGACCGCCGTCCAGCGCAGCGTGCAGCATGTGCAGCAGGCGCAGAAGACCCAGGAGATGCTGGCCAAACGCGCCCACGCCGAGTCGCGCGTGGACTTCAGCTTCAACAGCTGGGGGGCAGGGCACACGGTGTTGGCACGGCAGCAGGGCGGCCAGTGGATCCTGCAGCCGTCGTCGACGCGCGTCAGCCAGGCTCTTGGCAGCAGCGCCGCGCCCGACGGCATGGACATGCGCCTGAACGGTGACGGGCAGGGCGTGGATGCCGCGCTCGACACCGACCCGGACGGCCGTCGTCGCCAGCAGCAGGAGCAGGACACCCCATGAGTGCCCGCCGTTGGCCGTTCGCTGCCTTGTCGGAAACCGATGTGGCGCACGCCCGGTTCGCGGCCGAGGGCGCGCGTCTCGGGCTGCACCTGGAATGGGCGGTGCCGCCGGAGCAGGGGGCCATGCTGCGCTTCGACGTCAGCGGCTCGTTCGGTGCACTGCAACTGATGGTGGCCGCCGATGACTGGTGCCCGAAGATGCTGCCGGCATTCGAGGGCCTGGCATGGTCGGAACTGGTTGACCGCGACACGTTGGCGCATTGGCTGCCTGATGCGCGCCTGCTCGATTTCACCGACCCGATCCTGGCCGGCAGCCAGGTCACCCTGCGCGATGTCGTTCCCGCCAGCGTGATGGCGCAGGCCCGGCAACCCCGGCCGCGCCTCACCACGGCGCAGGGTCCGGCCTGGATTGAACACGCCGAGGTCGTCCCACACCTGCGGGCCACCGATGCCGCGCTTCAGCTGTGCGTGCCGGTGGAGCTGGAAGTGGCGCGCGTGATGCTGCCCCTGCAACGGCTGCGCACCTTGTCCCCGGGCAGCGTGCTGCTGCTGGAGCAGTTCCAGCCCATTGCGCGGCACCGCGCGCAGCGCCTCTACACCTTCGATTTCACTTTGGAGACCGTTTCCGTGAACACCCCCTTCGATTTCGCCGAAGACGACGCCGATACCGCCGGCTTCGACGCCCTGCCGCCCGCTGCGGCACCCGCGCCGGCACCGACCGGCCTGGATGTGGCACGCCTGCCGGTAACCGTCGAGGTCGTGCTGTGCCAGCTGCAGCAGCGCGTCGGCGACCTGGCCGCACTGCAGCCCGGCACTGTGTTCAACCTGCCGCCCGACGCCTGGACCCAGCTGCAGCTGCGGGTCAACGGCCAGACCATCGCCCGTGGCGAGCTGGTGCAGGTGGGTGAACAGCTCGGCGTGCAGCTGCATCAGGCTCCCGTACTGCCATGAGCTTCGTCAACAACGACATCTCGCTGATTGCGGTGATGTCCATGGCAGCGATGCTGCCCTTCCTGATTGCCGCAGGCACCTGCTACCTGAAGTTCTCGGTGGTGTTCGTGCTGCTGCGCAATGGGCTGGGCCTGCAGCAGGTGCCGTCCAACATGGTGCTCAATGCGCTGGCGCTGATGCTGGCGTTCTATGTCATGCAGCCCATCGTGCAGAACATGTACGAAGCCTACCTCGCGCTGGAGGCTCCGCTGAATTCAGTGGCGGCGGTGATCGCGTTCCTCGACTCCAGCCTGGATGGCTACAAGGTCTATCTGGCCACGTACTCCGACCCGGAACTGCTGGAATTCTTCGAGCGCGCCCGCCACGCTGAACCCGGCCAGCCGCTGCCCGCGCTGGAACCGCACGAACGTTCGCTGTTCGCGCTGATGCCCACCTACGCGCTGAGCGAGCTGAAGGATGCCTTCCGTATCGGCTTCTACCTGTATCTGCCGTTCGTGGTGATCGACCTGGTGGTCTCCAGCGTGCTGCTGTCGCTGGGCATGATGATGATGAGCCCGGTGACCATCTCCGCGCCGATCAAGCTGATCCTGTTCGTGGTGATGGATGGCTGGAGCCTGCTCTCGCAGGGTCTGGTCCGCCAGTACCTCGACGTGCCGATGTAGCCCCATGGACGCGATCATGTTCATGGGCAACAAAAGCCTGCTGCTGATCCTGCTGCTGTCGGCCGCACCCGTGGCCGTGGCCACCGTGGTCGGCCTGCTGATCGGTCTGTTCCAGACCGTCACCCAGCTGCAGGAACAGACCCTTCCCTATGGTGCCAAGCTGCTGGCGGTCATTGCCTGCCTGCTCGTGCTGATGTCGTGGATGAGCGCGCGCATGCTCGACTTCGCCCGCCTGGCGCTGCAGACCGCGCTGACCGGGTAAGGCCATGCAGCTGTCGCCGCTTGACGCCGAGCTGGTCGCGCTCAGTCGCGACCACCTGCTGCCGCTGGTGCTGGGTATCGCCCGCATCGGGGCCTGCCTGGTCTGGATTCCGTACCTGGCCCCGGGCGTGATGCCGGCGAAGATGACCCGCACCGTCGTCACCGTGATGGTCCTGATCGGCCTGTGGCCGTCCACCGTGGGCACGGCGGTGGGCATGCCGCAGGACATGCTGTCCATGGGCGGCGTGCTGCTGCGTGAAGTGCTGATCGGTACCGCCATCGGCATCGTGGTGGCGCTGCCGTTCCACATTTTCCACGGCATGGGGGCCATCGTGGACAACCAGCGCGGTGCCGGCGTCGGGGCCATGCTCGACCCGGTCAGCGGGGTGGAAGCCACCGAAATGGCCAATCTGCTGCAGTTGATGAGCGTGGTGGTGTTTCTGGCCACCGACGGCATGATCGTGCTGCTGGAGGTCATCCAGGACAGCTACGCACTGGTACCGATGGGCGGCGCAATGTCGCTGAACCTGGGCGGCCTGCAGGACTTCGCCGGCACGCTGCTGGCAGGAGCCGTGCGCATGGCGCTGCCGGTGCTGCTGCTGTTGTTCCTGGTGGAAATCCTGCTGGGCACGCTTTCGCGTTTTGCCCAGCAGATGAACCCGTTCTCCATTTCCCTGGCCATCAAGTCGCTGATCGCCTTCATCGCCCTGTTGTTCTATCTGATGCCCACCATCGCGCGGCAGGTGCCGTTGATCCGTGACAGCACCGACGCGCTGAAACTGCTGCTGCCGGCCACGCCATGAAAACTGAAAAGCCGACACCGCACCGGCTGCTGAAAGAGTCGAAGAAGGGCAAAAGCTACGTCAGCCGCGACCTGGCCGGTGCCGCCGTCCTGGTGGCGGGCCTGGTGGCACTGGCCACCGCCACCTCGGCGGGGCACGTGGTCGCCTTCTATCAGGGCATGGCTGCACGCAGCTTCGCACTTACCCCGGCCGAGGCCGCGCACCAGGCGACCGTGGCCTTTCTGTGGATGGCGGTACCGGTGGGCGTGGCCGCCATCATCGCCGCCGTGCTGATCTCGCTCATCCAGAGCAAGGGCGTGATTGCGGCTGAGGCCGTGCGTATTGACCTGGCCCGCGTCAATCCGGTGTCCGGCTTCAAGAACCTGTTCTCGCTCAAGACCGTGAAAGGTGCGGTCACCGCCGTGCTGTACCTGCTGGCCGGTACCGTGTTTGCCTTCCTGGCCTGGCAGCTGTTCGCGCCCACCCTGTTCGCCCAGGTGATGCTGCCGGACAAGGCCGCCGCCGCGTTGTGGCACAGCGTCGGCTGGAAAAGCACCGCGCTGCTGCTGGGCGTGCTGTCGCCCATCGTCTTCGGTGCGGCGTTTGTCGAGTATCGCCTGTACATCCGCGAGATGCGGATGGACAAGAGCGAGGTCAAGCAGGAAAACAAGGACCACAACGGCAACCCCGAAATCAAGCAGAAGCGCCGCCAGATCAACGACGAGCTGTCTGCCCAGGTACAGGCCGACGTGGCCGGTTCCACCATGATCCTCGCCAACCCCACGCATATTGCCGTGGGTATCTACCTGCATCCGGACTACCCCGGCCTGCAGTTCGTGTCCGTGCGCGAACGTGGCCACCGCGCGCGCCGCGTCATCCAGTGCGCCGAATTCCATGGCGTGCCGGTGGTGCGCGATATCCCGCTGGCCCGCGGCGTGTACTTCGGGTCCAAACGCTACCAGTTCGTGCCGCGCCATCTCACCGAGTCCGTGCTGCGCATTCTGGACTGGCTGCTGGAGGTGGAACGGCAGAAGGCCGGCGTGCCCGACGCCGATCCGCCCGCCGCGCCACCGGCCTCTGAATGAGTGAAACACGAAAGCTCCCTCTTGCGATCAACGCCACACTGTGCTCGTCCTGCAGTACCGGTGGCACCCAACCCAGGTAAAACCCCATGAACACAACCGCCCCCGAAAATACTGCCGGATCCGACGCCGACCAGGCCATGCTCGATGAGATGGCCAGTGTCCTGCTTCAAGGTGCCCAACAGGGTGCTGCGATCAAGGAACTCAAGGGTGTCAGTGACGACATGCTGGAAAGCGTTTACGCGTATGCGCATCGCTTCTATACCGATGGCCGGCTGGACGAGGCGGAAACCTTCTTCCGCTTCCTCTACCTGTACGACTTCTACAACGGTGACTACGCCCTCGGGCTGGCCGCCGTGCTGCAGATGAAGAAGCAGTACGCCAAAGCCATCGACATGTACGCACTGGCGTATGCCCTGCTCAAGCAAGACGAGCGGCCCATGCTGCATGTTGGTCAGTGCCATCTGGCGCTGGGCAAGCTGCAGCTGGCCCGCGAATGCTTCGAGTCGGTCCAGCAGCGTTCGGACGATGCCGCATTGGTGAACAAGGCCAACGCCTATCTGCAGGCCATGGCCAGCGCCAACAGCGAACCCCCCGAACACATCCAGGAAACCTGATTCCCCATGAACTTCTCCGCCGCTATTGGTGCAACGCCTTACGCCTTCACCGGCGCTGCCAGCAAGCTTTCCGATCAGTCTGCGAAAACCGCCGCCGGTTTCGGCGCGGCTTCCGTGCAGCAGATCCAGGCCATCGACGAGCAGGTCGTGGCCCAGCTGGCAAAGGCCGCCACCGAACAGGCCAGCGAGGCCCACACCAGCAAGCCGCAGGACCCGGGCAAGCCGGAACTGCGCCAGGCCGACACGCCGCGCCTGGTGCGCGCCGCGCAGGCGCACAGCCCGGGCATTCCGGGGCAGCCGCAGGCACCAATGACGCCGGAAGCGGCGCTGCTGATGTTCAGCATGATGCTGGGCAATACCCTCAATGAAGAGAACAGCCGCAAGCTGGCCTCGCAGCTGGAGCTGGTCAAGCAGCGGCTGGCGGCGCACGCCGCCACGGCGGAAGAACTGTCTGAAGCCATCCGTCTGGCGCAGGCCGTGGTCGATGCTGCCCAGGGCGAAGTGGGCCTGGCCGAAGGCGAGCTCAGCGCGGCCCTGCAGGCGTTGAAGGACGCCCAGGCCGAAGTGGCGCGTCTGGAGCGTGAGCTGGAACAGGCCCCGCCGGAAGAGCAGGAAGCCCTGCGTGCCCAGTTGGAAGCCGCCAAGGGCAGGGTTGCCGCCCAGCAGGGCACGGTGGACGCGCTGCACGCCAAGCTCAACGAGGTGCTGAACACGCTCAACAACGCGCTGAAGGACCTGGAAGACTTCAAGCAGCTGGCCGACAAGCTGGACCCCAACCGCAGCATCAGCGCCCGCGGCGACGAAGAGGCGCGAACCAACCAGAGCCAACTGGAGTTCCTGCTGGCCGTGCTGCAGAAGCTGATCGGCGACGCCAACCTGAAGAAGTTCGCCAAGGACACCGAGTTCGTGCAAGCCATGCTGAAGGCCCGCGAAGCGGAGAACATGCGCCGTTCCGAAGAGTACCAGCGCGAGCTGGAGAAGGCCGAACAGGCCCAGAAGAAGATGGGCTGCCTGGGCAAGATCATCGGTTGGGTGGTCACCGTGGTGGCCGTGGTGGCCGCGCCCTTCACCGGCGGTGCCAGCATGGCAATGGCGGGCATCGGTCTGGCCCTGGCCATCGGCCAGGAATTCGGCTTCGATCCGCTGGGGAAGGTGCTCGAGCCGATCATGAAGCTGGTGATGAAGCTGGTCCAGGAAGTGGCCAAGGTGGTCAGCAGCGTGCTGAAGGCGCTGGGCGTGCCGGACGACATCGTCAACAAGATCAAGGACGTGGTGGCGCTGATCGCTGTGGCCGCCATGGTCGTGGCCATTGCCTTCATCAGCAAGAAGGCCGCCAGCACTGCTGCGGTGCAGGCTGTCACCAAGGCGGTGACCAAGGCCGTGACCGAAGCCATCAGCAAGGCCCTGCCGGCCATGGTCAAGGCCGCCGCGCACACCGTGAAGAACACCGTGGACGACGTGGCCGCGTCGCTGAGCAAAACCGTTTCCAAGGTGGTCGGCAGTGACGCCGACACGCTGGCGGTGCGCGCCGGGCAGGCCAGCAAGGCCATGCATGTGATGCAGTTCGGCAACCAGGCCGCGCAGGGCGTAGGCAACATCATCATCGCCGACATGTACGTGGACGCCGCCAGGATCCATGCCGAGCTTGAAGAGGGCATGGCCGACTCGGCCATCTTCCGCGACCTCATCCAGATGATCCTGGACTACTACCTGCAGACCAACACGCTGATTGCGGCGCTGTTCCAGGAAATGACCGAAGTGCGCGCCATCCAGGATGAGACCGCTTCGCACATCACGTCACGGATCGGCGCTGCCGCCTGATCTGCATCGAGCCACCTTCAGGATTAATTACATGACACTTGCCATCGATTCCTTCAAGTCATTCGCGCATGAGCAGCCCCTGCTGTCAGGCGGGTCCAAAAGCAACGCTGAAAAGGCCATCTCCGCGACGGAGATGAGCCCTGAGCAGATCGGGGCCCTGGCGCAGGCGGTGGCGGCGGAGCTTGCCGCAGCCGAGGGCGGAACTGCCATCGAGCAGCTGGTCAGCCTGCGTGCCCCGACCATTCCCCTCAACGAGGCCGCCACCTTGCTGCGCGGCATCATTGCCAAGCTGCCGGCCCTGCTGGCCGGCCTGGTGCCGACTGATCCGATCAAGACCGAACCGGGCACCGAGCTGCGGCTGGCCGAGGCCGCTGCCGCCAATGCCGTGCGCAACGACGCAGCGGTGCAACCGGGTACCCCCTTCTCTGAGCCGCCTACCGGCGGCGATGCCGAAGCGGCCGACCGCCTGGCCAACCTGGGCACCTGGATCAAGGGCAACCCGTTTGCCAATCTTCTGAGCTTCCTGCGCGAGTTGCTGCTCAGGTTCGAGGCCATGGACCGCCAGAACAACTCGAAGATGATCATCCTGAATCGTGAGGCGACCATCCGGGCCGGCGAGCTGGGCGTGGACAAGGCAAAGCAGAACGTGGTTGCCGCCACGCTGGCGTTCGGTGTGACCGCCGCCGTGGGCGGTGCGTCTGTTCACCAGTCGGTCAAGTCCACCAAGATTGTGACCGACTCCAACGTCAAGCATCTGAACAAGGCGAATCGCACTGCCGTCGATTCAAGCCGGGCCAGTCACGCAGCCCGCTCCAATCCGTTGCCTTCGGCAGAACACCGTGGGGCGCGAAATCTGGATGGCTCAGCGGTCAAGCAACCGGGGGGCGATGCTCGTGCTGCTGCGGACCTGCAGGACGACATGACCTCCCACACCTCTGCAATGAAGCAGACGACCCGGGAAGTCGCGTCGGAACGGGATCCGGACATCCTGCAGTCGGCGCATGCCAAGCGCATGGCGCAATCCCAGATTCCGGCAACGAACGCCGTGTTCCTGAACACAATCTCCTCCTCCGCCGGCGGCGTGGCCAACGCGGGCATGCAGATCGAGGTGGAAATGACCGAGGCCGAGCGCCAGCTCGTCCAGAACGCGGCCGAGACCCTCAAGCGCATCGCTGACGCCCACCAGGATCAGCAAGCGAAGAACCGCGAGTCACGCGAGGCTGCCGGCCAGCTGCTGGAAACGCTGATGAACCTCGCCGCCAGCACCAGCAGCCACATCATCTCGAAGTCCTGAGGAGCCGAACATGACCACTGCCATAGCGCCCACTCCGCTACGCGTCGACGCCCGTCACGGACTGGTGCGTGCTCCGGTTGCTGGCGAGAGGACGCCCGAACTGCCGCCCATCGACCCGGCCACCGCGGCCAGGCTGGGCCAGGCCCAGGTATTCCTGGACAACGTCCGCCAAGCCTGGGCCAAGCAGTCCCAGGCGGCCCTGCGCTACACCGCGCAGTTGGCGGCGTCCCAGCAGTTCGGTCAGGCCACCGCAGCCCAGCTGGGCTTGCCGGTGGCACCGTCCACGGGGGTGCCGCATCCGTCCGAGGTCATCGCCCATCCGGAAGTTTTGGAAGAGCTGAAGAAGCACCGCGAGCGCGAATCGAAACTGGCCGAGGCGCTGGGCGATGCCATTGACGGCACCCAGCGGCCCAGCAACGACCTGCTGCGGGTGCTGGGCTTCCTGGATTTCGCTCACACGCGGGAGCAGCCGCCCGGTGAAGGTCCCACCCGCGAGGAGCGCCCTTCCGACAGCAAGGATCCCATCATCGATCCCGCCGCCGACGACGTCAGTGGCCTGATCTGGAACTCGCATGCCGAGTTCTATGAACAGATCGGCCTGCTGCTGGCGGCGCTGAAGGAGAACTGGCTCAGCAAGTACCAGGACGCCATGAAGACCTTCCTGGAGTTCTACGAGAAATTCCAGGACATCATGGAGAAAATCAAGGTCTCTGGCGTGGGCGACAAGGGGGACGTCAACGTCGACTTCTCGGATGTGAAGCCGGAGCTGATCGCGCTGATGGAAAAGTACGGCATGGACGAGAACGCACTGGCGTCCTTCTCCAGCGAGGCAGAAGCGAAGGCCTTCGTTGAGAACATGGGCCTGCCGGGGCTTGAAGCCACACCCGGCCCGGATGGGACCTATGTCGTGAAGATTGATTTGAATTCGGTGAAAGCACTGGTCGACAGCATGCACGACGGTTCGGCCAGGTGGGACAGCGCCCGGTACAACGCCTGGGTATCCAACAAGGACGGCAACGTCGAACAGATCAAGCACATGAGCAAGGTGCTGGGTGAAAAGCTGAGTGAAACCACCCAGCAGTTCGACAACATCGTCAAGCTCCTCAGCTCCACCATCGACAAGATCACCGACGCCGACATGAGCTTCGTCAACGGCCTTTGATCCTGTAGCCCACCCAACGCGCCGCCCGTGCAGCACTGCACGGGTGGTGCACGTTCCGCTGCCACCGCCCCACCGTGGCACGGCACCGGAAAACACCGAGAACCCCATGAGTATTTCAATTCAACCCAATGCGCCGGTCAGTCCGCGCCATGCCATTGCCCACGCCGTTGCGGCGGCCCAGCAGTCCCCGGAACTACCGCCTGTTGATGCGGCTACCTGTGCCCGTTTGAGCCAGGCCCAGGTATTTCTGGACAACGCCCGCCATGCCTGGAGCCGCCAATCGCAGGCTGTGCAGCGCTACACCGCGCAGCTGGCGGCATCACAGCAGTTCGGCCACGCTGCCGCCGTCCACCTGGGCCTGCCTGTTGCGGCGTCCACGCTGGTGCCCCACCACCCCGAGGTTCTGCTGCACCCGGAGATCGTCGAGGAGCTGAAGAAGCACCGCGAGCGCGAATCGCGTCTTGCGGTGGCCGTCGGCAACGCCGTTGACGAAACCCAGCGCCCCATGTTCGACCTGCTGCGCATGCTCGGCTTCCTCGACTTCGCGCATACGCGCGAGCAGCCGCCGGGCGATGGTCCGACCCGTGAAGAGCGTCCTTCCGACAGCACGGAACCCGTCATCAATCCCGTCGACAAGGACGCCAGCGGCCTGATCTGGAACTCCCATGCCGAGTTCTATGACCAGATCGGCCTGCTGCTGTCCGCGCTGAAGGAAAACTGGCTCAGCAAGTACCAGGATGCCATGAAGACCTTCCTGGAGTTCTATGAAGAATTCCAGGACATCATGGAGAAGCTGAAAGTCGAAGGAAGTGGTGACAAAGGCGATGTCGCGATTATCTTCAAGCATGCCAAGGACGGGTTGATCAAACTGATGGAAAAGTACGGCATGGACGAGAACGCGCTTGCGTCGTTCTCCAGCGAAGCAGAGGCACAGGCGTTCGTTGACAACATGGGCCTGCCAGGGCTCAAGGCAACGCCGGGCCCGGATGGAACCTTCGTGGTGAAGATTGATCTGAGTTCGGTGGACGCCCTGATCAAAAGCATGCCCAACAACCCTGTCGCCGAAATGCCGGGCGGCGGCCAGATCATCTTTCCCATCACCTTTGACAGCGCCAAGTACAACGCCTGGGTATCCAACAAGGACGGCAACGTCGAGCAGATCAAGCACATGAGCAAGGTGCTGGGCGAGAAGCTGAGTGAAACCACGCAACAATTCGACAATATTGTAAAGCTTCTCAGCTCGACCATCGACAAAATCACCAATGCCGATATGAGTTTCGTCAACGGCCTTTGATCCTTGAACCGGTGGGAGACTCCGCATGTTACGTGTAACGACAAGTGTTCCGAATGCACCACTGCGCCCAGTGGTGCCCGCTCCGATCAAACTGGACCAGGTTGTCCTGGGCTTGGACCTTTCCGATCTGCGTAACGTTCCGGAGCCCACTTTCAGCTATTGCCAGCTATCCACTCAGGCCGGTCCCTACGGCCGGGACGCGATCGGTCATGCCATCAGCGTCTGCTACGACGTAATGGCTGCAGCGAGGCAAGGCGCACCTCGTCACCGCGTGAATGCGCTGAATCAGGCGCTGCTATGGCTGGGCCCCAAGAATTCTCAACGAATGGGAAACATCGTGCTGCGCGAGCTGTTCGTTCTTGGGGCGGTCCACGCTGGCTTGACGGCGATGATCAGGAGTGACCCAGGCCACCATGAGGCGATCCGCTGCCGTAGTGCTTTGCAGCAGGTCATTGTCAAGATCGGATCGAAGTCGGGCTACTGTCCGACAGCGCCTAGCGGTTGTTGGGACGATGTCAAGGGTTCGCGCAAGGTCTCAACAGCGCTTGATAAGGCATGCGAGGAAGTCGTCAAGTGCGTCTCAAAAGTCGACGCGCAGCAGCTCCTTGACGGAATGGCAAAGGTATTGCTGACCCGGCCGTTGCTGGAGAATGTGCGAGCGCGCTACCCGGCGGAAGTCGCGGTTACAAACCCGCTGGCGGAAAGGAATCTGGAACTTCTGGACGTGCTCGACAGGCTGGCGCTGTACGAATCTGAGTGCTTCATTCGAAGGATGATCGAGATGTCCACGTACTCCCATTGGGAGGCGGGGCTGAACGAACTGATGCTGGTTCCAGATTATGTCATCAACGCCAATGCTGTGAGGCATTGAGAGTAACCAGAAACAAGATGGTGGCATCAAGGGTGCCACTGTCGAGAAGTAACCCGTTTCCACGATTCAGGAGTACCCCATGCCGTCAAACATTCCGTCTTCGTCCGGCACTCATCGGGCACAATACGTCCCTTTCAACGTT
Source organism: Stenotrophomonas sp. (assembly GCA_039592995.1). Classification (GTDB taxonomy): domain Bacteria; phylum Pseudomonadota; class Gammaproteobacteria; order Xanthomonadales; family Xanthomonadaceae; genus Stenotrophomonas. Next base: position 27,973 of record JBCNQC010000003.1, on the reverse strand, counting down.
GCCAAGGTAGTGCAACGGATTCCACTGGCGAATATTCGAAACCAAAAGCAGGAGCCGTACCGCTGTGGCATGTCCAACGTCACGGGACCTGAACACCGGAACGCTCTTGGCTTTGCGATGAGCAAGTCGCAGGATGTCATGGTGCAGGCGTCCGATCTCTCTCCGCGTCAGAAGGAGTGTATCCAGCGGACCGTGGACTGGATGAGTTCTGAAGGCAATGGCGGAATCGGTAACATCGTTCTGCAACGTCTGGCGGCGCTGGGTGCGTCGCATGCTGCAATGGCCGAACTGGTTAAAGAGACTCCAGGGGACGCAAGCCTTAAGGAGCTCGAGAAGAATGTCTCCAGGATGATCGTCGACCTGGGGGTTGCGATCGGGCGCTGCCGCACGCCCCCACAAGGTACGGCGTTGAACAGCCGTGAGGGCGCGGTGAGCGATCTGGATGACGCCGCGGATAAGTGTGTCAAAGCCTGCGCTTCGAGCATTGGCGGACAGAAGTTCATGGAGGCCATTGGCAGAGTGATCCTTCCGGAGCCGATCATGAACGCCTTGGTGGATAAGCGTTCAGATCTGCTGGCCAAGATCGCTGCAAGCGGCGCTGCGTCCATTGATCTCATCGAGGTGCTGAACGCCAGGGCTCTGAGAGCGGTTCAGAACGTCGTGAACGTTGAGCTCGACACTTCATCGGCGGAAGCGGCGGTGACCGCAATCATCGCACTGCTGGAGATTCCAGAGCTCATAGTGGAGGGCGATCCCGGGAAAGAAGGCTCGAAGGGCAGTAAGGAAAAGGGCATCAAGGATCTGCCGCCGGGCGTGCAGCAGCTTGCAGGTGATGGCAAGAACAACAATTTTCTCATCAACGACTTTGGCAAGATGGGCAACAAGTCGCAGATGGAAGGTGCCCACGCCGCGAAAATGGCTGAACTCGAGGTCGAGAAGTTCAGGATTTTCGGCAGCTACATGCTGGACGCTTTCAAGCTGGGTGTAGAAAGCGGTCGCGGTTGTGGTCAGCTCATTACCGGCATCCACAACACTGACAGCAATGCCAGTACCATCGCCCAGGACCCGTTCCAGCCCCGGCTCACGGCCGATTTCCAGACCCAGGCGAACCTGCTTGAGATCAACCAGCAGAACCGCAATGAGGTCGACCGCGAGGTCCACCAGGGTTCCGGCAATGTACTGAACGGCAATGACGAAGGGCTCGGTACGCTCCATCCGCAGCCGAACGCGGCCTATGCCACCCCCGAAGCGAATCCCTATACCCGTGGGGATGAGGATGTCGTGGTCGGGAACGATGCCGACCTTGAAGACTTCAGTCGTCCCGATCCCTCGGATCGGGTGAACCCGCACGGACAGGAAAATCCGGTGGGTGGACAGGAGCCGTTGGACGTTGACGCTGACCTGCAGCGGCGGTTTGATAATCTGCGATACGGCGACCGTGACGAGATCGACGCCCCTGTGCGTACTGAAGATGAAACGCTTCGCCAGACGAGCAACCCGGGATCGGGACGCCCTGAAGATCGGCCGGATGTCCGCGATCCGCTGGACAATGGCCAGGAGCCCCCGGGCAATGATCGGGAGCTTATGGACGATTTCGACGGGATTGACTCGCGATTCCTGGCCACTCTCAGGTCGCACGAGCGCAATAGCGGCAACAATGAGCGCACCCATTCCCGGGTGATCAAGCCCGAGATGCAGGCGAGGATCAACCAGTTCGAGGAGCTGTCCAAGGGCGTGCAGAATCCGGTGAACAAGAGCGAGATCAGAAATCCGGTGTTCGTTCCGACCTCGAGCACATCGCAGTCGGACGATGACGCGTCTTCGGTGTCAAGCATCAGTTCACAGCTCTCCTTGGGCCGGCGCGCGCGTGACATCACCGACCGCGATGATGCAGATCGGAACGTGCCGCAGAAGGGTGCCGTGGGCAACGCCCTGGATCGCCACAATGCGCTGGCGGCTTACCTGGAATCTGTGAACCTGGGCGAGCAGGGCCGCATCGAGAAGAATCTGAAAGAGCGCCATGTCATGCGTCGTGATGCTCTGTTCGCCCTCAGGAATCCAGACAACAAGACGGGCATCCGGGTCGCCGCGTCCCGGCAGCAACTGAATACCGGAGCTCTGATTTCCCCAAGCGATGTTGTCAAGTTCCTGAAGGAAGAGGGAATCGTGGGAAGGAGGGTGCCCCAGGCCGAGCCCTCTGCGCAGAAACTTGAGGAGTTCCCCGCGCTGGCAAAAGCCATGCGGGAGCGAGAGGCTGAAGGAAAAAGCAGGTATGTCGGATTCAAGGATGAGCTGAAGAGAATCTGGGAACGTGACGGTAAGGCATCACGTGAGCCGAAGTCCTATGGCCCGTCATTTGCGAAGGTGCTGCAGCAGGCCGAGGCCTTCGAAGTGGAGCAGCAGGCTCGCCGGAACCTGCAGGTTGTCGTCAACGGCAGCAATGCTGGCCCGGCGGTCAACGGGGGCAAGGATTCCGTGAACCGGTGGCTGGATGAGCAGCCCCCTGTATCGGAACAGGAAGCCGTGGAAGTCGTCGTTGGCAAGCCGGCGCGTATCCCGCTGGCCCAGCGTCCTGAGTTCGCAGCCGTTCGCGCGATGGTGGAGAAGCGTGTGGCCTCGCCGGAGACGCCCCGCGATTCCCTGGTGGAAAATCTGTTCAAGCCCCGCGCCAGTGAGCCCCTGACGCCGCCTGAAATCGTTCGGGTTGCAAACGAGCGGTCTGTCAGGTTCGACCCCGCGCTGGGCAGCGACGGCGAAAGCGTGATGAGCGATACGGACACTGTTGACTCCAGCCTCTGGGATCACGGCACGCCGGAACAGCTGGCTGATCCGCGCTCGGTGGAGCTTGATCGACAGCCGCATTTCGTTCCGGTTCCGCAGCCGCTTTCTCCGTTGCTCGAACGCAAGCCGACGCCGGTCGTCCTGGGTGAGCGTGACTCGATGCCGGTCCACCGCACCGGTCTTACGCCTGAGCAGTACCAGAGGATATTGCCGTGACCACGCACTTCACCCTCCACGACCTGCGTCACTGCTTGGCCGAGCACCTGGAACGCGATCTCACCGAAATTGGTGAGAAAGCGCGCCTGGTGGAAGACCTCGGCATCGACTCGCTGGCCATGCACGCCCTGCTGATCGAGGTCGAAGAGCTGGGTGGTCGCATTCCCGAGCCGGAAGCGCTGGAGCGCGTCTGCACCGTGGCCGAGCTGTATGCCGCGGTGGTGGTCGACGCCTTGCCGTGAAGCGGCGCTGGTGTTGGGGGGCCGTGGTGGCGTTAGCCGCCGCGGCCCCGGTCCAGGCCCGCGTATATGCCACGCTGGGCCCTGATGGAAAGCTGCAGGTGTCGCAGACACCTGTGGCCGGTGCCACCGCATTCGACCCGCACCGCCCTGTGGCGGTGCGGGCGTCTGCGCGTGTGAAATCGCCCGCGCCTTCGTCGCCGCTGCCACGCGCACGCCCGGCGGCCTCTGCGCGCTGGGCGCCGCTTATTGAACAGGTGGCCGCCGAGCATGCGGTGGACGCGCATCTGCTGCATGCCATCGTCACCGTGGAGTCGGCTTACAACCCGAAGGCCCGCTCGCATGCGGGCGCGCTTGGGTTGATGCAGGTCATTCCGGCCACCGGCAAACGCTTCGGCGCGGACAACCTGCTGGATCCACTGCAGAACCTGCGTGCCGGCACGGCATATCTGGTGTGGCTGCACCGCCGCTTCAACGGCAACCTTGAACTCATGCTGGCGGCATACAACGCAGGCGAGGGCGCGGTGCAGCGCCACGGCAACCGTGTGCCGCCCTTTGCGGAAACCCGGCAATACGTGGCCAAGGTGACCGCGCTGTATCACGCGCGCCGCCAGTAAAGGCGCGACGCAGCGTCAGTGCATCACCACACTGAATGCGCTTGACAAACCGTCGCGCATAGCACTTTGAAACTTATTTTGTTCGACGCCCCCGGCGCAGCTGTCAGTCTGCGCACCGTGGCCACCGGTGCTGCGCACCGCCAACTTTCTCGATCGAGCCCCTGGACTCTGCAATGCCTCGTATTCACAAGTTGAAACTACTCTCCGGTCAGCTCGACGGCGTGGAATTCACGCTGCTGCCGGGCGATACCGTGTTCCATGTTGGCTCGGCACGCACCCTGCACGAAGGTCAGCTGGGTGTCACCCTGGCCAATGCCGACAACGTGTTCTACATCCCGGGCGATCTGCTGCCCGCGTCGTTCCGCATCCGCTGCAGTGAGGTGGATGTGCGCCTGGAAGTGCGCGAAGGCGACGCCACCTGCTGGATGGCACACGAACTGCCCATCAACGAGGTCGTGCATGCCGCCGGCCTGGCCATGGCGGTGCGCGAAGAGCACGCGGCGTGGTCGGCGGCCGTGCTGGACCATCGCCTGCCGGTGCTCGCTCCGTTCGAAACCGCCAGCCGCATGCCGGTGGGGCCGCCGCTGCAGACGCCGCGCATGCTGTGGGTGCTGCTGGCGGTGCTGGCCACCGTTCTGACTGCCACCGGCTGGTGGATGTATGACCGCCAACGCCCGGCCACCCAGGTGCGCAATCTGGAACGGGTGCTGGCGCAGTCGCCTTACGACTACAGCGTAGTGCACGACAAGAACGGGCGCCTGCATGCCTTTGGTGACACCGCCGAGGCCATGGCCTGGGGCCAGCGGGCCAGCGAACGCGCCGGCCGCACCAATGACTACTACCGCGTGCGCCACCTCGAAGCCGAACGCATCGGCACCTTCCTGGACAGCGCCGGCGTGGACTATGCGGTCATCCGGCTGCGCACCCCGCAGGTGCCGGAAATCGTCATCATGTCGGTGGGTCCGGACGACGCCGAGCGCCGCCGCCGCGTGGCCGCCATGCTGGCCCCGCACCTGCCGTATGCCACCCGCATTGACGTGCGCACCGTGGGCGACAGCCAGCTGATCAGCGTGGCCCGCAACGGGCTGCGCGCACGCGGCATCGGCACCCGGCTGGGCCAGCAGGGCGGCCGCACCAGCATCACCAACGACACCTTCCTGGACGACGCCGCGCTGCATGCCATGTCCAGCTTCCGCGATGAGTTCGTGCAGGAATGGGGCGCGCGCCGCGTGCACATCAACATCCGTTTGTGGGACGACCTGCTCAAGGGTCGTTCCTATCAGTACTCCGACGATCAGCTGCTCTCCATTGGTGAGGGTCGTTGGGAGTTTTCTACCTCAGGCAGCAGATAACCCATCGATACCTGGAGAAACACATGTCAACACCCGCACCCAATACCAAGCCCGTCCCCGAAGGTCCGTGGGACGGCGGTCCCGACCTTGACCCGAACCGCTGGAAAGGCTGGCTGAGTGAGCACAGCCAGAAGTTCGATGAAGGTGTTACCAAGCTGAAGGAAGAGCTGCAGGAAGCCTTCGAGGATATCTCAGGCAAGCCGGGCGAAGACGGCAACCCGACCGACCCGAAAGCGCTGGCCCGTTACCAGACCAAGCTGTCGGAATACACCACCTACCGTTCGCTGCAGTCCAACTCGGCCAAGAGCCTGGCCGACATGCAGAAGCAGAACGCCCGAAACCTGGGCTGATGCACCCGGCGTGCCGGCCGTCTGGCGGTCGGCACGCTTTTCCCCCGCGCAACATCCCCGGAGAACCCCCATGCACGTCACCCAGATTGCCACCGCCATCAACGCGGCCGAAGGCGCAGAAGGCGCGCCGCTTTCGCTGTCCGACCGCATGACCCAGGCGCTGGCCAAAAGCTATGTGACCTCGGGCGAGGAACTGGCCGTGATCCAGGCCGCCAGCAATGACCCGTACACCGCCAGCAACCCGGCGCAGCTGTTTGCGCTGCAGACCGCGCTGGCCGATTACACCAAGCGCATGACCGTGGCCGCCGGCCTGGCCAACCACATGAACAAGACCGTCGAGACGCTGCTCAAGTCATGAACACGCCGTTGTTTGCCGGCACTTTCCGCACGGCGCGGTGGGTGCTGTTGGCCGTGCTGGCCATGCTGGTACTTACCGGCTGCGCGCGCAAGCCGCTGCTGGAAGGTCTGGACGAGCGCCAGGCCAATGAAGTTATTGCCGTGCTGCTGCGCCATAACATCGCGGCGGAAAAACTGAACGTCGGCAAGGACGGCTATCAGGTGCAGGTGGCCGAGCGCGACCTGCCCGAATCGATCGAGCTGATGCAGCGCAACGACCTGCCCTCGGCTCCGCGCAGCCAGGTGTCGCAGGCGTTTCCAGCCGACGCTCTGGTCAGCACCCCGCTGGGCGAGCGTGCCCGCTTGATCTCCGCGGTGGAACAGCGGCTGGAAGAATCGTTGCAGCTGATTGACGGCGTGCAGTCCACCCGCGTGCATCTGAACTACGACGCCAGCATTGGCGGCGAGAACCGCCGCACCGGCAAGCGCCATATGCACGTAGCGGCCGTGATCGCACATGCGCCCGATGTGGACGAGGAAGTGCTGATGCAGTCGGTGAAGCGCTTTCTGCGCAACACCTTCGACGGTATCGACTACGACAACGTGTCGGTGATCCTGACCGAGGTGGAAGGGCCGCGCACGCTGGCGGTGACCGCTCCGGGCGAAAGCCGCGTGTCCACGCTGATGCTGGGGCTGTTGGCCGTGGTGTGCGGCCTGCTGGTGCTGGGTGGCTGGGTGCTGGTGCGCACTGTGCCGGCCGTGGCCGGTGGCCTGCGCAGCCTGTGGCAGCGCCTGCGCCAGCGTGCAGCTGCCCCGGCCGGGAGGCGCTGGCGTGGAGCCTGAGCTGCTGCGGCTGGTGTATGCGCCGGCCAGCTATTACCGCCCGTGGCGCGCGGCGTATGCCGCCGCCACGCCGGCCCAGCAGCGCTGGCTCAACACCACCCTGCTGCGCCAGCGTGACCTGCCGGTGCCGTCGGCGCAGGCTTCGGCCAACACGCCGCTGGCACGCAGAACCATGGCAGCGTGGGACCGGCTGCCGGACGTGGCCGTGCTGATGGGCGCGGCGCGCCTGCGCGACTGGGTGTCCATGCAGCGGGCGGGCACCGCGCTGCCGCTGTACGTGCAGGCCTTCATGCGCTCGGGTGTTTGCCGCCACGACACCCCGCAGCGGCCCGTGCGTGCGCTGGAGGACGACCCCGATTCCCTGCTGCGCTGGGGCGCGGCCGAGGTACGGGCGCTGGCCCCGATGCTGCCGCCGTGGCTGGGGCCGCGCCTGGGCCTGCCGTTGTACAGCAGCACCGGCGACGTGCCCGAACTGCCGGTGCAGCCCGACGTTGATCTTTTCTGGAGTGCGCTGACCTATGTTGAAAAGCTTTCCTGAGCAGGCCTTGAGCTTCGCCGTGGGCGGCGTGATTGCGCCCAGCGCCCTCGGTCATGCCGCACGCGCCGACCAGCTGGTGACGGTGGCCCGGCAGCGCGCCGCGCGCGTCCTGGAGGGCGTGCCGGCACAGGTGGAACAGGCCACCGCGCAGGCCCGCCGTGACGGTTTCCATCAAGGGTATGCCGAGGCCATCACCGAAGTGGTGCCGTTGCTGGAAGCCGCACTGGCTGACATGAAGGGCGTGCGCGAAACCGTGCTCGGCCAGATCCGCACGGTGATCACCGACAGCCTGGCGGCTGAGCAGGTGGAGGCCGAACTGGTGATCCGCCGTTGCGAACGGGCGTTGGCGGAGGGCGAAACCGCCATGCGGCTGTATCTGTCCCCGCAGCAGGGCGCGCTGCGCGAGGCACTGCAGGAACGTCTTGCGCAGCACACGCCGGCATTGCCGCTGCAGGTGCTGGCCGGTGAGGGTGCGTTGCCGGTGCTCAGCCTGGGGCCGCTGGTGTACGAGCTGGACCCGGCGGCGGCCATGAGCCGCGCCGTGGAAGCCCGGGTGGACGCCAACGCCCTGGAAACTGCCGCGCGTGAGCGGGCGGCGGCTTATCTGGCAGCCATCAACGCACGGCTGAAGCCGCTGCCTTTTCCTGATTCCGATTCTTCCCTTGGAGCACCTTGACCATGCTTGACCGACTGGGCGGCGCTGCCGCCTCCATTCTTCCCACCCACCCAGGCGGTGACCCCACCTCGCTGGCGCAACGCATGCAGGAGGTGATGAGCGAAGTCACGGGTGAGGAGCGCCGGCCTGACTTTGGCGATCTGGTGCCGGGGATTCTGCCGATCGATGAGCCGCCGACCACCAAGCCGGAGCCCGTGCCGATACAGGAAATCATTGATGAGATGTGCAGAAGGTGGTTCTTCAGTGACTTCCTGCAGGCGATGCTGCTGGGCGATCCAGATGAAAAACTGGGCGTGAAGCCGGAGCCTTACGCCGACTGACGGGTATGAAACCGGGCGCTGTCCAAGGGGGGATGATCACCCGTAGAGCCGGGCTTGCCCGGCTGGACGTTGCCGGCATCCTGAGCAGCCGGGCAGAGCCCGGCTCTACCATTTTGCGGTTACGGCGCAGTGGCCGGGGCGGCGATCCAGCGCCGGATCTTGGCGTCCAGAATGTCCAGCGGCATCGACCCGTCGCGCAGCACTTCCGCATGGAACCGCCGCGCGTCGAACTGCGCGCCCTGTGCCGCCTTGGCGGCATCGCGCAGCTCCATCATCTTCAGCTCGCCCAGCCCGTTGGCCAGCGTCTGCCCGGGCAGGGCCATGAAGCGCTCCACCTCGGCAGTGGCATCGTCCACCGGCATGTCGGCGGTCTTCACCAGATAGTCCACGGCCTGCTTCTTGCTCCAGCCCTGCGCATGCACGCCGGTGTCGGCCACCATGCGCGCACTGCGGGTCAGCGCGGCCTGCAGGTAGGCGACCTTGGCGTAGGGGTCGTCATACACCCCCAGTTCGTCGCCCAGCGATTCTGCATACAGGCCCCAGCCTTCGACGAAGGCGATGTCGCCGCCCAGGCGGCGGAAGCGCGGCAGTTTGTCCAGTTCCTGCTGCAGGCCCAACTGCACGTGGTGGCCGGGAATGCCTTCGTGCAGATACTGCATCGGGGCCGACCAGGTGCGGCGGCTGGGCAGCGCGCTGGTGTTCACGTACAGCAACCCGGGGCGCATGCCATCCGGCAGAGGCGGCTGGTAACTCACGGCAGCGGCGCTGCTCATCCGGTCCGCTTCCACCGCGCGGACGTCCAGCGCGGCTTTGGGCTGCGTGTCCAGCAGGGCGGGCAGACGAGTGGCCACCTGTTGTTGCAACTGCTTGTAGCGGTTGAGCAGGGCATCGCTGCTGGCGTACTGGAAATCGCGGTCGGTGCGCATGTTGCGCAGCACTTTCTGCTGCGAGCCGCGGATGCGGTTGTCCTTCAGTACTTTGCCGATCTGTTCCTGCAGGGCGGCCACGCGCTGTTCACCCAAAGCATGGATCTGCTGCGGGGTCAGTGTGCTGGCCGTGCTCTGCGTCACGGTCTGGGCGTACCAGGCCTGGCCATCGGGCAGCGCGGAAAGCCCGTCGCCCTTGCGCGTGGCCGGCAGGTATTCGGTGGCGATGAAGCCGCGCAGGGCGCGGTAGGCCGGCATGATCCGCAGCTCGATCATGCGCTTGTATTCGGCGCTGATGCGAGCTTTATCGGCCTCAGAGAAATCGTCGGGCATGTTCCGCACAGGGGCCCAGAAGATGCTTTCCTCCGCAGTGGGTTTGATGACCGCATCCAGCTGCGGCAACACCTTCTCCATCAGATCACGCGGTTGCACCACGCCGGACTTCATGCCTTCGCGCATGTTGGCGATGGCCTGGTCGAACAGCGGCGGAATGCCCAGCGAGCGGCGCGACCAGGCGTCATAGTCGGCCACTGTGTTGAACGGCTGTGGCCCGGAGCCAGAGCCGAGGATGGCCATGATGCTGCCCAGGTTGTAGTACTGGCTGATCGGCATCTGCCACGACGGGTACTTTTCCGCCGCCAGTGACATCTGCGCGTCGCGCACGAAGATCTGGTAGCTCAGCAGGTCCTGGCCGGTCAGGCCCTGTGGGCCGATCTTCTCGACCTTGCCCAGCCATTCGGTGGTGAAGTCATGCGACTGCTGACGCCAGGCGGCCGAGAGGATATTAGGCAGTTGATCGTTGTGGCTGCCGTCGCCCTGGAAGGTGGCCTGCAGCGGGTTCAGCCGCATCGAGGCATCCCAGTATTCGTCGTACACCCGGTTCAGCTGGTCGGCCGTGCTGAGCTGGCGCACCAGCGGCTTGCGTGCCGGCGCGGCCGGGCGCGCGCGCGGCTTGGCCTTGGGTTTGGCGGCCGGGCGCGTCTGCGCGGCGGTCGGGCGGTTGGCCTTCTTCTTGGCTGCTTCAGCCGGCGGCGCGGCGCTGAAGATCAGCGCGGCAGCGATGGCGAGCGCCAGAGCGCGGGCGGGGTGGGGCATGGAGCACTTCCGTAAATCCTATACAGATCCGGGAGCTTGCCTGATTCCCCCGTGCTGAGCCACCCGCCATTCAGCCGGTAGCGCACGACCGTTGGTCGTGCGGTCAGCCTTCAGCGATCCCCGGCCCGTGTAAACGGCACGCTCTCCGGGGCCACCGCGCCGCCGGAAATGATGAAGCTCATGGCCTGGTCCACGGTCCAGTCGGTGGGGGTCAGCAGCTCGACCGGTACGATTTCCAGGTAACCCGAGGTCGGGTTGGGGGTGGTCGGCACATACACTGCCGCCAGCTCGCGGCCGGTGCCTTCTTCCTTGATCACCCGGGTGACCAGGCCGACAGACTTCATGTCACGGTGCGGGAAGTCGATCAGCACCACGCGCTGGGTCGTGCCCGGCTCGGTCTGCAGCATGTCCAGCAGCTTTTTGGCACTTTCATAGATGATGCTGGCCAGTGGAATGCGCTTGATCACCGCGCCGAACCAGCGCAGCAGGCGCTGGCCGATCACCCGGCGGCTGAGCACGCCCACGCTGAGGATGACCAGCAGGGTCGCGCCCAGGCCGATCACGTTCTGCACCCACTCCACCTTTACCCAGCCCAGGTAGTGCGGGAACGAGCCGGCGATCTGTTCAGAGAACGGCACCACCAGCGGGCTGCTGATGCCCGACAGCAGCACGAACACGAACTTGACCACCACCCAGGTCAGCCAGATCGGCAGCAGCGTAAGCAGGCCGGTCAGGAACAGACGCTGCAGGGAGGGGCGCGGAACCAGGTGGGGGGCTTCGATCGACATCGGCGCATTGTATGCCGTTCGTTGACTGATGCGCTGTTGTCGCAACCGTAGAGCCACGCCCTGCGTGGCTTCGCGGTGCCGGAACAACGCCAGCCACGCAGGGCGTGGCTCTACGGTTGACTGGCTTTGCGCGCCTCCGGCTTCAAACGCAGGTACACCTGCTTGCGCACCCGCGCCACCACCTCGCCCTGCGCATCCACGATGTCATTGCTGAACCAGTGCAGATGCTTTTCCCCATCCGCCGTCTCCGCGCGCAGCCCATCCAGCAGCGCATCATCCAGCCGGAACTCCGCTACCACGGTCCCCCGACCAGGCTTCAGGAATTCAATCTCGCCAGCGCGATCCCAAACGTAGTAGTTCCGCCCCAGGTTCTGCATCACCGTCAGCATCCAGAACGGATCGGTCATGGCAAACAGGCTGCCGCCGAAATGCGTGCCCACGTAGTTCCGGTTCCACGGACGCATCCGCAGTTCCACGCGGACGTACCGATAGTCGTCGCTGACGTGGGTGACATGGATGCCGGCAAACAGGAACGGCGGCCACAGGTTGATACCGTGGCGGAACAGGCTGGCCTTCATGGGCGGTGGGTCAGGTGAGGAGACCGGGAAAGCCTACCATTCGCTTGCGTATGGTTCAAAATCCCGTCCGCCCGGACCGGGACGCGTGTAGCGACGCGCCATGCGCGTCGGCGTGGACCGGACAGGCCCGGTCAGATCCAAGCGTCCACAGGTGCGTGACAAGACAGTGAACCCAGTGTCACAGCGACCCTGCACCCAGGCGTCCGATGCGACGCGTCAGTAATCAACGATGTCCGTCGCGTAGCCGTCCTGTCCGGCGGCGCGGGCGCGCTGCAGGGCGGCCTCTGCGCCCTGCATGATGGCCTTGGGGCTGCTGTTCGCGTCAGGAACACGCACATACACGCCCACCGATACCGTTACCGGTGTGGTCTGTCCCAGTTGAATGGGAACGTTCAATCCGCGCACCCGCGCAATCAGGTCTTCCACCACCTGCAGGGTGCCGTCGCCGTTGGTTTCTGGCAGCAGCAGCGCGAAGCGTTCTGTGCCCAGCCGCGCGCTGACGTCGTGCGGGCGACGTGCGTGTGCGGTCAGCTGCGAGGCGATGGCGCGCAGCGCGGCGTTGCCGGCGTTAAGGCCGTGCAGGTCCACCAGTGCGTTGAAGTGGTCCAGCTCAACCAGCACCACACTGAGCGGGCGCTGCAGGCGCTGTGCGGCACCGTGCTCCTCTTCGAGGTGGTGATCGAAGCGGCGGCGCGTGCCGAGCTGGGTGACCGGGTCGATATGGATGAAGCGGCGCCAGTGCAGCGCGCACCAGCCCAGCCAGCCAACGAGCACCGTGCCCATGCTGACGGCCATGGCCATCGGCGCAAACCACAGCGTCCCCAGACGCAGCAGCAGGAAGCTGCCAAGCAGCACCGATGGAATCGCCAGAAGAGCGGGCAGGCGGGCGCGCGGCAGGGTCAGCAGCAGGCCGAACAGGGCGGCCAGCACCCCGCTCAAAAACGTCTGCGCCCACACCGGCGTCAGCCGGATCACCTTGTTGTCCAGCAGCATGGCGGCCACATTGGCCTGGTACTCACTTCCGCTTAGTCCGCGCACCGGTGCACTCGGGGTGAGCAGCAGCGGTGCCTCAGCGGGCGTGGTAACCCCCACCATGACCAGCCGGCCGTGCAGTTCGGTGCGGTCGACCCGGCCTTCCAGTACATTTACATAGGGCACCTGCGGGAAAGTGCGCGCCGGGCCCGCAAAGCGCACCCGCACCAGATGGTTGCGTCGCCATTGCCAGGGCGAGGCATTGTCCGGGCTGGAATCCAGCCGCCCGGGCAGCAGCCCGCGGCGGGCCGCCAGTGCCGCACCCAGTGCAGGCCAGTGCGGTGAACCGACGCCGGCGGTGAGGTACAGGCTGCGGCTGATCCCGTCCGGGTCGACCTCGACATCACTGTGCCCCAGGGTGGTCGCGTTGGCGGCGATCATCGGAATCGGCAGCAGTTCCTCGGAAACGCCGGGGTGCCGGGTCGGCATGGCGACCACCGGCAGGACCACCTGCCCGTGGCGGCGGATCGCGGCGGACAGTTCGGCGTCCTGGCTGGCATCGGGGTCAGGGTCGGACAGCAGCAGGTCCATTGCCACGCGGGTGCTGCCGGCCTCGGTCAGGCGATCCAGCAACTGTGCATGAGTGGCGCGCGGCCAGGGCAGCGGGCCCAGCTTTTTCACGCTGGCTGCATCGATGGCAATGATCAGCAGGCGTGGATCGGGCGCATAGCGCCAATGGCCGACCCAGCGGTCGTACAGGGCCTCATCCGGCTTCCACAGCACCTGGCCGTGGCTGAGTGCGGCGGCCAGCAGGCCAACCAGCACCGCCAGGGCGATGCGCCTGGACCACGACAACGGGTGCGGCAAGCGACGTGAACTCACAATCATCTGAGCCCTGATGCACGGGGCCTGGTTCGCGACCCCCATGGTCTGAACCACACCTCCCCCCGGTGGATCGGGGTGGCTGGCACCCCGCGCCGGCATTATGACCCGGTTGCCGGGCGGGGAAGGGGGCTGACGCCGTTTCCGACCCGGATCAGAACAGCAGTGCGGCCATCCGGCGGCGGTAGCTGCCGACCAGGGCAGGGTCATCAATCACCTTGAACGCATCCACCAGCAGCTTGCGCGGCAGGCCATCGCTGAAATTGCGGTCGCGTTCAAGCAGGGCGATGAACTGCTCCAGCGCCGCTTCATCCTGGCCGCCGAGCAGCAGCTGCACGCCGCGCAGGTGGCGGGCCTGCAGATCGTCGCCATTGGCCGCAATGCGTGCGTCCAGCGCATCGGGCGACGGCGCATCCTGCAGCGCGCTGGCAAAATCCAGGCGGGCACGGGCGCGCACGGCGCGTTCGTCGGTGGACAGATTGGCCGGCAGGGCGTCGATCAAAGCGCGGGCTTCGGTGGTGCCGCCGGTCTGCAGCAGGGCCAACGCCAGGTCCAGTTTCAGTGCTTCGTTGTCCGGTTCGGCGGCGATGCTGGCGCGCAGCACGTCCACCTGGGCCTGCGGATCCAGCGGTTCGGGCTCGGCTGCGGCCTCCTCGGCGGCGTCGGCCGGGGTGATCCCGTGCTGCGTCAGGAACTCGCGCAGCTGGCCTTCCGGCAGCGCGCCGGGGAAGCCGTCGACCAGCTGGCCGCCCTTGACCAGGAACACGGTCGGCACCGAGCGGATCTGGAAGGCGGCGGCAATCTGCTGCTCCTTGTCCACGTCCACCTTGGCCAGCTGGAAGGCACCGTTGTACTCGCCGGCCAGCTTTTCGAGGATCGGGCCCAGCGTCTTGCAGGGCTCGCACCAGGTTGCCCAGAAGTCGACCAGCACGGGGGTCTGCAGCGACTTCTGCAGAACCTCGGCCTCGAAGGTGGCGGTGGTGGCTTCAAAGACGTGGGTCACTTCGCTCATGGCAGGCAGTTCAACCGGTAAAGATGTCTCCAGTTTATGGTGACGCGAATGGCCCGGCGCAACCCCGGCCGTTGCCGTCATGCCCGGCTATAGGCTTGCGCGCCCGGGTGGTCGACAATGGGTGCATGCACACACTTCAACGTTTTGACCCTTTGCTGGGCGCGGTGGGCGCAGCCCTGTTCATTCTGGCGGTGATCGGCTTTGGTGCCGCGCTGCCGGGCTATCTGCCGCTGGGCCATCCGGTGGCGCTGCTGGGTGCGCTGGGTGTACCGCATGCGCTCGCCTTCAATCTGCTTGGCTTCGTGCTGCCGGGGTTGATCGCGGTGGTGGTGGCGCTGCGGCTGCTGGCACGGGTGCCACGTACCGCGCCGTGGTCGCTGCGGGTGGGCGGGCAGATGCTGCTGCTGTCCGGGCTGGCGTTTGCGGCGATGGGGCTGCTGCCGCTGGACGCCAGCGATATTGAAAGCCGGGCCAGCCAGTACCACGCCAGTGCGTGGATGGTGTGGGTGTTGGCGTTCGTGCCCGGGGCGGTGCTTTCGGGGCTGGGGGAGCGGGCAGTTGCCAGTGGGCGGCGGCTGGCGGCGATACATCTGACGGCCGGCGTGGTCACCGGTCTCGGGGCATTGGTGCTGCAGATGGTGATGCCGGCCCCGATGGCGCAGCGGCTGGCGTTTGTGGCCTGGGCGGTGTGGCTGGCGGTGGTGTTGCCGGTGGCCCGGAGGTAACGCCGTCGCCGTGCGGCCGCACGAACGGGTAGACCCGGGCTTGCCCGGCTGCACGCAGAGGCCGGATGTAGAGCCGGGCTTGCCCGGCTGCACGCAGAGGCCGGATGTAGAGCCGGGCTTGCCCGGCTGCCGTTGGCGTTGCGCGCAGAGCAGCCGGGCAAGCCCGGCTCTACGGGCATTGCGCACGTCGGGGTGTTGCGCGTTACGGGGCATTGCGCACGTCGGGGTGTTGCGCGTTACGGGGCATTCCGCACGTCGAGGTCTTGCGCGTTACGGGGCATTCCGCACGTCGAGGTCTTGCGCGTTCTGGCGCGTTATCGGGTCAGGTGCGCCCTGGGTCGATCTTCACAAATCCTTGATATATCAATGGCATGACGGGCCGGCTCGTGTCGCTTCCGGCACCGATTGGAGCGCTTTGCCGCACTGCGGTACCCTGTGCCGCTTTGCCGCCGCACACGCGTTTCCATGACCAGCGTCGAACCCAACGTTTACGACCCGCAGCAGGTTGAATCCGCCGCCCAGAAGTTCTGGGACGCCACCCGCGCCTTCGAGGTGAACGAGTCTTCGGACAAGCCGAAGTACTACTGCCTCTCGATGCTGCCGTACCCGTCCGGTGCGCTGCACATGGGCCACGTGCGCAACTACACGATTGGTGACGTGATCAGCCGCTACAAGCGCATGACCGGTCACAACGTGCTGCAGCCGATGGGCTGGGACGCGTTCGGTCTGCCGGCGGAAAACGCGGCGATCAAGAACAAGACCGCGCCGGCCAAGTGGACCTACGCCAACATCGAGCACATGCGTGGCCAGTTCAAGGCCATGGGCTATGCAATCGACTGGTCGCGCGAGTTCGCCACCTGCACGCCGGACTACTACGTGCACGAACAGCGCATGTTCACCCGGCTGATGCGCAAGGGCCTGGCCTACCGCCGCAACGCGGTGGTGAACTGGGATCCGATCGACCAGACCGTGCTGGCCAATGAACAGGTCATCGACGGCCGTGGCTGGCGTTCCGGTGCGCTGGTGGAAAAGCGTGAGATTCCGCAGTGGTTCCTGCGCATCACCGACTACGCCCAGGAACTGCTGGACGGCCTGGACGACCTGCCGGGCTGGCCGGATTCGGTAAAGACCATGCAGCGCAACTGGATCGGCCGCTCCGAAGGGCTGGAAATCCAGTTCGACGTGCGCGATGTGGACGGCAGCGCGCTGGATCCGCTGCGCGTGTTCACCACCCGTCCGGACACCGTGATGGGTGTGACGTTTGTGTCCATTGCCGGCGAACACCCGCTGGCGCTGCACGCGGCCAGGTCGAACCCGGCACTGGCCGCGTTGTTGGCTGAAATGAAGCAGGGTGGCGTGTCCGAAGCCGAACTGGAAACCCAGGAAAAGCGTGGCATGGACACCGGCCTGCGTGCGGTGCACCCGGTCACCGGCGACACCGTGCCGGTGTGGGTGGCCAATTTCGTGCTGATGGGCTACGGCACCGGCGCAGTCATGGCCGTGCCCGGCCACGACCAGCGCGACAACGAATTCGCCAACAAGTACAACCTGCCGATCCGCCAGGTCATTGCGCTGAAGAACCCGCGCAAGGACGAGGGTGAATACGACGGCAGCCGCTGGCAGGACTGGTACGGCGACAAAAACCGCGAGACCGAACTGGTCAATTCGGCCGAGTTCGATGGCCTGGACTTCCAGGGCGCGTTTGAAGCGCTGGCCGAGCGTTTCGAGCGCAAGGGCCAGGGCCAGCGCCGGGTGAACTACCGTCTGCGCGACTGGGGCGTGAGCCGCCAGCGCTACTGGGGCTGCCCGATTCCGGTGATCTACTGCCCGAAGTGCGGTGCAGTGCCGGTGCCGGAAGAGCAGCTGCCGGTGGTCCTGCCGGAAGACGTCAACTTCGTCGGCACCGGTTCGCCGATCAAGGCCGACCCGGAATGGCGCAAGACCACCTGCCCGGACTGCGGCGGCGCGGCCGAGCGCGAAACCGACACCTTCGACACCTTCATGGAGTCGAGCTGGTACTACGCCCGCTACACCTCGCCGGGTGCCCGCGATGCGGTGGACAAGCGCGGCAACTACTGGCTGCCGGTTGACCAGTACATCGGCGGCATCGAACACGCGATCCTGCACCTGATGTACTTCCGTTTCTTCCACAAGCTGCTGCGTGATGCGCGCATGGTGGACAGCAACGAACCGGCGCAGAACCTGCTGTGCCAGGGCATGGTCATCGCGGACACCTATTTCCGCCAGAACGAGGACGGCTCCAAGGACTGGATCAATCCGGCCGACGTGGATGTGCAGCGCGATGAGCGCGGCCGCATCATCGGTGCCACCTTGATCGCGGACGGCCAGCCGGTGCAGATCGGCGGCACCGAGAAGATGTCCAAGTCGAAGAACAACGGCGTGGACCCGCAGGCCATGGTGAGCAAGTACGGTGCCGACACCGTGCGTCTGTTCTCGATGTTCGCGGCACCGCCGGAACAGTCGCTGGAGTGGAACGAAGCCGGCGTGGACGGCATGGCACGCTTCCTGCGCCGCCTGTGGATGCAGGTTCACAAGCACGCCGCCGACGGTGCCGTCCCGGCACTGGATGTGGCTGCGCTGAACGCCGAGCAGAAGGCGTTGCGCCGCAAGACCCACGAAACCATCGGCAAGGTCAGCGACGACTATGGCCGCCGCCACAGCTTCAACACCGCCATTGCGGCGGTGATGGAACTGATGAACGCACTGGCCAGGTTCGATGACAGCTCCGAACAGGGCAGGGCGGTGCGTCAGGAGGCCCTGCAGGCTACCGTGCTGCTGCTCAACCCGATCACCCCGCATGCCAGTCACGCGCTGTGGCAGGTGCTGGGCAACGGTGAGTCGCTGCTGGAAGACCAGCGTTTCCCGCAGGCTGACGAGGCCGCGCTGGTGCGCGACGCGGTCACCCTGGCGGTGCAGGTCAACGGCAAGCTGCGTGGCACCATCGAGGTGGCGGCCGATGCGCCGCGTGACCAGATCGAGGCACTGGGTGTGGCCGAGCCGAACGCCGCCAAGTTCCTGGAAGGCATGACCGTGCGCAAGATCATCATCGTGCCGGGCAAGATCGTGAACATCGTGGCGGGGTAATGACCCCGCGGTGCCGCCATGCCGACGCGGCCATGACGTAGAGCCGGGCTTGCCCGGCTGCATTTGGCGTGACATCGGCCAGTGACGTAGAGCCGGGCTTGCCCGGCTGCATTTGGCGTGACATCGGCCAGCGGGGCACCGCCCCGCTCTACGTGCCACGTTCACGTGTGTTCGGGCATGGTGTACGGCAATCCCTTGCCGGCATCGGCCGCCTCCTCCAGACTGTGTCCATGACTCGACTCCTGCTTGCTGTTCTGCTCACCCTGACCCTGGCCGGGTGTGGCTTCCATCTGCGCAACAAACTGATGCTGCCGGCCGACACCGCCGCGGTACGGGTGGTCTCCACGGCACCGTACAGCGAACTGGCCAAGCTGCTGCGCCGGGGCCTGCAGGCGTCGGGTGCGGAACTGGCCGATGAGGACAGCAAGGGTCCGGCGGCACAGCTGCAGGTGCTGTCCGAGCGCTGGGGCGACCTGCCCATCGCCATCGATGCCCAGGGTCGTGCCCAGGAATACAGCCTGCGCTACGCGGTGATCTTCGTGTTCCGTCGCGAGGACGGCAGCGACCTGGTGCCGCAGCAGGTGATCGAACTGTCGCGTGATTACGTGTCGCCGCCGACCGACGCCACCGGTACCACCACTGAACGCGAGATCCTCGCCGACGAACTGCGCCGCGAAATGTCGGCTTCCATCATGCGCCGCATCGACAGCGTGGTGCGCAAGGAACTGGAGCGCGGACGCGCCCCCAGCCCGGCCGCGCCAGCGGCGACCCCGGCGGCACCGGCCAGTCCGGTCATTCCGCCGCAGGGCTCCTGAGCCGGCGTCGGCTCTGCGCCGCATGGAATTGCGCCCGGAACAACTTGCCAGCCAGCCGGCCAGCCAGCCGCTGGCCCCGGTGTACCTGATCGCCGGCCCGGAAACCCTGCGCGTGCTTGAAGCCGCCGATGCCATCCGTGCGCGCGCGCGCGCAGACGGGGTCAACGAACGCGAAGTGTTCGACGCCGACGGCCGTGACTTCGACTGGAACCAGCTCGACGGCACCTTCAACGCACCCAGCCTGTTCAGTGCCCGCCGACTGGTCGAAGTGCGCCTGCCCAGCGGCAAGCCGGGAAAAGAAGGCAGCGAGGTGATCAGCCGGTTCTGCGCCAACCCCGCGCCGGACGTGATTCTGCTGATCACCTGCAACGAATGGAGCAAGGCGCATCAGACCAAATGGACCGAAGCGGTCGGCCGGGTCGGGGTGCTGTCGGTGGCCTGGGCGATCAAGCCGCATGAGTTGCCCGAATGGATCGAGCGCCGCCTGCGCCAGAAAGGCCTGCGCGCCGATCCGGCCGCGGTGCAACGCCTGGCCGAGCGGGTCGAGGGCAATCTGCTCGCCGCCGCGCAGGAGATCGACAAGCTGGCGCTGCTGGCCGAAGGCCAGAGCCTGGATGTGAACACCATGGAGTCGCTGGTGGCCGACGCCGCCCGCTACGACGTGTTCCGCCTGCTGGAAGCCACCTTCTCCGGCCAGCCGGCCGCGGTGCTGCGCATGCTGGCCGGTCTGCGCGGTGAAGGCGAAGCCGTGGCCGCGCTGATGCCGATGGTGATCCGTGAAATGTTGTCCACCGCCGGGCTCGCCCGCGTGCAGGCACGCGGTGGCAACCTCGCCGCGGAAATGAAAAGCCGCGGCATCTGGGAGGCCCGCCAGGCCCCGTTCAAGCGCGCGCTGCAGCGCCATCCCGAACCCAAACGCTGGGAGCGGTTCGTGGCCGAGGCCGGGCTGGTGGACCGCATGGCCAAGGGCCGTGCCGACGGCGACCCGTGGCTGGGGCTGGAGCGGCTGCTGGTGGCCGTGGCCGAAGCCCGAGCAGTGCGTCTGCTGGCCCGCGCCTGATGCCGCTGCGCATCCTCTACGGCGGCACCTTCGACCCGGTGCACCTGGGCCATCTGGCCATCGCGCGTGCCGCGCGCGATCAACTGCAGGTCGCCGTACGTCTGCTCCCGGCCGCAGACCCGCCGCACCGTGCCCCGCCGGGGGCCAATGCCGAACAGCGCGCCCGCATGCTGGAACTGGCCATCGGCGACGAACCGGGGCTGCTGGTGGACCGGCGCGAGATCGACCGTGCGCAGCAGCACCCCGGGCTGCCGTCCTACACCGTGGACACCCTGCGTGAACTGCGCGCCGAACTGGGGCCACTGCAGCCGATGGCGTGGCTGGTCGGCGCGGACAGTCTGCGCAGCCTGAACCAGTGGCATGAATGGAAGGAGTTGTTCGGGCTTTGCCATTTCATCGTGGCCGAACGCATGGGAAGCCCGATGCAGGCAGGTCTGGCCCCGGAGCTGGCGGTCGCGTTGCACGGACGCCATGTCAATGACGAGCGCCCGTTGTTTTCCACACCGGGGGGGCGCATTCTGCGTCTGCGGGCACCGCTGCGAGGCGAATCCGCCACCGCCGTGCGTGAACAGATTGCCCAAGGCGGCCCATGGCGCAATCTGCTGCCTGAACCCGTTGCTGGCTACATCGCCGACCACCGGTTGTACGGTGCAGACGGGGCGTGAATACGTTCAGGCCCAAGGCCCCGTATAATCGCGCCAACACTTTTTGAGTTTCCTGCTTTGAGCGACCAGACCCAGCCTCAGACCATCAAGGTCGAACTGCCCCATCCCGCGCCGTCCACCCAGCAGCTGCTGGAATGCGTCCGCGCGGCGACCGAAGAGCTGAAGGCCAAGGATGTCGTTGAAATCAACGTCATCGGCAAGTCCAGCGTCGCCGATTACATGGTGATCGCCTCGGGCACCTCCAGCCGCCACGTCAAGTCGATCGCCGACGAAGTGGTCAAGTTTGCCAAGCAGGCCGGCAACATGCCGCTGGGCGTGGAAGGCGAGCGCGAGGCCGAGTGGGTGCTGGTTGACCTGGGCGATGTCATCGTCCACGTGATGCTGCCGCGCGTGCGCGAGTTCTACGCGCTGGAGCGTCTGTGGACGGTCGGCGACCAGCCGCCGAGCCTGCTCGACGAAGACGGCCAGGACGACGAAGACGACGGTTACGCCGCCCGTTGAAAGCACGATTGATCGCCACCGGTGAACGCGCACCCGCCTGGGTGGCGCAGGGCTTCGCCGAGTACCAGAAGCGGCTGTCGCACTGGCTGCCATTCGAACTGGTGGAAATCGAACCGGGGCTGCGCGGCAAAGGCCGCGACCCACGTCGCGCCACCGAGGACGAAGGCAAGCGGGTGATTGCCGCATTGCCCAAGAATGCTTACGTGGTGGCGTTGGATGTCCCGGGCCGCCAGCTCAGTTCCGAGCAGCTGGCGCAGCGCCTGGAGCACTGGCGCAGCCAGGGCCGCGATCTGGCATTCCTGATCGGCGGCCCGGAAGGGCACTCGCCCGAGGTATCGGCGCTGGCCGATGAAAAATGGTCAATCGGTCCGCTGACTCTGCCGCACATGCTGGTGCGGCTGGTGGTGGCCGAGCAGCTGTACCGTGCGGCAGCGATGCTGGCCAATCATCCGTATCACCGCGCCTGACAGCATGGGCGCGTCACAGGGGTTACATCCTCTGAAAAACCCGGTTACAATGCGCACCCCGCCCGAATAGCTCAGCCGGTTAGAGCACTTGACTGTTAATCAGGGGGTCGTTGGTTCGAGTCCAACTTCGGGCGCCAAGTTTCAGAGCCTCGCAGCGATGCGAGGCTTTTTTTTTTGGATACACCCCTGAATGGCGAAAACGACACCCACAGTGTGTGCGGCCAGGACGGCGCCGCTTGGGCTGGCGGTTGGTAATGCCTGCGTGTGTCCGGGGGACACCAGCCTTGGGATAGACTCAGGCGCAGAGCGATGACGGCAGGAGAGCCGCGTGTCAATTGTCGATTTCGGTCCAATGCGAGTTCGGATTCGAGAAAGGGCGTGGTTGCAAGGTCGGGCCATGCGCCTCTTTCAGAACTTCGCGCTTTTCTCTATCACCCTATCGATTGCAACAGGATGCAATGCCATGAGTGATGCCAATCACGCCGCCTTGGATGCTTTCAAGCCGATGCAGTCGGTCAAGGAGGCTGAAGCACAGCTATCAGCATGGATCGTCCCAGGCGTTGCTGTAGCAGATGCAGTCGATAGGCTCACGTTGTTGGGGTTCAACTGCCAGTCGACACGACCTTCGGCACCGCACCCGAAGGCGGCAATGTACTGCATATACCAGACCTCTCCGCCTCCACTACAGAGGCCCGTAGCTCCGATGACCCCTGTTACATGGATTGTGACGCTGAACTCTGAGGATGGAGCGGAGATCAGCAGCTTTCAAGCATCGCGATCGCCCAAGGATATTGGAGAGTAAGCAATGCCGGACGACCAGGCTGCGATCATTGTAGGGACCAGCCCCGTTGCTGCAGATCGACGACACACATATGCGCTCTTCCTGCGATCCGATGGCAGCGCCATCGTTGTTCGCGGCGGTCCAGACGCTCGTGCAGAAGGCAACGATCTAGCCAACCTGGCGGGGAGCACGCTTCTGGGTTCCGATAATTTTGGTCACATTCGCGTTGATGCTGCGCCTTACATACCTCCCTACACTGCCGTCTATCAACGACAGCCGGATGGATCGATTCGACCGCTGCCTGCGATTCAAGCGGATCCTGACGATCCATCTCTGATCAGAAATGCGGACGGAACGCCAATTGAGCGGCAGGAGGTCGCTCCGGACTGGCCGCTCGCCGGCGAGAATCACGAGCGTGTCGTCGTTTGGAAGGGGACTGACCAAGAGCTGGAATCGAAGCTGCGTTCTGCAATCGCAGCCGGGCAGCAGATAAACGACGCCAAGCTCGAGTATTCGCCACTGTATAACAACAGCAATGGCGTGACGGGACTGCTGTTGAAAGCGTCGGACGTGCGACCGATGCTGCCATCGGGTAGCGATGGGAAAAAGGTAGACGCACCCATTTTCGGCGAAAGCCTGTTTCAGGATGCAGGCTTGGCGTCCAGTCGAAGCGGCTACTCTTTTGACGGTAAGCAGTGGTGGGATGGCGAAGGTCGAAAGATCAAGCCACCTACGTCGGGCGAACCGAACGTTCTCCTTGACCCTGCCGAGAGGGACGAAGTCCGTTCAGGGTCGTTCGATAGCAGCTACAACGCCCAGCTTGACGAAGCGAAGCAGACTGCGTTTGCCACTGGTGATCCCGATCTTGACCGGCTCGCCGCCGCTCTACTCGCTGACGATGACACTGTCATCTCTCGCGAGAATGAGAAGATCGAGCAATCGCAGCAGGTGCAGGCGTATCAGCATTGGGGGCGCGACCTGGTTGCATTGGAGCAAAGCCAGGAGCTGCAGCAGCAGGAAGCGGCTCGCCAGGCGCTGGGTCCGGCCATGGTGCGCTGAGTCGAAACTTGGCAGAGATTATTGATGTCCAGCGAGAAGCAATTGTCCGACATTCTGTCGTCGTTGCAGAACACCGTTAAGTGATTTGCGTTAATGTCGATCCAGATGCTGGACGGTCCGGGGAGAAGCGTCAGTATCGCCGAGCAAAGCCACGCCCTCGCATGTAGTATCCGCAGGTCTGGAGCGCCGGATGACAGCACGGCATGACGCGAGTCATGACAAAATGCCCGGGACATGCCCGGGCATTCTGCTTTACGTCACGACCTGCTCGATCAGTTGAAGGTGTACTTCGCCCCCACCGTGAAGTAGCGGCCAATCGCGCCGCTGAAGTGCAGCGGGTTGTAGTTGACGCCACCGTAGGTGGTCGGGTCGAGCGGGGCGATGCGATCAAACACGTTCTGCACCGAGGCGTTGAGCTCAAACGCGTCGTTGATGTTCCAGCGACCGGACAGGTCGAAGGTGGTGAACGAGGAGATCTTCTCCACCGGCGTGCCGTCGGCATAGAAGGCGAGGTATTCGCCGCCGCGGTGGTCCTTGTTCTCCAGGCTGGAGATGTAGTTGACCACGCCGCTCACGCTCCACGGGCCCTGCTTCCAGGTGGTACCAAAGTTGACACGGTCTTCCGGCGTGCCGATGCAGTTGGTCACGTCGCAGTTGCCGTGGGTGCCCACGTAATCCACCGTTTCGCCGCCTTCGGTACGCTCGAACTTGAGCACGTGGCTCCACTGCAGATCCATCTCCAGCTGGCCCGGGCCGATGTCGAAGGTCTGGCGGATATCGGTATCGATACCCCGCACCCGCGACGAGTTGGCGTTCACGTAGGCGGTATTGACCGCCAGGATGCTGCCGGTACCCGGGATGCCGTTGATCAGGTCGGTATCGCGCAGCACGTCGCCGTCAGCGATCGCCTGGGCGGTGCTGCCCTGGGCGATTTCGTCGGTGCGCTTGATCTGCCAGGCATCCACCGTCAGCGAGGTGCTTGAGGTCGGCTGCAGCACGATGCCCACCGAGTAGCTCTTCGACTCTTCCGGCGAGAGGCCCGGGTTCGGGCTGGTGATGATCGCCACCGGGCGTGCGCCGCAGTTGGTGGTGGTCGGGTCTGCGGCGCAGCGCACCGGGTCGCGTGCGGTGGAGAACGCCGCCAGACCGCCGTCGCCGTTCTCGGCCGGGTTCGGAGCGCGGAAGCCTTCCGCATAGGTGGCACGCAGCGCGATCCAGTCCACCGGCGTCCACTTCACGCCCAGCTTCGGCGTGGCCTTGCCGTCACCGCTCTCATACTTGTCGTAGCGGACGGCACCGGTGAGCTCGAGCTGTTCCAGCACCGGCGCGGACAGTTCCACGTAGCCGGCGTACACGTTCTGGGTGCCGTCGTAGGCCGAGTAGCCCAGGCCGATGATGTCACCCTGGTCGGTGTAGGTCTGCGGGGTCAGGCTGTTGCTGGTCTTGCGCCATTCGGTACCCAGCGCCAGGCCCAGTGGGCCGCCCTGCAGATCGGCCAGGCTGCGCGACACGGTGAAGTCGAACATGTCCAGGCTGGACTTGGCGCGGGCGCTGATGGTCGGCGAGATGTAGTCATACAGCGCCTGCGAGTTCAGCCCGGCGTCGTCGCCGATGCGCCACACGCCGCCGGCGCAGGCCGGGTCGCCCAGTGCGCACTGCACCGCGCTGTAACGCAGGAAGCCGGTGCGCACGTTGGTCAGGTCGGTGCCCGAATGCAGGTAGGCGGTGTCGTAGCTCCACTCACCCCAGTTGCCCTTGACGCCAACCAGGAAGCGGTTGAACTCGTTGGTGTTCTCTGTCACGCGCGGACCCACGTCCCAGGCCGAGTAGCGCAGGCGCGAGGCCTGGCCGGGAATCGGGTTGTCCGGGTGGGTCGGGGACAGCACCACCGCGCCCGGACCACTGCTGGCATTCTGCGGACCGCCGGGGTAGCCCCAGCTGCCGGACACGCCCGACGGCGTGTTGCTGAAGGTGGTTTCCTTCTTGGAGTAGCCGATTTCGGTGTAGATCTCGCCGCCCTCGCCGAAGGCGAAGCTGGCGCGACCGAACACGTTGACGTATTCCTCCTTCGGACTCAGGTTGCGGTACAGCTGCGCTGGATTCCACAGGCAGCCGTCCTGGGCGATGGAGGCTGCGGTCTGGCCCGGAATCGTGGTCAGGCCTTCACAACCGGGCAGCGGGACCAGGAAGGCGGGGTCTTCGTCAGTCACGGCGCGGTCGTCGAACACCGATCCGTTCGGACCTGCACCGCCACTGGTGCCGCCACTGAGGAACGCACCACCGATGAACTGCGAGTCGGCGGCGGAAATGCCCCAGCGACGCAGGTCGCCGGTGCCGATCCACTTGCGGTTCGTGCGGTCACTGATCTTGATCGCGTCGGTCTTGCCGACGTCCAGGCTCATGAAGGCGTTCCAGCCGTCTTCCACCAGGTTGCCGGTACCGATGGTGAGGGTGGCCTTCTTGGCGTCGCCATCTCCGTCTTCGGACATGCCGTAGGAGCCACGCAGGATGCCGCCTTCGAAGTCGCTGCGCAGGATGATGTTGACCACGCCCGCAATCGCATCCGAACCGTAGATCGCCGATGCGCCGTCCTTCAGCACTTCCACGCGCTCCACGGCGTCGAGCGGAATGGTGCTCAGGTCGGTGAACACCTTCTGGCCGTCATCGGCCAGGCCATAGGTCGCCATGCGACGGCCGTTCAACAGCACCAGGGTGGAACCGGCTCCCAGGCCGCGCAGGGAGATGCCCGCGCCGCCGCCGGCAAAGCCGTTGCCGAAGGTCTTGGGAATGGAGCCTGCGCCATCGGCGGTCAGCGTCTGCAGGTATTCGGCCACGGTGGTCTTGCCGGTGCGGTCGATTTCCTGGCGCGTCACCACCTGCACGGGCGAGGGGGTTTCGGTGTTGGTGCGGGGGATGTTGGAACCGGTGACCGTGATGCGGTCAAGATTGGTGGCCTGATCCTGGGCCATGGCCGTCGATGACGCCAGGGCACCGCTCAGAAGGAGCAGGCCGCTGGTAAGTGCGACGGATACGGAGTGAGCCAGATTGTTGCGGCGGCCGAGGGTGGGCCGTTGGATCGGGTGTTTCACAGCTTCTCTCCTGACTGGGAAAACCATCGAAGTCGGTGGATCGCACTGAGGGATAGTGTCGACCGCGCAAATCTATGTTTCCTGCAGGTGACGCAGTCGTGAAAAATTGCTTAATTGGCGACGCTTTCTGATGCGTGTCACAAAGCCGGGACGCGCTGCTTGCGCGCCCCGGCGCATTGCTTGTATGGACACGCGCAGCGTGTCTCATTTGTTCAATCCGGCAACGAGAACGTCACCGGCACCAGGCCTTCAGCAGCCACCGTCTGCCCGTTGACCTGGGCCGGTACGAAGCGCCAATGACGCAGGATCTGCTGGCGTGCGGCAGTGTCCAGCGACCGCGACCCGCTGCTGCGTTCGATCACCACGCTGGAGGCCTTGCCGTCGGGCTCGACCCGCACCCGCAGCACGACCGTGCCCTGTTCGTTGGCACGGATGGCGGCGATGGGGTAGGTCGGGGGCGGTGCGGTGCGGTACTGCAACTGCACGCCGGTTGGCATGGTCGGGGCCGGATCGGCCGGTGCCAGGGTCGGAGCCTGGGTATCCGCAGCGGGCAGTGGTGGCACCGCCAGCGCGTCGCTGGCATCGGCGGTGGGCGGCGGCAACGGGGCGACACGCGGCACCGGGGTGGAGGTGGCCGGGGTGATCGGCTTGGGTTCTTCCTTGCGGATGATCACCGGCGGCGGCGGTGGTTCGGGTTGCGCTTCAAAAAAGGTTACCGGCGTGCGTTCGCGCGGAAGTGGCGCAGCCACGTAGGTGGCGGGGATCAGCAGCAGCAGAAAGGCCAGCGCGTGCACCGCGATGGCGGTACTCCAGCCGAGTACGCGTGAGGCTTCAATCTGCAGGGGTACAACGCGGGGATGGGTCCGGACCATGCTCGACTCTCCTTGCCAGGTGTGCGGGAACATCAACGTTGCGGCGCGGCCACGCGGGGCCGCGCAATGACGTGAATACTGGAGTGGCGCGCCCGCCGGAAGGCAGGGGTGGGTGTAGCGTTTGGCTGCCAGTCATGGTTCCGGGTAGCGCCGGCCGTTGGCCGGCCCAGGCGATACCGAGGGCCGGCCAACGCCCGGCGCTACCGGTTTCGCGGATGATCGGGAACCGCGTCCGCGCTTACCGCCCCAGGTCGAACACCACGTCCAGATTCACCGACACGCTCGACTCACCCGGCGACACCGGCGTCGAGAT
>JBCNQC010000029.1:0-47324 GCA_039592995.1 Stenotrophomonas sp. | reverse complement strand
CGGCGCTCGGACGACGCAGGCCCAGGCCCATGCCGCCGACGGCCTTGGACACGGCGTCGCCGCCGTTGTCGAAGTCGCCGAACTCCGGCTGGCCGGTGGTGGCGTTGCGGACCAGCTTGATCGGGGCACGCTCGCCCGGACGCTGGGTCTTGGAGGCAACGGCACGGTTCAGGCCGGTGGCAACCACGGTCACGCGCACTTCGTCCTGCATGTCCGGGTCGAGCACGGTACCCACCACCACGGTGGCGTCTTCCGAAGCGAAGCCGTCGATGGTGCGGCCGATTTCGTCGAACTCGGCCATGGTGAAGTCGGCACCGGCGGTGATGTTGACCAGGATGCCGTTGGCACCGGCCAGGTTCACATCGTCCAGCAGCGGGTTCTGGATCGCGGCTTCAGCGGCGGCCTGGGCGCGGTCATCGCCACGGGCAGTGCCGGTACCCATCATCGCCAGGCCCATTTCGGACATGACGGTGCGCACGTCGGCGAAGTCGACGTTGATCAGGCCCGGACGCACGATCAGGTCGGCGATGCCCTGCACCGCACCCTGCAGCACGTCGTTGGCGGCACGGAAGGCCTGGATCATGGTCGCGTTGCGGCCCAGCACGGTGATCAGCTTTTCGTTCGGAATGGTGATCAGCGAGTCGCAGTGCTGGCTCAGCTCCTCGATGCCCTTCAGCGCCACCTGCATGCGGCGACGGCCTTCGAACGGGAACGGCTTGGTGACCACGGCCACGGTCAGGATGCCCATTTCCTTGGCCAGCTGTGCCACCACCGGAGCCGCGCCGGTGCCGGTGCCACCGCCCATGCCGGCGGTGATGAACACCATGTCCGCACCCTGCAGGGCGTCCATGATGCGCTCACGATCTTCCAGGGCGGCCTGGCGACCCACTTCCGGGTTCGCGCCTGCGCCCAGGCCCTTGGTGACGTTGGTACCCAGCTGCAGCTGCAGCTTGGCACCGCAATTCTTGATGGCCTGCGAGTCGGTGTTGGCGGTGATGAATTCCACGCCGTCCACGCTGGTGCTGACCATGTGCGCCACGGCGTTGCCGCCGCCGCCGCCCACGCCGATCACCTTGATCACCGCATTGGGTGCCATCTTTTCAATCAATTCGAAGTGCGCCATGTCCGTGTCCTCGTTGAAACCGCTTCTGTTGGCGTGGTCTTCATGGGCGTCCTGCCCTTCGTGCCACGCCGCCATTGCGGCGGTAGTTTTAGGTATGTCCTTCAGAGCGGGGGCTCGTCAGGTGAGTTGCGATGAAGCGATGTTGCCGGTGTTGCAGTGATGCGGCTGTCAGCTGGAATCAGAATTCGCCGCGGAACCAGGTTTTGACTTTGTTGAAGAGACTGCCGGCACGACCGGTCGGCAGCGATGGGCGACGCGGATGTTCAATCTGGCTGCCCATCAGCAGCAGCCCCACGCCCGTGGCATGGACCGGGTTACCGACTACTTCACCCAGTCCGGTGACGTGCTGCGGAATACCGACGCGAACCGGCATCTGCAGCATTTCCTCGGCCAGCTCGACCACGCCTTCCATCTTCGAGGCACCGCCGGTGAGCACCATGCCGGCACGCACCAGTTCCTCGAAGCCGGAGCGACGCAGCTCGGCCTGGACCATTTCAAAAATTTCCTCGTAGCGCCCCTGCACCGCCTGCGCCAGCGAATGGCGCGGCATGCGGCGCGGCGGACGGTCGCCGACGCTGGGCACCTGGATGCTTTCCTCGGCGGTGGCCAGCTGGGCCAGCGCGCAGGCATAGCGCACCTTGATCTGTTCGGCTTCCGGGGTCGGCGTGCGCAGCATGTGCGCGATGTCGTTGGTGACGTGGTCGCCGGCAATCGGCAGCGACGCTGTATGGCAGATCGCGCCCTGCACGAACACGGCCAGGTCGGTCGTGCCCGCGCCCATGTCGACCAGCACCACACCCAGCTCGCGCTCGTCGGCGGTCAGCACGGCCACGCTGGAGGCCAGCGAGGACAACACCAGGTCGTCCACCTGCAGGCCACAGCGCTGCACGCACTTGCTGATGTTGGCCGCTGCCGACTGCGCGCACACCACCAGGTGCGCGTGCACTTCCAGGCGCACGCCGGTCATGCCAACCGGGTTGCGGATGCCTTCTTGCGAGTCATCCAGCACGTATTCGCGCGGGATGGCGTGCAGGATCTTCTGGTCAGCCGGAATGGCCACGGCCTTGGCCGCGTCCAGCACGCGATCAAGGTCGCCCCAGGTCACTTCGCCGTCGCGGATCGGCACGATCCCCGGCGAGTTCTTGCACTGCACGTGGTTGCCGGAGATGGACGCGTACACCGAGCGGATCTCGCAGCCGGCCATCAGTTCGGCCTCTTCGACCGCGCGCTGGATCGACTGCACGGTCGATTCGATGTCAACCACGACACCGCGCTTGAGTCCGCGCGATTCGTGCGAGCCGATGCCGATCACCTCGATGGGGTTGCCGGGCGAATACTCGCCCACCAGCGCCACCACCTTGGAGGTGCCGATATCGAGCCCGACGATCAGCGATTTGTCACCCTTGCGATTCATGTCCTGTCCTGCGTGTTCTGCGCCGCATTGGCCGGCGCGGCCGGAACCGGGGTACCCCAGCTCAGCGTGAAACCATTGGTATAGCGGAGGTCGGCGCGCTCGATCGGCGCGCTCTGGTTGGCCAGTTGCGGCAGCACGCGCACGAAACGCTGCAGACGCGAGCGGGCGTCGTCCCGGCCGACCACCACTTCGGTGCCGTTGCTCAGCTGCAGCGACCAGCTGCCGCGCGCGTCCATGCTGACCCGGGTGACATCCAGCCCGGTCGGCGCGAACAGCGCACGCGACTCGTTGTACAGCGCCACCACTTCCTGGGTCTGGGTATCCGGACCGTCAAGGTTCGGGAGCTTCAGGTCCTGCAGCTGCTTGGGCGTGGCAAACAGCTTGCCCTGCTCGGACAGCAGCCGGTCCTTGCCCCAGCGCGCGAACGGCTTGTGCTCGACCAGGGTGATTTCCAGCACGTCGGGCCACTGCTTGCGCACCTGCGCGCTTTCCACCCACGGCAGCTGCTCGATCGCGTCCTGCGCGTCCTGCAGCTTGACCGCGAAGAAACCGGCGTGCGCGTACGGCAGCACCACCTGCTGCAGCTGCTCGGCCGGCACCCGCTTGAACTCACCATGCACGCGCAGCTTGGCCAGCGGCCAACGCTCGGCCGCGACCCAGCCGTTGAGCACCGCCACCACGGGCAGCGCCACCAGCGACAGGGCCAGCAACCAGACGAAGATGCGCAGCACCGCGTTCATGCGTGGCGGTTCTCCCCGTGGTGCTGCGGCAGGGTCTGTTCCAGCACGCGCCAGACCAGTTCCTCGAAACCGATGCCGACCTGCCCCGCCGCCTTGGGCACCAGCGAATGGCTGGTCATGCCTGGCGCGGTGTTCACTTCCAGCAGGTACAGGCGGCCGCTGGCGCGGTCGCGCATCACGTCGACGCGGCCCCAGCCACGGCAACCGGCGGCCTGGAATGCGGCCAACGCGAGCCGGCGGATCTCGGCTTCATCCTCGCCTTCCAGGCCCGGGCACAGGTACTGGGTGTCGTCGGCCACATACTTGGCGTTGTAGTCGTACCACTGGCCCTTGGGCACGATGCGGATCGACGGCAGCGCGACGTCGCCGAGGATGCCCACGGTGAGTTCGTCACCGACCACCATCTGTTCCATCAGCAGCTGGCCGTCGTAGCGCGAGGCCAGGGCCACGGCTTGGTCCAGCCCGGCCTCGTCCATGACCCGGCTGATGCCGACGCTGGAGCCTTCGTTGGCGGGCTTCACCACCACCGGCAGACCGAGCTCACGCGCCTGCGCATGCACGGTCTCAGCAGTGACCTTCCGGTACTGCGGAGTGGGTAAACCGACCGACAGCCACACCTGCTTGGTGCGGATCTTGTCCATGCCCAGCGCCGAGCCGAGCACATCCGAGCCGGTGTACGGCACGCCGAAGGCTTCCATCAGCCCCTGCACGATGCCGTCCTCACCACCACCGTTGTGGCCGTGCAGGATGTTGAAGACGCGGTCGAAGCGCTTTTCCACCAGCGCCCGGGCCAGCGCCGGAATGCCGTCCACGGCGGTGGCGTCAACGCCACGCGCGCGCAGCGCTTCGATCACATTGCGGCCGGAGTCCAGCGACACCTCGCGCTCGCTGGAGGTGCCGCCAAGCAGCACCGCCACGCGACCGAAATCGGCCGGGTTGGTGGTGCGCAGCGCGGGGAAGTCGAAGCTGCTCATGCCTGGCCCTCGCTCTTGAACCCTTCCACCGCCAGATGGGTGGCCATCGCGCCGATGTCTCCCGCGCCCATCATCAGCAGCAGGTCGCCGTCCTGCAGCACGTCGGGCAGCACGCTGGCCAGCTCGGCCGGCTTGCCCACCACCACCGGTTCGCTGCGGCCGCGCGCGCGGATCGCACGCGCCAGCGCATGCGAGTCGGCCCCGGCAATCGGATCTTCGCCGGCCGGGTAGACCTGGCACAGCACCAGTGCGTCGACGCTGGACAGCACCGCGGCGAACTTGTCGAACTGGTCGCGTGTGCGGCTGTAGCGGTGCGGCTGGAATGCCACCACCAGACGCTGGTCTGGCCAGCCACCACGGGCGGCGGCGAACACCGCTTCCAGTTCGCTGGGGTGGTGGCCGTAATCGTCGATGATACGGACCGTGGCACCGGCGGCGGTGGTGACTTCGCCGAGATCATTGAAGCGGCGGCCGACACCGGCGAAGCCGGCCAGCGCGCGCGCGATCGCATCCGGGGCCACGCCCAGCTGCCAGCCCACCGCAGCGGCGGCCAGTGCGTTGAGCACGTTGTGCCTGCCCGGCAGCGCCAACACCACTTCCTGGCTGGTGCCCTGCGGCAGGCGCAGGGTAAAGCGCATGCGCGAGCCTTCCTGCACCACGTTCTCAGCGCGCACGTCGGCCTGCGGGCTCATGCCGTAGCTCATCACGTGACGCGGGGTCTGTGCGGCCAGCGCGGCCACTTCCGGATCGTCGATGCACAGCACCGCCAGCCCATAGAACGGCAAGCGCTGCAGGAATTCGGCAAACGCCGCCTGCACGCGGGCGAAGTCGTTGCCGTAGTTCTCCAGGTGATCGGCATCAATGTTGGTGATGACCGAAACCAGCGGATTCAGGCGCAGGAAGCTGCCGTCGCTTTCGTCGGCTTCGGCCACCAGCCACTGCCCACCGCCGAGCTTGGCGTTGGCACCGGCGGCCAGCAGCTGGCCGCCAATCACGAAGGTCGGGTCCAGCCCGCCTTCGCTCAGCACCGCCGCGGTCAGGCTGGTGGTGGTGGTCTTGCCATGGGTGCCGGCCACGGCGATGCCGCGGCGGAAGCGCATCAGCTCGGCCAGCATGGCGGCGCGCGGCATGATTGGAATGCGCTGGCTGCGCGCTTCCATCAGTTCCGGGTTGTCTTCGCGGATCGCGCTGGAGACGACCACGCAGTCGGTGCCCAGCACGTTGGCGGCCGAATGGCCGCGCATGACGCGCGCGCCCAGCCCGGCCAGACGGCGGGTGGCGGCGTTGTCGGCGTTGTCCGAACCGGACACTTCATAGCCCAGGGTCAGCATGACCTCGGCGATGCCGCTCATGCCGGTGCCGCCGATGCCGACGAAGTGCACGCGCGGGAACGCGCGGACCAAGTCATTGGTGTCGTGCAGGCGACGGATCATGCGCGGCCTCGCGGGCACATGCGGGTAACGGTATTCATTTGGCTTCCTCAAGAATGATGTCGGCGATGCGCTCAGCGGCATCGACCTTGGCCAGCGCGCGCGCGGCTTGCGCCATCTGCATGCGGCGACCGGAATCGGCGGACAGGTCACGCAGGACGTCCTGCAGGCGTGCTGCCAGGGCGTCGTCCTGCTTCAGCAGCACGGCGGCATCGCGCTCGACCAGGTATTCGGCATTGCGGGTCTGGTGGTCATCGACGGCGGCGGCGAACGGCACCAGCACGCTGCCCACGCCGACCGCGCACAGCTCGGCCAGGGTGGAGGCACCGGAGCGGCACACCACCAGATCAGCCCAGCCGAAAGCTTCGGCCATGTCGGCGATGAACGGCTGTACGTCGGCGCTGACGCCATTATCGGCGTAGGCCTGCAGGGCTTCGGCGTGCAGCTTCTCGCCGCTCTGGTGGCGAACCAGCACGGCCACCTCGCTGCCGAGTGCGGCCAGCGCCTTGGGCACGGCATTGTTCAAGGCGCGCGCCCCCTGGCTGCCGCCCAGCACCAACAGGCGCAGCGGACCGCTGCGACCGGCCAGGCGCTCCTGCGGCGGCGCGATGGCGGCGATCTCGGCGCGCACCGGGTTGCCCACCGGTTCCTCGCGGGTTGCGAAGCTGCCCGGGAATCCGGTCAGCACGCGCCGCGCGAAGCGCGACAGAATGCGGTTGGTCAGGCCCGGTGCCCGGTTCTGTTCGTGCACCAGCAGCGGCAGGCCATGCAGGCGCGCGGCCAGCCCCCCCGGGCCAGAGGCAAAGCCGCCGAACGCGATCACCGCACGCGGCTGGCGGTCGCGGATCAGGAAGCCGGCAGCGCGGATCGCGCGCAGCAGGCGGCCCGGCGCGGTCAGCAGCGCCAGCTTGCCCTTGCCACGCAGGCCGCTGATGGCCAGCGTGTCGATGTGGATATCGTGCTGCGGCACCAGGCGCGTTTCCATGCCACCGTCGCTGCCCAGCCAGGTCACTGGAATGCCGCGCGCGCGCAGCACCCGGGCCACTGCCAGGCCGGGGAAGATGTGACCGCCGGTGCCACCGGCCATGATCAGGACCGGACGTTCAGAGGCGCTCATCCCATCCTCCCGAAGGTCGGTTCAATGCGCTGCTGCATGCGGCTGGTGCCGCGTGCGCTGCTGTTGCGCGCACTGCTGTCCGGGGCGGTGTCGGTGTAGGCATTGGCCGGGCGGCTGCCCTGCACGGCGGCCGCCACTTCACTGGCGCTCGGCCCGGTGTGCACAGGCTCGTCGCCTTCAGCCGCGCCCATGCGCACCGCCTGGCGGCGCTCGGCGCGCTCCAGTTCATACGACACCCGCAGCAGCAGGCCCATCGCCACGCAGGTCATCAGCACGCTGGAGCCGCCCGACGAGATCAGCGGCAGGGTCAGGCCCTTGGTCGGCAGGATGCCCAGGTTCACGCCGATCGACACGAAGCTCTGCATGCTGATCCACAGCGCGATGCCGAAGGCGATGTAACCGGAGAAGTGGCGCTTCATTTCCACGCAGCGCATGCCGATCCAGAACGCACGGCCGACCAGCACCGCGTACAGCGCGATGATCACGCAGGTGCCGAGGAAACCGAACTCTTCGGCGGTCACCGAGAAGATGAAGTCGGTATGCGCTTCGGGCAGGTAGTACAGCTTCTGCACAGAGTTGCCCAGGCCGACGCCGGTCCACTCGCCGCGGCCCACCGCCATCAGCGCATTGGTCAGCTGGTAGCCGTCGCCCTGCTGGTCGGCCCAGGGGTCCATGAACGAGGTGATGCGGCGCAACCGGTAGGGTTCGAAGATCGCCAGCGCACTCATCGCGGCCAGGCCGATCACCGCCGGCATCGACATGCGCAGCATGTTCACCCCGCCCAGCACCAGCATGCCGGCGGTAATGCCGAGCAGCAGGGTGGACGAACCGAAGTCGGGCTGCAGCAGCAGCAGCACCACCAGCGCGCCGGCCACGCCCTGCGGCTTCAACATCGCCGGCCAGGTCGCGTTGACCTCGTCGCGGAAGCGGACCAGATAGCTGGACAGCCAGACGATATAGAGCACCTTGACCGCTTCCACGGTCTGGAACTTGGAAATGCCCAGGTTGATCCAGCGCCGCGCGCCATTGACGCTGCTGCCCAGGCCCGGGATGAACACCACCACCAGCAGCGCGAAGCAACCCAGCAGCAGCATCTGGTTGTACTGCTCGATGCTCTTCAGTTCAGTGCGCATGGCCAGGATGGCCAGCCCCACGCCGACCGCCAGGAAGATCAGATGGCGGTTGAGGTAGTAGAACGGGCTGCTCATCAGCGCGATCGAGCTCGACGCGACCATCACCACGCCCACACCGGTCAGCGCGATGATCGCGCCCAGCAGCCACGGATCGAAGCGGCCTCCGATGGCTTCAAGACGGGTTGCCTGGCGCGACAGGTCGTTCATCAGCGGACCTTCAACGTCGCCAGACCGATGAGCACCAGCACCACCGAGATGATCCAGAAGCGCACGATCACGCGCGGCTCCGGCCAGCCCTTCAGTTCGAAGTGGTGATGGATCGGAGCCATTTTGAACACGCGCTTGCCGGTCAGCTTGAACGAGGCGACCTGGATCATCACCGACAGCGTTTCAATCACGAACACGCCGCCCATGATCACCAGCACCAGTTCCTGGCGGGTAATCACCGCAATGGTGCCCAGCACCGCGCCCAGCGCCAGCGCGCCGATGTCGCCCATGAAGACCATGGCCGGATAGGTGTTGAACCACAGGAAGCCGAGGCCGGCACCGGCGATGGCGGCACAGATGATGATCAGCTCGCCTGCGCCGGGAATCTGCGGGATCTGCAGGTAGTTGGCGAACACCACGTTGCCCGACGCATAGGCGAACACGCCCAGGCCGCAGGCGACCAGCACGGTGGGCATGATCGCCAGCCCGTCCAGGCCGTCGGTGAGGTTCACCGCGTTGGAGAAGCCGACGATCCAGAAATAGGCAATGGCCACGAAGCTGATCCCGGCCAGCGGCAGCGCCACCGACTTGAACATCGGGATATAGAAGGTCAGCTGGGCCGGCACGTCAGCGGTGTAGTACAGGAACAGACCGGCGGCCAGGCCGAAGATCGACTGCAGCAGGTATTTCCAGCGCGAGGCCAGCCCGTTCGGGTCGCGGCGCACGATCTTGATCCAGTCGTCGTACCAGCCGATCACGCCGAAGCTCAGCATCACCGCCAGCACCAGCCACACGTAGTGGTTGCGCAGGTCGCCCCACAGCAGGGTCGACAGGGTAACCGTAAGCAGGATCAGCGAACCGCCCATGGTCGGCGTGCCGGCCTTGGAGAAGTGGGTCTGCGGGCCGTCCTTGCGGATCGGCTGGCCGCCCTTGAACTGGGCGAGCTTGCGGATCACCGCCGGGCCCAGCCACAGCGACAGGAACAGCGAGGTGAGCGCGGCGAGGATGCCACGGAACGTCAGATAGCCGAACAGCCCGAACAGGCTCTCCAACTGCTGCAACCATCGGGCCAGTTCAAGCAACATGGGGGCTTTCCTCTCCTCGCGCCAGCAGCGCTTTTACGATCTTGTCCATCGCGCTGCCGCGCGAACCTTTCACCAGGCAGCGCACGCCGGCGTGCAGTTCCCCGGCCAGTGCAGCAGCCAGGGCGTCATGGGTGGAAAAATGCCGACCGCCTTCGCCGAAGGCGGTGGATGCTGCTTCACTGAGCGGACCCAGCGTGTACAGACGCTTGAGGCCCGCAGCGCGGGCGCGTTGCCCGGCCTGCGCATGCAGTGCCGGACCGTCCGGACCCAGCTCGCGCATGTCGCCCAGCACAAGCCAGCCCTCGTCCTTGCCGGCGGCCAGCGCATCAATCGCAGCGGCCAGCGAGCCCGGGTTGGCGTTGTAACTGTCATCGATCAGCACCGCGCCACCGGGCAGCGTGTGCGCGATCTGCCGGCCCGGCACCGGCTCGGCATTGCCCAGCCCGGTTGCCACCTGGGCCAGCGGAACGTCCGCGGCCAGGGCCAGGCTGGCGGCGGCCAGTGCATTGCTGATGTTGTGGCGACCGGGCAGCGCCAGCGCGATCTTCGTCGTGCCAACCGGGGTGTGCAGGGTGAACTGGCTGCCGGCGGCGGTCATGCGGATGTCGCGCGCGGTGATGTCCGCGCTGTGGTCCAGTCCATAGCGCAGCACACGGCTGCGCGGCGGATGGCCGACCACGTGCTGCTCGAACCAGGTGCCGTAGGCATCGTCGGCATTGATCACGGCCACGCCATCGGCTGGCAGCGCCGCGTAGATAGCGCCCTTGGTGGTCGCCACGCCGAGCAGGCTGC
The DNA here is from genome assembly GCA_039592995.1 of Stenotrophomonas sp. Lineage (GTDB taxonomy): Bacteria > Pseudomonadota > Gammaproteobacteria > Xanthomonadales > Xanthomonadaceae > Stenotrophomonas. Next base: position 37,309 of record JBCNQC010000029.1, on the reverse strand, counting down.
CCATGCGTTCCAGATGGGCCGGCGCGATGTTGTTGACCAGCGCGTACTGCGGGCGGGCGATGTCGGTCAGGTAGGCGATGTCGCCCGGCTTGCCCGCGCCCATCTCGTAGATGGCGAAGTCGGCGTCTTCCGGCGCGTCCAGCACGGCCAGCGGCAGGCCGATCTCGTTGTTGCGGTTGCCCGGATTGGCGTAGACCACCTTGTGGTCCTCGTGCGCCACCTGCTGCAGGATGGCCAGCAGCAGCGTCTTGACGCTGGTCTTGCCGTTGCTGCCGGTAATGGCGAACACCCGGGTGGCGCGGTTGCGCTGCATGCCGGCAGCAATGCGCGCCAGCGCAAGTTCGGTGTTGGCCACCAGCACCTGCGGCACCGCCACATCGAGCAGACGCTCGACCAGCATGGCGCTGGCTCCGCGTGCCAGCGCATCGGCGGCGAAATCGTGCCCGTCGAAGCGCTCACCGCGCAGTGCCACGTACAGGCAGCCCGGAGCCAGGGTGCGGGTGTCGTTGCTGACCGCATCAATGACGGTGTCGTCGCCGTGGATCTCGCCGCCGGCCCAGTGTGCGATCAAGGAGAGAGGCGTGCGCTTCATTCGGCCTGCTCCGCGCTCTGCTTCAACAGGCCTTCTTTCGCACTCAGCGCGGCAGCGGCCACCAGCGTGTCGTCGAAGTCGTGCTTCACGCCGCGCACTTCCTGGTAAGGCTCGTGGCCCTTGCCGGCAATCAGCACGATGTCGCCGGCACCGGCCAGCTTCACCGCCAGGCCGATGGCGCGCGCGCGGTTGCGCTGCACGGTCACGGCTTCGGGTGAGGTGAATCCAGTGAGGATGTCAGCCACGATCCCGTCGCCATCTTCGCCACGCGGGTTGTCGTCGGTGACGATCACCTGCTGGGCCAGACGTTCGGCAATGGCAGCCATCTGCGGGCGCTTGCCGGTGTCACGCTCGCCACCGCAGCCGAACACGCAGAACAGCTTGCCCTGCAGATGCCCGTGCAGGCTCTGCAGCGCCTGTTCCAGCGCGTCGGGAGTGTGGGCATAGTCGACCACCACGGTGGGCAGGCCGTGTTCGCCGCCAAGACGGTTCATGCGCCCGGCAATCGGCTGCAGCTGCGACAGCAGCGTGGCGATGTCGGCCGGGGCGTGCCCCAGCGCATGCAGCGCGCCGGCCACGCCGAGCAGATTGTCCACATTGAAGCGGCCCAGCAGCGGCGACTGCACCGGGTGGCGCGCGCCGTCGACGACCAGGTCGAAGGCAATGCCGCGGCCATCCAGGGTGATCGAATCCGCGCGCAGCGTGGCCTGCTGCGCCCCGCGCGAGCTCAGCCCGACCTGGGCAATGCCAGGATCCACCGTGCGCAGCAGTTCGCTGCCGAAGCTGTCATCCAGGTTGACCACCGCCGCCTTGAGGCCGGCGCGGTGGAACAGCCTGGCCTTCGCCGCACCGTACTGCGCCATGTCACCGTGGTAGTCCAGATGGTCGCGGGTGAGGTTGGTGAACACCGCCACGTCGTAGTGCACCGCGTCCACACGGCCCTGGTCCAGCGCGTGCGAGCTGACTTCCATGGCAATGGCCTGCGCGCCTTCGTCACGCAGCTGCGCCAGCACTTCGTGCATCTGCAGCACCAGCGGGGTGGTGAAGCCGGTCGGCACCACGTGTCCGTACAGACCCACGCCGAGCGTGCCGATGCTGCCGCTGCGGGTGCCGAGCAGGTGCCAGGCCTGGGCCAGCAGCTGCACGGTGGAGGTTTTGCCATTGGTGCCGGTGACCCCGACCATGGTCATCGCCCGCGAGGGGTGACCGTGGAACTGGTCGGCCATCGCGCCCATGCGGCCACGCAGGCCGGGCACGGCAATGGCATCGGCCGGAGCCGGCAGTTCGGCCGGGGCCGGCGGATCGAACAGAATGGCAGCCGCGCCAGCGGCCCTGGCCTGGTCGACAAAGCCCAGCCCATGTGCGCCAAAGCCGGCAATGGCCACGAAGGCGTTGCCGGGGCGCACGGCGCGGCTGTCCAGCACCAGGCCGGTGATGGCGGGGTCGTGGCGCAGCGCCACGTCGGGAATCAGCTGGGAAAGCAACATCGTCTGGCTCATTGCGTGCCTCCCTGCGCGGGCGGCAACGTGGCATGCGCGCTGGGCAGCGCGGCATCAAATTCGGCGGCGGCGTCGGGGGCCATGACGGCCTCGGCCGGGGGGGTCGGCAGCGACGAGGCTGCATGCCCCATCTTTCCGGACTGCTGCGCGGCCAGCCACGCATCGATATCATCCGGCGGCACGTCCATCAGGCGCAGTGCGCCTTCCATGACGTTGTGGAACACCGGAGCCGAGACCAGGCCGCCGTAGTACTTGCCGGCCTGTGGGTCGTTGATGACGATGACCGTCGCGAAGCGCGGGTTGGTGGCAGGCACCACGCCGGCGAACAGCGCGTTGTAATGGCCGCGCTCGTAGCCGCCGGGGCCGGCCTTGCGCGCGGTACCGGTCTTGCCGGCCACGTGGTAGCCCAGCACCGCCGCACCCTTGGCACCGCCCTGGGTGACCACTGTTTCCATCATCGCCACGACTTCCCTGGCGACCTTCTCATCAATGATCTGCTTACCTTCGTTGTGCTGGCCCTTGACGAACGTCGGCGCGATCAGCCGGCCGCCGTTACCCAGCGCCGAGTAGGCGGTGGCAATCTGCAGCGGGGTCACGTTCAGACCATAGCCATAAGACATGGTGGTCTTCGACGGGCCGCTCCAGCGCGCCGGCGTCGGCAGCACGCCGGCCGATTCCCCCGGGAAGCCGCTGTGTGGCGACGAGCCGTAGCCGAAGCTGTGGACCGAGTCGTAGAACGTCTGATCGGGCATCTTCGCGGCGATCTTGGCCGCGCCGATGTTCGAGCTGCGGGTGATCACGCCAGTGACGTTGAGCACGCCGTTGTTACGCGGCACGTCCTTGATGGTGTAGCGCCCCAGGGCCATGTAGCCCGGGTTGGTGTCGATGATGGTGTCCTTGGTGACCGCACCGGTCTGCAGCGCCGAGGCGATGGTGATCGGCTTCATGGTCGAGCCGGGCTCGACCAGGTCGGTGACCGCACGGTTGCGGCGCGTATCCGGTGCGGTACCGCCCACCGAGTTCGGGTTGTAGGTCGGCAGGTTGACCATGGCCAGGATCTCGCCGGTGGCCACGTCCATGATCACCATCGAGCCGCCCGCCGCCTTGTTCTCGATCAGCGCGCTGCGCAGCTCCTTGAAGGCCAGGAACTGGATGCGGCGGTCGATGCTGAGGGTGAGGTCCTTGCCCGGCTCGGCGGCGCGAAGCAGGTCGCTCTCCACCGTTTCGCCCTTGCGGTTGCGGATCACCCGCTTGGCACCGGGCTTGCCGCGCAGCCACTCGTCGAAGGCCAGCTCCAGCCCTTCCTGGCCACGATCATCGATGTTGGTGAAACCAAGCACGTGCGCCATCGCCTCACCCTGAGGGTAGAAGCGACGGAACTCGCGCTGCGAGGCCACGCCCGGAATCTTCAGGGCGACCACTTTTTCCGCATCGTCGGGGTTGATCCGGCGACGCAGGAACATGAATTCCTTGTCCGACTTCTGCGACAGCTTCGAGCTCAGCTCGTCCAGCGGCATGCCCAGCGCGGTGGCCAGCTCGGGAATGCGGTCGGGGGCACGCAGCAGTTCCTGCGGGTTGACCCAGATCGAGGCGACCGGGGTGGACACCGCCACCGGCTCGCCGTTGCGGTCGGTGATCATGCCGCGCGAGGTGTTGATCGGCAGCTCGCGCAGGTAACGGGCTTCGCCCTGGCGCTGGTAGAAATCGCTGTTGATGATCTGCACGTAAGCGGCGCGGCCGACCAGCGACACCGAGCACAGCCCCAGCGCCAGCCCCACCCACTGCAGGCGGCGGCGCAGGTTGAAGCTGTTGCGTGCGCGATTGCGACCGGAGCCGTTCATGGGCGCACCACCACGACGTCATTGGCTTCCGGGAACTTCATGCCCAGGCGCTCACGTGCCACCCGGTCAACGCGGGTGGCTTCGGCCAGGGTGGCCTGCTCCAGCTGCAGGCGGCCGAATTCGATGTTCAGTTCGTCGCGGGCACGCTCGGCGCGCGACAGCTCGACGAAGGTCTGCCGGTGACGGTGGCGCATGAACACCACACCGATCGCCGAAGCAATGGTGGCGGCCAGCAGGATCACCAGCAGCAGGCGGCTCATGCAGCCTCCCCCCGTTTTTCGGCCACGCGCAGCACGGCACTGCGCGAACGCGGATTGACCGCCAGTTCGTCGTCCTCGGCCTTGATGGCCCCGCCGATCAGGTCCAGCGTGGGCACGAACGCCTGCTGCTCAGGCAGCCGGCGGTTGGCCGGCGGTGCCTTGGCATGGCGGTTCATGAACTGCTTGACGATGCGGTCTTCCAGCGAATGGAAGCTGATCACCGCCAGGCGGCCACCGGGCTTGAGCCGGGCCATCGCCGCGTCCAGACCGGCTTCAAGGTCGGCCAGTTCACGGTTGATATGGATGCGGATGGCCTGGAAGCTGCGCGTGGCCGGATGGATCTTGTCCTTGCCACGCGGCATCACCGAGGCGATCAGGTCGGCCAGCTGGGCGGTGCGGGTCAGCGGCTGGCTGGCGCGCCTGGCCACGATGGCGCGGGCGATGCGCCGGCTCTGGCGTTCTTCGCCGTAGGTCCACAGCACATCGGCGATCTCGCGCTCTTCCGCGCTGGCCAGCCATTCGGCCGCGCTCTGGCCGCTGTCCGGGTCCATGCGCATGTCCAGCGGACCGTCCTTGCCGAAGCTGAAGCCACGTTCGGCCACGTCCAGCTGCGGCGAGGACACGCCCAGGTCGAACAGCACCCCGTCCAGCCCCTCGGCGGTGGCCGGCCAGTGCAGCAGGTCAGCGAAGCTGCCACGGAAGATGGAGACGCGCGGATCCGGCGCGAAGTCGCGCTCGGCTACCGCAATTGCTTCCGGATCCTTGTCCATGACCAGCAGCGCGCCTCCCGGACCGAGCTGCTCGAGCACGCCGCGGGCGTGACCGCCACGACCGAACGTGCCATCGAGATAGCGTCCGTTTTCGATCACCCTCAGGCCGTCCAGGACCTGGGTGTACAGAACCGGCAGGTGACCCGCCGGCGACTGCGACACCGGGTGACCGGCCTGCGCGCCGCCGCGCATCCGGGCACCCCGGCTCACAACTTCAGGTCGAGCAACCCATCGCCCAGATCCTCGTCAGACAACGTCTGCTGGATCAGCGCGCGATGAGCCTGCTCGCTCCACAATTCGAACTTGTCGCCCATGCCGAGCAACACCGCCTTCTTTTCAATGCCAACGGCACCACGGTGGCTGGCCGGAATACTGATGCGGCCGTTGCTGTCCAGCTCCAGATGCGCGGCCGAACCGACCAGCTTCTGCTGCAGGAGGCGCACGACGCGCTGCGTGTTGGGCTTGGACATGACGTCGTCGCGGACCCGTTCCCATTCGGCTTCGGCGTACAGCCACAGGCAGCCGGACTCGAACGGGTTGTAGGTGAGGACCAGCCGGTTGTTGCTCACGCGCGCGACCAGGTCGCGATGCGCGGTCGGAACCGCCATGCGCCCTTTGTCGTCAACTGTGATGGCCGTCTCGCCCTGAAACACGACGCCTGCACCTTTCCTTCGCCCGGTGAAACATTGAACCACGAAAAACCACAAAAAACCCGGTTTTCCCTCTGTTGCCCACCTTAGCAGTGCCTTTTGGGTTGTCAACATCTTTGCGAGCGGCAAATCGCCTTGGACATCAAGGGCTTGCAGCAATGTTTAGAGACTTGTTCAAGGCTTATCCACAAGTTGCTGTTTCGTCTCAAATTTTGAGATTGAACAGAAGTTCAGTCCTGTGCAGGCCTTGTGAAACCTGGGCTCGCATTCATGCCGCGCGCGGCCGCCGCCCGCGCGCGATTGCGCAAAACCGGCCACAATTCCGGCCATGTGTCTGCTCACCCTGGCCTGGAAGGTCCACCCCCGCTGGCAGTTGCTGATGGCCGGCAACCGCGACGAGTTCCACGCCCGCCCCACCGCCCCACTGGCGACGTGGCCGGCGGGCGAAGGCGCGTTGCGCGCCGGTCGCGACCTGCGCTCCGGCGGCACCTGGGCCGGCATCAACGGCAGCGGCCGCATGGCCGTGGTCACCAACGTGCGCGATCCTCTTGCGGCGCAGACCGGGCCTTCGCGTGGGGCGCTGGTTGCGCAGTACCTGCGCGATGCCGCACCGGCCAGGCGCTATGCCGACTGGCTGGCAGAGGAGGCGGCGGCCTATGCGCCGTTCAACCTGCTGCTGGCCGATACCCACACCTGCGAGTTCCTCGGCAACCATCCATTGCAGCGCCAGACCCTGGCGGCCGGCATTCACGGCTTGTCCAATGGTCCACTGGACGCGCCCTGGCCCAAAACCCTGCGCCTCAACGCTGTCCTGCAGGCCTGGCTGGACAGCGGCAGCGAGTCGCTGGAACCGCTGTGGCAGGCGCTGGCGGACACCACCCGGGCCGAGGACGCAATGCTGCCGGACACCGGCATCGGCCTGGAACGGGAGCGCTGGCTGTCGTCGGCTTTCATCCGGAGTGCCGAATACGGCACCCGGGCCAGCACCCTTATTGCCCTGGATGCACAGGGACGCGGTTTCATCCGCGAGCGCCGCTTCGACCCCGCCGGAGCCTGCATTGGCGAGAGCGTGCTGGACGTGGACGGCCACTGAAGCGCTGACGGGTTTGGCACTTTGCCATGCCCACCATTCAGAATGGGGCACCTGCGACAGGGCGCTGTCCACATACTGGCGCGCCCAGGTTGGCGTGATCGCATGCGTTCGATTTCCCAGAGTGCCGCACTGACCCATTCCCTGGCGCTTGGCATTGGACTGGGCGTGGGCCTGCTGCTCTGTTCCAGCAATGGCAGCGCCGGTGCCGCGCCGAGCAGCCAGGTCGAGGAAGTCCTGGCGCGGTCGCCTTACAGCTGTCATTTCCGCCGTGACCACCCGGGCAGCAGTCGGCTGCACTGGGCCGACGGCCATCTGGGGGTGAGCCATGGTCAGATCGTGTTCGACGGGCGGATGTCGGTACCGGCGTCGGCCGGCCGCCACGTCACGGTCTATCTGACCAGCGACCGCATCCAGGACCGCGATGACTTTCTGCGCACCCAGCCCCGCGCGCGCCGGGTTGGCCTGGTCGCCCCGCAATCGCGCTTTCTGCTGGACGTGCCCCACGACATCGACGTGGACGAATTCACCACCGTGGTGCTGTGGTCGCACGCCGACCAGCAGCTGATTTCAAGCGCACAGTACCGGACAGCCTGGGATGATGAACCAATGGAAGATTGAGGGCTGCGTGCCCTGACGCGCATGGCGCGTTACTACGGCCCATCGGGTGGAACAGCCCCCTTTGGTAAAGGGGGCGCGCCGACAGGCGCGGGGATTCGGAAGTTTCGCGGGGACCCACGATTTGCGCCGCAAATCGTGGGCGCTTTCCCGGTGAAACCGGGAAAGCGGCGGAGCCGGCCGATAAGCCGGGTTCTGTCGTGGACAGTCATTCCTCTAGGCGACACGTCTCCGTGGCGCTCAAGCAACCTACCCGGTCCCGACGCGGGCCACGCCATAGGACCCTATTTGGTCTTGCTCCAGGTGGGGTTTGCCGTGCCGGTCTGTTACCAGACTCGCGGTGCGCTCTTACCGCACCATTTCACCCTTGCCGGCTCTCCGGAGAGAACGTAGGCGGTATCTTTCTGTTGCACTTTCCGTCGGCTTGCGCCGCCCAGGCGTTACCTGGCACCTTGCCCTGTGGAGCCCGGACTTTCCTCGGCATTCCCGAAGGAATGACGCGACTGCCTGGCCGACTCCGCCACGCACATGATCCCACAGCCGGGCTGCGGCGCACAGCCCTGTTTTCCTGAACACCCGCTACGCGAGGCATGAAAGTGCACGATTTCTGAAAGGCCAGAAGCGCATCAAGCGCTAGCGTCACTGAAAACCCTCTTTTGGCCAGATCGTGCAGACGCCGCCCTCATCCCCACACACCTCCACGCCTCTCGCCGCCCCCACAGCCGGCCCGTCCACTCAGCTTACTGGCGCACCTGTGGGTTCACCGCCGTTGCTGCACATGGAAAACGCCCCCGGCCCGCTGCTGCGTCCACCCTCCGACTCGGAGAACCTGATCGCCCGGATCGCGCCCGGGGATGCGCATCTGTGCAGTCAGATGGCACGCCTGTCCAGGCTCGCTACGGCCAAGACCGATGCCGAAGCGCAGGCGCTGATCACCTCCCTTGAACCACTCCGCCAGCAGCTGGCGCAACGCACCGCCACTCAGCTGCTGGACGCGGTGGACGCAGAAGGCAGGCACAGGTTCGGCATTGAGTTGGAAACGCTTCAGGACCGTATCCAATCAGCGGGGCTGAGCCGTATTCTTGATCTGCTTCTTGCAAGGCAGCGCCCACTGGTGCAGCGCCTTGCCATCGGCCGGATCCTGCACAGGACAGGGGCACACACCGGCACGCTGCGCCAACGTCTGGGACTGTCACATAACGCGTTGAAGCGCATTCATTCGCTCCAACTGCGCGACCGCCTCATGAGCTTGGCGACGTTGGAAGACCTGCAGCGCCGCGCCCCGTCTTCCGACGACTCGAACGACAAACGTTCAGAAGCCTTCCAGCACGCCGCCATGGTCAACCGCCGCTTTGGCTATTCAGCGGCACATCCTGCCTGGACGTACACGGCCGCGCACAGACAGGACCCGATCCGGTCCAGATACCTGAAGCACTTGGGCCGATCTACGGAAGCGAAACGCCGCGGCCTCAACGTTCAACTGCCGTAGAGGGCCTTGCGCGGCGCCCCTGTGAGCTCCGCCGCCAGCTTGGCCGCCGTGGACGGCGGCAGGTGCTCGCTGAGCTTGGCGTACACCCGGCGCCCCTGCTGCAGCTGCGCTTCAGCGTCGTCGGCCGCGCCCTGCACCATCACCACGAACTCGCCCTTGCGCTGGTTTTCGTCCGCCTCGACCTGGGCGCGCAGGCTGGCCAGATCGCCATCCAGCACGGTCTCGAACAGTTTGGTCAGTTCGCGGGCCAGCACTGCAGGGCGCTGCGGGCCAAACGCGTCGGCCATGTCGGCCAGCGATTCCGCGATGCGGTGTGAGGATTCGTAAAACACCAGCGTCCGGGTTTCCCCCGCCAACGCCTGCAGCCGCTCGCGGCGACCAGAGGCCTTGGCCGGCAGGAAACCTTCAAAGGTGAAGCGGTCGCTGGGCAGGCCAGCCACGCTCAGTGCGGCAATGGCCGCGCAGGCTCCGGGCACCGGGCTGACCCGGATGCCGGCTTCACGTGCGGCGCGCACCAGACGATAGCCCGGGTCGCTGACCAGCGGGGTGCCGGCGTCACTGACCAGGGCCAGCGATTCGCCGGCCAGCAGGCGGCCGACAATGCGCTGGGCCAGCGCGTCCTCATTGTGGTCGTGCAGCGCCACCAGCGGCTGCTGGATGCCGAAATGGGCCAGCAGCTGGCCGCTGCGGCGGGTGTCCTCGGCGCAGATGGCGGCCACCGAGCGCAGCACTTCCTGCGCCCGCGGCGTCAGGTCGGCAAGGTTCCCGATCGGGGTGGCAACGACATACAGCGTAGGGACAGCACTCATCGCAACGGCACTCACAGGTCAAGGGTAGAATCGTACAGGTACCCGCCTACGGCTGCCCCATCGAATGGACCTGATCATGAACACGCCCGCCGCCCGGATCTCTGCCCTGTCGCTTGCCTTGCTGCTGATGGCCGGCTGCGCCACCACCAGCGTGACCAGCGCCCCGGAATCGCCGGCGCAGAGCCAGGCCCTGGCCTTGATCGAACAGGGCAAGCCGCGCGATGCCGCGGTGCAGCTTGAAGCGCTGGCCAACACCCTGCGCGGTACCGCCCGCAGCGCGGCGCTGGCCGACGCCGCGTTCGCCTGGCATGAGGCCGGCGACAACGCCCGCGCCCGCAGTCTGCTGGCCCAGGTCACGCCGCGTGGCCTGAGCGGTGCCAGCCTGCAGCGATACCACCTGACCACCGCCGAGCTGGCACTGCTCGACAACCAGCCGGCGCAGGCGCTGGCCGCCTTGAAGGAGTCGTCGGACACCGTAGCCCCGACGCTGCGCACGCGCTGGCAGCTGGCCCGCGCCAATGCCCTGCAGGCCAATGGCGATGTGATCGGTGCCGCCACCGAACGCGCCCGCGCGCATGCATCCCTCAGCGGCACCGCGCGCGCCGAGAACCAGCAGGCCATTGCCGGCCTGCTCGGCCAGCTGGATGACGCCACCCTGCGCGCCCGCGCCGCCGCGCTGCCGGCCAACGAGCCGCTGTACAACTTCGCCGGCCGCGCACTGATTGCCCGCGGCCTGCCGCTGCCGCGCCCGTTCGACCGCGATGGCGTGGCCCAGTTCGACACCAGCAAGCGCCCGCCGGCACTGAGCGACGGCTACCGCCCGCCGGTGAAGATGGCGGTGCTGCTGCCGCTCAGCGGCCGCCTCGCCACCGCCGCACAGCCGGTCCGCGATGGCCTGCTCAGCGGCTATTACGGTGAAACCCGCCGACGCCCGGACATCCAGTTCTTCGATACCGCCGGTACCCCGGCCGGTGCCATCGCCGCCTACGACAAGGCCATCGTGGCCGGCGTCGACTTCGTGGTGGGCCCGCTGGGCCGCGATGAAGTGGACGCCGTGTTCGGCCGCAGCGAACTGCCGGTGCCGGTGCTGGCGCTGAACCGCGGCAAGAGCAGCCCGCCGACCGGCAGCGCCGGCTTCTCGCTGGCCCCGGAAGACGACGGCATCATCGCGGCCGAGTATCTGCGCGGCCGCGAACGCAGCAAGGTGCTGGTGCTGCACAGCAACGACGACAACGGCCGACGTACCGCTGCCGCCTTCCGCGAGCGCTTCAGCCAGCGCGGCGGACAGGTTGTGGCGACCATCGGCATCAACGAAACCGTCGGCGACATCGGTGCGCAGATCCGTGCGGCGGGTGCGGTCGACGGCGTGCTGCTGGCAGTGAAGGCCCCCCAGGCCCGCCAGCTGGCTCCGCAGCTGGCCCTGGCCGGTGCCGGCGGTGCCAGCCGCGTCGGCACCTCGCAGCTGACCCTGGGCACCGGCAAGCCAGAAGAAGACATGGCGCTGGACGGGATTGTCTACCCCAACGAAGCCTGGAACGTGCGTGGCGTGCCAGGGCTGCCGTCCGCCGGCACCGCCGGCCAGATCCTGCCCACGGCGCGTGGTGCGGCCGGCCGCCTGTTCGCGTTCGGCTTCGACGCCTGGAAGATCAGCGCGTACCTGGACAAGGTCGCCAACGAAGGCGGTCTGGCCGGTGCCACCGGCACGTTGTTCCTGGACAGCAACGGCAACGTGCTGCGCGTGCCGGCCTGGTCGACCTTCAGCGGTGGCCGACCGATGCCGGTGGCCAACTGAGCGCACGTTGACCAGCGCGCGGGCACTGCGCGGCGCGGCGGTGGAAACCGCAGCGCTGGCCCACCTGCAGCAGGCGGGTCTGCACCTGCTGGCGCGCAATGTGCGCTACAAGGGTGGCGAGCTCGACCTGGTCATGCGCGATGGCAACACCACGGTGTTCGTGGAAGTGCGTTACCGCGCCACGGTGCAGTTTGGCGGCGGTGCTGCGTCGGTGGACCTGCGCAAGCGGCGCAAACTGGTACTGGCTGCGCAGCTTTACCTGCAGCTGCATCCGGCGCTGGCGAGGTTGCCGTGCCGGTTTGATGTGGTCGACGCGTCGGGTGAGCCGGTTCGCTTGAACTGGCTGCGCGGGGCGTTCCGGCTGGAAGATTGTGGGTTTGCCTGACTTATTGCGAGGAGCCGGCCAGCGGCCGGCACTACCGGATCATGAACGCTTCTTTGCCTGCTGGGTTTTCTGCGGAACTGCATGCGCTGCTGGGCGCGGACGGCTGGCGCACCGATGCCGCCGCGCTGGCCGCGCATGCCCAGGACAACTCGTGGCGGCACGCGCTGCCCGACGGCGTGGCACTGCCCACCCACCGCGACCAGGTGGTGGCCATCGTGCGCGCCTGCCGCGCGCATGGCGTACCGATCGTGGCACGTGGCGCAGGCACCGGCACCACCGGTGCGGCGGTGCCGGTGGCAGGCAGCATCGTGCTTTCGCTCGCCCGCATGAACCGCATTGTCGACATCCAGCCCGGCAACCGCTGCGCGGTGGTGGAACCGGGTGTGTTCAATGGCGACCTTCAGCAGGCGCTGGCTTCGCACGGCCTGTTCTGGGCCCCCGACCCGTCCAGCGCGGAGATCTGCAGCATCGGTGGCAACCTGGCCTGCAACGCCGGCGGCCCGCGTGCGGTGAAGTACGGCACCAGCCGCGACAACGTGCTGGGGCTGGTGGCGGTCACCGGTGCCGGTGAACTCATTCAATGCGGCGGGGCCTACACCAAGGATGCCACCGGCTACGACCTGACCCACCTGCTGGTAGGCAGCGAAGGAACGCTGGCGATCATCGTCGAGGCCACGCTCAAACTGACGCCGCTGCCGGTCAGCCAGGCGGGGCTGCGCGTGCTCTATCGCGACGCCGACGCCGCCGCTGCGGCCGTCTCGCGGCTGATGGCGCAACCGGTCGTACCCACCCGCCTGGAGTTCATGGACGCACGCAGCCTGGAGCTGCTGCGCCGAAATGGGGCCGAGGTGCCCGACGCCGGTGCGATGTTGCTGGTCGAAGCCGATGGCGATCACGACACCCTGCCCTACCTGCTGCAGGCGCTGGCGGAGGCGGCAGAGGGTGACGGCATGCTTGGGTTGGATGTGGCGATGGAAGGCAGCGCACGCGAGAAACTGTGGGCCGCGCGCAAGGCGTTGTCGCCGGCGCTGCGCAGCATTGCCCCCGGCAAGATCAATGAAGACGTGGTGGTGCCGGTGTCGCGCATTCCTGACCTGGTTGCCGGAGTGCAGGCGTTGGCGCGCGCATTCGATCTGATCATCGTGACGTTCGGCCATGCCGGCAATGGCAACCTGCACGTCAACATTCTGTATCACCCCGACGACGCCGACGAGAGCGCGCGCGCACATGCCGCGCTGCCGAAGATCTTCGCGTTGACCCTGTCACTGGGCGGCACGTTGTCAGGCGAACACGGCATTGGACTGGCCAAACGCGACTTCATGGCGCAGGCCTTCAGCCCTGCCACGCTGTCGACCATGCGCGCGATCAAGCAGGCGCTGGATCCGGACAGCATTCTCAACCCCGGCAAAGTGCTGCCGCCAACGTAGAGCGGGGCTTGCCCCGCTGCGGGTGCCTGCCATCTGTCCTCTGCCGGGCAAGCCCGGCACTACATGTGGCGCGTCGCGTGGGTCGTCTGCCGGGCAAGCCCGGCACTACATGCGCGGGGTGGCACGCGGCCACGCTCGCATCTTCAATTTTTTGCATGGCGTCAATGAAGCAATTCCTAGATCGTGACCGGCCTTCTGCGCCGCTCATTTTCCGACACCTTGATGTCTGCTCTCCTTACCCTCCATGCTGCGCCGCGTCCGCTGGCGTGCGCCATCCTGCTTGCGCTCACCTCCACGCCGTCCTTGACGTTATCGGCACGCGAACTGGACAACGACGAGGCCACCGTCACCGACGGTGATGCCATCGAGCGCTGGGAACTGACCCGCGACGCCCACCTGACCGTGCAGGGCGGTCACACCATGTCGATCATGGCCGACGACAGCCGGATCACGCTGCGCGAGGGCACCGTGGCGCGCGTCGTCGGGAGCGACCGGTTTTCCATCGACCTTCGCAGCTCGCAGCTGGACGCGCTGGACAGCCACATCCGCCATGGTGGCATTTTCCTGCAGGGTGGCTCCTCGGCGATCCTGCGCGGCAGCCGCATTACGATCGACAACAGCGCGCCGGTCTTTGCCGGGATACCCAGCGTCGGCATTTTCATGACCATGGGTGGCGGAGGCAGCGTGCGACTGGAGGGCTCCAGCATTCAAGTGCAGGACAATCCCTGGGAGAGCCACCGCATGTCCGGCATCGGCATCCGCCAGGCGCAGGGCGAGGTTACCCTGGCGCAGGGCTCGTGGATCGTCGCCGACAACGTCGGCGTGCTGATGGATGCGAGCATCACGCTTAACGGGCCGCTGCAGCTGACCATTGATGATTCGCTGGTGCAGGCTGGACGCGGTGCGGCCATCCAGATCCTTCCCGGCGCGCAGGTCAGCAACCGCTACGACATTCTGGTCGCCAACGATGGCCACCTCGGCTCCGACAGCGGTGACCTGCTGGTGGTGGGAGGGCCGGATGCCGTCACCACCACCGGTCATACCGAAGTGAACTTCACCGTGGACAACGCCACGCTGGAGGGACAGATCGTGTTCGAAAAGGAAAAGATCAACGGCGAAGTGAACGTGACGCTGCGCAACGACGCGCTTCTGCGTGGCCGCATCACCGACGCCACGTACCTGGGCGTGGATACCGGCAGTACGTGGACGCTGACCGGCGACAGCCGCATCGAACGGCTTGCACTGGGCAGCGCCGGCACGGTGGAACTCGGCAATGGCAGCGGCTTCAATACGCTCACACTGGACAGTTTCGAGGGTCAGGGCGGCACATTGGTGTTCAACACCGTGCTGGAGGGCGATACCTCGGAAACGGACCGGTTGGTAATTGCGGGCGACGCCACCGGCGGCGCCAATGTCAGGGTGCGCAATGCGGGGGGTCAGGGAGCCCAGACCGGACAGGGCATCCGGCTGATCTCCGTGGGCGGTTCCTCCGACGCGCACTTCACCCAGGTGGGCCGCGCGGTGGGCGGCCAGTACGACTATTTCCTGTTCAAGGGTGGTGACGGTCACTGGTACCTGCGTTCGCAGCAGCCGGGGCTGTACCCGGATCCCTGCGACGACGATCCGTCGCTGTGCGACGAGCCGGATGGTCCAGACGGTCCCGACGGTCCCGATGGCCCGGATGGTCCTGACGGTCCGGATGGCCCCGGCGATCCGCCGACGCCGGTGCTGCGCCCGGAGACCGGCGTATACCTCACACATCAGTTCGCCACGCAGCAGTTGCTGCAGCACCGTTCCTCGGACCGGACGTCATCGTTTGTTGCAGACGACGGACCGCGCACATGGGCAGCCGTCGACACTGGCGAGAGCCGAATGGATGCCATCGGCCAGCAGGCGCTGCACGTGAACCGTTCGCGGCTGCAGTTGGGGGCCGACTTCGGTGCGTTCGACAGCGGACGCGGTCGTGTAGGTGCCCTGTTGAGCGCCGGGCAGGCCGATGTGATGTCGCGTTCGGCGGTGACCGGTTACCGCGCACGCGGCTCGGTCACGGGCGGCGCTGCCGGCCTTTACACCGGCTGGGACAATGCCATCAGCCATGTTGACATCAACGTGCAGCACGGCCGCTTCGGCAATACCGTGCGCGGCGACGACCTGGCCCAGGAGCGCTATCGGACACGTGTTTCGCAGGCCGCCGTGGAAGCCGGACATCGCCTGTCCATCGGATCGCTCGGTGCGCTGGCGCTGCACGTGCAGCCGCAGCTGCAGCTCAGCTACACCCGTGCGCAGATGGAGCGTCACGTGGAAAGCAACGGCACGGTGATCGAGCAGGTGGCCCGCAATGCCCTGGCTACGCGGGTAGGGGTCCGCGTGCAGGGTATGGCCGCTGTCGGTGGTCTGCAGTGGCAGCCGTACCTGGCGGCCTACGGGGTGCACCAGCGCAGCGGCAACGCGTTGGCCTTTGATGGCGAGGTACTCGAGGGTGGCGCACCTCGCCGTCAGCTTGAATTCAACGCCGGGACACAGCTGCAGTTCGGCAATGGACTGTCGGCCAGTGCCAGCCTGACCGCCGCACGCGGCCGCGAGGGCTTCCATGAGCACGCGGCGCGAATGGGCGTCGCCTACCGCTGGTAACCCGAAGCCGCCGCACGTTTTCTCTCCCCAAGGACGCAACATGAATGTTTCTTTCCGCAGACGCGGCTGCCCCGTGCTGCGCCCGCTTGCCTGCGCGTTGATGCTGTCGCTGGCAGGCCAACCAGTGCTGGCGTGTGACCTGGACAATGTCGATCACGATGTGGTGGCCGGCGACCCCGTGCAGGACTGGGTACTGTGCAATGGGGCCAGCCTCACCGTGACACAGGCCGCGACAGGCCGCATCAGCGCCACCGACAGCACCGTCAAGCTGTATGCCTCCCACCTGACCCGTACCGACACCGGCGGCGACCATGCACTTGAACTGTTCGGGCGGAGTTTCCTGACCTTCAATGAATCCACCCTCGGCGGTGGCGGCGTGCTGCTGGCCGGTCATGCCACCATGACCGCCCGCCACAGCACCTTCACCCTGGACGCGCGCTCCCCAGGCTTCGATGCATTGATGCCCATCGGGATCGACATCGTGCCAGGCGCGGCCCGCGACGCAACATCGGTGCTGCTGATGGATTCGCGCCTGCGCGTGGACTACAACCCGCTCAAGGCCCACTACGATTCCGGCATCGGCATCCGCCAGGGCGGCGGTCGCGTCACCCTGGGCAACTCCCGCATTGACGCGGGCAACGTCGGCGTACTCATGCGTGCGCTGCATGACATGGACGATGCCATCAGACTGAACCTGGAAGATTCGGTCATCAATGCCGCTCGCGGTGCCGCCATCCAGGTCGCTCCGTCCGGAAGTACACGCAACCGCTTCAGCATCCGCGCGAGCAAGGGCACCCAGTTGCATGGCAGCAACGGGCAGCTGCTGTACGTGGGCGGTCTGCCTGGAACCGCGCCCACCGGCCACCTGGACGTGACCCTGCTGGTGGACGAAGCGCAGCTCAGCGGCGACATCGTGTTCGATCGCGCGACCGCCGCCGGCACCCTGCTCGTCCAGATTGCCAACGGCGCACGGCTGGCCGGCCGCATGCTCGAGGTGGACGAGGTTTCACTGGGCATGAGCGTGTCTGGCGCAGGAACCACGTGGCAGATGACCGGCGACAGTCGAGTCGGGCTGATGCATGTGCACGGCTGGGGCATCCTTGAGCTCGGCGATGGCCACCGTTTCAATACGCTGACCGTACAGAACCTGATGGCCGGTGGCACCTTGGTGTTCAACACCGCTCTGGGCGATGACCATTCGGCCAGCGACCGGCTGATTGTGGAGGACAGCACCTACGGTGACGCCGACGTGGTGGTGCGTAATGCCGGAGGGCGGGGCGCACAGACACAGACCGGCATTGAGCTGATCACTGTAAAGGGGACATCGAATGCCACCTTCACCCTGGTGGGACGTACGGTCGGTGGTCGCTACGAGTACTTCCTGGTGAAGGAAGACGATGGCAACTGGTATCTGCGCTCGCAGCAGCTGCCCGGTCTGTATCCGGACCCCTGCGAGGACGATCCGTCGCTGTGCGATGCGGACAACCCTGAAGGTCCGGACGGCCCGGATGGTCCGGATGGCCCCGATGGCCCCGATGGCCCCGACGGTCCGGATGGCCCCGACGAACCGGGCGAGCCGCCGACCCCGGTGCTGCGTCCCGAAACCGGCGCGTACCTGGCCAATCAGTTCGCCATGCACCAACTGCTGCAGCACCGTACCTCCGACCGTTCCTCGTCGTTCGGTGCGGAGGACGGGCTGCGCACCTGGGCCAGCACCGCTACCGGCGAAAGCCGCATGGATGTGACCGGGCAGCAGGCCCTGCGTGTGGACCGCTCGCGCCTGCAGTTCGGTGCTGACATGGGCGTGTTCGATAACGGCCGAGGCCGTGTCGGTGCCATGTTGAGCGCCGGCCAGGCCGATTCGGTATCGCGTTCGAACGTCACCGGTTACCGCGCACGCGGCAAGGTAGAGGGTGGCGCGGCCGGCTTGTACGCCGGTTGGGACAACAGTGCCACGTACCTGGATGCCAGCATCCAGCACGGTCGCTTCAGCAACACCGTGCACGGCGATGACGTAGCCCAGGAGCGTTACCGTACGCGTCTGAGCCAGGCATCGCTGGAGGCCGGGCACCGCATTGCCTTGGGCCAGGTGGGTCCGCTGGCACTGAGCGTGCAGCCGCAGGTGCAGTTGACCTACGGCTGCATGCAGATGGACTTCCATGTGGAAAGTAATGGCACGGTCATCGAACAGGCCGGCGGCAACGGCCTGACCACACGTGTCGGTGCAGCACTGCAGGGCGAGGCCCATTCCGGTGCGCTGGGCTGGCAACCGTATGTGGCCGCCTACTGGGTGAACGAAGGCAGTGCCACTGCATTGTCGTTCGACGGCGAAGTCATCAAGGGCGGCGCGCCTGAGCGACGCGTTGAACTGACCGCCGGTACCCAGCTGCGCTTGGGCAATGGCGTGTCGGCCTGGGGTGGCCTCAATGCCGCACGCGGCAGCGACAACTACCGTGAAATCGGTGCCCAGCTGGGCGTGGCCTACCGCTGGTAACGCGTTCACAGGTGAAGGGTGGGCCGGCCAACGGCCGGCGCTACCGCGATTCCGCGGCGGTGTAGTGGCGCATGGCCCGTGTGGGGGAAAGCGCTTCGATCACTGGTCATGCGTCCCCGGGCGTTGGGTCCCTGAGGGCAGTCGTCTGTCGACCGACTCTACCCCCCGATGGATTGACTAACTGCAATTTATTGCATGGTGGATGCGCCCCGCTTCCAGGATCTTTGCCGCCCCCACATTCCCGGAAAATACAATGATTCCGACGTCTCCGACCCGGCGGCGCTTACCTGCCCTGCGTCCGCTCAGCTGCGGCGTGCTGCTTGCTCTCACGACCCTTCCGGCTGCTTCGCTGTTGGCCGCAGAGCTGGTTGACCAGGACAAGACCCTCACCGAGACCGACGCCGCCGAAGCGTGGACGCTCCGGGGCACTTCCCATCTGACCGTCAATGGCGGCAGTACCCACTTGATCGAGGCCTTCAACGACAGCAAGGTCACGCTGAAGGGTGCCACCGTGGCTCGCCAGGCGGGCGCGATGTCGCAGCATTCGCTGGACCTGCGCGACTCCGCCACCGCCGTCGTCAACAACTCGACGCTGCGCGACGGCGCGCTGTATCTGAGCGGAAATTCCAGCGCGGTCGTCACCGGCAGCACCATCAGCCTGGATGACGACACGCCGGGCATCGGGGAAGGCAACTTCTCCGCCTGGGGCATCAGCATCAACAGCCCGGGGACCACCGGCAATCCTGATCTGGTGCTGGATTCAACCCGCGTGAATGTGCAGGACAGCAAGACCAATTCCTACTACGGCCGCGGCATTGGCGCATACCTGCGTGCCGGCGGCATCACGTTGCGCAACCAATCGAGCATCGACGCCAGCAATGTCGGCGTGATCCTGCACGGCTCCGAAGACCTGGCCCACCACCTGCGCCTGAACCTGGACAACTCCCACATCAAGAGCGGCGACAGCGCGGCCATTGAAGTCGCGCTGGGTAATGCGAACAACACCTACAACATCTTCATCGAAAATGGTTCCACCCTGGAAGCGGGCAATGACACCCTGCTGTGGGTCCGTGCTTTCAATGACATCGGCACGACCGGCAACCACAACGTCAACTTCACCGTCGACAACAGCCAGCTGACCGGCAACATCCTGTTCGACGATTCCAACATCACCGGCAACAACCTGGTCAATGTCGAGCTGCGCAACAACGCCTCGCTGCTGGGCCGCATGACCAACGTCAGCAACGCCGCCATCGGCAGCGGCGCAAGCTGGACCCTGACCGGCGACAGCAGCGTGGGTCACCTCAAGCTGGACAGCGCCGGCAGCGTGAACCTGGGCGGCAACGGCACCACGTTCAACACACTTTCCGTGGGCAGCTTCGAAGGGCATGGCGGCACGCTGACCTTCAATGCCGCGCTGGAGGGCGACACCACGCTCACCGACAAGCTGGTGATCGAAGGCGATGCCACCGGTGCCGCCGATGTCATCGTACGCAATGCCGGCGGCCAGGGGGCGAAGACCGAAAATGGCATTGAGTTGATCACCATCGGTGGTCAGTCCGATGCCAAGTTCACCCAGGTCGGGCGTGCAACCGGTGGGCTGTATGACTACTTTCTGTACCAGGCCAACGACGGCAACTGGTATCTGCGTTCCGAGCTGAGCGATGGCCCAGGGCTGTATCCGGATCCGTGCAAGGACGATCCGTCGCTGTGCGACACGGACAATCCTGAAGGCCCGGATGGTCCGGATGGCCCGGATGGCCCGGATGGTCCGGATGGTCCGGACGGCCCGGACGGCCCGGATGGCCCGGATGGCCCGGACGAGCCGCCGACGCCGGTGCTGCGCCCCGAAACCGGCGCGTACCTGGCCAACCAGTTCGCCATGCACCAACTGCTGCAGCACCGTTCCTCCGACCGTTCCTCGTCGTTCGGTGCGCAGGACGGGATGCGCACCTGGGCCAGCGTCGCCAGCGGCGAAAGCCGCATGGACGTGACCGGGCAGCAGGCCCTGCGCGTGGACCGCTCGCGTCTGCAGTTCGGTGCTGACATAGGCGTGTTCGATAACGGCCGAGGCCGTGTCGGTGCCATGTTGAGCGCCGGCCAGGCCGATTCGGTATCGCGTTCGAACGTCACCGGTTATCGCGCACGCGGCAAGGTAGAGGGTGGCGCGGCCGGCTTGTACGCCGGTTGGGACAACAGTGCCACGTACCTGGATGCCAGCATCCAGCACGGTCGCTTCAGCAACACCGTGCACGGCGATGACGTAGCCCAGGAGCGTTACCGTACGCGCCTGAGCCAGGCATCGCTGGAGGCCGGTCATCGCGTTGCGCTGGGCCAGGTGGGTCCGCTGGCACTGAGCGTGCAGCCGCAGGTGCAGCTGACCTACAGCCGCATGCAGATGGACTTCCATGTGGAAAGCAACGGCACGGTGATCGAGCAGGCCGGCAGCAATGGTCTGACCACCCGTGCCGGTGCAGCACTGCGGGGGGAAGCCGGCATTGGAACGCTGCAGTGGCAGCCGTATCTGGCCGCGCACTGGGTGAACGAAGGCAGCGCCACTGCATTGTCGTTCGACGGCGAGATGATCGAGGGCGGCGCGCCCGAGCGCCGCGTTGAACTCACCGCCGGTACCCAGCTGCGCCTTGGCAATGGCGTGTCGGCCTGGGTCGGCATCAATGCTGCACGCGGCAGCGACAACTACCGTGAAGTCGGTGCCCAGCTGGGCGTGGCCTACCGCTGGTAACCGCAACGACTGGACAACAACGCCGCGCCCTGCGCGGCGTTGTTGTTTCTGCAATCTGATACCCGTTTCAAGGAGCTCGATGAACACCTGTTTCGCCCATGTTTCTCTGCCCCGCCATGTGCTCAGCGCCGGTGTGCTGCTGGCGCTGACCGGCATCTGCTGCGGCGCGCTTTCCGCGCGCGAACTCGACGGTGAAGACGCGCTGGTGGTCCCTCCGGATGTTGCCGAGGAGTGGGTACTGCGCAACGATGCCAAGCTGACGGTGCGATTTGGGCAGACCCGTGGCATCGTTGCGTACGACAGCCGTGTAGCACTGGACAATGCGCGGGTGTCGCGCAACGGCACTGCCGATTTCAACGCCATCGAGTTGTACGGCAACTCAACACTTACGGCCCTCGACAGCCGGATCACCCACGGAGGGCTGCTGCTGCGGGACGGCGCCAACGTACTGCTGCGCAACACGAGCATCACCATCGGTGCCGATGCACCCGATTTCGCGCGTATCGGTGCCATCGGCATCGACATCCGCGCCGTGGACGGCACTGCCCGTCCCCGCGTGACGTTGAACGCGACACATATCCGTGTGGCCGACAAACCACAGGTTCACAACTACTTTGCCGGCGTGGGCATCAGCCAGGGCGCAGGCGATGTGACAGTCGGCACGGGCTCACGTATCGAGGCCGGCAACATTGGTGTACTCATGCGTTCGCTGTATGACCGCGACCAGATGCTTTTCCTGGCGCTGGATGACAGCCAGGTGGTCAGCGAGCGGGGGGCCGCCATCCACATCGCGCCCGGCGAGCAGACCGCCAATCATTACCACGTGCAGGTATCCAACGGCTCACAGCTGCAGGGCGGAAACGGCTACCTGCTGTGGGTAGGGCGCGGTGACGACGAAGGCATCACCCAGCGCAATACGGTCCAGCTCACCGTGTCCAACTCGCATCTTGAGGGCAACATCGGCTTCGATCCTGCCACGGTCAACGGCGAGCTGGCGGTAACCCTGTTCGACCAGGCGAAGGTGACGGGCCGCTTCGAGCAGGTACAGCGCGCGTTCGTCGCGTCCGGCAGCACCTGGCAGATGACCGGCGACAGCACCGTCCGCCACCTGGATCTGGGCAGCACGGGCACGGTGGCATTGGGGGACGGGACCAGATTAAACACGCTGTCGCTGGACAGCTTCGCCGGCGAGGGGGGCACGCTGGTGTTCAACACCGTGCTGGACGGTGATGCATCCGCCACCGACCGGCTGCTGATTGCCGGTGATGCGACCGGAGAGGCCGCCGTCCGTGTACACAACGCCGGCGGTCAGGGCGCACAGACTGATCGTGGCATCGCGCTGATCACCGTGGGCGGCGCATCCAGTGCGCAGTTCACGCTGCTGGGTCGCGCCGTCGGCGGCCAGTATGAGTACTTCCTGATCAAAGCCGAAGATGGCCACTGGTACCTGCGCTCGACGCCGGGGCCGGGCCTGTATCCCGATCCGTGCAAGAACGATCCGTCGCTGTGCGATGCAGATAACCCGGAAGGTCCTGATGGTCCTGATGGTCCGGATGGCCCCGGCGGTCCAGACGAACCGGGCAAGCCGCCGACCCCGGTTCTGCGTCCGGAAACCGGCGCGTATCTGGCCAACCTGCAGACCGCGCAGACGTTGCTGCAACACCGCGCTTCCGACCGCGCGTCGTCAGCGGGTGCGGAGGACGGGCTGCGCACCTGGGCCAGCTCCGCTACCGGCGAAAGCCGTATGGATGCCACCGGGCAGCAGACACTGCGGGTAAATCGCTCGCGACTGCTGCTTGGCGCAGATGTTGGCGCATTCGATGACGGCCGAGGCCGCGTGGGTGCCATGCTGAGCGCCGGCCAGGCCGATTCGGTGTCGCGTTCAGACGTCACCAGTTACCGCGCACGCGGCACGGTGGAAGGCGGCGCGGCTGGCCTGTACGCCGGCTGGGACAACAGTGCCACTTATCTGGATGCCAGCGTGCAGCATGGCCGCTTCAGCAACACCGTGCACGGCGATGACGTAGCCCAGGAGCATTACCGCATGCGCTTGAGCCAGGCGTCGCTGGAAGCCGGTCATCGCGTTGCGCTGGGCAAAGTGGGTCCGTTGGCGCTGAACGTGCAGCCGCAGGTGCAGCTGACCTACACCCGCATGCAGATGGATGTCCATGTGGAGAGCAACGGCACGGTGGTCGAGCAGGCTGGCGGCGACGGTCTGACCACGCGTATCGGTGCGGCGCTGCAGGGTGAGGCCGGCACCGGGGCGCTGCAGTGGCTGCCAACTCTGGCCGCGTACTGGGTGAACGAAGGCAGCAGCGGCGCGTTGTCTTTTGATGGCGAGGTGATCGAGGGCGGCGCGCCCGAACGCCGCGTTGAAGTCGCGGCCGGTACCCAGCTGCGCCTTGGCAATGGCGTGTCGGCCTGGGGTGGCATCAATGCCGCACGCGGCAACGACAACTACCGCGAGTTCGGTGCCCAGCTGGGCTTGGCCTACCGCTGGTAACCCGTCAACTGAGGAATGGAAGGTGGCGCCGGCATGTAGGCAATTTCTCACAACTTGTTGCATGGCTCTTCGACGGGGTTTCCGGGATCGTTCCCGCCCCGTCACTCAAGGTTCTGCAATGAATCCGACGCCTTTTCTTCCGCGCCCTGTTCTGCGCCAACTCACCTGCGGCATCCTGCTTGCGCTGACCACCGTGTCCGCCCAAGCACGTGTGATCGACAATGAAACGGCGGATATCGTTGCAGGGGATGCCACCGAATCCTGGGAGCTGCGTAACGGCGCGCGGCTACGCGTCGACGTTGCGCAGACCCTGCGCACAAGGCCGGCATCGCTTACCGCTGGTAAGCCGCAGGCTTGAACGACAACGTCGTGCATTGCGCGGCGTTGTTGTTTCTGGTGTATGGCATGGGGCACATCCAGCCGGGCAAGCCCGGCTCTACAGGAAGTGTTCGTAGCCGGGCTG
This sequence comes from Stenotrophomonas sp., assembly GCA_039592995.1. Taxonomy (GTDB): domain Bacteria; phylum Pseudomonadota; class Gammaproteobacteria; order Xanthomonadales; family Xanthomonadaceae; genus Stenotrophomonas. Next base: position 13,253 of record JBCNQC010000029.1, on the reverse strand, counting down.
GTTGCGTTCGTGCCCGGCGGCATCAATGCCTTTCCCTGCCACCATCTCGCCGATGTGGGTCAACGGCACGGAGAACCGCTCGCCCAGTGCGCGTACCGCTTCTCGGTGCGATGCGGGCGCGGTGAAGCACAACTCGTAATCGTCGCCGCCGCGCAGCGCGGCGTCGCGCGCGTGGGTCTCCCCCACGCAGGCGCGTGCTGCGGCGGAAAGCGGCAGCGTCGCGGGGTCTACCCGCGCACCGAGATGGCTGCGCGCACAGATGTGCCCCAGGTCGGCAAGCAGCCCGTCAGACACATCCACGGCCGCATGCGCCAGCCCCACCAGCGCGCGCCCCAGTGCCACACGCGGCGTGGGCCGGGCCAGGCGCTGGCGCAGATGCTCCACATGCGCGTCATCGGCGCATTGCCGCACATCCAGCGTACCGCCCTGCCAGGCGCGCAGGGCCACTGCAGCGTCGCCCAGCGTACCGCTTACCCAGATATCATCTCCCCGCTGCGCGGCATCGCGACGCAGCGCGGTGCCCGGGGTCAGCTGACCCATCGCGGTGACCGAGAGCGACAGAGGACCGCGCGTGGTGTCGCCCCCGATCAAGGTGATGCCGTGCGCATCGGCCAAGGCGAAGAAGCCGTCGGCGAAAGCGTCTATCCAGTCGGTGTCGGCGCTGGGCAGCGACAGCGCCAGGGTACACCAGGCCGGCTGCGCGCCCATTGCCGCCAGGTCGGACAGATTGACCGCCAACGTTTTCCAGCCGATATCGGCGGCCGGCGTTTCCGGCGGAAAATGCACGCCACTGTTGAGTGTGTCGGCGGTCACCACCAGCTGCAGGCCAGAGGCTGGCTGCAGCAGCGCGGCGTCATCGCCGATGCCGAGCGCGATATCCGCGCGGGTGGCGGTGCGCGCGCGGATGCGCTCGATCAGCGAGAACTCAGCCAGGGCCATGGGGCGGTCAGCCGCCGTGTTCGACCTTGCGCCATTCCACGGCGGCGCGGTCCAGTACACCGTTCACGTAGGTGTGGCCATGCTCGGAGCCGAACCGCTTGACCGACTCGATGGCTTCGTTGATGACCACGCGGTACGGCACGTCCACGCGGTACAGCAGTTCGAACGCGGCCACGCGCAGCGCTGCGCGCTCAATCGCATCCACCTCGTCCACGGCGCGGTCCAGGTGCGGGGTCAGCGCCGCATCCAGGTCCTTGCGGTGGTCAAGCACGCCGTGCACCAGCGCCTCGAAATAGGCCAGATCGGCGATCTCGCGCGCCTGTTCGTGGGCGAACTGCGACAGCACGCTCTGCGCGTTGCCACCGGAGATCTGCCAGGCGTAGATCGCCTGCAGGGCGCGACGACGCGCGCGCGAGCGCAGCACCGGGTCGATGCCGTCCTTGCGGACCGGCTTGCCGGACGGCTTGCCCGGGTATTTATTGTTCAAGGCAACTGCTCCAGAAGATTGACCATTTCCAACGCCGCCAGTGCGGCTTCCTCGCCCTTGTTGCCATGGCTGCCGCCAGCGCGGGCTTCGGCATCTTCGGCGCGTTCCACCGCCAGCACGCCATTGAGCACCGGCACGCCGAAGTCCAGCTGCACACGCATCAGCCCCTCGGCGCAGCGGTCGGCCACATGTTCGTAATGACGGGTGTCGCCGCGGATCACGCAGCCCAGGGTAATGATGGCGGCATGCTCATGCGCGGCAGCAAGGCGGGCGGCGACCAGCGGCAGCTCCCACGCACCCGGCACGCGGATGACATCGATATCGGCTTCGCTGATGCCGTTGCCGGCCAGGCTCTGCCGGGCACCGGCCACCAGCACGTCGGTGATGCGGGCGTTCCAGCGGCTGGCAAGGATGGCGAAACGGGCCTGTTCCGGCGTGCGGAGGTCGCCTTCGTAGTGGCTCATGGTCGAGGGGGAATCCGGTAAGGAGGGGTATTCTAACGTAGAGCCGGGCTATGCCCGGTTGAGGGTGGGCGTAGAGCCGGGCTTGCCCGGCTGAGGGTGGGTCGCGCAGCCGGGCAAGCCCGGCTCTACGTCTGCATCCGGCACCGCGCAGCCACGCAGGGCGTGGCTCTACGGGTGAGGGGTAATGCCGTTGGCCGGTCAGGGGGTAACGGTCTCGACGACTTCCAGTCCGTAGCCGGCCAGGCCGATCTGGCGGCGGGGGGTGCCCAGCACGCGCAGCTTGCCCAAGCCCAGGTCGGACAGGATCTGCGCGCCGGCCCCGTTACGCCGCCATTGGCTCACGTCCTTGTCCTTGCCCGGTGCCACCGGCTGCGGCTGCTGGCGCAGCCGGGCCAGCAGCGCCTGGCCGTCGCGGGGGGCTGACAGCACCACCATCACCCCGCGTTCGGCGGCGGCAATGGCGCGCAGGGCGTCGGTGGCCGCCACGCCAAAGTCGTCGCGCCGCCAGTGCAGCAGGTCGGCCAGCGGGTTTTCCACCTGCACGCGCACCAAGGTGGGCTCGGCGTCCACCTTGCCGCGCACCATCGCAAAGTGCACGTCGTGGGCAATGCGGTCGCGGTAGGTCACCAGGGTGAAGGGGCCGAACTCGGTGTCGATCTCACGTTCATCCACGCGTTCGACGGTCTTTTCAGTGGCCAGGCGGTAGGCAATCAGGTCGGCGATGGAGCCGATCTTCAGCCCGTGCTCGCGCGCGAACACTTCCAGCTCCGGGCGGCGCGCCATGCTGCCATCGGGGTTGAGAATCTCCACCAGCACGCCGGCCGGTTCCAGTCCCGCCAGCATCGCCAGATCCACACCGGCTTCGGTATGGCCGGCGCGGGTCAGCACCCCGCCCGGCTGCGCGATCAACGGGAAGATGTGGCCCGGCTGGTGCAGGTCGCTGGGCTTGGCATCCGGCTTCACCGCAGTGCGGATGGTGTGGGCCCGGTCGTAGGCGGAGATGCCGGTGGTGACGCCCTCGGCGGCTTCAATGCTGACCGTGAAGTTGGTTTGAAACTGGGCCGTATTGGCCTGCACCATCGGGGCCAGCCCGAGGTCTGCGGCACGTTCGCGCGTGAGCGGCAGGCACACCAGGCCGCGGCCGTGAGTGACCATGAAGTTGATGTCCGACGGCTTGACCAGTTCGGCGGCCATGATCAGGTCGCCTTCGTTTTCGCGGTCTTCGTCATCGACGATGACCACCATGCGGCCCTGGCGGATGTCTTCGAGAATCTCGGGAATGGGAGCGAAATTCATGCGTGTTCCTCCGGCGGTAGCTGCCGACCGTTGGTCGGCAGGCCGACAAGGCGTTCGACGTAACGGGCGATCAGGTCGATTTCCAGGTTGACCGCGCTACCCACGCGGGCGGTGGCAAAGGCGGTATGCGCGACGGTGTGCGGAATCAGCGCGACCTCGAAGCCGGCGTCATCGACATCGTTGACGGTCAGGCTGACACCGTCGACGCAGATCGACCCCTTCTTCGCGATGTAACGCAGCAGGTTCTTCGGCGCAGCAAAGCGCCAACGCTGTGCGCGTGCGTCGTCATGGATGGACACCACCTCGCCCAGGCCATCGACGTGGCCGCTGACCAGATGCCCGCCGAGGCGGTCGGTCGGGCGCATGGCGCGCTCCAGATTGATGATCGCCCCGTCAGCCAGCTGGCCCAGCGTGGTCAGGCCCAGGGTCTCGGTCGAGGCATCGGCCTGGAAGGACACCGCGTCAAAGGCGATCACGGTCAGGCACACGCCATTGATGGCGATGCTTTCGCCCAGCTGGACGTGGTCGAACGGCAGGCTGCCGACGTTGAAGGTGAAGCGGACATCGCCGCCAAGTGATTCGCGTGCGGCCACATGGCCCACGCCTTCGATGATTCCGGTAAACACGAAACGTTCTCCGCGAGAAGTGAGCGAAAAACGCCGCAAGGCAAACAGGCGGGCACAGAGCCATCGCAGGCCCTGGAGCACCGTCTTCTTTCATCCGGACTATACCGTCGGCTCCGGAATTTGACCGGATCTGCTGACCTTCCGGCAAGACCGGAAGCGCTCGCGGGCTCGTGCTTGCGCACCTACCGCCGGTGGGGAATCGCACCCCGCCCTGAAGACGTTTGGTTATGCCGGCAGCGCCGGCCCGGGCATTGTAACAGCCCTGGCTGAGCGCTCGCTTTCTGTAAAGTATTTGTTAAACTTCGCGCCGCGGCGACGATCGCCGCCCTGCCGTCCCATGACGGGACGGCTGAAATGGACCTCATTTCCCAAGGAACCGCCATGCGCAAGATTCTCGTTCTGGCCGCCGCTCTGCTGGCTGCCGCTCCGCTCGCCGCTTCGGCCGACGCGCTCAGCTACACCTATGTCGAAGGCGGCTGGACCCAGCTGCAGGTCAGCCAGCCGGGCAGCAACCCGAAGCTGGACGGCGGCTACATCCGCGGTTCGTTCGCGATTGCCGACCAGGTCCATGTGTTCGGTGGCTACAGCACCGTGTCGAAGAAGTACCACTACGAAGACAGCTTCGGCCCGTACAGCATCGAAAACACCATCGAGCAGCCGGAGCTGGGCATCGGCTACCACATGCCGATCAGCGATCGCCTGGACTTCACCGCAGACCTCGCCTGGATGCGCATCAACAACGAAGTGAAGTACAAGGACGACCAGTTCTCCGAGCGTGAAGAGTTCCACACCAATGCCGGCCGTGCCGCCTTCGGCGTGCGTGGCAAGCCCTCCAGGCGCACCGAAGCCTGGCTGAAGGCCGGCTACATCGACGGCAGCGACATGGACGGCGAGTGGATCGGCACCCTGGGTGGCCAGATCAACTTCACCCGGAACTGGGGCCTGGTTGGCGAAGCACAGTACTTCGACGACATCACCCAGTACTCGGTGGGCGTGCGCGCCAGTTTCTGATCGGGCGGCGGGGTTGACCCCAGCGCCATGGTCGAACGGGCCCCGCAAGGGGCCCGTTTTTTTATGGAAGGCGTAGAGCCACGCCCTGCGTGGCTGCACTTCGTTCCGGGGTCATGAACACCTGACACGGGTTTCGATCATTTTCCAACGTCGGCAGATGCACCGCATTGTTGGGGATGTGCCTTCGGACGCTTGTGCCGCGCTGCGCGCGGGTACCACGCAGGGCGTGGTACCTACGGGAATTGTTACGTGTGCAGGACGATGGCGCTGATTACCCCAGTTGGGGTTGAGACGGCCGCAACCGCAGGCGCAGGTCGTCGCCGACCTGGCGTTGTTCCACCACGCGCAGGCGACGTTGCTGGTCCATCACGGTGATGCCCAGGCCATCCAGCAGCGGGCGGCCCTGTTCGCCCAGCAGCGTAGGGGCCTGATACAGCAGCAGTTCGTCCACCAGGCCAGCGCGCAGCAGTGCGCCGGACAGCGTCGCCCCCGCCTCCGTGTGCACCTCATTGATCTCCCGCTCGGCCAGCAGCGCCATCACCGCAGGCAGGTCGAAGCGCCCGTCGCGCAGCGGCAGGGCCTGGAACTGCGCATCGGTGTCGGCGGGCGCAGGTACGTCCTCGCCATGCAGATACAGGGTGGTCGCATCACCCTCGCGCACACGGCGCTGCCCCAGCGTGCGCAGTCGCGCATCCAGCACCACCCGCAGCGGCGGCAGCACCTCCACGTCCGACAGGCGGACGGTCAGCTGCGGATCATCGGCCAATACCGTGCCCGCCCCGGTCAGAATCGCGCCGGCGCGGGCGCGCCAGTGCTGCACGTCCTCACGCGCGGCAGGACCGGTGATCCACCTGGAGCTGCCGTCGGCCATCGCGGTACGCCCGTCCAGGCTGGACGCCAGCTTGACCCGCAGCCACGGGCGGCCGCGCTCGATCCGCGACAGGAAGCCGTGATTCAGCTCGCGCGCCTGTGTCGCCATCAGCCCTTCGGCGACCTCGATACCAGCCTCGCGCAGCAGGGTAAAGCCGCCGCCATCCACCTTGGGGAACGGATCGCGCATCGCGGCCACAACACGCCCTACCCCGGCTTCGATCAACGCCAAGGCGCAGGGCGGCGTACGGCCGTAGTGCGCGCAGGGTTCCAGGGTGACGTAGGCGGTGGCACCCCGTGCAGCGCCTCCGGCAGCACGCAGGGCATGAATTTCCGCATGCGGACCGCCAGCACGCTGGTGCCAGCCCTCGCCCACCACGGTTTCAGCGTGGGCGATGACACAGCCGACCATGGGATTGGGGCGTGTCGTGTAGGAGGCACGCTCGGCCAGGCGCAGCGCGCGGGCCATGTGCAGGTGGTCGAGGGCAGGGAAGATCATGCTGCGATGGTAAGGCACCAGGTCGGGCCACGGGCAGTTCATGCGGCGCGGTCGATCAGAGCAGCGGGGCAAGCCCCGCTCTACGGGGGTGTCAGCCTTTCTTTTTCTTGGTCAAGGCAATCACATCGCCCAGCAGTTGCAACTGTCCGGTGCTGGCCGGCAGGTCGCGTTCGAGTTTCTCGATCTCCTCGCGGAAATCGGCCACGTCCTCGAAACTGCGGTACACCGAGGCGAAACGCACGTAGGCCACGTGGTCCAGCTTGCGCAGTTCGTTCATGACGAACTCGCCGACCTTGATCGACGGAATCTCGCGCTCGCCGCACATGCGCAGCTGGTGCATCACCGCACGCACGGCCAGCTCGATCTTCTCTTCCGGCACCGCACGCTTCTGCAGCGCGCGGTCGAAACCCACCCGCAGCTTGCGGGCGTCGAAGGCTTCGCGACTGCCGTCGCTTTTGACGATCGCCGGCAGCTTCAACTCGATGGTTTCCAGCGTGCTGAAGCGCTCGTTGCAGGCCTCACACTCACGCCGACGGCGGATCGTCGCGCCGTCTTCAGAGACGCGCGAGTCGATCACCCGGGTATCGGCATGCTGGCAGAACGGACAGTGCATGAAGCGCCTTGCATCGAAAAATCGTCATGCTGCGGTCACCGCAGCGTCGCAAAGGTACCTGAGAAGCCCTGTTCACAGCAAATCACGGCATGTTCCAAGCGGCCGCGAAGGCCGCCGGGCGATCCCGGCGGCCCATGGCATTACCCGTAGACCGGGTACTTGCGGCACTGCGCGCTGACCGCGTCACGCACGCGGGCAATGACGGCTTCATCGGCCGGAGCGTCCAGCACGTCGGCGATAAGGTTTGCCAGTTCCACGCAGTCCTGCTCGGTGTAGCCACGGGTGGTGACCGCCGGGGTGCCCAGGCGCAGGCCCGAGGTCACGAACGGCGAGCGCGGGTCGTTCGGCACCGAGTTCTTGTTGACGGTGATGTGGGCCTTGCCCAGGGCGGCTTCCGCGTCCTTGCCGGAGACGTCCTTGCCGATCATGTCGACCAGCATCAGGTGGTTCTGGGTGCCGCCGGAGACGATCTTGTAGCCACGCGCGATCAGCGTGGTGGCCATCGCCTGGGCGTTCTTCACCACCTGCTGCTGGTAGGTCTTGAAGCCCGGTTCCAGCGCTTCCTTGAAGGCCACCGCCTTGGCGGCGATGACGTGCATCAGCGGGCCACCCTGGATGCCCGGGAACACCACCGACTGCAGCTTCTTCTCGATGTCCTCGCCTGCACCCTTGGCCAGGATGATGCCGCCGCGCGGGCCACGCAGGGTCTTGTGGGTGGTGGAGGTGACCACGTGCGCGTGCGGCAGCGGGCTGGGGTACACACCGGCGGCGATCAGGCCGGCCACGTGGGCCATGTCCACGAACAGATAGGCCCCGACCTTGTCGGCAATGGCGCGGAAGCGCGCCCAGTCGATCACCTGCGAGTAGGCCGAGAAGCCGGCCACGACCATCTTCGGCTTGTGCTCCAGGGCCAGGCGCTCGACTTCGTCGTAGTCGATCAGGCCCTGCTCGTTCACCCCGTACTGCACGGCGTTGAAGATCTTGCCGGAGGCATTGACCTTGGCCCCGTGGGTCAGGTGACCCCCATGCGCCAGGCTCATGCCCAGGATGGTGTCGCCCGGCTGCAGCAGTGCGAAGTACACCGCCTGGTTGGCCTGCGAGCCGCTGTGCGGCTGCACGTTGGCGTAATCGGCGTCGAACAGCTGCTTGAGGCGGTCGATGGCCAGCTGCTCGGCCACGTCCACGTATTCACAGCCACCGTAGTAGCGCTTGCCCGGGTAGCCTTCGGCGTACTTGTTGGTCAGCTGGCTGCCCTGGGCCTCCATCACCGCCGGGCTGGTGTAGTTCTCGCTGGCGATCAGCTCGACATGGTCTTCCTGGCGCTGGACTTCAGCAGCCATGGCCTTGGCCAGTTCGGGATCGTAGGTTTCGATGCGGACGTCACGCGGGAACATCGCTTACTCCAGGCAGGGTGAGGGGAACGGCAGCCTTCCATTGTAAGGCCGGCAGGCCGGGCTGGCCCGTACCGGAGGGCCGGACCGTCGACTTGTGCCTATTCGGCCAAATAGCTGAATTGGGACGCGGTTCCTTGAATTGTTCAGATTAATCGATCTCGAACCCTAAAGTCGTTCAGCCAGGGGCCGTTACTCCAACTCAGGGAATCGTTTCTTTCAAACAGGGGTTGGCTTGTGAATCATGTGTATCGCGTGGTCTTCAATCACGCGCTGAAGTGCGTGCAGGTTGTTTCCGAATTCGCCCGCGGTGGCCAAGCCGTCGCCCGCAGCGGCCTCCGCAGTGCCCCCCGCCCCGCCGCGCTGTGTGTGGGCATCGCGCTGGCTTGCGTGGCACCGGGCGCGCTTGCCATCAATACGATCTGGGTGGGGCCGCCGGGCGGCGACTGGAACATCGTCAGCAGCTGGAGCGCTGGCGTGCCGGCCGACCGCGGTATCGACACCCCCAACGACACGGCCTACGTCAACAGCGGCGGCGTGCGGATCACCGGTACACAGGTGCCCGATGCCGACGAGCTGCACATCGGCAATACCGGTGCCGGACGCCTGGACCTGTCTGCTGGCGGCCGACTGGACACGAACACCCTTTACATGGGCACCCAGTCGAGTTCACTGGGCGTGGCGACGATCAATGGCCCCGGCTCGCAGTGGAACGCCCGCTACACCATCGGTGTCGGCCACCTGGGCACGGGCGAACTGTCGATCCTCAATGGCGGCAGCATGACCATCGACGGCGAAAGCTACATCGCCTCGATGGGCGGCAGTACCGGCATGGTGCGGATCCAGGGCACCAGCAGCACCTGGAACACCGGGAACACCCTGTTCGCCGGTCAGGCCGGCACCGGCACCGTGGAAGTCACGGGTGGTGGCCAGCTCAACGGGCGCGACGCCATTGTTGGCAACCTCGGCGGCAGCGTGGGCCGGATCACGGTGAGCGACACCGGCAGCGCCGCGAATCACACCGGCGCACTGACGGTGGGCAACGCGGGCCGGGGCACCTATGAAATCCTTGCCGGTGCCAGCGCGACGCTTGGCCACGCGACGATGGGCCAGCTCGTTGGCGGCCACGGGGACATCCTCGTCTCCGGCGCGGGCTCAAACTGGGTCAGCAGCTCGCTGAGCGTAGGCGTATCCGGCCAGGGCAGCTTCACCGTAACCGATGGTGCCACAGCCGAGATCGGCGGCGGCATCACCCTGGCCCGCAACGCCGGTGCCAGCGGCACGATCACAGTGGGCCCGAACGCGCTGATGATCGTGGGCACCCGGTCCACCAATCCGGTGGTGTCCGATGGCGCGGGCACCGCCCGCTTCGAAATGGCAGGGGGCACGCTTCGCACGGGCAGCAATATGAACCTGGACTCGGCGGTGCTGCTCAGCGCCGACTCGACCTTCGACGTGGACGGCAGCCTGACCGCGAGTCGCGCGTTCTCGGGCACGGGCACCCTGCTCAAGACCGGCACGGGTGAACTGACGCTGCGCGGCGACAGCACCAGCTGGTCGGGCGCGCTGCAGGTAAACGCAGGTTCGTTGAACCTTGAGCACAGCGCGGCGCTGGGCGGCGGCTGGCTGGGCATGGCCGATGGCACCACGCTGGATCTTTCTGACGGCGTGAACTTCAACAACTCGGTGCAGATGCTGGGCGAGGTAGCGGTCGTCGTCGCCGATGGCGAAAGCGCCACCCTGGCCGGCAATGTCAGCGGCGGCAGCAGCACCACGCTCGTCAAGCGCGATGCAGGCACCCTGACCCTGGGCGGCGGCACCGTGGGTGAGACCCGCGTGGAAGGCGGAACCCTGCGTGTGACCGGCAATGCGCTCAACGGCGGCAACATCGAGATCGGCAGTGGTGCCGCCTTCGAGACCGACACCACCCGCGTGCTGAGCTACGCCGGTCAGATCAGCGGCAGCGGCTTCCTGCGCCAGGGCCGTCATGTGCTGACCCTGAGTGGCGACAGCAGTGCCTTCACCGGCACCACCGTGATCAACGGTGGTCAGCTCAATGTGACCGGCTCGCTGGGCGGCGACGTGCAGGTCACCCGGGGTGGCTGGCTGACCGGCAACGGCTCGCTCGGCAATGTGTTCGTCAGCGGCTTCAGCACGCTGTCGCCCGGCAGTGCGACCGGCACGGCGATCAGCCGCCTGGACATCAACGGCGTCCTCAACTTCGACGACACCTCGACCTTCCAGGTGGACGTGGCCGCCGACGGAGCCAGTGATTTCGTATCCGTGGCTGGCAGCGCCCTGCTGGGCCAGGCCAACACCGTGGTCGTGGCCACTGAAGGCGACTGGAAGCCGTCCACCCGCTACCACCTGCTGAGCGCTGCGGGCGGCGTCAACGGCACCTTCTCCGGGGCCACCAGCAACCTGGCCTTCCTCGACCCGACCCTGAGCTACGACGCCAACAACGTCTACCTGACGATGGCGCGCAACGACGTGTCGATGCCGGACATCGAGCTGGCCTTCCCGGACGTGGTGGTCAACCCCAACCAGAAGCAAGTGGCCGGCGCGGTGGAAGCGCTGGGCGAAGGCAACGCGGTGTATGACGCGGTGGTGCGCCTGGAAGTGCCGCAGGTGGTACCGGCGTTCGACAGCCTGAGCGGCGAAGTGCATGCCGCCCATCGCGGCACCCTGCTGCAGAACCGCTTCCTGCACGACGGCATCGACCGTCACCTGGACGGCCGGGCAATCAGCGGCGAAGTCTCGCCGGGCCTGCGCGTCTGGCTGGCCGGCAGCGGTGGTCAGCAGCGTACCGACGCCACCGCCAACAGCGCCGCCACCCGGGTGTCGCAGGACGGCCTGATGGCCGGTGCCGGCTGGCAGGTGGGCGAGGCGCTGGAACTGGGCGTGGCAGCGGGCCAGCAGCGTCTGGAAACGCGCCTGCGCAGTGGCAACGGCCAGGCCGAAACCGACAGCACCGAGTACGGCGTGTATGCAGCCTACCAGTGGCAGGAACTGCGTCTGCGCGGTGGCGTGACCCGTGCGGATTACCGCACCGACAGCACCCGTACCGCGCAGGTGGGCAGCACGCTGAGCGAAGATCTGCACGCGCGTGAAGATGCCACCAGCACCACGGCCTTCGTGCGCGCCGGCTGGACCTTCGGCACCGCACGTCTGCAGCTGACCCCGGAAATCGAGCTGGCGCAGGTGAATCTGGACAGCGATGGCAGCCAGGAGCGTGGCGGCAACAGCGCGCTGGTGATCAGTTCGGCCGACAGTGACTACCGCACGGGTGTGGCAGCGCTGAAGGCCGACTGGGACATCAGCGGCGGCCAGCGTGACCGTGCGGTGCTGACCGCGCGGGTGGGCTGGCAGTACGCCGACGGTGACCGTCTGCCGGTGGCCGATGCCCGCTTCGTGGCAGGCACCCGCGATTTCACCATCGCCGGCACCCCGCTGGCACGCAGCACGGCGCTGGCACAGCTGGGCGTGGCGATCAGCCCGTCGGCGAACAGCCGCGTCTCGCTGCAGGTGCAGGGCCGTCGCGGCGGCGACCAGCGTGAGCTGGGCGCGCAGCTGGACTGGTCGGTCGGGTTCTAAAGCTCGAACTGCGATTGCGATTGCGATTGCAGGGACTACGTGGGGGTGCCGGGCTTTGCCCGGCACCCCTTTTGGATTTTGGCGAACAGCCGGTGGGCATCGGTTCCCGTGTTTGGCGGGTCGGGATGGGCGTTCCGGGGGACGGCGCAAGTCCCCCTCCGGGGCCCGGCCCAGCCGCTGGCGGCTGGGCGTTCAGTCGCACGCGAGGCAGTGCCTCGCAAGCAGTGCGCCTTCACCCATGTAGCCTCGATCGCCGCTTGCACGTGTGCGCAATCCTGCGCACACGGCAAGACCGGGGTTGGGCGTCCTGCCCAACCCGTCGGGCGCATGCGCCCGACCCATGCGGCTCACGCCCCTCCAGCCCACCCCGACCCGCCATCGACAGAAGGTCGGTGGCCACGGCAGATCAAAAGCGCGTGCGCCCGGCAGCGTCGGTCGACAGACGACGGCCGTGAAATCACCAACATGCGATTACGCATGACCCCGGATCGATATCGCCGTTGACGTTCGATCCGTGGTTCATTGCCTCGAATGGAGAAGAGCCCCCTTCTTGTTGAAGGGGGCGCGCCGAAGGTGGGGGGATAAGGTGAAATGCGCGGGTATCTCGAACCAAAGGTTCGTGATACCCCGGAGCGAGGGTGCCTGGTCCCGCCCCACCACGGATGATCAGAAACGCAGCCGTCTGCAGCCCGGTCATCAACGCCCGTTGATCACGAAGTCCGCGATGATCCCGGTGGCGATGGCGACCAGCAGCAGGTTGCCGCGGTCGTCGCGGATCCAGTGGTGCCCGTACGGCGGACGACGCACCGAGTAGCGGCTGTAGTCGTTCACCACGTACACCGGGCCGCCGTAATAGTCGCGGTAGCGGTGACCGCGCTGCCAGCCGTAGCTGTACACCGGGCGCGGGGCCGGACGGTACACCACGCGCGGCGGCGGAGCGGGACGGTAGTAGCCGTGGTTGTGGTAGCGACGGTCGTGACGGGCCTCGCGACGGTCATCGCGCCATTCGCGACGATCATCCCGCCACTCGCGACGGTCGTCGCGCCATTCACGGCGGTCATGGCCGTGGCCGCGACCGCGGTGATCGTCAGCAGAGGCGGGGGCAACGGTTCCCACTGCCAGCAGCGCGGCAACGGTACCGACCACAATTCGATTCATGCGCATGGCGTTTCTCGCTGGGTGGGAAGTGACGGCTTCCATCATGCGGACGTCATCTGAACGGTTTCCGGCTGGAAACGGTTTCCATTCAACGGCCTTTGACGGCCCATTCAGGCAGCGGCAAGCCCCACAGGCCGGGCTGTCCGGCGGTTGTCACCGCTTCCGGCTATAATTGGCAACATCCCAATTCCCACTGCGACTGTTCCTGACGGAACGGGCGCAGGATTGCGCCCTCGGAGAGCCCATGTCCTCGCAATACATCTACACCATGAACCGCGTCAGCAAGGTGGTCCCGCCCAAGCGGC
>JBCNQC010000028.1:0-48335 GCA_039592995.1 Stenotrophomonas sp. | reverse complement strand
TCGCCGTAACGACCGGGCTTGCCCGGCTGATCGCATCCCCCATGTAGAGCCGGGCTTGCCCGGCTGCTCTTCGCGAAATGCATGCGCTCTTGTAGAGCCGGGCTTGCCCGGCTGCTCTTCGCTAAATAGATCCCGCCAACAACAGCCGGGCAAGCCCGGCTCTACGTTCCGAGCGATTCCACCATCGCCGGCCCGACAGAACATCGGCAACAACACCCGGAGAGCAGTCGCCGGCGCACTTGCATCCACCCACCCCCCAGACCTACGATCCAGCTTCGGCCCGCCGCCGGGGAGGTGGCGTGGCGACATGACGGCCCTCGCGCCATGCGTTCGACGCAGCATTTCGTATCCGACGGTACGCGAGGGCGTGCCGTCAGCCCCCCGTTGTGTTTCGTTCTTTCTTACCGAAGGAGTTCGACCGCATGCATACGATCCAACAGTTCGCGTCCCACACCCCGATCTGGGTCTGGGCGATCCTCGCCTTCCTGCTCTGGCGCGGCATTGACGCGCTGAAGCCATCGAAAACCTCGCTGGCCCGCCTCGCCGTCGTGCCGGCCATCTTCACCGTATGGGGCCTGTGGAGCCTGCATCACCGCTACGGAGCCAGCATCGAAGCCTGGGGCGTGTGGCTGCTGGGCATCGCCATCGGTGCCGGCATCGGCTGGCTGCTGGTACGTCGCCAGAGCATCAGCTTTGATGCCATCGATGGCCACCTGCACCGCACCGCTGATTACTCGCTGCTGCCGCTGCTGATCCTGACCTTCATCGTCAAATATGCCTTCGAAGCCGCGCTGGCTACCGCGCCGGCGCTGGCCGACGACACCGTGTTCCGCATCGCCCACCTGGTGGTGTCCGGTGGCTTCACCGGTGTGTTCATCGGCAAGTTCCTGCACTACCTGCGCGTGGCATCGCTCAGCCGTCAGCAGGCGATTCCGACGTGACAGGTCGCTCTGCATCATCCGGCCTGCGCCGCCGCCCGGCCCCGAAAGCCCGGCGCAGCACAGGCTTGCTGCCCTGGCTGGGACTGATCGGCAGCATCGGTATGGCGCTGGTGGTCACGGTCTTTGCGAAGCTGCTTCTCATCAACTTCGTCGAGATGTACACCACCTACGGCAAGGAACTGCCGTGGTTGTCGCAGGTGTACCACCGCCATTTCATGCTGTTCTGGCTTGGCCCGGTGGTTGTCGGGCTGCTGTGGTACATCCGACGTGACAGCTGGGGGCCCCGCGTTGCGGGGCTGCTCGGCCTGCTGATCGCGCTGGTGGGGGCGGTCAGCACGATCTTTGCGCTGTACCTGCCGTACATGCGCATGGCTTCGCTGTTCTGAACCTCAGCGCGGACGCCAGAACCCGGACTGCAGTTCGGACAGAGTGAGGACTTCGTCGTGGTCGGTATCCAGTGACTGGAAGCGCATCTCCGCCACGCGGCGTACCTCCTCATCGCTCAGCTCACCGTCGCCGTTGAGATCCGCTACGCGGATACGATCGGCGGCGGTGAGCTGGCCGTCGCGGTCGGGTCCGAGGAATGCCTGCACTTCCTCGACCGAGACCCGGTTGTTGTTGTCGGCATCCAGTGCCTGGAACAGGGTGGTGCCGTCGTACTCGTCCTTGCTGACCTCGCCATCGGCGTTGCGGTCCAGGGTGGCGAAGCGCTCGGCGGCGGTGGTGGCCATCTGCTGCGCGTAGGCCGGAGAAAGCAGGATCAGGCAACCGCACACACAGGGAAGCAGCGTCTTCATGGGGCACCCCGTTCGCTGGAAGGAGTGCGTAGTGTCCGCCGGTCGGGGGCGCGGGGCACCCGTAGAAATACTGGTGTGGCGGGATGGCGTTGACACGCATGGCGGTAGGTCGAGCGCATGACGATGGCGTTGACACGCATGGCGTGTCACTACGATCCATGGTCGGTCGATGTGGGTGGGTGACGGGGATTGCTTGGTGCTTTGGTGGGATCGGTCGACAGACGATCGCCGTGAAATGGCCAGCGTTCTTTGACGCATGGACGGCTGATCGGAACAAGCGGTTCGCACGCACCAGTGACGCACACGGCACGAACGCGCGACATCGCTAGCCACGAAAACGCGCACGAACATCACAGAATCAAACATCCACCGCCGCGCATCACCTGCATCAGTGCCGAACACCGCGCCTTACTGCCACACGCGTTTCGAAATCACACCGCGCCAAATGCGTCGCACCATTTGATCGTGCGCGCGAAACACGACACCATCCTTTCGCAATTGCCTGTTTTTTTCGGTGATTGTTTCCTGCAGGGTAGGCCCCGGAGCGTAGAATCTCCAAACGAAAAGTGATCGTTGTCCTGCGTTGGAACGTACGTCCTGCGTCGGGAGGGTGGCTAATACAACACCCCCGCAAGGGGGAAATACGCCCGCCGTTTGTTCTCACTTTCGTTTGCGGTTCTAACCTCCCGACCCCTCGCCATTCCGGCAGGGGTCGCACTCTGCAGGAGGTTTGCCATGCAAGCGCAATGGTCGGACGTACCCGAAGACGAGTTCAACAACGCAGCACCTGCGTATCGCTGCGCGATATGTGGTGGCACCCCGCCCACACCGCCGCCGCCTGACGACGATGATCTCGGCGGCGTCGAATACATGATGATGCGCGGCCGCTGGCTGCGTTACATGGGCCTGGGCAAGGGCACGTGGTTCAAGGTGGAGTTTGATGGTGAGCGCATCATCTCCACGCCGGTGTATCCCCCCGGATTCCGCATGCTGCACATGCCGACCGAAGTGCTGCGCGAGGTGCATTACACGCAGGTGCTTGAGTATCGCCACCACCCACAGCCTCGCCGCCGGCGGAGGGCACGCCGATGAGGAAGCCGGTCTGGGTAAGGACGAAAGTGGAGGATGACCTGCGTTGCCGGTTCAAAGGCGTTGTGATGAAGGAGCATTACGCACCGGCGGAAGCCATCCGGATGTTCATGGAGCGCGTGGTGGAGCTGGGCGAGAACCCGAACGTGGTGGACCTCACGCTGTGGAGCAACGTGTTTCGGGAGGCGTCCGATGATGTGGCGTATGAGATGGGGGTTGGTCAGCCGGAGCCGGCGTATGGCGAAGAAGATGAAGTGCAGCGCGCACGCAGGGAAGGGTGGGCCAGCCCGGGGTTTGGGCGTGATTGAGCGTTTCGTTGCACCTCAAGCCGGGGTTTTGCACCGCGCCCGGACCCCACCGGTAGGGTCGCACGACAGTCGACCGCCGATAACGGTGATTGGCGCGGTAGGGCATGACCTGGAACGGAGAGGCGCGTCCCCGTTCGGTGGTCATGCGTTACAGCAGCGATGGTTGTTATCGGCGGTCGTCTTTCGACCGACCCTACCTCCAGCCCATCGCCCGCGTTTGCAGAGAAAACCATGAGTCCCACACCACCTGACGAACCAACCGCACCCCTACATCCCGGCGAGATCCTCCGCGACGACTTCATGCGCCCGCGCCGCCTCTCCAATCGCGCACTGGCCTGCGCCATCCACGTATCCAGCACGCGCATCGCCGGAATCACCCGGTGCGCTTCCGCCATTACTGCTGACACCGCCCACCGCCTGGGCTGTTACTTCAACACCTCGCCTTGGTTCTGGATGAACCTGCAGACGCGCTTTGATCTGGAGAAGGCGGAGCTGCAGGTTCCGCACCCGAACGAACGGATCGCGCCGCTGCCGATCAATGTCGATACAACAGGATTGGAGGTGCAGGACGGCAAGGAGTGGGGCCTATGGTGAAGTCGTATATCCGACGTCTGCTGCCCGGTTACCCCAAGCCTCCCGTGCTACCCCAGAAGCGCAGCACACTTCCACCGATTCCCCGCAGCCTGCGTACGCAGTTGAAGGATTACCCGGAGCACCTTGAACGGCTTCAGTTGGCTCTGCACGGCGTCAGCGTTGCGCGGAGCACCCGCCGGCCGCGCGTCGAAATGGCGGTTTGGGCGATTGATGATCGCCTGTCCCGGTTTCTCGCAGAGGCGAAGCACGAGCTCGATGCTGCCCGCTGTAGTGGCGACCCTGAACGATTGGCGCGGGCGAAGAGAGACGAGGCGGTGATGTTCGAGGTGAACCGGAAGAACGCGTGGATGGGCGATGAGGTGTTTGCCGAGTGGTTCCGGGTGGAGGTGGGGCCGGAATCTGTGTGACTGCACTGGTGGGGTCGCGCGACAGTCAACCGACCCCACCAAAGTGGACACTCAATCAAACCGCCAGCGCACCCCGGCATACACACTACGCCCTTCACCTGGCGTCGAGCGCGCCACATCGCGTCCGCCGTCGTCATACCCCGGCGTCACTGTCGCCGCATAGTGACGGTCGCCGATATTGCGCATTTCCGCCCACAACTGCCAGCGGCCACTGGGCGCATCAAAGCCCACGCGGGTTCCAAATACAGCGCGGCTGTCCGCCCAGAAGCTGTTGGCATAATCCACCGCCATCTTGGAGGCAGCATCGGTATTCACCGCCGCGTACCAGCCGGTCGGGTGGTCATAACGCAGCTCAGCCTGATACGCATGACGCGGCAGCCCAGGCAGCCGGTTTGAGCCAAAGCGCGCGTCATCGCGGTAACGGAAATCATTGAACGTATACGCCTGTCGCAGGCCAAGGCGACCGCCCGGGCCCGCCCACAGCGTGCTGTCCAACCCGGCCTCGATGCCGCGATGCACGGTCGGGCTGGCATTGTTCTCGGCCACGAACAGGTTCGGTACCGGCAACACTTCCACGGTCAGCAGTTCATGCCGCACATGGGCGTAGTAGCCGGTCAGTTCCCAATGCCCGAATGCGCTGTCGCCACGTGCACCCAGTTCCAGCGTGGTCGCAGTCTGGTTGTCCAGTTTCACCGGCGCACGCTGACGGCCGCTGGATGCACCGTTGCCGGCGGGGAAGTACAGATTCGAGCCCCAGATCATCGACCACGGGTGCGCCGGTTCCACCGAGCGGCTCAGGTTGCCGAACCACTGCGTGGCCGGGGTCTGCTGCCAGGTGAAGCCCACACGCGGGGCGTAATCCCACTGGCTGTCATGCAGGCGCTCAGGCGTATACGGCCAGGTCACCTGCACATCACGACGGGTGTTGATCAGTGCCAGCCCGGTATGCAGCCGCAGGCGGTCGTTGAGGCTGATCTCGTTGCTGGCGTGCAAGGTGGTATCCGTACCGTGATGCGAGAAATCGCGCGTGTGGGTACCGGCGGCATAACCGTTGTTGGCAAACCGCAGCGTTTCGCGCACATCCGCATCCAGATCGTGGGTCACGCGCAGGCCCACGGTGGTGACGCTGTCATGGCCGAACAGCGCATGACGGCGACGGTAATCCAGCGTGGCGTTGAGGTTGCTGTAATCCAGCTGCTGCCGGTACAGGCTCTCGTTCAAGTCCATCGGGTACTTGTGGTACACCAGCCCGGCCTGCAGCGAGGAATCCGCATCGATCTGCCAGGTGGTCATGTTGCCCAGCCAGGTACTGCCCGGCTGCGGGCGGCGTGCATCAATGGAGAGGTTGGCCGGGTTCGCCGCACGCGGATCGTGACGGATCTGTTCGCGGGTGAGGCGTCCGGGCGTTTCGTGGTTGGTTTCGCGGTACCGAACGAAGAAGCGCATTTCCAGCTGCGGCGTGATCTGCCAGCCCAGGTTGGCCATCGCGCCCTTGCCGTCGCCGGCCGAGTGGTCCTGGTAACCGTCGTATTCGCTGTCGGTGTAGGCCAGGTAGTAATCCAGGTCACCGCTGACGCCGCCATAGCCGAGGCTGCGCTTCTGGTAGCCCCGGCTGCCGGCTTCGTAGTGCAACTCCAGCCCGGCCGAATCGCGCCCGCTGCGGCTGACGTAGTTGATCGCGCCGCCCAGGGCGAGCGCACCACGTTCGATGCCGTTGGCTCCGCGCAGTACTTCGGCGCGGCTCAGCCACAGCGGCTCCAGCAGTTCGTACGGGGTGCCGCCCGCGCCGGTCATCGGCAGCCCATCCAGAGACACCGAGATGCCGGAAGCATGTGCGCCCGGGCCACGGTTGATGCCGGAGCCGCGGATCGAGACCTTGGTGCCTTCGTTGCCCGGCGACTGCGCGCTGATGCCCGGCTGGTAGGCCAGCACGTCGGCGCTGCTGGCCATGCGGCCGTTGGCGCGGGTGAGGTCGACCACGTTGCCGGCACCGGGCACGCGCTTGAGCGTGGCGCGGGCCTGTTCGACGTCGCTGGCGGCGGTGACCTTGACCGCATCGAGGGTGGTCGGCGCGGCGGCCGGGGCGGCCAGGGCAGGGCCGGTCAAGGTGGCCGTGACGGCCAGGGCCAGCAGGGACAGGGTGGGGCGGTGCAGCGAACGGGAAGAGGGCATGCGTCTGACATCAAGGCGGAACGGGGCCGCGGATGGCAGGAAGCGCTGTCAACCGCGATGAGGTCGCGCAAGTTAACAGGTTCGGTGGGTGGCGTCACCCTGTGGTGGGGCTTGGTAGCGCCGGCCGTTGGCCGGCCCACGCACGGCCTGGGCCGGCCAACGGCCGGCGCTACCGATGTCGGTTCCTGTAGACAATCCTCCCGGAATTCCAGACAGATGTCGGTTCCCGCAAACAATCAGCCGAGGATTCCGGGCAGATCCAACCCCTTCTCCTTCGCACATTCCACCGCCATCTCATACCCCGCATCGGCATGCCGCATCACGCCGGTGGCCGGGTCGTTCCACAGCACCCGCTCAATGCGCTTGGCGGCCGCTTCCGTGCCGTCGCAGACAATCACCATGCCGGCGTGCTGCGAGAAGCCCATGCCGACCCCGCCCCCATGGTGCAGCGACACCCAGGTGGCACCGCTGGCGGTGTTGAGCAGGGCGTTGAGCAGCGGCCAGTCGGACACAGCGTCAGAGCCGTCGGCCATGGCCTCGGTCTCGCGGTTCGGCGAAGCAACGCTGCCGCTGTCCAGATGGTCGCGGCCGATCACCACCGGCGCTTTCAGCTCACCATTGGCCACCATCTCGTTGAACGCCAGGCCCAGGCGGTCGCGGTCGCCGAGGCCGACCCAGCAGATGCGCGCGGGCAGGCCCTGGAACTTGATCTTCTCGGCGGCCATGTCCAGCCAGCGGTGCAGGTGCGGGTTGTCGGGAATCAGTTCCTTGACCTTGGCGTCGGTCCTGGCGATGTCCTCCGGGTCGCCGCTGAGCGCGGCCCAGCGGAACGGGCCGATGCCACGGCAGAACAGCGGGCGGATATACGCCGGCACGAAGCCCGGGAAGTCGAACGCGTTTGCCACGCCTTCTTCCAGCGCCATCTGGCGCAGGTTGTTGCCGTAGTCCACGGTCGGCACGCCGAGTGCATGGAAGCCGAGCATGGCGCGGATGTGGTTGGCCATCGAGGCGCGCGCGGCCTTTTCCACTTCCTTCGGCGCGCTCACCCGCTTGGCATCCCATTCTTCCACGGTCCAACCCTGCGGCAGGTAGCCGTTCACCGGGTCATGCGCGGAGGTCTGGTCGGTCAGCAGGTCCGGCTTGACGCCACGCGCCAGCAGCTCGGCCAGCACGTCGGCGACATTGCCGAGCAGGCCCACCGACAGTGGCTTCTTGGCCGCGCACGATTCCTCGATCAGGCGTAAGGCTTCGTCCAGGTTGTCGGTCCAGGTATCCAGATAACCGGTGCGCAGGCGCATGTCGATGCTGCTTTGGCGGCATTCCACAGCCAGACACGACGCGCCCGCCATCACCGCGGCCAGCGGCTGTGCACCGCCCATGCCGCCGAGACCGCCGGTGAACAGCCACTTGCCGGCCAGATCGCCGCCGAAGTGCTGGCGGCCCATTTCCACGAAGGTTTCGTAGGTGCCCTGCACGATGCCCTGCGCGCCGATGTAGATCCAGCTGCCGGCGGTCATCTGGCCGTACATGGCCAGTCCCTTCTTATCCAGTTCGTTGAAATGGTCCCAGTTGGCCCAGCGCGGCACCAGGTTGGAATTGGCGATCAGCACGCGCGGCGCGTCGGCATGGGTGCGGAACACCCCGACCGGCTTGCCCGATTGCACCAGCAGGGTCTGGTCGTCGTCCAGCCGCTTCAGGGTTTCGACGATGGCATCGAAGCTGGCCCAGTCGCGTGCGGCGCGGCCGATGCCGCCGTACACCACCAGCTCCTGCGGGCGCTCGGCCACGTCCGGGTGCAGGTTGTTCATCAGCATGCGCAGCGGCGCTTCGGTCAGCCAGCTCCTGGCGCTGAGGGTGGTACCGGTGGGGGCGATGATGGTGCGGGTGGAATCGTGACGGCTCATGCAGCACTCCGGGCGTTCGCGAATTCAAGGCAGGCGTTGAGCACCTGCTGCAGCGTGTGGCGCAGCGGTGCGGCGTGGTCGGGGTCAAGCGGGGTGGGCCAGCTGTGCACGTCCACGTCGGTGGGTTCGTGCATGTAGCCGCGGCAGGCCAGCTCCATCTGCAGGCTGTGCACGCCGGCCGGAATGTCGCTGTAGTGGCGGGTGATCCAGCCGCCCTTGAAGCGGCCGTTGCGCACATGCGGCATGCCGCTGAACGCACAGATGTTTTCCACCACGTCAGCCAGCGCGTTGTCACAGCTGGTGTCGACCGCACCGGAAGGGCCGGCGGTGCCGAGGTTGAACTGCGGCAGTTCGCCATCGAACAGGTGCGGAATATGCGAGCGGATCGAATGCGCGTCGTACACCACCACGGTGCAATGCAGCGCGCGCAGGCGCGAGATCTCACCGGCCAGCGCGGTGTGGTACGGATCAAAATACTGCGCACGGCGCTGTGCGATTTCTTCGGCGTCCGGCTCCTGCCCGTGCCGGTACAGCGGTTGGTTGTCGAAGGTGGTCAGCGGGCACAGGCCGGTGGTGTTCTGGCCCGGGTACAGCGACGCCCCGCTGGGGTCGCGGTTGAGGTCGATGACCGATCGCGAGATCGCCGAGCGCACTGTGGTGGCGCCCATCGCGCGGGCGAAGTCGTACAACTCATGCACCCACCAGTCGGCGTCACGACGTGCCAGCCACGGCGACCAGAAGCGATCGGCCAGCGCATCCGGCAGGTCGGTACCGGTATGCGGGAAGCTGACGATCAGCGGTGCCTCACCGCGGTGCACCTGCAGCCAGTCCGGATGCCCGGTCATGCCAGCGGCTCCACGGCGGGCAGCAGCTCGCCCAGGCCTTCGGCCAGCGCACCGCTGCGCACCAGTTCGGTGGCGGCCAGCATGTCTGGGTGGAAGTAGCGGTCGTCCTGCAGCGTGGGCACCTGCGCGCGCAGGCGCTGGCGCACCGCTTCCAGGGCGTCGCTGGAGCGCAGCGGGGCGTGGAAGTCACAGCCCTGCGCGGCGGCCAGCAGTTCGATGCCGACCACATTCGCCGCGTTTTCGGCCATGGCCAGCAGACGGCGCGCGCCATGCGCGGCCATCGAGACATGGTCTTCCTGGTTGGCCGAGGTGGGAATGGAATCCACGCTGGCCGGGTAGGCGCGCTGCTTGTTTTCCGAGACCAGCGCGGCGGCGGTGACCTGTGGAATCATGAAGCCGGAATTGAGGCCCGGCTTCGGGGTGAGGAAAGCGGGCAGGCCGGACAGCGCCGGGTCCACCAGCATCGCGGTGCGGCGCTCGCTGATCGAGCCGATCTCGCACACCGCCATCGCCAGCATGTCGGCGGCGAAGGCCACCGGCTCGGCGTGGAAGTTGCCGCCGGACAATGCTTCGTTGGTGTCGGTGAACACCAGCGGATTGTCGGATACGCCGTTGGCTTCAATGCTCAGCGTGGTCGCAGCCTGACGCATCACGTCGAAGGCCGCGCCCATCACCTGCGGCTGGCAGCGCAGGCAGTACGGGTCCTGCACGCGCACGTCGTTGTCGCGGTGCGATTCGCGGATGGCCGAGCCCTGCATCAGCGCACGCAGGGTGGCGGCGGTGGCGATCTGCCCGCGCTGACCGCGGATCTGGTGGATGCGCGGATCGAACGGCGTGTCCGAACCCTTCGCCGCTTCCACCGACAGCGCACCGGCGACCAGCGCGGCATGGAACACGGTGCTGATCTCGAACAGGCCGGCCAGCGCGTACGCGGTGGAGTACTGGGTGCCGTTGAGCAGGGCCAGGCCTTCCTTCGCGCCCAGCACCAGCGGCTGCAGGTTCAGGCGGGCGAGGGCATCGGCGGCTGGCAGGCGTTCGCCACCTACAAATGCCTCACCCACGCCGATCATCACGCTGGCCAGATGCGAAAGCGGAGCAAGGTCGCCGGATGCACCGACCGAACCCTGGCACGGAATCACCGGCACGATGTCGTGTTGCAGGAAGGCTTCCAGCAGCGCCAGCGTTTCCGGGCGGATGCCCGATGCGCCCTGGGCGAGGCTGGTGAGCTTCAGCGCCATCATCAGCCGCACCACCGGGGCCGGCATCGGCTCACCGACGCCCGCGGCGTGCGACAGCACGATATTGCGCTGCAAAGTGGCCAGGTCATCGCGTTCGATGCGCACGCTGGCCAGTTTGCCGAAGCCCGTATTGATGCCATACACCGGCTCGCCCTTGGCGACGATGTCGGCCACGGTCTGCGCGCTGCGCGCGACCGCCTCGGCACTGGCCGGGTCCAGGCGCACCTGCGCGCCGGCGTAGATGGCACGCCACTGTTCCAGGGTGACGTGGCCCGGGGAAAGGGTCAGGGTGTTGCTCATGGAATCTCCAGACATCACAGCGTTGCTCAGACAGGTTCACCGCGCATGACGCGCGCGTGCAGGGGATTGAAGCCGATGCGGTACACCAGGTCGGCCGGAGCCTGGATGTCCCACACCGCCAGATTGCAGTCCATGCCGACCGCCAGCCGGCCGATGCGGTCCGCGCGGCCGAGCGCGCGTGCGGCTTCGCGGGTGAAGCCGGCGATGCACTCATCGACGGTCATGCGGAACAGGGTGGCGGCCATGTTCATCGCCAGCAGTGGGCTGGTCAGCGGCGAGGTGCCGGGGTTGCTGTCTGTGGCCAGCGCCAGCGGCACGCCGGCGGCGCGCAGCGCGGCCAGCGGGGGCAGGGTGGTGTCGCGGGTGAAATAGAAGGCACCGGGCAGCAGCACGGCCACGGTGCCGGCGCTGCGCATGGCAGCAATTCCGTCGTCGTCGAGGTGCTCGATATGGTCCGCCGACAGCGCGCCGTAACGGGCGGCCAGTGCCGCGCCGTGCTGGTTGCTGAGCTGTTCGGCGTGGATTTTCACTGCCAGCCCGTGCTGGCGCGCGGCCACGAACACCTGCTCGGCCTGGGTGGGACTGAAGGCGATGTTCTCGCAGAACACGTCCACCGCTTCGGCCAGCTGCTGTGCGGCCACGGCAGGGATCATCACGGTGCAGACCTCGTCGATGTAGTCCTGCGCGTCACGTCCCGGTGGCACCGCGTGCGCGCCGAGGAAGGTGGGCACCACCTCCACCGCGCGGGTTTCAGCCAGCTGCCGCGCCACGCGCAGCTGCTTGGTTTCGTCTTCCAGGGTCAGCCCATAACCGGACTTGATCTCGATCGTGGTCAGGCCTTCGGCCAGCATCGCGTCCAGCCGTGGCAGGCTTTGCGCCAGCAGTTCGGCGTCGCTGGCGGCGCGCGTGGCACGCACCGTGGAGACAATGCCGCCGCCGGCGCGGGCGATGTCGGCATAGCTCACGCCCTGCAGGCGCTGCTCGAACTCGCCGGCGCGGTTGCCGGCGTAGACCAGGTGGGTGTGGCAGTCGATCAGCCCCGGGCTGATCCAGCGACCGCCGGCGTTGATGCGGCGGGCCGGCTGCAGATGGGCGTCGCTGCCGGCCACGCCAACGTGCACGATGCGGCCCTGGTGGGCGGCAATCACCCCGTCTTCGATGATGCCCAGGCCGGGGCCTTCCAGCGTCATCAGGTTGGCGTGGGTCCAAACAGTGTCACAGTGCACGGCAGCCACCACATCAGCTCATATGTCTATACAATATAGGTGACGCTTCCGGGATGTCCAGTGATGTCTGAAACCACCGCTTCCACCGTCGCCTTCCATGCCGAGCATGCGCTGCTGCCGCAGGGCTGGGCTCGCGATGTGCGCATTGTCGGTCGTGGCAACACCTTGCAGGAGGTCACGCCCGGGGTACCGGCGCAGGACGGCGATATCGCCCTGTCCATCGCGCTGCCCGGGCTGGGCAACCTGCACAGCCACGCCTTCCAGCGTGGCATGGCTGGCCTGACCGAGATCGGCGGGCGCAGCGGCGACAGCTTCTGGAGCTGGCGTGAGCTGATGTACCGCTTTCTGGCGCACCTGCAGCCGGAGGCCGTGCAGGCCATTGCCGAACAGGCCTATGTGGAAATGCTGGAATCGGGCTTCACCCGGGTCGGCGAGTTCCACTACCTGCATCACGCCGCCGACGGCAAGCCGTATGCAAACCGCGCCGAGATGGCCGCGCGCATCGCTGCGGCGGCGCAGGGCAGTGGCATCGGCCTGACCCTGCTGCCGGTGTTCTATGCGCATGCGGATTTTGGCGGTGCGCCGCCAAACCCGGCGCAGCGCCGGTTGATCCATGACGTGGACGGCTTCGCTGAGCTTCTGACCGCCTGCCGGCAGGCGCTGCGCGGGCAGGACGATGCTGTGCTGGGCATTGCGCCGCACAGCCTGCGTGCGGTTACGGGGGAAGAGCTGTCCGCCTTGCTGCCGCTCAATACCGGCCCGGTGCACATCCACATTGCCGAACAGACCCGTGAAGTGGACGCCTGCGTGGCCTGGAGCGGCCTGCGCCCGGTGCGCTGGCTGTACGAACATGCGCCTGTCGACGCGCGCTGGTGCCTGGTGCATGCCACCCATGTGGATGCCGACGAAGTGCAGCGCATGCTGGCCAGCCAGGCGGTGGTAGGGCTGTGCCCGATCACCGAGGCCAACCTGGGCGATGGTTTATTCCCGATGCCGGCGTTCGCGCAGGGCGGCGGGCGCTTCGGGGTCGGCTCCGATTCCAATGTGCTGATCGACGCGGCGGTAGAGCTGCGCCTGCTGGAATATGGTCAGCGTCTTCAGCTGCGCGGTCGTAATGTGCTGGCCCCGCAGGAGGGCGTTTCCAGTGGCCGCTGGTTGTTCCAGCAGGCGCTGCAGGGGGCGGCGCAGGCGCTGGGTGTCGGCCACGGTCTGCAGCCGGGTGCACCTGCCGATGTGGTCGAACTGGACCCGCAGCATCCGGCGCTGATCGCGCGCGACGGCGACGCCTGGCTTGACAGCTGGGTGTTCGCCGCACGTAATGGGGCGGTGCGTTCGGTGTGGCGTGGCGGCCGGCAATGGGTCCGGCAGGGGCGTCATCTGCACCGTGACGCGGTGGCGGCGCGCTTTGCGGCCGCGCTGCAGGGCGTGCTGAAGGCCGCGCAATGAACACCCGCCCCGTGTTTCGATTGATCAGGATTTCCGCGTGACGGGCAATAAAGCACCCACTCTCAACCAGCGTATCCGTGAGGATCTGGAAGGCCGCATCCTCAGTGGGCAGTGGCAGCCGGGTTTCCGCATTCCGTACGAACACGAGTTGATGGAGCAGTACGGCTGCTCCCGCATGACGGTGAACAAGGTGCTCACCGCCTTGGCCGAAAGCGGCATGATCGAGCGCCGTCGCCGCGCCGGGTCGTTCGTGGCCCGCCAGCCGCCGCATCTTGAGCAGGTGGCGCTGGAAATCCCCGATATCGCCATGGCGGTCGGCGCGCGCGGGCATACCTATGGGTACCAGTTGCTGGATCGGGCGCATCGCCGCGCAGACCCGGCCAACGAAGACGAGATGGCGTTATCCGGTGGACGCATGCTGCTGGCGATCCGCTGCCTGCATCTGGCCGACGGCCAGCCGTTCGCGCTGGAGCACCGGTTGATCAACCCGGCCGGTGTGCCTGAAGCATTGGACGTGGATTTCGGGGTGATGGCACCGGGCAGCTGGCTGTTGCAGAACGTGTCGTGGACGCGGGCGCAGCATCGCATCAGCGCGTGGGGGGCGGATGCCCCGGCGGCGGGGTTGCTGAAGGTCAAGACGGGCACGGCGTGCTTGGTGATCGACCGCCATACGTGGCGGGGCGAACTGCCGATCACCCGGGTGAAGCAGATGTTCCTGGGCGATGCCTGGGATCTGGTGGCGCGGTTTGCGCCCGGGGCGCGTTGAGGATCACCCCGTCGCGCGACGTACGGGCAATGCACGATCGACCGATGCGTCCGGATAATGCGGGATTTACGTAGAGCGGGGCTTGCCCCGCTGCTGTTGGCGCGCGAAAGGCAGCGGGGCAAGCCCCGCTCTACGTAATCGCGCGTATCAACGTAATGGCGCGTATCAACGTAAATGGCCCGGATCAACGCAATTACCCGGATCAACGTAATGGCCCGGATCAACGCAACCGCGCGTATCAACGAGACCGCGCGCTGGCGCAGTGCCGGGCCATGCCCGGCAACGACCGTCACGCCGTGGCGCACTGCCTCCAACGCACAGGCTCTTCGCTACCGGGGCGCGGATTGAGCTGGATGCGCACGGTGCGCAGCGCCGGGTAACGCTTCACTTCCGTGCAGATCAGCGGCCATACCGCATCAATCTCCTCACTGCGGTTCACCGCCAGGGTCTGGCTGGTCTGCCAGAACGCGCTCAGCACGCCGGCCTGCTTACCCACGTTCTGCGCCAGCTCGCGCCGGTACTGGGCGAGAGTGGCCGCATCCGGGTCGCCGTCGGTGCCGAGGATGCTGCCGGGCGCAGGATGAGCAGGGTGCTGGGCCGCAGGTGCCGGGGTCGCAGCGGCTGCGGCAGGCGGAGCCGCAACGGGTGCCGCACTGGCCGGGGCAGCCGCAGGGGCGGTGGCGACTGGCGCTGCGGCTGCAGGCGCGCTCGCCTGCGTGGGAGCCGGAGCCGCAGGACTGTCGTCCACACGCGTGGTCAGGTAGCTCATTGCGACCAGCAGGCCGAGCGTGAGCGAGCCCAGTGCGGCAATGGAAATACGCCGCACGGCCTCGCGCCGCGCCGCCTTCTTGACCGCCGACTCCATGTCGCCGGGCAGGTAGGGAATCAGCATCGGCCACAGCAACTGCCCGTCCAGTACCTCCACGCCCTGCTTTTCAGCCGCGGCGCGACCGTCACGCTGGATCTGGCCTTCGGTGATCAGGATGCCGCCCTTGGCCCCGGCCAGACGCGCGGCGGTGCCCAGTTCGTTCACCGCCGCCGGGCCGATGCGATAGGCCAGGCCATGCTTGCAGGCCAGCAACCAGCGCTTGTGCTGCGGGTCTTCCATCAGGAAGTCGCTGCGCGGCTCGCGGTGGTCTTCGTCCTCATCGGGCACGTCAACCAGGCCGCGCTGTTCGCGCATTGCGCGTTTGACGATCTCGGAAAAGTCCCGCCAATGCATGCCAGCCAAGGCGTTCAGCCCGAGCTTGACCTCCTTGCGGCGGCGTTTGACCAGCCAGAAGTAGGCGGTCGCCAGGGACCAGACGACAAGGGCCAACAGCAGAGCCAGAATCCAGGAGAACATGAGGTGCTAGAGAATGAACACGGAGTGCGTCGTGACAGTGTATATGCGCCCGCATCTGTCTGCGTGGTGTCTTTTTCGGTTTTTTTTGACCGGCTTCGGCACCCCGGGTGACGAATGTCTCACTTTGTGTCGTGCTGTTCGGCAGGCAACAAAAAACCCGCCAATCCGGAGCCGAGAGGGGAGGGAACAATCGGCAAACACTGGGATTGGCGGGTCGAGTTCGATTGTCAACAAACTTCTGCTGCTTTGCAACAATTCAATCCGTCGGCGTACGGTTGCCGCTCAGGCACCGCCCGGCGATTGATGCGAACCCGGGGCCGGATCGTCGCTGGGTGAGGCTGCGCGGGCTTCGGCCCGGTTCAAGCGCGCGTTGAGCGCGTCGATCCGCGCGTTCAGTGCCGCCACCTCTTCGCCGGTGGGAATATGCAGGCGCTTGAGTACGCCCTGGACGCGGTCGTCGAACGCTTTTTCGACCTTGTCCCAGGTACCGGCGGCCTTCTCACGGGCCTCGCCCAGCTGCTCTTCCACATTGTCACGCCAGCGCGGGGCCTCACCCGTGCGCTCGCGGTTGCGGGCGTCGATGGCTTCGCCTTCCTTGACCAGATTGTCGAAGAAGCGGCTGCCCTCGGCCTGCGCGCGACCGAACGCGCCAAGCCCGGCCAGCCAGACCTGCTGGGCCGAGTCGGTCAGTTTGCGCGAGAAACGCTCGGCCTGGTCCTGCAGCGAAGGCTTTTCATCGGTGCTGCGGTCATCGAAGTCGTCGTGTGCGGTCATGGGGCGGTTCCTGTGAGTGGCCACCGCACGATCCTAGCCAGCCCCGCCGTTGAATGGCGTGATGGCGTGGCGCTGGTTCAGCCGAGCTTTTCCTTCAGCACGCTCTTGATCTGGTCTTCCACCATGCCCTTCATCATCGAGACCGGGAAGCCCAGCTCGGCCACCACGTTGACGGCCCCCGGCACCAGCCTGATCGCGCCGTCCACACCGGAGCCGTTGAAGCTGAGCACGTCGCCGGCCCAGCTGCTGCGCACCTGGAACTTCTCGGTCAGCTTGGCAGCCATGGCGTCGATGGCCTGACGGGCGGCGTCGCTGCTGAGGCTGTGGGCGTGGGTGATATCGATCCTGGACATGTGCGCTCCTGGCAACTGCGGGCGGGGAAGGGTCTGCATTGTGCGCAGGGTCAGCCATCCCGCCAAGTGGCGCGTCACACTTCTTCTTCCCGGACAGGCAACCTGATAGGCTGCGCCGCGTGCAGAACCTGCTAGTTCACTTCACCCAACGCCAACACCCCGACCAGCCACTGCGGCCCGGGGTGCAACGGATCGTGCGCCACGCCTCCGGCAGTGTCCGGCTGGGTGGCGAGGCCGTCGGCACGCTTTTGCTGGCCCAGTTCTGCCTGGATGACCGCGGCCTGTGGCTGCAGGTGGCCAATGGCATGCGCGGCATCCACGTCAACGGGCGGCCGGTGCGGCGCATGGCGCTGCTGCGTCCGGGTGACGCGGTCTATGCGGACGGCGTGGAAATGCTGATCCAGGGGCCGTGCGAGGCCCTGCAGCATGCGCCGGCGCGCAGCGACGAGCAGGGCGAGGACCCGCGCCTGCTGCGTGGTGTTGGCGGCCAGCATCATGGCCGCAGCTTCACCCTGGACCGCCCTCGGATCATCGGGCGCGGTGCGGATTCGGACATCCTGATCGATGACCCGGCCTTTGCCGAACAGCACGCCCGGCTGGAGCGCCATGGCGAACGCCTGTTGCTGCGCGACCTGGGATCCGGTGAATCGACCCGGGTCAATGGCGTCAGCGTACGCCATTGCTGGCTGCAACCCGGGGACCAGCTGGTGTTCGACGCCCAGCACCGGTTCGTGCTGGAAGTGCCGCATGACAGCAGCAAGCGGGTGGTGAGCGAGGAAGAGGACGAGCTGGAGCCGGTGGCTGCGGTGGAGACGCCGGCGGTGCCACGCCGGGTGAGCCGCTGGCCATGGCTGCTGGGTAGCGCGTTGTTGCTGGGTGGGGCGATCAGCCTGTTGCTGTTGTTTGGCGCGCGGTGATGCAGTGACGCCGTGACGCCGTGACGACCAACGGTCGTCACCTGCCGGCGTTTCCGAATGTGTCGTATGTTCCGGCCACCGGTAGCGCACGACCGTTGGTCGTGCGACTTGCGGCGCGCGATAGATTCAAACGCAACCAATTTCGCCTTGCGTGGCAAGGCCTAAACGCTGGTGCGCTGCGGCATACTAGGGGTCTTGCCCCATAGGTGTGACATGACGCGCGCGTTCAATTTCAGTGCCGGCCCCGCAACCCTGCCGGAATCGGTCCTGCGCCAGGCGCAGGCGGAAATGTTGGAATGGAACGGTGCCGGGGCCTCCATCGTGGAGATGAGCCACCGTGGCCCGGAATTCATGGCGGTCGCGGCCCAGGCCGAAGCCGACCTGCGCACCCTGATCGGCATCCCCGATGACTACGCGGTGATGTTCCTGGCCGGCGGTGCCACCACCCAGCAGGCGCTGCTGGCGCTGAATTTTGCCGCACCCGGCCAGACCTGCGACTACGTGGTGACCGGCCATTGGGGTAAAACGGCGATCAAGCAGGTCGGCCACTACGTGAACCCGCACGTGGCCGCCAGCAGCGAAGCCGGCGGCTTCCATGACATTCCCGCACGCAGCAGCTGGCAGCTGTCGCCCGATGCCGCGTTCGTGCACATCACCGCCAATGAAACCATCCACGGCGTGGAGTTCCGCGACACGCCGGACGTCGGCAACGTGCCGTTGTTCGCCGACTTCAGCTCGTCCATCGCCAGCGAACCAATCGACGTTTCGCGCTATGGCTTGATCTACGCGGGTGCCCAGAAGAACCTGGGCCCGGTCGGCGTGTCGGTGGTGATCGTGCGCCGCGACCTGCTGGAACGTGCAGGCCAGCCGCGCGCGGACATCTTCGATTACCGCTCGCACGTCGCGCGCGACTCCATGCTCAACACGCCGCCGACCTGGAACTGGTACCTGGCCGGGCTGATGTTCCAGTGGATGCTGGCGCAGGGCGGGGTGGAGGAATTCGCCCGCCGCAACGCGACCAAGGCCGCGCTGGTGTACGACGTCATCGATGCCTCCGGCGGCTTCTACCGCAACGAGGTGGTGCCGGCGGTGCGCTCGCGCATGAACATTCCGTTCTTCCTTGCGGATGAAACGCTGACCGCGCGCTTCGTGAGCGAATCCAAGGCGGCCGGCCTGCTGGCGCTGAAGGGCCACAAGGCCGTGGGCGGCATCCGTGCTTCGCTGTACAACGCCATGCCGGTGGAAGGCGCGCAGGCCCTGGTGGCCTTCATGCGCGATTTCCAGCAGCGCAACGGCTGACGCATTCGTTTTTACCTGGAGCCGACATGGCCAACAAACCTGCCAAGCCCAAGGCCGCCGCCGTCAAACCGGCGAAGAAGGCCAAGGCTGAATCCTCTCCCGCCGTTGCCGCGCCAGTGCTTTCGGATGTGCGCGCCAAGATCGACCAGATCGACCGCAGCATCCAGTCGCTGATCGCCGAGCGCGCGCAGTTCGCCCACCAGGTCGGCAAGGCCAAGGGCAAGCTGGCCGCCGCCGTGGATTACTACCGCCCCGAGCGCGAAGCGCAGGTGCTGCGCATGGTGGTGGACCGCAATGAAGGGCCGCTCAGCGATGAACTGCTGGTGCACGTGTTCCGCGAAATCATGTCGGCCTGCCTGGCCCAGCAGGAGCCGCTGAAAATCGGCTACCTCGGTCCGGAAGGCACCTTCAGCCAGCAGGCCGTGCTCAAGCACTTCGGCCGCTCGGCGCTGGGCCTGCCGCTGGCCAGCATTGAAGAAGTGTTCCAGGAAGTGGAAGCCGGCAATGCCGATTTCGGCGTGGTGCCGGTGGAAAACTCCGGGCAGGGCACCATCCAGATCACCCTGGACATGTTCCTCACCTCCAACCTGAAGATCTGCGGCGAAGTGGAACTGCGCGTGCAGCAGTACCTGATGTCGCGCAGTGGCCGGCTGGAAGATGTGGAACGCGTGTACGGTCACCCGCAGTCGTTCATGCAGACCTCGTCGTGGCTGCGCGCCAACCTGCCCAAGGCCGAGAAGATTCCGGTGTCGAGCAATGCCGAAGGCGCGCGCCGCGCCCGCAATGCCGATGATGCCGCCGCCATTGGCGGGGAAAGCGCCGGCCATGTGTACGGTCTGAAGAAGGTCGTCACCAAGCCGATCCAGAACGATGCCGACAACACCACGCGCTTCCTGGTGATCGGCCGCAACATCTTCCCCGGTTCTGGCCATGACCGCACCTCGGTGCTGGTGTTCATCCACGACAAGCCCGGTGCGCTGTTCGACGTGCTCAGCCCGTTTGCCCGCCACGGCATCAGCATGAACCGCATCGAGTCGCGTCCGTCGCACAACGCCAAGTGGGAATACGGCTTCTTCATCGACCTGGCCGGCCATGTCGAAGACGAAGCGATGCAGGCCGCGCTGGCCGAACTCAAGGCGCATTCGGCGCAGATCAAGGTACTGGGTTCGTATCCGGTTGCCGTGCCCTGAACCGCAGACCCTGACGCCTATCGCACTACTGCCGCCTGCATGGCGGCTCACAGGATTTTCGATGACCGCTTCCGCTTCCTGGATCGCCCGCAAGGGCCAGCCCCTGCAGGGCACCCTGACCATTCCCGGCGACAAGTCCGTTTCCCATCGCGCCGTGATGTTTGCCGCGCTGGCAGATGGTGTGTCGCATATCGACGGCTTCCTGGAAGGTGAGGACACCCGCGCCACCGCGGCGATCTTCAGTCAGCTAGGTGTGCGCATCGAAACGCCGTCGCCCTCGCAGCGGGTGGTGCACGGTGTAGGCGTGGATGGCCTGAGGGCTCCCTCCGCGTCGCTGGACTGCGGCAACGCGGGTACCGGCATGCGCCTGCTGGCCGGTCTGCTGGCGGCCCAGCCGTTCGACTGCGTGATGGTCGGCGATGAATCGCTGTCGCGCCGCCCGATGCGCCGGGTCACCGGCCCGCTCGCGCAGATGGGAGCGAAAATTGACACCGAAGCCGACGGCACGCCGCCACTGCGCGTGCATGGCGGCCAGGCGCTGCACGGCATCGACTTTGTTTCGCCTGTCGCCAGCGCACAGGTCAAGTCGGCCGTGCTGCTGGCCGGCCTGTATGCGCAGGGCGAGACCGCAGTGACCGAGCCCCATCCCACCCGCGATTACAGCGAGCGCATGCTGCGCGCCTTCGGTGTGGACATCGAGTTCTCGCCCGGCAAGGCCCGGCTGCGCGGCGGCCAGCGTCTGCGCGCCACCGACATCGCGGTGCCGGCAGACTTTTCCTCGGCGGCGTTTTTCCTGGTGGCCGCCAGCATCATTCCCGGCTCGGAATTGCGCCTGCGCCAGGTAGGACTGAACCCGCGCCGCACCGGCCTGCTGGCGGCATTGCGCCTGATGGGGGCGGACATCACCGAGGAAAATCACGCCGAGCAGGGCGGGGAAGCGGTGGCTGACCTGGTGGTGCGCTACGCGCCGCTGCACGGTGCGCAGATTCCAGAAGCGCTGGTGCCGGACATGATCGACGAGTTCCCGGCGCTGTTCGTCGCCGCGGCGGCGGCGCAGGGCGACACCGTGGTGACCGGTGCGGCCGAACTGCGGGTCAAGGAATCTGACCGCCTGGCCGCCATGGCTACGGGTCTTCGCGCGCTGGGCGTGCAGGTGGATGAAACCGAAGACGGGGCCACCATCCATGGCGGGGGTGTGTTGGGGAGCGGCACCAT
The DNA here is from genome assembly GCA_039592995.1 of Stenotrophomonas sp. Lineage (GTDB taxonomy): Bacteria > Pseudomonadota > Gammaproteobacteria > Xanthomonadales > Xanthomonadaceae > Stenotrophomonas. The sequence goes on along the minus strand of JBCNQC010000028.1, from coordinate 27,209 downwards.
CGAAAGTCATGGAGATCACCGCATTGCGATGGCGTTTGCCATTGCGGGCCAGCTCAGCAGCGGCGAAGTGCGGGTGAATGACATTGCCAATGTGGCGACGTCGTTCCCGGATTTTGATGGGTTGGCGACCGGGGCGGGGTTCGGGTTGGCGGTGGCGTGACCGGTTCGACGGGCATGGCCCGTCGCTACGCAAAAAGAACGGGGCCATTGGCCCCGTTCTTTTTACCCGCCATATCGGCTTAGCGCTGCGTGCGGAAATCCACCGGCACGCGCACCACGCTGGCCACGGCACGACCGTTCTGCATGGCCGGTTCGAACTTCCAGTCACGCACGGTGCTCAGCACGGCACGATCCAGATCACGGTCACGCGAACCGGTGCGCTGCACGATGCTGGCATCGGTCACCTGGCCGCGCGTATCCACGTTCAGGCTGGCCACCACGCTGCCTTCAGAACCGTTACGCAGCGCACTGGCCGGGTAATCGGGCTTGGCGTTGCTGGCCAGCGGACGCGCATCACGGTTGCGCACGGCGGTCACTGAACGACGCTCACTGGTGGCCGGTGCGGCCTGACGCTGTGCGGCCGGGGCAGGGGTCGTGGCCACCGGAGTCTCGGTGGCCGGCAGCATGCGCTGGCCCACCGGTGCGGTCATGGTGTCCGTGGGGTTGGCATAGCGCAGCCACACCAGGGCAGCGGCAAACATCGCCACAATCAACGCCATCCACAGCCAGGGAGAAGCGCGGCGGCGCGACGGTTCGTCGGTGATGTCGCGCTGCTGCTGCGGCGAACTGGGCATGTCGTGGGCATGGGTAACACTCATGGCGGACTCCTCGTGTCGAGTTGACGTCCGCAGTCTTGCCCGCTTCCGGTTGCGTGCGTGTCACCACGACGTCAACGCGGCGACTGCATTCCCGTTGAGGTTCAGCTAGATGAGTCGCGCCTGCACATGGGCATGACGCGGCGATGAATCGGTAGGTAACGACCGTTGGTCGTTACGCATCCAAACCTGTGCCCAGCAACGGTGGGCACCTGCCCGCGCAATTTCATTGCGCTTTGAAATCAAACGGCACTTCGATGCTGCTGGGTACCGCCTGTCCATTGCTCTGCGCCGGCATGAAGCGCCAGCGGCGTACCGCTTCGACGGCGGCGCGGTCGAGATCACGCGACCCACTGCGCTGCACGATGGTCGCGTTGAACGGCATGCCGGTCGCATCCACATCCACACGCACGACGACGCTGCCGCTGTCGCCACGGCGCAGGGCGGCGGGCGGGTAGGTCGGCGGCGGCGACTGGTCGGCGATCGGCTGCGGACGGTCGCCTGCGGCCATGGGCTGCGGTGCGGCAGTCTCGGGCAGCGGGGCCGGGGCTTCGGCCGGCGGCGGGGGCGCGGTTTCCACCAGCTGCGGCTTTTCTTCCTCGGCCGGCAGCGGCTTGGCATCCGGCATGTCGCTGGAACCGGCAGCGGCCGCCAAGGGCTCGGGCAGGGGCTCCACTTCGGCCACCTGCTGCGGGGTCGGGGTCGGGCCAGCGGTGTAAAAGTCCTTCTTGCGGTTGCCGGCCCACACCGCCACGAACAGCAGAATGCCCACGCCAAAGGCGATGCCGGCGATCTTCAGGCTGTGGGCGGGCAGGTGCAGGGTCAGGGTCTTGCCAGAGGAGGAACGGGACGCAGACATGGGCCTTACCGTGGTGAACACCCCGATTCTGCCACGCCGGATATGAACCGGGCGGCAGAAAAGTGCATTACAGGCGATAATCCCCCTCCAACCCTGTAACCAACCGACTGCCATGCTCGATCCAGCCCTGCTGCGCCAGAACCCCGCCGACCTCGCCGACCGCCTGCGCGCCTCGCGCGGCTTCGAGCTGGATGTGTCCGGGCTGGCGTCTCTGGAGGCCGACCGCAAGCGCATCCAGGTGCGCACCCAGGAACTGCAGAGCCTGCGCAACAGCCGCTCCAAGGCCATCGGCCAGGCCAAGGCCAAGGGCGAAGACGTCTCCGCCATCATGGCCGAAGTTGCCGCCTTCGCCGATGAGCTGAAGGCCTCGGAAGTGGCCCTGGACGAGCTGCGCGAGAAGATTGAAGCCATCGCCATGGGCATCCCCAACGTGCCGTCTGATGATGTGCCGCTGGGCAAGGATGAAAGCGAGAACGTCGAGCAGCACCGCTGGGGAACCCCGCGTACGTTCGACTTCCCGGTCCTCGACCATGTCGAACTGGGTGCCCGCCATCAGCGCCTGGACGCCGAAGCCGGTGCCAAGCTGTCCGGTTCGCGCTTCACCGTGCTGCGCGGCCCGATTGCCCGCCTGCACCGTGCGCTGGCCCAGTTCATGCTGGACCTGCACACCGGCGAGCACGGTTTCGATGAAACCAATGTGCCGGTGCTGGTCAATCCGGAATCGCTGCGCGGCACCGGCCAGTTGCCGAAGTTCGAGGACGACCTGTTCAAGACCGCCGTGGGCGAATCGCCGCGTTACCTGATTCCGACTTCGGAAGTGTCGCTGACGAACATTGTTCGCGACGAGATCGTCGATGCCGAACACCTGCCGCAGCGCATGACTGCCCATTCGCTGTGCTTCCGCGCCGAAGCCGGCAGCGGTGGTCGCGACGTGCGCGGCATGATTCGCCAGCACCAGTTCGAGAAGGTGGAGCTGGTCACGGTGTGTGCACCGGCCGACAGCGAAGCCGAGCACCAACGCATGACCCGCGCCGCCGAAGTGGTGCTGGAAAAGCTGGGCCTGCCGTACCGCAAGGTGCTGCTGTGCACCGGCGACATGGGCTTCTCGGCAATCAAGACCTACGACCTGGAAGTGTGGCTGCCCTCGCAGGACACCTACCGCGAAATCTCGTCGTGCTCCAACTGCGGCGACTTCCAGGCCCGCCGCATGCAGGCGCGCTGGCGCAACCCGGAAACCGGCAAGCCGGAACTGATGCACACGCTCAACGGTTCGGGCGTGGCGGTGGGCCGCGCGATGATTGCGGTGATGGAGAACTATCAGAACGCGGATGGCAGCATTACCGTGCCGGATGTGTTGAAGCCTTATATGGGCGGTCTGGATACCATCGCCTGATGCACGAAGAACCCGCCGCAAGGCGGGTTTTTTCATGGGGCGGCCGGGGCAGCCACGCAGGGCGTGGCTCTACGCGGTGTTTGGCATATCGGCGCGTGGCCTGACCCATCGGCGCACGATTGGTCCGAACGGCGCGCGGTCTGACCATTCGACGCACCATTGGTTGAAACATCGGGCGGTCTGACCAATCGACGGTTTGCCCGTAGAGCCACGCTCTGCGTGGCTGCCCAAAAAAGAAACGGCCCCGCCGAAGCGGGGCCGCAGGGTGGGCCGGAAGGGGGAGGGGAGTTCCGGCCCCGGCAGGGCGTCCGACGAGGACCAACGCCTGCCGTGGGGCGAGGTCAGGCCTCAGCCACTTCTTCAAACTCGGCCGCCGGCAGGCTTGCCAGCGCAGCAGCAATGGCGTCCTCGCGGTGCTTCGGCGAGTAGGCGATGCCTTCAGCACGCACGAATTCAACGTCATTGATGCCCATGAAAGCGAACACCTGGCGCAGGAACGGTTCCTGGAAGTCGGCCGGCGAATCGGTGTAGATGCCGCCACGGCTGCTGGCGATGATCACGCGCTTGCCGCCGGCCAGGCCCACCGGGCCGTTCTCGGTGTACTTGAAGGTACGCCCGGCCACCGCGACGCGGTCAATCCAGGCCTTCAGGGTCGACGGAATGCTGAAGTTGTACATCGGCGCGCCGATCACGAGCACGTCTGCGGCCAGGAACTGCTGCATCACCACTTCGGCAGCGGTCGCTTCGGCCGCGTCGAGCTGGGCCAGCGAGCCGCTACTCAAATGGGGGATGGGATTACGGTCGAGATCACGATAGGTTACATCGAGGTTTTCGACAGTCTCATTGAAGCGTGCGACCACAGCAGCAGACAGCTGACGGGAGACCGAGTTGTCGCCAAGAACACTGGCGTCGAGGTGCAGAAGCTTCATGGCAGTTACCTATATTCTTCAGGGAGGCGGGCTGTGCCGCCGACGGAGAGAACGATAGGCTGTTGCAATGATGGAATAAAGGTGGTTGAATGCCACGTATTGTTCTACATGTGGAACTGCCGTCATGCACGACCTTAACGACCTCTATTACTTTGCCATGGTGGTGGACCACGGCGGCTTTGCCGCTGCCGAACGCGCCCTGGGGATCCCGAAGTCCCGTCTGAGCCGCCGCATCAGCCAGCTGGAAACCGATCTGGGCGTGCGCCTGCTGCAGCGCTCCACGCGCCGTTTCGCGGTCACCGACGTCGGCACCAGCGTGCACCGCCACGCCCAGACCATGCTGGCCGAAGCCCAGGCCGCGCGCGAGGTGGTGGACCGCCTCAGCGCCGAGCCGCGTGGCGTGGTCCGCGCCAGCGTGCCGGTGTCGCTGGCGCAGATGCAGTTACCCAAGCTGCTGCCGAAGTTCCTGGCCCAGTACCCCAAGGTGCGGCTGCAGCTGAACATCAGCAACCGCCGCGTTGACATCATCAACGAAGGCTACGACGTGGCCCTGCGCGTGCGTTCGCGCCTGGACGACGACGGCAGTCTGGTGATGCGCAGCTTCGGCCAGGTGCAGGAACTGCTGGTCGCCAGCCCCAAATACCTCGACCGCGCCGGCCGACCCAAGGACCCGGATGAACTGGCCAACCACGTCACCCTGAGCATCAGCGAAGACGAAGCCCGTCAGCGCTGGGAACTGCATGGTCCCGAAGGCGCGGTAAGGCGCGTCGATCTGCAGCCACGCGTGGCCGGCTTCGACTTCCCGCTGCTGCAGAGCATGGTCAAGGACGGCTTCGGCATCACCATGCTGCCGGAAACCGTCTGCGCCGAAGCCGTACGCAATGGCGAACTGGAAGTGGTGCTTCCCGACTGGTCGCTGCCGCAGGGCATCTGCCACGCGGTTTTCGCCTCGCGCCGAGGCCTGCTGCCGGCGGTGCGGGTGTTCATCGACTTCCTGGCCGAGCACCTGCCGCCCCAGTTGGAGGCCTCGCGCCTGGACTGCGGTGGGGCCTGCGAGCGGGCCAAGGAGAAGATCAAGGCCAGCGCCCTGGGGGCCCTGGCGGTGGATGCTGGCTGATTGCGCCACCGGGGCGCGCAAAGTTGCCCCGGAAATGCGAGAATGCCCGCCCGAACGGAGAGATGGCCGAGCGGTTTAAGGCACCGGTCTTGAAAACCGGCGAAGGGTCAAACCTTCCGTGGGTTCGAATCCCACTCTCTCCGCCAGATACGCAAAGCGCCCCGAAAGGGGCGTTTTGCGTATCTGGCGGAGAGAGATGGGTGCCGACGCCGCGCGGGTTCGACGGATTCGCCGGGAGCGAATCCGGACAGCCGAATGGCTGGCCCTTGGCCCACGGCCAAGGGTGAGGCGCATGGATGCGCCTCACAATCCCGGGCTGCCGACCAAGCATCAGTTCGTCCAACAGATACGCAAAGCGCCCCGAAAGGGGCGTTTTGCGTATCTGGCGGAGAGAGATGGGTGCCGACGCCGCGCGGGTTCGACGGATTCGCCCGGAGCGAATCCGGACAGCCGAATGGCTGGCCCCGGAGCGCAGCGGAGGGGTTGGGTGCATGGATGCACCCAACAATCCCAGGCCGCCGGCCAACTATCAGTTCGTCAAGCAGATACGCAAAGAGCCCCGCTGGGGCTTTTTTGTGTCTGGCGGAGAGAGTGGGCAAGAGATCCCGCGCGGGTTCGACGGATTCGCCCGGAGCGAATCCGGACAGCCGAATGGCTGGCCCCGGAGCGCCGCGGAGGGGTTGGGTGCATGGATGCACCCAACAATCCCAGGCCGCCGGCCAACCATCAGCTTGTCAAGCAGATACGCCAAGCGCGTCGAAAAGGGGGGCGTACTTTGGGGCCTCGACTGCGGGCTGATCAAGCGGACTATCGACACCAAAGACGTCCTGCGCGCGAACGAGTGTGCAGTAGGCCGTAGACCTATGTATTGCGATCTGCGACGATTTTGCTATCTAGGTATTGGACCGGCCAGCATTTCGTAGACGGTTAAGATCCCCTCGTGCGTGCTCTCGCTGCAATGTACTGGACACTGCATGAAGGAACCTCCCGTAGCTGTCGCCCGGCACCACTCCTTCAATGGATGACTCACAGGAAATGATTCCCATGCCTGCGCTGACCTTCTCCACACGTCGCACAATCTGCCTTCTGGCTTTGAGCTTGACGACCTCTGCGCTTCCTCTGCACGCGCAACCCTCGGATCTGCCTTTCAGTTGCATTGTCGCCCATGAAGCCCCCGATGGCGTGTGGGTCGCAACGACAATGGTGAATGCAAGCACGGGAATCGCCTCGCACTCGAGCGAAACCCACCAATGGACGCCCAACGAGAAGGCGTCCTTCGACACCGGCGCGACGTTCACCTGGGATCTGAGTTATCAATGGCCGAAGCACCCGCCGACACAGAAGGCCATTCCGGAAAGCGATGTCGTCGTCAGCCTGCATTTCAAGTTTGACGCCAAGGAGATTGGTCAATCGCTGAAGGAGCCGTCGCGCGCTTCCATTCATCTTTACCGGTCGAGCGATCCAGAGCGAAGGTTCTCGTCTTCCTGGACCAGCCTCACGGGTCCGATCGATGCGAATCTCTTGGCCAACGGCAACGTAAGTGCAAGAGCGCTGTTGTCGCTGGATGACCTGCTGGCCTACGGTACGGGGTTGGACACGCTGGTATGGAACATACGCGCGCCCGGACCTAATCCTTACGTAGGAACAGATGTTTTCTTCAAAGGGACCGTTCCCGTCGCAGCGATGCGCGACAAGGTGAAGATGATTCCAAAACTGAGTCGCTTGCTTGCGCGCAAGGCGGCCAATTTCCGCAGCGAGTGCACCCTTCCCATCCCCACCGATATCGTTGGGTAGAGCTCATCGCAACCGTCTCGTTGCTCCCTGTTATTGGATAGTTGCCAGTTGCACGCAGATGTGTGGGGCCCCCTCCGGGGGGGAGAGGCGCTGCGCCAATGATAGAGACCTTGATGCTGAGGTCGGAGCGATCAGAACGGTCGTACACCACGATGCCGTGCTCTCCGTTGATGGTTGTTCGGGAGAATCCGGCGTTCGCCATCTCGGACGCAAAGCGGTCAAAATCGATCTGGCAAATATCAGTGGCAGATGCCGATCTGGAGGTCTTGTATGGATCTGCTTTGCTTGATTAGATCCACCAGCCGCAATAGAAGGAGCTCTGCTGTAAGGTTCTGGGGTGGAGAGGTGGCTTGTGAGCTCGTCGGTACGCTGGAAGCGTCAAGTTCGGATGACAATGCTGTGGGAGAAACAGAGCAAGCAGAAACAGATCCTTGAATGAGTTTGCCTCGGGAAGTCGAAGCGCAAGCTGCCCGATTCAGAGCGGATGACAGCATTGTCTCGGTGGGCAGGGCCAGTCAAGTTCAGTGATGGAAAATGCTCACGTCCGCTCCAATGTCTGGCGCAGTGCTTTCAACTCCCCAAAGCGATGTGTCGATAGGGCCACCATCCACACAGCTCCGCCTAGCAGCGTAGCAGCCGAACCCAGCGCCGCCATCGCCAAGGCGGTGCTGCTGACCCACATGGCAACCGCGCTACAGATAAAGAACGCACCGGTTCCACCCACCGCCATCCACCCGGCCACCACCTGCTGATGCACCAGCAGCGTATCCCTTCGGGTCAGCACCCACCCGGCATACATCGCCCAACCCAGACCAAGCGCGAGCAGGGCCGAGAAGGCCAACTGCGTCCGCCCAGGCAGGTCAGTCTCAGTGACCAACAAAGCGCCGAGCAGCGAACACATGATCAGCGCAAGAACAAGCACAGCCACATGGAAGTAGCGTGCGGGCGAAGACAAGGTCCGCTGGGTAAGCGCGCGAAGCCGGACTTCCAATTCAGCATGGTCAGTCGTCGTGTTCATCAGGTGGTCTCCAGTGCGGTGAGATGGCGACGCAGCAGCGTTCGGGCGCGATGCAGCCGGGATTTCACGGTGCCAATCGGGATGGCGAGTGCCGTCGCGATGTCGGCGTGTGGCATGTCTTCCAGATAAAACAGCGTGAGAACTTCGCGCTCGATGACAGGGAGCGCATCCAGCCCTTGGTGAACCGCGTGCTGCAACGTGAACGGATCGTCGCCTCCGTGCGGATCAGGCAGGGCATTCAGATCCACATTCGCGTCAGCAGGCTGCGAGTAACGAATGCGAAGGCGATCGACGAAGGTGCGGTGTGCGATGCCGAACAGCCAGGGGCGGAAGCGCTCGGGTTCGCGGAGGCGGCCGAGGCCTCGGAGGGCTTTCAGCCAGACGTCCTGGACCAGGTCGTCTGCTACGTCGCGGTCCTGGGCCAGCTTCATGGCGTAGCGGTGCAGGGATGGGGTCCAGCGGGAGATCAGGTCATCGAAGGCTGTCCGTTCGCCTAGTTGGCAGCGGACGACGACCAAGGTGTCCTGCGGGTTGGGGGCTTGGCCCGGGGTTTCCACCTGCGATCTCCTGTCATGTGTTGATGGAGTAGTCGGAGAATAGTGGGGAAAGGTTCACGCTGCGGAAAATTCCAGCCACGCACGGCGTGGCTCTACGCCTGGTGAGGGATGACCATGAGAGATATCTGATAGCCGGAATTTCCTTCTCAGCGCGTCATAGGCGTCCCGATGAAATCGTTCATCGGACGTTTGTATCCACACTTGACGCGAGAGGGAATCAAGGATGTACAAGAGAACACTGGCTACGGCTATCGGCACCGTTCTGATGGCGGCTTCGGCGGCCGCCGCACAGGCCCATGACGCAGCGCAGTCTGCGGGCAAGAGCTCCGACGTCAAGCAGCTTGATGCAGTCACGGTCACCGGCTCGCGCATTCCACGGGTGGATTACCTGTCTGCAGCTCCGGTCGGCACGCTGACCGCCGAGGACATCCGCGCCACCGGCGCGGTGACGCTGGGCGATGTGATCAACGCACTGCCGCAGATGTCCACCACCTACTCGCTGGGCAACTCGACGAGGTTCATCGGCACCGCCGGTCTGAACCTGCTCGACCTGCGTGGCCTGGGCGTGGATCGGACCCTGGTGCTCGTCAATGGACGCCGGCACGTTGCCAGTGCCGCGGGCTCGTCGGCCGTGGACATCAATACCATTCCTGCGGTGCTGGTGGAGCGGGTCGAGATCCTCACCGGTGGCTCGTCGGCCATCTATGGTGCCGATGCCGTCAGCGGCGTGGTGAACTTCATCCTCAAGAAGTCTTTTGAGGAGACTGTCATGAACGCCCAGATCGGCCATGCCGGGGAAGGCAATTTCAACGAGCGTTCAATCAACATCGTCAGTGGGGGGACGTTCGCCGGTGAACGGGGCCAGTTCGTGGTCTCGGCCGCTTTCAACAACCAGGATCCGCTGTACCTGCGGGATCGTACCTTCAGCCGCGACTCGCAACGCTACCTCACCGATCCGGACGATCCCACCCAGACCCGTACCCTGCTGACCCGCAATGCCAGCGTCTACAGCTACACGGCGGGTGGCGTGGTTGATCTCGATGGTCGCAACGCGACCACCCATGACCGGTACGTGTTCGATACCGATGGCAGCCTGCGCCCGCAACGTTTCGATGGGCAGATCGACCCCACCCGAAGCGGCTGCTCCGACTGCGACAGCCTGGACCCGAACCGGTACGGCCAGATGCAGCCCAGCAACAGCACCGGCTCGGTCAATGCGAACGTCGGCTTCGATCTCAACGACAACCACCGGATCTTCGTTGAAAGCAAGTGGGCGCAGAACAAGGTAAAAGCGTTCTCCACGTCCGGGCCGTCGTTCGGCACGTACGTGGTTCCACGTGACAATGCCTACATCAGCGACGAGCTGGGGCAGTTCATGGACGACAACGGCCTCACGCGCCTGCGCATCAATCGAAACAACACCGATGCCGGGTTCCGCGGCGAGGACACCACACGCAAGACCGGCCGCATCGTCGCGGGCATCCAGGGCGTGTTCGGATCGGACTGGTCATATGAGGCCAGCGCCAACTACGGGCGCACCGTGGAGACCCGGACGAATCTGAACAATCAGATTCCCGATCGCTTCAACGCTTCGATTGATGCGGTGTTTGACGACAATGGCAACATTGTCTGCCGGGCCACGCGTGATGGTCTTGCCGGTCCGCAGAATCCACTCAATGGTCAGGACCTGCTGGCCGGGTGCATCCCGACCAGCATCTTCGGCGAAGGTGCCGTGTCGCCGGGTGCGGCGGCGTGGTTCAATGCGCGTACCCCCAGCCGCACCGAATTGACCCAGCAGGTCCTCTCGGCCAACCTCGCCAAGGGCGAACTGTTCGCGCTGCCCGCCGGCGCGGTGGGCTTTGCTTCGGGTGTCGAGTTCCGCAAGGAGACCAGCCAGCAGACCACCGACCCGCTGCAGCAGGCCGACCTGACCTTCCTCAATGCGATCCAGAACCAGCGTGGCCAGTATTCGGTCCGCGAGGCGTTCGCGGAACTAAGCCTGCCGCTGCTGGCCGATCTGCCCTTCGCGCAGAGCGTCAATCTCGACCTGGCAGGTCGTGTCTCCGACTACACCACGGTGGGTACCACGGTCAGCTGGAAGGCAGGGCTGGATTGGGCGTTCAACGACTCCCTGCGCCTGCGCAGCACCTACTCCAATGCGGTGCGCGCGCCGAACATCTCCGAGCTCTTCGATCCGCAGTCGGTGAACTTCTTCTCCATCAGCGATCCGTGTTCTGCAGCCAATATTGGTCGTGGCGCGGATCCGGTGGTGCGCCAGGCAAACTGCAACGCACTCGGCGTGCCGGTGGGCTGGACGCCCAACGACACTTCCACGCGTCGCGGCCTGTCAGGCGGAAACCCTGCGTTGTCTGAAGAGACCAGCAGGACGTTCACCGTGGGTGCCGTATTCACGCCAACGGCGCTGCCGGGCTTTGGCATCACCGTGGACTACTGGGACATCCAGATCGAGGATGCCATCAGTGCCGTCAGCGGCCAACAACTGGCAGACCGCTGCGTGGACGCAGCGGGTGGCATCGACAACGAGTTCTGCGCTGCCATCAGCCGCGACATCGACGGTATCACCGATGACCCTTACGCGATCACGGGGTTGCAGGTGGTACCGCTCAACATCTCCAGGCTGCGGGCACGCGGCATCGACTTCGGCATCGACTACGTCGCCGAGAATGTATTCGGTGGGCACCTGACAGCGAAGCTGGAAGGGACTTACCTCAGGCAGTTTCTCCGCTACCCGTTCCAGAGCTTCCCGGACGAGGTCGAGGATGAGCGCAACGTGCTGGGCACGCCGACGTGGAAAGGTACTCTGACCCTTGGCTATGCCCGTGGTGCCTGGGATGTCACCCTGCGCACCCGCTATGTGGACAGCCAGATCCTGGTGAGCAACGAGCAGTACGCGACCAACCCGGACCTGCAGGATCCCATCAAGGTTTCGTGGATGACGTTCACAGATGCCAGGGTCGGGTACAAGGCTAGCGAAAGGCTGAATCTGTATCTGGGCGTGCGGAACCTGTTTGACCGTGAGCCGCCGTTCAACCTCTATGGCACAGGCGTCGGTAGCGCGCAGTATGACAACGTCGGGCGACTCTTCTATACCGGTGTGAATTACCGGTTCTGAGGAGCTTGAGGAGGGGCGCAGCCACGCTGGGCGTGGCTCTACGCTTCGATCAGGTTTCGTGGACACGCATGGCGTGTCCCTACGTTGCTCAGCCCTGCTGTTCGCAGGCAACCTGCGCACGACCCTGGCGCTCCACCAGCACCGCCACGCCCCACAGCAGCAGGCCGCCTACGGCCGTGGCTGCACCGACATACCCGGTGACTGCCGGGCTGAAACCGGCGCCGATGGCCATGCCGCCCAGCCACGGGCCGAGCGCGTTGGCGGTGTTGAACGCCGCGTGGTTGGACGCAGCGGCCAGCGTCTGTGCCTCACCGGCCACGTCCATCAGACGGGTCTGCAGCACGGCGGCCAGTGCGCCCATGGTGCCCACGGCGACAATCACCGGCACCACGCTCCACACGGCGTTGGCGGCCAGCGGGAACAGCATCAGCACCACCACCGACCACAGCAGCACGATGGGCGCGGCGCGGAACTGGAACTTGTCCACCAGCCAGCCGCCGGCGACATTGCCGATGATCGCGCCGACGCCGAAGATGCCCACCGCCACCGGCATCCACGACTCGCGCACGCCGGTGACCTGCACCAGGGTGGGGGCCAGGTAGGTGAAGACACAGAACATGCCGGCAAAGCCGACCGAGCCAATGGCCAGCGCCATCCACACCTGGGTCCGGTTGAACGCGCGCAGTTCGCGCATCGGCGAGGTGCGTACCTCGTTCGGGTCCGGCAGCAGATAGCGCGCGATCATGGCTACGGTGGCAATGGCCAGCACGCTGACCAGGGCGAAGGCCGTACGCCAGCTCAGCTGCTGCCCGAGCCACGTGGTCAGCGGGTTGCCGACCAGAATGGCGATCGACAGACCCAGCAGCACCTTGGAGACCGCCTTGCCACGCTGGCCCGGTGGGCTGATCGCCGCGGCCACCAGCATCGCCACGCCGAAGTAGGCACCGTGCGGCAGGCCGGCCACGAAGCGGGCCAGCAGCATGGTGGTGTAGTTCGGAGCCAGCGCACTGGCGAGGTTGCCCACCGCATAGAAGCCCATCAGGCCCAGCAGCAGGGTGCGGCGCGCATAGCCGGCACCGGCAAAGGCCAACACAGGGGCACCGACCACCACGCCGATGGCGTAGGCGCTGATCAGGTGGCCCACCTGGGTCTCGCCGATGCCCAGGCCGCGGCTGATCTCCAGCATCAGGCCCATGGCGGCGAACTCGCTGGTGCCGATGGCGAAGCCGCCCAGCGACAGGGCCAACAGGATCAGGGTGCGCTCGCGAGGGGTCAGGCGCTCGGCGAGGGTAGGGGCGGTGGAGCTCATGCGGCGGGATGTAATCGTTTTTACGGATCGCCATTGTACTTGGTGCGGTGCAGCAAATCCGTACCAGGATGGCCCGATTTCGTGGAAATCAGTGGTGCGCATGGCGCGCGTACGCCTTCATGTCTCTTGACTGAACGATGAGGGGTCAAGATCACGCATTGTTCCACTGGTGGTATTTAACGACATTTTTATGACATCGATAATGCGCGCCCTTCGACACGCATGGCGTGTCGCTACGTTGTGCGCCGGTGTGGCGCGGGTGCTTTCGATGAAAAATGATCTTCAGCTGCTGGCGTCCTACCTGGGCCGTGCGTTCCTGTTTGGCGTGATGGTGATGTTGCCGCCGCTGCTGGCATGGCTGGACATCCATTGGCTGGGCAACGCGGTAGGCGAGTGGTCGCTGGTGGAACTGACCCAGGAAGGCTTCCTCGCGGCCAGCGTGCTGGCCTTCGTGCGGTTGGCGATTGCACGTCGCGATGATCGTCGCTTCGCGCTGCTGGCCGCCGCCTTCTTCGCCTGCATGTTCCTGCGCGAGATGGACGAAGCGCTTGATCTGATCGCGCATGGCCTGTGGAAGTACCCGGTGGCGCTGTTGATCGTGGGCTCGTTGGCCTGGGCAAGCCGCGACCTGCGCGCGACGCTGTCGGGTCTGGTCCGCTTCCTTGGCTCTCGCCCCGGCACGGTGATGGTCATTGGTCTGGTACTGCTGCTGTTCTACTCGCGCCTGATCGGCATGACCTCGCTGTGGACAGGTCTGCTCGGCGACCAGTACATCCGGGTGTTCAAGAACACCATTGAAGAGACCACCGAGCTTCTGGGCTACACCTTCATCCTCGCCGCCAGCCTTTCGTATGTGGCACAGCGGGTAAGGGAACCGGTGGTCATCCGGCGCAACGCCGGCGATGCTGCGCCGAAAGTGCAGGTCACGTCACACATCAATCACTCCATGTAACGCATGTATGTAACGCGCTGCAGGTGCCGTATGGTGCCTGCCGCGCGTTGCCGTCCGTCTGTCGCCCATTGCCGCGTAAGGATTTTCTGATTGGCATACGCGGCAGTGTGGATTAGGATGCGCCCACTGAAGTCGACCGGGGAGCGTGCGCGATGGTCCAGTACCCTCATGCATTGCGGGCCGATGGCAGGTATCAGCTGGTAGCGTTGACACATTCACCGGTCTACAACCCGGCGGACGTGATTGGCTATGCCGTGCTGACGACTGGCGGCGAGAGAATCAGTGAGGTTCTCTCGCTCGAACAGGCGCACGCCCGCTGGCGCGAACTGCTGGAGCAGGACGAACCCGTCCTGGCGGAAGACGAAAGGAAAGAAACGCGTACGAGGCCACGCCGGCGTCGTCGCTAGCCGCAGTGCCCTTCGGGGTGCGTCATGGAGGATAGGGTTTGTCCACGCAGAAGATGGTTGCCACTGCTGTACTTGTTCTGCTGACCGCGATCGGGGGCTATGCCCTGGCGGGCTATCTCGCGCTTGTGTTCCTCGGTGTGGACACCAGCTATTACGCAGCGAACACCTACCTGGTGTACCTGCGCGGCATGGACCTGCCCGCGGTGGCTCCTTATCTGACCAAAATCAAGCTCGCCGGCGTGCTGGGCTTCGGCCTGCCGCTGCTGGTGCTGCTGGTCGTGCTGTTCTTGATGTTCAAGCCGAAGAAGAAGTCGATCCACGGTGACGCACGCTTCGCCACCGCCGCCGATCTGGCCAAGCACGGCATGTTCAAGAAGAGCGACAGCGGCATTGTCGTGGGCAGCTTCGGCGGCAAGCTGGTGCGCCTGGGCGGCCAGCAGTTCGTGATCCTGGCCGCACCCACCCGTTCGGGCAAGGGCGTTGGCGTGGTCATTCCGAATCTGCTCGAGTACGGCGAATCCATCGTCGTACTGGACATCAAGCAGGAAAATTTCGACCTCACCAGCGGCTGGCGTGCCAGCCAGGGCCACGAGGTGTTCCTGTTCAATCCCTTCGCCGAAGACAAGCGCACCCATCGCTGGAATCCACTCAGCTACGTGTCGGATGACCCGAATTTCCGCGTCTCTGAGATGATGAGCATCGCGGCGATGCTGTATCCGGACGGCTCGGACGACCAGAAGTTCTGGGTCAGCCAGGCGCGCAATGCCTTCATGGCCTTTGGTCTGTACCTGTTCGAGAACTGGGACGACGAACGCGCCATGGGCTTCCCGGCCGGCAGCGGCACGCCCACCCTCGGTGCCATCTTCCGCCTGTCCACCGGCGACGGCACCGACCTGAAGAAATACCTGCAATCGCTGTCCACGCAGCCGTTCCTGTCGGGCAATGCCAAGGCCGCATTCGCCAACATGCTGTCGCAGGCGGACGAGACCTTCGCGTCAATCATGGGCACTTTCAAGGAACCGCTGAACGCCTGGATCAACCCGGTGCTGGACAAGGCCACCAGTGCCAACGACTTCCTGCTGACCGACCTGCGCAAGAAGAAGATGACCGTCTACATCGGCATCCAGCCCAACAAGCTGGCCGAAAGCCGCCTCATCATCAACCTGTTCTTCAGCCAGATCATCAACCTCAACACCAAGGAACTGCCCAAGGGCAATCCGGAGTTGAAGTACCAGGTGCTGCTGCTGATGGACGAATTCACCTCCATCGGCAAGGTCGACATCATTGCCTCGGCCGTTTCGTACATGGCCGGCTACAACGTGCGTCTGCTGCCCATCATCCAGAGCATGGCCCAGCTGGATGCCACCTACGGCCGGGACGTGTCGCGCACCATCATCACCAACCACGCGCTGCAGATCCTGTACGCCCCGCGCGAACAGCAGGACGCCAACGACTATTCGGAAATGCTCGGTTACACCACCGTGCGCAAGAAGAACGTCACCCATGCGCGTGAGAAGACCCACAACTTCACCGAAGAGCGCCGTGCGCTGATGCTGCCGCAGGAACTCAAGGCCATGGGCATGGACCACGAGGTGTTCCTGTACGAAGGCATCCCGCACCCGGTCAAGTGCGACAAGATCAAGTATTACAAGGACAAGTACTTCACCTCCCGCCTGTTACCCAAAACGGATGTGAAGATGCTTGAGCTGTGACGGTGTGCGCGCCGCAATGTGACGCGCATCGCAAATTGGGGCGGCAAATGTAAAAAATTTGTCGCGATTGACATCGATCTGACGCTGAACTGTGGCATCGTATTTGTGATGGACGTTCCAGTCGTCAGGTTTTTGTAGTTGAGTACAGTGCCGGAAGTGGGCACTGAAGCAGTCAAGAGGAACATGGATGGCTTTTCTCGGAGCAGGTGTGCAGCGCAGGGGCCGAACCCGGTGTTCGGGGCGTGTGCACATCAGACGGGGCGGGGGCCCGGTCATACCGCTGAAAGGTGTTTCACGGTTGTACCGATACGCACCAACCGCACGTCGCGCCTGAAGCAGGGCTCGACGCGCCAACGCGTTTTCTGAATCTCCGAGTTAAAGCCGCTATTCCGTACGCCATAGGGAAGTCCGTATGAAGCAAGCGTTTCTGTCTAAGGGTTGCGTTGTTGCCGTGGTCACTGCCGCCGTCATGCTGGCCGGCTGTGCAACCAAGCCGGCACCGGATTTCGGTGGCCGCTGGAAGCCGGTGAATCGTTTCGCCAACACCACCCAGGAAATTCCGCTGTATTCCAGCTACGTCTATCAGGCTTCGCCGATGGACGGCACGCTCAAGGCCATGCTCGAACGTTGGGCGAAGGACTCGGGCATGACCCTGGACTACCGCCTCAGCTCCGATTACACGCTGTACGGCGCGGTTTCCACCATCACCACCACCAATCCGCAGCAGGCGATGATCGATGTCAGCGCCGCGTATGCCGGGCAGGGCGTTTCGGTTTCCATCGTGGGCAACCAGATTGTGGTGCAGTCGGTTTCCGCTTCCACCGTGTCGGCACCCGCTGCCGCCGCGTCCAACGGAAGCTGATCGCCTGCGGGTGCTCACGAACGCGTTGCTCCCGGCGCTGCATGCCGGGGTGCCGTGCCCATTGATCTTCCAGCAGTACGGATGAATTCCATGTTCCGAAAAAAGGACGCAGGCAACAGCCCCAAAGTGGACCAGGCCATCGCCAAGGCGGTGAGCTATGAGGTCACCGTGGCCGATCTGGCACGTCGCAGCGAACGCCGCGCGTGGTGGGTAGCTGGTGCCTCGCTGGTGATGTCGCTGGCGCTGGCCGGTGGCTACTACTACATGTTGCCGCTGAAGGAGAAGGTGCCCTTCATCGTCATGGCCGACGCCTACAGCGGTACCGCCACGGTGGCTCGCTTGAAGGGAACGTTCGAAGGCCAGGACATCACCGCCAGCGATGCGATCAACCGCAGCAACGTGGCCCAGTACGTCATGGCGCGTGAGTCGTACGACTTCGCGGTGATGGGGCTGCGCGACTGGCAGCTGGTGCACGTGATGTCGACCAAACCGGTCAGTGATGCGATCCGTGCACGCTATGCGCCGAACAATCCGCAGAGTCCGGTGTTCCTGTACAGCAAGGAGCGCGCGATCCGCGTCAAGATCCTCAGCATCACCCCGCTGGAGGCGCAGCAGAACGGCGGCTTCCGCGGTGCGTCCGTACGTATCCAGCGCAGCATCTACGACAAGGTCAAGGCCAGCACCAGTTACCTGGACAACCAGCTGGTGACCATGCGCTTCCGCTACAACAAGAGCCTGGCGCTGAACGAACAGGAGCGCATCCTGAATCCGCTGGGCCTGGAAGTGTACGAATACCGCGTCGACAACGACTACTCGCGTGGCATTCCGGGTCCGGATGACGCAGCGCTGCAGCAGCAGTCCGAGCAGGCCGCGTTCGAAGCCAATCAGGCCGCGCAGGCTGCCGCCGCTGCGGCCGCCGCCAATCCGGCCATCGACCCGGTCACCGGCCAGCCGGTGGCGGTCCCGCCGCAGGGCTATCCGCAGGGGCAGGGCGTACCGGGTCAGCCGGTGCAGGGCCAGCCGTACCCGGGCCAGCCGGCACCGCAGGGCGGCTACCCGGCGCAGCCGGGCGTGCCGGGTCAACAGATGCAGGGGCAGCCGGCCATGAGGCCAGCACAAGGTAATTCCACCGGAACTGCTGATGGAGCAAGCAACCGATGAGTCGTCGAAAGGTAAAGGGAGGCGCATTGGCCTTCGTGTCAATGCTGTCGCTGATGTTCTCCGCAGGCGTTTCGGCGCAGGCGGTCGATCACTACGAGTATGAGCAGGACCGCATCTATCCGGTTCGCACCGGCCTGGGTCTCACCACCCAGATCGAACTAAGCCCGAACGAGAAGATCCTTGATTACAGCACCGGCTTCAGCAGTGGCTGGGAGCTGACCCGCCGCGAGAACGTCTTCTATCTGAAGCCGAAGAACGTGGACGTGGACACCAACATGATGGTGCGCACGGAAACCCATTCGTACATCTTCGAACTGAAGGTCGTGGCCACCGACTGGCGTCAGCTGGAACAGGCCCGTCGTGCCGGCGTGCAGTACAAGATCGCCTTCACCTATCCCAGCGATACCGAATTCGGCATCGCCCAGACCGCCGTCGAGGAAGAGGCCAAGCCGCTGCTCAGCACCGAGCTGGCCAAGGACCGTCAGTACAACTTCGACTACTCCTACTCGACCCGCCGCCCGAAGAAGATGGGCTGGCTGATTCCGGTCAACGTGTATGACGACAGCCGTTTCACCTACGTGAAACTGCCGAACTCGCCTGAGTACAAGACCGGCATTTTCCCGGCGGTGTTCGGCCGTGACGCGGAGTATGGTGAGGAGTACGTGGTCAACACCACCGTGGAAGGCAACACCCTCATCGTCCACGGCACTTACCCGTACCTGGTTGTCCGCCATGGCGACAACGTTGTGGGCCTGCGAAGGAACGTGAAGAAATGACCCAGCACAACACTCCGGGCAACGACCCGAACGACAACCGCGACGACGGGCAGGGCCAGTACGGCCACGACAACGTCGATCCGTCCAACCCGTACTTCGGCAACACGCAGGCGCAGGCCGCTCCCAACCTGGACGCAGCAGCACCGCAGCTGCGTTCGGCTGAAGAGCAGCGCCTGAACCGCAAGGCGCTGGCCTTCCTGGGCGGCATTCTGGTGCTGCTGGTGGCCATGGGCTTCCTGCTGTTCCGCAAGGGCAGCGCCGACGACGAAGTCAAGAAGCAGGCCGAAACCACCCGTGCCTCCGCGCCGGAAATGCCGCGCCTGGGGCCG
Organism: Stenotrophomonas sp.; assembly: GCA_039592995.1. Classification (GTDB taxonomy): domain Bacteria; phylum Pseudomonadota; class Gammaproteobacteria; order Xanthomonadales; family Xanthomonadaceae; genus Stenotrophomonas. The sequence goes on along the minus strand of JBCNQC010000028.1, from coordinate 8,086 downwards.
GACAGCTCGGCGATGGTTCCGCCGGTGCCGACGGAAGAGGCTCAGCCGATTCCGATGCTGCCGCCGCTGCCGGAGCGTGAGCCGGAGCGTGTCAGCGCTTACAACATGCGTGAGCCGGCTGAGCGTGAGATCGACCGTGGCCCCAGCCTGCTTGACCGCCGCATCGGCAGCAGTGGCGGTGTCGGCGGTGGCGACGGCAATGCCCCGTCGAACCCGAACGATGATTACAGCAAGATGATGTTGGCCGCGATCCAGGCCAGCAACGGCGGTCCGCCGGCCGCTCCGGCCAAGGTCCAGCGTGGCCCGGACGTGGAAGACGTGTCCAATGCGTCTTTCATCCGCTCGCCGGATGCACTGCTGGTGCGCGGCACCTACCTGCGCTGCATCCTGGAAACCCGCATCATCACCGACTACGCCGGCTACACATCGTGCCTGCTGACCGAACCGGTCTACTCCATCAACGGCCGCACCCTGCTGTTGCCGAAGGGGTCCAAGATCTACGGTTCGTACGGCGGCGGCCCGGTGGGCGATCGCGTGGAAGTCATCTGGGACCGCATCACCACCCCGAACGGTATCGACGTGGCGATGTCCAGCCCGGGTATCGACGGGCTGGGTGGCGCGGGCCTTCCGGGCCAGTACAGCGCGCATTGGGGCAAGCGCATTGCCTCGGCGCTGATGATCAGCCTGCTGGCCGATGCCTTCAAGTACGCCGCTGCCGAGCATGGCCCGGAAACCACCACCGTGACCAACAGTGGCATGGCCGTGCAGTCGCCGTATGAAAGCGCCACCGCGCGTCAGATGGAACGTCTGGCTGGCGAGGCGCTGAGCAACCGTCCGCGCCCGACCGTGACCATCAACCAGGGCACGCGGATCAATGTCTATGTCGCCAAGGACGTCGACTTCACCCAGGTTCTTGGACGCCGTTGACGAAGTGACCTGACCATGGATGCAGAAGTGGCCCCCATTGCCCAAGTCTCCAGCGATTTCCTGCGCTATCAGTACGAAGTGCTGGGAATTGCCGAGTACATGAGCTCGCCGGATGTGACGGAAATCTGTATCAACCGTCCCGGCGAGCTGTACCTGGAAACCCGGGCGGGGTGGCAGCGCGTGGAAGTGCCGACGCTCACCTTCGAGCGGGCGCGGCAGTTCTGCACGGCGGTGGTGAACGAAAGCAACACCGGTCAGCGTATTACCGACGCTGACCCGGTGGTGTCGCTGACGTTCCCCACCGGCCAGCGTGCGCAGTTCGTGATTCCGCCGGCGTGCGACGCCGGCAAGGTCTCAATCACCATCCGTCTGCCGTCCAAGCACACCAAAACGCTGAGCCAGTACCACGAGGATGGTTTCTTCAACCAGATCCTGGAACAGGACGGCAGCCTGAGCGAACAGGACCGCGAACTGCTGGAGCTGCGCGCCAGCAAACAGTACGCCGAGTTCTTCCGGCACGCGGTGAAGTACCGCAAGAACATCGTCGTTTCCGGCGCAACCGGCAGCGGCAAGACCACGTTCATGAAGGCGTTGGTCAACCACATTCCGGACAACGAGCGGCTGGTCACCATCGAGGACGCCCGCGAGCTGTTCCTCACCCAGCCCAACGTGGTCCACCTGCTGTATTCCAAGGGTGGCCAGAGCACCAGCAACGTCACTGCCAAGAGCTGCATGGAAGCCTGCCTGCGCATGAAGCCCGAACGCATCATCCTCGCCGAGCTTCGCGGCGATGAGGCGTTCTACTTCATCCGTAACTGCGCGTCCGGTCACCCCGGTTCGATCACCAGCTGCCACGCCGGCAGCCCGGAACAGACCTGGGACCAGCTGGCGCTGATGGTGAAGGCGTCCACCGAAGGTTCGGGCCTGGAGTTCGACGTGATCAAGCGCCTGCTGATGATGACCATCGATATCGTCGTGCACATCAAGGCCCATGCCGGTTCGCGTTACATCACCGGCATTGATTTCAATCCCGGCCGTGCGCAGGGGCAGGAGAGCTGATGCTTCCCGGAATTGAAGCCGCTGCCTGCCAGGACATGGCCGTGCCCATGGACGTGATGCAGCACGTGATCAACGTGGAGTCCTCGCGCAACCCGTTCGCCATCGGCGTGGTGGGCGGCGCGCTGGCGCGCCAGCCCAAGCAGCTCGACGAAGCGCTGGCCACCGTGCGCATGCTGGAAGAGAAGGGCTACAACTTCTCGGTCGGGTTGGCCCAGGTGAACCGCTACAACCTGGCCAAGTATGGCTTGGACTCGTACGAGAAAGCCTTCCGCCAGTGCGAGAACCTGGTCGCCGGCTCGCGCATTCTGGCCGAGTGCTACAAGCGCTCCGGCGGGGATTGGGGCAAGTCGTTCAGCTGCTACTACTCCGGCAACTTCACCACCGGGTTCCGCCACGGCTACGTGCAGAAGATCTACGACTCCATCCAGCGCAGCCAGCGTGTGGCCGCGGTGGGCGGAACCCGCCCGATCGACGTGGTGCCGCGCGGTACCTCGCGCCGCAGCGTGAAAGTCGAGCACCATCCGCAGTTTGATTCCCCGGCCCCAAGCCGCATCATCGCCTCAACTCCCGCCATCGCGGCGGCCTATGCCCAGGCGCAGTCGCTGCCGGACGACCCGGCGCGCGCGTTCGTGGTGTATCCGTCAACCAAGGACGCCGTGCGTGGCAGCCTGCTGAACACCGCTGACCAGGCCTTGTCGCGCGTGGTGCTGGGGGCCGTGGACAAGGTGATGCCACAGCCCGCTGCCGCGCCGCAGCAGCTGCCCATGCAGCAGGCACCGATGCCGCAGCAGGCAGCACCGCTTGCCGGTGGTCCAGAAGCACCCGTCATGCTGCGGCCGTGGAGCGAGCGCAATGCGCCGGTCCCGGCCGGTTCGGCACCCGCGCAGTACACCCCGCCGGCAACCCTGCCGTCGGGTCCACCGGTTCCCGCAGGGGATGCAGCCTTCGTTTTCTGACGAAGGCGCGGCACGGTCAAGCCCCCGATTGACCACTTCAGTAATGCAAGCCCATCAACAAGGATATCCACCCATGAAGCGATTCAATCTCGACCTCGTCAACGCCCAGCGCACCCTGAAGACCGTGCTGATGGCCACCGCCTTCGTTGGCGCGCTCTTTGCGCCGACCGCGTTCGCACAGGAATTCGGCGGCACCGACCAGAAGGTCTGCGGCTTCTTCAACAGCATCAACGGCCTGCTCAGCATTGCCTCGATCGCCGTCGTCACCATCGCCGTCATCTTCGCCGGTTACCAGATCGCCTTCGCCCACAAGCGCATTGCTGACGTGGCTCCGATCCTGATTGGTGGCCTGCTGATCGGTGCGGCCGGCCAGATCGCCAGCATGCTGCTGGGTGACAGCTCGGACAACAGCGCCTGCTCCAATACCACCGGCATGGTCAGCAACCTGCTGACCTACTACGGTGCATAAGAACGTCGTTTTTCGAGGTTGCACACGCCCAGCGATGTTCATGGGCGTTCCCTACGTGCCGTTCTTCTTCGTTGTGGGTGGTCTGTTCCTGTTGAGTGTGTACACGAACTTCTGGTACCTGGGTTCCATTCCGGTTGCCGTGTTCATCATGCGCAACATGGCCAAACGTGACGAGATGATCTTCCGGTTGCTCGGCCTTCGCCTGCAGTTCAAGTTGAAGGCCCGCAACGTGAAAGACCATGACGGCATGTGGGTGTTCACCCCGAATCACTACCGCAAGACCCCAGCACGCAAGGATTGAGTGCCGGAATGGCCCTGGCAGCCACTGCCCGGGCCATTCCAACCCCGCAACGCCCACCATCGGAAACTGATGCAGTCATGTTCAGCCCAGACACTTCCATTGCCGAATTCATCCCGCTGTCGTCACACGTGTCCACCAACGTGGTCAAGACGACTGGCGGCGATTACCTGTTGACCTGGCATCTGGAAGGGCTGCCGTTCGTGGGCCGCGAAGAGTGGGAGCTGGAACACAAGCACAACACCTTCAACCGGCTGCTGCAGACCCTGCGTGCGCCGGACTTCGTGAACGTGGCGTTCTGGGCGCACGACATCCGTCGTCGCCGCACGCTCAAGGGCAAGAGCCACTACAAGCAGAAGTTCAACCAGGACGTGTCCGACGAATACATGGGCATGCTGGGTTCGCAGCGCATCATGCAGAACGAGCTGTACCTGACCATGATCTACCGCCCGGTGGTGGCGGGTAAGCGCTTCGTGGAAAAGTCGGCCGATACCAACAAGCTGCAGGCCGAGCAGACCCAGGCCATCGAAAAGCTGATGGAGCTGGCCGGCAACGTGGAAGCGGTGATCCGTGACTACGCCCCGTACCGCTTAGGGATGTACGAAGCCAAGAATGGCATCGTGTTCTCGGAAACGCTGGAGTTCTTCGGCTACCTGATCAACCGCATCGACGAGCCCGTGCCCGTGCTCGGCGCGCCGGTGCCGGATTACCTGCCGGTGAGCAAGCACATGTTCTCGGCCAAGACCGGCGACTTCGTCATTTCCACACCGAATGGCACGAATCACTTCGGTGCCATCCTGAACATCAAGGAGTATGCCGAGGGTACCTACCCGGGCATTCTCAACGGCCTGAAGTATCTGGACTTCGAGTACGTGGTGACGCATTCCTTCAGCCCGATGGGCCGACAGGACGCGCTGAAGGTGCTCGACCGTACCAAGGGCATGATGATCTCCTCCGGCGACAAGGCCGTCAGCCAGATCATCGAGCTGGACCAGGCCATGGACCAGCTGTCGTCCGGCAACTTCGTGCTCGGCGAGTACCACTACACCCTGGCGGTGTTTGGTGACAGCCAGGCCAAGCTTTCCCAGAACGTGGCCGCCACCCGCGCCGAGCTGTCCAACGCCGGTTTCGTGTCGGTGAAGGAAGACGTGGCCGTGACCTCGTCGTTTTACTCGCAGCTGCCGGGCAACTGGCGCTACCGCACCCGCCTGGCCAACCTCAGCTCGCTGAACTTCCTTGGGCTGTCGCCGCTGCACAACTTCGCCACCGGCAAGCAGCACAACAACCCGTGGGGCGACTGCGTCACCACGCTGCAGACCACCAACGGCCAGCCGTACTACTTCAACTTCCACGCCACCCATCCCTCGGAAAACTCCCTGGGTGAAAAGGCCATCGCCAACACCATGGTGATTGGTAAGTCCGGTACCGGTAAGACCGCACTGATCAACTTCCTGCTCAGCCAGGTGCAGAAGTACGATCCGTCGCCGACCATCTTCTTCTTCGACAAGGACCGCGGTGCCGAGATCTTCGTGCGCGCCTGCGGCGGCAACTACCTGGCGCTGGAGAACGGTGCATCCACCGGCTTCAATCCGTTCCAGTGCGAGAACAACGAAGCCAACGTGCAGTTTCTGGCCGACCTGATCAAGGTGCTGGCCGGCAAGAAGGAATACAGCGCCCGCGAGGAAGAGGACATCTACCGCGGCGTGGAAAGCATGCTGGACACTCCCATGCATCTGCGCAGCATGACCAACTTCCAGAAGAGCCTGCCCAACATGGGCGACGACGGCCTGTATGCGCGCATGCGCCGCTGGACCGCCGGCAACTCGCTGGGCTGGGTGTTCGACAACCCGGTGGATACGGTGGACCTGACCAAGGCCAACATCATCGGCTTTGACTACACCGACATCATCGACAACCCCGAAGTGCGCGTGCCGGTCATCAACTACCTGCTGCACCGCCTGGAGTCGCTGATCGACGGCCGTCCGCTGATCTACGTGATGGACGAATTCTGGAAGATCCTGGACGGCGAGGGCGGCCTGAAGGAATTCGCCAAGAACAAGCAGAAGACCATCCGTAAGCAGAACGGCCTCGGCATCTTCGCCACGCAGAGCCCGGAAGACGCGCTGAAGAGCGACATCTCCGCGGCGCTGATCGAGCAGACCGCCACGCTGATCCTGCTGCCCAACCCCAACGCCAGCAAGTCCGACTACATGGACGGCCTGAAGCTGACCGAGGCGGAGTTCCGGGTGGTGACCGCGCTGGACGAACGCTCACGCTGCTTCCTGGTCAAGCAGGGTCACGCCTCCAGCGTGTGCCAGCTGAACCTGCGTGGCATGGACAACATTCTTTCGGTGATCTCCGCATCCACCGACAACATCGAGATCATGCACCGCGTGTTGCAGACCGCCGCCGTGCGCAACCGGATTTCGGTCAACGAACTCACGCCGGAACAGTGGCTGGAGGAGTTCTACAAGAATCGCAAGGGATCGGGCAAGCCGGCAGCGGCAAGCTCGGATGCGGCCTGACACAGGGTGGGGATCATGAAAGACATGACATTGGAGCACACCATGAACGACACGAACCGCAACAACAAGCCCAAAGCCGCCAAGCGCACCCGTCTGCGTGCAGCGGTGCTGGCCACTGCGTTGCTGATGGGCACGCAGAACGCCTACGCCGGCTGGCCGGTGATTGATATCACCTCGATCATGGGCGAGGTCCGCTCGTGGATCGACGATACGACCGAGTACGCCAAGGAGGCCGTGCGTTGGGATCAGATGAAGCAGCAGATCGACAGCATCCGTGACATCTTCAACGCGCTGAACTTTGCCATCGGTCTGCCGCTGGGCGAGAAGCTGGAAAAGGTCGATCCCAAGTACCTGGTGGAAGAAACCTGTGGCAGTGACGCTATGGGCCTCAATCTGTCGACGGTCATGTCGGTGATGGGCATGGACATGAACAGCGATCTGAAGAAGCAGCAGCAGCAGATCTGCGTCAACATCCAGATGATGCAGAACCGCAAGTTCAACGATTCTGTGGACTTCCTCGACAAGACCATCCGCGAGGCCGAGAAGGCCATGCTTGAGAATCTTGGCAGTCGCATGAGCAGCAAGAACTCGGTAGGCAGCGTGCAGGCGGCCACGAGTGATTCGGCGCGTCTGGGCAATCAGCTGAATGTGATGGCGCAGCAGTGGGGCACCCAGATGCAGGCCTACGATGCTTATATCGCCACGATGGAACAACGCCAGAATCTGCTGGCGAAGACCGCGCTCAAGGGCAAGCGCAACAAGCTCGCCTCCGATCTGGTGCAGACCGTGGCGTTGAAGGCAGCACTGAGCATTGATTGATCTGCCGCGCATGCACGGGTAGGCGATAAGACCAAAGGACTATGGATATGAAGCTCGATACGATCGCGAACATTGACTTGACGGGAGGCCTGCAGGACCTGCTTGGGTACGCTACGCGTATCCAGTCGATCGGCGACTTCGTTTTCTTCCGCCTGATCCTCGATTATCTCGATGATCGCATCAACAAGTTCGGCCTGGACCTGCTGAACAACATGATGACCTGGGTGGGCGGCATCGCGCTGGTGCTGATGACCTTATGGGTCCTCATCCAGGGTTACCGCATCGTCACCGGCCAGAGCCGTGACTCGATGATGGCACTGGTGACCAACATGGCCCGGGCGGCGCTCATCGTCAGCGTTGCCACCAGCATGGCCATGTTCGGTACCAGCATCCAGGACTTCCTGACCAACGACGTCAAGGGTGTGATCACCACCGTGGTGACCGGCAAGGATGATCCGCCGGAGAAGCAGATCGACGAAGCGCTGGGCTGGATGCAGGTGGCGCTTTCCAGCGTCGATGCGATCAAGGTGATGGACGACCCCAGCCTGAGTGATGAAAAGACCCAGGCCCAGTTCTTCATTGGCCTGGGGACCGGCGGCCCGGCGGTAGTGGCCGGCTCCATGCTGCTGCTGTACAAAATCGCGATGGCGCTGTTCATCGGCCTGGGCCCGCTGTTCATCCTGTGCCTGCTGTTCGACCAGACCAAGGACATGTTCAAGCGCTGGCTGTTCTACGGGATCGGCACCATGTTCTCGATGGCGGTGCTGGCGGCCATGGTCTCGATTGCGCTGGACATGGTGATTCGTGTGTCGGTGTCGTTCTGGGCGCGAGCGGCGTTCAACGAATGGATTCTGAAGGACGGTGCAGCCGATGGCTTCACCAGCCAGGCCATGCAGCAGGGCGGCATGGGCCTGATCCTCACAACGCTGATTCTGACTGCACCCCCAATGGCCGCGATGTTCTTCCAGGGCACCCTGGGTGGCTTCATGGCATATTCGCAGATAGGTGGCTCGGCTGCGGCGGGTCCGCAGGG
>JBCNQC010000027.1:0-49082 GCA_039592995.1 Stenotrophomonas sp. | reverse complement strand
GATCCGCCCCGTAGAGCCACGCCCTGCGTGGCTTCGCGGTGCTGATCCGCCCCGTAGAGCCACGCCCTGCGTGGCTTCGCGGTGCTGATCCGCCCCGTAGAGCCACGCCCTGCGTGGCTTCGCGGTGCTGATCCGCCCCGTAGAGCCACGCCCTGCGTGGCTTCGCGGTGTCTGACACGAACGCAGCCACGCAGGGCGTGGCTCTACGGTTCGTTCCGATGGGTCCAGGTCGCGCAGGACGTTGGAGACGTCAGCTATCCAGCTCTTCCCACCGCTTGTACGCCGCATCCAGCGCGTTCTGCACGGCGGTCAGCTTCTGCGTGTGCGCGGCCATGTCCGGTGCGCTGCGCTGGTAGAACGCGGGGTCGTTCATGGCGGCGGTCAGCCCTTCCACGTCCTGTTCCAGCTGCTCGATCTTCGCCGGCAGCTGTTCCAGCTCGCGCTGGTCCTTGAAGCTCAGCTTGCGCTTGGCCGCCGTTGCGGGTGCGGCCTGTGCCACGGCCGGCGTCGGGGCAACCGCCTTGGCCGCCACCGGGGCCACCTGCGCGGCCCGCTGCGCGGCATAACGCTGCCAGTCGCTGTACCCGCCCACGTACTCGCCCACCACGCCCTCGCCTTCCATCACCATGGTGGAGGTCACCACGTTGTCGAGGAAGTCGCGGTCGTGGCTGACCAGCAGCAAGGTGCCGGTGTAGTCGGCCAGCAGCTCTTCCAGCAGCTCCAGCGTTTCCACGTCCAGATCGTTGGTCGGTTCGTCCATCACCAGCAGGTTGGACGGCTGCGCGAACAGTTTGGCCAGCAGCAGCCGGTTGCGCTCGCCACCGCTCAGGCGGGTGATCGGCGCACGCGCGCGCTCGGGCGTGAACAGGAAGTCCTGCAGGTAGGCATGCACATGTTTGCGCTTTCCGTTGAATTCGAGGAAATCGCGGCCTTCGGCCACGTTCTCGATGGCGGTCCAGTCTTCGCGCAGCACCGCACGGTACTGATCGAAATAGGCGATCTGCAGATTGGTGCCGGCCACCACTTCGCCGCTGTCCGGCGTGAGGTCGCCCAGCAGCAGTTTCAGCAGCGTGGTCTTGCCGCTGCCGTTGGGACCGATCAGGCCAATGCGGTCGCCACGCAGGATGGTGGTGCTGAAGTCCTTGACCATGCAGCGTTCGCCGAAGGCAAACGAGATGTCCTTGACGTCGATCACCTTCTTGCCGGAATTCTCGGCCTGCGCCGCTTCCATCTTGACGTTGCCGCTCATCTCACGGCGCTGCGAACGCTCGCTTCGCATCGCCTTGAGGCGGCGCACGCGGCCTTCGTCGCGGGTGCGGCGAGCCTTGATGCCCTGGCGGATCCACACCTCTTCCTGTGCCAGCAGCTTGTCGAAGCGGGCGTTCTCCTGCGCCTGGGCGTTGAGCCGTTCTTCGCGGCGGCGCTCGTAGTTGGCCCAGTCGCCGGGCCAGCTGGTGACCTGGCCACGGTCGATCTCGACAATGCGGGTGGCCAGCGCGCGCAGGAAGCGGCGGTCGTGGGTGACGAACACCACGCTGCCGCTCCAGCTCTTGAGGAAGGCTTCGAGCCAGTCGATGGCTTCGATGTCCAGGTGGTTGGTCGGTTCGTCCAGCAGCAGCAGGTCGGGCGCGGACACCAGCGCGCGCGCCAGCAGCACGCGACGCTTCATGCCGCCTGAAAGCCGACCGAATTCGGCCTCGCCATCCAGCTCCAGCTTGGTCAGGGTCTCTTCGACCCGCTGGTCCAGGCCCCAGCCATTGGCGGCATCGATCTTGGCCTGCACCGCGCCCAGCGCGTCGCCGTCGAAGACCTCGGCATGGCTGAGGTGATGGAACTCGGCCAGCCACTGGCCCAGTTCGCCAAGGCCATCGGCCACCACATCGAACACGCTGCCCGCGGCACCGTGTGGCACTTCCTGTTCCAGCCGGGTGACCCGCACCCCCTGCTGCACGCGGACTTCGCCGTCATCGGGCTTGTGGTCGCCGGACAGCAGTTTGAGCAGGGTGGATTTGCCGGCACCGTTACGACCGATCAGGGCGATGCGTTCGCCCGGCTCGATCGACAATTCGGCTTTTTCCAGCAACAACGGGCCGCCGACGCTGAAGTCGACGTTCTGCAGAGTAATCAGAGGCATCCCACCATTGTAAGCGCGAGCACCCGCCGCCGTCGCCTAGCGCAGCAGCGCGTCCAGGGCAGCCGGCAACGGCCGGTGCGGGTGCTGCACCTTCCAGAGCTGCCGCGACAGTGGCGGCAGCCCGGTCCGCACCACCTGCAGGCTGCCCAGGGCCAGCAGGTCGGCCACCGCATGCCGTGACAGGCAGGCCAGGCCCAGGCCAGCGGCCGCCGCCTGCTTGATCGCCTCGCTGCTGCCCAGCTGCATGCTGTCGGCGAAGTGATGCAGATGCGGCAGCAGGCCCTGCTCCACCGCCTCGCGCGTCCCGGAGCCGGGTTCGCGCAGCAGCCAGCGGGCGCTGCGCAGGGCGTCCGTGGTCATCCGGGCCGGCCCTGAAGCCGCCGCCACGATCACCAGTTCGTCGCGTTGCCAGGGCTGCACCTGCAACCCGCTGGCATGGCACGGACCTTCAATCAGCCCGACATCCACCTGCAGCCGCTGCACCTGCTCGACCACGTCGGCACTGTTGCCGATCTGCAGGTCCACCCGGGTCTGTGCGTGCAGCGCCTGCAGCCCTGCGATCCGCGCGGGCAGCAGGTAATTGCCGATGGTGGTGCTGGCGGCGATGCGCAACTGCACGGGGCGGGCTTCGGCGCGCTGCTCCAGCGAGGACGCCGCCTGCAGCAGGGCACGCGCCGGATCCAGCAGGGCCCGCCCATGCGCGTTGAGCAGCAGACGGCGACCGACCCGGTCGAACAACGGGTCGGGCAGCTGGTGTTCCAACTCGTTCAGGGCCGCGCTGACCGCAGACTGGGACAGCCCGAGCACCTGCCCGGCGGCGGTGGTGGTGCCGGCATCGGCGACAGCCACCACGACGTGCCATTGCCGCAAGGTCAGACGCAGCATTTTTCAACCTTCTTTTCAGGTAATTCATAGCGATATTAGTCGTTTTACAGGTAATTAGCATGGGTGCAGTCTGGACCGGTCTTCCACTGACCGAGTCCGCCCTGTGAACGCCACTCCCACCCTGCCCGCACCTCTGTCGTTGCGCCAGCGCTGGCAGCCGCGCTTGCCTGGTCTGGCCTTGACTGCCGTGGTGGCGGTGGTGGCGCTGGTGCTGGGCGATCGGCCGGCACTCCAGGCCCATGGCCTGAGTGCCCTGACCCTGGCCATCGCGCTGGGTATCGGCCTGGGCAATACGCTGTATCCACGCCTGGCCGTCCACGCCGGTGCCGGCGTGGGCTTTTCCAAGCAGTGGCTGCTACGTGCGGGCATCGTGCTGTATGGGCTGCGCCTGACCTTCCAGGACATAGGACAGGTCGGCATGGCGGGCCTGCTGATCGACATGGTGATGGTGGCCAGCACACTGCTGCTGGGCGGTTGGGCCGGTACCCGGCTGTTCGGGCTGGAGCGCAGCAGCGCGCTGCTGATCGGTGCCGGCAGTGCGATCTGTGGCGCGGCAGCGGTGATGGCCGCCGAACCGGTGCTGCGCGCGCGCGCCGAACAGGTGACGGTGGCGGTGTCCACGGTGGTGGTGTTCGGCACCCTGGCGATGCTCGCCTACCCGCTGCTGTATCAGCTCAACCTCAGCCATGCCCTGCTGCCGGTCAGCGAGCACGCCTACGGAGTGTTCGCCGGCTCGACGATTCACGAGGTAGCCCAGGTGGTCGCCGCCGGTGGCGCGGTCAGTGCTGCCGCGGCCGACACGGCGGTCATCACCAAAATGGTGCGGGTGATGCTGCTGGCCCCCGCGCTGGTGGGGGTATCGCTGCTGCTGGCCCGGACCCGGGCAGGCACGCCGGACGCGCCCCGCGCGCGGATCGTGGTGCCGTGGTTCGCATTCGGCTTCGTTGCAGTGGCGGCGTTCAACTCGCTGCAGTGGCTGCCGGCGGGGCTGGTCCACATGCTGGTGCAGTTGGACACGCTGCTGCTGGCGATGGCGATGGCCGCGCTGGGGCTGACCACGCATGTTTCGGCGCTGCGCCAGGCCGGGCTCAAGCCGCTGCTGCTGGCACTCCTGCTGTTTGGCTGGCTGCTGGTGGGCGGGCTGGGCGTGAATGTGGGCGTGCAAGGGTTGTTGGCGTGATCACGACCAACGGTCGTGAGTGACCGGTAGGCCACGACCGTTGGTCGTGGCGCGCCGGATCGGCACACCGGGTAGAATGTGGCATGAACGAATTCTCCGAACTGCCCCTGTCGGCCTCGCTGGCAGCGGGCATCGACGCGCTGGGCTACACCCGCATGACGCCGGTGCAGGCGCAGAGCCTGCCCGCCATCCTCGATCGCCGTGACGTGATCGCCCAGGCTCCCACCGGCAGCGGCAAGACCGCTGCGTTCGGGCTGGGCCTCCTGCAGAAGCTGGACCCGGCGGTGATCCGCGCGCAGGCGCTGGTGCTGTGCCCGACCCGGGAACTGGCTGACCAGGTCGGCAAGCAGATCCGCAAGCTGGCCACCGGCATTCCGAACCTGAAGCTGGTGGTGCTCACTGGCGGCATGCCGCTGGGTCCGCAGCTGGCCTCGCTGGAGGCGCATGACCCGCACGTGGTGGTGGGCACACCGGGCCGCATCCAGGAACTGGGCCGCAAGCGCGCGCTCAAGCTGGGCGGGGTCACCACGCTGGTGCTGGACGAAGCCGACCGCATGCTCGACATGGGCTTTGAAGAGCCCATCCGCGAGATCGCGGGGCGCACCAGCAAGGACCGCCAGACCCTGCTGTTCTCGGCAACCTTCCCCGACGAGATCCGCCAGATCGCGCGTGACCTGCTGCGCGACCCGCAGGAAGTGACGGTGGAAGGAGCCGACCACGCGCCGGCCATCCGCCACCTGTTCTGCGAAGTGGATCTGAGCAGCAAGCAGAAGGCGCTGGCCGGGCTGCTGCTGAAGTACACGCCGGAATCGGCGGTGGTGTTCTGCAATACCCGCCGTGATGTCGACGAAGTGGCCAACTCGCTGCAGCAGTTCGGATTCTCCGCCCTGGCGCTGCACGGCGAGATGGAACAGCGCGACCGTGACGAGGTGCTGGTGCGCTTTGCCAACCGCAGCTGCAATGTGCTGGTTGCCAGCGACGTGGCCGCCCGCGGGCTGGACGTGCAGGACCTGGCTGCGGTGATCAACTACGAGCTGCCGACCGATATTGAAACCTACCAGCACCGTGTCGGCCGTACCGGCCGCGCCGGTGCCACCGGCCTGGCGATCAGCCTGGTGACCGGACGTGAGCGTAACCGCGCCGATGCACTGGAAGCGGCACAGGGTTCGCCGCTGGACTGGCAGAAGACGCCGCTGGCGACCGCGCGCCCGGCAGTGCTGCCGCAGGCGGCGATGCAGACGTTGCGCATTGATGGTGGCAAGACCGACAAGCTGCGTCCGGGTGACATCCTGGGTGCGCTGACTGGTGAAGCCGGTTTGTCGGCCAAGGTGATCGGCAAGATCGACATCTATCCGACGCGATCATACGTGGCGATTGCACGCGAGCAGGTTGGAAAAGCGATCGCGCGGCTGGAAGCCGGCAAGATCAAGGGCCGCCGGTTCCGCGTAAGAAAGATGTAATCGGCGGCACTCGGCAAATCGGGTCGTCCAACGTAGAGCCACGCCCTGCGTGGCTTCGCGGTAATGAACGGATCAGGCCGGTGCAGCCACGCAGGGCGTGGCTCTACGGTATGGACTGGTCAATACACCAGGTTCGCCACCAGCGGCACGTCGCTGTCCCAGCGACCGCGCCCGCCCAGGCCAGCCAGTTCCACCAGCACCGCCGCACCCAGCACCTCCACCTGCAGCTGGCGCGCCAGCGACAACGCCGCCAGCAACGTGCCGCCGGTGGCCAGCACGTCATCCACCACCAGCACCCGCGCACCGGCCGGCAGCGCGTCGGCATGCACTTCAATGCTGTCGGTGCGGTACTCCAGTGTGTAGTCCTGGCGCAGGGTGCGGCCTGGCAGCTTGCCCGGCTTGCGCACCGGCACGAAGCCCACGCCGAGCACCCGCGCCATCGCCGCCCCCAGGATGAAACCGCGCGACTCGATACCCATCACCGCGTCCAGCTTCGCCTCACGCCACGGCGCGACCATGGCATCAATGGCGGCGGCAAAGTCCGGGCCGTCAGCCAGCAACGGCATGATGTCCTTGAACAGGATGCCCGGCTTGGGGAAATCGGCAATGTCGCGCAGGCGACCGGCCCAGACGGGCACGGCGGCGGAGGAATCGGTCATGGCTCAGGTACCGCGAAGGGTGGCATAGGGTACCGCGCCGGCCCTTTGCCTGGGCCGTTCACTGGGCCGCACAGGTTCAGGAACTGCACGACAGCATCGAACAGCCGGCCCTGTCCAGCGCCCACTCCGGCCGCTTCGCCGCGTAGCGCTCAGCCCCTGGCTGAGCGTCGTAGGGCCGCCGCAAGAGCGCCTGCAAGGCATGCACGCCCCCCAGATCCCCCTGCTCGGCCTGTTCGATCGCCTCCTGCGCCAGCCAGTTTCGCAACACATAGAGCGGGTTGGCCCGGTCCATTGCGGCGCGGCGAGCAGCCGGGTCCAGGCCGTCTTCGCGCACGCGTTCCACATACCGTTGCAGCCAGTCCAGCAGCGCCGGCAACACCGCTTCGCGCCGCTCCGGGCTGTAGAACGCGTCCTCCAGCACGGCCACCGACGGCGCGACCGGGTCCAGCGACGACAACGCCCGGAACGCCAGGGTCATGTCCATCTGCCCGTCCTGCAGCAGCTGCCGCCACTGCGCCATCAGCGCCAGGTCGTCTTCCGTGCATGCGGCCAGCCCGAACTTCGCCGCCACATCGTCGCGCTCGCAGCGGGCGTAGGTCGCCTGGAAAGCGGCCAGCCCCTCGTGCAGGGGCGCTACGTCCTCGAACAGCGGGGCCACGGCCTGTGCCAGCCGGGTCAGGTTCCAGTATGCCACCTGCGGCTGGGTACCGAAACGGTAGCGACGGCCCTGCGCATCGGTGGTGTTGGGGGTCCAGTCCGGGGCGTAGTCTTCGACCCAGCCATAGGGACCGTAGTCGATGGTCAGCCCCAGAACGGACATGTTGTCGGTGTTCATCACGCCATGCACGAAGCCGACCCGCATCCAGTGCGCCACCATCACCGCGGTGCGCTCGCAGACCTGCGCGAACCAGCGCGCATCGCGGTCCTGCCCTGCCCCCTCCAGTTCCGGGAAGTCGCGGGCGATGCAGGCGTCAACCAGCTGTCGCAGCAGGTCGAGGTCACCCCGCGAGGCGGGCAGTTCAAAGCTGCCAAAGCGCAGGAACGACGGCGCCACCCGGCACACCACCGCACCTGGCTCGGCCTGCGGATGGCCGTCATAGAACATGTCGCGCACCACCGCCTCGCCGGTACCGACCAGACTCAGCGCACGCGTGGTCGGCACCCCCAGGTGATGCATGGCCTCGCTGCACAGGAATTCACGGATCGACGAACGCAGCACCGCGCGGCCATCGGCCCCGCGCGAGTACGGTGTGCGTCCGGCCCCCTTGAGTTGCAGCTCGTAGCGTTCGCCCTGCGCGGTGACCAGTTCACCCAGCGAGATCGCCCGCCCATCGCCGAGCTGCCCGGCCCAATGGCCGAACTGATGCCCACCATAGTTGGCCGCCCACGGCTGCATGCCGGCGTACAGCGCATTGCCACCGAACACGCGTGGAAAGTCGGGGCTGTCGAGCAGGTCCGCGCCGAAGCCCAACCGTTCGGCCATCTCTGCCGAGTACGCCAGCAGCTGCGGCGCGGCCACCGGCGTTGGCATCACGCTCGACCACGCCGCACCTCGCACCTCGCGCAGTGCCGGTCCCTCCACCGGGTCGCCGGGAAGGTCACGCAGGAAGCGGTTATCGAACTGAAGCGTAGGTGTCGTCATGCGAGAGAGATGGGGCCACTCGACACGGCAGGCAAGTTCAGGCCGCGCCAGCGGCCAGGTCGAGCGACCCGCCCTTGGCCTGCGCGCGCTGGTAGGCCGGGCGTTGCGCGATCCGCTCCAGGAACGCCGCCAGGCGCGGGTAGGCGGACAAGTCGCCGCCACGCGCTGCGGCCGCCTGCAGCGGGAAGCTCATCTGGATGTCGGCGGCGGTGAAGCGCTCGCCAGCAAACCAGGGCGTGTTGCCCAGCTCGCGCTCCATCCACTGCAGATGCAGCTTGATCTGGGGGGCGACAAAGCCTTTCAGCGCCTTGTCGGCAATCTGTCGGGCAATGGGACGGGCGAAGAACGGCATCGGCGCTTTGCGCAGGCGGGCAAACACCAGCGACATCACCATCGGCGGCATCGCCGAGCCTTCCGCGTAATGCATCCAGTAGCGATAGCGCAGGCGCTCGGGGGATTGCAGCGGCACCGGCTCGGGCGAGAACTGGCGGGCACTGTCATAGCGGTCTACCAGGTACTCGAGGATCGCGCCGGATTCGGCCAGCACCAGGGTGTCGTCCTCCACTACCGGGGACTTGCCCAGCGGATGCAGATCACGCAGCGCCTGCGGGGCCAGCCAGGTTTTCGGGTCACGCTGGTAGCGCACGACCTGGTACGGAAGGTTCAGCTCTTCCAGCATCCACAGCACGCGCTGTGAACGGGAATGGTCCAGATGGTGCACCTTGATCATCAGCAGGTCCGCAACGGCAAACCTCCATGCTACTGCGCGCAGACGAACGCACAAACAAAAACGCCGGAAGCTTGCGCTTCCGGCGTTGTGGCAACCTTTCGGCAGCAGGGGTCGATTAGACCGCCTGCACCTGGTCAGCCTGCATGCCCTTCTGGCCCTGCACGGCGACGAAGGTGACCTTCTGGCCTTCCTGCAGCGACTTGAAGCCGGTGCCCTGGATGGCACGGAAGTGCACGAACAGGTCCGGGCCGCTTTCCGGGGTGATGAAGCCGAAGCCCTTGGCATCGTTGAACCACTTGACGGTGCCGGTCTGGCGCTGATCAGACATTTACAAACTCCTGAAACAATAGTTGAAATAATCGCGGCCACCCAATAGTGGGAGCCGAGACTGAGTTGCAGGCGTTGGTAAAGCGGATCGATGAGCGGATCGTGAGATCAACTGCACCAGGCCACGATTCACGGTGACCCTAGCAAACACAGTGGGGGTGACGATACGCGTGTTTTCGGGAAAAAGCGATAGGTGCGACATTCAGACATATCCGGCGCACCCTAGACAGGACAAGGATTTGCGCGGATCTGCAAGATTTCCGATCCCGTATTCAGATTTTTCCTAGCTGAACTTCGGCCAAATTCCTGATTCAAGATTCAGCAATTTCGGCCGTAGCAGGCAGTCGCAGCGTCGATGTGAAGGCTCGAGGCAGCCCATTGAGGGGATCGGCGAACGCCAGGCCCTGGGCCAGTAACTGCAATGGCGGCGGCCTGGCCGCGGACGGCTCGCGCAACGTCGGGTACAGGTCATCCCCGAGAATCGGCGCGCCCAGCGCGGCCATGTGCACCCGCAGCTGATGCTTGCGCCCGCTGTGCGGGTGCAGCCGGTAGCGCCAGACCTGCCCCTGGCTTTCGATCAGCTCGATGCGGGTGCTGGCGTTCGGGGAGCCGGCGGCTTCGGCCATGCGGAAGAATGGCTCCCCGGGTACCAGCCGGCTGTGCCGCTGCAGGGGAAACACCTGACCGGGCAGCGCCGGGGCCAACGCTTCGTACACCTTCTGGATGCGCCGCTCCCGGAACAACCGCTGGTAGGCGTCGCGGCTGGCGGGCCGGGTCGAGAACAGCACCAGTCCGGCGGTGAGCCGGTCCAGCCGGTGCAGCGGCACCAGGTCAGGGTTGCCGGTCCGCGCCACCAGCCGCGCCAGCAGGGTCTCACGTACATACGCGCCGGCCGGGGTCACCGGCAGGAAATGCGGCTTGTCGGCCACCAGCAGATCCTCGTCGATGTGGACGATGCTCTCCTGGCCGCTGACGGCTGGCTCGGCGGCCACTTCCCGGTAGTACCGGATCTCCAGCCCGACCCGCCAGGGATCGGTCGCCGCCAGCGCCCTGCCCTGCGCATCCTGGACCCGACCGCGCGCGAATCGGTCCAGCCATTGCGCGCGGTCGATCCTCGGGAAACGCGCGCACAGCCCGTCCAGCAGGCAGGCCCAGGGGCCAGCGGCCAGCTGCAGCCGGCTTGCCGGCACCGGATCGAGCGGGGAATCGGACGTGTGCATGACCCACGCATTATCATGGCGCTCTTTGTTTACGGTACCCCCATGGCCCTTACCGCCACCATCCGCAAGGCCGAGCTGCAGATCAGCGACATGGACCGCGGCTACTACGCCAGCCACAACCTGACGCTGGCCCAGCACCCTTCCGAAACCGACGAGCGCCTGATGGTCCGGCTGCTGGCCTTCGCCCTGAACGCGGAAGACCGGCTGGAGTTCGGCCGCGGACTCAGCACCGATGACGAACCGGACCTGTGGAAGCAGGACTACACCGGGGCGATCGAGCGCTGGATCGACCTCGGCCAGCCGGACGAGTCACGCCTGCGCAAGGCGGCCGGCCGTGCCAGCGCCGTGCAGCTGATCACCTATGGTGGCCGCGCCGCGGATATCTGGTGGGAACGCAACGCCTCGGCGCTGAACAAACTGAAGTCGCTGGAGGTCATGGACCTGCCGGGCGAGTTCGTCGAACAGTGGGGTGCAAAGATCGAGCGCAGCATGCGCTGGACCGTGCTGATCCAGGATGGCGAAGTGCAGCTGATGTCCGACAGCGCCGAACTCAGCGTTATTCCGACCTGGCGCAAGCCCAAGCCGCAGGCGTGAGCAGCCCGGCATGAGCACGATCCGCTGCGATGTACTGGTGATCGGGGCCGGTGCCGCTGGCCTGATGTGTGCGCTGACCGCTGGCCAGCGCGGCCGCATGGTGCAGGTGATCGACCACGCCAACAAGGTGGGCAAGAAGATCCTGATGTCCGGCGGTGGCCGCTGCAACTTCACCAATACCGGCACCACTCCGGCCAACTTCCTGTCGGCCAACCCGCATTTCTGCAAGTCCGCCCTCGCCCGCTACACGCCGTGGGAGTTCATCGGCATGGTCGAGCGGCACGGCATTGCGTATCACGAAAAGGAACTGGGCCAGCTGTTCTGCGACATCTCCTCCAAGCAGATCGTGCGCATGCTGGTCGACGAATGCCAGGCCGCGGGCGTGCAGATCCGCACCGACTGCGCGGTGACCCGTGTCGAGCGCGGCGCGGACGGCTTCCATGTGCATACCGCCCAAGGCCATTTCCATGCGGCCTCGCTGGTGGTGGCCACGGGCGGGTTGTCCATTCCCAGCCTGGGGGCCACCGGCTTCGGCTACGAGCTGGCCCGACAGTTCGGCCATGACGTCCTGCCCACCCGCGCCGGGCTGGTGCCACTGACCCTGAGCGGCAAGCACCAGGAGCGCTTCGCTGACCTCAGCGGGGTGGCGCTGCCGGTGGCAGCGCGCTGCAACGACATGGAATTCCGCAATTCGCTGCTGATCACCCACCGCGGCATCAGCGGCCCGGCCATCCTGCAGATCTCCTCGTTCTGGCAGCCCGGCGACGACCTGCGCCTGGACCTGCTGCCGGGTCAGGACGCCGAGGAATGGCTGCGCAGCATGAAGCGCGAGCGCGGGTCGGCAGAGCTGCGCACGGTGCTGTCGGACGTGCTGCCGCGCCGGTTGGCCCTGCGCCTGTGCGAGCACTGGCTGCCCGACCGCCCGGTCAAGCAGATCGACGAGCGCGAACTGCGTCAGGCCGCCGCCGTACTGCAGGACTTCCCGCTGGTGGCCAGCGGCACGGAGGGGTACCGTACGGCCGAGGTGACCCTGGGGGGCGTGGACACACGCCGGGTCTCCTCCAGCAGCTTCGAGTCGCAGCTGGTCGCAGGCCTTCATTTCGTCGGTGAGGTCCTGGACGTGACCGGCTGGCTGGGCGGTTACAACTTCCAGTGGGCCTGGGCCAGTGGTCGCGCGGCGGGCCTGGTGGTGTAACCGCGCTCACAGTCCGCGAACGCCGGTGATGCACCGGCATGGACGTCGCGGCGCGCATCGTGTATCAAGATGGCACTTCGGGGAGTAGTGAATGCAGAACGCAAACGACATCACCGTCCGCCTGCTGATCGTGGACGACAGCGGCGAGAACGCCGAGACCATTGTCAGCACGCTGCGTAACAGCGGAATCGCGGTCCGCCCGGCGCGGCCGCAGAACAACGAGGAGCTGGCGCAGATCATCGGCAGCCAGCCGATCGACCTGGTGCTGGCGGCTCCGGCGCAGAGCATCCCGCTGCTGCAGGTGACCCAGCAGATTGCGGCCAGCGGCAAGGACATTCCGATGATCCTGCTGGCCGAGGCGGTCAATGAAAGCGAATGGGTCGAGGCCAGCGCCAACGGTTTCCGCGCGGTGACCCTGCGCCACCGCCCCGAGCATCTGCTGGCGGTGGTGCGCAACGAATGGACCGACCTGCACGCCCGCCGTGGGCTGCGCCGGATCGAGGCGCAGATGCGCGAGACCGAGCGCCGCTGCGACGCGCTGATCTCCTCTTCGCGCGACCCCATCGCCTATGTCCACGAAGGCATGCACATCCGCGCCAACGAAGCCTACCTGGAAATGTTCGGGTTCGAATCGTTCGAGGACGTGGAAGGTATCTCGCTGTTGGACATGGTGGCCCCGCAACACGTGGACGGCTTCAAGCAGCTGCTGAAATCACTGAGCAAGGGCGAAGCACCGCCGCCGCAGTACCAGGTGGACGCACGCAACCAGGATGGGGCGATCTTCGCCGCCACCATGGAATTCACCCCGGCCACCTATGAAGGCGAAGCCTGCCTGCAGGTGGTGTTCCGCCGCCGCATGGAGCTGGACACCGAGCTGGCCCGCGAAGTCGAAGACCTGCGCCAGCGCGACCAGGTCACGGGGCTGCTCAACCGCCCGACCTTCATGGTGCACGTGGAAAACGCGGTGGCCCAGGCCGGCCGCAGCGAAGGTCGCTTCGGCCTGCTGCTGGTCGAACCGGACCACTACGCGCGGCTGCTGCCGGACATCGGCCTGGACTCGGCCGATGCACTGATTGCGGCACTGGGCCGGGTGCTGGCAGCTACGGTGGGCGACAAGGCCCAGGTGGCGCGCTTTGGCGAACACAGCTTCGCGGTGCTGATGGAAGGTGCCTATGCCGAGACCGAAAGCCTGGCCGACCGCATCCGCGAGGCATTTGCCGCGCAGGTGTTCAGCATCGGCGAGCGCTCGGCGACGGTAACAGTCAGCATCGGCGGTGTGCAGGTGGGCGAGAAGATCGCCAGCATCGGCCAGGTACTGGCCCGTGCTACCGAATGCCAGCAGGCCGCATCGGAACTGGGCAACACCAGCCGCATCTTTGACCCGGCCGCCGTGGACCGGGTGGAAGAAGAGCGCGTGCAGCGCTGGGTGGCGCGGATCAAGGAAGCGCTGGCCGGTGAAGGCTTCCAGCTGCATTACCAGCCCGTGCTGAACCTGCAGGGCGAGCCGCTGGAGCTCTACGAAGCCTACCTGCGGCTGGACAACAACGGCGAGCTGCTGAGCCCGACGGCCTTCCTGGGCATTGCCGAGGAACATGGCCTGCTGGCGGACATCAACCGCTGGGTGGTGGCACATGCGATCACCGTGCTGGGCGAGCGCGCACGTGCGGGCCACGCCACCCACATGATGGTGAAGATCACCCCGGAATCGTTCAACGACCCGCAGATGGTGGCGACGCTGCGTCGCGAACTGGCTGCGCACAATGTGCCGGGCGAACGCCTGTGGCTGCATGCACCTGAAGCGAAGGTGTTCACCCACCTGCGCAACGCGCAGCAGTTCCTCGCCGACGTGGCACCGCTGGGCATCCGCATCGGTCTGGAGCAGTTCGGTTCGGGCCTGGATTCGTTCCAGTTGCTGGCCCACTTCCAGCCGCAGTTCCTCAAGCTGGACCGCGACTTCACCAGCGATTTCGCGCGCACCCGCGAGCATGCGGACAAGATCAGCGAGATCACCGCACGCGCGCAGGAAGCGAACATCCGCACGCTGGCCGAGTTCGTGGCGGACGCCAACTCGATGAGCCTGTTGTTCAGTGCCGGCGTGGATTACGTGCAGGGTGAGTTCGTGGGGCCTGCGGGGCCGGCGATGAACTTTGATTTTGCGTGAGGTTTTGGCTTTGCGCGTAGAGCAGCGTTTCAGTTGCTACGTATCGGGGAGGCCTACGGGCAGCCCCGCTCCGGGACACGCCGCAAGTACGTCCATGTAGGCTACTCCACGGCATCCATGCCGTGGAGTGTCCCTCCGGGGGCTACCCGTAGGCCTCCCCTTCATGCATCGCGCGATGCGGTGCGAACGGCAACAGCAACGGCCGTGTCGACTTGTCCCGCGTAGTGACACGCCATGCGTGTCAGCGATAGCGCGTCCGGAGGCCGTCGCCGTTGATTTTGATCTTCCGTTGGCCACCGATGATCTGTCGGGGGCCGGTCGGGGTGGGTTTGCGGGACCGTAGAAAACATGGATGTTTTCTACGATCCCCCATGGATGGGTTTACGGCGTGTCCCGCAAACCTACCCCGACCGGCCCAAACACGGAAGCCCGTGAGCACCGGCTGTTCGCCCGAAACCAATAGCAGCCGGGCAAGCCCGGCTCTACGAGAGAACGATCAGCTCGTCAGATCGACCAGGTTCGGAATCGCGACATCGGTTGCCACGTCCGCCTCGTAATCGACGCCTTCGACGCCGAAGCCGAACAGGCGCAGGAAGTCGGCCTTGTAGCCGGCGAGGTCGCTGATCTCGTACAGGTTCTCGTTGGTCACCTGCGGCCACAGCTTGAGTACTTCGGCCTGGACGTCCGGGGCCATTTCCTTGTAGTCCGCGCGCAGGCGGCCCGCTTCATCCACCAGTTCCACCGTGCGGCCGTCGGCCAGCAGCTGGTGGCGCAGGCGCTCGGTGGCGGTGCCGGTGTCCTTGCCGCCGTAGACGATGTCGTACAGCGTATCCAGCTGCTCGATGCAGCCTTCGTGCGTGCCGCGTTCCTTCATCACCTTGAACAGCAGCGACAGGTACAGCGGCATGGTCGGAATGGCCGAGCTGGCCTGGGTCACCACCGCCTTCAGCACCGACACGCGGGCGTCGCCGCCGATCTTCTGCAGCTTCTCGCGCAGGCCCAGCACCTTCTCGTCGAGGTCCTTCTTGGCCGCGCCAATCGAACCGTTCCAGTAGATGGCCTGGGTGATCTCCTCGCCCACGTAGGTGAACGCCGTGGTGGTCGCCCCGTCGGCCAGCACGCCGGCTTCCAGCAGGGCGTCGATCCACATCTGCCAGTCTTCGCCGCCCATCACCGCCACGGTGCCCGCGATCTCTTCCGCGGTCGCCGGCTGCAGCGTGGTTTCGGTCAGCACTTCCTTGTCGGTATCCAGGCCACGCAGCGTGATCGGCTCGCCAATCGGCTTCAGCGTGGAGCTGATCACTTCGCCGGTGCGCGGGTGCTTGCGGCGCGGTGCAGCGAGGCTGTACACCACCTGGTCGACCTGGCCCAGGTCCTGCTTGATCAGCTCGATGACCTTGGCCTTCACCTCATCGGAGAACGCATCGCCGTTCACGCTCTTCGCGTACAGGCCGGCCTGTTCCGCATACTTGTGGAACGCTGCCGAGTTGTACCAGCCCGCCGTGCCCGGCTTGCTTTCGGTGCCGGGGCGTTCGAAGAACACACCCAGCGTGGCTGCGCCACTGCCGAACGCGGCGGTGATCCGCGCCGCCAGGCCGTAGCCGGTGGACGCACCCAGCACCAGCACGCGCTTGGGACCGTTGGGCAGCTTCGGCTGCGCCTTGATGTAGTCGATCTGCTGCTTCACCGCTGCGTCGCAGCCGGCCGGATGGGTGGTAACGCAGATGAAGCCGCGAACGCGCGGTTTGATGACCATGAACACCTCGAGGGAAACGGAGCGGCCGCATCAGCAGCCGCGCAACCCCGAAATCGTAGTGCCCCCGACGCCCCCGCACAACCAACGCCCCAGTACGGAAAAAGGAAAGCCGCGCAAAGCGCGGCTTCCAGAGTCCCTGACGAAGGAGGAGCCCCCTTCTTGTTGAAGGGGGCGCGCCCAGGGAATTGCAGGAGCAATTCCCAACGTCGCAACGCGACGGCCCGAAGGGTGACCGCCATGGATGGCGGTCATAACGGCGCGGGGTTAAGGTGGAATGCGTGTGCCGTAACGAAACGGAACCGCAGGTTCCGATTTGTTACGGCCTGCGGGCCAACGCTTCCACGTCCTTCGCCTTCGGCAGCAGATCCTGCTTGCTCACACGCAGGAAGCCAATCGTCAGCATCGGCACTGCCACCAGGATCGAAGACACCACCACGA
The DNA here is from genome assembly GCA_039592995.1 of Stenotrophomonas sp. Classification (GTDB taxonomy): domain Bacteria; phylum Pseudomonadota; class Gammaproteobacteria; order Xanthomonadales; family Xanthomonadaceae; genus Stenotrophomonas. The sequence continues at coordinate 32,701 of JBCNQC010000027.1, read as the reverse complement.
TCACCGCACCGATCATGTGGGTTTCGGCCAGGCCTTCCAGCGACGTACCACCGTACAGGTACAGCGCCAGCGCCGACAGGAAGAACATCACCGCGGTGATCACCGTGCGCGACAGCGTCTGGTTGATCGATCGGTTCAGCACTTCCAGCGGTTCCACGCGCAGGCTGCGGAAGTTTTCACGGACGCGGTCGAACACCACGATGATGTCGTTGATCGCAAAGCCCATCACCGACAACAGACCGGCCAGCAGGTTCAGGTCGAATTCGCGTCCCATCAGCGACATGTAGGCCAGGGTGACCAGCAGGTCGAACAGGGCCACGAGGCTGGCGGTGACCGCGAACTTCCATTCAAAACGGAAGCCGATGTAGATCAGGAAGCCGACCAGCATGAACACCGTGGCGTACAGGCCATTCAGGGCCAGGTCCTTGCCGATCTGCGGGCCCACGTACTCGTTGCGCAGGATGGTGGCCGGATTCTCGGCCGTGGTGATCGCCTTGAGCACGGCGTCGCCGGTGGCCTTGTCCTGGGCCGCCCCTTCCGCACCCGGGTCATGCGCACCGTGCGGGGCCAGGCGGATCAGCAGGTCGGTGTTGCCACCGAAGCTCTGTACCTGGGCATTTTCAAAGCCATTGGATTCCAGCTTCGAACGGACCTGTTCGACGTCCACCTGCTTGTCGAAGCGGGCTTCGATCAGGGTGCCGCCGGTGAAGTCCAGGGCGAAGGTGAAGCCCTTGACGCCGATGATGGCGACAGAGGCAAGGAACACCGCGATCGTGACGGCCATGGCGACATGGCGCCAGCGCATGAAGTCGATCTTGGTGTCGTTCGGGAGGATGTGCAGCGGAAACAGTTTCATTGTGCGTGTCGTCCCGTCAGATGGCCACGTTCTGGAGCTTCTTGCGACGGCCGTAGATCAGCGTCGCCAGGGCGCGCGATACGGTGATCGCCGTGAACATCGAAGCGAAAATACCGATGATCATGGTCAGCGCGAAGCCCTTCAGCGGGCCGGTGCCGAAGGCGAACAGCGCCACACCCACGATCAGGCCGGTCAGGTTGGCGTCCAGGATGGTGCCGCTGGCGCGCTCGTAACCGGTGACGATGGCGGTCTTGCCCGGTACGCCGGCACGCAGCTCCTCGCGGATGCGTTCATTGATCAGCACGTTGGCGTCCACCGACAGACCCACCGACAGCGCCAGACCAGCGAAGCCCGGCAGGGTCATGGTGGCCCCGAACAGCGACATCACCGCCACCACGATCAGCAGGTTGAACAGCATCGCCGCCGAGGTGATCAGACCGAACATGCGGTAGTACACGGTGAAGAACACCAGCGTGAACAGGAACGCGTAGATCACCGCGGTGATGCCGCGTTCCACGTTCTCGGCACCCAGGCTGGGGCCGACCACGCGCTCTTCGACGAAGTCCATCGGCGCAGCCAGCGAACCGGACTTGAGCAGCTTGGCCAGGTCTTCGGATTCCTTCTTTTCCAGACCGGTGGTCTGGAACTGCTTGCCGAACACGCCGTTGATGCGGGCCACCGAGATCACTTCCTCGTTGACCTTGAAACCACGCACTTCCTGACCATCCACTTCGGTCACGGTCGGGACGCGTTCGGTGTACACCACCGCCATCGGCTTGCCGACATTGGCGCTGGTGAAGTCGAACATGCGCTGGCCGCCGATGGCGTTCAGGGTCACGCTGACGGCGCTGCCGCCGTTCTGCTGGTCCTGGGTGGCCTGTGCGGCGACCATCTGGTCACCGGTGACGATCACGCGCTTGTTCAGCACGATCGGGCCAGCACCTCCACGGCGCTGGTAGACCTTGCCCTCGGCGGGAATGCGGCCGCTGTCGATGATCTCCTGCGCGCGCACCGGGTTTTCTTCCACCACCGCACGGTATTCCAGGGTGGCGGTGGCACCGATCATGCGCTTGGCTTCAGCGGTGTCCTGCACGCCGGGCAGCTGCACGACGACGCGGTCGGCACCCTGGCGCTGGATGATGGGTTCGGACACGCCGAGCTGGTTGACGCGATTGCGCAGCGTATTGATGTTCTGCTCGATCGCGCCATTGGCGATGCTGGCCAGTTCGGTATCCGGCACGCTGACGGTGATGCGGTTGCCGCTGACGTCATAACCCAGGGTCGGCTGGCCCTTGGCCAGCAGCTGGCGGGCTTTCTGGACCACGTCGGCCGCAGCCGAGGGGCTGATCACCGCCACAATGGTGTTGTCCTGGCGGCGTTCCACCGACTGGTAGGGGATGCGGGCATCGCGCAGGGTGGTGCGCACGTCTTCGGCGTAGGCATCCATGCGCTTGTCCAGCGCGGCCTTCTGGTCCACCTGCAGCACGAAGTGCACACCGCCCTGCAGGTCCAGGCCCAGCGTCATCGGACGACCGCCCAGCCTGGCCAGCCAGTCCGGCACGGTCGAGGCAAGATTCAGCGCAACGGTGTAGTTTTCGCCCACGCTGTCGCGCAGCAGATCGCTGGCAGCGGCCTGGGTCTTCAGGTCAGGCAGGCGGACGATCAGGCTGTCGCCCTCCTTCTCGGCACCGATGGTGGCGATGCCGGCCTGCTTCAGGTCGGCTACCACGCGGTCACGGAGTGCGTCGTCGATCTGACCACCACGGTTGGCGGTGATCTGGACGGCGGCGTCCTTCTGGTAGATGTTGGGCAGCGCGTACAGGGTGCTGAGCGCCAGTACGATCAGGATGACGACGTACTTCCAGCGTGGGAATTCAAGCATTGCCAGGTTCCTGCGCGGTGCCAGTCCCGGCACCGCGGTTGGTCTTGGGAAAAAGGAAAATCAGACGGCCGACTTCAGGGTGCCGGCGGGCAGCACGTTGCCGACAGCGCCCTTCTGGACGCGGATGTTCACGTTGTCAGCCACTTCGATGGTGACGAAGTTGTCGCCGATCTTGGTGACCACGCCGGCGATGCCGCCGTTGGTGAGCACTTCGTCGCCGACCTTGATCTTGTCCAGCATCGCCTTGTGTTCCTTCTGGCGCTTCATCTGCGGACGGATCATCAGGAAGTACATGATCGCGATCAGGATGATCGGGAACAGCAGCGTGGTCAGGCCCATGCCCTGCGGCTGGCCGCCGGCGGCTTGGGCGTGGGCGGCGGGAATCAGGAAAGCGAGCAGGTTCATTGTGTGTCCTTGGGTTGGGAGGCGCCCTGCCCCGGGGGGAAGGGTGTCGCCGCGAAAGGGTGGGTCAGCCGCGAAGTATGCCACGGCCCAGTGGCTATTCCTTGGGCCAATTGGCACGGTCTTCATGGCACCCGGGGTCAGCCCTGGCCTTCCAGCGGCGGCGTGGCCATGCCCCGTGCCGCATAGAAGGACTCGCGGAAGGCGGTGAAGGTTCCCGCCGCGATGGCCGCGCGCATGTCGGCCATCAGCTTTTCGTAGTAGTACAGGTTGTGCAGGGTGCCCAGCATCGGGGCCAGCATTTCGTTGCAGCGGTCCAGATGGCGCAGGTAGGAGCGGGTGTAGCCGCTGCTGCAGGCATGGCAGCCGCAGCCCGGCTCGATGGTGTCCATGTCGCGCTCGTAACGGGCGTTGCGGATGCGCACGGTGCCGGTGGAGGTGAAATAGTGGCCGTTGCGGGCATTGCGGGTCGGCATGACGCAATCGAACATGTCCACGCCGCGGGCCACGCCTTCGACCAGGTCTTCCGGACGCCCTACCCCCATCAGGTAGCGCGGGCGGTCGGCCGGCAGGATCGGATTCAGATGATCGAGCATGGCATTGCGCTCGTGCTCCGGCTCACCCACCGCCAGGCCGCCGATCGCGTAGCCGTCAAAGCCGATCTGCTGCAGGCCCTCGGCCGAACGGGTGCGCAGGTCATGGTGCACCCCACCCTGCACGATGCCGAACAGGGCCGCATCGTTGCCCAGTTCATCGTGGGCGTTGCGGCTGCGCTGGGCCCAGCGCAGGCTGAGCTCCATCGAGGTGCGCGCCACCTGCTCGGTGGCCGGGTACGGGGTGCACTCGTCGAAGATCATCACGATGTCCGAATCAAGCACCTTCTGGATCTTCATGCTCTCTTCCGGGCCCAGGAACACCTTGGCCCCGTCAGTCGGCGAGGCAAAGGTGACCCCTTGTTCGGTGATCTTGCGGCGATGGGCCAGCGAGAACACCTGGAAGCCGCCGGAGTCGGTCAGGATCGGGCCGTTCCAGCGCGCGAAACCGTGCAGGCCGCCGTGGTCGGCGATCACGTCCAGGCCCGGGCGCAGATACAGGTGGAAGGTGTTGCCGAGGATGATTTCCGCGCCCAGCGCCCGGATCTGCTCCGGCAGCACGCCCTTGACCGAGCCGTAGGTGCCCACCGGCATGAACGCCGGGGTTTCCACCGTTCCGCGCGGGAAGGTCAGGCGGCCGCGACGGGCACGGCCGTCGGTGGTCTGAAGCTGGAACTGGAGTCGGGACATCGGCGGGAATTGACGGCAAATAATCGCCCATTATCCCTCAAACCACCCACGTAGAGCCACGCCGTGCGTGGCTGCGATGCCCATCAACCGTAGAGCCACGCCCTGCGTGGCTGCGTGGCCCCCGGCATGGTCGAAGCCACGCAGGGCGTGGCTCTACGCCAAAACGAGCATTCGGCGGCCGTGCGGCGTCAATCCCCCCGCGGGAATAGCAGCATGGCATCGCCGTAGCTGAAGAACCGGTACTTCTCGGCAATCGCCGCCCGATACGCCTCGAACACCCGCTCCTGCCCGGCAAACGCCGAAATCATCATCAGCAGCGTGCTTTCCGGCAGATGGAAGTTGGTGATCATCGCGTCCACGCTGCGGATGCGGTAACCCGGGGTGATGAAGATCTGGGTTTCACCGGCATACGGCAACAGCTCCCCTTCACGCATGGCGCTTTCCAGCGCGCGCACCACCGTGGTGCCGACGCCGATCACGCGACCACCCGCAGCGCGGGTCTGGCGCACCTGCTGCACCAGTTCCGCCCCCACATTCAGCCACTCGCGGTGCATCACGTGGTCCTTGAGGTCATCCACCCGCACCGGCTGGAACGTGCCCGCACCCACGTGCAGGGTGACGTGGCCGCTGTCCACGCCGCGCGCCTTCAGCGCCGCCAGCAGATCCTCGTCAAAGTGCAGGCCGGCGGTCGGTGCCGCCACCGCGCCCACTTCACGGGCGAACACGGTCTGGTAGCGTTCACGATCATCCACGCCCGGCTCGCGCTGGATGTACGGCGGCAGCGGCAGGCGGCCGGCGTGCAGCAGCCACTGCTCCAGGTTTTCCGGCACATGGAACTGCAGCACGTAGAACTCGCCGTCGCGGCCCAGCACCTCGGCCTCGCCGCCAGCGTCCAGGGCGATCCGGCTGCCGGCCTTGGGCGACTTGCTGGCCCCGACCTGCGCCCGCGCCTGCTGCGCGCCGAGCAGGCGCTCGATCAGGATCTCCACGCGGCCACCGCTGGCCTTCTGCCCGAACAGGCGTGCCGGAATCACCCGGGTGTCGTTGAACACCAGCAGATCGCCCGGCTGCAGCAGGTCCGGCAGGTCACGCACCTGACGGTGCTCGAACGCGGACGGGGCCGCCGGCACCACCATCAGGCGGCTGGCCGAGCGCTCGGCGAGCGGGGCCTGGGCAATCAGTTCGGGCGGCAGGTCGTAATGGAAATCGGACTTCTTCAAGGCGGCGTGCAGCAACAGGTCGAGAATGTCGCGCATTGTACGACTGGCTCCCGGTGGCAATGCATGTGGCCGCCAACGTCGCGCAAAATGCTGCTATGCAACAGTTTTCCCCGGGGTTATCGCGCGAAAAAGCGCGTGCTAGCATCAAGCCGGAAGTCCGATGCACGAGCCCGAAGCGCGCGCCTGGTCGCGCGTTTTGCATTTGCGCCGTGCCGCCATTCGCTTCAGGAGATCTGCAATGAGCTTCATCGAACGCCTCGCCCCGCTTCGCGCCCAGCCCGGTACCCGTCTCACCGCCGGCCTGGATGACGCCACCCTGGAGCGCCTGGCCACCGGCCACCCGCAGCTGCTGGCCGCCGTGGATGCCGCCGCGGCCGAATTCGAGCGCGTCCGCGCCAGCCTGGAGGACGTGCTGGCGCTGGATGAGCGCGACCAGATCGACGCCCTGCAGGACGGCTTCGTCAACTTCTATGCCGACGACGCGGTCACCCCCTATGTCGCACTGGCCGCGCGCGGTGCCTGGGTGGTCACGCTGAAGGGTGCGGTGCTGTATGACGCTGGCGGTTACGGCATGCTGGGCTTCGGGCACACCCCGCCGGCGGTGCTGGAGGCACTGGCTGCGCCGCAGGTGATGGCCAACATCATGACCCCGCACCTGTCCCAGCACCGCTTCATCCAGGCGCTTCGCCAGGAGATCGGGCACAGCCGCGGTGGCTGCCCCTACACCCGGTTCATGTGCCTGAATTCAGGCTCTGAAGCGGTCGGCCTGGCCGCCCGCATCGCCGACGTCAATGCCAAGCTGCAGACCGACCCGGGTGCCCGCCATGCCGGGGCGAAGATCAAGCGCGTGGTGGTCAAGGGCAGCTTCCATGGCCGCACCGACCGCCCCGCCCTGTACTCCGATTCCAGCCGCCGCAATTACATGCAGCACCTGGCCAGTTACCGTGGCGAGGACAGCGTGATCTCCGTCGCGCCGTATGACGAAGTCGCCTTGAAGCAGGTGTTTGCCGACGCCGCCGAGCAACGCTGGTTCATCGAGGCGGTGTTCCTGGAGCCGGTGATGGGTGAAGGCGACCCGGGTCGTTCGGTGCCGCCGGCCTTCTACGCGCTGGCCCGCCAGCTGACCCGCCAGCACGGCAGCCTGCTGCTGATCGACTCCATCCAGGCTGGCCTGCGTGCGCACGGCGTGCTTTCCATTGTCGATTACCCCGGCTTTGAAGGGGTCGAGGCACCCGATATGGAAACCTACTCCAAAGCCCTGAATGCCGCGCAGTTCCCGCTGTCGGTGCTGGCGGTGACCGAGCACGCCGCGCAGCTGTACCGCAAGGGCATCTACGGCAACACCATGACCTCCAATCCGCGTGCGCTCGATGTGGCCTGCGCCACGCTGGGCCTGCTGACCCCGCAGGTCCGCCAGAACATCCGCGAACGCGGGGCTGAAGCGGTGCGCAAGCTGGAACAGCTGAAGACCGAGCTGGGCGGGCTGATCACCAAGGTGCAGGGCACCGGCCTGCTGTTCTCGTGCGAACTGGCCACGCAGTTCAAATGCTACGGAGCCGGTTCCACCGAGGAATGGCTGCGCAATCATGGCATCAACGTCATTCACGGCGGCGAAAACTCGCTGCGCTTCACGCCGCATTTCGGCATGGACAGCGAGGAGCTTGATCTGCTGGTTCAGCTGGTCGGGCGTGCGCTGAAGGAAGGCCCGCGCCGGGAAGCGTCGCAGGCCGCGTGAACGGCTGACTGCCAGCCGGGCAAGCCCGGCTCTACAACAGCCGGGCAAGCCCGGTTCTACAAAAGATGGGCAAGCCCGGCTCTACATCATGCGATAATGCCGGCCTGCATCACCGAATCACCCCGCCCTTCACGGCGGGGCTTTTTCGTTTCCGCTGCAGCATTTTTGAACACAGGAAGATCCAATGAAGTCGATTTGCGTTTACTGTGGCTCCAACGCCGGGAGCAAGCCCATCTATACCGAACGTGCGATCGCACTGGGCGACCGCATCGCCCGCGACGGCCTGCGCCTGGTCTATGGCGGCGGCAACGTCGGGCTGATGGGCACGGTGGCCAATGCCGTGCTGGCCGGTGGCGGTGAAGTGACCGGGGTGATCCCGCAGCAGCTGGCGGACTGGGAAGTCGCCCACCGCGGCCTGACTGAACTGGAGATCGTCGGCTCCATGCATGAACGCAAGTCGCGCATGTTCGACCTGGCCGATGCCTTCGTGGCGCTGCCGGGTGGCTTTGGCACCATGGAAGAGATCTTCGAGATGCTCACCTGGCGCCAGCTCGGCATCGGCAACAAGCCGTGTGCCTTCCTGGACGTGGATGGCTTCTACGCGCCGCTGATCGGCATGATCGATCGCATGGTGGAAGAACGCTTCCTGCACCCGGACCAGCGCGCCGACCTATGGTACGGCTCGGACATCGACGCCATGCTGGACTGGATGCGTGCCTACCAGCCGGCGCAGGCCTCGAAGTGGATCGACGAAAAGCGCCGCACCGCGTTGCGTTGATCAACCGGTAACGAACGCCCCCATCGGCGCGGGGCGACCGAGCAGGTAACCCTGCCCGTAATCGCAGCCCAGTTGCAGCAAGGTCTGCCGCTGGGCGGCGTTTTCGATGCCCTCGCCCACCGTTTCGATGCCCAGTGTGCGCGCCAGCGACAGCACGCCCTGTACCAGGGCATAGGTGCTCTGCAGGTCACGACCGTGCAGGCCAGCAATGAAACTCTGGTCGATCTTCAGCGTGGAGATCGGGAAACGATGCAGATAGGACAGTGCCGAGAACCCGGTGCCGAAGTCATCCAGCTGCACCAGCACGCCGCGCTCGCGCAGGGTCTGCAGAACGCGCAACGTACGCGGACCATCGTCCAGCAGCGCCACTTCGGTGATCTCCAGGCGCAGGCGTCGGGGGTCGGCACCGGCCGCCTCGATCAGCCCGAACAGACGCGGGGTGAAATCGGGTGAGCGGAAGTGCCGCGGCGACACGTTCACCGACAGATACCCTTCCCCGCCCTGCGCCAACTGCCCGATCACATCCTCGTACAGCAACCAGTCGACCTGCTCGATCAGGCCGCTTTCCTCGCCCAGGTCCAGGAACGCGCTGGGCAGCAGCAGTCCGCGGCGTTCGTGCTGCCAGCGCAGCAGTGCCTCATAGCCCATCACCGCACCGTCGCTGAGGCGCACGATCGGCTGGTAATACGGCACGAAATCACGATTGTTGATCGCCCGGCGCAGGTCGGCTTCCAGGTCCAGGCTGCGCAGCGCTTCCTCGCGCATGGCTTCGTCGAACACCGCGAAGCGGTCCTTGCCCTGGGCCTTGGCACGGTACATCGCGGCGTCGGCATCGCGCACCAGTTCTTCCGCATTACGGTACCGCGGGCTCCACAAGGCAATGCCCAGGCTGCCGGACGGGAACAGTTCACGCCCCTGCACCCACATCGATTCCTCCAGCGCCGCCAGCATGCGCTGGGAAAACTCGCGTGCGGATTCCAGACCCTCCGGGCACAGCAGCAGAATGGCGAACTCGTCTCCGCCCAGCCGCGCGACCAGGTCATTGCTGCCGACCATGGACACGATCCGCCGTGCCACTTCGACCAGCATCTGGTCGCCAGCGGCGTGGCCGATGCTGTCGTTGACCAGCTTGAAGCGGTCCAGATCCAGGAACAGCACCGCAAACCCCGGCCCACCGGGAAGCTGCGCCAGATTGATCGCGTCTTCCAGCCGGTCCAGCAGATGCACGCGGTTGGGCAGCCCGGTAAGGGCATCGTGCAGCGCCTGGTGGGTCAACCGCTGCTCGGCGCGCAGGCGCTCGCCGATCTGGCCCAGCAGCTGCTCATTCACTTCGGCCAGCTCACGGGTGCGTTCTTCGACCCGCTTTTCCAGCTCGGCGTGGGCCAGCCGCAGCTGCTCCTGATTGCGCTGGCGCGCCAGGCCGTTGCCGATGTTCTGCGCCACGAACATCAGCAGCCGCTGGTCGTGCGTGGTAAAGCTGATCTCCGGCGAATAGCTCTGCACCACGATCACACCGACGACCTCGTCGTCGCTGAGCAGCGGCACCCCCAGCCAGCAATGCGAGCGCGCACCAAACTCATGCACGCGGCCGGCCGCACGCAGCGCATCGATGTGCTCGCGCGACGCCAGCAGCGGCTGCCGGTTGCGTACGATGTATTCGGTCAGGCCATGGCTGAAAGGACGTGAAGGCCGCGCCGGGTTGTATTCGTCCACCGAGTACACGAAATCCAGCCCGGTACCCCCTTCATTGACCAGCGCGATGTAGAAATTGCGCGCATCCAGCAGCGTGCCCACCACACCATGCACCTGCAGGTAATACTGATGCAGGGTTTCGGCGCTCATCGCCATTTCGGCGATGTTGAACAGCGCCAGCTGCAGCTTCTCGGCGCGACGGCGCTCGATCACCTCGTCCTGCAGGCTGTGATTGGCGCGCTGCAGCTCCACGGTGCGCCGTTCCACCTGGCGCTCCAGCTGCACCTGCGCCTGACGGCGGTCCATCGCGGTCAGGATGTGCTGGGCCACATAGCCCAGCAGGGTGCGATCGGCTTCGTTGTAGCGCACGCCGTGTTCGTAGCTCTGTACCACGATCGCGCCGCAGACGCGGCCGTCGCGCAGCATCGGCACGCCGAGCCAGTCCAGGCTTTCCGGCCCGCGACGCGGGTCGACTTCATCACTCAGCGCGGCCAGCAGCTCGTTGGACGGGCCGCTCAGCGGCTTGCCATGCCGCAGCAGCGCGAAGGTCAGGCTGCGCGGCATCTCATGTTCTTCGTAGCTGCGGTCCGGGTCGGCCACGAAGCTGTCGCGCTGGTCGGCGAAATACAGAAAGCGGATGCGCCGGTGCACGTCGTCGTATTCGACGATGTAGCAGTTCTGCGCGTACATCAGCGAGTTCAGCACGCGGTGGAAATGCCGCAGCATGTCGGTCATTTCCAGGTCGGCACCAGCCAGGTCGGCGATCTCGTACAGCGCCTGCTGCAGCCGCTTGGAGTTTTCCAGCGACAGGATCTGTTCGCGCTGGCGGGCCATGACCAGCGCGTCCTCCAGACTGGCCCGGGCCATGGTCCACCACGCCTCTTGGGGGGTCGCGCCGTCAGGCAGGCGCGCTCGCATCGCCAGTTCGCCACCGTGATGCTGCCAGCGACGCAAGGTGCCATCGTGGGGCAGCGCACTGCCGAACAGCAGCGCTGGCAGGTCGTCCGGTCCCACACCCGCGGCGGGTTCAGCCATGCCGCCCTCGCCCAGCCCGCCATCGGACCAGCCCAGCGCCAGCGTGCTGCCCGCAGGCAACAGGGCACACAACGTACGCGCCAACGCGGTGGACACCACCGCGCCACGCTCGGTATGCCCTGCGGACGTGACTACCTGGCTGGACACCATGCTCTTCTCTTTCTGACACCGGAGCCCCGGTGCCTCCCCTGCCCCGGAGCATAGCGCGACTGCCGGGGGGCAATGGAAGCCCATAACCCCAAAAGGCGCTTTCATACGTTGTAACGTGTGTCCTGGCCGTGATCTTCCCCCATGTCCGCTGTCCCGTCCCCGTCTCCCGGCTATGCGCGCGCGCATTCAGCGCTTACCCTGTGCACCGTGGACGCCGCCGCCCTGCCTACCGATGAATCCTTGATGCAGGCCTGGGCGGCCGGCGACGTACGCGCGTTCGAGACCCTGTACGCCCGTCACCGCAGCCGCCTGTACAGCTTCCTGCTGCGCCAGCTGCGCGATGGCGCGCTGGCCGACGAACTGTTCCAGGACGTCTGGCAGCGGGTGATCGCCGCCCGGGCCGGCTGGCAGCCGGACGCGGCCTTCACCACCTGGCTGCTGCGCATTGCCCACAATCGGCTCAACGACCATTGGCGCGCCGCCCGTCACCGCCCTGCGGCCCCGGCCGATGCCGAGGACCGGGTCAACGCGATGAGCGACCGCCATACCCCGGAAACCCAGCTGTCCGATTTCGAGCAGCGCCGCCGCCTGCAACTGGCCATGGAGCAGTTGCCCAATGACCAGCGCATGGTGCTGCAGCTGCGGCTGGAACAGGAGCTGAGCCTGGAAGAGATCGCGCAGATCACCGGCGTGGGCCGGGAAACCGTCAAATCGCGCCTGCGCTATGCGATGGACAAGCTGCGCGGGGAGTTGAGCCCATGAACCGCCCAGAACTGCTGACCCCTGAAGAGCGCGAACTGGCCCGGTTGCTGGGCCGGCCAGGCACCACCGCGCCGTCGGCGCGCGTGGACGAGGCGGTGCTTGCCGCGGCCCGTGCGGCGGCGGCGGCGGGGGCGGGCGCGCCGGCCGCCGCTACGGAGGTGTCACCCGGCCCAACGGCAGCCCGTGCGCCCCGCCGCCGTACGCGGCTGCCCGCCGTGCTGGGCGTGGCCGCCTCGGTGGTGTTCGCGGTGGGCATCGCCTGGCAGCTGAAGTTCGACGACCCCACCACCGCGTCGGCACCGCCGCCGGCCGTCGAGGTCGCGGCTGACGCTGCCGCACCGGCTGCAGCTCCGGCAGCCCCTGCGCCAGCAGCAGCGCCGGCACCGGCACCCACGGAAGAGTTGACGCTTGGCACGTACAGCGCGGCACCGCCGATAGCGCCTCCGCCTCCACCTGCGCCCGCGCAGGCCCCGGCCGCGACGGCAGCCGCACCCGCAGCGGAAGAGCGCGTTGCGCTGGACGCCATCGAGGTGACCGGCTCGAAGATCGAAACGCCACGCGAAAAGTCATCCTTGCGCGCCCAACGCGCCGCGCCAGCCGCATCGGCACGCGGCGAGATGCCGGCACCGGCTGCCGCGATGGCCGCGCCGGCCGACTTCGGGGGGCAACCGGAATCGTCGGCAATCACCACGGCCGTGGATGCCGACGCGCTCCTGCCGCGCCGCCAATGGATCGAGCGCATCCGCGAACGACGTGATGCCGGCGATCTGGACACCGCGCGCGCCAGCTTGCAGCGCTATTTGCAGCACTACCCGGAAGTGCGGGTGCCGCGCGATCTGCGCGCACTGCTCGATTCCTGAGCGCGGCCCACTAGAATGGTCGGCGATGCCCGATACACTCGCCCAACCGGTCAGCCACAGCCTTGACGTCAAGCACAGCCGCTTCATCGCGCACGCTGCGCCGATTGAAAGCGCCGCCGCCGCACTCGACTTCCTGCAGCAGGTGGCGGTGGCCGATGCCACCCACAACTGCTGGGCCTACCGCCATGGCCAGGATTACCGCTCCAGCGATGACGGCGAACCCGCCGGGACCGCCGGCCGTCCGATCCTGGCTGCCATCGATGGCCAGGGCTTCGACCGGGTGGTGGTGGTGGTGATCCGTTGGTATGGCGGCATCAAGCTGGGAGCCGGCGGGCTGGTGCGGGCCTATGGCGGCACTGCTGCCGAATGCCTGCGCACCGCGCCGCGGCTGCCGTTGATCGCCCTGGCCGAGCTGGAGGTGCAGGCCCCGTTCGAAGATCTGGGCACCCTGCACGCCGCCATGGCCGCGCACACCGCTGAAAAACTCGATGAGGCGTTTACCGCCCGCGGGGTGGAACTGCAGCTGCGACTGCCCGTTGACCAGGTGGAACCGTTGAAAATCCGTCTGCGCGACGCCACACGTGATCGTATCCGCGTGCATCTGCGCACTGCCCCAGGATCCACTACATGACTGACACGTCCGCCACGCCTGCCCCACCCCTGCGCCGCCTGGGCAGCCTGGGGACGCTGTGGCCATTCGTGCGCCGCCATATCGGGCTGTTCTCGGCCTGGCTGGTCGCACTGGCGATTTCGTCGGCCGCCACGCTCAGCCTGCCACCGGCCGTGAAGCAGATGATCGACCACGGCTTCAGCAGCAACGGCGACATCAACCGCGCCTTCGCCCTGCTGTTCCTGGTCGCGGTGGTGCTGGCGCTGGCCACCGCCGCGCGCTTCTTCTTCGTCTCGATGCTGGGCGAGAAGGTCGTCGCCGACCTGCGCAGCCGTCTGTACGCACACCTGATCAGCCTCGGGGCCGGCTTCCACGACCGCAGCCGCAGCGGCGAACTGGTCTCGCGACTCACCGCTGACAGCGAACTGCTGCGCAGCGTGATCGGCTCCACCATGTCGGTGGCCCTGCGCAGCAGCGTCACCGTGATCGGCAGCCTGACCATGCTGTTCATCACCAGCCCGCGGCTGGCCGCGTGGTCGCTGGTGGGCATTCCGCTGGCGATCCTGCCGATTCTCATCGGGGCCGCCCGCCTTCGCCACATCTCGCGCGCCAGCCAGGACCGCATTGCCGATGCCAATTCACTGGCCGCGGAAACCCTGGGAGCCGTGCGCACGGTGCAGGCGCATGCGCGCGAGCCCTACGAGCGCGGGCGCTTCAACGCGGCACTGGGCGAATCGATCAAGGCCGCGCGCCGCCGCATCACCGCACAGTCGCTGGTCACCGCCGTCGCCATCGTGATGATCTTCGGCGCCATCGTCGGTGTGCTATGGCTGGGTGCGCATGATGTCATCGACGGCCGCATGAGCGCCGGCACGCTGGGCCAGTTCGTGCTGTACGCGCTGATTGGCGGCGGTTCGGTGGGCGCACTGGCTGAAGTCTGGAACGAACTGCAGCGTGCGTCGGGCGGCATGGGCCGGATTGCCGAACTGCTGCAGGAAGACGTGGAGATCACCCCGCCGGCCCACCCGCTGGCCCTGCCCGCCCCGCTGCGCGGCGAGATCCGCTTCAACGACGTGGTGTTCCACTACCCGCAACGCCCGGACACCGCCGCGCTGGATCACTTCGACCTGCATGTGCGCCCGGGCGAGACCGTGGCGCTGGTCGGGCCATCCGGTGCCGGCAAAAGCACGGTGCTGTCGATGCTGCTGCGCTTCCATGACCCGGCGGCCGGTGGCGTGGAAGTGGACGGCGTGGACATCCGCCAGTTCGACCCGGCGCAGCTGCGCGCGAAGATGGCGCTGGTGCCACAGCAGCCCACCCTGTTTGCCGCCACCGCGCTGGACAACATCCGCTACGGGCGGCTGGACGCCAGCGACGAGGAGGTGCAGCGCGCCGCCGAAGCCGCGGAAGCCGACGACTTCCTGCAGGCCCTGCCGGACGGCTACCTGAGCGAGCTGGGCGAGCGCGGCGCGCGCCTGTCCGGCGGCCAGCAGCAGCGGATCGCCATTGCCCGCGCCCTGCTAAAGGACGCTCCCATCCTGCTGCTGGACGAAGCCACCAGCGCGCTGGACGCACAGAGCGAGCGTGCCGTGCAGCAGGCACTGGAGCGGTTGATGGCCGGGCGTACCACGCTGGTGATCGCGCATCGGCTGGCGACGGTGCTGAAGGCCGACCGGATCGTGGTCATGGACCACGGCCGTATCGTCGCCCAGGGCACCCACGCCGAGTTGCTGGCCGAAGGCGGTCTGTACGCTGAACTGGCGCGACTGCAATTCATCGATTGATGACGCGCCGGTAACGGCAGCGGTCGCATGGTGGCGCTACCCAACAGGCCGCTGAAGGAGGTGCTGCATGTCGTTCCGCCAGTTCCCCGCCACTGACGCCAATGGCGAGACCCGCATCATTCTGGAGTTCGTGTCCGACCAGGTCGAAGGCGGCGAAAAGCGTTATGAGCTGGATTCCGGCGAACCGCTCGAGCGGGATGGCCGCCAGTACCACACGCGCGATGGCGCGCTGACGTTGAACACGTAACGCTGGTCAATTAATCGCCAGGTCTCTTGACAGCGTTGCCTGCCGGGACCTGCCCGCACTTATCCACACCTTTGTGCGCAGTTCATCCACACCCCCTGTGGATGAACTGCCCATCCCCTCAGCGCACCAGCACCCGGCCGATGCCGCTGGCATCGATTTCTTCGGCAGCGCGCGCCATCGCCGCGAGATCACTGCCAGCCACGAAGCCCATGCGGAAATGCACTTCGCCTGCCGGCGTGCGCGAGGAATGAATCGAGGCCAGGCTGACACCATGGCGCTCGAATACGTGCAGCAGTTCGCGTAGCGAGCCTGGCCGGTCTTCCGGCAGATGCACGCTGATCGCATTGCGCTCGGTCAGGTCGGCCAGCAGATACCCCACCCGTTCAAACGTGTAGTTGCCTTCGGCCAGCTGCGTTTCGCCCTGGTGTTCGCGGTTCACCCGCAGCATCTGATGGCGGAAGTCGGCGCGCGCCGCATCATCGCCCTGCTGCACCTGCTGGTGCAGCTGCTGCAGCTGCCCGAGCAGACGTTCCAGCATCGGGGCCACATGCGGATTGCCGAACTGGATGTCCTCGTAGATCACCGGGTTCATCGACAGGATGCGCGCGATGATCGCGGTATCCAGCTCGAACGAGGCCGAACGGTACGGCATCAGCGCCGGCAGCGCGCCCAGCAGCGGCGCGTACTCGCGCAGCACGCCGGCCTGGGCCAGATGGGTGGCATGCACCATCGCCTGCACCAGGGCCATCACCTGGTCGTGGTGTTCAGGCGTGGCCTGCACGCATTCGGCTTCCAGCGCCGCGCACAGCGCGTCCACCCATGGCTGCCAGGTGTTCACCCGCGCCTGGCAGACCACCATCACCCGCCCTTTCAATGTCGGGGCCTTGGGCGGCGCGGTCATCGGATGCAGCCCCACCACCTCGGCCTGCGATTCCAGCATGGCGGCCACCGGTGCACTCTTGACCGAGGTGACGTCCAGCCACAGCCGACCGGCTTCGCGCCCGGCCGAGCGTTCCACATACTCGGCCACCAGCGCCGGCGTATGCCGGATCGGCGCGGAGAAGATCAGCACCTGCGCGCGCTCCAGCAGATCGTCCGGCGAATGCGAATCGGGATCGGCCGGGTCATGCCCGATCACCTCCAGGCCCATGCGCTGCTCGAAGAAGCGCTGCAACCAGCGCCCGTAGGCACCGGCACTGCCGACAATGCCGATCAGCGGGCGCATGCTCACGCCAGACGCTCGGCGACAAAGCGATCCGGGAAGGCCAGTGCGGCCGGCGCGGCGGCCAGCACGTCGAACTCTTCGTGGTGGTTGGCCAGGGTGGTTTCCAGCGCCACATGCACGCCGGCAATCGCGCGCGAGATCGCCTGTTCGAACGCCTCGCCGCGCAGCAGGAACGCGACCAGCAGCGACATCAGCACGTCGCCGGTGCCAGCCACGTCCACCGGCAGATGCGGCGAAGACCAGCGCCAGATCGCGTCACGGCTGACCGCCAGCGTGACCAGCTGGCCGGGTTCGCCGCCGACGCTGTGCGCCAGCACCCACTGCGGGCCACGTGCCAGCAGCGCCTGTGCGGCGACAATGGCGTCGCCTTCTTCCAGGCTGGGCAGCCCGGTCAGGCGATTGAGCTCGAACGCGTTCGGTGTCACCAGCCAGGCATGCGGCAGCAGGCGCTCGGCGAAGATGGTTTCCAGCCCCGGTTCCACATAGGGCCCGGTGTGGGTGTCACCAATCACCGGGTCCAGGCAGTAGCGCAGCTGCGGCGAAGCCGGCAGCACCGCATCAAGCCAATCGGCGAACGCCGCACCGTTGCCGACGCTGCCGAAGTAGCCCGACACCAGCATGCGCGCGCGTTGCGGAAGACCACGTTCGCCTGCGCCCAGCAGCAGGTCGGCGAACCAGTCCGACGGCAGCACACGGCCGCGCGTGGTGGCATAGAACGGCGCGTTGCTGAGCAGCGTGGTGGGAATTTCCGCCACACGCACGCCCAGCGCGCGCAGCGGTGGAACCGCCGCGCTGTTGCCGGCGTGTCCATAGACCAGCTGGGACTGGACCGAGATGACGTCGACCGGTGACGGACCATCCGGGCGCTGGCGGCGACCGTGGACGAGGTGGCTTTCGAGGGGTTCGTTCATGCGGCCATTATAAAAAAACGCCGGCATTGCCGGCGCTTTTCGTTACCAATGGAACCAACCCCGCTTATGACGTCATGCGGTCCCAGAAGCCCTTGACGCCATCCAGGAACGTGGCCGACTTCGGCGAGTGCTTACGTGCTTCCTCGCCGACGAAGGTGGTTTCGAACTGTTCCAGCAGCTTGCGCTGTTCGGCGGTGAGGTTGACCGGGGTCTCCACCACCACGCGGCAGTACAGATCGCCTTCGCTGCGGCTGCGCACCGAACGCACGCCCTTGCCACGCAGACGGAACAGTTTGCCGGTCTGGGTTTCGGCCGGAATGCGGATCTCCGCGTAACCGCCCAGGGTTGCCACGCGCACGGTGTCGCCCAGTGCGGCCTGGGAGATGCGGATCGGCACCTCGCAGTGCAGGTCGTCGCCGTCGCGCTGGAAGATGTCGTGCTCGCGCACGCGCACTTCCACGTACAGGTCACCCGGCGGCGTTCCAGCGGGGCCCGCTTCGCCCTCACCGGCCAGGCGGATGCGGTCGCCGGTGTCGACGCCCGCAGGCACCTTGACCGACAACACCTTGTCTTCTTCGACACGGCCATTGCCGTGACAGGTCTTGCAGGGGTTCTGGATGATCTGGCCGCGGCCGTTGCAGTTGTGGCAGGCCTGCTGCATGGCGAAGATGCCGCGCTGGATGCGCACCTGGCCATGGCCCTTGCAGACCGAACAGGTTTCCACCTTGCCGTCTTCCGAGCCACTGCCGTTGCAGTCGTCGCACTCGGCCAGGGTCGGAATCTCGATGCGGCGCTCGATGCCCCGCACGGCTTCTTCCAGGTCCAGCTCCATCACGTAACCGATGTCGGCACCGCGACGTGCCTGGCGCGGGCCACCGCCAGCACCACCAAAGATGTTGCCGAAGATGTCGCCGAAGATGTCGCCCATGTCCGGGCCGCCCGGACCACCACCGCCCATGCCGTGCTCGAACGCGGCGTGGCCGTGGGCGTCGTACATGCGGCGCTTGTTCGCATCGGACAGGGTTTCGTAGGCTTCCTTGCACTCCTTGAACGAGGCTTCGGCTGCCGCATCACCCGGATTGCGGTCAGGATGGAACTTCATCGCGCAACGGCGATAGGCCTTCTTCAGTTCTTCTTCGCTGGCGGTGCGGGTCACGCCCAGCACTTCGTAATAGTCGCGCTTGCTCATAACTTCAATCGTTGTCCGGCAGTCGGGTATCGCCCCCGACACGCCGGGCGGTGGCGGTCAGGATCTGAGATGTGACAACGGGACGCTGCCTGCGCAGCGTCCCGTGTCGCGTCTGGATCAGGACTTCTTGTCGTCCTTGACTTCGGTGAACTCGGCGTCGACCACGTCGTCTTGGGCTGCCGAACCACCGTTGCCGGCCGACTCGCCGCCCGGGGCGGCACCGCCCTGGTCAGCCGCCGACGCCGCTGCGAACAGCGACTGGCCGGCTTCTTCCAGCGCCTTCGACTTGGCTTCGATCTGGGCCTTGTCGTCGCCCTTCATCGCGGTTTCCAGGTCGGCCAGGGCCGATTCCACCTTGCCGATCACATCGCCGCCGACCTTGCTGCCGTGCTCGGTGATCGCGGTACGGGTACCGTGGATCAGCGCGTCAGCCTGGTTGCGGGCCTGGACCAGCTCGTGGAACTTCTTGTCTTCCTCGCGGTTGGCTTCGGCGTCGGCCACCATGCGTGCGATTTCGTCCTCGGACAGACCCGAACCGGCCTTGATCTCGACCTTCTGTTCCTTGTTGGTCTTCTTGTCCTTGGCCGACACGTGCAGGATGCCGTTGGCGTCGATGTCGAACGACACTTCCACCTGCGGCAGGCCGCGCGGTGCCGGCTCGATGCCGGACAGGTCGAACTTGGCCAGCGACTTGTTGAAGCGGGCCTGTTCGCGCTCACCCTGCAGCACGTGCACGGTCACCGCCGACTGGTTGTCCTCGGCGGTGGAGAACACCTGCGAGGCCTTGGTCGGAATGGTGGTGTTCTTTTCGATGATCTTGGTGAACACACCGCCCATGGTTTCGATGCCCAGCGACAGCGGGGTCACGTCCAGCAGCAGCACGTCCTTGACGTCGCCGCCCAGCACGCCGCCCTGGATGGCCGCGCCCAGTGCCACGGCTTCGTCCGGGTTGACGTCCTTGCGCGGTTCCTTGCCGAAGAACTCGGTCACCGCCTGCTGCACCTTCGGCATGCGGGTCTGGCCACCGACCAGGATCACTTCGCTGATGTCGCTCGAACGCAGGCCGGCATCGTTCAGCGCGATGCGGCACGGCTCGATCGACTTCTTGATCAGGTCTTCCACCAGCGCTTCCAGCTTGGCGCGGGTCAGCTTGATGTTCAGGTGCTTCGGACCCGACGCGTCAGCGGTGACGTACGGCAGGTTCACTTCGGTCTGCTGGCTGGTGGACAGCTCGATCTTGGCGCGCTCGGCGGCGTCCTTCAGGCGCTGCAGGGCCAGCGGATCCTTGCGCAGGTCGATGCCCTGGTCCTTGTTGAACTCGTCCACCAGGTATTCGATGACGCGGTTGTCGAAGTCTTCGCCGCCCAGGAAGGTGTCGCCGTTGGTGGCCAGCACTTCGAACTGCTTTTCGCCGTCGACGTTGGCGATTTCGATGATCGACACGTCGAAGGTGCCGCCGCCCAGATCGTAAACGACGATCTTGCGGTCCTTGCCGTCACCCTTGTCCAGGCCATAGGCCAGGGCCGCGGCGGTCGGCTCGTTGATGATGCGCTTCACTTCCAGACCGGCAATGCGGCCAGCGTCCTTGGTGGCCTGGCGCTGGCTGTCGTTGAAGTAGGCCGGCACGGTGATCACGGCCTCGGTGACGGTCTCACCCAGGAACGCTTCGGCGGTCTTCTTCATCTTCTCCAGCACGCGCGCGGAGATTTCCT
Organism: Stenotrophomonas sp.; assembly: GCA_039592995.1. GTDB lineage: Bacteria > Pseudomonadota > Gammaproteobacteria > Xanthomonadales > Xanthomonadaceae > Stenotrophomonas. The sequence continues at coordinate 12,368 of JBCNQC010000027.1, read as the reverse complement.
GCGGAGCCATCTTCTTGGCATCGCTGGTGGCAACCCAGGCGTCGCCGTTGTCGTGGGCCAGGATCGAATACGGCACGTGCGCGATGTCCTTCTGGACTTCAGCGTCGGTGAACTTGCGGCCGATCAGGCGCTTGACGGCGTAGAAGGTGTTCTTCGGGTTGGTGACCGCCTGGCGCTTGGCCGAGGCACCCACCAGCACTTCGCCGTCCTTGGTGTAGGCGACGATGGAAGGCGTGGTGCGGTCGCCCTCCGCATTTTCGATGACGCGGGCCTTGCCGCCGTCCATGATCGCCACACACGAGTTGGTGGTGCCGAGGTCGATACCAATGATCTTGCCCATGGGGAGACTCCTGAAAGTTCTTATGTGCTGTCCGGCGGCTGCCGGGTTATGAATGGGATGTGGGGGATGGGTTTGTCACATTCAACCCATTCCGCGAACGCTGTGTTCAACCAGGGTTGCCGTAGAGCCGGGCTTGCCCGGCTGCACGGTTGATCAATCCCGTGCGACAACCACCAGCGCAGGACGCAGCAGGCGGTCATTCAGCAGGTAGCCCTTCTGGAACACCTGGACCACGCTGCCCGGGGCCGCGCCGGGGGCGTCGACCTGGCTGATGGCCTGGTGGTGTTCCGGGTTGAAGGGCTGACCGGTCGGGTCCAGCAGGGTCAGGCCGTTGTCGGCGGCGACCTTCAGCAGTTGCTTGTAGGTCAGTTCCAGGCCTTCGCGCAGCGGGCTGGCCTCGGTGCCGGCGGCATTCAGGCCGGCGTCCAGGCTGTCGAACACCGGCAGCAGTTCGCCCAGCAGTTTTTCATTGGCGAAGCGGCGCGCCTGTTCCACGTCGCGGGCCACACGCTTGCGCTGGTTGTCCAGGTCGGCGCGCTCGCGCAGCGACTCCGAACGCAGCAGGGCGACCTCGTTCTGCAGGGCCTCCAGCTGCTGCTGCAGCGAAGAACCTTCGGCAGCAGCGTCGGCCGGGGACGGGGTGGCGGTATCGGGCTGATCTTGATTCATGTTCGGGTCCTTGGCGGTCACTCCCCGCCTCCACACCCCCTATGTGGGCGCGGCGGACCGATTCAAGAGCAGATCACGCTTTTAGGTCCGGTCACGGGACAATCCGCCGCTCGAGGGCGCGTCCAGCGCCGCCCCCAGCATCTGGGCGGTGGCTTCCACCAGCGGAATCATGCGGTCGTAGGCCATCCGTTTCGGGCCGATCACCCCCAGCACCCCCAGTACCTGGCCGCCGGCCGAGTACGGCGCGGTCACCAGCGACACGCTTTCCAGCGGCACCACTCCGGTTTCCTCGCCAATGAAGATGCGCACGCCGGGAGCCTGGCTGGTCCGCTCCAGCAGCTGCAGGATCTCGCGCTTGCTGGCGAACACGTCAAACAGCTCGCGCAGCCGTTCCAGGTCGGACAGGTCCTGCACCCCCATCAGCCGGGTCTGCCCGGCCAGCACGATATCGTCGGCCGGCGGGGCCAGTGCCTGCTCGGCCAGCTCCACACTGTGGGCCAGCAGTTGCTCCATCTCCGAACGGGCCTGGCGCAGCTCCAGCAGCAGGCCGGCGCGGATCTCGGCCAGGGTGCGGCCGGCGCAATGCGCATTGAGGTAGTTGGCGACCCGCTCCAGCTCGGCCGGCTCCCAGGCGCGGCGCGGCTCGATCACCCGGTTCTGCACTTCGTTGTCGGCGAACACCAGGATGGCCAGCACCCGGCGCGCATCCAGCGCCACGAAATCGATATGGCGGAACGCGAACTGTTCGCGCCGGGGGGCACCCACGACACCCACGAAATGACTCATCGCCGACAGCAGCTCCGAGGCACTGCCCAGCAGCGCCTGGGTGCCGGTACCGCTGGACAGCTCGCTGCGCAGGCGCTGCAGCTCGCCCTCGCCCGGCGGCTGCATTTTGACCAGGCTGTCGACAAACACCCGGTAGCCGGTCGCGGTCGGCACCCGCCCGGCCGAGGCGTGCGGCGAGCTGAGCAGGCCCAGATCCTCCAGGTCACCGAGGATGTTGCGGATGGTGGCCGGGCTGACGTCCAGTCCTGCCAGTCGCGCCAGCGTCTGCGACCCCACCGGTTCGCCATCCTGGATATGGCGCGCGATCAGGGTCCGCAGCAGGTGGCGGGCGCGCGGTGCCAGTGGTGGCGAAGGTGCGTGCATGGAATCAGCCTGTGAGACGCCCGCCTTGATAATGGCTGGCGTGGACGTTGGCAAGTCATTGGAGTGGCCCCGCGCCCATGCTAGCGTTGCGCGGCTCAAGAACCCAATACCATGCTCAGACATCTTTCGATCAAGGATTTCGCCGTCGTCCGCGCCACCGAACTGGAGTTCGGGCCGGGCATGACCGTGGTCTCCGGTGAAACCGGGGCCGGCAAGTCGCTGATGGTGGACGCCCTCGGCTTCCTGTCCGGCCTGCGCGCCGACAGCGGCGTGGTCCGCCACGGGGCCGCCCGCGCCGAACTGTCGGCCGAGTTCGCGCCCGACGCCGACGCGCCCGCGCGCGCCTGGCTGCGCGACAACGAACTGGACGATGACGACCAGTGCCAGCTGCGCCGGGTGATCCGCGCCGACGGCGGCTCGCGGTCGTGGATCAACGGCCGTCCGGTCACCCTGACCCAGCTCGGCGAACTGGCCGGCATGCTGGTGGAAATCCATGGCCAGCACGACCAGCAGGCCCTGCTGGCGCGCCCCTCGCAGCTGGCGCTGCTGGACGCCTACGCCCGTAACGAGGCCGAGCGCACCCAGGTACGCCAGGCCGCCGCCCGTTGGCAGGCACTGGTGGACGAAGCCGAGGCGCTGTCGCGCCAGGGCGACGTCAGCGACCGCATCGGTTTTCTGGAACACCAGCTGGGCGAGCTGCAGCGCGAGGACCTGGAGCCGGCCTCGATTGCCGGGCTGACCATCAGCCACCGCCGCCAGGCCCATGCCGGGGCCCTGCTCACCGCCTGCGATGTCGCCGCCGCACGCCTGAATGGCGACGACGACACTGCGGTGTTGCAGCTGCTGCAGCAGACCCGGCACGAGCTGTCGCGCGTGGCCGAACACGACCCGCGCCTGGGCGAAGTGGACGCCCTGCTGGACGGCGCGGCCATCCAGCTGCACGAGGCGCTGGCCCTGCTCGACCGCGTGCACGGCGACCTGGACGCCGACCCGGAGCAGTTCGAGGACATCGAACGCCGCCTCGGCCGCCTGCACGACCTGGCACGCAAGCACCGGGTGCCGATGGAGCAGCTGGGCGAGCATCGCGATGCGATGGAAGCCGAAGTGGAGCAGCTGCGCGGGGCCGACGCCCGCCTGCAGACGTTGGCCGGCGAGATCGACCGCGCGGCCGGGCAATGGCAGGCCGTGGCCGCCACCCTCAGCACCAGCCGTCGCACCGCCGCCGCCGAGCTTTCCGCCACCACCACCGCGCTGATTGGCGAGCTGGGCATGGGCGGCGGGCAGTTCCTGATCGAGATCGAACCCCAGACCGTGGCCAAGCCGGACCCGAACGGGGCCGAGCGGGTTGAGTTCCTGGTCGCCGCCAACGCCGGCCAGCCGCCGCGTGCCTTGCGCAAAGTGGCCTCCGGCGGTGAGCTGTCACGTATCTCGCTGGCCATTGAAGTGGCCGCACTGGACCTGGACGCGGTGCCGACCATGGTCTTCGACGAAGTGGATTCGGGAATTGGCGGGGCGGTGGCCGACATCGTCGGGCAGAAGCTGCGCGCCCTGGGCGAAAAGCGCCAGGTGCTGTGCGTGACCCATCTGCCGCAGGTGGCCTCCAAGGGCCATGCGCATTACCGCGTCAGCAAGGCTCCCGTGGACGGGATGACCCAGAGCGCCGTGGAGAAGCTGGACAGCAAGGCGCGCGAGGAAGAGCTCGCCCGGATGCTGGGCGGCGTGGAGGTCAGCAAGGAGGCGCGGGCGGCCGCGCGGAAGCTGTTGCAGGTGTGAGCGACACCTTCGGATGCGTCTCGGTAGCGCCGGCCGTTGGCCGGCCCTCATGGACCCGGATGCACCGCATGGGCCGGCCAACGGCCGGCGCTACCGGATGAATTCCGATAGCGGTATGAAACGTGAGTGCCCGTCGTAAATAACCGCTTTGCGGCTATTTACGCTTCTTGCGAACGTACAGCACCAGCGAGTGCTCTTCCAGCTCGTAGCCGTGATCCGCTGCGATCTTGCGCTGCAGCTCTTCGATCTCGTGGCTTTCGAATTCGATGATCTTGCCGCTGTCGACATCGACCATGTGGTCGTGGTGACCGCCGCGGTCCAGTTCATAAACAGCCTGGCCGCCCTCGAAGTTGTGCTTCAGCACCAGGCCGGCGGCCTCGAACTGGGTCAGTACGCGGTACACCGTGGCCAGGCCGATTTCATCGCCATGCTCAAGCAGCTGGCGGTAGATGTCTTCAGCGGTCATGTGGTGCTGGTGCTTCTGGGCATCCCGCTGCTCCAGCAGGGCCAGGATCCGCATCCGCGGGTGGGTCACCTTCAGGCCGACTTTGCGCAGGTCGTTGGTTTCCATAAGTCTCCGTTCATTGGCGATTTAGCGCCAGCTGCCTCGGATTGGGTCGCGGCGACACGCGGGGAGTGTATCATCGACTGGATTTCCCCAAACGCCCTTTCCGATGCGCAATCTCCTGCTGGTCGCCGCCGTTGCCCTGTCCACCACCGGGTGCGGCATCATCTACAAGCAACCCATCTATCAGGGCAACCTGGTCCGGGAACAGGCCGTCGGTCAGCTGCAGGTCGGCCAGAGCAAGCAGCAGGTCAACGCCCTGCTCGGCACCCCGTCCATTCCCGACCCGTTCCACGCCCAGCGTTGGGACTACACCGCCACCCAGCGGACCAACCGGGTGGGCACTACCGAGATGAAGAACTTCACCGTGTTCTTCGAAAACGACCTGGTCACCCGCTGGGAAGGCGACTTCTTCGCCACCCAGGACGCCCAGCTGGCCCAGGACACCGTCCGCCAGTTCGGCCGCAACCTGGCCAAGGACAAGAAGAAGCAGCGCGGGCGGTAAGCGTGGTTGCCGGCCAGCGGCCGGCACTACCGGGCGGCGCGACGGCGGCGGTTGTCCTTCGGGTCGGCCAGCAAGGGCCTCAACAGTTCCACCCGGTCCTGATCAAGCAGTACCTGGGTGGGACGGGCCAGCAGCCCGTGCACCGCCACTGCCGGGCAATCCGCACTGCCGGGCAGGTTCGCCGCCGCTACCGCGTCGGCCACGGTGGCCCCTTCAGGCAGCTGCAGTGACTGAAGTTCGACCCGGTCCGGCCATGCCAGCACCACCTCGACGCGGATCACCGCTCAGTCCTGGCTGTCGGCAACGCGGATGAAGTCGTTGACCATGCGGTCGGCCAGGCCCTGGAAGCCCAGTGCCAGTGCCGGCCCCAGCAGGCGGCTGGTGGGTTCGAAGTCCAGGGTGAGGGTGACCTTGCAGGCGTCTTCGGCCAGTGCATGGAACTCCCAGCGGCCATGCAGCTGCTTGAACGGCCCGTCACGCAGCTGCATATCAATATGGTGTGGCCGCTGCAGGTTGTTTTCGGTCATGAACCAGGTCGAGAACGACCCCAGCCCCAGGTCCAGCCGCGCCACCACCCGGTCCGGGCTGGATTCCAGGACCTGCGAGGCCGAGCACCAGCGGAACCGGCGCGGGTAGGCCTCGACATCATTCACCAGGTCGAACATGCGGGCGGCGGAATGTTCAACCAGGGCACTGCGGCGGATGGTAGTCATACGTTGGCTTGGCTGACGAATCGACCACGGACGGCCGGAATCGGAGACAATAGATAAATGAGCAAGAACAGCGCCAAGGATAAAGCAAAGAACGCGACGGCCAATAAAACCATCGCGCTCAACAAGCGTGCCCGCCACGAGTACCACATCGAAGAGCGCTTCGAGGCCGGTCTGGCCCTGCAGGGCTGGGAGGTCAAGTCGATCCGCGCCGGGCGCGGCAACATCGTCGACGCCTACGCCTATGTGAAGTCCGGCGAGATCTACCTGATCGGCGCGCAGATCACCCCGTTGATCCAGGCCTCCACCCACGTGGTGGCCAACGACCGCCGCGAGCGCAAGCTGCTGCTGCACCGACGGGAGATCGACAAACTGATCGGCAAGGTCGAACGCGACGGCTTCACCATCGTGCCCACCGCGATGTACTGGAGCAAGAACAAGATCAAGCTGGAAGTTGCACTGGCCAAGGGCAAGCAGACCCACGACAAGCGCGACGCCGCCAAGGACCGCGACTGGGCCATTGAAAAGCAGCGCGCCATGCGTCGCGGTAATCGCGACGCCTGAACCGTAATGCCCTATTCCTTACTTTCCCACGGCAGGAGCCGCGCGTGACCCAGACCCTCACACCGGCCCAGCTGCAGGCAGACATTGCGGCATTTGAGTTCATCTTCACCGAGTTCAGCCGCACCATGGAGCCAGTCGCGCTGCTCAAGGTGTTGACCTACCTGCTGCGCAACGCCCAGCGAGAAGCGGCTGAAGCCGACACCCCGCTGCTGCAGGCCCGGATCGTCCGCCTGCAGACCCTGCTGGACCAGGTGCAGCCCGAGGCGCAGCGCCAGATCACCGCGCTGAAGCACGAGAAGAGCAACCAGCGCCGCGAGAAGGCCCGTCACCGCGCCGAGAACCTGCGCCAGCGGTAATCGCCTCCGCGCGCTTGATCCGGTCCACCCCGGCCCGATCCTCGCGCACGACCCGGACCGCCCCGCCCGACTCGCGCGCACGATCCGGACCGGCGCGCCCGACGCTCGCGCACAATCCCCGTAGAGCCGGGCTTGCCCGGCTGCTCTTCGTTACCCTCCCAAAGGTGACTGTTCAGCCTTTTTGGCGTAGCATCTCCACTATCGGGTAGGGCGACTGGCCGGTTTCGACCATCCAGCAGCCTGAAAGCCTTGCAAGAACTGAAGAAACCGGGGGTGCATTGGTTTCGACGGGGGTTGTGAAGTTACCTGGTGCATGCCGAGGGGGCAGCTTTCCTCGTAAATCCAGCCGCAAAAACCATACTTGCCAACGATCGCGAGTACACTCCGAGCTTCGCTGTCGCTGCCTAAAAACAGCTTCAGTTGTAGTTCCTCGGCCGACTAAGGCGGAGTCCCGAACCCACTTGTGTCCATGCTCGTCGGTGTAGGGTCATTATCATGGAATCGGCTGTGGTGGCTGCCCGTCAGTCACGGCCTAACCTAAAGCGGGCTGATCCTGGGGTGCGTTTCGCACACCGTACTGCTTCAGGACGACACCAAACGGTGAGCTAAGCATGTAGAACTGGGGATGGAGTGCCTTCGGACGGCGGTTCAATTCCGCCCACCTCCACCAACACAGGTTCGAAAGAACCTACGAAAAGCCCGGAATTCCGCGAGGAGTTCCGGGTTTTTTGTTTGTTCCCTAGGCCACTGACGTGTCAGGAAGTTCCGGTAGGGTCGCTCGCAAGACGACCGCACGGAACCTGCCCACTCCCGGTAAGGCATGACAACCGTCGAAGCAGCTCCTACCCGGCACGGACCACTCGCACTGCATCCGACCAAGCACAATGGGAACGTATATGTTACCGTCTTATGGTGACCTACGAGCTCAGCGAACTCCTACTGGACAACGGCACAAGCCCATTTGGCAAATGGTACGGAGAGCTCGACCCCCTCGCCGCAGCGAAGGTACATATAGCGCTGACTCGATTGGAACTTGGAAACCTCTCCAACGTCGCGTGGTTCCACGGTATCGGCGAATACAAGATCGATTGGGGACCCGGTCTGCGTATCTACCTTGCCAGGGATGGCTTGAAGATCATCATCTTGATCGGCGGCGGCACCAAGAAGCGACAACAGAAGGACATCGAAAAGGCTGTCACTCTCTGGGAAGATTTCAAACAACGAAAGGCATCAACGCAGAAAGGAACATAGACATGGCACTCACTCGTAATTTCAAGGAAACCGTGGCAGCGCGCGTGCAGAACGACCCCGCGTTTGCGCGAGCGCTGCTGGACGAAGCCATCATCCAATTCGTCAACGGGGAGCCCGAATCGGCCAAACTGGTGCTGCGCGATCTGGTCAACGCCACGGTGGGCTTCGAAGCGCTTGCTGAGGAAATCCACAAGCCCGCAAAGAGCCTGCACCGGATGTTATCCCAATCGGGAAATCCGACGATGAGCAACATTTCCGCCGTTTTTGCAGCCGTCAAACGCGCACTCAAGGTGGAAGTTCGCACCCAGATCGTGATGGCTCGAGGGTAGTTTCCAGCGGCACATCCCTCTGCCCGTGGAAGCACCCGTCACCAGTGCTATCGTAGTACCCATCACGCAAACGAGAGACGTAATGGATTACGAGACTCTTATCTGGACGGGGCCGCGCAAAGCCGCCCTGGTTGTTGAAATTCTGCAGGGCCGCACATCGGTGCCTTCTGCCGCCGCTGAAGCGGGCATTCCGGCAAGCACTTTGTCGCAATGGGTGGAACACGGCATGCGCAGCCTGGAGCAGGCGTTCCAATCCCCCGAGCCAACGCTGCCCTCCTCCACTTTCCGTCCCGCCGTCACCGCAGACACACGCACGCTGTATCTGGACCTGGACGGCGTCATGGCCGACTTCGATACCGGCTTCCCGGCCGTGTTCGGGTTGGACCACCGCCAACTGGACGACGACGTGATGTGGGGACATATCAACGGCCACGCGTCGTTCTTCCGCGACCTGCCGCCCATTGCCGGTGCGATCGAGTTCTTCCGTGCGATTGAGCACCTGGACCCGGTGATCCTCACCGCCTGCCCGAAGAGCAACTACGCCGTCGCTGCAACGCAGAAGCGTGCGTGGGTGCGTGAGCATCTGTCACAGACCTGCCTCGTGCTGCCGGTGCTGGGTGGTGCCAACAAGCCTTTGTTCATGCATCGGCCTGGCGATGTGCTTGTCGACGACTGGAGCGCAAACTGCGCTGCCTGGAATGCGGCGGGCGGTGTCGCGGTGAAGCACAGCGGGGATTGGAGCGCTACGTACGACGGGATTGTGCTGGCTGGGATGCTGTAACCGTTCGACGATGACCCTTGGTCGGCAGCTCGACGAGGATTTCACCGTTCTTGGCACCCGACGGGACAGGCAGCGCCCTGCGATCATCGACATAGAATTCGATCGCCGTGGCCAAGCAGTCCACGGCGTTGGCCAACACGATGTCGATTGTGGCACCGCCCGTAATGGCCTCCGGGATGTCGCGGAAGGTCATGACGTAGTCGCCCTCCTTTCCGTCGATTTTGGCTGGGTAGCTGATAGACATTGCTGTTGATCCTCGATCCACAAACAGAGCTGCCTGCGGATGCTCCCACGCATGCTGAGTAAGAAGCCATACAACTTGCTGAGGCTTTGCCCCCCTTTGCATGTGACCGTGTCGACGACGAACAAAGCGCACTGCGCGCCATTACCGTCGGGACAACATATTCGAGAGGCATTGTCGTGGCGGCACAGCCGCTAGCGCGCAACTGAATCCTGCAATCCAAGGGCACGATTGGACCTCGGCGAAGTTGCCAGTCGTGCGGAATGTGTTGTGGATCAACAAGAAAACTCATTTGCAGCCCAAGTCAGGGCCAGGACCTCCAGCAGCAACAAGCGAGGTCAATCCCTCGTTCTGGGACGCACACCGGCGGTACTGCGCATGCTTTCGGTCCCAGACCTACCACTCAGGATGACTACCGGAGTTCTGCACAAGATCCTGACCGGCAAAGGTGGGCAACGCGATGGCATCGCGCCTCACCAACTTGAGAAGCTACCCGAGTTCCTGGATGAGCCAATTGCCGTGCTCGAGTCGGCCACAGTCGGCTCAGCCATTGTGGTGCTGACAACAGCAAGAACAGCCTCGGGAGTGGTGATTGCATCAATCAGCCAGGCCCGCCGGGACGGTAACGCGATTGTGAATCTGGTCACCAGCGTGTATGCCAAGGAACGTCAAAGCTGGATTGCTGAGCAAGTTGCCGCGAACAGGCTCATGTATATGGACAGAAAAAAGGGCTTTGACACCCTGGAAGTCTCAGGCCACGCGCTGAACTGCGTGACGGAGCCAGGTAGTCAAAGCCCTGCACCGCGAAAGATACTCCTTCCTGAGGATCTCCGCAACTTCCGTAAAGCAGCGAGGGATCATCGATTCAGTGTGGTTCCAAGTAGTGCCACCTTGGTATCAACCGGAGACGAGCCCGGTACCGTCGGTCGACAGACGACGGCTGAAAGCGGTGATCGGCCGGGTGAAGCATGAAATTGGACGCAGAAGCGCGCCTCACGTTCGGTGGTCATGCGTTACGGAAGTAACGATTGCCATCGGCAGTCGTCTGTCGACCGCCCCTACCAGGGCCCCGGCGCGCCCCAATGCCCCGCGCTGCGGCACTTGGGCAGATCAGGTCACTACGCGCTTCTGCACGAAAGCATGCTTCAACCCCGGCATCCGGGCCACCAGCCGCTCACCCTCCTCAACCTTCATCCGCCCACAGGCATCGACCACCAGGTGCTCCAAGGCCGGGAACAGGTCTGGAACCGCAGCCAGACTGCTCATGTTGCGGCATTGATGGATCCCCAGCCTGCGCACGTTGGGAAACACAGGCAACCCCTCCAGGCTGGCGGGATTGCACCAGTGGAGGCCAAGCTCCTGCAGGGTGGTCGGCAATTGCAATCCGGCGAAGCTGGCGTGTTTGGGGGCATACCGCCACAGGTGCAACATCTCCAACGACAGGGTCTCCACGCCCGTGTCGCGCGCACGGTATTCCCACACCATTTCCCTCAGTGAAGGCAGTCGTTCGAACGCGATGGGCGGGCGTCGCGGGTGGATGCCGAAACTCTCCAGCTGCTGGAGCGCGTATAGGCCGACGATGTTCTTCAGGTGGATGTCCCAGAACCACACATGCCGCAGATGCGGAAGCTGTTCCAGTGCATCGAGGGACGTCTCGTTGAACCCGAAGCTTGGGCTGCCGAAGACACCCAGGTAGTTACGCGACTGGACCTCTTCGATGCAGGCCTCGAGCATGGATGATTCAAGCCCAAGTCGGGTACCGCCAAGGTACGCGTCGTGGTTGAGGAGGAAACGGCCTTCCCGTGCGATGGGCATGTGTGCAGTCCTTGGCTTGGAGACAGGTGGTGTGTCTGAACTCGATTCTAGGGCTGATCAGACGGAACACGCCATCCGCCGGGTGGCGCTGCGGCGTTCGGGTTGATTGCGACGTTCTGCGCGACACTCGTTTGCCACGCATCTCGAGGTGCGCAGAACGTCGCGAACTACGCAGAATGCACCAAGTCATCCGGTGTCACAGGTCATTAGCGACAGGTTTCGTGCTGCAGCACACAACGCGACGACACCCGATAGACGCTGCCTGTTTCCATTGCGTCGCGATGCCGCGCACGATTTCCGGACGGGGCGTCGAAACCCCAACAGATAGAGTGAGCGTGACCCGAGTCGGGAGGGTGGCTAATACAACACCCTCAATGGGGGAATACGCCCGCCGTTTTCTACTCTAACTGTACGGTTTCGAACCTCCCGACCCCTTGCCACCCCGGCAAGGGGAACTACCGGAAGGAGATTCACGATGCAGATGCAGTTTGCAGGCGCGTTCGAAACCCCCAGCTGGAGGCACACCCCATGAGCAAAGATGTGGTGATGAAGGTACACCTGCCGCATGAACAGCGCTGCCGGTTCCGCGAAGCCGCGCGCCGTTCCCACACCCATCCGGCGAACGCGCTGAAGAAGCTGGTACACGCCTACATTGAGCTCAGCGAACCGACGACGGTGCAGGTCACCGTGACCGTCGACAAGGAAAGTAACAAAACCGGCACGTAACCCGGCGTTACGGGGTCGCGGCCAGCACCGCCTTCAGAATCGCCTCTGAACGTCGCTGGCCGTCCCCTTGCCATACGCGCTGGAGGCCATGGCCACGACCGTCTGCGGTCGCTTCCGCCACCACCACAACAGCCACATCGCGGGTCAACGCATTGCGTCTGCGCTGCCGTTGCAAGCCCCGCGCGAATTTTTCTGATTAATCCTATTAAGCGCGCACCCGCCTGCGGTGATCGTACCCGCCCCTCCGCGCGGCATTTACGATGAATCCTACCTACCCAGCCTCCTCTGCCGCATTGGCCACGTGCGCGACGGCACCGTTACTGCGCCGGGAACCCCTGCAGGCGTCGCCGCCGATGATCCCCGGCCCTTCCCCGCTGCACCACCTGCATAACCGCGATGGCGTGGTGCCACCGATCGTGCTTGCGCCCTCACCCATCCCGTCAACGGAGGAAATGATCGGCGCACCAGCAGCGCAGTTCGAGGCTCTGTCACGGATGCTGGCCGCAGGACCGATCACCCTGGATCTGCTGCACACGATCCTGGCGGCAGGAAACGCAGGCACGCCGCTGGCCTGCCTGCTGGCCGACGAGCTGA
>JBCNQC010000026.1:0-51877 GCA_039592995.1 Stenotrophomonas sp. | reverse complement strand
TACCGGCGTGGGCACCTGGCTACCAAGCGATCGCTTAGATCTAGGGTCATACGGCGGCCCACGCCGGCTCTCGACACCCACGTTGCCAGATTTCGAACAGATAAGGGTCGGTCGATAGACGACCGCCGATAATGGTGATCGGCACGGTGACGACTGACCTTCGACGCAGTCGCGCTGCTCCGTTCGCAGGTCATGCCTTCCAGCAGCGATGAGCGGTATCGGCGGTCGTCTTGCGAGCGACCCTATACCGATCTCTGGTTTTTCCTACAACCGACGACGGTTCAGTCCCACCACCTGGTCAGGAGCATGGCGATTTCAACCGGACCAGGAGGGCAGCAACACTAAACACCCCTGACAGTAACGAGTTACAGAACAGATGACGCGCCAGTCTTGGAGGCTATGCCTCTTTATCGGAGCTGGGTTCACTCTCATCGCATGCGACCAGGGCACTGGTGACAGCCCCTCCCGAACAGGTGCTGATGCTTCGACCACACGAAAGAACAAACCCGCAGTCAACAACAAGGTTGCCCCATCCACTATCGACTCCAGGCAACCACTGGAGCGCAGGCAACAGGTCTCAGGCAGAGCCTACTTCATAAAGGCACCGCCAACCGAAACTCAGGGCGATGCACTTCACTTCGTTAGTGAAAGACTGAAGTTGGCAGAAGCAGGGGACGGAATTGCCAGCTACGAAATCCACCTTCGAGCGGAATCCTGCAGGCGAGCGACTGAACCTGGAGATGCGGGCGTCTACCGAGGTTACGCGAAGGTAGGGCTCGGATTGCAGTACATGCAGAGCATTGAAAGTGAACTTGCTGACTGCAAGTCTCTCATGGACGATCAGCAGATACTCTCTACAAACTGGCTCGAGCTTGCGGCCGCCCAAGGCTCAGTAGAAGCGCAGCTCCTGTATGCACAGAATCCTCGCGCAATCCTCGGCAGCTATCAGGACGTCCTGACAGATCCAGATCGCCTGCTTGATTATCGCAGCACTGCACTGTCCCACCTGCAAAGTGCGCTTTCATCCGGAAGCCTGGACGCTCTGGACGCGCTGGGGGACATCTACAGCCGCGGCATTCTCGCTCCGGCCAGTCCGCCAGATGCATACATCCACAAGCTGGCCCTTCAGCGCCTGGATCCGCGACCTTCGCGGGAGCATGAACTTGCAGAACTCAAAGCACACCTCTCCCCGGATCAGCTCGTGGCGGCTGAGCCGGCGGCAACGAAGATCATCAACGCATGCTGCATTTGACGAAGAAGGAATGAACGTGAAACGCTGGAAAATCGCAATACTGATTGGCTCTATCTGCGTCATCCCTGTGGCATTTGCAACATGGCCATTCGACTCAGGGAAAAGCACATTTGGCCCACTCCACTGCAGCACATGCTGGGGTCAAGCCCCCATTCCTGACCCTGCCACAAAAGAGTTTCTCAGAGTCTATGTTCAAGCAAACTCATATCAGGCGTACGGCAAGACGTTCTTCCAGCAGAACCCCGGCGACAAGATCATTGTATGCAACGGTGAAGTCTGCACCACCTACGAAATGACACAAAGCCGAGACTGGAACGGGATCAAGCGGGAGTCAATTTCGGGTAGCCGGCCGGGTGGATACAACGGAGACGGCGGCGGTGGTGGCGGTTACTCACGGCCAGGTTGGGGCGGCGACCACGGTGGAGGCGGGGGTTCGGGCTCAGGTTCCGTCAGCGTGGGCAAACCCGGGCCAGTGAGGCCATCCCGTCCTGATGAGCCCGATATGTGAGAAGATGGAAGAGCACGCTGAGCGTGTTCTCTCCTCACAGGTGTTACGTTGTTCGCTCCGTGACGCGCAGAGCGATGCTTGGACTTCAGCGGAGAAGCGAAGCTCCAATCAAGAGTCATGCCCTACAGCAGCGATGGGCGTTATCGGCGGTCGACTGTCGTGCGACCCGCGCCACCATGCCTCTGACGAACCGCATCGATTAACGCGTCGCCACGCGCCCGAGCAACGAACCCCCGTGGCTTTGGTAGTGTCGGTCGATAGACGACGGCCGATATCGGTGATTGGCACGGTAACGAGTGACCTTCGGCGGAGGCGCGCTTCTCCGTTCGAAGGTCATGCCCTACTGCAGCGATGGATGCTATCGGCGGTCGACTGTCGTGCGACCCTACCGTGTGTTCGAATTACCCGGATTGTTTGAATTGGCCGGGTTGTTCGGATTCCCCGCGTTGCCCGGGTTGTTGGGATTCTCCGGAATCCCCGGATCGCCCGATTTTCCTGGCATGCCTGGATTTCCCGGTTTACCCGACTTGCCGAGATTCCTGGCGACGTCCACACACGCCTTGCGGACCTCCTTCGGGCCCAGCTCAATCGTCTTCCTCATGAACAGACGAATTGCCTCTGACGGGCTGTACTTCGTGTGCTTCAGCACCTGTTTGAAGCTGCTGCGCAGCTCCGCGCTCGTCTTTGCTCGCACCCAGACTGGATCTTCGATCACGACAGTATCCTCTTCGATGTGCCTCCTCGCCGGGGTGGCGAGGAGGTCGGGAGGTTAGTAACCGTGAAGTTGACCAAAAACGGCGGGCGTATTCCCCCAGAAGGGGTGTTGTATTAGCCACCCTCCCGACGCGGGACATCAGGCCCAACGCAGGACATCATTCGGTCAAATTCGGAGTTACTACGCTCCTTGAGGACAAGCCTGCAGCAAACGAACATCGATCAACGATTGATGTTGTCTATCGATTTTTGCGTTTTCGATATGCCGATGCAATTTGCGTGTCGCGTTCGGCGCATGACACCGGGGACATGTCGGGTACGGCTCGGATTTGGGTGATCACACGCGTGGTATGGATGCGCGGTTTTGTGATGTGGGTTTGGTTTTTCGGGAGGTGGAGCGATGGAGCGGGCGTCGTAATTGGACCGCGAGTGCGTGTGCATTTGATTTCCCATGGCCGCCGACCACCTGTCGAAGGTGGGTCGGGGTGGGTTTGCGGGACCGTAGAAAACATGGATGTTTTCTACGAGCCCCCATGGATGGGTTTACGGCGTGTCCCGCAAACCCACCCCGACCCGCCAAACCAGGAGAGCCATGAACCGAGGGCTGTTCGCTCAAATGCATGAAGGCACCGGGTGAAGCCCGGTGCCCTCGTCGGTGCCGATGATTTCCAGTCGTTACCGGTCGTGGAGAGGTTCCGTGCGATCGTCTTTCGACCGATCCCACCAAAGCAAAAGCAAGAGCAGCCGGGCAAGCCCGGCTCTACATGGCAAGTGCAGCCGGGAAAGCCCGGTTGCATGCAATTACGGGGGGTTAGTTGGGGGCCTTTTCTACCCACTGCTTGAAGACGGCGTCGATCTGGGCGTCCTTGACCTTCTTGCCGTCCTGCAGATCCTGCGCCTGGGTGAACAGCGGGATGATCATGGCCATGCCGTCCAGCTTGGTCTTCAGGTGCACGCCCGGGGCCTGGCCGAGGAAGCCGTCCCAGCGCTGGCGCACCTTGGCCCAATAGTCCGCCGTTGCCTTCCAGTAGTCGTAGGCTGGTTTGAAGTCCACTTCAGTGGTCTTGTTGTAGTCGTTGAAGCCGAACTCGCGCGCGATCTGCTGCTGGCTGCCATCCGCGCCGCGCAGGATCTTGGTGTTGAACTGCTCGTGGGTCCAGCCATTCGGCGTCAGCGTGTGCCGGTTGATCACCGCCAGCGCGTTGTAGTCACTGCGCCGCGTGTACTCGCGGCGCGGCAGCGGACGCCAGCTCAGGTCACTGGTCCAGGTGGCCACACCGTTGCTGTAGTCCCACTTGCCCGTACCGCAGTAACGCGGTGCGTCGCTCACCTCGTACACGCACTGCGTCCACGCGCCGGCATTCAGCGCCGCCGGAATCGTGCGCACCTGCCAGGTCTGGTCCGCGCTGAACTCGAAGCGGTTTGGCGCTTCATACACCCAGTCCTGACGCCAGTGCTTGGTCACATGACCGCTCTTGCCGTCCACCAGAATGTGCTGCAGCACGATCCGCTGCGGCGTGTCTTCGACCACGATCACCACTTCATTGCCACCGCTGCGCACCGCCGGTGCGCGCTCGTAGCCGGGCTTCAGCAGCACGGTTTCGTCAAACGCGAAGTCCACGATGTACTCACCCTGCATGGCCAGGATGCTGTCGTGGTCGCGCTTGATGTCGGAGGGCTGGGCGTGGGCCATGCCGCTGGCGGCAAGCAGCAGCCACGCGCTGGCTGTCTGGTATTTCATTGAGGATGCCTCAGGAAGGGCGGAGTGAAGAAAGATGAAGCAGCGGCGTGGCCGCTGCGGAAAGACCGGCCGTATCTGTCCATAGCTCGCCTTCGGCTCCTTCCACATCGGCAATACGGCGCGCAGTTGCCGCACCCAGCGATGACAACGATGCCAGGCTGGCCGCCAGACGATTGCTCTCGCCTACCTGCAACCGCAGCGCACACATCCGCCACGTTTCGTTGCCGAGCTTGGTCGCCAGCCGGCGCCACAGACGCTCGGCCACGCCACCTTCAAACGCCGGTTCCGGGCGCGCCGGGTAGGCCGACACCAGCCGGTCCCAGGCGAGGAAGTCGCTGTCCGGCAGCAGGTACAGCCGCCAGCAGCAGCGGCCGCGTGCATCGGCGAAGCAGAGGCTTTCGCGGATGCCCTCGCTGTCCACGCCCTGGCAGGCGTGCGCTGAGACGGCATGCTGCCAGCCACCCAGCTCGCTGCTTTCGGGGCGGTACAGGCACAGCACGGTGCCCAGGGCCGCCAGCTGCGCCGGAGAAGGCAGCTGGGCGGGGCGCAGGTACCGGTCGGAAGAACGCAGGGCGGACAGGGCTCGGCTCATGGCGGCTACCAGCTGACGGAGAGACTGGCCGAGACATTCCGGCCGGGATTGGTGTAGCGGTCGATCACCGTGCTGTTGGTGGCCAGCGCGGTGGTGATCGCCGAGTAATCGATGTATTTGCGGTCGCCCAGGTTGAACACGCCGACGTTGAACTTCGCACCGGGCGCGAACTCCCAGTGCGCCATCAGGTCAACCACGCCGTAACCGGCCGGGGCAAAGGTGGTGGCGCTGGGCAGGCGGTCTTTGCGGCGGGCGAAGGTGCCAGCCAGTTCCACGCCCCAGTTGTCTCGATCAAAGGCCAGACCCAGGGTGCCGCGCAGCGGATCGATCGAGGCCAGCGGTACGTCTTCGGTCTTGTTCTGGCCACGCGACCAGGCGACTGCACCGTTCAACGACCAGCCGGCCAGGGCCGCGCTCAGCTCGCCGAAGTCCACGCCGGCCTTCAGTTCGGCACCGTAGATTTCCGCATCGGCCACGTTCTGCGACTGGAACACGATCAGGCCCTGGTCATTGATTCCGACCTGGCGCTGCGACTCGATGAAGTCCTTGTAATCGTTGTAGTAGCCGCTGACGCTCACATACGCGGCCGGGGTCAGGTAACGCACGCCCAGCTCGAAACCATCGCTGGTTTCCGGCTTCAGGTCCGGATTCGGGATCGCGGTGTAACCGAACATCACGTTGGTGAAGCCCAGGTTGACGTCGTTGTACGGCGGCGAGCGGAAGCCGTGCGAATAGCCTGCGAACAGCGACCAGTCGGTGGCGAAGCGCCACACCATGCCCAGCTTCGGCGACACGCTGGTCTTGGTCAGGTCGGACACCGCCATGCCGGGGTTGTCTGCGGCGAAGATCGCATCCACGTCGGGGCGCAGTTCGTAGTGGTCCACGCGCACGCCCGGCACCAGCGACAGGCGTCCGTCGGCGAAGCGCATTTCGTCCTGCACGTACAGGCCCAGCTCGGTGGTCTTGCTGATCGGGAAGTCACGCACCGGGAACGCGTCAGGCAGGATGGTGGTGCTGGTCTGGCCGTTGGCCAGCACCTGGTAGCCATCGCGCTTCTGCCGCGTTTCGGTCCAGGTGCCTTCCAGGCCGTAGGTCAGTTCATGGCTGACGCTGCCGGTTTCCAGACCCTTGTGGAACACCGCCTGCAGGCCGTACACGCGCTGGTCGAAGTTGAATTCGCGGTGGCGCGAGGTGCGGTTGGAGCGGGTTTCGTCGGTGTGCTGGGTGGTCTCGCTGTCCTGGCGGTACAGCTGCCAGGAGAGGTTGTCGGCAAAGCCGGCCCCCACGTTGTCCATCTCGTGCGCGAACGACGCCCGCGCGCGGGTCTGGTGGTCGCGCGCCTGCATGCCGGTGGTAGTGGTGCGGTCCACCGAGGACAGTACATCCGTGTCGACGCTGTCTTCGTTGCCTTCCACGGTCAGCTTGAAGCGCTGGTCTTCGCTGGGCGCGTACACCAGCTTGCTCAGCACGCTGCGGCCGTCGCGATCCTGCGGATTGGCCGCCGTGCGGGTGCGGTCGTTGCTGCGCACCTCGCCCATGCTTTCGGTTTCCTGGCCCTGGCGGTGATTGAAGTTCACCATGCCGCTCCAGTGGTCGCCGCCGAAGGCGGTGGTGACGCTGCCGAGCAGACCCTTCCACTCGCCGTCATAGCCGAACTTCAGGCCGACGTAGCTGTTCCTGTCGTCCTTGAGGTAATCGTTCGGGTCTTTGGTGACGAAGGCCACCACGCCGCCGAGCGCATCCGAACCGTACAGCGCGCTGGCTGGACCGCGAACAATTTCCACGCGCTTGAGCGTTTCCAGATCGGTGAAGTTGCGGTTGGCGTCGGAGAAGCTGCCGATGTTGAAGGCCTTGGGCATGGCGATGCCGTCGGTCTGGATCAGCACGCGGTTGCCATCCAGGCCGCGGATGCGGAACCCGCCCAGGCCGAAGCGCGCCGGGTTGCGGGTGACCGACACGCCCGGTTCGTAGCGCACCAGATCCTTGATGTTGTTCACCAGGTGATTGTCCAGCTGCTCGCGGTCGATCACATCAACGGTGGCGGCGACGTCGCTCAGCGCGCGCTCGGTACGCGTGGCGGTGACCTGCACGCGGTCGAATTCGCGCGCGTCGGCGGCACCGTCAGGCGCGGCATGGGCGGCAATCGGCAACAGCGCGACAGCAATGGCGAACGCGAGGTGGCGCCGGCCGCTGGCCGGCGAATCGGAACAATTCATGGTGGTTGGCAGAATTCGGCTGGACACAGAAGAAGGGCCCTCGACCGACACCCACGACCGCAGGCCGCGGCGCGCAGGCGAAGCGTCGAGGGGGAGAGAACGGTGAAGTGGCGTGCGGGACCGGTGGGAGGGAAGCCAGCCCCGCCGCCAACGTCATTTGGTCAGGATCAGCTTGTCGTTGCTGGTATGACGGAGGCGATAGAAGCGGTCGCCGTGCTGGATCAGGATTTCGCGGCGACCCTTCAGCAGGGCCTCGCTGTCGATCACGTCTTCGGCCGGCACAGCGCGGACCGGACGGTCGCGCAGGGTCAGGGTTTCGGGGCGCAGCAGTACAGCGGCTTGAGTGTTCATTGTCTGGACTCGTGCGTAGGACGAGTTAAATGATAATGATTCTCAGTTGACAATCAACACCCATTCTCAACTTCACTGAAGATTTTGCCTATCGACTTCTCATTTTTTGATAGATGACGTCTATCGAATTGGGTGAATGGGACGGGATGTTTGGGGGAATGCTGTTGTAGAGCCGGGCTTGCCCGGCTGGAGGGTCCGCGCAAAATGCAGCCGGGCAAGCCCGGCTCTACGAACCCCACACCCGCATTGCACGAAACGGATCGAACCCCACACCCGCATTGCACGAACGGAACGAACCCCACACCCGCCTTGCACGAACGGATCGAACCCCACACCCGCCTTGCACGAACGGATCGAACCCCATACCGCCTTGCATCAACGGATCAGATCCCGCACCGGCATCAGGCGAACACCGCCTCCACCTGCGTCCACGCGGCCTCATCCAGCTGCACCTCCAGCGCGCGCAGGTTCTGCTCCAGCTGACCGACCCGGCTGGCCCCGAGAATCACACTGGACACGTTCGGGTTGCGCAGGCACCAGGCAATCGCCAGCTCGGCCGGGGAATAGCCCAGCTCGGCGGCCAGTTCGGTGTAACGGCGCACCTGCTGCAGGCGCTGCTCGGCCGAATCGCCCAGCACCAGGTCACGCAGCCAGCCCATGTCCTGCTGGCCCAGCCGCGAACCCGGTTCCATGCCGGCGTTGTGCTTGCCGGTGAGCAGGCCGGACGCCAGCGGCGAGAAGATGGTGGTGCCGATGCCCGGGTCGGCGTACAGCGGGGCATATTCCGCTTCCACCCGGGCACGATGCAGCAGGTTGTACTGCGGCTGCTCCATCGACGGCAGGTGCAGGTGCTGGGAACGGGCGAAGTCCACCGCTTCCTGGATCTGCGCCGCCGACCACTCCGACGTGCCCCAGTACAGCACCTTGCCCTGGCGAATCAGGGTGTCCATGGCCAGCACGGTCTCTGCAATCGGGGTGTCCGCGTCCGGGCGGTGGCAGTAATAGAGGTCCAGATAGTCCACCCGCAGGCGCTTGAGCGCGGCATGGCAGGCGTCAGTGACGTGCTTGCGCGACAAGCCGTGCTGGGTCGGGCGCGGGTCGTCCACGGAGCCGAAGAACACCTTGCTGGACACGCAGTAGCCATCGCGCGGCAGGCGCAGGTCGGCGATCACGTCACCCATCACCTGTTCGGCGCGGCCGCGCGCATAACCTTCCGCGTTGTCGAAGAAGTTGACGCCGTTGTCCCAGGCGGTGGCGATCAGATTGCGGGCCTCGTCGCGGCTGATCTGGTCACCAAAGGTCACCCAGGCCCCGAAGGACAGGGCGGAAAGCTTCAGGCCGGTCGAGCCCAGGCGGCGGTAATGCATGTGTGTCTCCTGCGGAAAACGGGAAGCCAGGCCGCGCGGCGAACCTGAACGATGTGAACCAGTTTAGCCCCCAAACGGGCGCAAACCCTTATGGATGCTTGCCCGATCGCGGCCGTTCGCTGCCGGGGTGGCGCTTTTTCTTGCCCCGTCCCGGCCACCACTATAGGCTTCCCGTTTTTCGCGGTGCCCTAGGGGGGCTTCTCATGGTCGAAGGTTTGGGCAGGATCGGCTTCGGCCTGTTTGGTCTGGTGGTGCTGATCGGTATCGCCTGGTTGTTCTCCAACAACAAGCGTGCGGTCGACTGGCGGCTGGTCGCCACCGGCATCGGCCTGCAGATCGCCTTCGCCGCCGTGGTGCTGCTGATTCCGGGTGGTCGCGACGTGTTCGACTGGCTGGGCAAGGGCTTCGTGAAGGTGCTGAGCTTCGTCAACGAAGGCTCCAGCTTCATCTTTGGCAGCCTGATGAACACCGAACAGTACGGTTTCATCTTCGCCTTCCAGGTGCTGCCCACCATCATCTTCTTCTCGGCGCTGATGGGGGTCATGTACCACCTCAACGTCATGCAGGCGATCGTGCGCGCGATGGCGTGGGCGATCACCAAGATCATGCGCGTGTCCGGTGCGGAAACCACCAGCGTCTGCGCCAGCGTGTTCATCGGCCAGACCGAAGCGCCGCTGACGGTGCGCCCGTACATCGCCAAGATGACCCAGTCCGAGCTGATCACCATGATGATCGGCGGCATGGCCCACATTGCCGGCGGCGTGCTGGCGGCGTACGTGGGCATGCTCGGTGGCAGCGACCCGGTGCAGCAGGCGTTCTATGCCAAGCACCTGCTGGCCGCCAGCATCATGGCCGCCCCGGCCACCCTGGTGGTGGCCAAGCTGCTGGTGCCGGAAACCGGCACCCCGCTGACCCGCGGCACGGTCAAGATGGAAGTGGAGAAGACCTCCAGCAACATCATCGACGCCGCCGCGGCCGGTGCCGGCGACGGCCTGAAGCTGGCGCTGAACATCGGTGCCATGCTGCTGGCCTTCATCGCCCTGATCGCCCTGCTGAATGCCCCGCTGACCTGGTTCGGCCAGGTGACCGGCCTGCAGGACCTGCTGGGCCGCCCGACCGACCTGGCCACCCTGTTCGGTTACCTGCTGGCCCCGATTGCCTGGGTGATCGGCACGCCGTGGGCCGACGCCACCACCGTGGGCTCCCTGATCGGCCAGAAAGTGGTGCTGAACGAGTTCGTGGCGTACTCGGAACTGTCCAAAATCGTCAACGGCCAGGTGCCGGGAATGACCCTTTCGGATGAAGGCCGGCTGATCGCAACGTACGCCCTGTGCGGTTTCGCGAATTTCAGCTCCATTGCGATCCAGATTGGTGGTATTGGTGGTCTGGCCCCGGAGCGCCGCCACGATCTGGCCAAGTTCGGTCTGCGTGCGGTGCTGGGCGGCACCATCGCCACCTTCATGACGGCGACCATCGCCGGCGTGCTGACGCATTTCAGCTGATATCCGTTTTAGAGAAACAATCTTTATGAGTAGCAGTGTTGTCGTTGTCGGTTCCTTCAACGTGGATCATGTCTGGCGTTGTGAGTCGCTCCCCGCCCCGGGGGCGACCATTGCCGGCCGCTACAGCACCGGCCCCGGCGGCAAGGGCTTCAACCAGGCCGTGGCGGCCCGCCGCGCCGGTGCCGCCACCACCTTCCTGTGCGCCCTCGGCGACGACGCCGGTGGTGCGATGGCGCGTGGCCTGGCCGCCCAGGACGGCTTCGAGCTCACCGCCGAAGCCAGTGCCGAGCCCACCGGCACCGGCGGCATCTATGTGGACGCCCGTGGCCGCAACACCATCGTGATCGGCCCCGGTGCCAACGCCGCCCTCAGCACCGCGTTCATCGAACAGCAGCGCCCGCTGCTGGCCGCTGCCAAGGTGGTGCTGGCGCAGCTGGAATCGCCGGTGGAAACCATTGAAGCGGCCCTGGCCATCGCCCGTGAAGGCGGTGCCACCACCGTGCTCAATGCGGCCCCGGCCGACGCCCCGTCCAGCATCGGCCTGCTCAAGCTGGCCGACGTGCTGACCCCGAACGAAACCGAGTTCGCGTCTCTGCTGGGTCGCCACGTGGGTGAGCGCATCGACGCCGACAACGTGGCCGCCCTCGACGGTGCCAGCCTGCACGCCCTGTGCCGCAAGCTGGTCGGCAACGGCACCGTGGTGGTCACCCTGGGCGCGGTGGGCGTGTTCGTCTCGCACGACGAAGACACCCTGCGCGGCGACACCCAGCCGTACTACCGCGTGGGTGCCGAACAGGTGCAGGTGGCCGACACCACCGGTGCCGGCGACGCCTTCAACGGTGCGCTGGTCGCCTCGATGGCCCAGGACCCCAGCGCCGCGTTCGCCCGCCACGTGCGTTTTGCCAACCAGTTCGCCGGCCGTTCGACCGAGAAGGAAGGTGCGGCGGTGGCGATGCCGCATTTCACTCCGGCGGACGCCCAGAGCGCCTGATCGGCGCGTAACAATTATCGGAACCAATATTCGGTAGCGCCGGCCGTTGGCCGGCCCAGGCGATTCGTGGGCCGGCCAACGGCCGGCGCTACCGGTTTCCGACATCCGGATGCCCCACGGGCAACCCCAGCGTTCCATCCCCGGCACGCCCAGCCAACGCCCGGCGCAATACAATTGCGCCCATGCAGATCGGCCCCTACTCCATCCAGCCCAACGTGGTGCTTGCGCCCATGGCCGGCGTCACCGACAAGCCCTTCCGCCTGCTGTGCAAACGGCTCGGCGCGGGGCTGGCTGCCTCGGAAATGACCATCTCCGACCCCCGTTTCTGGAACACCCGCAAGTCCATCCACCGCATGGACCACGCCGGTGAACCCGCCCCGATCAGCGTGCAGATCGCCGGCACCGAACCGGCCCAGTTGGCCGACGCCGCCCGCTACAACGTTGACCACGGCGCGCAGATCATCGACATCAACATGGGCTGCCCGGCCAAGAAGGTGTGCAACGCCTGGGCCGGCTCGGCGCTGATGCGCGATGAAGACCTGGTTGCCCGCATCCTCACCGCCGTAGTCAACGCCGTGCCCGTGCCGGTCACCCTGAAAATCCGCACCGGCTGGGACTGCGACCATCGCAACGGCCCGCGCATTGCCCACATTGCCGAAGACAGCGGCATTGCCGCGCTCGCCGTGCACGGCCGCACCCGTGACCAGCATTACACCGGCAGCGCCGAATACGAGACCATCGCCGCGATCAAGGCCGCCCTGCGCATTCCGGTGCTCGCCAACGGCGACATTGATTCACCGCAGAAGGCCGCCCAGGTGCTGGCGCAGACCGGCGTCGACGCGGTGATGATCGGCCGCGCCGCCCAGGGCCGGCCGTGGATCTTCCGCGAAGTGGCGCATTACCTGGCTACCGGCGAAGAACTGCCGTCACCGACGCTGATCGAGGTGCGCGACATCCTGCTCGGGCACCTGCACGCGCTGCATGACTTTTACGGTGAAGCCCAGGGCGTGCGCATCGCGCGCAAGCATCTGGGCTGGTACGCCAAGGACCGGCCGGAGAATGCCGCGTTCCGTGCGGTGGTCAACCGCGCTGAGGATGCCGCACAGCAGGTTGCGCTGACCCGGGACTATTTTGATGCGCTGGCAGCGGGACAGCCGTTGTCATTTGCTGCCTGAATCTGACATTCGTCGAGCAGTGCTCGACGCTACCGGGGTTACAGACCCCCGACATCCCTGTGATTGCCATGACGCCTCCCATCGCCTCCCCCACTTACCTGCACGGCTTCTCCGACACCGAACAGCACCGTCTGGTCGTCCAGTCGCGGCTGCTTGAGTCGACCATCTTCAACAGCATCGACTACACCGGCGCACGCAGGTTGCTGGAAGTCGGCAGCGGTGTCGGTGCACAGACCGAGATCCTGCTGCGTCGTTTCCCGGAGCTGCACGTCACCGGCATGGACCTGAGCGAAGCCCAGCTGGCCACCGCACGCCAGAACCTGGAAAAGACCCCGTGGTGCAGCGAGCGCTACACCCTGCTGCAGGCCGACGCCGGCAACCTGCCGTTCGGTCCGCGCGAATTCGATTCGGCCTTCCTGTGCTGGGTGCTGGAGCATGTACCCTCGCCCGCCCGTGTGCTCAGTGAAGTACGTCGTGTGCTGGTGCCTGGTTCGCCGGTGTATGTGACCGAGGTGATGAACGCCTCGTTCCTGCTTGATCCGTATTCGCCGCACATCTGGCGCTACTGGATGGCCTTCAATGATTTCCAGTACGACCACGGCGGCGACCCGTTCGTCGGGGCCAAGCTTGGCAACCTGCTGCTGGCCGGCGGCTTCCGTGACGTGCACACCGAGATCAAGACCATCCACCTGGACAACCGCGAACCGGCCCGGCGTAAAACGATGATCGCGTTCTGGGAGCAGCTGCTGCTGTCGGCCGCAGAGCCGCTGCTGGAAGCCGGGCTGGTAGATCAGGCCACGGTGGACGGCATGCGCCAGGAGTTCGGGCTGGTGCAGAACGATCCAAACGCGGTGTTTTTCTTCTCGTTCGTACAGGCGCGCGCGACGGTGTATTGACCGCCGTAGAGCCACGCCCTGCGTGGCTGCGACCACGTTTGGCACCTGGTGGACACGCAGGGCGTGTCCCTACGGGGTTATCTGGCACCGCGAAGCCACGCAGGGCGTGGCTCTACGCCCCCAGATAGTCAGCGCGCCGCGCCATCGGCCGGGGCTTGATGCCACATCCGCTGCCACAGCGTGCCGAAACGTCGCTTGGCACGGGCACGCCCCGCGTCGCCTTCATACGCCGGGCGCAGCTGCCGCGGGGTGATTGCCTCCCAGCCCTCGCCCTGCTGCTTCGCCACCGCGAAGGTGAAGGTGTAATCCGGCTCCAGCCCCATGCGCAGGTCACTGAGCTGCAGCAGCCCATCGACCACCTGCGCACGCATGAAGCCGCGGTTGAACCAGTTCAAGCGCGCCACTGCGGGAATGCGGGCGGCCTGGCGCAGCGCCTGCACATTGGACGGATAGCCACGGAAGGTCATCGGCCCATGGTCGGCAAAGACCGAACGTTCGCCGATTACATAGCCGCTGGGGGTCATTGCCACCACCTGCCACAGCACCGTGTTGAACGGCGTGGCCACCGAGAAGCGCGGGGCATCGCCCAGGCCCATCGCGGCCAGCGCGCGGTCGGCTTCACGTTCCACCTGGTGCTTGGCCAGCAGCGACCAGCCCAGGTAGCCGGTGCTCAGCACCAGCCCTGCAACCAGTGCACGCTGGGCCAGCGGCCGTGCGCGCGCGAACCACGCCACCGCGCAGGCCAGCAGCAGCCACACCGTGTACAGGGGGTCGATGATGAAGACGCTGGACCACATCGTCGGCGGCGGCGCGAATGGCCACCACAGCTGGGTGCCGTAGACGGTGAACGCATCCAGCACCGGATGGGTGACCAGCGCGAGCAGGATTGCCCAGAACCAGCGCACCGGAGCCTGCGCCACGCGGCCGTTGCCGAAGCGTTTGAAGCCCCACCAGATCAGCGCGGCCACCCATGGCAGCACCAGCAGCGAATGGCTCCAGCTGCGGTGTTCGGTCATGATCGCAACCGGGTCGGTGGCGGTGAAGGCGAGCACCAGGGCATCCAGGTCCGGCAGGGTGCCAAGCGCGGCACCGGCCAGCAGGGCAGCGCGGCGGTGACCGGCGGGGGCAATGGCGGCGGCGACGGCACCGCCTAGAACGATCTGGGAGAGGGAATCCATCTGGCGATGGTAAACGCGCATCACCCCGTAGAGCCACGCCCTGCGTGGCTTCGACCACGTTTGACACCGCGCAGCCACGCAGGGCGTGGCTCTACGCGGCGTGTCGAAATTCCCCCAGCGAAGCCACCGTCTGCCCACGATGGTCCAGCAGCCGCAAAGTGCCATCCGGGTCTTCGGCGAGCGTGGTCAGACTTTCCACCCAGTCCCCGTCATTGGCATACACCAGCCCGTCGCGTTCAACCAATGCCGCGCGATGGATATGCCCACACACGATCCCATCCAACCCGCGCCGGCGCACATCGTCCAGCCCGGCCTGCACGAAGCGCTCGATGTAGCGCTCGGCGGCACTGCTTTGTCGCTTCAGGAATTCGGACAACGACCAGTAGCGCATGCCCAACCGGCGGCGCGCGGCATTCAGCAGATGGTTGCCGGTGAGAATGCGGTAATACAGCCAGTCACCGAACTTCTCCTGCAACCCGCCAAAGTGGGTCACGCCGTCGTAGTCGTCCCCGTGCACCACCAGCAGGCGGCGACCGTCGGCGGTGGTGTGAATGGCGCGGCGGCGCACCTGCATGGCCGGCAGCATCAACCCGCACATCTGCCGTAGCGACGCATCGTGGTTGCCGGGAATGTAGATGATCTCGGTGCCAGCCCGGCGCAGCGCATGCAGCGCTTCAATCACGGCGCTGTGCGAAGGCCGCCAGGCGGCGCGACGGTGCGCCAGCCACCAAAGATCAATGATGTCGCCGACCAGGTACAGCTGGGTGCAGCGCAATCCACGCAGGAACTGCGCCAGCTCGGTGGCATGGCAATGGCGCGAGCCCAGGTGGACATCGGACAGGAACACCGCGCGACGGTGCGGCGGCAGCACGGTCACCGGCTTCATGCCGACACCTCCGCCGGGCGCAGGTAGCGTTTGCGCTTGTTCGGGCGGATCGCGTGCAGGTCGACCTCGATCAGCCCGTCGATGGAATCGCTGAAATCCGGGTCCACCCCGAAGGCGAGGAAGCGCGCGCCGCCGGGCTCGCACAGGTCGGTGTACTGCCGGTACAGGGTGGGCACGCCGGTACCGAGCGCGGCCAGATTGGCCTTGAGCACATCGAAGGCCGCGCTGGCATCAAGCTCCCCGAAGCTCGGTGGCGCAGCGAAGTACTGGAACGGCTGGTTGGATTCGGCCAGCCCAGCCGCTGCCCCGTAATAGCGCTGGTAGTACGCCACCAGTTGTTCGCGGGCCTCGCGCGGCAGTGCGGCGCTGATCGACACCGCGCCGAAAAGATAGCGGATGCCCGGGCGGCACTGCAGATAGGCTCCGATGCCCTGCCACAGGTAGTCCAGGCTGCGGCTGCCCCAGTAATCCGGCACGACGAAGCTGCGTCCCAGCTCCAGGCCTTCGGCAATGCGCGGAATGGCGTCGTCGGCGTAGCGGAACAGCGCGGCGCTGTAGAGTCCGGCCAGCCCATCGCGGGCCAGTGCCTGCGCGCCCCGCATGATGCGGTAGGCACCGGCCACGCGCTGGGCGGCACCGTCCCAGATCACGATGTGTTCGTAGCGCAGGTCCAAGGCATCCAGGTCGCGGCTGCGGCCGGTGCCCTCGCCCACCTGCCGGAAGGTCAGTTCGCGCAGCCGACCCAGTTCCAGCAGCAGCGGACAGTCGGCTGCGCAGCGTGCCAGGAGGATCTGTTTGCCGTCGCCGGTCTGGCCAAGCACGGCGGCGGCGGCAATGGCGCGGGCGACCTGCGCGGGGGCCATCGGGGCCGCCAATGGCTCCGGGCCGGGCAACGGGCCGGTCTCGATAGACGGCGCGCCCCGACCCAGGGCATAGAGCGCCCGCCGCACCGCCTTCAACTGCTGTCCAGCGTCCCCGTCCGCCAGCGTCATCGGCGTGCCGATGCGCAGCCGCAGCGGACGCCCACGGCGGGCGAACATCTCCCGCGCCAGCAGGGCCGTACCGGCCGGCTTGAACAACGTGGACGCGCCGTAGAACAGCGCCGAGTTGCGCGCCTGCACCCGCACCGGCAGCACCGGGGCGGCAGACGCGCGGGCGAAACGGACGAAGCCGCGCTGCCAGCGGCCGTCGCGGATGCCCTGCAGCGACAGCCGCGAGACCTCGCCGGCCGGAAAC
This sequence comes from Stenotrophomonas sp., assembly GCA_039592995.1. Lineage (GTDB taxonomy): Bacteria > Pseudomonadota > Gammaproteobacteria > Xanthomonadales > Xanthomonadaceae > Stenotrophomonas. The sequence goes on along the minus strand of JBCNQC010000026.1, from coordinate 35,272 downwards.
ACGATCACGCACTGCTCAGCCGCCAGAGCCTGCTCCACCGCCTGCAGGCTGGCGCGCTGGACCTTGCCGCCCAGCATGCGCACCGGGAGCAGCAGGTCCTGCAGCGGCCCGATGGCCCCCAGCAGGTCGTTGGCCACGATCCGCACGTCGCGCCGCACCCGGCCGACCGCGTCCAGCAGCGCCAGCGCATCCAGCGCCCCGGACGGGTGATTGGCCACGATCAGCAGGCGGCCGCTGGCCGGAATGCGGGCCAGTTCGGCCGGATCCACCTGGTAGCGGCTGTCGAGGAAATCCAGGCCCGCCGCGACGAAGTCGAAACCGCGCGTTCCCGCGTGCTGACGCAGGAACGCGTCCACCCGGTCCAGCCGGGACCAGCGCCCCACCCCGCGCAGCAGCGGGCGGGCCAGGTGCCCGCGACGGCCGCGGAACCAGTCGGGAAAACGTTGCTGCAGACGCTGTTCGAGTTCCTGCATGGCGGCCCCTCGAGATGGTTGGATCAAACCGTAGAGCCACGCCCTGCGTGGCTGCGCGGTGCCAGGCTGGGTCGAAGCCACGCAGGGCGTGGCTCTACGCGAGTTCCGGCGAAGCCTGAAGCCGGGACGCGGCAGTCCGGTGGCGGTTTGGCGGCAGATTGATGACACGGCCGGCCCGGCGGCCGTCACGCGGATGGAACACTGGCCCCCGATGCTGGGCCCTAATCCCGCAATGGCGGCCTTTCCGGCCGGGCACGCCGGCTTAACCACGGGCAACTTCTGCTGGGCCACAATGCAATGGCGCGACTGGCCGTGTATCATTCGCGCCCATCTTTCCATCCGAATCAAAGGATATTAAGCCTGATGTCCAGCTACCTCTTCACCTCCGAGTCGGTCTCTGAAGGCCATCCGGACAAGGTTGCCGACCAGATCTCCGATGCGGTGCTGGACGCGATCCTGACCCAGGACCAGCGCGCCCGCGTGGCCTGCGAGACCATGGTCAAGACCGGCGTTGCCATCGTCGCCGGTGAAATCACCACCTCGGCGTGGATCGACCTGGAAGCGCTGACCCGCAAGGTCATCGTGGACATCGGCTATGACAGCTCCGACGTCGGCTTCGACGGCGCCACCTGCGGCGTGCTGAACCTGATCGGCAAGCAGTCCCCGCACATCGCCCAGGGCGTTGACCGCAAGAAGCCGGAAGAAATGGGCGCGGGCGACCAGGGCCTGATGTTCGGCTATGCCACCAACGAAACCGACAGCTACATGCCGGCCGCGATCCACCTGTCGCACCGTCTGGTCGAGCAGCAGGCCAAGATCCGCAAGAAGAAGAACTCGCCGCTGTCGTGGCTGCGTCCGGACGCCAAGAGCCAGGTCACCCTGCGCTATGAAAACGGCGAAGTGGCGGCCATTGACGCGGTGGTGCTGTCGACCCAGCACGCCCCGGGCATCAAGCAGAAGGACCTGATCGAGGCCGTCCGCGAAGAGATCATCAAGCCGGTGCTGCCGGCCAAGTGGCTGCACAAGGGCACCAAGTTCCACATCAACCCGACCGGCAAGTTCGAGATCGGCGGCCCGGTGGGCGACTGCGGCCTGACCGGCCGCAAGATCATCGTCGACACCTACGGCGGCTGGGCCCGTCACGGTGGTGGTGCGTTCTCGGGCAAGGACCCGTCCAAGGTTGACCGTTCGGCCGCGTACGCCGCCCGTTACGTCGCCAAGAACGTCGTGGCTGCCGGCCTGGCCGACCGTTGCGAAGTGCAGGTCTCCTACGCCATCGGCGTGGCCGAGCCGACCTCGATCTCGGTCACCACGTTCGGCACCGGCAAGATCAGCGATGACAAGATCGAGAAGCTGATCCGCAAGCACTTCGACCTGCGCCCGTACGGCATCATCAAGATGCTGGACCTGATCCACCCGATGTACCAGCAGACCGCCGCCTACGGCCACTTCGGCCGCAAGCCGAAGGAGTTCAGCTACCTCAACGGTGCTGGCGAAACGGTCAACGCCACGGCCTTCTCCTGGGAGAAGACCGACCGCGCCGCCGCCCTCCGCGCCGACGCCAAGCTGAAGTAAGAAAGGTCGTAGAGCCACGCCCTGCGTGGCTGGCCACGCGCAGCGTGGCAATGATCGGAACCGGACGGGCCGCGCAAGCGGCCCTTCTTCTTTGGGCCGCCAACGCCATGGCCTGCGGATACGCGTGCCTGGTTGCCGGCCAGCGGCCGGCACTACCCGCGATGCCGATACAATCCGGGCATGACCACCGAACTCAAATCCCACCAGCTGTCCATGACCGTGCTGATGACGCCGGACATGGCCAACTTTTCCGGCAAGGTCCACGGCGGCGCGGTACTGCGCCTGCTCGACCAGGTCGCCTACGCCTGCGCCAGCCGCTATGCCGGCCGCTACGTGGTCACCCTGTCGGTCGACCAGGTGACCTTCCGCGAACCGATCCGGGTCGGCGAACTGGTCACCTTCCTGGCCTCGGTGAACTACACCGGCACCTCGTCGATGGAGATCGGGGTGAAGGTGGTCGCCGAGGACATCATGAAACGCAGCGTGCGCCACGCCAACAGCTGCTTCTTCACCATGGTCGCAGTGGATGACGACGGCAAGCCCACGCCGGTGCCTCCGCTGGAACTGGACAGCAGCAACCAGCGCCGCCGGCATGCGGCTGCGCTGATCCGTCGGCAGCTGCGGGCGGAGATGGAGCAGCGGCAGCGGGAGCTGCTTGCATCGAATCCGCCCTCGGCCGAGGGGTGAGCGATCACGACCAACGGTCGTGATCTACCGGTAGTGCCACCGGGTCCACCCCCGATGGTTCGTCAGCCGGTGTTCTGCACACCCTGCGAAACGCCATTCACACAGGCCACCAGCGCGCGCAATACTTCGTCATCCTCGCCGCCGCTTTCACGCCAGCGCTTGAGCAGATCCACCTGCAACACGCTGATCGGGTCCACATAGGGATTACGCAACCGGATCGACAGCGCCAATCGCTGATCATGCTGCAGCAGCGTGCCCTGCCCGGTCAGCGCCAGGACCAGCTTCCCGGTCAGCGCCAGCTCCTGCTCGATCTGCGGGAAGAACCGCGCGTGCAGCGGGCCGGACAACTGCGAGAACTGCTCGGCGATGGTGATGTCGCCCTTGGACAGCACCATCGCGATGTCGTCGAGGAACGTACTGAAGAACGGCCAGTCACGCGCCATCTCGTGCAGGGTTTCCTCATGACCGGCATCAAGCGCAGCCTGCAGCCCGCTGCCGACCCCATACCATCCCGGAATCACCGCACGCGCCTGGCTCCACGCGAACACCCACGGAATCGCGCGCAGGTTGCCCAGCGCCGCATCCTGGCCCAGCCGGCGTGACGGGCGCGAGCCGAGGGTCATGCGCTCGATCACGTCGATCGGCGTGGCCAGGCGGAAGTACTGCATGAAATCCGGTTGGCCGACAAAGGCGCGATAAGCCGCCGCGCTGTGCTCGGCGATCAGATCCATCACCGGCCGCCACTGGTCTTCGCGCGGCTCGGGCGCGCGCGGGCGCAGGCTGGAGCGCAGCACCGCACCGGTGGCCTGCTCCAGCGAACGCAGCGCCAGCGCGCGGATGCCGTACTTGCGGTGAATCACCTCGCCCTGCTCGGTGACGCGCAGGCGTCCGTCGATGCTGCCGCGCGGCGAGGCATCCACGGCATGCGTGGTCTTGCCGCCTCCGCGGCTGATCGAACCGCCACGACCATGGAAGAAGGTCAAGCGGATGCCGGTTTCAGCGGCCACCTCCAGCAGTTCCACCTGCGCCCGCTGCAGGCCCCAGCGCGAGGCGGCAATGCCGCCGTCCTTGCCGCTGTCCGAGTAGCCGAGCATCACCATCTGCACATCGTCGCGCGAGCGCAGGTGTGCGCGGTAGACCGGGTCGGCGAGCAGGTCGCGCAGCGTGTCGGTGCCGCGCTTGAGGTCGTCCACGGTTTCGAACAGCGGTGCGATGTCCAGCGGCACCGCACCTTCGTCGTTGACCAGCCCACCGCGCCGGGCCAATGCCAGCACCGCCAGCACGTCGCTGCGGTCGTGCGCCATGGAGATGATGTAGCTGCCCAGCGCGTCGGTGCCGTGGCGCTGGCGCGCATCGGCCAACGCGGCGAACACGGCATCCAGACGCTGCCCGCCTTCTTCCGTGCTGGGCAGCAGCGGCTGCTCGCCGCTGGCGAACGGGGCCAGACGTTCGGCACGGGCCAGCGCATCGGCGTTGTCCCAGGCCTCGTGTCCGTCCAGCACGCTGGCCAGCGCACGGCCGTGCACGCTGGATTCCTGGCGTACATCCAGCCGCGCCAGATGGAAGCCGAACGTGCGCACGCGCCACAGCAGGCGGCGCACGGCAAAGCCGCCGGCGTGATCGCCCTTGTTGGCGTGCAGGCTGTCCAGGATCAGCTGCAGGTCGTGTTCCAGTTCGTGCGGACCGGCATAGGCACCGTCGGCGTCATCCAGCGTCGCCTGCACCCTTGCGCGCATGCGGTCGTTGAGCAGGCGGTACGGCATGTCGGCGTGGCGCGGGCGCGAGCTCACGTTCGGCAGCAACTGCTGGTAATGCGCGACCTGCGCCTGCAACGCATCGCTCACGCCGACCCGCTCTGTGCTCTGGCTGAGCAGGCTGGCCAGTTGCAGCAGGTCTTTCTGGTAGCGCCCCAGCACCGCCTGGCGCTGTGCATCGAGCGTGTTGCGGATGGTGCGGGCATCCACGTTGGGGTTGCCGTCCATGTCACCGCCGACCCAGGTGCCGAAGCGCAACAGGCGCGGCAGCGGCAGGGTCTGCCCGTAGGTGTCCAGCAGCGCCTGCTGCAGCGATTCGTACAGCACCGGCATCACCCGGTACAGCACCTGCACCAGATAGAAGCCGACGTGCTCGCGTTCGTCATCCACGGTGGGCCGCACCGGCGAGGAGTCGGTGGTCTGCCAGGAGGCGGTAAGCGCCATGCGGAAGCGGGCAGCATCGGCCGCCGCTTCGCCCGGGGTGCGCTGACCGTCCAATGCATCGACCAGGCTGGCCACCATCAGCTGTTCTTTTTCCAGCAGCGCGCGGCGCACCGCTTCGGTGGGGTGCGCGGTGAACACCGGTTCGATGTCGATACGCGGCAGCCACTGCGCCAGCTCGTCGAGGGTGACGCCTTGGGCTTTCAGGTGCTGCAGCGCGTCCTGCAGGCTGTCCGGCTGCGGCGCGGCGGTACCGGCGCGCTGGTAGTCGCGACGGCGGCGGATGCGGTGCACGCGCTCGGCGATGTTGACCACCTGGAAGTAGGTGCTGAAGGCACGCACGGTGGCTTCGGCGTCGGCCGGTGCCAGATCCTGCAGTGCCGCGCTGAGGTCGCTCAGCGGCGCACCGCTCTCACGCCGGGCAATGGCGCGGGTGCGGATCTGTTCGATGTGTTCGAAGAAGTCTTCGGATACCTGCTCGACCAGCAGGTCGCCGACCAGCGCGCCGAGCCGGCGCACGTCGTCACGCAGGGGAATGTCCGGGGTGGCAAACACGATGCTGCTGCGGTATTCGTTCATCTGCGACGCATGGGCCTGAAGGAACGGAATCCGGTCAAGCGTAACGCAGATTGTGGGAGTGTTACTGAGGCGCGAATGGTTTCATCTGCATGTATCGGCAACCGTAGAGCCACGCCCTGCGTGGCTGCACTTCGTTCCGACGTCATGAACGCCCGGAGGATGGCTCCGATCGCTTTTCAACCTCGGATGAGTTGATGGCCGCCGCGGGACGCGCCTTCGGATGCTTGTGCCGCGCGGCGCGCGGGTACCACGCATGGCGTGGTACCTACGAATTGTTACGTGCACAGGGTGATTGCGCTGTTCGCGCATCGCCCCCTGCGGGGCGATGCACGCGCATATCACTTCTTCTTGATTGGCTGGCCCGGGCCGATGGTCTGTTCCAGCCAACGTTCGCTTTCAGCGAGCATGGTCATGATCGACTCACGGGCGCGGTAGTGGTGCGATTCGTTGGGCAGCATCACCAGACGCGACGTGCCGCCCAGACCCTTCACCGCCGAGAACATGCGTTCGCTCTGCATCGGGAAGGTGCCGGAGTTGTTGTCGTCCTCGCCGTGGATGAAGAGGATCGGGTCCTTGATGTTGCCGGCATGGTTGAACGGCGACATGGCCTGGTACACCGGCTGGGCCTGCCAGTAGTTGCGCTCTTCGGCCTGGAAGCCGAACGGGGTCAGCGAGCGGTTGTATGCGCCGCTTCGCGCGATTCCAGCTTTGAACAGACGCGTATGCGCCAGCAGGTTGGCGGTCATGAACGCACCGTAGGAATGCCCGCCAATGGCGATGTGCCCGCGGTCGGTCACGCCCCGACGCACCACTTCGTCCACCGCGGCTTCAGCGTTGGCGATCAGCTGCGGCAGGTAGGTGTCGTTGGGCTCCTTGTCGCCTTCACCGATGATCGGCATCGACGGGCTGACCAGCACCGCGTAGCCGGTGGCCAGGAACGCCTGCGGGCCCCAGTAGCCGACCGCATTGAAGCGGTACGGCGAGTCGGTGACCTGGCTGGCGGCGGCAGCAGTTTTGAACTCGCCCGGGTAGGCCCACATCAGCAGCGGCAGCGGGCCATCCTTCTTCGCGTTGTAGCCCGGCGGCAGCATCAGCGTGGCAGTGAGGTCAACGCCGTCGTTGCGCTTGTAGCGGATCTGCTCTTTGCTCACCCCACGCAGTTGCGGCAGCGGGTGGGTGAACGCGGTCAGCGCGCGCGGCGCAGCCGCGGTGTCGGTCAGCGACTGCACGTAATAGTTGGCCGGCTCGTCGGGCGATTCGCGGGTCAGCAGCAGCGAGGTGCCGTCCTGGTCCAGCAGCGCCTGCGGCACCGCATAGCCGGGAGCCTGCGAGTGGAACAGACGGGTGGTCTGGCGGCTGTCGAGGTCGAATCGGTCCACGAACGGGCGGTCGCCTTCCGGTGAGGCTCCCTGGCCGTACAGGAAGATGCTGCGCCCATCGGCACTGGTCTGCAGGCGACCGCGGCCGTTGACGTCACTGACCATGCCCGGGCGGCCAGGGTCGTTGTAGCGGTCCTGCGAGGAACGCTCAACCAGCAGTTGCGGCGCGGTCTCCGGGTGGTCCGGGGCGATGCGCCACTGCTTCACTGTGCGGCTCTTCCACCACGATTCGTTGAGCAGGGCGAGGTCGCCGCGGCCCCACTGGATGCCGGCATAGCGGCTGCCCAGCTGGGCAAGGGTCTGCGGCGGGCGGTCGAACGGTGCGGCCTGGGTCAGCACGGCATCACGCACCTTCGTTTCGCGGGCGGGGTCGCCGCCGTCCTGGGCTTCGGCCCAGACCAGGGTAGCCGGGGCATCGGCACGCCAGCTGACCCGGCGCACGCCGGTCGGCACCGCGTCGTTGCCGGTGGGCAGCCCTTCCACCAGCGGCAGCTCGGCCAGGGTGTGCTGCAGCGAACCATCGGCGGCAGACAGCACCTCGATGCGGCGCGGGAAGTCGTCGGCTGGCACCTGGTAGGAATACGGGCGCAGCACGCGCTCGGCCAGCAGGTAATTGCCATCCGGCGACACATCCAGGTCCAGGTAGATGCCGGCGCTGGACAGCGCGGTGGTGATGCCGTTGAGTGCCACGCGCACCGGCTGGGCGCTGGCGTAGTAGTCGAACTGGCGCGCGTCGGCTTCGTTCTTCAGCAGGTCCTGGTAGGTGCGCAGCGAGCGCACGCCGGCCGCGGGCTCTGTCTGCTGGATGGCCGGCCCGGTCGGGATGCCATCGGCGGCCGGTGCAGTGCCCTGCCCGCCCGGCTGCAGGGTAGCCAGCAGGCCGCGGCTGTCCGGCAGCCACTGGTAACCGGTGCCGAACACGGTGTTGAGACTCCCTACCAGTCTGCGTGCGCTGTTGCTGGCGATATCCACCAGCCACAGTTCATTGATGCCGGTCGCCGGCTGCACCTGGTTGAAGGCCAGGTACTTCTGGTCGGGCGACCACGCCATCGACGCAATCGACAGCGGCTGCGGCAGGCCGCTGATCTGGCGTTCCTTGCCGTCGGCGATGTTGATCAGCCACAGCTTGTTGCCGAAGCTGAAACGGCTGGCCGAATGCGTGGCCGGATGGATGCGCACGCCGGCCAGCTTCAGCTCGGGCTGGGCCACGTCGCCGATTGCGGCCAGCGGCGGGGTCTGCAGCAGCGCGGCCAGGTCGCGACGCGGCGACAGGCTCAGGGTCGGCGCACGCGGGGCATCCACCACCGCCTGCAGGCGTGCCGAGGGCAGCTGCCAGCCGGCCTGCGGCGCGCTGGCTGCGGTCTGCGGAGCGCCTGCCTTGCCAGCGCCTGCGGCCAGCCCCAGCGGGGCCACCGCCAGAAGGGCCGCGCCCATGATCAGGCGATTCCACCGCGCCCTGCGCCCACGTTCACTGCGTGCCATCGTGCGTTCCTGTTGTAGGTGAACATTGGACCTTAACAGGGGGCCGCCGCCCGGCCCCCTGCCGATGGTTGGGAAGCGTGGTGTTTCATGCCATTGCTGCGTGGCGGGATATAATGGACGCCTCCTTCACCGAGGGGCGCTGCGACCGGACCGGCTTTGCCTGGACGGCCAGGCTCGGTGGTCTGGATCGTTCCAACGGCGCCCGGCTGATGACCGCCCAGCGTGACGACCAATGGTCGTCACCTACTGGCAATTATCAAAAACCGGAGCTTTCAATGAACGCTGTTGCCAAGACCTTCTCCACCGAAGGTGATTACAAGATTGCCGACATCTCCCTGGCCGACTGGGGCCGCAAGGAGCTGGACATCGCCGAGCACGAAATGCCGGGCCTGATGTCGATCCGCCGCAAGCACGCCGCCAGCCTGCCGCTGAAGGGCGTGCGTGTGACCGGTTCGCTGCACATGACCATCCAGACCGCCGTCCTGATTGAAACCCTGAAGGACATCGGTGCCGACGTGCGCTGGGCCTCGTGCAACATCTTTTCGACCCAGGACCACGCGGCTGCCGCCATCGCCGCCACCGGCACGCCGGTGTTCGCATGGAAGGGCGAAACCCTGGAAGAGTACTGGGACTGCACCCTGGATGCGCTGACCTTCACCCTGGCCGACGGCACCCTGACCGGTCCGGAACTGGTGGTCGACGATGGCGGCGACGTCACCCTGCTGATCCACAAGGGCTATGAGCTTGAAAACGGCAGCGACTGGGTCAACACCCCGTCGGGTTCGCACGAAGAACAGGTCATCAAGAACCTGCTCAAGCGCGTGGCGGTGGAGCGCCCGGGTTACTGGGGTCGCGTGGTCAAGGACTGGAAGGGCGTTTCGGAAGAAACCACCACCGGCGTGCACCGCCTGTACCAGCTGGCCCAGGCCGGCACGCTGCTGATTCCGGCGATCAACGTCAACGACTCGGTCACCAAGAGCAAGTTCGACAACCTGTACGGCTGCCGTGAGTCGCTGGCCGACGGCCTCAAGCGCGCCATGGACGTGATGCTGGCCGGCAAGCTGGCCGTGGTCTGCGGCTACGGCGACGTGGGCAAGGGCTGCGCCGCATCGCTGCGTGCCTATGGCGCGCGCGTGGTGGTCACCGAAATCGATCCGATCTGCGCACTGCAGGCGGCGATGGAAGGCTTCGAGGTCAACACCATCGAATCCACCCTGGGCCGCGCCGACCTCTATGTGACCACCACCGGCAACAAGGACATCATCCGCATCGAGCACCTGAGCGCGATGAAGGACCAGGCCATCGTCTGCAACATCGGCCACTTCGACAATGAAATCCAGGTCGATGCGCTGGTGGCCTACCCGGGCGTGCAGCACATCAACATCAAGCCGCAGGTGGACAAATACGTGTTCCCGAACGGCAACGCGATCTTCCTGCTGGCCGAAGGCCGCCTGGTCAACCTGGGCTGCGCCACCGGCCACCCGAGCTTCGTGATGTCCAACAGCTTCGCCAACCAGACCCTGGCGCAGATCGACCTGTGGGCGAACAAGGACACCTACGAAAAGTCGGTGTACCTGCTGCCGAAGAAGCTGGACGAGGAAGTGGCCCGCCTGCATCTGGAGAAGATCGGCGTGAAGCTGACCACCCTGACCCAGGAACAGGCCGACTACATCGGCGTGCCGGTGGAAGGTCCGTTCAAGCCGGATCATTACCGTTATTGATCGGTGATGGTTGTGCAGCCACGCAGGGCGTGGCTCTACGGCTGATGTCGACGGGCACCTTCGGGTGCCCGTTCTGCTCTGCACGCGGCCCTCACAGGGCCGCTCGGATGATCGGCGCGCGGGGGAAATATCTGGATGCATTCCGGAGACTTTCCATGAACATCAAACCCTTCCTTGCCGTACTGCTGATGCTGTGCGGTGCAGGTTTATTGTCGTCCGCTCATGCTGCTGACTATCGCTGCCTGGTGTATTCGGGTGCCGACGGCTCCAAGCTGGAGGAGACCTCCAACGGCGATCGTGGCTATGCCGTCACTGCTGCCGACCTCAAGGCGGCCGAAGCCGGGGCGCTCAAGAAGGGAGCGCAGTTCAAGAAGGGCGTCGTACTGACGCGGGCCGAGTGCACGCTGGCTGGGGCCACCTCAGGCACCGCAACTTCGCAACCCGCTGCGACGGCGAGCACGGCGGCTCCGGCGACGGGCGGTGGGCAGTACTACTGTCTGATCTACTCAGCCCAGGTGCCAGGACAGATGGGACTGCCGAAGATCCCGGCACCGGCAGGCAAGGGGGTGCCTGAGCATGCGGACATCTGGGCGATCCCGGGCAGTGGGGTAAGCGAAGAAGCCGCAGTGGAGTATGCCAAGGCCGCAGGAAAACCGGCAGTGGAGGCATTCTGCGAGGCCTCGGTCAACAGCCTCATGAACCCCTGACGGTTTCAGTGCCATCCTGGCGCGCTTGTGCGTGCCTGCGGTGGCGGTGATGGACGCGTAGAGCCGGGCTCTGCCCGGCTGTTCGCTTCCCGTCCCGCAGGCGCTACGATGCGTGCACGTGCACTACAGCCCCTTCCGCATGACACCCGCCATCAACCTGTTGAAGCAGCGCGGCGTTCCCCATCAGGTGCTGTCTTATGCGCACGTGCCGGGGGCCGAGTCCTATGGGGGCGAGGCGGCGACGCTGCTGGGGCTGGATCCGTCGTTGGTGTTCAAGACGCTGCTCGCGTCCACCGATCGCCATGAGCTGCTGGTGGCCATCGTGCCCGTGAGCGGCCTGCTGGACCTGAAGGCGCTGGCGGAAGCGGCCGGTTGCCGGAAATGTGAAATGGCCGATCCCGCCGCCGCGCAGCGCGCGACCGGGTATCTGGTGGGGGGCATCAGCCCGCTGGGGCAGAAGAAGGCGCATCGTACGTTTGTGGATGACAGCGCGCGGACGTTGGACAAGGCGCATGTCAGTGCGGGAAGGCGCGGGCTTGAAGTGGCGCTGGCTTCGGCAGATCTGGTGGCGTTGACCAACGCGACCTACGCCCCGATTGGGCGACCGAAGCCGTAGAGCCACGCCCTGCGTGGCTGCGCGGGTGCTGCCGTGCCATGCGCGTCAGCGCGCTGGCCTGGCAGGGTCGAAGCCACGCAGGGCGTGGCTCTACGGGGGATAACCATCCGCAGCGGATGATGCGCGGGCGGGGAACGCCTGGCGGATGTATCACGGGCGCCAGTTGGCGTTGCTTTCCCAGAAATCCACCGCGCGCTGGTAAGCGGTGCGGTCCAGCGGCACGCCCGAGCCGCCTTCCTCAACGCCCAATGCGTTGCGCATCATGGTGATCGGGGCCATCGGCACTTCTTCGGGTTCGGCGGTGTATATGCAGCCGACGATGCCCCAGTCGGCGTCAATGGGCGAGCCCTCTTTGGCCAGCTGCTCGGCGCTGTACAGAATCACCACCAGGTAGTTCGCACGCGGACTTTCCACGCCTTCGAACCAGCGCACCAGCACCGGCAGTTCGTCGCGGTTGCGGGCCTCGTAGCCGCTGCGCAGCTGGTGCCGGTTGGCATCGGTGATCGGCACGGTAAGGCAGCGCGTGCTGGTCCAGTTCTCGTACACGTACAGCTTGCAGAACGGGGCGTAGCCGTCGAGCACCTTGAACGGCGCGTGGGCATTGAGATGGGCCTGGAACTGCTCGGCGGTGCAGTCCTGGATGGTGTTGCCGCGCGGCACGCGCGGGAACAGGCGGGGGCGGGCGAATTCGGTGAGGACGATAGACATGGTGCACAGGGTAACCGAGCAACCCCGATAAACATTCATCGCGATGGAGCGATATACTGCTGGCACATCCGTCATCGCCGCCGCCCATGACCGCCATCAGTTTCGAGTTCTATCCGCCCAAGACCGATGACCAGCGCACGCAGCTGGACCGCACGGCGGCCAAGCTGAAGGCCTACGACCCGCAATACGTGTCCTGCACCTTCGGTGCTGGCGGCTCGACCCTCAGCTATACCTCCGAGACGGTACGCCACCTCAAGCAGCACCACGGGTTTGATGCAGCCCCGCACCTGTCGTGCGTGGGCGGCAGCCGCGAAGAGATCCGCGAACTGCTCAAGCTGTACCGGGCGATCGGCTGCCGGCGCATCGTGGCCCTGCGCGGCGACCTGCCATCGGGCATGGGTCATCCCGGCGACCTGCGTTACGCATCCGAACTGATCGCCTTCATCCGCGCCGAGCATGGCGATTTCTTCCACATTGAAGTCGGGGCGTATCCGGAAACCCACCCGCAGTCCGACGATGCCCTGCGTGACCTGCATTACTTCAAGCAGAAGGTCGATGCCGGGGCCGATGCGGCGATTACCCAGTACTTCTTCAACGCCGACGCATACTTCCACTTCGTGGATGCCGTGCGCAAGCTGGGGGTGGAGGTGCCGATCGTGCCGGGCATCATGCCGATCTCCAACTTCAGCCAGCTGCGCCGGTTCTCGGAACAATGCGGTGCGGAGATTCCGCGCTGGATCGGCAAGAAGATGCAGGCCTTCGGCGATGACGCCGATGCGGTCCGTGCCTTCGGGGCCGACGTGGTGGCCCAGCTGTGCCAGCGTCTGGTCGACGGCGGCGCGCCCGGCCTGCATTTCTACACGCTCAACCTGGCCCGCCCCACGACCCAGGTACTGAAGCTGCTGGGTCGCTGAACGCGGCCGGGCATCACCGCTTGCAGATCACACAATCGCCGCTACCCTGCTGCGATGAAATTGCCTGCTCTGTTGCTGCTGTCCGTTGCCCTGTCGAGCGTGCCCATCGTGGCCGACGCCCAGGCGCAGCGTGTGAACCGCTGTACCAACGCACAGGGGCAGACCGTGTTCACTGACCGCAGCTGCGATGCGATGGGGGCCACTGCCCGCACACCGCGCGGGGAACCCTCGGTGGGGAACACGGGCATCTACCGGGCCGGCTGCGCCCGTCGCCTGAGCGAGCTGACCGAGCAGATCCGCCAGGCGGTGAGCCTGCAGGACGTGAACCGGCTGTCGTCGATCTACCTGTGGGGCAATGTCTCCAATGCCAGTGCCAATCGGATCATCGGCCAGCTGGAGTCGGTGGTGCGGCGGCCGCTGGTGGATATCGCGCCGGTGTATCCCACGCTGGCCGAGCCGGTGGAACCGGTGATTGTGCCGCCGGATCCGGATGCGCTGGCGGGGGCAGGGGGCGGCCTGCCGCAGCAGGTGCCGGCGGTGCCCAGCCGGCCGCGCCCGGTGGGGCTGCGGCTGGAGCAGACGCTGGGGAACAGCGCCTCGCCGTCGCGCACGGTATTCGGGCTGCGTCGTCAGTACGGGTGTTTCTGGATCACCTTGTGATCGCCCCACGGTGGGGCCGGGCCATGCCCGGCAGCGGGGCATCAGGCGGCTGTAGTGCCGGGCCATGCCCGGCAACCGGAACATCACCCCGGCCAGAATCCCCGGATCGCAGCAATGCCTTGCGCCCCATGCCGGCGCGCCTGGACGATGTCGTCCGCGTCCAATCCGCCCAACGCATAGATGGGCAACGACACCTGCGCGCGTAGCGCCTCGAACGCCTCCCAGCCCAGCGGGCTGGCCTGCGGGTGGCTGGCGGTGGCCTGCACCGGGCCCAGCACTGCGAAATCACAGCCCAGCCGCTGCGCGGCCTGCAGCTGCGCAAGGTCATGGCAGGACGCGGCCACCAGCTGGCCCGGCGGCAGCGGGCGTTCCTGCAGCTGCGCCAGTTGCTCGCCACCGAGGTGCACGCCGACGCCCAGTCGCTGGGCCAGGACGATGTCGCGGTTCAACAGCCACTGCACGCCCTTTCGATGCCGGCCGATGGCCTGTTCGGCCAAGGCCACCCGCGCGGCACTGCCCGGGGTGCGCAGCTGGACCCGACGTGCCCCGGCCTCCAGCGCCTGCGCCAGCCGGGTGTACCACAGCTGGTGCGCGGCGTCGTCGTCGGCGTCCGGCTCCGGGGTGATGAGGTAGCGGTCCGGGTGGCGCAGCGCGGCCACCACCGGCAAGTCGGCCGGGGGCATGGAGTAGCGCGACAGCTTGTCCGGAGCCACCCAGGTGATGGCCTGGCCCTCCCGCCCCCGCGGGGTGCCATTCCAGCTGCGTACATGACGCACTTCCAGCCGCAGGTGCTTGTCCGGGTACAGCTGCGGCACGTCCATCAGCCAGTCGCCGACCTGGGCCTCGATGCCCAGTTCTTCGTGCAGTTCGCGGACCAGCGCCTGTTCCGAGGTTTCCCCGGCTTCGCGCTTGCCACCGGGAAACTCCCAGAGCCCGGCCATGTCGCGGTTCTCGGTGCGACGGTTGAGCAGAACACGGCCGCGGGCGTCGGTGATGACAGCGGCGACCACATGGATGGAGCGTGTGGGGGATGACATGGTCCAAGCATGCCGAATCGTTTGTGACAAGTGCAATGGCGGTGGGATGAATGGGCAAAAGACCGTGGAGCGGGGCTCTGCCCCGCTGCGTCTTCTGGCTGCCGGGCATGGCCCGGCACTACGGTCTGACTGCCGGGCATGGCCCGGCACTACGGTCAGAACATCACGTTCCAGCTGGCCTGGGCCGCGAACCCGCGCTCACCGCCGCCGCGATGGCCCTGGACGGACAGATTCACGCGGCTGTTGTCGGTGGGGCTCAGCACCACGCCCAGTTCCGCCACCGCCACGTTGCGCGCCAGTGGCACCGCATGCACGGTGAACACATCACTGCCACTTGCGAAGCTCTGGCGGGTGCTGGTGCGGCGGTCACCGGAAGTGTTCTGCCATGCCAACCCGCCCTCCACGCGCGCACCGTCACCCAGCGCCCATGCGGACCGCACACCGGCGGTGGTGGTCCAGACCTGATCGCGGGTGGGCAGCAGCGCCAGCGCGGCGCTGCCGGTGGTCTCGGTGGCTTGCCCGGTCGACAGCGTGGTGTGGGCAAGACCCAGGTACGGCGTGAGCGTCAGAGACTGCAGCGCCACGTCGAACCCCGCTTCGCTGAAGGTCGACACCGCCTGCGCCTTGTAGCGGGCCCGCAGCGTCTGTTCCCACGGCTGACCTGCGCCCAGGCTGCGTTCGGTCTCGACGTCATAGTCGGCGTAGCTGACCCCACCGCGCAGCCACAGCGCGTCGTGACGGAAAGCCACGTACAACGCGCTGTGCAGCGCATCGACCTTGCTGGTGGAGATGCGGCCGCGCACGTTCTGCCGCAGCGACTGGCGACCGCCCGCCGCGCCGACGGTCCACCCCTCACCGAAGCTGAAGTCGTAGCCCAGCAGCAGCCCTTCCCCGTGATCACGACGGGTCGCTGCATTGCCGTCACCCCGCTGCGAGCGCGACTGTCCGTTGCCGGTGATCCATGCACGGGAACCATTGCCTTCATCCGCCGGACCCGAGCGGAGATGGCTCAGCACACCTGCACCCAGGAACTCGTCACGCAGCAGCATGGCACGCGTGCTGGCGTGCAGTTCGCCGGACAGTTCGTCAAAGGCGCGGACAGCACTTTCTTCGTCCTGCATCAGCAACTGGTTGTACAGCGCCAGTGCATCGCCGGACTGGTGCAGCGAATCCAGCGCGGCAGCCACGGCGCGCTGGTTGGAGGAGCGCGCAACGCGACCGAACACGATCGGCGGCGCGTTGTTCTCCGCCCCTGCCGACCCGGCGGACTCATCTTCGATCAGCGCGATATCCAGATGCACCGCGTTGTCGGTGTGCACCAGCGCGCCGGTGATGAACGCCGAGTTCGATTCCACGTCATTGAAGCCACCGGTGATGCCGCCGTCGGCTTCCAGCACGGTGTAGCGCTGCCCGATCTGGTAGCTGGTGTGCGGGTCCAGCGTGGTCACACGCACGCCGGTGTCGCCCTGCTCGCCTTCTGTAGAGGCACCATGACCGATGAAGGCTGCGCCGCTGACCTTGACCTTGTCCGCTTCCCCGTTCGCACGCAGGTCCACAGCCAGCCAGGACGGGGTGTCCACGTGTTCGCGGCCTACCCCACCGGCGTTGAAGTACAGATCGCCATCCACGTTGAACGTGCCGACGCTGTCGTGGCCGGGCGAGAGCGTGCCGCCGTCGTGGATGCGGGTGTCGCCCACGGTGCCGGTGCCGGCCAGCACACCCGTACCGCTGGCGGTGGCCCAGGCGGTGCGGAATGAAGACAGCACACCGTCTTCGCGATCTTCCCACCGGAAGCCCGACTCGCCATTGAGCACCAGCGTGCCCCCATCCACGAACATGTACTGCCGGGGATAGGCGAGACCGATGGCCCCATAACCGTTGGCATCGGTATAGGTGTCCGTGTCGATCACCAGCGTGCCGCCATGCACGTTCACGCGCCCGCCGAACTTGGTCAGGTCACCGGTCAGTGTGGTGGTACCGGCCACATTGATCAGTACGCCACCGTTGCGGTGCTTCGCATAGTCCTCGCTGCGCAGCGTGTTCTCCAATGTGATATCGCCGGTGTGGTTGAATGCCATGCCCAGTGAAAACGTACCCATGGTAATGACGGAGTTGTCCAGTTCACCGGCTGCTACCGGAGCCTGCCAGGTCGGTTCGGCCGATGTTCCGCCGATGGCCCCGCCCAGTACCAGATAGCTGAGTGAACCGACGTGCAGCTTGCCTCCCGCCTCGACGCGACCGCCTTCGCTGACCGTGAGCGCGCCGCCGCTGACGGTTGTTTCGCCGATGCGGATGCCGTTGGCCGCCTTGATCTTCGAGCCGGCACCGGTGACCCGCAGCTGCTCGCGGGTGAGGTCGGTGGCCGTGCTGCTGATGGTGCGGGAGCCCTTGATCTCGAGTGTGTCGGTTTCCAAGGTGCCACCGTTGCGGATATCCAGACCGGTGTCCACGTCCAGCTTTTCATCGTTGAGCCAGCGGCTACCGGTGCCGGTGATCACCGCAGCGCCCGCACCGCTGCTCGCGGTGTAGACGCCACCCTTGGTCGAGTGCAGTTGCGCACCGTCCTCGATCAACAGCTGCCCGCCGATGCGCGCCGTACGCGCTTTCAGCTGTGAACCTTCACCGGATATTTCAATCCGTGCATTGCGTCGATTCGAAATTGCGTTCGGGCCTCTACCGTCGCCCAGCAGGTCGTACTGGACGTCCACCTCTGCGCCGCCGTCGATGCGCAGCAGAGCGTCACCACCCGGCCCGACGTACAGGTAGCGCGTCTTCAGTCTGGATTCCGCGCCCGTGACATGGACACTGCCGTGGGAGCCCTTGTTGACGCCGGCACGCAGTGTGCTTGCGAAGGCCTGGGCCCCGTCCTGCACGATGAAGGTGCCTTTGCCGGAAACCCCGACATCGGTGTCGTAGCCCGCTGGGCCGCTGAAGCGCGCATCGGGACCGGTCACGCGCAGCGTGCCGTGGCCATCCTGGTTGACACCCAGATTGACCGGCCCGTCGTTTGTCAGACGACCGCTGCCGGTGATGTCCAGCACCACTGCGGTGTCGATGCCTGCATTGAAGCCCTGCTGGTGCTTGCGTTCTTCGGTGATGGTCTCATCGGAGGTGTACACGTGCGGGGCGGCGCTCGCCGTATGCAGTGCGGTGGTGAGACCGAGTGCGACCAGCACGGCCGCACACAGCGGCGTGATGGAACGGGGGTGATGGCGGTGGTTCATGGTGCTCCCTGGTAACGTTGAAGCGCAGCGCGTCCGTGATCTGCAACCGGTGCTGCGCGTGGCATCTGCCTTCACTGCACGGCGTGCAGGGCAGAATGCAAACGTTAAATTTCCAGTGAACGTAGGCCTTTGAAACTTTTACGAACACCCCGTAGGGTTTGCCCGCGTTGCCAGGTAGTCGCCTGAACTTCCGCACTGACGCGCAAAAAGAAGGGCTCCTTGCGGAGCCCTTCCAATGCATCGTGTGGCAGTAATGACAATCAGAACATCAGATTGAAGCTCAGCTGGCCACCAAACTCGCTCTGACCATCACCGCTGCGCCCCTGCGCCATCAACGCCAGGCGACTGTTGTCGGTCGGCTTGATCGAAACGCCCAGCTCGGCCACGCCGACATTGCGCGCCAGCGGCAGGCCCTGCACGTTGAAGCTGCTGGTACCGGCCACGAAACGGCTGCGCGTTTCGGGCAGGTCGCCACCGCTGTGCTGCCAGGCCAATCCAGCTTCCAGACGGGTGGCAATGCCACGGTCGTCACCCAGCTGCCAGCCGGCACGCAGGCCGGCGGTGGCGGTCCACGCATCATCCTTGCGCGCTTGCACGGCCAGTGCGGCGGCACCGCCGGTTTCCTGCACCGCGTCGGTATCCAGACGGGTGTAGGACAGGCCCAGGTACGGGGTCAGGATCAGCGGGTCCAGATCGATGTTCCAGCCCCCCTCGGCGAACGCCGATACCGCGTTGGCGCTGTAGCTGCTGTCCAGGCGCTGGGCCCAGCTGTAGCCGGCCCCGACACTGCGTTCGGTATCCACGTCATAGTCGGCGTAGCTGGCACCGGCATGGAACGAGAACTCCGCGCCCTGCCAACCCAGGTACAGACCGCCGTGGATGGCGTCGACGTCGGTGGTGCTGTTGCGGTCACTGACGCGCTGGCGCAGCTTTTCCGGACCCACGGCCACGCCCCACTTCCAGCCTTCACCGAAGCTCCAGTCCATGCCCACGATTGCGCCGTGGCGATCGTCGCGGGTACGGGCGGCCATCTCGCTGGCGTCCTGCCGGCGCGAAGTGCTGCTGCCGGCCAGCCACAGCGACGGGCCGTACTCGGCCATTGTCGGATCCGGACGCAGGCGCTGGGCGATGCCGTCGCGCAGGAAGCGGTCATCCAGCAACATGGCGCGGTTGCTGGCATGGCTTTCGCCGGACAGCTCGTTGAACGCCTGCTGCGCCTGTTCCGCATCCAGCATCAGCAGCGCGTTGTACAGGGCCAGCGAATCGCCGGACTGCTGCAGGCCGTTGAGGCCGTTGGCCACGTTCGCCTGGTTCGGATTGGTGGCGACCGGGTTGAACACTTCCGGCGGCGGAGGGGGGGTGCCGGGGGTGCCCGGTTCACCCGGCGTACCCGGAGTTCCCGGAGTTCCCGGGTTGCCTGGATTGCCTGGATTGCCCGGATCGGTGCCGCCCCCGTTGACCTCGATGGTCAGCACCAGCTGGTCACCGTTCTGGGCCAGCGTGGGAGTGATGAAGGCCGAGTTCGAGGTGACGCTGTCAAAGCCACCGACCACGCCCTCGCCCGCGCTCAGCACGTTGTAGGTGCGGCCATTCTGGTAGCTCGTGGCCGGATCCAGCCCGGTGATGCGCATGGCCGCGTCGCCGGTCCAACCGAGGTTGGAGCCGCGACCGATGATGGCGCGACCGCTGACCTGCACCAGGTCGGACTGACCGTTACCGAGCAGCTCGACATCATAGTAGGCAGCCGAAGCCACCTCTGCTGCGGAGGATGCACCGGCGTTGAAGAACAGGTCACCGTCGATGGTGAGGGTACCGGGGCTGTTGCCCGGCGACAGCACGCCGCCGTTGCTCACGGTGGTCTGGCCTACAGTGGCGTTACCGGCGAGGACGCCCCCGTTGCGCACGGTGACCATCGAACTGCGCGTGGTGACACCGCCAATGGTCTGCTGGAAGCCCGAGCTGCCATTGAGCACAAGCTTGCCGCCGGAGATGTCGATCACCTGCGGCAGGGCCTGCGAGGTACCGGTGAAGCCCTGTCCTTCATACATGTTCGAGTTGATCACGAGCGTGCCACCGCGCACGTCGATGTCACCACCGAAGGCGCGAAGGTCGCCGCTCAGGGTGGTGTTGCCGGCCACATTGAGCAGGCCGCCGCCGGTCAGGTCATTGCCGCTCGGCGTGCTGGTGAGCGTGTTGGCCAGGGCGATGTCGCCGGTGTGGTTGAACACCAGGCCACCGGCGTCTGTCTGCATGTTGATCGGCGTACCGGACAGCGTTCCCGCTTCCTCCGCCGCATTCCAGGTCTGGAATGTCGCGGCTGCCGTGCTCCAGTCGGTCCCGCTACCGCCCAGCATCAGGAAGCCGTTCCTGCCCAGGGTGAAGTCGGCCGCCTCGACGGCACCCTCATCGGACGCCACCAGGACACCAAAGGGTTCCGTGCCATCGGCTCCAATGGTGATGTTTCCGGAAGCCGCAATTACAGAGCCCGTTCCGCTCACCCGCAGAAGGTCCAGTGTGGGATTCGGACTGCCCGTGGACGCGTTGATGCCACCGGTCACCAGCAGGCTGCCCGTTTCCAGACGGGCACCGCCGGAAACTTCCGCGTTCGCCTCAATGCGCAGTGCATTGGCGTTCTTCCAGGTGGTTCCCGTACCGAACATCCGCAGTGCCGGCAGGGTGGTGCCGGCTGGCAGCGTCAACTTCGAGTCCTTGATGCGCCCGCTGTCGGTCACCAGAGATGCTCCGGTTTCGACACTGACGGACGTACCGGTGAATGAACCCGCAGTGATCTTCGAGTTGGTACCGGAAACCCGGATGTTGCTGGACTGACCGGAGCCGGTTTCGGAGTCCAGCGCATGGGTCACCGTGAGCTGGCCACCATTCCGCACGTCCACAATACTGCTGCCGTCGGTCGACGACTGCATGTTGACGGCGATGACGGACGCACCGGCACCGGAAATGGTCAGCTGACCGCTACTGTTGGCCGCAGCACCCAGCACCAGCACGCCGTCGGTGGACAGGGTGCCGCCCGCACCCACCGTGAGGATGCCGAACCCACCCGTGCCCACCAGGATATTGTTGCTCACGCTGGCAACGCCGCTGTCACTTATGGTCAAGGTGGCACGGCCACTCTGGCCAATGACCAGGTTGCCAGCCTGCACTTCCAGAATGCCCCCTGAGGTGACATTGACGGCCGTGGTGAGGTCGGCGTCGTTCGTACCCTGGCCGCCAATTCGCAGGCCGTAACCGCCGAGGGTGCCGGTCGCGACGACCTTGCCCCCATTAGTGATGTTCATCGTGCTGTCGCCCTGCACGCCGACATCAATGGCACCGGCGGTAAGCTGCGAAGCGTTGCCGCGGACCGTGACGGTACCGCGCCCGCTGGCCTGATGACCCAGCGAGACCACGCCAGCCACGTTGGCTTTACCCCCATCGGTGACATTGAGCGCACCGGCGCCGCCCAGGCCGACATACATCGAAGCACCGAACACGTCCAGCTCCGACGAAGCCGTGCCCACGTTGAGGCTGCCCGAGCCACCGATGTTGGTGCCCAGTGAGACTTCGGTACCGCCGCGCAATTTCCCGCCGGCGAGGATATCGAGCACGACAGGGGAGTTCGCACCCACGGTGAAGCCGCCCAGATGCTCGACCGTGCCGGTGATGGACTCATCTGCGTCGTAGGGATATGACTGCGCAAGCGCTGCTGTCGATGCGCCGGCTGACACCAGCGCGGTCAGCAGGGCGGCGGCGAGCGCGGTACGGCGGCGTGGGCGGCCGGCGAGTCCTGCGGGCGACACATGGCTGGAGGTGAGTTCGGACGCAACCTGCGTCTGACCAGTGGCGTGGTTGAACACCAGGCGATAAATCCTGTTCATGAAACTCCTTAGTTTTGCGACTCGAAAGGCGCGGTGCCCACTCCCCGTGGTGCCTCCGGCGCGACAACACCCGCAGCGAACCGCCGGTCCGGGTGCAGGGAATGCAAGCGTACCCCCTGCCGGGCGACATCGCCACCGTGCAACGGGTGGGAGCGCGCCAAGCGAAGGTGAGGAATTCTGCAATGTGTGTCGGAGAAAGTTACCCCGCCCATAAATGTGCCCCACGTCACATTTTCACACTTACTGCTCGTACGCCGCCTTGCCCAGTAATGCGCGTGATGCGCATGTTCCGGCCGCGTGAGATGCTTGCAGTCCGGTAACGTCGCTCGACCGACTGTCGTCGGTAACTGTGGTCGGCCCGATGGGGCATGGACCGAAACGCAGAGGCGCGTTTCGTTCAAATTGTCATGCTTTCCACCAGTGATGGGTGTTATCACCGGACGAGTGTCGTGCGATCCCATAGGGGTTTCCGGTCGCGCGAGGCCGCGACCGCGGTGAATGTGGTGCGGAAGCGCACAATGCTTCACTACGGGTAAGTTGTGGCGGAAGCATTGACTGGTCTAGCCCTCGTGGCGAGATTTCCTTTCCGAGTTCGAACGCTGCCACCGAGGCTAACGCTTAAAAGACCGCAATTCCACGCAAGCGCACTTCGAAATGCTACGTATCGACACGATATTGTCCATCATGACAGTCGCGAAGGGGGAAGGCCAAGACTTCCCCTGCAAATCACCTCGCCAGCGGCCAGCCATGGTCTTGTAACGACTCGATTTGTATCAGCACTTTACCTTCTGCGACGTCCACGGCCCTGCCCCTTTCGTCCCAGAAGATGTCGGGGCTCGCCCATTTCCGAAAAACGTGTCGGCTTCATTCCCAACCGGATGACCGCCCTCATCACGCCAAGGTACTCATCACTAAACAGCAGACAGAACAGCAACCCGCAGTAAAACAATTGTAGGAGCGTAATCGGGACCAGCCCGGTAATCACTGATTCGCAGCCGGCGTTTCGGCTTGACGAAATAACCACTGGAATTGCCGTCAGAACGAGTACGGCCACTGCCACAACGCGAACCATCCCAACTCGAACGGACAGAATCCCCACATAGAGGAAGTCGATTCTTGTGTACGCAAAAAGAGTCAACATCGCAAGAAACCAGGACCACTGAACAACCGCAGGCATCACGTTTAGCGGGCACTCCACCTGAAGCTGCAATGCCGATAGCTCGTAAACGATCGCACCCACACCCCCTGCGAGCAAGACCCTCATAATCCTTCCGAAGACTACTTCGGCGGACATTGACAGTTGTTCCAATTGGTTCTGAAGTTAACCGCCGCACCAAAGGGGCCAAGGTACCTCGCTCCCGCTCTGAGGAACATTGCCCTACCCACGTTGGCTGCCGCACGGTTGCGCCGTCCATTTGCGACAGAATAATGAATGCCTTTGGCCGCTGCGCCTTTCATTTGGTGCGCAGCTCTCGCCTCAGCCTGTGAAGCCGCCGCTTCAATACCATGGCCCGCGGCAGCGAAGGGAGTTTTGACGCCATACTGACCAAACTCAACGTACGGTGCCCTCTTGAAGTTAAAGTCAATCCCTAGGACATCCATAGCCAGCCCTACAGTGGCCGTGAGAGGAATCAGATCTACCACCAGATCTGCCGCCGCCTCGCTTTCACAGTCGTTCATGGCATATGCCCCGGTGACAGTGTTTCTCTCCCCATTATTCCAGTAGCCAACTCCTTCCAAGCCAAGCGGATCGACTGTAGATAAAGGATCGCCCTCGGCGTACACATAGGTGGAGATGCCACCATTCAGTCCAATGGGATCACTTTGGGTGTATCGGCCTACGACAGGGTCATACTCTCGTTGATAGTTGTAGAACAATCCCGTCGAAGGGTTGGCCTGCTGCCCTGGAAAACGAAGAGCCACTTCAAAATCCTTCCCGTCGAGGTCGGGATCAGTATTTGGAACTTGGTTCCCGAATACCTCGCTAGCATTACTCCAATTCCAAATGACAACATCTCGATCCGCATCTACCACTGCTCGAGGCGTCCCGACATGGTCCGCTTGAACGTAGGCCAAAGCAGGAACACCTTCACTCGGCCGGTTCATCAGCGCAACTGGGTACTGTTCGAGCCAGACCGCTTGTTGAATCATGTCACCACCGCTTCCGTAGGCCCCCATCCACCGGCCATCTTCGTCATAAAGCGTGAACTCCACGTCACCGTTGGCGAGCCTGCGCTGAATCCGCTCACCTTTATGGTTGTAGAGGTAGCTCTCGATCAAGCTCCCGGCCTCCCTCACTTCACGTAAGCGATTCGCACTGTTGTAGAGATATTGGCGAGAACCGATCGACAGGGTGTTACCCACGCCATCGTACTCGCGAGACTCGCCGTCAACATCAATCAGCCGATGGCTATTCGGCGCATATTGATAGTAACTAACACCAGCAGCCGTCGCGACCGAGGTCCTGTTTCCAGTTTCGTCGTAGCGATATGACTCGATTGATGAGCCGGAAGCCCCGTCTTTCGTCTCGACCAGCCGCCCAAGTGCATCGTACTCATAGCGCGCCACCAAGTTACCACTACCAGAACCTATCGCACTGATCTTTCCGACTGCATCGTAGGTGAGCCCAATCGATAGCCCGTCCGTCGGGTCGGTAACAGATCCCCCAGAAGCGACACTCCATACTCCCATAGGTCGAAGATTCTGATCCAGCGGCCTCAGCAGCTTGTTATGCCTTACACTGTTTGAGTAGTGCATATCACGCATGTTTCCGAAGGCCGCCTGTCTATCGACGCTAACAATGCGGCGGGCGCTCCCGTTTCGCGTCAGGTCAATGGTTGCGTAACCAGATCCAGCTATCCTGCTCTCGACGATAGAGCCATCGGGATACGTTATAGAAAGCGGGGATCCGCCGATCTTGTAACCATAGCTTAGACCAATTGAAACTCCTCCAATGTTCTGCATCTTCCGCGTCACATCACCCATCGAATTGTAGCAATAGGCCGAAGTTCCGCCGGAATGACGTACGAAGGACAGTCGGCCCTCTGAGTAGCGCTCGTATTCAGCACAATCCGCAGAGGGAACGTCATATACATACTCCTCCCTCATACTAGGGTCCGGATAGTCAATGCTAGTCACTCGATTAATTGAGTCGTAGGCATAACTCACAGTTACCCCGCGCGAATCCGTTCGAGTCAACACATTACCAGCCGGGTCAACACTGTACGCCGACTGACCACTATCGGGGCTATTCAACCCCACAAGATCGCCGAACGCATTGTAGCTGTAGGAAGTCAACAGTCCCTTAGGGTCGACGACTTCGACCACACGATCAAATTGATCGTAAGCCGTGCTTACATTCACAGCCAAGCCTTCAACATCATTCACAGATCCGACAACTCGACCAAGCGAGTCATATTGCATCAAGGTGCGTGTACCAGCCGGATCCAAGATCTCCGATACCCGCCCACGATTGTTGTATGAAAAACTCGTCTTATTACCGTATGCGTCACTCAAAGATGTCAATCGTCCGGATTCATTGTAGCCAGCCTGCGCACTTCCTTGGGAGATCCCAGCATAGTTCAGAAAATCTTCTCGCAGCCGGTTTCCAGCGTCATCAAGCAGGTAGTGAATTGTGCTGCGCCCATTATTTCTTGCGAGATCAGTTATTCGCTGGGCTGAATCGTAGAAGTAGTCCACTCGGCCATTCACGAGATCGTCGACAGACCTTGGAAGTCCGGTAGGCCAGTACGTTATAGAGGCATAGTCCAGAAGACCGGCAGGCCCGATTTGCTTAAGGTCCTCAAGCAATCCACGACGAGTATAGCGACGGGCAATCCTTAGGTCGTTTCCATCAATTGATTCAGTCGGGCGGCCTAGCGGGTCGTAAGTATTGATCTCAAACACATGCCCCATTGCATTCGTAATGGATGAGACATCTCCTTTTCTTCGCTGGCAGATTTCAGGTATCGAACACGGGACACCTGGATTGTGGTAACGATAGCGAGTCACATCAACAACATCCTCTCGCGGACCGTCCACGCTCTTAAGTAATCCGAGGATGGGACAGTCACCTCCAGCCGCCACGTCAACCGATTCACAGTATGTGTATCTCGTCGTGCGAACTTCACCCGTTTTCAGGTCACGCATAATTACTCGCGTGGGCTGCTGACGTGCGTTGCGAAGAACTCGGGTTTCCAGGCTCCCGACTTTCTGATAAACCATGCGATTTCCTGGAACGGAAGTGTGCGTCTCCGTCGTCCGCTGTTCAGCAGTACCTTCCGCCTCGATAACGGTGGTTACGTCAAGCAGGTACAAAAACGAGTACGGGTCCTCAGCCTGGGAGTACTGGTAGCGAGTCGTAACACCATTCTGATCAACAACGGTGTGCAGCCGTCGGCGGAAATCCTCCGCCATGGTGTAGTACTTTCGGCCTGCTTGCCCCAGAGAATCAGCGACACTAGTGACCTTGCGAGGATACCCATCCGATACTGACGAACTCAAGCCGTAAGTAGTAACTCTACCTAATGAGTCTGTCACAACAGTAGCACCGTCTGCCGTATAGCGTAGCCGCACGCCATCAATACCGACATCTTCGCTATTGCAGTCGCTGGAATGACGACTGCAGATCACCCGCCCTTTCTCGTCGTAACCGAACCAACTGAACCGCCGCCCGTCTTCTGCGGTAACACCCGTAAGATAGTAAGGAAACCTTGAGTCTTCGTAGTGATACTCTCGCTTGGTCGTGTCGCCATACTCCACCCCCGTAAGCTGACCATTATCATTGTATGAGTAGGTCGCAACTCTTATTCCACCACTCGATATTGCACTGATCAGCTCTTCCCGCCCAGGAATCTCGTAATGCAAAAGCAGCACGCGCCCACTGCCATGGGTGACTGAAAGCAGGCGACCCGTGGTGTCGTGGACGTAGCTAAGCTCGCTGCCGCTCTCGCGCATACGTCTAAGTATCCAACCATTCTGGTCAAACACAACCATTTCGTTGGCTGTATAGAGCACCCAACCGTAGTCGGCCAGATCTTCGATTCTGTCTCCACTGCTGTTGTTTGCAACGTAGAAATGGTCCAGCCAAGTAAACGGAACGTGGGAGCCATCTGCCTCGACCAGGCCGACCGTCCTACGCCCCGGCAATGCCCCGTCCGCTTCGTTCGCGATGGCGAGCCGGAGACTATGCGAATGTGACCAGTTAGGGCCCAAACCTGCCGATGGCACTGAGGTCATTGAGTTGAAGTACCTCACGAACTGGATCCAATCCAATTCCAAGTCGGACTCAGACTGAGTTTTGTTCCCCGTCGTGGGTTCGCAGGGGTTGCCAAGACGACACTGATTCGTGATCAGAGTAGTCGTGTAGGTCATGACCGTACGCGCGTAGGGTTCCAAGGATGGTCGCAAGTCACATGCACCAATGCTCTGCTTCCAATCCAACGCAGCCGAATGCGGACAGCGCACTTCGCGAACCTGGTAGACATTCGCCGTCGTTGTCGCCCCGACACACAGCCCATTGGCCGCGATATAGCGCCCAACGGTAGCAACAGCACGCAGCATTGATGGATTTCCACCAGCCCCCGTCGAGGTGGTCGCCCAAGTCGAAAGAGTGACGGTTGGCGGAGGGCAACCCAGAGGTGATGCATTCAAGCGCCTGATCGCCTCGAGCATCGCATCCAGACTGTCGTAATCGGTATTGACGTACCGATACTTCCACGGGGTCACGATGAGCGGAATCGGCTTAAAGCGATACCAGTATTTTATTTGCTCAGCACTCATCCATGTCTTTACAACGTGCCAGCGGAGTGGCTGATCGTTCGCACCATCTGGCGCGACAGCATTCTCGATTGCTCGTTGAACCTCTCGCTCCGTCGCGAATTCTCTACCCGGAGCAGCATCTGTTTTCCAGCGCTTGACGACTTCCTCTCCGTATGCAGGCAAAGCCGCAACCATCGCGAAGAGAACAAGAACGAGTCCAAATGGACAAAGAATGGCACGGAGCAGCATCCCGGAACTCCTTTTCCTAGAATTAAGACTTCTTCGCTTGTTTCAGATCACCCCCAGCATTGATCTGGAGTTGCTGATTTATGAACGAATGGCACGACGGCGTCAAGCAACGACCGCGCCCGATTACGGGGGGCGAACGCACCGAAGGGTTAGGTTGACAACCTGTCCAGCGGACCCAGTGATGCGCAAGACCACGAATTGAGCAGTGGCAGGGGCAGTTGTGACTCCATCATATGTCTCCCGCGAATCGTGCGTCTGGTTACCGCGGACCACGCAAACGCACCCCGCAGGTCAACAGCAACTCCATCCCGCGTCGGAGAATTCCAGCCTGCCACCCTCGGAAAGCTTTGGACTCAGCGCCCCCCCCTCGGGGGGGTGGAGGGCGCTCAGCAAAGACCTCATTGCCCGGTTAGGCACCCCTCCGGCACAAGTTGAGCACCACCGCCCCTACGTCCCTACGCCGAGTCCATTCCTCCCGCGCCTCGGCCAGAAGGCGCAACAGGCGGTCGGCGATGGCCGGCACTTCCATGTTCGTCCGGGACCGCCGGGTGGTTCGGGCAACGCTGTCACCGTGCTGATCGCGGCCCTCCGCAATTCGTGCAATCGGGTGGACAGACACAAAAAACCCCGCCGGAGCGGGGTTTCCTGTCGTCAGGTCAGCTGACCGTGGCAGTGCTTGTACTTCTTGCCGCTGCCGCACGGACACGGGTCGTTGCGGCCGACCTTGGGTTCGTCGCGGGTGACCTGGTTGACGCCCTGCGCCGCCTGCATCTCCGCCACTTCCTCGTCGGCACCGTAGCCGCCCGCGTTCTGGTGCTGGAACTGCGAGGCCTGCATGCGTGCTTCGGCCTGCTGGCGTTCTGCTGCTTCCAGCGCCGCCACTTCTTCTTCGCTGCGGATGCGCACTCGCGACAGCAGGGTGACCACCTCGCGCTTCACGTTCTCCAGCATTTCCGAGAACAGTTCGAACGCTTCCTTCTTGTATTCCTGCTTCGGCTGCTTCTGCGCGTAACCGCGCAGGTAAATGCCCTGGCGCAGGTAATCCATGCGCGCCAGATGCTCCTTCCAGCTCTGGTCCAGAACGGTCAGCATCACGTGCTTTTCCAGCGCGCGCATGGTTTCTTCGCCAACGCCGGTTTCCTTCGCCGCGAAGTGCGCATCCACCTGTTCCTGCACCTTGTTGGCAATGGCTTCGGCGTCCAGTTCCTCGTGCTGGTGCACCAGGCCGACCACGTCCATTTCCAGGCCGAAGTCCGAGGCCAGAGTGGCCTGCAGGCCCGCCAGGTCCCACTGTTCGTCGATCGAGTTCGGCGGCACGAAACGCGCCACCACGTCGAAGATCACATCGCCGCGGATGCCATCCACGTTGTCCTTCACCGACTCGGCGTCCAGCAGTTCGTCACGCTGGGCGTAGATCACCTTGCGCTGGTCGTTGTTGACGTCGTCGAAGTCCAGCAGGTTCTTGCGGATGTCAAAGTTGTGCGCTTCGACCTTGCGCTGCGCCTTCTCGATCTGACGGCTGACCATGCGGTCTTCAATGACGTCGTCTTCCTTCATGCCCATCAGACGCATCGCCTTCTGCACCCAGTCCGAGGCGAAGATGCGCATCAGGTTGTCTTCCAGCGACAGGTAGAAACGCGAGGAACCCGGGTCACCCTGGCGGCCGGAACGGCCACGCAGCTGGTTGTCGATACGACGCGATTCGTGGCGCTCGGTGCCCACGATGTGCAGGCCGCCGGCGGCCTTGACCTGGTCGTGGCGTCGCTGCCACTCGGCCTTGACCTTGAACTTTTCGTCGGGATGCGCGTCTTCGCCCAGCGCGTGCAACTGCGCTTCCAGCGAACCGCCCAGCACGATGTCGGTACCGCGACCGGCCATGTTGGTGGCGATGGTCACCGCACCCGGCATGCCGGCGTTGGCGATGATGGTCGCTTCGCGGTCATGCTGCTTGGCGTTCAGCACTTCGTGGTGCACGCCGGCCTTGCGCAGGTGCTCGGACAGCATTTCCGAGGTTTCAATCGAGGTGGTACCGACCAGCACCGGCTGGCCGTTCTTGTTGCACTCCTGGATGTCCGCCAGCACGGCGTTGAACTTGCCGTTGCGGTTGAGGAACACCTGGTCCGGCGAGTCCTTGCGGACGGTCGGGCGGTTGGTCGGAATGACCACCACTTCCAGGCCATAGATGCTCTGGAATTCGTAGGCTTCGGTGTCAGCCGTGCCGGTCATGCCGGACAGCTTCTTGTACATGCGGAACAGGTTCTGGAAGGTGATGCTGGCCAGGGTCTGGTTCTCGCGCTGGACCGGCACCCCTTCCTTGGCTTCCACCGCCTGGTGCAGGCCATCGGACCAGCGGCGTCCGGCCAGGGTACGGCCGGTGAATTCGTCCACGATCACCACTTCACCGTCGCGGACGATGTAATCAACGTCGCGCTGGTAGATGGCATGCGCGCGCAGGGCGGCATTGAGGTGGTGCACCACGGTCAGGTTCTGCGCGGCGTACAGGCCTTCGGTTTCCGCGCTCAGAATGCCGGCGTCGACCAGCAGCTGCTCGGCGTGCTCCATGCCCGCTTCGGACAGGTGCACCTGCTTGCCCTTCTCGTCAACCCAGAAATCGCCCTCGGCTTCTTCGTTTTCCTGGCGGATCAGGCTGGGCACCACGCGGTTGACGCGGATGTACAGCTCCGGGGAATCGTCGGCCGGGCCGGAGATGATCAGCGGGGTACGTGCTTCGTCGATCAGGATCGAGTCGACTTCGTCGACGATGGCGTAATGCAGGCCGCGCTGATAGCGGTCGGCACGCGACAGCGCCATGTTGTCGCGCAGGTAGTCAAAGCCGAATTCGTTGTTGGTGCCGTAGGTGATGTCGCTGTTGTAGGCCTCGCGCTTGTCGCCGTGCGGCATGCCCGGGTACACCACGCCCACGCTCAGGCCCAGCCAGTTGTACAGCTTGCCCATCTGGCCGGCGTCGCGGCGGGCCAAATAGTCGTTCACGGTGACCACGTGCACGCCCTTCCCTTCCAGCGCGTTCAGGTACACCGGCAGGGTCGCCACCAGGGTCTTGCCTTCACCGGTGCGCATTTCCGCGATCTTGCCAAGGTGCAGCACCATGCCGCCGATCAGCTGCACGTCGTAGTGGCGCATGCCCAGCACGCGGCGGCTGGCTTCGCGGCAGACCGCGAAGGCCTCCGGCAGGACCTTGTCCAGGGCTTCGCCGTCGGCGATGCGCTGCTTGAACTCGGGGGTCTTGGCCTTGAGCTGCTCGTCGGAGAGCTTTTCGATCTCCGGTTCCAGGGCGTTGATCTTGGCGACGATGCGGTTGAGCTGGCGCAGCTGTCGTTCATTACGACTGCCGAAGACGCGGGTAAGCAGGCTGTTGATCATTGAAGGAACCGGTTGGAATGAGACGCCCCAACGGCGGCGCTTCCGCAGAAGCTGCTCGCCGCAAACGAAACAGGGCGCACTGCGCCCTGTCTATGGCAACACTTATTGTAGCTTGGGACGGGGGTGTCGCGTTTCAACCTCCCCCGGCCCGTTCGTCGCACTCAGCCGCGCGACACCCGGCCGACCGGGGTATTGCCGCCGTCACCCAGGAACTTGCGCGGATTGACCACGTTGCCACGCTCCCACACTTCAAAGTGGACGTGGGCACCGGTGGAACGACCGGTGGAACCGGCCTTGGCCACTTCCTGGCCGGCACGGACCAGATCACCCACCTTCACCACCAGGCGCGAATTGTGCGCGTAGCGGGTCACATAGCCATTGCCGTGGTCGACGTCGACCACGTTGCCGTAGCCGCCCTTGACCCCGGAGAAGCTGACCACGCCATCGGCCACGGCCATGACCGGATCGCCGACCTTGGCATGGAAGTCGATGCCCTTGTGGTTGCCGCGACCGCGACCGAACGGGTCGTTGCGGCCACCAAAGCCCGAGGTGATGTAGCTGTTGCGGATCGGCATGCGGCCCGGCACGGCGTCCTGCTGCACCTGGTGGTCGAACATCAGCGATTCCATCACCGACAACTGGCGGCCTGAAGCAGCGAAACGCTGCTCCAGCACCTGTAAGTCGGCGTTGACCGCGCTGACCGGGATGTCCTGGGTCGGGCCGGCTTCGCCTTCACCGAGGCCGGGGGTCTCGTTGAAGTCGAATTCGCCGTCTTCCAGCTTGCCCATCTGGGTGAGGCGCTCGCCGAGCGCGTTCAACCGGGTGGCCTGTGCCTGCAGCTCGCCCATGCGGGCGGCCAGCGCATTGACCTGGGTCTGGGCATCCTTGCGGGCCTGTGCCAGTTCCAGCTCCTGCTGCGCCACCTTGGCGTGCAGGCGCGAATCATTGAACATGCTGCCGCCCAGACCGGCACCGAAGCCGATCAGGCAGCCCAGCCCGAGCACGCTGCCAAGCAGGGCACGGGGGCGGTCCTCGAAATAGAACCGCAGACGCGCGATGGGCGTTTTGGCCTGTCCTTCACGCGTTTTGATTACGATCTTTTTGAATGCCATCAGTGAGTTTTCATGTCTGAGCCGAAATCCAGTGCCCGTTCCCCTTCTGCGCCGAAACCGGCGCTGGAAGCGGTCATGGAAGACAAAACCGGCAACCCGCTGCGTCGTGCTCTCTGGCTCGACGCGCTGGACCGTCAGTTGCGCCCCCATCTGCCGCCCACCCTGGCCACCCGTTGCCGGCTGGCGAATGTGAACGGCGAGCACCTCGTTTTTCTCGTCGAGTCCCCGGTCTGGCATGCCAAGCTGCGGCTTGCCGAACGCGAGTTGATCGACGCGGCCCGTTCCATCGGGCTGAAAGTCACCAAGGTGACCATCAAGACTGCGCTTGCCCCTCCTCCACGCTCCCCAGCGATCGACAACAGGAATGGCCCCCACGCAGTTTCAGCCGCCACGCACCAAGGGCTACGCGACGCTTTGGCTTGCTTCCAGGACCCCAAGGGCTCGAGGTCCTGACTGCATCGGAGCATCCCGCTCCTTCCCCGATCCGTGTCACGAAGCCGTGAAACATTTCGGGGAGCCGGCGGCCATCGTAGCCGCGCTTGGCTGCCCAGTCGTTAGTCTTTTATTAAATTTGCGTTATTTTTACCCCGAAACCGGATCGGGCTCACAAAAAAGTGACGACGGTCCGGTCACGGTTCATTGACGTGAGCTTCACGGCGGGCGCGGCCCAGAAACGCGGAACGGCGCAGTGAGCGCCGTTCGTTTTCATTCAAAATCAATGAGTTGGGATCAGGCGTAGGCCGGAACGCCGTACACCACCGGGGCCGGATCGGCGGCGGCGTTGACCCACTCCCAGGCGGTGACGTCGGCCAGCAGGGCCCGTACCAGCTTGTTGTTGAGCGCATGACCGGACTTGAAGCCCTCATACGCGCCCAGCACCTGCGCACCGGCGAGGTACAGATCGCCGATGGCATCAAGGATCTTGTGGCGCACGAACTCGTCGGCGTAACGCAGGCCGTCTTCGTTGAGCACGCGGAATTCGTCGAGCACGATGGCGTTGTCCATCGAACCGCCCAGGCCCAGGTTGCGCTCGCGCATGTACTCGAGGTCGCGCATGAAACCGAAGGTACGGGCGCGCGCGATTTCCTTGGTGTAGGCGGCGGTGGAGAAATCGATCTCCGCGCGCGACTGCTTGGCCGGAATCATCGGGTGGTCGAACTGGATGGTGAAGCCCAGCTTGTAGCCTTCATACGGGCTGAAGCGGGCGACCTTGTCGCCTTCGGTGACTTCCACGGGCTTGAGCACGCGGATGAAACGTTTCGGCGCGTCCTGCTCGGCGATGCCGGCGGACTGCAGCAGGAACACGAACGGACCGGAGGAGCCGTCCATGATCGGCAATTCGGCCGAGGACAGTTCCACGATGATGTTGTCGACACCCAGGCCGGCCAGCGCCGACATCAGGTGTTCCACGGTCTGGATCTTGGCGTTGTTGCAGGTCAGGCCGGTGCACAGGGTCACTTCGGTGACCAGGTCGGCACGAGCCGGGACTTCGACGACCGGGTCCAGATCCACGCGGCGGAACACGATGCCATGGTTGACCGGGGCCGGGCGCAGGGTCATGTAGACCTTGTCACCGCTGTGCAGGCCAACGCCGGTGGCGCGGATCGTGTTCTTGAGAGTGCGTTGCGGAATCATGGGGGTCGACCGGGTAGCGCGCTGTCAGCGCGACAATGACAAACAAGAATAACACGCAGTACCGCCACCCCTTTCTGAACGGGGTGCGCCCCGACCCGAGGTCAGAACGGCGGAACGGCGAACTGCCGGGCCCATCCAGGCCCGGCAGTCAGGGACATGGCGATGCTTACCGGGGCGGACAAGTCCCCGGCATGCAACGCTTAGTCCGCCTGGCGGCGCAGGAACGCCGGGATATCCAGGTAATCGTTGGGCAGTTCAGCCGCGGCCGGACCGGCGGCCGGGGCCGACGGAGCCACGGTGTCGGCGCTCGGACGACGCAGGCCCAGGCCCATGCCGCCGACGGCCTTGGACACGGCGTCGCCGCCGTTGTCGAAGTCGCCGAACTCCGGCTGGCCGGTGGTGGCGTTGCGGACCAGCTTGATCGGCGCACGCTCGCCCGGACGCTGGGTCTTGGAGGCAACGGCACGGTTCAGGCCGGTGGCCACGACGGTCACGCGCACTTCGTCCTGCATGTCCGGGTCGAGCACGGTACCCACCACCACGGTGGCGTCTTCCGACGCGAAGCCGTCGATGGTGCGGCCGATCTCGTCGAACTCGGCCATGGTGAAGTCGGCACCGGCGGTGATGTTGACCAGGATGCCGTTGGCACCGGCCAGGTTCACGTCGTCCAGCAACGGGTTCTGGATCGCGGCTTCGGCAGCGGCCTGGGCGCGGTCATCGCCACGGGCGGTGCCGGTACCCATCATCGCCAGGCCCATTTCGGACATGACGGTGCGCACGTCGGCGAAGTCGACGTTGATCAGGCCCGGACGCACGATCAGGTCGGCGATGCCCTGCACGGCGCCCTGCAGCACGTCGTTGGCGGCACGGAAGGCCTGGATCATGGTGGCGTTGCGACCCAGCACGGTGATCAGCTTTTCGTTCGGGATGGTGATCAGCGAGTCGCAGTGCTGGCTCAGTTCCTCGATGCCCTTCAGCGCAACCTGCATGCGGCGACGGCCTTCGAACGGGAACGGCTTGGTGACCACGGCCACGGTCAGGATGCCCATTTCCTTGGCCAGCTGGGCCACGACCGGAGCTGCGCCGGTGCCGGTGCCGCCGCCCATGCCGGCGGTGATGAACACCATGTCCGCACCCTGCAGGGCGTCCATGATGCGCTCACGATCTTCCAGGGCCGCCTGGCGACCCACTTCCGGGTTCGCGCCTGCGCCCAGGCCCTTGGTGACGTTGGTACCCAGCTGCAGCTGCAGCTTGGCACCGCAATTCTTGATGGCCTGCGAGTCGGTGTTGGCGGTGATGAATT
>JBCNQC010000025.1:0-53172 GCA_039592995.1 Stenotrophomonas sp. | reverse complement strand
TTGATGATGCTGTCGAGCATCATGGCGATGACACGCTCCTTCAGCTGACGGTAGATCGGAGCGCCATCGCTCCATTGAATATCGCTCATGAGTCAGCTCCGTGGGTTCAGCGACTGTGCGAATGAGAAGTAAGGCATGGACAGGGAGCTGTGCAGCCGGCGGGGAGGCGTGGGGGCGCCGTCGGCGTTCCCTGCCTCAATGACCTCGGCGTCCTGCGGGCCTTCAAACGCACCGGTGGCGGACGAGCCGTCACGGTCACCGGCGGGGATGCTGAACCAGCCGATCAGCAGCAGCGCGGTGGCGGCTGTGAGGGCTTTGGCGGAGTGGTGGCGCATGCGGTTCATGAGCTTCCCCTGCATCAGGTGACTGGTGTTGTATGCAACTATAACACCGATACGCCGGAGTGCAAGTTGCGACATGCCCCCAACTGATGGCAGGGGTGTGACATTTCCTGAATGCGAAATATAACTAGTTGAAAAATATCATGTTATGTCACTGAAACACGTGTGGCCCCGCTGGGCCTGCATTCAGTGATGTGCAGCCACATGGCGCAAAAAGCCCCGGTGGTATAGTCCGCGCAGTCTGCTGGACGGCTGTTCCAGCGTATTTCCCTGCCTTCTCACCGGAGTTGCCCGATGCGTTCCTCTTACCCTGTCCTGGCCGCTGTCCGGGCCCGTCGCTGGACCGTCGCGTTGCTGGCCGGCCTGTTGCTGGCCGGTGGGGCGCAGGCCGCCGGCCTGCTGGATCACAATTACCGCCCGCTGGCCGGCAAGGGCGAGGTCAATCTGCAGAAGCAGTACGGCGGCAAGGTGCTGCTGGTGGTCAACACCGCCAGCAAGTGCGGCTTTACCCCCCAATATGAAGGCCTGGAAGCGCTGCAGAAGAAGTACGCCGCGCGCGGCTTCTCGGTGCTGGGCTTCCCGTCCAACGACTTCAAGGGCCAGGAACCGGGCAGCGAGGCGCAGATCCAGGAATTCTGCACGCTCACTTACGGGGTCAAGTTCCCGATGTTCCAGAAGGTCGAGGTCACCGGCGACAACGCCACCCCGCTGTACAAGCAGCTGACGGCGGCCACCGGAGTGGCCCCGGGCTGGAACTTCCACAAGTATCTGGTGTCCAGGGACGGTCGGGTGGTGGCGCAGTTCCCCAGCAAGGTCAAGCCGGATGATGCCGCGCTGGT
The DNA here is from genome assembly GCA_039592995.1 of Stenotrophomonas sp. GTDB lineage: Bacteria > Pseudomonadota > Gammaproteobacteria > Xanthomonadales > Xanthomonadaceae > Stenotrophomonas. Next base: position 51,992 of record JBCNQC010000025.1, on the reverse strand, counting down.
CAAGGCGATCGAACATGAGCTGTCGGTCACGCCTGCAAAGCGCTGATCGTCTCGACATCTCGCACGTGCGTGCGACAATGCTTCTTTTCGCGCCGACGTCGGCGCCCAGTCACTTCCAGGAATGCAGCAAATGAAGATGGGAATGCGTGGCGCCGCGGCGTCGGTTCTGATTCTGGCGATGGGTACCTCCGGTGCCGCCCTGTCGCAACAACCGGCTGCCGCCCCGGCCGCCAAGGAGACCTCTGCTTTGACCTCCCAGAAAGACAAGCTCAGCTACGCCATTGGCCTGGATGTGGCCAATTCCTTCGCCCCGATTGCTGAAGAGATCGATCTGGCCGCGCTGCGCCGCGGCGTCGAAAACGCCTTCGCCGGCAAGCAGCCGCTGATCACCCAGGAAGAAGCGCAGAAGACCGACCAGGCGCTGCGCATGTCGATGGCGGTCAAGGCCGGCCAGCCGATTCAAGGCCAGGCCCCGGGCACCGCCGCTCCGAAGGTGGACCGCGAAAAGGTCGGCCTGATGCTGGGCAGCTACGCCGTCGGCCCGTCGCTGGCCACGCTGAAGGACGACCTGGACCTGACCCCGCTGTTCGACGCGATCTCGACCAGCTTCAGCAAGGGCACGCCGAAGATGACCGCCGACCAGGCCAAGTCCACGCTGGAAGGCTTCATGGCCGCCAAGCAGGCCGAAATGCAGGCCAAGGCTGCCGCCCAGGCTGGCACCAACCGCGCCGAAGGCAATGCCTTCCTGGCCAAGAACAAGACTGTGCCGGGCGTGGTCACCACCGCGTCGGGCCTGCAGTACCAGGTGCTGCGTCCGGGTTCGGGCGAGCGCCCGATGCCGACCAGCAAGGTCCGCGTGAACTACGAAGGCAAGTTGCTGGACGGCACCGTGTTCGACAGCAGCTACCAGCGTGGCACCCCGGCCGAGTTCGGCCTGGACCAGGTGATCAAGGGCTGGACCGAAGGCGTCGCGCTGATGCCGGTCGGTTCCAAGTACCGCTTCTGGATCCCGGGTGAGCTGGCCTATGGCGAAGCCGGCACGCAGGGTGGCCCGATCGGCCCGAACGCGACGCTGACCTTCGACGTCGAACTGCTGACCATCCTGCCGTAAGGGAACGGAGCCATCACGGACATGCGCGTCGCGATTTTTGGTACCGGCTACGTCGGGCTGGTCACGGGCACCTGCCTGGCCGATGTCGGCCACCAGGTGGTCTGCGTCGATATCGACCAGGCCAAGGTGGACGGCCTCAACCAGGGCATCATCCCGATCTACGAACCGGGTCTGGAGCCCATGGTCAAGGCCAATCACGCCGCTGCCCGGCTGGCCTTCACCACCGACGCCGCCGCCGCCATCGCGCATGGCCAGGTGATCTTCATCGCGGTCGGCACGCCGCCCGATGAAGACGGCAGTGCCGACCTGCAGTACGTGCTGGCCGTGGCCCGCACCATCGGCCAGCACATGCAGGTGCCGACCGTGGTGGTCAACAAGTCGACGGTGCCGGTCGGCACCGCCGACAAAGTGCGCGCGGCCATCGCCGAGGTGCTGGCCGCACGTGGGGTGGAGATCGCGTTTGACGTGGTCTCCAACCCGGAATTCCTCAAGGAAGGCGACGCGGTCGCCGACTGCATGCGGCCGGACCGCATCGTGGTGGGCGCGTCCAATCCTGATTCGGTGGCGCTGATGCGCCGCCTGTACGCACCGTTCAACCGCAACCACGACCGCGTGGTGGAAATGGACGTGCGCTCGGCCGAACTGACCAAGTACGCCGCCAACGCGATGCTGGCCACCAAGATTTCGTTCATGAACGAAATCGCCAACATCGCCGAACGCGTCGGTGCCGACGTCGAGCAGGTCCGCCAGGGCATCGGCTCGGACCCGCGCATCGGCTGGCATTTCATCTACCCGGGTGCCGGTTATGGCGGCTCGTGCTTCCCCAAGGACGTGCAGGCGCTGGCCCGCACGGCCCAGCAATATGGGCATGAGCCGAAGCTGCTGAACGCGGTGGAAGCGGTCAATGATGCCCAGAAGGGCCACCTGTTCGAACTGATCCAGCGTCACTACGACCGGGGCGAGGACGAAGGCGTGCGCGGCCGCACCTTCGCGGTGTGGGGTCTGGCCTTCAAGCCGAATACCGACGACATGCGTGAAGCCTCCAGCCGTCGCCTGCTGGCGCAGCTGTGGGAGGGCGGTGCCAAGGTCCGTGCATACGACCCGGAAGCCACCCACGAAGCGCAGCGCATTTTCGGCGAGCGCGACGACCTGGTCTTCTGCGACAGCGCCAACGCGGCTCTTGAAGGGGCGGATGCGCTGGTGGTGGTGACCGAGTGGAAGCAGTTCCGCAGCCCGGATTTCGCCCTGCTGCGCGAGAAGCTGAAGGACGCGGTGGTGTTTGACGGCCGCAATCTGTACGACCCGCAGGACATCGAAGCGGCCGGTGTGGCCTACTACGGTATCGGCCGGGGGCGTTCGCTGCATGGATGAGCTGATTCCCTCCGCGCGTGAACAGGCGCTGGAAGCGCGCCTGATCGAGCTGGAAATGCGCGTGTCCTTCCAGGAACAGGCGCTGGCCGAATTGAGCGAAGCGCTGGCCGATGCCCGCATTGAGGGCAACCGCAACGCCGAGCTGACCAAACTGCTGCTGGAAGACCTGGGCAAGGTCCGAAACGCGCTGTATTCCGATCCGGGCGAAGAACCACCGCCCCCGCACTACTGATCGACCTGACATCATGAGCGATACCCTCCGCGACCAGCTGCTGGGCCTGGGCTTCAAAGCCGCGCCGCAGCCCGAACGCAAACCCGAGCGCAAGCCCGATGCCCGTCGTGACGGCCGCCCCGGCGGCAAGCCGCAGGGCGCACGTCCTGCCGGCAAGCCCGGCGATGGCCCGCGTCCCCAGCGTGATGGCGACGCCCGCCGCGGACCGCCGGGCAAGGGTCGTCCGCACGGCAACGGCCCCCGTCCCGGCCAGGGACCGAACAGCGGGGCCGGCAAGCCGCGCTCGCGCGAGGACATCGACCTGGCCAAGGCCTATGCGATCCGCGCGCAGAAGGAGAAGGACGACCGCATCGAGGCCGAGCGCATCAAGCAGGAAGAGGCCCGCGTGCGTCGCGAGGCCAAGGCCAGGCTGGACGAGCTGCTCAAGGACAAGGGCCTGAACGACGAAGCGGCCGATATTGCCCGGCACTTCCCGTACGGCGGCAAGATCAAGCGCATCTATGTCACCGCTGACCAGCTGCGCCAGCTCAATGCCGGCGAACTGGGCGTGGTGCAGAGCGGTGGCCGCTACCTGCTGGTCACCGCGGCGGTGCTGGCCGAGGCCGAGGCGATCTTTGCTGCAGCCGTGGCACTGCGCGTGGACCCGAATGCGCCGGCGGAAGATGACCCGTATGCCGATCCGCAGTACCAGGTGCCGGACGACCTGGTCTGGTAATGGATGGTGACGGTCCGCGTGGCCCGGCCAACGGCCGGCGCTACCGTTGGGCCCACGGTTTTCCATGCGGTTGAAACGGTGACATACCCGGTAGCGCCGGCCGTTGGCCGGCCCTCCGGATATCACCGGCGCACGTGCCCCTGCCGCATCAACGGCAAACTGATCGCAAAGAAGCACAACACCGCACCCACGGCCGCGAACCCGGCCCCGGCCAGGAACGCCGTGCGCCCGTGATCAATGTTCCATAGCTGGCCGGCGATCAACGCCCCCAGCACACCGCCCACCCCGGACGAAAACCCGTACAGCAACCCCTGCCCATGCCCATTGAGGCGGCCGGGGAAGTAGGTGGCAAGCATCTGCATGGCCGCCGCGAAGAACGCGGCAAAGCCCAACGCATGCGCGGTCTGCACCACCAGCATCACGCCCAGGTGCTGCGGGAACAGCGCGGTCACCGTCCAGCGGATCGCGGAACTGATCAAGGCGATCAGCAGCATCCAGCTGGCGTCATAGCGGCGGAAGAAGCGGCCGATGGTGAAGAAGACCCCCACCTCGAACACTACCCCGATAGTCCACAGCAGGCCCAGGGTGGAGGTGCTGTAGCCGAACTGGTCCATGTAGACCGAGAAAAAGGTGTAGTACGGGCCGAACGACAGCTGTTCCATGAATGCGGCCAGGAAGAACGCGGCCACCGCCGGCTTGCGCACGATCTGCCAGAAGCCGCTGGCATCGCCTTCGGCCTTGTGGAAGTTGCGCGCATAGCGGTTGGCGAACGAGGACGCCACCAGCAGGGCGAACAGCGGCAGCATCAGCCACGGCAACAGGTCGGCACGGCTGCTGCCATCTTTGCCTTCGATCAGCCAGCCAAACCCCATCACCACCGCAATGAACCCCAGCGAGCCCCAGACCCGGATCAACCCGTAGCGGTGGCTGTCATTGCCCAGATGGGTGAGGGTGATCGACTCGAACTGCGGCATCACCGCGTTGTAGAAGAAGCAGAACACGATCATCGCCGGGTACATCCACGGCTGTGGCAGCGGCAGCAGGAACGCGCAGAACGTGAGCAGGGTCAGCACACTGCCAATGCGCAGCCAGCGGATTGGATGCGGCGAGGCGGCCGCGATCGAGGTCCAGGTGCTGGGCGCGACTATGCGCGTTGCATACCACAAGCCCATCATCACGCTGATCGCGGTAACGCTCATCCCGCGCGAGGTCAAAAACAGCGACCAATAAGGCGTGAACGCGCCCAGGGCCGCGTAGTAGAACAGGTAATAGCTGGAAAGGCGTGCGACCGGAACCGAATTCATGTGAAACATCCAACGTAGAGCCGGGCTTGCCCGGCTGCCGAACGCACCGTAGAGCCGGGCTTGTCCGGCTGCGCGATCATTCCGGATCGTAATCCAGATTCGACGCCAACCACCGCTCCACCTGCGCCCGCTCCACGCCCTTGCGCCGCGCGTAATCGGTGACCTGCTCCCGCGTCACCCGGCCCACGACGAAGTACTGGCTCTGCGGATGACTGAAGTAATACCCCGACACTGCCGCCGTCGGCAGCATCGCAAAGCTCTCGGTCAGGTGCATGTCGGCATTGCGCCCGGCATCGAGCAGGCGGAACAGCGTGCCCTTCTCACTGTGTTCGGGGCACGCCGGGTAACCCGGAGCCGGACGGATGCCGACGTACTTTTCGTCAATCAATGCCTCGTTATCCAGCGCTTCCCCGGAGGCGTACCCCCAGTACTCCGTGCGCACACGCTGGTGCAGCCGCTCGGCCAACGCCTCGGCAAGTCGATCGGCCAGCGCCTTGAGCAGGATCGCGTTGTAGTCGTCGTGGTCGGCCTCGAAGCGCGCCACATGCGGCTCGATGCCGATCCCGGCGGTGACCGCGAACGCGCCGATCCAGTCCTGTTTGCCGCTGTCAGACGGTGCGATGAAGTCGGCCAGGCAGAAATCCGGGCGTTCCACCGGTTTGTCCACCTGCTGGCGCAGGAAGTGCAGGGTGGCCGGGCCGTGTCCGGTCTGCAGCTGTACGTCATCGCCGACGCTGTTGGCCGGCCACAGCCCGAACACCGCCTTGGCGGTGAGCCAACGCTCGTCGACGATGCGGGTCAGCATCGCCCGCGCGTCGCGATAAAGCTCGCTGGCCTGGGTGCCGACGATCTCGTCGGTCAGAATGGCCGGGTACTTGCCGGCCAGCTCCCAGGCCTGGAAGAACGGGGTCCAGTCGATCACCTCGACCAGGTCGGCCAGCGGATAATCATCCAGCACATGCAGGCCGGGCTGGCGCGGCTCCGGCGGCGTGTAGTCCGCCCAGCCACCGTCGAAGCGCTGCTCGCGCGCCTTGCCGAGCGTGACCAGTCGCTTGGCGTCGCCGCGGTTGCGGTGGCGCTGGCGGATGTCGGCATAGTCGGCTTCGTTGGCGGCCACGAACGCCGCGCGCAGGTCCGGCGAGATCAGCGACTGCGCCACACCGACCGCACGCGAGGCATCCTTCACCCAGATCGTCGGGGCCTTGTAGAAGGGATCGATCTTCAGCGCGGTATGCGCGCGCGAAGTGGTGGCTCCTCCGATCATCAGCGGCAGGGTGAAGCCCTGGCGCTCCATCTCCCTCGCCACGTGGCTCATCTCCTCCAGCGACGGGGTGATCAGCCCGGACAAGCCGATGATGTCGGCATTCTCGGCGCGCGCGGCATCCAGGATCTTCTGCGCCGGCACCATCACCCCCAGGTCGACCACCTCGAAGTTGTTGCAGGCCAGCACCACGCCGACGATGTTCTTGCCGATGTCATGCACGTCGCCCTTGACCGTGGCCATGATGATCTTGCCGTTGCTGCGGGCGGTGTCGCCACTGCGCGCCTTCTCCGCCTCGATGAACGGCAGCAGATAGGCAACGGCCTTCTTCATGACCCGCGCGGACTTGACCACCTGCGGCAGGAACATCTTGCCGGCCCCGAACAGGTCGCCGACGATGTTCATGCCGTCCATCAGCGGCCCTTCAATCACATCCAGCGGGCGGCTTGCCTGTGCGCGCGCTTCTTCGGTGTCCTGTTCCACCCACGCGTCCATGCCGTGCACCAGTGCATGGGCCAGGCGGTCCTTGACCGGCTTTTCGCGCCAGGCCAGGTCTTCGCCCTTGGTTTCGCCCTTCCTGCCCTTGTAGCGCTCGGCGATCTCCAGCAGGCGCTCGGTGCCGTCGCTGCGGCGGTTGAGGATCACATCCTCGACGCGCTCGCGCAGTTCCGGGTCGAGCTCGTCGTAGATCGGCATCGCACCGGCATTGACGATGCCCATGTCCATGCCGGCGGCGATGGCGTGGTACAGGAACACCGAATGGATCGCCTGGCGCACGGTTTCGTTGCCACGGAACGAGAACGACACGTTGGAAACGCCACCGGACACGTGGCAGTGCGGCAGGGTGCGCTTGATGATGCGGGTGGCTTCAATGAAGTCCACCGCGTAGTTGTCGTGCTCCTCGATGCCGGTGGCGACGGCGAAGATGTTCGGGTCGAAGATGATGTCCTGCGGCGGGAAGCCGACCTGGTCGACCAGGATCCGGTAGGCGCGGGTGCATATCTCTACCTTGCGCGCGCAGGTGTCGGCCTGTCCGGTTTCATCGAACGCCATCACCACCGCCGCCGCGCCATAGCGCAGCACCTTCCGCGCGTGCTCGACGAACAGTGCCTCGCCTTCCTTGAGCGAGATCGAGTTGACCACGCTCTTGCCCTGCAGGCACTTCAGCCCGGCTTCGATCACACTCCATTTCGAGGAGTCGACCATCACCGGAATGCGTGCGATGTCCGGCTCGGACATGATCAGGTTCAGATAGCGGGTCATCGCTTTTTCCGAATCGATCAGTCCCTCGTCCATGTTGACGTCGAGGATCTGCGCGCCGCTGGCGACCTGCTGGCGGGCGACGTCCACGGCTTCCTCGTAGCGCTCTTCCTTGATCAGCTTGCGGAACTGCGCACTGCCGGTGACGTTGGTGCGTTCACCAACGTTGACGAACAGCAGGTCCGGGGTGATGACCAGCGGTTCCAGGCCAGACAGCCGGGTATGGCGGACCGTTGCACTCATGCGGCCTGCTCCTGCGCGCCTGGCAGTGCCCGTGGCGGCAGCCCGGCCACCGCCAGCGCAATGGCGCGGATGTGGTCGGGGGTGGAGCCGCAGCAGCCGCCGACCAGGTTGAGCAGGCCATCCAGGGCGAAGCCGCGCAGGGTGGCGGCCATTTCATCCGGGGTTTCGTCGTACTCGCCGAACGCGTTGGGAAGACCAGCGTTGGGGTGCGCACTGACGTAACAGTCGGCGACCTGTCCCAGGGTTTCCACATGCGGGCGCATGGCGTCGGCACCGAGCGCGCAGTTCAGCCCGATCGACAGCGGCCGTGAGTGGGCCAGCGAAGCATGGAAGGCATCGGCGGTCTGCCCGGACAGGGTGCGTCCGGAGGCATCGGTGATCGTGCCGGAGATCATGATCGGCAGGCGCGCGCCGCGATCATCGAAGGCTTCTTCGATGGCGAACAGCGCGGCCTTGGCGTTCAGTGTGTCGAAAATGGTCTCCACCATCAGCGTGTCTGCACCGCCGTCGATCAGCCCATCGATGGCCTCGCGGTAGGTGTCACGCAGCGCATCGAAGCTGGTGTTGCGGAAGCCGGGATCATTCACGTCCGGGCTGATCGAGGCCGTACGGCTGGTCGGGCCAAGCACCCCGATCACGAAGCGCGGCTTGCCGGGAGTGGTTGCCTCGATGGCATCGCAACAGGCGCGCGCCACTGCTGCGCCGGCCTTGTTCAACTCATACACCAGGTGTTCCAGGTGATAGTCAGCCTGGCTCACCGAGGTGGCATTGAAGGTGTTGGTTTCGATCAGGTCGGCACCGGCTTCGAGATAGGCGGTGTGGATGCCGGCGATCACCTCCGGCCGGGTCAGCAGCAGCAGGTCGTTGTTGCCCTTCAGGTCGTGGCCTTCCGGCGTGCCGTGGTCGCAGCCCGCGCCATGCTGGTGATCGAAGCCACCGGCGAAACGCTCGCCGCGGTAATCCGCTTCCTCCAGCCCGTGGCGCTGGATCATCGTGCCCATGGCACCGTCGATGATCAGGATGCGCTCGGCCAGCGCCGATTCGAGGGCGCGGACACGTTCAGGGTGCAGCCACGGCAGGGACGACATGGAAACCTCAGGGCTTGGTGGCGATCAGCGAGATGACTTCGAAATGCGGCGGACGCTTTTCACGGGTCACCGTTTCCAGGCTGGAGACGACCAGCCCGGCTTTCTCGGCGAACTTGCGTAATTCCTTGTCGCTGAAACCGAGATTGACGTGGCCGTAGGCTTCCACGGCGGCCTTGTGCTCGTGACGGGCCAGGCTGCACAGCAGCAGGCGGCCACCGGAGCGCAGTACGCGCGCGCCTTCGGCCACCGCCTGGGCCGGCTTGGCCGCGTAGGTCAGCGCATGCATCAGCACCACCAGGTCGAAACTGCGGTCCTTGAACGGCAGGGCGTGCATGTCGCCTTCGCGCACTTCCACATTGGCCAGGCGGCGCAGGCGCTCGCTGGCGGCGGCGACCACGCGCGCGCTTGTGTCGATGCAGATGTAGCGCTTGGCGTGCGGAGCGACCAGTTCGGCCAGCACACCGTCGCCGGAGGCGATGTCGAGTACGTCACCGGTTTCCAGCAGGGGCAGGGCGGTGCGGGCCAGGGCTTCCCAGGTGCGGCCGGGGGAGTAGTGGCGCTCCATGTCGCCGGCCACGCTGTCGGCCCAGTTCTGGTCGGCGGCGCGACTGGCCAGCACCCCGGCCACGCGTTCAGCATCCTGGCGCAGCAGCGGGTCATCGCTGCCGGTGCTCAAGGCATGCCACAATGCGCGCTGCGCCGGGTCCAGCGCGGCGTCGTCGAAGCGGTAATACGCCGAAACGCCTGCGCGACGGTCGCGCACCAGCCCGGCCTCCTTCAGTTTGGCCAGGTGGGTCGACACGCGTGGCTGTGCCAGCGTGGTGATGGCCGACAGTTCGGCCACGGTCAGTTCTTCCTGCTCCAGCAGGGTCAGCAGGCGGACGCGGGTGGCGTCAGCGAACACTTTGAGGCGGACCGACCAGTCCTCGAGATCCATAAATATCTACCTATCGCGATATAGAGATATTTTCGGTGTTCAGGCCGGTTCCGGTCAAGTCAGCCGCGATTGCCCGGCCCCCGGTACAATTCCGCCACACGGCCGCGTACGTAGCGGCCCTATCGACTTGAGCCTGGGAGGGTGTAGTGGATTTCAGCTTTACCGAAGAGCAGCTGATGCTGCAGGACGTGGCACGTCGCATTGCGCAGGAAAAGATCGCCCCGAGCGCGGAGCACCATGACCGCACCGGCGAGTTCCCGCTGGAAAACATCCAGCTGCTGGGCGAAAACGGCCTGATGGGCATCGAAGTCCCGGCTGAATACGGTGGCGCGGGCATGGACCCGATCGCCTACGTGCTGGCCATGGTGGAGGTGGCTGCGGGCGATGCAGCCCATTCCACGATCATGTCGGTCAACAATTCGCTGTTCTGCAACGGCATCCTGACCCACGGCAGCGAAGCGCAGAAGCAGACCTACGTGCGCGCGATTGCCGAGGGTCAGGCCATCGGTGCCTTCGCCCTGACCGAGCCGCAGTCCGGTTCGGACGCCACCGCCATGCGCTGCCGCGCGGTCAAGCAGGCCGACGGCACCTATGTGATCAACGGCAAGAAGAGCTGGATCACCTCCGGCCCGGTGGCCAAGTACATCGTGCTGTTCGCGATGACCGACCCGGAAGCCGGCGCACGCGGCATCACCGCCTTCATCATCGACACCGACCGTCCGGGTTTCCACCGCGGCAAGACCGAGCCGAAGCTGGGCATCCGCGCCTCGGCCACTTGTGAGATCGAATTCCAGGATTACGTGGCGCACACCGACGATATCGTGGGCAAGGAAGGCGAGGGCTTCAAAATCGCGATGGGCGTGCTGGACGCCGGCCGTATCGGCATTGCCTCGCAGGCGATCGGCATCGCCCGTGCGGCCTATGAGGCCACCATTGAGTACGTCAAGGAGCGCAAGGCCTTCGGCGCGGCCATCGGCACCTTCCAGATGACCCAGGCCAAGATCGCGGACATGAAGTGCAAGCTGGACGCGGCACTGCTGCTGACCCTGCGCGCGGCGTGGGTAAAGGGGCAGGGCAAGCGTTTCAGCAACGAAGCGGCGATTGCCAAGCTGACCGCCTCGGAAGCGGCGATGTGGATCACCCACCAGGCGGTGCAGATCCACGGCGGCATGGGCTACTCCAAGGAAATGCCGCTGGAGCGCTACTTCCGTGACGCCAAGATCACCGAGATCTACGAGGGCACCTCGGAGATCCAGCGCCTGGTGATCGCGCGCAACGAGACCGGTCTGCGCTGATCGGTTGCTATCGCCAACCGCTGCGATTGCGGTCTTCACGTAGAGCCGGGCTTGCCCGGCTGCTGTCGGATTCGGGCGAACAGCCGGCGGTCACGTGAATTCGTGTTTGGTCGCGCCGGGGTGGGTTTGCGGGACACGCCGTAAACCCATCCATGGGGGCTCGTAGAAAACATCCATGTTTTCTACGGTCCCGCAAACCCACCCCGGCACGCCCCAGACAGATGGCCGGTAGCCATCGAAGATCAAGCGCAAATCGTCACCGCGTAAGTTGTTTATCCGGAGGGCGGTAGCGTCGGTCGACAGACGACGACCCTGAAATCCCCAACATCCGGTAACGCATGACCACGAAACGAAGTAGTCTCGTGGCACTGCCGGCCCCAAGAGCAAGGAACGCTCCATGTACTTTGAAATCCAATGCCCGGACAACGACACGGTCTGGCTTCCCGACGCGGCCACACTCTGCCCTGCATGCGGCTGCAAGACATCGCGTGACCACTGGAATCCGGACTTCGTCCTGAAGAAGACGCGTTACGACCTGGGCGTCACCTACGACGGGTTCTACATCGCGTCCGAGCGTTTCAAGGCGGTTGCTGACACGCTGCCCGGCAGTACTTCGTTTGTTCCGCTGCCGCCGCGAGCGCATTACCGCAGGCAGTACTACCTGATGGAATGGCTGGATGAGGTCCGTATCGACGTGGCGCGGGCGGCCCCGGAGTTCGGGCCGATGTGCGGGCGCTGCGGGCAGCATCGCTTCATCGTCGGCGCTCACGCTTCTTTCAGCCAGGACATGCGGGCGGATACGGGGCTGGTTCGCAGCGACCTGCAGTTTGCCGATGGCAAAGGGAAGGGCTATGCGTTGCTTGTCGGGGCTGAGGCGGCTGATGTGCTTGCCCGGGCAAAGCTGGATGGCTTGTGGTTGGAGGTTGTTGAGTAAGTCAGGGTTGGGCCTGAATCAAGGGCGGTGTCGATCCGGGGTCATGCGTTACCGGGTGTTGGGGATTTCAGGGTCGTCGTCTGTCGACCGACGCTACCGGGTCACGTGCTTTTGATCTTCTGTGGCCACCGGCCAACTGTCTGGGGCGTGCCGGGGTGGGTTTGCGGGACCGTAGAAAACATGGATGTTTTCTACGAGCCCCCATGGACGGGTTTACGGCGTGTCCCGCAAACCCACCCCGGTACGCCCAAACACGGAAACCGTTGAGCGCCGGTTGTTCGCACGCATCCAACAGCAGCCGGGCAAGCCCGGCTCTACGGGAGCTCGGAAACAAAAAGGCCCCGGATCGCTCCGGGGCCATTTCGTTCAAACCTCAACCACCATCACCGATCCGGACGATGGGCGGCGTTGCCTTCGTTCTGGCGCTCCAGGAACTCCTTGGACGGTTCGTCCAGCTTGTCGCCCAGCATGCGGCGGACCACGACGAAGAACACCGGAATCATCAGCAGGCCCAGGAAGGTCGCAAACACCATGCCGCCGATCACGCCCGTACCAATGGCGTGACGCGAGTTGGCACCGGCACCGGTCGAGATCGCCATCGGGATCACGCCCATGATGAACGCGAACGAGGTCATCAGAATTGGACGGAAGCGCAGGCGTGCCGCCTCGATGGTGGCCTCACGCAGGTTCTTGCCCGCCGCGCGCTGCTCCACCGCGAACTCCACGATCAGGATCGCGTTCTTTGCCGCCAGACCAATCACCGTGATCAGGCCGATCTTGAAGTACAGATCGTTCGGCAGGCCACGCGCCAGCGAGAACGCCAGCGCACCCAGCACGCCCAGCGGCACCACCAGCAGCACCGCCACCGGGATCGACCAGCTTTCATACAGCGCCGCAAGGCACAGGAACACCACCACGATCGACAGCACCAGCAGCAGCGTCGCCGCGTTGCCCGCCAGGATTTCCTGGTAGGACATGCCCGACCAGTCGTAGCCGAAGCCCGCCGGCAGGTCGTCGGACACGATCCGCTCCATCGCCTGCATTGCTTCACCCGAGCTGCGGCCCGGTGCCTGCGAACCGACGATGTTGATTGCCGAGTAGCCGTTGTAACGGCTCAGTGACGGCGGTGCCGACACCCACTCGGACTTCACCACCGTGCTCAGCGGAATCATCGCCTGGGTGCCGTCGGCATTGGTCTGCAGGTTGCTTGGCGTGTAGAAGCTGTTCAACGACTCCGCACCGGTGCGGTACGGGCCATCGGCCTGCATGGTCACGCGCTTGATGCGGCCCTGGTAGAAGAAGTCGTTCACGTACACCGGAGCCAGCATCAGCTGGATCGTGCTGTACACGTCCGACACCGAAAGACCCATCGTCTGCGCCTGCACGCGGTCTACGTGCAGCTGCAGCTGCGGTGCGTTTTCCAGACCGTTCGGACGCACACCGGTCAGGATGTCGCTTTCTTCGGCCGCCTTGCCCAGCAGGATGTTGCGCGCCTGGGTCAGCTGTTCGTAGCCGGCACCGCCGCGGTCCTGCAGCCACATGTCGAAGCCGCCGAACTGGCCCAGACCCTGCACCGTGGGCAGGTTGACCACGAAGATCTGCGCTTCCTTGATCCCGTAGAACGCACCATTCATGTTCTGGATGAATTCCGGAACGGTGATGTCGCGGTCCGCCCACGGTTTCAGACGGATGAAGCCCATGCCCACGTTTTCGCCGGAACCGACGAAGCTGAAACCGGCCACCTGCAGCATGCCCTCGAAGCCATCCTGCTTTTCCAGGATGCCGCGCATCTGCGCGAAGGTGGCATTGGTCTGCGCCTTGGTCGAACCCGGCGGCAGCTGCACGATCGCCAGTGCATAGCCCTGGTCTTCTTCCGGCAGGAAGCTGCCCGGCATGCGGGTGAACAGGAAGCCGCACAGGACGGTCAGCACCACGAACAGGATCATCCAGCGCGGGGCATGCTTCACCGCCGAGGTGATGTGGCCCACGTAGGTGTTGCTGACCTTGTCGTAGTACTTGTTGAAGGTGCGGTAGACGATGTTCGGGTGGTCGTTGTGGGTGGCCTTGAGGAAGGTCGCGCACAGCGCCGGGGTGAAGCCCAGTGCCAGGAACGCCGAGAATGCCATCGCGATGGCAATCGTCAGTGCGAACTGCTTGTAGATCTCACCTGCCGCACCGCCCTGCAGTGCCGACGGAATGAACACCGCCGCCAGCACCACGGTGATCGCCACCACCGCGCCGGTGATCTGGGTCATGGCCTTCTGGGTTGCAGCCTTGGGCGGCAGCTTCTCCTCGGTCATGATGCGTTCGACGTTCTCGATCACCACGATCGCGTCATCGACCACGATGCCGATCGCCAGCACCATCGCAAACAGGGTCAGCTGGTTGATGGTGAAGCCGATGATGCTCATGCCCAGGAAGGTGCCGAGCAGCGCCACTGGAATGACCAGGGTGGGAATCAGGGTGGCGCGGAAGTTCTGCAGGAAGATCAGCATCACTAGGAACACCAGCACCACCGCTTCGATCAGGGTCTTGACCACTTCCTCGATCGAGATCTTGACGAAGGTGGTGCTGTCGTACGGCGAGAACCAGCTCACGCCGGCCGGGAAGCTCGGCTGCAGCTCGTCCATCTTGGCGCGCACCGCGTCGGCCACGTTCAGTGCGTTCGCGCCCGGCAGCAGCTGGATCGCGAAGGCACCGGTCGGGCGGCCGTTGTACTGGGTGTCAAAGCCGTAGTTGTTGGCACCGAAGGCAATGCGCGCCACGTCCTTCAGCATCACCCGCGAACCATCCGCGTTTGCGCGCAGGATGATGTTCTCGAACTGCTCGGGCGAGCTGAAGCGGCCTTCGGCCGAGACCGTGGCGGTGAAGTAGTGACCGGCCGGCGATGGATCCGAACCCAGCGAACCGGCGGCGAACTGCACGTTCTGCGCACGCACCGCGGCCAGCACCTGGCTGGCACTGAGGTTGTAGCCCTGCATCTTTTCCGGGTTGAGCCAGATGTTCATGGCGTACTCGGAACCGAACTGCTGGGTGCTGCCGACGCCCGGGATACGCGAGATCTGGTCGAGCACGCGCGAACCGACGATGTCGTTCAGGGCATCACGGTTGATCGCCTCGCTGTCCGAACGCAGTGCCACCACCATCAGGAAGCCGGCATTGGCCTTGGCCACCACCACGCCCTGCTGGGTCACTTCGGTCGGCAGTCGCGGCGTCGCCAGCGACACCTTGTTCTGCACCTGCACCTGCGCGATGTCCGGGTCGGTGCCGGTTTCAAAGGTCAGGGTGATCTGGGCGCGGCCGTTGGAGGCCGAAGAGGAACTGAAGTACAGCAGGTGATCGATACCGGTCAGCTGCTGCTCGATCACCTGGGTGACCGACTTTTCAGTAGTGTCGGCGCTGGCACCGGGATAGGTGGCGCTCACCGTCACCTGCGGCGGTGCGATGCTGGGGTAGGACTCCACACCCAGACCGAGGATCGAGATCACGCCCGCAAGCGAGATCAGGATCGCGACCACCCAGGCGAATACCGGGTGTTCAATGAAAAATTTAGGCATGACGGATGGTCCCCGTTATTGCTTGGTCGGTTCGGCAGCCGGAGCGCCTTCGGTGGGCTGGCCCTCGGCCTTGGCCGGATCGGCCGCCGCGTCCGCCGGAGCAGCGGCCGGGGCCGCGCCTGCCGGGGCACCGGCAGCTGGAGCCTGGCCATTGCCGTTGGCCGCGGTCGGAGTCCAGGGCTTGGCCGACGCCGGTGCGCCTTCCTTGACCTTCTGCACGCCGGCCACGATCACCTGGTCGCCGGATTCGATGCCGCCGGTCACCAGCCAGTTCGGGCCCTGCTGGCCTTCGGTGGTGACGTTCTTGCGGACTACCTTGCCGTCCTTGCCGACCACCATCACATAGCCGCCGACGGTGTCACGCTGCAGCGACTGCAACGGCACCAGGAAGGCGTTCTTGCGCTCGCCCAGCACCGCCTGGAAGCTGACGAACGAACCCGGCAGCAGCAGCTGCTGCGGGTTGGGCAGCAGCGCACGCAGGGTCACCGCGCCGGTGGCCGGGTCGACCGTGGCCGAGGAGTAGTCCAGGGTTCCGGGTTCGCCATACACCGTGCCGTCCGCCAGACGCACCTGTACGGTCGACTTGCCATCGCCGCTCAGTGCCACCGATCCCTGGGCCTGGGCGCGGCGAAGCTGGGTCATCTCGTCCGAGCTCATCGAGAAGTTCACGTACAGCGGGTCGAGCTGGTCGACGGTGGTCAGCAGGGTGACATCGCCCTGGCCGACCAGCGCACCTTCGGTGACCTGCTGCTTGCCGGCACGGCCGCTGATCGGCGAGGTGACCTCGGCATAGCCCAGGTTGATCTTCGCGCTCGCAACCGAGGCCTGGGCCTGCTGCACGGCCGCGGCGGCAGTGCGCTCGGTGGCCTCAGCGGCGTCCAGGTCGGACTTGGATACGAAGGCCTGCGGAGCCAGCGAACGGGCGCGGGCGGCGGCGGCCTTGGCATTGGCATAGGTGGCCTGGGCCGAAGCCAGTTCACCCTGCGAGGCATTCAACGCGGCCTGCAGCGGGGCCGGGTCGATCAGGAACAGGACCTGGCCCTGCTTGACGTCCTGGCCTTCCTGGTAGACGCGCTTGAGCAGCACGCCCGGCACGCGGGCGCGTACGTCGGCGCTGCGGAACGGCGACAGCCGGCCGACCAGCTCGCGCTGCAGCGGCAGGGTTTCAGCCTTGGCTTCGATCACGCCCACTTCCGGCGGCGGGGGCGTCTGCTGTTCCTGCTTCTTGCAGGCGGTCAGCGCAACAGCGACTGCGCACGTCAGGGCAAGGGTGCGGAGTGGGGCGATCATCAGAAGAAACTCCGGAGTTGGTTTGAATGTGGTTCGGGAACAGCAGGGTGCATCGCAAATGCTTGCAGGAAACTGTCCACGGAAAATTCGGCCCAGCGCCGACGCACGGTGGCGTCATCACGGTGGGGGGTATGGAAACGCTGCTTCTCGAAATCCAGCCCGGCGATCATGCTCAATAGCAGTTCGGCCATGAAGTGTGGGTCGTCATGGCGAAGCAGGCCGCGCTGGATGCGGGTGGCAATCCATTCAGCTAAGTGAAGGGTCAGCGCGCCGGCCCCGTCGCGGTACAGCGCCTGGGCTTCCTGCGGGAACTGGGCCGCTTCGGCCGCGATCAACCGGCGTGCCTGGATCACCTGGGTCTCGTTGAAGTGCTCGAGATGGTCGATGGCGAACTGCAGCAGGCAGCCGCGCAGGTCATCGCCATCCATCGCACGCAGGCCGGCGGTGGCGCGGCACAGGTGACGCTGCATCACCCGGCGCAGCAGTTCCTGCTTGCTGCCGTAGCGGCTGTAGAGGGTCTGCTTGGAACAGCCGGCCTGCTGGGCCACCGCTTCCATGCTCAGCTGCATGCCCTGGGTGGACATCAACTCGCGCACGGCATCGAACACGCGGTGATCGCGCGCGTCCAATGCGCCGGCAGCTGAGGTGGGGGAGTTCACGCGGTGGACTATACCGTCCAGTTCAGAATTGGAGAACCCTATCTTTTGGCACTGTTGTGTGGTCTGTCGTCAGCGTGCCACGTACACGCCCGACCATGCCGGCTGAGAGGATCTGTGATCCGCGTCTCCATACCTGAGCGCATTGCAGATGGCGACGTAAACGCCACCCAACCCGAAAAGCCAGATTCCGTCCTGCAGCAAGGCCTTTTCACGCAACAGGGCTACAATTTCATTTTTCCAACTGAGCAACACGCATCGCTCTGCCATGAAACCGCAAAAACCTGTCGCCAAGACCGTGAAAGCAAAAACCAAACCAGCCGATACGCAGACTGTTTCGCCAGTGGGCTTCTCGCTGGAACCGGTATACACGGCCTTGCGCAAGCGTTACCCGGCGGCCGCCCAGGCCGAGGCAGTGGCTTTTGCCGCAGACTTCTACAAGCGCATGGAAGCGGACGAGTTCCCGCACCACACCGCTGAGGAGTGGGCCGCACTGGCTGCCGACATGCTGGAATTCGCCCGCAGCCGCAAGGTCGGCAAGGCTAACGTCCGCGTGTTCAACCCCACCCTGAAGGCCAACGGCTGGGAATCGCCGCACACCGTGCTGCAGATCGTCAACGACGACATGCCGTTCCTGGTGGACACGGTGACCATGGCGCTGGCCGAGCAGGGCATTGGCGTGCACGTGCTGGGTCACCCGGTGATCCGCTTCAGCCGTGACAAGGCCGGCAAGCTCAGCAAGGTGAGTGAAGGCACCGCCGAATCGGTGATGCTGCTGGAAATCGACCGTCAGCCGGCCGAGGCCATGGCCGACGTGGAAAAGGCGATCAGCAAGTCGCTGGACGAGGTGCGTGCCATCGTCCGTGACTGGGACGCCATGCGCACCCAGGCGCTGGGCATCGCCGACGACCTCGGCAGCCGCCAGCTGCCGGTGGATGCCGCCTCGCGCGCCGAAGCCCAGGAATTCCTGCGCTGGGCCGCCGACAACCACTTCACCTTCTTCGGCTACCGCGCCTACCGCGTGGAAAAGCAGGGCAAGGAAGAAGTGCTGGCTCCGCTCAACGACACTGGCCTGGGCCTGATGCGCGGCCGTGACACCTCGGCCGCCCGCCCGGTCAAGACCCTCGCCGCGCAGGGGCTCAATGCCACCAGCGGGCTGAAGGACGCGCTGATCCTGACCAAGACCAATGCCCGTTCGCGCGTGCACCGCGCCGGCTACATGGACTACATCGGCGTGCTGGAATTCGACGCCAAGGGCAAGATCATCGGCGAGCAGCGCTTCCTCGGCCTGTTCACCTCCAGCGCGTACAACCGCCGTCCGTGGGAAATTCCGCTGGTGCGCCAGCGCCACGAATACGTGATGAGCACCTCCGGCCTGGCCCCGGCCAGCCACAGCGGCAAGGCCCTGCGCCACATCCTGGAAACCCTGCCGCGCGAAGAACTGTTCCAGTCCAGCGAGGAAGAGCTGTACCGCACCGCGATGGGCGTGCTGGGCCTGCAGGAACGCGTGCGCAGCCGCCTGTTCCTGCGCCGCGACAAGTACAGCCGTTTCATCTCCGCGCTGGTCTACCTGCCGCGCGAACGCTTCAACACCGACGTGCGCCTGCGCATCGAGGCCATGCTGAAGGAAGCGCTGCACGGCGAGTACGTCGACAGCTCGGTGGTGCTGGGCGAATCGCCGCTGGCCCAGGTGCACCTGATCGTGCGCCCGAAGGCCGGTGAAACGCTCGATGTGGACACCTCGGCACTGGAGCAGAAGCTGGCCCAGGTGCTGCGCAACTGGCAGGACGACCTGCGCGAAGCGCTGGTGGCCCGTCACGGTGAAACCGAAGGCCTGCGCATCGCCGCCCGCATCGGCAAGGCGCTGCCGGCCGGTTACATCGAAGACTCCAGCACCGAGATCGCCGCCAACGACGTCAGCCAGCTCGACGCGCTGACCGGTCCGGACGACCTGCGCCTGAGCCTGCAGGCCGTTCAGCGTGAGAACGGCGAAGGCCTGCGCCTGAAGCTGTACCGCCAGCTGGACGACATTCCGCTGTCGGACGCGTTGCCGATGATGGAAAACATGGGCCTGCGCGTGATTGCCGAGCGTCCGTACCGCCTGACGGTCGACAACGCCCCGGTGTATGTGCAGGACTTCGAGGTCGAATCGACCGCCGGCGCGATCAACGCCGCCAGCGTCGATGAAGCCTTCGGCGAAACCTTCGCCCGCGTGTGGCACGGCGACGCCGAGAACGACGGCTTCAACCGCCTGGTGCTGGCCGCTGGCCTGCACTGGCGCCAGGTCGCCATGCTGCGTGGCTACTGCAAGTACCTGCTGCAGACCGGCGTGCCGTTCTCGCAGGCTTACGTGGAAGGCACCTTCACCCGCTACCCGCTGCTGGCCCGCCTGCTGGTGGAGCTGTTCGAAGCCCGCTTCGACCCGGCCACCGGGCATGAAGACAAGGACGCCATTGCTGAAGGCCAGGCCCAGCTGCGTGCGCATCTGAATGTGCTGGCCGGCGGCGACGAGACCACCCTGAAAGTGCTCAAGACCGTGGTCGATGCCCGCAAGGGCAGCCGCGACGCGCAGATGGACGCCACCCGCGAAGCGCTGGTCAAGCTGATGGACCGCGTGTCCAGCCTGGACGAAGACCGCATCCTGCGCAGCTTCATGGGCGTGATCGACGCCACCCTGCGTACCAGCTACTACCAGACCGATGCGGAAGGCCGTCCGGGCCACTGCATCAGCTTCAAGTTCGATTCGGCACTGGTGCCGGACCTGCCCAAGCCGCGTCCGTACCGCGAAATCTTCGTGTACGGCCCGCGCGTGGAAGGTACCCACCTGCGCTTTGGCGCAGTCGCCCGTGGTGGCCTGCGCTGGTCGGACCGTCGCGAAGACTTCCGCACCGAGGTGCTGGGCCTGGTCAAGGCACAGATGGTGAAGAACACCGTGATCGTGCCGGTCGGCGCGAAGGGCGGGTTCTTCGCCAAGATGCCGCCGGCCAGCGGTGACCGCGACGCGGTGTTCGCCAACGGCGTGGCCTGCTACAAGCTGTTCATCCAGGGCCTGCTGGACATCACCGACAACATCGTCAACAACAAGATCGTGCCGCCGGTGGACGTGGTCCGCCACGACATGGACGACCCGTACCTGGTGGTGGCGGCTGACAAGGGCACCGCGACCTTCTCCGACATCGCCAACGGCCTGGCCATCGCGCACGGCTTCTGGATGGGCGACGCGTTCGCCTCGGGTGGCTCGGTCGGTTATGACCACAAGGGCATGGGCATCACCGCACGCGGCGCGTGGGAATCGGTGAAGCGTCACTTCCGTGCGCTGGGTCGTGACAGCCAGACCCAGGACTTCACCACCGTGGGCGTGGGCGACATGTCCGGCGACGTGTTCGGCAACGGCATGCTGCTGTCGCGCCATATCCGCCTGCTGGCCGCGTTCGACCACCGCCATATCTTCCTGGACCCGAATCCAGATGCGGCCACGTCGTTCGTCGAGCGCGAGCGCATGTTCACCGTGCCGCGTTCGAGCTGGGCCGACTACGATGCCAAGCTGATCAGCAAGGGCGGCGGCATCTATCCGCGCACCCTGAAGTCGATCGAGATCACCCCGCAGGTCCGCGAGGCTCTGGGTCTGGACGAGGGCGTCAAGGCGTTGTCGCCGAACGACCTGATGAGCGCGATCCTGAAGGCCCCGGTCGACCTGCTGTGGAACGGCGGCATCGGCACCTACGTCAAGGCCGCGACCGAACAGCACAGCGACGTCGGCGACCGCGCCAACAACGCGCTGCGCGTGAACGGTGGCGAGCTGCGCTGCAAGGTGGTGGGCGAGGGCGGCAACCTGGGCATGACCCAGCTGGGCCGCATCGAAGCCGCGCAGGCCGGCGTGCTGCTCAACACCGACTTCATCGACAACTCGGCGGGTGTGGACACTTCGGATCACGAAGTGAACATCAAGATCCTGCTCAACGATGTGGTGCGGGCCAAGAAGCTCACGGTGGATCAGCGCAACAAGCTGCTGGCGTCGATGACCGACGAAGTGGCCGACCTGGTGCTGAACGACAACTACCGCCAGAACCAGGCGCTGAGCCTGATGGAGCGGATGGCGGTCAAGCGCCTGGGTTCGAAGCAGCACTTCATCCGCACGCTGGAACAGCAGGGTCTGCTGGATCGTCAGATCGAGTTCCTGCCGTCGGATGCCGAGCTGTCGCAGCGCAAGGCACGCGGCCAAGGCCTGACCCGTCCGGAACTGTCGGTGTTGCTGTCGTATTCCAAGCTGGTGGCGTTCCAGCAACTGCTGGAATCGGACATTCCGGAAGATCCGTATCTGTCCAAGGAGCTGCTGCGTTACTTCCCGACGCCGCTGCAGAAGAAGTATGCCGACGCGATGGAGCGTCACCGCCTGAAGCGCGAGATCATCGCCACGGCGGTGACCAACCAGACCATCAACCGGATGGGCGCGACCTTCCTGATGCGCATGCAGGAAGACACCGGCCGTTCGATCTCGGAAGTGGCCAAGGCGTACACGATCAGCCGTGAAACGCTGGACGCACGCGCGCTGTGGGCACAGATCGACGCACTGGACGGCACGGTGCCGGAATCGGTGCAGATCGACGCGCTGGAAGTGATCTGGAAGCTGCAGCGTTCGTTCGTGCGCTGGCTGCTGTTCCGCCCCGGCCCGATGCCGGGCATCACCGAGGCGGTGAACCGCTACCAGGGTCCGTTCAACGACATCCGCGAAGCGTCGGGTGTGCTGCCGGATTCGCAGCGTCCGACCTACGAAGCCCTGGTGGCGGAGTGGAAGGAAAAGGGCCTGCCCCCGGCACTGGCGCAGCAGCTGGCCGAACTGCACTTCCTGGAGCCGGCGTTCGACATCATCGAACTGGCCCGCACGCGCAAGCTGAAGCCGGTGGACGTGTCGAAGGTCCACTTCCGCCTGGGCGACGCGCTGCAGCTGCCGTGGCTGTTCGAGCAGATCGACGCGCTGGAGGTCAACGGCCGCTGGCACGCGGTGGCCCGAGGCGTGCTGCGTGACGAACTGGCGGCGCACCACCGCAACCTGGCCGGCCAGGTGCTGGGCACCAAGGGCGGCAGTGCGGAAGCCAAGGTGGCCACCTGGATCGGCCGCGACGACAACAGCCTGCGCTTCACCCTGGCGATGTTGTCTGAACTGGCCGAGCAGAAGACCCTGGACTACCCGACCGTCTCGGTCGCCGTCCAGCGCCTGGGCCAGCTCGCCGCCCACGGCGCCTAAGCGTCTGATCGGCTGAAGCCCAAAAGGCCCCGCTCCGGCGGGGCCTTTTTTGTGTCGCAATCTCTACGTAGAGCCGGGCTTACCCGGCTGCTGTTGGATTCTTGCGAACCGCCCTCGGCGGGTGGTCTACGTGTTCTGGGCCATCGGCGGCCAACGAAAGTCAAAAACACGCAGCCCCGGTAGCGTCGGTCGAAAGACGACGGCCCTGAAACTCCCAACGTCCGGTAGCGCATGACCCCAAAACAACGCAGGCTCTCGCCGTTGCCGTTGCCGTTGCCGTTGCCGTTGCCGTTGCCGTTGCCGTTCGATCCGCCTTGCGACAAACCATCATGGCGGGGGCCAGGTACCCTCCGGAGGGACACTCCACGGCATGGATGCCGTGGAGTAGCCCCCATGGATGGGTTCACGGCGTGTCCCGGAGCGAGGGTGCCTGGCCCCCGCCCAGCACGGATGAATCAAAGCGCCGCTCTTCGCGAGCAACCCCGGTTATCCTTCAACCAAAGCCCCACGCGGAACCCCGGAACCCCCATGAGCGATACCCCCCGCATCGCCTTCCTGGCCAGCACCACCGAACCCGCCCAGCAGGCCCGCGCCGCGATGGTGTCGCGTTACGGCGAGCATGCGCCCGACGACGCCGACGTGCTGTGCCCGCTCGGCGGCGACGGCTTCATGCTGCAGACCCTGCACCGGCATGGGCACCTGGGCAAACCGGTGTTCGGGATGAAACTCGGCACCGTCGGCTTCCTGATGAACCAGTACCGGGCCGAAGACGACGTGCCGATGCGCATCTCGCTGGCGGAACCCGCCAACCTGCGGCCGCTGGAAATGCTGGCGCTTACCGAGTCCGGCACCACCACCGGCTCGCTGGCCTACAACGACGTCTCGCTGCTGCGCCAGACCCGCCAGGCCGCGCATATCGGCGTGGACCTCAACGGCCAGGAACGGGTCAGCGAGCTCATCGGCGACGGGGTGCTGGTGTCCACCCCGGCCGGCAGCACGGCCTACAACTACTCGGCACACGGCCCGATCCTGCCGCTGGGCTCGCACACCATCGCGCTCACGCCACTGGCTCCGTACCGGCCCCGGCGCTGGCGCGGGGCGATTCTCAAGGCCGACACCGAAGTGCGCTTCCGCGTGCTCGACCCCTACAAGCGCCCGGTCAGCGTGACCGCCGATTCGCATGAAACCCGCGACGTGGTGGAAGTCACCATCCGCGAGTCCCGCGAGCGCCGGGTCACCCTGCTGTTTGATCCGGAACACAACCTGGAAGACCGGATTCTCAGCGAACAGTTCATGTTTTGACCGACAATAGCTGGCCGGCCGCTTTGCGCCGCACTGGATTGCAGACCGTTATGGGCGACAACACCCCCCGCTTACTGACCGTAGCCGTGACTTCACGGGCCCTGTTCGACCTGGAAGAGGGCCATGCCCTGTTCGAAGCCGAAGGCGTGGACGCCTATGCCGAATACCAGCGCAAGCATGAGGACGACATCCTGCGCCCCGGCGTGGCCTTCCCGGTGGTGCGCAAGCTGCTGGCGCTCAACCAGGGCCAGTCGCCGGAGTCACCGCGGGTGGAGGTCATCCTGCTTTCGCGCAACTCCGCCGATACCGGCCTGCGCATCTTCAATTCCATCCAGCATTACGATCTCGGCATCATCCGCGCCACCTTCACCGCCGGTGAGCCGACCTGGCCGTATGTGAAGCCGTTCGGCACCGACCTGTTCCTGTCCGCCAATCCGGAATCGGTGCGGCGCGCGTTGCGCCATGGCATCGCTGCGGCCACCATTCTGCCCAAGCCCTACGACGAGACGTTGGCGGCCGCAGAGCCGATGGACCTGGGCCGGCCGCGCACCCAGCTGCGCATCGCTTTCGACGGTGACGCGGTGATCTTCGGTGACGAAAGCGAGCGCATCTCGCGCGAGCAGGGCGTGGAGGCGTTTGGCCGGCATGAGCGTGAGAACGCCCGCGAGCCGCTCAGCGGCGGGCCGTTCCGCAACTTCCTGTCGGCGCTGCATACCCTGCAGCAGGTGTTCCCTTCCGGCGACGACGCGCCGATCCGGACCGCCCTGGTCACCGCGCGTTCGGCCCCGGCGCATGAGCGGGTGATCCGCACCCTGCGCGAGTGGGGCGTGCGTCTGGACGAGGCGCTGTTCCTTGGCGGCCGCCACAAGGGCCCGTTCCTGGAAGCCTTCGGCGCGGACATCTTCTTCGACGATTCGCAGCACAACATCGACAGCGCCCGCCAGCACCAGAGCGTGGCCGCGGGTCACGTGCCGCATGGTGTGGCGAACGATTGAGTCAATCCAGCGCGGGATGTGACCGGTAGCGCCGGCCGTTGGCCGGCCCAGGCGATATCGAGGGCCGGCCAACGGCCGGCGCTACCGCTCCAGCGGCAATTCAATATTGACCAGCTTCCAGCTCAACCCCTGCCGCTGCAGCACGAACACCACCGGTGCCCCCTGCGCGGTATGCGTGGTCGCGGTAAACCGTGACGTCGACTCAAACCGATGGCTGGCCCCTTCCAACGGCCGAGCAGCCTTCGGCGGCGCATAGGCATCATTGCTTTCCAGATCATTGCTGGCCCGCTTCCACAGCGTATGTCCTTCCAGCAGCGCCCCGATCCCGGTCGGCGTCACCATCGCATCCACCGCCGTGCCACTCAGCTGCTGCCCGGCGGTGAGCAGCAAGGCCCCGACCAGATTTGACTGCACATCCGGCCCAGCCCGGCGAACCACGTAGTCATCCAACTGCGCGCGCAGGTTGGCGCGCAGCATCGGGAAGTCCACGTAGCGGTCCAGCTTGGAGGTATCGCGCTGCTCCACCGCCTGTGCCAGGCCGCGCAGGGTCAGGTAAGGCCCGCCGACCACATAGGCCGCCAGCAGCACCCCCAGCGCAACCACAATCCAAAGAACCTTCTTCATGGCGCAATCGTGCCCCAGCCCCCGTCAACCCGGCGTAGAGCCACGCCCTGCGTGGCTGCCCCACCCACCCTCAGAACTCCAGATCCAACGCCGCACACAGATAATCCACGAACGGCCCCAGCGCAGTCAGGTCCTTGGCCAAGGTCTGCCGCAGCTTCGGCCCGGTCATCACCGCATCCTCCAGCGGCCGCCAGAACACCCAGTTCTTGTGCTTCAGGTCGTCAATGAATTCAAAATCCGGCTCGAACCCGCGCGGAGCCCGCACCAGCATCTCGCTCTGCTCGAAGTCGAAGCGCTTGCGCAGTGCCGGCGCATGCGCCGCTGCCTTCCACGCCCCCGGGTTGTCGACAATGAAATGGCGGATCCTGCGCTGGGTATCCGGTTCCGGATGCCACAGCCCGGCCCCGACGAAGCTCTCGCCCGGCTGCAGGTGGATGTAGAACGAAGGGGCGGCGACCTGCTTGCGGCGCTCGTGGAACAGACGCGCGCCCTGCCAGCTCTTGTACGGCGACTTGTCGTTGGAAAAACGCGCATCGCGGTAGATGCGGAACAGCGAGCCGCCCACCGTCTTCGGGTCGGAACGGAAGTGCGGGCTCACCGCGGCCAGGTCCGGCTGCAGGTCGGCGATCAGACGCAGGAACGGCTGGCGCACATGCGCCTCGTACTTGTCCTTGTGATCGTTGAACCAGGTCTTGTCGTTGTTGCGCGCCAGTCCACGCAGGAAGGTGAAGCTGGCGGGGGTGAAGTAGGTACTCACAGGCTCTGCTCCAGATGATTACCCCAGTCGGTCAGCTGCTGCAGCAGCGCCAGGCGGGTGGGTTCGGCCGCGTGCTCGGCACGCAGCGCCTCGATCTGCGCCCGGTACTGCGGCAGGGTCTGCTCGCCCAGACCCGGTTCGCCGAGCAGACGCTGGCGACGGTAGTCGTTCCAGCGCTGGCGTTCGGCGGCGTCCAGGGTTTCCGGGTGATTGCGTGCGCGGTAACGGAACAGCAGTTCGGGCAGGCGCGGGTCGCGCAGGCGTGCGGCATAGCTGGCCAGCTCGCTCGGCGGGCTGGTACGCAGTCGGGTCATCAACGCCTTGTCGCCGTCGGCGAGGAAGCCGTCATACAGCGAGGCATCCACGTCGCTGGGAGCCATCTCACGTTCGCCGCCAAACACCTGGCGCACCTTTTCAGCCACCTCGGATGCAACGGCGCGGACGCGTTCGGCCGCAGCCTCCACCGCCGCCACGTCGATGCCCAGACGGGCGTGATCGGCCGGGCGCAGGTGGTTCCAGGCGACCAGCGCCGGCACCTTGTTCAGATGCACTTCCTTGAGCGGCACCCGCTGTTCGCCTTCGGCCAGATCGGCGGCGCGCGTGTACAGCCGCGCGGCCAGGGTTTCGGCGGGCAGCGCGAGCAGGCCGTCGATGTCGCCTTCCAGGTCCAGCACGATGATGCGGTTGTTGATGTACGGGTGGCGCGCCAGCGGCAGCACCGGGGCCGCACATAGGCGTGAGGCGGGGTAGCGCATGGAAATGTGCAGCACCGGCTGCCCGGCATCCACCTCGAGCAGGGAGCCCACGAAGCGCTTGTCGCGCAGTTTCAGTGCGTAGTCCCACAGGCGCGGCTGCGCCTGCTTGAACAGCCGGGCCATGCCGATGGTGGCGTGCACGTCCGACAGCGCTTCATGGGCATCGCCTACGCGCACGTTGTTGGCCGTGGCCAGATGCTCGAGCTTGAACGAGGTCGCGCCATCCTCGCGCTGCGGCCAGACAATGCCGTCCGGGCGCAGGGCATGCACCAGCCGCAGCATGTCCAGCAGGTCCCAGCGCGAATTGCCGTTGCGCCACTCGCGCTCGTACGGGTCGAAGAAGTTGCGGAACAGACCGTGGCGCACGAACTCGTCGTCGAAGCGCAGCGTGTTGTAGCCCAGGGTGCAGGTGCCCGGGCGTGCCATCAGGTCGTTGATGCGCGCGAACGCCTCGGCCTCGCTCACGCCTTCGGCCAGCGCGTGCTGCGGGGTGATGCCGGTGATCAGCGTGGCGATCGGTGAGGGCAGGACATCGTCGGCTGGCTTGACGTAGAAGCTCACCGGTTCATCGATGACCTGCAGGCTGGTATCGGTACGGATCGCGGCAAACTGGGCGATTCGGGTGCGGCGCGGGTCCTGGCCGAAGGTTTCCAGGTCGTAGAACAGGAAGCTGTCGGCCGCCATCAGTGCGCACCCTCCAGCACCGGCAGCTGCGCGTGCACGATGCGTTCCAGCGCCAGCCAGTCAATGTGCTCCAGCGTACTGTGACCTGCAGTGGCGTCTTCCAGAATGCGCCGCTGCAGGTTGGTGCGTTCCAGCGCCACGGCATACGGTGTGTGCAGGAAGGTGACCATGGTGTAGTGCGGCACGAAGCGGGTCGGCCAGCGTGCCTGCAGCTGCTGTTCCAGTTCGCGCTGCAGCTGGAAGGCCGGGTCGGCGACGCGGTCGCGCATTTCCAGGTAGTTCTCCAGTGCCATCTGCTGGATCGCTTCCGCATTCGGCTTGCGTTCGGCCTCGAATACCGTAAATGCCGCTTCCAGAGAGTCCTGCTCCTGCAGGTGGCGGGCCAGCGCCACGCAGTCTTCAAACGCGCAGTTCATTCCCTGGCCGTGGAACGGCACCATGGCATGCGCGGCATCGCCCAGCAGCACCGCGCGGCCGCCCAGCTGCCACTGGCGCAGGTACAGCGTGCCGAGCAGGCCGGGCGGATGCTCTTCCCAGTCGCGGCGCAGGTGCGGAATCAGCGGCAGCGCATCGGGGAAGTCGCGCGCGAACAGCGCTTCGGCCTCGGCCCCGCTGCGGGTGGTGGCAAAGCTGGGGTTGCCCTCGTTGGGCAGGAACAGGGTGACGGTGAAGGTGCCTTCGTCATTCGGCAGGGCAATGCACATGTACTGGCCGCGCGGCCAGATGTGCAGGGCGTTGGCTTCGATCCGGAAGCCGCCGTCTTCGGTCGGCGGAATTTCCAGTTCCTTGTACGAATGTCCGAGGAACTCGATGCGCTCGTCCAGCGGGTGCTTGCGGTTCATCGCCGCGCGCAGCGCCGAGCCGGCACCGTCGGCCCCGATCAGGGTGTCGAAGCGGATGTCATGCGGCTGGTCGTCGCGGTCGTCAATGAAGCGCGCATACCCGGCCTCGAAATCCACCGTGTGCAGGCGGCGGTGGAAGTGCACCTGCGCGCCGGCGTCTTCGGCCAGCTGCAGCAGGGTGTGATTGAGGTCCTTGCGGTGGATC
Organism: Stenotrophomonas sp.; assembly: GCA_039592995.1. Lineage (GTDB taxonomy): Bacteria > Pseudomonadota > Gammaproteobacteria > Xanthomonadales > Xanthomonadaceae > Stenotrophomonas. The sequence goes on along the minus strand of JBCNQC010000025.1, from coordinate 23,329 downwards.
GACCAGATCACTTCGCTGTCGTCGCGGCCGTAGCGCTGCAGCTGGGTGTCGCCCTCGCGGGTGTGCACCATGCGTCCGCGCATCATCACCGCCTTGGCCATGACCGCTTCTTCCACGCCGGCCTGGCGCAGCGCATTGCGGCCGCGTTCTGCCAGCGCAAGGTTGATCGAGCGACCGGACTCGTAGTCGGCAATGCGCGGGTCGCCGCGGCGCTCATACAGGGTGATGCGCCAGCCCTGGCGGGACAGCAGGATGGCCAGCAGCGAACCGGCCAGGCCGGCACCAATGATGCTCAGGGAGCGGTGTGCGTGTGCGATCAAGAGCGTTCCAGCGCGGGGGAGGGGCGGCTTACAGGCCGGCCCAGGATTCGACTTCCTCGACGAAGTGATGCAGGTCGAGGTAACGGTTGTACAGCGGCGTGGGTGAGATGCGGATCACGTCCGGTTCGCGCCAGTCGCCCAGCACGCCCACGGTCTGCAGATACTCGAACAGGCTGCGCCCGCGCTCGCGACCGCCGATCACGCGCAGCGAAAGCTGGCAGCCGCGCCGCTCCGGCTCGACCGGGGTCAGTACTTCCAGCACCTGCGACAGGCGCGCCCGCACCAGCGCATCCAGCAGGCCGGTGAGCTGCTGCGACTTCGCGCGCAGGGCACTCATGCCGCCGGCGGCATCGACTACGTCCAGCGCCGCGCGCAGCGGGGCCAGCCCCAGCACGGGCGGGTTGCTCAGCTGCCAACCTTCAGCACCGACGGCGGGCACGAACTGCGGGGCCATCTTGAAGCGGGTGGCTTCCTCGTGGCCCCACCAGCCGGCAAAACGCGGCAGCGTGGTATCGCGATGATGACGTTCGTGGACGAAGGCACCCGCCACGGCACCCGGGCCGCTGTTGAGATACTTGTAGTGGCACCACACCGCGAAGTCGGGCGCGATGTCGTGCAGCCGCAGCGGCACGTTGCCCACCGAGTGGGCAAGGTCGAAGCCGACGTTGGCTCCCTGCAGGCGTGCCGCGCGGGTGATCGCGTCCAGGTCGAACACCTGGCCGGTGCGGTACTGCACGCCCGGCCATAACACCAGCGCCAGACGCGGGCCATGCTCGGCGATGGCGCGTTCAATGGCCTGCTGCGAGATCGTGCCGTTGGCTTCGTCTGGCTGCACTTCGACCAGGTCGGTGTCCGGGTTGAAGCCGTGGAAGCGGATCTGCGATTCCACCGCGTGGCGGTCGGTGGGAAATGCCCCGGCCTCCATCAGGATCACCGGGCGCTGCGCGGTGGGCCGGTAGAAGCTGACCATCATCAGGTGCAGGTTCACGCTCAGGGTGTTCATCGCCACCACTTCGCTGGGCAGCGCGCCGACCACGCGGGCCAGCTGTTCGTTCACCAGGCGGTGGTAGCGCAGCCACTGGGTGTCGCCGGTGAAGTGACCTTCCACCGCCAGCGCGCCCCACTTGTCCATTACTTCCTGTACGGCGGCCTGCGCTTTGCGCGGCTGCAGGCCGAGGGAGTTGCCGACGAAGTAGGTCTGGTCGCGGTGATTGTGCTGGGGGAACACGAATTCACTGCGCAGGGCACGCAGCGGGTCGGCGGCATCCAGGGCGACGGCATGGGAACGGCTGAGCAGTTCGGACATGGCAATGACAATTGTCTGAGATATCGCAGTTTAGCCCTGTCCCCGTTCGCGCGCTCGTGCCGCGCATAGCGATGAACCCGCCAAACCGGATGCGCCGTAGAGCCACGCCTTGCGTGGCTTCGACCCTGGCGGAGCGCGCGAAGCCACGCAGGGCGTGGCTCTACGATTCGGTGGGATCACCCGCCCGGCAACGGATCCACATGCCCGCAGGCATCACAGGTGCGCAGTTCCAGGTCCGCCTGGTACTGCGCAAACACCTTCGGCAGATCGGTTTCGATGTTCTCCAGGGTGAAGTACACCTCGTACAGCTTGTGGTTGCAGCGCTCGCAGAACCACATCACCCCGTCGCGCTCATGCGGCAGGCGCTTGCGTTCCACCACCAGGCCGACGCCGCCTGCCGGGCGGCGTGGCGAATGCGGAACGCCGCCCGGCAGCAGGAAGATCTCGCCGGCGCGGATCGGAATGTCGCGCACCTGGCCGTCCTCCTGCACCTTCAGGGTCATTTCCCCTTCCAGCTGGTAGAACCACTCCGGGCCTTCGTCGTAGTGGAAGTCGGTGCGGCTGTTCGGGCCGCCCACCACCATCACGATGAAGTCGCCGTTCTCGATCATCTTGTTGCCAACCGGCGGCTTGAGCAGATGCCGGTTGTCTTCGATCCAGGCGTGCAGGTTGATCGGGGAGGGCAGCATGGGGGCGTTCCTTGCAGAAGGGATCAGTCGCGCTTGCCGCGGCGCGGCACATGCGCCAGGGCCTTTTCGTAAGCCGCCGGCAGGTCTTCCGGCGCGCCGACGTCGATGCCCATCTCGCGCACGCGGCCGTCCTTCAGGCTGTATACCCAGCCGTGCACCATCAGCTTCTGCCCACGCGCCCAGGCGTCCTGGACGATGGTCGAGCGGCAGGCGTTGACCACCTGCTCGATCACGTTCAGCTCGCACAGGCGCGCGTGCTTCAGATCGGGATCTTCGATCTCATCAAGGATGGTCGCGTGCTTCTGGGCAACATCGCTGACGTGGCGCAGCCAGTTGTCGGCCAGGCCCACGCGCACATTGTTCAGGCTGGCATGCACGCCACCGCAGCCGTAGTGGCCCACGATCAGGATGTGCTTGATCTTCAGCTGGTCCACTGCGTACTGGATCACGCTCAGGCAGTTCAGGTCGGTATGCACCACCACGTTGGCGATGTTGCGGTGGACAAACACTTCACCCGGGGCCATGCCGATGATCTGGTTCGCCGGCACGCGCGAGTCCGAGCAGCCGATCCACAGGTATTCCGGGTGCTGCTGCTTGGCCAGCTGGGCGAAGAACTCCGGGTCTTCCTTCTCGATCCGGTCGGCCCAGTCGCGGTTGTTCTGCAGCAGCTTGTGGATGTCTTTCATGAGGCGGGTATTCCTGTGGTGTCAGCCGCCAGCGGCGGCCGGGTCGCGAACATCGCGCATCCACTGCGCAAGCTCGCGGGAAGCGGGGGTGCCTTCGGCCTCGAGGGCAGCAATCACCGACAGCTGGTTGGCGTCGGGGTGGTTCTGGCTCAGCTTGAGCTTGACCTGCGCCTGCTCGGCGCGGAAGCGGAAACCGACGATGCCCGGCAGCAGCTTGGCCTGCCGCGCATCATCAGGGTCAAAGCGCCAGTCGCTGCCGACCTGGGTTTCGTTATGGAGGCTCAACCGGTCCAGCAGGTCGACCAGCCAGTCGCGGTCGGTGATGGTGTCCAGCGTGCCGCGCAGTTCGGCGGCGGCGTAGTTCCAGGTTGGAACGCGGCCTTCGCTTTCCTTGTCCGGGTACCAGCCAGGCGACACATAGGCGTGCGGACCGTGCACCAGCACCAGCGCCGGGCCGCTGTGACGCGACTGCGGGTTGGCCTTGGCCCAATGTCCTTCAATCACGATGCCGTCGCCATCGCGGCGGTACAGCACCGGCAGCAGGGTTACGCAGGGCAGGCCATCGGGACCGGTGGTCACCACGGTCACGAACGCATCGCGCGCGATCAGCCGGTCCAGCCAGACCAGATCACGCGTGGCGAAGGAGGACGGGGTGAACACGGGGCCTCAGACGCTCCGACCCAGGCTCTGCACCATGCGCCCGCGCAGGCCATCGTCGTTGGAAGCCTGCGGCGGCTGCACTTCATGCAGCGAGAAGCCGCGCACCAGCGCGTCCTCCTCGTCCAGTCCGTCGAATTCGACGAATTCGGCGTCGAACAGCTGCGCACGGGCGGTGTCTTCGCTGTCATAGCTGAGCGTGTTGCCATCGCTGTCCAGCACTTCGGCGGTGCCGGCCGGGCGGATGCGCAGGCGGGCCCAGATCAGCGTTCTGCCCAGGCTGGCCAGCCACCAGGAGTCGCGGTCGGCGGAAATATCGTTCATGTCAGTACCAGTGAAAGCAGCCAGAGCAGGGCGGCCATGCCCAGCCCGGCCAGCAAGGTGAGCAGCGACAGCCAGGCCGGCGTCGCAAGACCCGACAGCGAGCGGTCGGGGGTCTGTCGGTAATCGCGCCCCAGCAGCCAGCGCAGCGCCTGCGGCTGCAGGAACGCGCCGCTGCCGAACCGGTCGGCCAGGGCCGGGTGGCGGTCGCGGATATGGATGAGTGTCAGTGGCCAGAAGATCACGAAGGCACTGAACCCGGCGATCGCCACGCCGACGAAACACAGCGCGAAGAACAGGGTCATGCAGTGGCCTCCGTGATCAGGGTGGGCGCGGCAGGGTCAGAACTCGGCGCTGCCCGGTGCGCGCGGGTAGGGGATGGCGTCGCGGATGTTGCCCAGCCCGCACACGTACACCACCAGACGCTCGAAGCCGAGGCCGAAGCCGGCATGCGGCACCGAGCCGTAGCGGCGGAAATCGCGGTACCAGCCGTAGTGCGCCGGGTCCAGGCCGAACTGCGCCATGCGCGCGTCCAGCACGTCCAGGCGCTCTTCGCGCTGGCTGCCGCCGATGATCTCGCCGATGCCCGGGGCCAGCACGTCCATCGCGGCAACGGTCTTGCCGTCGTCGTTCAGGCGCATGTAGAAGGCCTTGATGTGCTCGGGGTAGTTGGTCACCACCACCGGGCGGCCGATGTGTTCCTCGGTCAGCCAGCGCTCGTGCTCGGTCTGCAGGTCCAGACCCCATTCCACCGGGAAGTCGAACTTCTTCCCGGAGTTCTGCAGCAGCTTCACTGCCTCGGTGTAGTCGATCTGCTCGAACGGCGAGTTGATGAACGCTTCCAGCTTGGTGATCGCGTTCTTGTCGACGCGCTCGGCCAGGAAGGCCAGGTCGTCGCCACGCTCGTCCAGCACCGCGCGGAACAGGTACTTCAGGAACTGCTCGGCCAGACGCGCGTCTTCGGCCAGGTCGGCGAAGGCGATTTCCGGCTCGATCATCCAGAACTCGGCCAGATGGCGGGTGGTGTTGGAGTTCTCGGCACGGAAGGTCGGGCCGAAGGTGTACACCTTGCTCAACGCCAGGCAGTAGGCCTCGACGTTGAGCTGGCCGGACACGGTCAGGAAGGTTTCCTTGCCGAAGAAATCACGGCTGAAGTCGACCTCGCCCTTGTCGTTGCGCGGCAGGTTGACCATGTCCAGGGTCGACACGCGGAACATCTGCCCCGCGCCTTCGGCGTCGGAGGTGGTGATGATGGGGGTGCTGATCCAGTTGAAGCCGTTCTGGTGGAAGAACCGGTGCACCGCCTGGGCCAGGCAGTTGCGGATGCGGGTGACCGCGCCGAACAGGTTGGTGCGCGGGCGCAGGTGGGCCACTTCGCGCAGGAACTCGGCCGACATCGGCTTGGGCTGGATCGGGTAGGTCAGCGGGTCTTCGACCAGGCCGACGATCTCGACGGATTCGGCCTGGATCTCGAACGACTGGCCCTTGCCCTGCGACTTCACCAGGGTACCGCGCGCGATCAGCGAGCAGCCCGGGGTGAGCGCCTTGACCGCTTCAAAGTTGGACAGGGTGTCGTTGACCACCACCTGGATGGGGGCGAAGCAGGAACCGTCGGTCACATTGACGAAGGCCAGCGCCGCAGACCCGCGCACCGTGCGCACCCAGCCCCGTACTGTTGCCTCGCCGCCTTCCGGGATCTTCCCGGCAAGCGCATGTTCAACGCTGACCACCGTCATGACTTGAATCCTCTATTGATCGACTCGATCTCTGAACGGGAAGTTTAACGGTTGCAGTGTTCTGCTTGCGAGGCATTTCTGACTGGGCCGTGGACCTATAATGAGACCGATCTGCTGGAGATGCCCGTCATGGCCGTAAGCCTTACCCCTGTTGCCTTTGCCCGCGTGCAGAAGTTCGTTGCCCAGACCCCGGGCGCACTGGGCCTGCGCTTCGGCGTGACCCGCACCGGCTGTTCGGGCTGGGGCCACGTGACCGACCTGGCCCGCGACCAGCGCGAGGGCGACACCGTGTTCGAGCAGGACGGGGTGCGCATCTACGTGGACGCGGCCAGCCTGGACCTGGTGGACGGCACCGAAATCGACTTCGGCAAGCAGGGCCTGAGCGAGACGTTCACGTTCAAGAACCCCAACGCCACCGCTGAATGCGGCTGCGGCGAGAGCTTCACCACCGACGCCGACAAGGCCTGAACCCCCGTTCAGCTTGGGCTGCAGCCTGCGCTGCTTGCCCTGAAGACGCCCGCGCTGTCATAATGCGCGGCTTCCTGCCTGCTTCCGGGCGGGATCCCTTGCCCCACCGCGTTCACCTGCGGGGGGCTGTCCGGTCCGCAAGGGCCACATCCGAAAGGTATATACACATGAGTCGTCATTACGAAGTCGTGTTCATGGTCCACCCGGACCAGAGCGAACAGGTCCCGGCCATGATCGAGCGCTACAAGTCGCTGATCGAAGCCGGCAACGGCACCATCCACCGTCTGGAAGACTGGGGCCGTCGTCAGCTGGCTTACCCGATCCAGAACCTGGTGAAGGCACACTACGTGCTGCTCAACATCGAAGTCGATCAGGCCGTCCTGACCGAACTGACCGAAAGCTTCAAGTTCAACGACGCCGTGCTGCGCAACCTGGTCATCAAGCGTGACGAGGCTGACACCGAGCAGTCGCTGATCATGAAGAGCAAGGACGAGAAGGGTGACAAGCCCGAGCGTGGCGAGCGTCGTCGTCGTGACGACGAAGAAGGCGAAGCCGCCAACACCGCTGACAACGAAGCCGGCGACGACGCCGCTTCTGCCGCCTAAGGAGCACGCACATGTCCAAGTTCTTCCGTCGCCGCAAGTTCTGCAAGTTCACGGCTGAAGGTGTGAAGGAGATCGACTACAAGGATCTCAACACCCTGCGCCAGTACCTGACCGAGAACGGCAAGATCGTGCCGAGCCGCGTCACCGGCACCAAGTCGAAGTACCAGCGCCAGCTGGCCACGGCCGTCAAGCGCGCCCGCTTCCTGGCCCTGATCCCGTACACCGACAACCACGACGTCTGATGCCGGAGGGGCGGCCCCGCGCCGCCCGTTCCGCCAGCTATTCGGACAGCCATCTGCTGCGGGGCCTGCGGGCTTCGCTAACGAATAACGATTTGGAGTTTCATCATGCACCTGATCCTCATCAAGAAGGTCAAGAACCTGGGCACCCTGGGTGACCTGGTCGAAGTGAAGCCCGGCTACGGCCGTAACTTCCTGGTTCCGAACGGCTTCGCCGTGCCGGCAACCGAAACCAACAAGGCCGAGTTCGAAGCCAAGCGCGCTGACTACGAAGCCAAGGCCAACGCCATCCACGCCGAAGCCGAAGCCCGCAAGGCCAAGCTGGAAGGCGCGAGCGTGACCATCGCCGCCAACGCTTCGACCGAAGGCAAGCTGTACGGCTCGGTCGGCCCGCGCGACATCGCCGAAGCCTTCACCAAGGCCGGCCTGCCGGTGGAAAAGAGCGAAGTGATCCTGGGCGAAGGTGCCTTCCGCAACGTCGGCGAGTTCGACGTGGTGGTGGCCCTGCACGCTGACGTCGAAACCACCGTCAAGGTGATCGTGGTCGGCGAAGCCTGATCCCAGCTGAAAAGCCGGAATCGCTGAAACGGGTACCCGCAAGGGTGCCCGTTTTTGTTTTGGTCGGTTGGTGACGGCCTTCGCGAAAGGCAGCGTTTCGGTTTATCCGAGCGGGGCGGGGGTCAGACGCCCTCGCTCCGGGACACGCCGCAAGTACGTCCATGTAGGCTACTCCACGGCATCCATGCCGTGGAGTGTCCCTCCGGAGGGCATCTGACCCCCGCCCCCGACAGTTGGTCGCGAAGCGGACGGAATAATCCAATGCCCGCAGGGGAGGGTGGTAGCGTCGGTCGACAGACGACGGCCGTGAAACACCCCGCGCCCGGTAACGCATGAAAACCGAACAACGCCGCATTTGATCTCCCATGGCCACCGACCCCCTATCGAGGGCTGGCCGGGGTGGGTTTGCGGGACCGTGAAGGCACATGGATGTGCCGCCCGAGCCTAACGGGAGATTTAAGGCGTGTCCCGCAAACCCACCCCGGCCAGCCCAGGCACGGAGATCAATGGCCGCCGGCTGTTCGCCTGAATCCAGCCGCAGCCGGGCAAGCCCGGCTCTACGGAGCGCGTGCAACCCGATAGCAGCCCGGCGCAACGGAGGGCTAGACAACCCCGGGGCAGTGCGGTGCCGCATCCCCGGTATACTCAGGGTCATCGCGACTGCCCCGGAAAGCCAACCACGCCATGCGTCTGTCCACGATCAAGCTCTCCGGCTTCAAGTCGTTCGTTGATCCCACCACCCTGCATCTGCCCACCAACATGACCGGTGTGGTCGGGCCCAATGGCTGTGGCAAGTCCAACATCATCGATGCCGTGCGCTGGGTCATGGGCGAAAGCTCGGCCAGCCGGCTGCGTGGCGATTCGCTCACCGACGTCATTTTCTCCGGCTCCTCCGCCCGCAAGCCCGTCTCGCAGGCCACCGTCGAACTCATTTTCGACAACACCGACCACACCATCTCCGGCGAATATGCCTCGTTCAACGAGATCTCGGTCAAGCGCACGGTCAGCCGCGATGGCAGCAGCAACTATTATCTGAACGGCACCAAGTGCCGTCGCCGCGACATCACCGACCTCTTCCTCGGCACCGGCCTGGGCCCGCGCAGCTACTCCATCATCGAGCAGGGCATGATCAGCCAGATCATCGAAGCCCGGCCCGAGGACCTGCGCGTCTACCTGGAAGAAGCCGCTGGCATCTCCAAGTACAAGGAGCGCCGCAAGGAAACCGAGACCCGCATCCGCCACACCCGCGAAAACCTGGACCGCCTCAACGACCTGCGCGAGGAAATCGGCAAACAGCTCGAGCACCTCAAGCGCCAGGCGCGCCAGGCCGAGCAGTATCAGGCCCTGCAGGAAGAGCGCAAGGTCAAGGATGCCGAGTGGAAGGCGCTGGAGTTCCGCAATCTGGATGGCCGCCTCAGTGGCCTGCGTGAAGCCTTGTCGCAGGAGGAGACCCGCCTGCAGCAGCTGATCGCCGACCAGCGCGATGCCGAAGCCCGTATCGAAACCAGCCGCGTGCGCCGCGAGGAGGCCGCAGACGCGCTCAGCACCGCCCAGGCCGAGGTGTATCAGGTCGGCAGCACCCTGGCCCGGCTTGAACAGCAGATCCAGCACCAGAAGGAAATGTCGCAGCGTCTGCACAAGGCCCGCGATGAGACCCAGCAGGCGCTGGCCGACCTGGGCCAGCACATCAGCAGCGACGAAGCCAAGCTGATCGTGCTGCGTGAAGCGGTCGATCAGGCCGAGCCGCAGCTGGAGCAGCTGCAGGAAGAGAACGAGATCAAGCAGGAAGCCCTGCGCGACGCCGAAAGCCGGCTCTCCGACTGGCAGGCGCGCTGGGAAGCGCATACCCGCAGCACCTCCGAAGCCTCGCGCGCGGGAGAAGTGGAACGCACCCGCGTCGATTACCTCGACCGACAGGTGCTGGAAGCCGACCGCCGCCGCGAAGCGCTCGCCGCAGAACGCACCGGGCTCGACCTCGACGCACTGGCCGAGGCCTTCGAGGAAATCCAGCTGCAGCACGAAACCCAGAAGGCCGCGCTTGATGGCCTGACCGAACAGGTCGAAGCCCGCAAGGAAGCCGTGGCCGGCCTGCAGGACCGCCAGCGCACCGGCCAGACCGAACTGGCCGACATCCGCAAGCAGGCCCAGGCCGCCCGCGGCCGCCTGTCGTCGCTGGAAACCCTGCAGCAGGCCGCCCTCGGCCAGGAGCAGGGCGCTGCCGTGGCGTGGCTCAAGCAGCACGGGCTGGACTCCGGTGCCCGCGTCGGCGAGCGTCTCACCGTCGACAGCGGCTGGGAAAACGCCGTGGAAAGCGCACTCGGCCAGCTGATCGAAGGCGTGCTGGTCGACGCCCCTGAACAACTGGTCGGCGCACTCGCCGAACTGGGCGAGGGCCGCATCGCCCTGGTCAGCGCCGAACAGGAGCCGCTTGATGTCGCGCCTACGTCGCTGGCTGCCAAGGTGCAGGGCCCGACCGCGATCCGTCGCCTGCTGGCCCGCCTGCATGCCGCCGATGACCTTGAACAGGCGCGCGCGCTGCAGGGCACACTGGCCGAAGGCGATTCGGTGATCACCCGTGGCGGCGAACGCCTGGGCGAGGGCTGGGTGCGCGTGTCGCGCTCCGGTGCCGCCAAGCAGGGCGCGCTGCTGCGTGAACGCGAGATCGTCACCCTGCGCGAACAGATCGACGCGCTGCAGGAACGCGAAGCCACCCTTGAAGAACAGCTCGCCACGTTCCGTGACCAGCTGCTGGCCGGCGAACAGCAGCGCGAAGACGCGCAGCGTCAGCTGTATCTGGCGCATCGCAGTGTCTCCGAACTGGGCGGGCAGCTGCAGAGCCAGCAGGGCAAGGTGGAAGCCGCGCGCACGCGCATCGACCGCATTGAGGGCGAACTGGCCGAGCTGATCGAAACCCTCGACAGCGGGCGCGAGCAGGTGCGCGAGGCCCGCGCCAGGCTGGATGATGCGGTCAGCAGCATGGGCGACCTGGAATCGGTACGCCAGGCGCTGGAAGGCGAGCGTCGCCAGCTTACCGACGCCCGCGACCATGCGCGCGAAGCCGCCCGCACGGTGCGTGAACGCTCACATGCGCTCGCACTCACCTTGGAATCGCAGCGCGCCCAGCTCACCTCGCTGGGCCAGGCGCTGGAGCGCATGAGCACGCAGCGCGGCCAGCTCGATTCGCGCCTGGGCGAGCTGCATGCGCAGCTCGACGAAGGCGATTCACCGGTGACCGCGCTCGAGGCCGAGCACCAGAACGCCCTCGGCGAGCGCGTCCGCGCCGACCGCGTGCTGGGCGAGGCCCGCACTTTGCTGGAGGGCATCGACGCCGAGCTGCGCACCTTCGAACAGACCCGCCACCAGCGCGACGAACAGGCCCTGGCACAGCGCGAGCGCATTTCCCAGCGCAAGCTCGACCAGCAGGCGCTGGTGCTGAGCGCCGAACAGCTCACCGCCTCGGTGGAAAAGGCCGGCTTCGTGCTGCAGGACGTGATCAACACGCTGCCGGAAGACGCGCGCATCAACGACTGGGAGCAGGCCGTGCACCAGATCGACGGCCGCATGCGCCGGCTGGAGCCGGTAAATCTGGCTGCCATCCAGGAGTACGGCGAAGCCTCGCAGCGTTCGGATTATCTGGACGCGCAGAACACCGACCTGTGCACCGCGCTTGAAACCCTGGAAGACGCCATCCGCAAGATCGACCGCGAAACCCGTGGCCGCTTCAAGGACACCTTCGACCGGGTCAACGCCGGCGTGCAGCAGCTGTATCCGCGTCTGTTCGGCGGCGGCCATGCCTATCTGGAACTGACCGGTGAAGACCTGCTCGACACCGGTGTTGCGATCATGGCGCGGCCCCCGGGCAAACGCGTGTCCAGCATCTCGCTGCTGTCCGGTGGTGAGAAGGCGATGACTGCGGTGGCGCTGGTGTTTGCGATCTTCCAGCTCAACCCTGCGCCGTTCTGCCTGCTGGACGAAGTGGACGCGCCGCTGGACGAAGCCAACGTCGGCCGCCTCGCCAACATGGTCAAGGAAATGAGCGAAAAGGTGCAGTTCCTGTTCGTCAGCCACAACAAGGCAACCATGGAGGCAGCCCACCAGTTGTCGGGCGTCACCATGCGCGAACCGGGGGTGAGCCGTCTGGTCAGCGTGGACCTGGAAGAAGCGGCAAGATTGGCGGGCGCGGCCTGACGTGCCATGCTTACCTGAACGTATTTAGCTGGAGACCCTTCACATGTCCGACGTGGCACTGCTCAGAATCGGCATTCTTGTGGCCGGCGTGCTGCTGGTTGCGGCCATTTTCCTGTTCGGCCGGCCGAAGAAGAAGGTCCAGGGGCGTCGTGTGGAAGGGGGCGAAAGCACCGCCGGCCAGCGTCGCGAACCGCTGCTGGGCGAGCAGCCCGGCGAAACCGGCGATGCCGGCTTCAGCGCCGAAGAAGGAGCCACCCAGGCCGAACTCGGTCTGCCCGACGTGGACGCCGGCCCGGCCAGCGACCTGGGCAAGCGGGCGACGCAGGACTTCGACAAGATCGTTTCGCTGTTTGTTGCGGCGCGCGCCGGCGAGAAGCTGCGCGGCGAGGACATCGTGGTCGCCGCTGAAAAGACCGGCCTGGTGTTCGGTCACATGAACGTGTTCCACCGTCTGGTGGAAGGGCATCCCGAACGCGGCCCGATCTTCTCCATGGCCAGCATCATGAAGCCGGGCAGTTTCGACATGGCCACCATCCGTGAGATGGAGACCCCGGCCATTGCCTTCTTCCTGACCCTGCCGGCCCCGCTGACCGCGCTGGATGCGTGGGAAAAGATGCTGCCCACTGTGCAGCGCATGGGTGAACTGCTGGATGGCGTGGTGCTGGACGACAGCCGCAATGCGCTGGGTCGGCAGCGGATCGCGCATATCCGGGATGAGTTGCGGGCTTACGATCGCCAGCATCAAGCGCCGCCGCTTACGAAAGCGCCGCGCTGGTAAGACATGGGCGATGCGGCATTGCGTGGGCCGGCCAACGGCCGGCGCTACCAATCCGCATCCCGGTAGCGCCGGCCGTTGGCCGGCCCGCATGAACCTTACGCGGGCACGCCCGTCACCGCCGCAAACGCCGCCCGAAACGCCTCCATCTCCGCCTCGGTGCCCACGGTCACCCGCACCCGCTGCGGCCAGATCGGCCAGCTGCGCCCGATGATCACGCCGCGTTCGGCCATCGCCGCCACGAACGCCTTGCCATCGCGCTGCACGTCCACCACGAAGCAGTTGGCCTCCGACGGCACAGACGAATACCCACGCTTGCCCAGCCACGCAACCGTGGCCTGCCGCACCTGCGCGTTCTGCGCCTTGCGCTGCGCCACCAGACCAGGATCGCGCAGGCTGGCCAGCGCGGCCGCCAGCGCGGTGACCGGCACGGGATTGTCGCCCAGGCTGGCCAGCTCACGCAGGCGGTCCGGATGCGCTGCCGCCACGCCTAGACGCAGCCCGGCCATGCCGTACAGCTTGGAGAACGTACGCAGCACGATCACATCGTCGCGCTGCATCACCTGGGCGATCAGCGACGGCTGGTCGCTGTACTGGATGTAGGCCTCATCGACCAGCACCCGGGTCTGCGCCGGCTTGTGGGCCAGCAGCCAGGCGATGTCCTCGGCCGGCGTGATCGAACCGGTGGGATTGTTCGGATTGCACAGGTACAGCAGGCCCGCGTTGATGCGCTGCGCAGCGGCGACCATTGCGTGCAGGTCGTGTGCGCCGTCGGCCCGCAGCGGTACCCGCTCCACCGTGGCTCCGCGCGCCGCGGCCAGATCGCCCAGGCTCTCGAACGTGGGATCGGCCACCACCAGCCCGGCTGTCGCTGATGTCCAGACCACGGCAGCCCGGTTCAACGGTTCGCTGGAGCCGGGGTACAACCGTACCCGGTCCGGGGCGATGTGTTCCTGCGCGGCGAAGGTGTCGCGCACTTCGCCGGCCAGCGCGAACAGGTAGCGACCGCTGCCCGGCACGATGTCGCGAATGGCCGCCTGTGCGGCCGGCGAAGGACCATACGGGCACTCGTTGTAGTTCAGCAGCACCGGACCAGCCGCAGCGGAAGTCGCGGACGTGGTCAGGGCGGCCGCCTGTGCCAGCGGTACCAGGCCCAGCCCGGATACGGCCAGGCCGGTGCCAGCCAGTTGCAGGAAGGAGCGGCGCGAGTGCACGGTCGACGACATGAGCTGAATACCGAAGCCAGGATAATGCGCGCATGCTGTCACCCCGCGCGCAGGCCGACAAGCAGGTCGGAGCTCGGGCGGAGGTCAGGTTTTTCCGAGCCGGGTGGCACCTGCATGCGGGTGGCCGGCAACAGGCGCAGCGCCTAGAATTCAATGCCCAGTCACGACAGCCGCCCGCATGAGCCCCAGCCCCGCAGAACGTGCCCAGGACCTGCGTCGCCAGATCGATGAAGCCGGCAAGGCCTACTACGAGCGCGACGAGCAGCTGATTCCCGACGCCGAGTACGATGCCCTGGTGCGCGAACTGGAGGCGTTGGAGCAGGCGCACCCCGAGTTGGCGGCCACCGATTCGCCGACCCAGCGGGTGGGCGGCAAGGCCTCGTCGCGGTTTGCCGAAGTGCGCCACGCGGTGCCGATGCTGTCGCTGGGCAACGCCTTCAGCGACGAGGAAGTGGACGATTTCGTGCGCCGCATCCGCGAGCGCCTGCGCCGCGATGCGCTGCTGTTCTCGGCCGAACCGAAAATGGATGGCCTGGCGATCAGCCTGCGCTACGAAAACGGACAGTTCGTGCAGGGGGCCACGCGCGGCGACGGCAGCACCGGCGAGGACGTGACCGCCAATCTGCGGCAGATCAAGGTCATTCCGGCCCAGCTTCAAGGCGAAGGCTGGCCCGACGTGCTGGAAGTACGCGGCGAGGTCTACATGGCACGCGCCGATTTCGAGGCCTACAACGCCAACGCCCGTCTGCACGGCGGCAAGGTGCTGGCCAATCCGCGCAACGGTGCCGCCGGTTCGCTGCGCCAGCTGGATCCGAAAATCAGCGCGCAGCGCAAACTGAGTTTCTACGCTTACGGGCTCGGCGAGGTCCGTGGTGGCGAACTGCCGCCCACGCACTCCGGAACACTGGCCCAGCTCAAGACCTGGGGTTTCCCGGTGAGTGACCTGTGCCAGGTGGTGGAGGGTCGCGACGGTCTGTTGGCCTATTACCGCGACATCGGCGCACGCCGCGACGGCCTGGCCTTCGACATCGACGGCGTGGTCTACAAGCTGGACGACCGCGCCGGCCAGGAACAGATGGGCTTTGTCTCGCGCGCACCGCGCTGGGCCATCGCGCACAAGTTCCCGGCGCAGGAACAGACCACCACGGTGGAAGCGATTGAAATCCAGATCGGCCGCACCGGTGCGGCCACGCCCGTCGCGCGACTGAAGCCGGTGGCGGTGGCCGGGGTGGTGGTGGCCAATGCCACCCTGCACAACGCCGACCAGATCAAGCGACTGGATGTGCGCGTGGGCGACACGGTGATCGTGCGCCGAGCAGGCGATGTGATTCCCGAAGTGGTGAGCATCATTCCCGACCGACGCCCCGGAGGCACATTGCCTTGGCATATGCCTACGCACTGCCCGGTGTGCGGCTCGGAAATCGTGCAGGAGGAGGGCGCGGCGGTGTGGCGCTGCTCCGGTGAACTGAGCTGCCCGGCGCAGCGCAAGGAAGCCATTGCCCACTTCGCCTCGCGCCGGGCGATGGACATCGATGGCCTGGGCGGCAAATACATTGAAACCCTGGTCGATGCCGGCATCGTGCGCGGCGTCGCCGACCTGTACCGGCTGACCCGCGACCAGCTGCTGCATCTGAAGCTGGTGCTGGATGCTGAATCGCCGCAGGCGCTGTCCGACCAGATCGCACTGCATCTGCCGCGCGAAGGCAGTGGTGACTATCTGCGTCGTGTGCTCGCCCTGGACGCCGCCGATGAAGGCTGGCGCGCGCAGGCGCTGGGCATGGCGACCGACTTCGAGTGGAACACGAAGAAAATCGCCACCAGGTGGGCCGACAATCTGATTGCCGCCATCGACACCAGCCGCACCACCACGCTGGAGCGTCTGCTGTTTGCACTGGGCATTGAACACGTGGGCGAAAGCACCGCGAAGGCACTGGCGGTGTGGTTCGGCGATCTCGAGCTGATCCGCCATCTGCCGTGGCCGCTGTTCAAGCGCGTGCCGGATATCGGCGGTGAGGTGGCGCGTTCGCTCGGTCACTTCTTCGAGCAGAAGGGCAACCAGGACGCCATCGACGCCCTGATCAACATCGGCAACGTGCGCATCAGCGACACCCATCCGCCCAGCGCGAAACTGCGCGACGGCCTGGATTTCGCACAGCTGCTGGTGGAGGCCGAAATTCCGGGCATCACCCGCCTGCGCGCGGAAAAACTGACCGCCACGCTGCCCGACGCGCAATCGCTGCTGGATGCCGAACCGGTCCAGCTGACCGCCGCCGGCCTGCCCAATGACGTTGCGTTGGGTCTGAATGCCTGGCTGGAGACGAACGGGCAGGGTGCGATGCTGGTCGAAGCCGATGCGCAGCGCCGTGCATTGCTGGAAAGAGCGCCGGAACTGGCGGATATCGTGGCCGGTCCGCTCGACGGCAAGACCGTGGTGCTGACCGGCACGCTGGCACAGATGAGCCGCGACGTGGCCAAGGAACGTCTCGAAGCGTTGGGGGCCAAGGTCTCCGGCAGCGTGTCGAAGAAAACGTCATTCGTGGTCGCCGGCACCGAAGCCGGTTCCAAACTGACCAAGGCCACCGAGCTCGGCATCGATGTCTGGGACGAGGACCGCCTGGTCGCGTTCCTTGCGTCCCACGCCTGAGCCTCCAAGAACCGGACCCCAACGATGCAGACTGCCCCTCTCGATTTCCGCGTTGCCACCGTGGCCGACACCGAACAGGTGGTCGCGCTGATGCGTGAGTTCTATGCCGAAGACCAGCTGGTGTTCGACGAGGCGCGCGTGCGCCGTGCCCTGGATGCCCTGTTGACCGACCCGCGCAACGGCGAGGTCCTGCTGTGGCTCAACGAGGCGGGCGAGGTGGTGGGGCACGCCGCACTGGCGATGGGCTTCAGCCTGGAGCAGGGCGGCCATTTCGTGCTGCTGGACGAGCTGTATCTCAGCCACGCCGCGCGCGGACGCGGGCGGGGCAAGCAGGCGCTGGCCATCCTGGAGCAGCGGGCCAATGCGCGCGGCGTGGAGCGGATGCGGCTGGAAGTGAACCACCACAACGAACTGGCGCGTCGTCTGTACCTGGCCACCGGCTATGTGGATGAAACCCGTGGGCTGCTGTCGCTGCCGCTGGCCGAACGCCTGCGGGACGCGCGCGGATGATCGCCGCGCTGCGCCAGCGTGCCGCACTCAATGCGTTGATCCGTACGTTCTTTGCCGAACGCGATGTACTGGAAGTGGAAACGCCGATCCTGTCCGAGGCCGGCAACACCGAGCCGAACATCGACAGCTTCCACACACGGTTCAGTGGCCATGTCAGTGCCGGCAGCGCATTGCGCTGGCTGCGCACCTCGCCGGAGTATCCGCTGAAGCGGCTGCTGGCGGCCGGCGTGGGCGACTGCTACGAACTCGGTCGTGTCTTCCGCAACGGCGAAGCCGGTGGGCGGCACAACCCCGAGTTCACCATGCTGGAGTGGTACCGGGTTGGCTGGAACCATCACCAGCTGGTCGAGGAAACCGTGGCGCTGGTACGGGCTGCGCTGGGTCTGGTGCAGCGCGAAGCGTCGCTGACCGTCATCGACTACCGCAGCCTGTACCGGCAGCAGGTCGGCGTGGATCCCTTCGAGGCGACGCTGGAACAGCTGCAGGCACCGCTGGCCGACGTGCGCATTGACGCCGAAGGCCTGACCCGCGACGACTGGCTGGACCTGCTGATGACCCACTGCATCCAGCCGCATTTCCGCGATGACACGCTGACCGTGGTTCACGACTGGCCGGCCAGCCAGGCCGCACTGGCCCGGATCCGGCCGGGCACGCCGCCGTTGGCCGAACGCTTCGAGCTGTACCTGGGCGCGGTCGAACTGGCCAACGGCTATCACGAACTGAACGACGCCGACGAACAGCGCACCCGTTTCGTGCGCGACCATGCCGTGCGCACGGCCCGTGGCGCGGTGCTGCCGGCCCTTGACGAACGCCTGTTGGCCGCCCTGCCGGCGCTGCCGGACTGCGCCGGCGTGGCCGTGGGTGTTGACCGCCTGCTGATGGCGATGAACCGCACCGGGCGCATCGCCGATGTGCTCGCCTTCGATTTCGCCCACGCCTGAGGCGTTTACGACGTCGCATCTTGCGCGGTCTTCACGATGATGCTCTGATCACACCCGATGTTGGAAGGTGGCGATGTGCCAGGACTGTGGCGGCGGGGATGGAGTTGATGAAGCTGGGTGTTGCTGCCGTACCGTCGTCATCGCTGCGATGGACCTTGTCATGGCTGGGTCTGGCGCTGTGCGCCGGCCTGATGCCTGATCATGTCGCCGCTGCTGAAACCGGCTATGCCGGGCAGGTGGTGCGCTGCGAATCGAAGGACATGGGCTGGGTGCATTGCGACATGCCGGTCGAGCACGGTGTCGAACTGGTCCGTCAGCTGTCCGACAACAGCTGTGTGCGTGGCTCTGAATGGGGCACGGACCGTTCCGGCGTCTGGGTCACGCTGGGCTGCCGCGCCGAGTTCCGCGCACGCCTGCCCGCAGGCGCGCCCTCGCTGGGCGAGCGCAAGGTGCGTCGGGTGGTCCGTTGCGAATCCAGTGGCCGCCCCCAGAACTGTCCGGTCATGCTGCAGGGCGCACCGGTGCGCCTGCTGCGCCAGCTGTCGTCCATGCCGTGCCGGGAAGGCCACAGCTGGGGCGCACGGCGCAATGAGATCTGGGTCACCCGCGGTTGCCAGGGCGACTTCGAAGTCGGCGCGGAAGATGGCAGTGGCTTTGTCAACGCGCCGCGCGTGGTGGTGTGTGAGTCGCGCTCGCGGCAGCGGCGCTTCTGCGGGGCCGGCATCAGCCAGGGCGCACAGTTGCGCAAACAGCTCTCCGGCAGCCCTTGCGAAGAGGGGCGCAGCTGGGGCTGGGACGCCCGTGGGGTGTGGGTCGACAACGGCTGCCGCGCCGAGTTTCTGGTGAATTGAGCCGGCGTTACAATGGGGGCATGAACGCATCCCCCGATATCGATTACGCCCGCTACGACCACATCCGGCCGATCCTGTGGACCGGCGATTCCCTGCAGCTGCTCGACCAGCGCAAGCTGCCGTTCGTGGTGGAACACGTGGAATGCCGCACCAGCGATGAAGTGGCCGCCGCCATTCATGCGCTGACGGTGCGCGGTGCGCCGGCAATCGGCATTGCCGCCGCCTGGGGCGTGGTGCTGGCCGCCCGCGAGGTGCAGGCCGATGACGGTGCCGATGCACTGGCCAGGCTGGAGCCGGCGCTGCAGCGTCTGAATGCGTCGCGGCCCACCGCGGTGAACCTGGCCTGGGCGCTGGCCCGCATGCGTCGCGCGCTGCAGCCGGCGGGCAGTGACTGGCGCGAGGTGCTGGTGCGCGAGGCCCAGGCCATTGCCGATGAAGACCTGGCCGCCAACCGCCACATGGGCGCATTGGGCGCAGGCCTGATCGACGCCGGCAGCGGTGTGCTCACCCACTGCAACACCGGCTCGCTGGCCACCGCCGGTTTCGGTACCGCATTGGGCGTGATCCGCGCCGGCATGGCCCAGCACCGCATCGCCAAGGTGTTCGCCGGTGAAACACGGCCGTGGCTGCAGGGCGCACGCTTGACCGTGTGGGAACTGCAGCAGGACGGCATCGATGCCACCCTGATCGCCGATTCGGCCGCCTCGCACCTGATGAAGACCGGTGCGGTGCAGTGGGTGATCGTCGGTGCCGACCGCATCTGCGCCAATGGCGACACCGCCAACAAGATCGGCACCTACCAGCTCGCCATTGCCGCCCGCCACCACGGGGTGAAGTTCATGGTCGTGGCTCCTTCCTCCACGGTGGACATGGACACCGCCGACGGTGAGCAGATCGAGATCGAGCAGCGCGATCCGGGCGAACTGTACGGCGTCGGTGGCACCCGCACGGTGGCCGAAGGCATCGCCGCCTGGAACCCGGTGTTCGACGTCACCCCGGGCGAGCTGATCGACGCCATCGTGACCGAGAAGGGCGTGATTCTGAATCCCAACGCAGCCAACATGTTGGCTGCGTTCGGGTGATGCGTGGGCCGGCCAACGGCCGGCGCTACCCACGCGCGCGCCCGGTAGCGCCGGCCGTTGGCCGGCCCTCGGTATTGCCCGGCTCGTTCGGACGCTTTCGGCCCTCGTAAG
Source organism: Stenotrophomonas sp. (assembly GCA_039592995.1). Taxonomy (GTDB): domain Bacteria; phylum Pseudomonadota; class Gammaproteobacteria; order Xanthomonadales; family Xanthomonadaceae; genus Stenotrophomonas. The sequence goes on along the minus strand of JBCNQC010000025.1, from coordinate 3,416 downwards.
TATCTGATTTCTTCGCGTAAAACCCCCATGAATCCGGGCAAAAAAACCCCCGTTGTGGTAGCATCCATCGGTTAATCGAGATTCCGCAGCGGCCACCCCGAATGGGCCACCCGCGGCGGACTGGACCGCTACCAGACAACGGAACCCGAATGGCAGAAAACGCCAAGGAAATCATCCAGGTCAACCTGGAAGACGAGATGCGCAAGAGCTACCTCGATTACGCCATGAGCGTGATCGTGGGGCGCGCGCTGCCAGATGCGCGCGACGGCCTCAAGCCGGTGCATCGCCGCGTGCTGTACGCGATGAACGAGCTCAACGCGCACAGCAACAAGCCTTACTTCAAGTCGGCGCGTATCGTCGGTGACGTCATCGGTAAGTACCACCCGCACGGCGATGCCTCGGTGTACGACACCCTGGTGCGCATGGCGCAGCCGTTCTCGCTGCGCTACATGCTGGTGGACGGGCAGGGTAACTTCGGCTCCATCGACGGCGACTCCGCCGCGGCGATGCGTTACACCGAAGCGCGCATGTCGCGGCTCACCCACGAGCTGATGGCCGATATCGACAAGGAAACCGTCGATTTCCAGCCCAACTACGACGAAAAGGAACTGGAACCCACGGTCATGCCGACCCGGTTCCCGAACCTGCTGGTCAACGGTTCGGCCGGCATCGCGGTGGGCATGGCCACCAACATTCCGCCGCACAATCTCACCGAGTCCATCAACGCGTGCATCGCGCTGATCGACAACCCCGGGATCGACGTTGACGGCCTGATGGAGCACATCCCCGGTCCGGACTTCCCGACCGCCGGCATCATCAACGGCACCGCCGGCATTGTCGCCGGCTACCGCACCGGCCGTGGCCGCGTGCGCATCCGTGCCAAGGCCGATATCGAAGTGGCCGACAACGGCCGCGAATCGATCATCGTCACCGAGATTCCATACCAGGTGAACAAGGCCCGGTTGATCGAGAAGATCGCCGAGCTGGTCAAGGAAAAGAAGCTCGAAGGCATCAGCGAGCTGCGCGATGAGTCCGACAAGGACGGCATGCGCATCTACATCGAAATCAAGCGCGGCGAGTCGGCCGAGGTTGTGCTGAACAACCTCTACCAGCAGACCCAGATGGAGTCGGTGTTCGGCATCAACATGGTGGCGCTGGTCGACGGCCGCCCGCAGCTGATGAACCTCAAGCAGATGCTCGAGGCCTTCGTCCGCCACCGCCGCGAAGTGGTCACCCGCCGCACCGTGTTCGAGCTGCGCAAGGCGCGTGCCCGTGCCCACGTGCTGGAAGGCCTGACCGTTGCGCTGGCCAACATCGACGAGATGATCGAACTGATCAAGACCTCGCCGAACCCCAACGAAGCCCGCGAGCGCATGCTGGCGCGCCTGTGGGAGCCGGGCCTGGTCGGTTCGATGCTGGGCGCGGCCGGTGCCGAAGCCTCGCGTCCGGAAGACCTGCCCAAGGGCGTGGGCCTGATCGAGGGCGGCTACCAGCTGACCGAGATCCAGGCCACCCAGATCCTGGAAATGCGGCTGCACCGCCTGACCGGGCTGGAGCAGGACCGCCTGACCGAGGAATACAAGCAGCTGCTGGAAGTGATCGCCGGGCTGATCCACATCCTGGAAGATCCCGACCGCCTGCTGCAGGTCATCCGCGAAGAGCTGATCAGCATCAAGGTTGAATTCGGCGACGAGCGTCGCAGTGAAATCCGCCACAGCGAAGAAGACCTGGACATTCTCGACCTGATCGCCCCGGAAGACGTGGTGGTCACCCTGTCGCACGCCGGCTACGTCAAGCGCCAGCCGGTCAGCGCCTACCGCGCGCAGCGTCGTGGCGGCCGTGGCCGCAGCGCGGCGGCGACCAAGGAAGAGGATTTCATCGAGCAGCTGTGGCTGGTCAACACGCACGACACCCTGCTGACCTTCACCAGCTCGGGCAAGGTGTTCTGGCTGCCGGTGCACCAGTTGCCGGAAGCCGGTTCCAACGCGCGTGGCCGTCCGATCATCAACTGGATTCCGCTGGAATCCGGCGAGCGGGTGCAGGCGGTTCTGCCGGTGCGTGAATACGCCGAAGGCCAGTTTGTGTTCTTCGCCACCCGCAACGGCACGGTCAAGAAGACCCCGCTCAGCGAGTTCGCGTTCCGTCTGGCGCGCGGCAAGATCGCCATCAACCTGGACGAGGGCGATGCCCTGGTCGGCGTCGGTCTCACCGACGGCGAGCGCGACATCCTGCTGTTCGCCTCCAACGGCAAGACCGTGCGCTTCGGTGAAGACAAGGTCCGTTCCATGGGCCGCACCGCCACCGGCGTGCGCGGCATCAAGATGGTCAAGGGCGAGGAAGTGGTCAGCCTGATCGTGGCCGAATCGGCCGGCGGTCTGGAAGACGAGAACGAGGACGAAAGCGCGGTCGAGGACACCACCGGTGAGAACGGCGATGCCGTGATCGAAGGCGGCGACGACGACAACAAGCTGTACATCCTGACCGCCACCGAGAACGGCTACGGCAAGCGCACTCCGCTGCCGGACTACCCGCGCAAGGGTCGTGGTACCCAGGGCGTGATCGGCATCCAGACCACCGAGCGTAACGGCAAGCTGGTCAGCGCCGTGCTGATGGGTCCGCGCGACGAGGTGCTGCTGATCTCCGACGGCGGCACCCTGGTGCGCACGCGCGGTTCGGAAATCTCGCGCGTTGGCCGCAACACCCAGGGCGTCACCCTGATCCGTCTGTCCAAGGACGAGAAGCTCCAGGCCGTGGAACGCATGGACGCCTCGATCGAGGACGACGAGGACGAGGCCGATGTCGCCGTGGCTCCGGCCGAAGGCGTCACCGCGCCGCCGGTCAACGACGACACCCCGCAAGGCTGATTCAAGCCGCAAGCTGCTTCCACAACGCCGGCGAAATGCCGGCGTTGTGCGTTTAACGGTAGCGCCGGCCGTTGGCCGGCCCTCATGAAACGGTGCCACGCCTCATACACCCCGAAAAAACGCAAAACATTCACGCGATCTTTGGCATAAGCGCAACAAGGAACGCCACGGCGGGGAGGCCCGGCGATCCAAGGTTCTGCCGTACCGGGGAGAGCACCGATGTCCGCCGCACCGCCGTCCGAAACATCCTGCCCGCCTGCGCCGCGCCATCCGCTGGTCACGGTCCTGTCGCTGCTGTTCATCCTGCTCGGCCTGGTTCTGGGCGGCCTCGGCATCTGGCTGCTCCAACTCGGCGGTTCCGCCTACTACGCACTGGCGGGCGCAGGGCTGCTGATCAGCGGCGTGTTGCTTTGGACCAACCGCAACCTCGGCGCGTGGCTGTTCTTCGCCGTCTTCATCGCCACCTTCTTCTGGACTGCCTGGGAATCGGGCAGTGACTACTGGCGCTGGCTGCCACGCATCGGCGCATTAGCCGTGCTGGCCTTCCTGCTT
>JBCNQC010000024.1:0-54981 GCA_039592995.1 Stenotrophomonas sp. | reverse complement strand
CGATTCAAGAAGGTAACCCCATGAACAGCCCCCACGCTTCCACCAATTTCGATCAGGCCGAACTGGACAAGTTCGCCGCGCTGGCCAACCGCTGGTGGGACGCCGACGGCCCGCAGAAGCCGCTGCATGCGCTGAATCCGGTGCGCCTGAAGTACGTCGCTGACCGCGCCCCGCTGCGCGGCGCACGCGTGCTGGATATCGGCTGCGGCGGCGGTCTGCTCAGCGAGGCGCTGGCCCAGGCCGGTGCGGACGTGACCGCCATCGACCTGGCCCCCGAACTGGTCAAGGTTGCTCGCCTGCACGGACTGGAGTCCAGGGTGAAGGTCGACTACCGCGTGCAGGCCGCTGAAGATCTGGCCGCGGAACAGCCGGGCAGCTTCGATGTGGTCACCTGCATGGAAATGCTGGAGCACGTGCCGGACCCGGGCGCGATCATCGCTGCCTGCCATCGCCTGCTGAAGCCGGGCGGACAGCTGTTCCTGTCCACCATCAACCGCACCCCGGCCGCCTTCGCGGTGGCCATTGTCGGTGCCGAGTATGTGGCGCGGCTGCTGCCCAAGGGCACCCACCACTACCAGGAATTCATCAAGCCGGCCGAGCTGGGCAAGTGGCTGCGCGAAGCCGATTTCAACCTGCGCGACGTCAGCGGCATGGCCTATGAGCCGTGGCGCAATCGCGCGCGCTTGAGTTCGCGCACCGACATCAACTACCTCGCCCATGCGGTCAAGCCGGATGACAGCATCGGTGGCTGAAGTGCTGGCTGCAAAGACCGGTTTCCCGAAGGCAGTGCTGTTCGATCTGGATGGCACGCTGCTCGACAGTGCGCCGGACATGCTGGCCACCGCCAACGCGATGCTGGCCGCGCGTGAGCGTGCGCCGATCACGTTGGAGGTGCTGCGCCCGGTGGTGTCGAAAGGTTCGCGGGCGATGGTGTCGGTGGCCTTTCCCGAGCTGGACGCCGCGGCGCGCGATGCGTTGATTCCAGAGTTCCTGCAGCGCTATGAAGCGTTGATCGGCCAGCACGCGGTGCTGTTCGACGGCGTGGCCGGCATGTTGGACGCGCTGGAGGCCGCTGGCAGTGCCTGGGGCATCGTCACCAACAAGCCCGAGTATCTGGCGCGGTTGATCGTGCCGCAGCTGGGCTGGCAGCAGCGCTGCCAGGTGCTGATCGGCGGCGACACCCTGAGCGAGCGCAAGCCGCACCCGCTGCCGCTGCTGGAAGCTGCCCGGCGCATGGGCATTGAACCCACCACCTGCGTCTACGTCGGCGACGACGAGCGCGACATTCTGGCCGCGCAGGCAGCCGGCATGCCGTCGGTGGCCGCGCTTTGGGGGTATCGCCTGGATGACGACAACCCGCTGGCGTGGGGGGCGGAGGTGATGGTGGAAACCCCGTCGCAGCTGCACAATCCCTGCGCGTGGCCGGGTACCACCGGATAATCGATACCCCGTGCATCGGGTTGCATACCGCGGATAATCGACACCCGGTAGCGCCGGCCGTTGGCCGGCCTCGACCTGCTTCCACCGTTCATGAGGGCCGGCCAACGGCCGGCGCTACCGATCAAAGGAACATCGCCATGACCACCTCCAGCGCCCTCGACAGCTTCCTCGACAAATGGCGCACCCGCTGGCCGGAATGGTCGGTGGCCGAACCGTTCGTTCCCGAACACCAGCGCAATCTGGTGGTGGCGTGGTTTTCGCTGCTGCAGGAGTTCGACGACATTCTCAACACCGCCGGCGATCCGCTGCCCGCCGACGCCAAGCTGGCGTGGTGGGGTGAGGAACTGCGCAGTTGGGCCGGGCAGCGTTCACGCCACCCGCTGGGGCGGCTGCTGGAGCCGGTGCGTGCGCCGTGGGCGGAACTGGCGCAGACGTTGCCGGACCTGGTGGAAGCGCGTGCGGTACCGGTGGATGTGGCCCAGGCACAGAAGGCGTTGATGGCCTACGCTGCAGCGGTGGCGGCGGTGGAAGCGGTGATGTTCGATACGCCGGCGCGTGGTGATGTGGCGACCCCGGTGTTGTTGCAGACGCTCGGCCAGCGGCTGCAGGAAGCCGGTGTGGCGGCGGTGCCGCGTTCGTTGCTGGCGCAGGACGACGGCAATGCGCCGCAGCGCTATGCCGCACAGTTGCTGCAGCCGTGGCCGGCGCGTGTGGCCGGCCCGCGTCCGCGCCGCATGTATGCGTCACTGGCGCGTACCCGGCTGCAGGCATTTGCCGAAGGGCGTGCGCCGCAGGCGGCACCGCTGCGGACCTTGTTGCGCACCTGGTGGGCCGGGCGCGGGTGAGATCCCGCTGGACGCGCATGGCGCGTCCCTACGCGCGATTTCCGTAGGTCAATGATCGGACGTAGCCACGCCCTGCGTGGCTGCGCGGTGTCAGGCCGGGTCGCAGCCACGCAGGGCGTGGCTCTACGGGGGGTTCCGATCAGGGTCGCAGCCACGCAGGGCGTGGCTCTACGGGGCTTTTTCCAACAGACCGTGGCGTTATGGCTTGCGCTCCAGCACCAGCAGGGGATCAATCCGGGTATCAAACCAGTTCATGCCCCAGTGCAGGTGCGGCCCGGTCGCACGCCCGGTGGCCCCCACGGCGGCAATCACCTGCCCCTGTTCCACCCGATCCCCCACCTTCACGTCAATCCGCGACAGGTGCAGGAAGTTCGAGCTGATCCCGAAGCCGTGATCCAGCAGCAACGTACCCCCGGTCAGATACAGATCAGGACCGGCAAACGTCACCACGCCTGCCGCCGGAGCCTTCACCGGCGTGCCGGTCGGCACCGCGATATCCATCCCCGAATGGCCTGAGCCCGGCTGCCCGTTGTACACCCGCGCATTGCCGAAACGCCCACTGATGCGACCCTGCACCGGCCAGATGAAGGCCTGTGCGAAGTCGGCGCGGTTGTCATCGCGCGCCCGCGCTGCCGTCACCTGCGCCTGCTCACGCTTGATCCGTTCGGCAATCGCCGGCGGTGGATTCACCGTTTTCGGTGGCACGCCGTTGACACGTTCGACCGGCCAGTCGCGCGGCGTCACCGCGATACGTGCGGTTTCCGCGCTGCCGTCCGGCCGCTGCACCTGCACCTGCAGCGGACCTTTCTCGTCGCGGCCAATGCCAAACACCACGCTGCCATAACCGCTTACCCGCAGCGTGCGGCCTGCGTAGGTCACGGTGCTGCCGGGCGGTACCTTGCCGATCACCATCGCGCCCTGCGAGGCGCTGGCCGGGAACACCACGCGGGTGTCGGCCTGGGCGAGGGCGGGGGCGGGCAGCAGAACCGTCGCGGCTACCGGGGCCAGGGCCAGCAGGCCCAGGCCCATCATCCATGCCCGCATCAGCGGTCGTAGCTCAGGCGCTGGCCGTTCGGCGCACCCACCAGGGCGGTGCCGTCCCAGGCCAGCTGGCCGTTGACCCAGGTGGAGGCAATGCGCGAACGGAAGGTCATGCCTTCGAACGGCGACCAGCCGCACTTGGACAGGATGTCCTCGCGCTTCACCGTGAACGGCACATCTTCCACCAGCACCAGGTCGGCGAAATAGCCTTCGCGCAGGTAGCCGCGCTGGCTGACATCGAAAAGCTGCGCCGGCGCGTGGGCGAACTTCTGCACCACCTGTTCGATGCTCAGCCTGCCTTCGTGCACCAGCTCCAGTGCCGCCACCAGCGCGTACTGCACCAGCGGCAGGCCCGACGGAGCCTGGGCGTACGGCTTCTGCTTTTCTTCCCAGGTGTGCGGCGCATGGTCGGTGGCCAGCACGTCGATCACGTTGTCGGCCACCGCCTGCGTGAGTGCTTCGCGGTCGCTGACTTCCTTGATCGCCGGGTTGCACTTGATCAGATTGCCCAGGCGGGCGTAATCGGTGCGGTCAAAGCGCAGGAAGTGGATGCAGGTTTCAGCGGTGATCTGCTTGCGGCTGCCATCGGCGCGGATCACCGGACCCTTCTCGAACAGCGCCAGTTCGTCAGCGGTGGAAATGTGCAGCACGTGCAGGCGGGTGCCATGCTTCTTCGCCAGCGACACCGCCAGCTGCGACGATTTGAGGCAGGCCTCGCGCGAGCGAATGTCCGGATGCTGCTCGGCGCTGAGGGCGTCGCCGTACTTCTCGGCGTACTCCTTGGCCTTGGCATCGATCATCGGCGTGTCTTCGCAGTGGGTGATGATCGGCGTCGGCGCGTCGCGGAAGATCGCGTCCAGCGTTTCCGGGTTGTCGACCAGCATGTTGCCGGTGGACGCGCCCATGAACACCTTGATGCCCGGCGCGGTCTTCGGGTCCAGAATCTGGATGTCGGCCAGGTTGTCGTTGCTGGCTCCCATGTAGAAGCCGTAATTGGCGCGCGCGCGACCCGCGGCGGCATCGTATTTTGCCTGCAGCGCAGCCGCGTTCAGGGTCGGCGGGTTGGTGTTGGGCATGTCCATGAAGCTGGTCAGCCCGCCAGCCACGGCCGCGGCCGATTCGGTGGCGATGTCGCCCTTGTGTGTCAGGCCCGGTTCGCGGAAGTGCACCTGGTCATCAATCATGCCGGGCAGCAGCCAGCGTCCGGCCGCATCGACCACGGTTTCGCCGGGGCGCGCTTCCAGGCCGGTACCGATCTGGGCGATGCGGCCGTTCTCGATGCGCAGGTCACCTTCGGTGATGGTGCCTTCATTGACCAGACGGGCGTTGACGATGAGCGTGGAGGACATTTCAGTGGTTTCCTGGGCAGCGACAGGCGGCGCGATCGGTGCGCGGTGGCACCTCGTCGATACCGCCGGGATGGAAGGGGTGGCAACGCCCCAGGCGCTTGGCGGCGAGCCAGCTACCGCGCGCGGGGCCGTGCATGGCAATGGCCTGCATGGCGTATTCAGAACAGCTGGGCATGAAGCGACAGCGCGGTCCCAGCAGCGGGCTGATGAAGCGCTTGTAGAAGCGGAGCAGGGCGATGAGCAGGCGTGAGATCACCCGCCCATCTTAGAGCAGTTGGCATGAAGGCCGCATTTGTCGCAGGATGGGGTGTTGGTCCGGTCCGTGCCTGGTGTGCGGGCAGGCCGCCCCGGTGTCGAAGGCACCGGGTCAGGTACCGAACTGCGCACGTCGGTCCACCCCATCCGGGGCCCGATGTCACCGCAGACGGCTCCGCGCATGAACGGAGTCCGTCACGTGGTTGCTGCTGCGGGTCGGGTAGGCTATAAAGGCCCGCTTTCCCGGGCCCCGGGGGAATGAGGCAACCTCAAAGGAAGAGCGTTTCGTGGCTGCTAAAAAAACTGCAAAGAAGGCCGTCCAGGCCGCCAAGAAAACCGCCAAGCCTGTAGCTAAGAAGGCGGCCAAGTCCGTTGCCAGCAAGCCGGCGACCAAACCGGTCGTGGCCAAGAAGGCGGCTGCCAAGCCGGCACCGAAGGCTCCGGCAAAGAAGGTTGCCGCTCCGGCCAAACCCGCGAAAAAGGCGGCTCCGGCCAAGCCTGTTGCCAAGGCACCGGCGAAGAAGCCGGTGGTGGCGAAGAAGGCTGCGCCCAAGCCGGTCGCCAAGGCACCGGTAAAGAAGGCCGCCGCTCCGGCCAAGGCCACCAAAGCACCCGCAAAGCCGGCGGCCAAGCCCGCGCCGGTGAAGCAAGCCGCTGCCAAGCCGGCATCGGCCAAGGCTGCCAGCAAGCCCGTGGCATCCAAGCCGGCCGCCAAGCCGGCTGCAGCACCTGTAGTGAAGTCCGCACCGAAGTCGGCTCCGCCGGCTCCGGCCAAGTCTGTCCCGGCCAAGGCCGCGGCCAAGCCTGCTCCTGCCTCGGCCGCTGCGCCGAAGGCGGCGGCTGCCCCCGCTCCGAAGGCCCCGCAAAACAAGAATCCCGTGCCCGTTTCGAAATCGCCTGCAAAAACCCCCGCCAAGTCCGAGCCCGCCGTCAAGCCTGCCGTGCAGCGCCCTGTCGGCAAGGTCGCCGTGGCCGTCGCCGCGCGCTCGTCCGCCCCGGCCCCGCGTACCAAGGTCAAGGTGGTGGAGTACAAGACCGACGAGGCCACCGGCCGTCCGATCCTGCCCGCCGGCTACAAGCCGAGCGCAGAAGAGGAATACATGAGCCCGCTGCAGACGGAATATTTCCGTCAGCGCCTGCAGCAGTGGCGTGCTGAGCTGGTCGAAGAGTCCAAGCAGACCATCGAGAACCTCAAGGAAGAAGTCCGCGACATCGGCGACGAAGCCGAACGCGCCACCCGCGAAACGGAAAATTCGCTCGAACTGCGTACCCGCGACCGCTACCGCAAGCTGATCGGCAAGATCGAAAGCACCCTGAAGCGTCTGGAAGCCGGCGACTACGGCTACTGCGTCGACACCGGTGAAGAGATCGGCCTGGACCGCCTGGAAGCGCGCCTGACCGCCGAACGCACTATCGACGCCCAGGAGCGTTGGGAGCACATGCAGAAGCAGCAGGGCGATTGATCGTTCGTTGTTTTTGATCCCGCGAAAAACCCGGCTCCGGCCGGGTTTTTTGTTGCTGTTGCTCAATGATGCTGGCTCGCCCGGACACGCTTGATGGCACGCTGTCCGTAGAGCCGGGCTTGCCCGGCTCTACGTAGTGCGTGCAATCACAGCCAGGCGAGGGGCGATGCGTGCAATCAGAGCCAGGCGAGGGGCGATGCGTGCAATCGCAGGCGGTCAGCGTGCCGTGTGCGCAATCATTGCAGATCGCGCAGATTCAAGCGGCGGAGGGTGGGGTTCTTCCAGGCGGTGATGCCGGCCACGCTGAGTACCGCGAAGCCGCCCAGAACCACCGCCGGGACCAGGCCCAGCAGTTTGGCCATGGTGCCGGCGTAGAACGCGCCCAGTTCGTTCGAGGAACTGATGAAGATGCCATTGATCGAGGACACGCGCCCGCGCATTTCCTCTGGCGTGGCCAGCTGCAGGATGGTCGAGCGCACCACCACCGAGACGCCGTCGAAGGCCCCGTAGAACAGCAGGATCGCCGCCGACAGCCAGAAGTGGTGGGACAGGCCGAAGCCGATCACGCACAGGCCAAAGCCCGCCACCGCGCACAGCAGCACCCGGCCGGCGTGCTTGTGCAGCGGATGCCGTGCCAGCCACAGCCCCACGCATACCGAACCCAGTGCCGGGGCCGCACGCAGGATGCCCAGGCCCTCCGGGCCGTGGTGCAGGATTTCATGCAGGAACGCCGGCAGCATCGCCACCACGCCGCCCAGCAGCACCGAAAACATGTCCAGCGCCATCGCGCCCACCATGATCCGGTTGCCCAATACGAACCGGCCGCCTTCGGCGATGCTCTTGAAGATCGGTGCTGCCGGGCCGGTGTGCACCGGCTCACTCACCCGCAATGCGGCAAGGCAGCCCAGCGCCGCCAGCGCGAACATCGCCGCCACCGCATAGGCCACGCCCTTGCCGCCCATGCCCACCAGCACGCCACCCAGGGCTGGGCCGATCACCATGCCGGTCTGGAATACCACCGCGCCAAGGCCCGCGCCACGTGCGTACTGGTGCCGTTCCAGCACCCGTGCGAACAACGCGTTGTAGATCGGCGACAGGAACGCGCGCACCATGCCGGTCAGCGCAATCGCCGCATAGATCGGCCAGACCCCGTGGAACGGCAGCCAGTCCATTGCCACGCAGGTCAGCACCACCGCCGTCAGCACCAGCCCCGTGCAGGCCACCATGCCAAGCCGGCGGCGCGGCAGGTGGTCGACCAGATAGCCCGCGAACGGGGCCACGCAGAAGAACGGCAGCACTTCGGCCAGCCCCACCAGGCCCAGCGAGAACGGATTGCGGGTTACCTCGTAGATGTGCCAGCCCACCGTGACCGCCACGATCTGGTACGACAGCATCGCCAGGATGCGGTACGCCAATACCTGCGCGAAGCCCGGGCGGGCCAGCAGACCGAGTGCGCTTTCTTCGCCGGCCGGCGTGGGGGCGGCCGGGCTCACGATTGCGCTTGTGCGGTGTCGCGGATGAAGGCCAGCATTGCCGCAACGCCGTTGCTGCGGGTCGGTGACAGGTGCTTGGCCAGGCCGATATCGCTGATGTAGGTCGGCTCGGTGGCCAGGATCTCTTCCGCCGAGCGGCCCGAGTACACCCGCAGGGCCAGATAGATCAGCCCCGAGACGATGGCCGAGTCACTGATCGCATGGAAGCGCAGCTTCTGCGCATTGCCCTCCGGAACGATCCACACCATCGATTGGCAGCCCAGCAGGCGGTGCTCTTCGGACTTCCATTCCTCGGGGAAGGCCGGCAGCTTGCGGCCCAGGTCGATCAGGTACTGGTAGCGCTCGGACCAGTCACCGAAGAAGGCGAATTCCTCGGCGATGGCGGCCTGCGCTTCGGCAGCAGTAGGTTCAAGCGGGAACGGACTTTCCATCACAACACTCTCGATCAATTCGGTATCAACGAAACAATACGGACGCGGGACAACAGCGCTGCGGGATCCCGGTAGCACCCGACCGTTGGTCGGGTGACGGCGTCAGCCGCGCTTGCGCACCCAGCGAATCCCCTGCGCAGTGTCCTCCAGCACGATACCCTCTGCCGCCAGCTGATCGCGGATCGCATCTGCACGCGCGAAGTCACGCGCGGCCTTGGCCGCAGTGCGCTCATCAATCAGCGCCTGGATCCGCGCATCGTCATCGGCATCCCCACCGGCGGTACCAAACCACGCGGCCGGATCCTGCTGCAGCAGGCCCAGCGCCAGGCCTGCACCCAGCAGGGCAGACTTGGCGGCGGCACGGTCAGCCGGTTCGGCACGCCGTGCTTCCGCACCCAGCCGCGCCAGCTCGGCAAGCGCCTGCGGGGTGTTCAGGTCGTCATCCAGGGTGGCTTCCACTTCGGCCGGAATCACCGCGGTGGCCTCCACGTCGGCCAGATCCCGCAGGGTGCCGTACAGGCGGTCCAGGGTGCGTGCGGATTGTTCAATCAGTGCGTCCGACCAGTCCAGCGGCTGCCGATAGTGCGCGGACAGCAGCGCCAGACGCAGCGCTTCCGGTGCATGCCTGCGCACCAGATCATGCACGCGCTCGATGTTGCCGATCGACTTGCTCATCTTGGCACCGCCGAAATTCAGCATGCCGTTGTGCAGCCAGAACCGGGCGAACGTCTTGCCGCCGTGGGCGCACTCGCTCTGTGCGATCTCGTTCTCGTGGTGCGGGAACTGCAGGTCGACGCCGCCGGCGTGAATATCGATGGTTTCGCCCAGGTGCGCGGCGGCCATCGCCGAGCACTCGATATGCCAGCCCGGGCGGCCACGGCCCCAGGGCGATTCCCAGCCCGGCAGGTCGTCGCTGGAGGGTTTCCACAGCACGAAGTCACCCGGGTCACGCTTGTACGGGGCCACGTCCACACGGGCACCGGCCAGCATTTCCTCCGGATCGCGGCGCGAGAGCTTGCCGTAGTCGGCATACGAAGACACCGAAAACAGTACGTGGCCTTCGGCGGCGTAGGCGTGCCCGGCGGCGATCAGCTGCTCGATCATGGTGATGATCTGCGCCATGTGCGCGGTGGCTTCCGGCTCGATGTCCGGCGGCACCACGCCCAGCGCGGCCATGTCTTCACGGTAGGCCGCGGCGAAGCGGTCGGTGATCGCGCTGATCGGCACGTTCTGCTCGCGTGCGGCGGTATTGATCTTGTCGTCCACGTCGGTGATGTTGCGCGCGTAGCGCAACCCGCCGAAACGCCGGCGCAGCAGGTCGGCCAGCACCCCGAACACCACCGGCCCGCGCGCGTTGCCGATATGTACATAGTTGTAGACCGTGGGACCGCACACATACAGGGTCGGACAGGCCGGATCGAGCGGGGTGAACGGTTCGAGCTGGCGTGTCAGGTTGTTGTGCAGGCGCAGGGTCATGAGGGGCGTTGGCCGAGGGGAGTGGGGCAAGCCCCCGATTTTAGAGCACAACGGTCGCCCGCGCCGGTCTGGCAGGGCCTGGAGTGGGCTGACCACGTCAGGCGGTGTCGCTTTCTGCCCGTCTGGCTATGGGCAATAACGTCACGGACGGGTAATGTTCAGCCCCTTGCCCCTGCCACTGCCTACACTATCCACCTTGTCCTCGACCCGGTTGCCAATGAAATCCGCCTTGTTGCTGACGCTGGCTGGCTGCCTGACCGGAAGTGCCGCCTTCACGGCGTGCGCCCAGGAAGCTGACGTCCGCAACCGGGTGGTGATTGTCGAGAACGTGAAGTTCGACTACGCCCAGGTGCTCAACGTGGAGCCGGTGTTCCAGACCCTGCGCGCTACCCGCACCGAGGAGCATTGCGAGCCGGTGTCGACCCGGACCCTGGCCCCGGTGAACGTCACCGGCGAGGAGCCGCAGGAAGAGAAGGGGCGGTTCGGCCGCTTCATGGACTCGGTCCGTTCGATCTTCAAACGTGACGACACCCAGGTGAACGAGGACGGCAGCCCGGTGGTGGAAGCCGCCCCGGCGGCGGGCAATGGCCCGTTATTGACCCGCGACTGCAGGATCGTGCCGGTCGGCCGTGAGTTCCGCCGGCCCATCGCCTATGACGTGGACTACGTCTACAAGGGCACCAAGTACCGTTCGCGGCTGCCGGAAGACCCCGGCAACCGGTTGAAGATCCGGGTCTCGATCACCCCGTGGGTCGGGGCCGAGCAGCAGGCTGCCGCCCCCGCCAATCCCTGATCGCTCCGGGTGGTGCTGACGTAGAGCCGGGCTTGCCCGGCTGGGCGACCAATGCGGCTTCAGCCGGGCAAGCCCGGCTCTACGGCCCCTGTCGTCGGTTTCGGCCTTGCGCTGGCATTCGCCACATGCAAAGATGGCGGGCGATGAAACTCACCGACTTCCAGCACGACACCAGCGCCGCCCGTATGGCTACGGGCATGACGTCGCGTGCCCGCCGACCGGAACCCCACATTTTCGCTGGGTAACCGGAGCTTCGTGCTGTCTGTTCGGAAAACCCAGCCCCCGTGCTGGGTTTTTTCGTTTCTACGATTTGAAAAGTTGCATTTGTACCCTTTCTTCCATTGAAACCCGCCTCAAAGGATCGATCGATGTCCCTGAAGCACTTCCTGAACACCCAGGACTGGAGCCGTCCGGAACTGGACGCCCTGTTGACCCAGGCCGCCCTGTTCAAACAGAACAAGCTCGGCGACCACCTGAAGGGCAAGTCCATCGCCCTGGTGTTCTTCAACCCGTCCATGCGCACCCGCACCAGCTTCGAGCTGGGCGCGTTCCAGCTGGGCGCGCATGCGGTGGTGCTGCAGCCGGGCAAGGACGCGTGGCCGATCGAGTTCAACCTGGGCACGGTAATGGACGGCGACACCGAGGAGCACATCGCCGAAGTGGCCAAGGTCCTGGGCCGTTACTGCGACATCATCGCGGTGCGCGCGTTCCCGAAGTTCGTCGACTGGGCCTATGACCGCCAGGACATCGTGCTCAACAGCTTCGCCAAGTACTCGCCGGTGCCGGTGATCAACATGGAAACCATCACCCACCCGTGCCAGGAACTGGCCCATGTGATGGCGCTGCAGGAGCACTTCGGCACACAGGACCTGCGCGGCAAGAAGTACGTGCTGACCTGGACCTACCACCCCAAGCCGCTGAACACCGCGGTGGCCAACTCGGCGCTGACCATCGCCACCCGCATGGGCATGGACGTCACCCTGCTGTGCCCGACCGCCGATTACATCCTGGACGAGCGCTACATGGGCTGGGCCGAGCAGAACGTCGCCGAGAACGGCGGTTCGCTGAAGATCAGCCATGACGTCGACAGCGCCTATGCCGGTGCCGACGTGGTCTACGCCAAGAGCTGGGGCGCGCTGCCGTTCTTCGGCAACTGGGAACCGGAAAAGCCGATCCGCGACCAGTACAAGCACTTCATTGTTGACGAACGCAAGATGGCGCTCACCAACAACGGCGTGTTCAGCCACTGCCTGCCGCTGCGTCGCAACGTCAAGGCCACCGACGGCGTGATGGATTCGCCGCAGTGCATCGCCATCAACGAAGCCGAGAATCGCCTGCACGTGCAGAAGGCGATCATGGCTGCGGTAGCAGGACGATAAGCTCAAACAAACCCACCGTAGAGCCACGCCCTGCGTGGCTTTGCGGACCCGAACCAAGCGCAGCCACGCAGGGCGTGGCTCTACGACCACAGATTCTCAATTTGGACCCGACCCCCATGAGCAACAAAGACATCGTCCTGGCTTTCTCCGGCGGACTCGACACCAGCTTCTGCGTCCCTTACCTGCAGGAGCGCGGCTACAACGTGCACACCGTGTTCGCCGACACCGGCGGCGTGGATGACGAAGAACGCGATTTCATCGAAAAGCGCGCCGCCGAACTGGGCGTGACCAGCCACGTCACCGTGGACGGCGGCCCGGCCATCTGGAAGGGCTTCGTCAAGCCGTTCGTGTGGGCCGGCGAAGGCTACCAGGGCCAGTACCCGCTGCTGGTGTCCGACCGTTACCTGATCGTCGACGCCGCACTGAAGCGCGCCGCCGAACTGGGCACCAACATCATCGCCCACGGCTGCACCGGCATGGGCAACGACCAGGTGCGTTTTGACCTGGCGGTGAAGGCATTGGGCGACTACCAGATCGTCGCGCCGATCCGTGAAATCCAGAAGGAACACACCCAGACCCGCGCCTACGAGCAGAAGTATCTGGAAGAGCGTGGATTCGGCGTGCGCGCCAAGCAGCAGGCATACACCATCAATGAAAACCTGCTGGGCGTCACCATGTCCGGTGGCGAGATCGACCGTTGGGAAGCCCCGGGCGAGGGTGCGCGCGGCTGGTGCGCACCGCGTGAGCAGTGGCCGACCGAAGCGCTGCACGTCACCCTGAAGTTCGTCGAAGGCGAAGCGGTGGAACTGAACGGCAAGGCGCTGCCGGGCGAGCAGATCCTGGCCCAGCTCAACAAGCTGTTCGCCCCGTACGGCGTGGGCCGTGGCGTGTACACCGGCGACACCGTGATCGGCCTGAAGGGCCGCATCGTGTTCGAAGCCCCGGGCCTGGTGTCGTTGCTGACCGCGCACCGCGCGCTGGAAGATGCCGTGCTGACCAAGCAGCAGAACCGCTTCAAGCCGGACGTGGCACGCAAGTGGGTGGAGCTGGTGTACGAAGGCTTCTACCACGACCCGCTGAAGACCGACATCGAAGCCTTCCTGAAGTCCTCGCAGACCAAGGTCAACGGTGAAGTGGTGCTGGAGACCCGTGGCGGCCGTGTGGATGCGGTGGCGGTGAAGTCGCCGCACCTGCTCAATGCCAAGGGCGCGACCTATGCGCAGTCGGCGGATTGGGGTGTGGAGGAGGCGGAAGGGTTCATCAAGCTGTTTGGTATGAGCTCCACCTTGTACGCGCAGGTGAACCGGTAATTTCGTTCATCGGTAGCGCCGGCCGTTGGCCGGCAACCAGGCAATCCCGTGGTGCCGGCCAACGGCCGGCGCTACCGGTTCCCACCCCACGGAAAACTTGATTCATGCTTGAACAAACGCTCAACCACCTGCAGGCCCTGGTGTCATTCGACACCCGCAATCCGCCGCGTGCGATCACCACCGGGGGCATCTTCGATTACCTGCGTGCGAACCTGCCCGGGTTCAACGTCGAGGTGATCGACCACGGTGCCGGTGCGGTCAGCCTGTATGCGGTGCGCGGTACCCCGAAGTACCTGTTCAACGTGCATCTGGATACCGTGCCTGATTCCCCGCACTGGAGCGCCGACCCGCACGTGATGCGGCGCACCGAAGACCGGGTGATCGGCCTCGGTGTGTGTGACATCAAGGGCGCAGCGGCGGCACTGGTCGCTGCGGCCAATGCCAGTGATGGCGATGCCGCGTTCCTGTTCTCCAGCGACGAAGAAGCCAACGACCCGCGCTGCATCGCGGCGTTCCTGGCCCGTGGCATCCCGTATGAAGCGGTGCTGGTGGCCGAGCCGACCATGAGCGAAGCGGTGCTCGCGCACCGTGGCATCAGCTCTGTGCTGATGCAGTTCGCCGGGCGGGCAGGGCATGCCTCGGGCAAGCAGGATGCCGCCGCCAGCGCGCTGCACCAGGCCATGCGCTGGGGCAACCGCGCGCTGGACCATGTGGAGTCGCTGGCCCACGCGCGCTTTGGCGGGCTGACTGGCCTGCGCTTCAACATCGGCCGCGTCGAAGGCGGCATCAAGGCCAACATGATTGCCCCGGCTGCCGAACTGCGCTTCGGCTTCCGTCCGCTGCCGTCGATGGACATCGACGCGCTGCTGGCCACCTTTGCCGGCTTCGCCGAACCGGAAGCGGCACTGTTCACCGAGACCTTCCGTGGCCCCAGCCTGCCGGCTGGCGACATCGCTGAAGCCGAACATCGCCGCCTGCTGGCGCGCGACGTCGCCGATGCGCTGGACATTCCGATTGGCAACGCGGTGGACTTCTGGACCGAGGCCTCGCTGTTCTCGGCCGGTGGCTACACCACGATGGTGTACGGCCCGGGCGACATCGCCCAGGCCCACACCGCCGATGAGTTCGTGACGCTGGAGCAACTGCAGCGTTACACCGATTCCGTGCACCGCATCATCGCCGCCGGTGCCTGATTGTTGAGCGCGTCGCAGCCTGCTGCGACGTTCCCCCTTCCTGCGGCTGCGGCCGCTTGTGACGAAACCGAAATGTCTCCTGCACTCCAGCCCCACCGCCAGACCCGCCAGACCATCGTGCGCCTGCTCTCCAGCATGGCCAGCGCGAAGGAGATCAGCCAGTACCTGAAGCGCTTTTCTCAGCTGGACGCCAAGCGCTTTGCCGTGGTCAAGGTCGGCGGCGCGGTCCTGCGCGACGATCTTGACGCGCTGACCTCCTCGCTGTCGTTCCTGCAGGAAGTGGGCCTGACCCCGATCGTGCTGCATGGTGCGGGCCCGCAGCTGGATGCCGAGCTGTCCGCCGCCGGCATCGTCAAGGAAACCGTCAACGGTCTGCGCGTGACCTCGCCGGAAGGCCTGGCCATCGTGCGCCGCGTGTTCCAGCAGTCCAACCTGCAGCTGGTCGAAGCACTGCAGCAGAACGGCGCGCGCGCCACGTCCATCACCGGTGGCGTGTTCGAAGCCGAGTATCTGGACCAGGCCACCTACGGGCTGGTCGGCGAGGTGAAGAAGGTCAACCTGGCCCCGATCGAAGCCAGCCTGCGCGCCGGCTCCATTCCGGTGATCACCAGCCTGGGCGAAACCCGTTGCGGTCAGATCCTCAACGTCAATGCGGATTTTGCCGCCAACGAACTGGTGCAGGAACTGCAGCCGTACAAGATCATCTTCCTCACCGGCACCGGCGGCCTGCTCGATGAAGAGGGCAAGGTGATCGATTCGATCAACCTGTCCACCGAGTACGACCACCTGATCGCGCAGCCGTGGATCCACGGCGGCATGAAGGTCAAGATCGAACAGATCAAGGACCTGCTGGATCGTCTGCCGCTGGAATCGTCGGTGTCGATCACCCGCCCGGCGGACCTGGCCAAGGAACTGTTCACCCACAAGGGCTCGGGCACGCTGGTGCGCAAGGGCGAAAAGGTGCTGCGCGCAACTTCCTGGAGCGAACTGGACCTGCCGCGCCTGAAGGGCCTGATTGAATCCAGCTTCGGCCGCACCCTGGTGTCGGACTACTTCGACAAGACCAGGCTGCTGCGCGCTTACGTCAGCGAGAACTACCGCGCCGCGGTGATCCTCACCGACGAGGCGGAAGGTGTATACCTGGACAAGTTCGCCGTGCTCGATGACGCGCAGGGCGAGGGACTGGGGCGTGCGGTGTGGAACGTGATGCTGGAAGAAACCCCGCAGCTGTTCTGGCGCTCGCGCCACGGCAACCCGATCAATCATTTCTACTACGCCGAATCTGACGGCTGCTACAAACAGGATCACTGGAAAGTATTCTGGTTTGGCGCGGACGGTTTCGAGCGCATCCGCAGCTATGTCGACCACTGTGCTGCCCGCACCCCCAGCCTGCTGGGCTGAGCGAAGAGAACCGCATGAGCACTTCCAAACACTTCACCGTTGGCATCGTCGGCGCACGTGGCCACACCGGGGCCGAGCTGATCAAGCTGATCGCCGCGCACCCGAACCTGCAGCTGGGCTTTGTGTCCTCGCGCGAGCTGGCTGGCCAGCCAGTGCCTGATCAGGCCGTGCAGCCGGGCATGGCCCGGCTCTACTTTGAAAATCTCGACGCCGACGCCGTCGCTGCAAAGGGCATGGACGCGGTGATCCTCGCGCTGCCCAACAATCTCTCCGCGCCGTTCGTGGCCGCGCTGGATGCGGCCAAGCCGGACACGGTCATCGTGGACCTCTCGGCCGACCACCGTTTTGAAGGCAGCTGGTACTACGGCCTGCCCGAACTCACCCGTGGCAAGTACAGCGGCCAGAAGCACATCAGCAATCCCGGCTGCTACGCCACCGCCATGCAGCTGGCGATCAGCCCGCTGTTGACCCAGCTGGCCGGGCCGCCGCAGTGCTTCGGCGTGTCCGGGTACTCCGGTGCCGGCACCACGCCCTCGGACAAGAACAACCCCGAGCTGCTGGCCGACAACCTGATGCCGTATGCGCTCACCAACCACGTGCACGAGCGCGAAGTGTCCGCGCACCTGCGCGTGCCGGTGGAGTTCATGCCGCACGTGGCCCCGCATTTCCGTGGCATCACCATGACCGTCAACCTGTGGCTGACCGAAGTGATGACCCGTGAGCAGATCCTCGCCCGCTACCAGGCCTTCTACGCGCACGAGCCGCTGGTGGAGGTGATCGACCCGGCCCCATGGGTGAGCCACATTGCCGGCCGCCACGGCGTGCAGATCGGTGGCTTCGACGTTGCCCCGGGTGGCAAGCGCGTGGTCGTGGTGGCCACGCTGGACAACCTGCTCAAGGGCGCGGCCACCCAGGCCATGCAGAACCTCAACCTGGCCCTGGGCCTGGACGAGCTCACCGCAATTCCGCATTGATTGGAGCAAGACAATGGCAGACCTTCTGTGGCAGAAGCCCGGCGTGGCGGTGGATGCAAAAATCCAGACCTTCCTCGCTGGCGATGACGTCATCCTTGACCGCGAGTTCTTCCTGTATGACGTGACTGCCAGCAAGGCGCACGCGCAGGGCCTGCAGCACATCGGCATCCTCAGCAGCGAGGAGCTGGACGGGCTGCTGCGCGAGCTGGACATCCTCGCCGACGATTTCCGCAGTGGCGCGTTCGTGCTCGATGAGCGCTTCGAGGATTGCCACTCCGCCATCGAAGCGCGCCTGACCGAGCGCCTCGGCGATGCCGGCCGCCGCATCCACACCGGGCGCAGCCGCAACGACCAGATCCTGGTCGCCACCCGCCTGTGGCTGAAGGACAAGCTGCTGCGCGTGGCCGAGCTGAGCCGCGAGATCGCCAAGGTCGCGCTGGAACGCGCCGAGGCCGAGAAGGACATTCCGCTGCCGGGGTACACCCACATCCAGCGCGCCGTGGTTTCCTCGGCGGGCATGTGGTGGGCCGGCTGGGCCGAAGCTTTCATCGACAACGCCATCCGCGCGCACGACACCTACGCGCTGATCGACGCCAACCCGCTCGGCACCGCGGCCGGCTACGGCGTCAACCTGCCGCTGGATCGCTCCCACACCACTGAAGCGCTGGGTTTTGCGCGCATGCAGATCTCGCCGATCTACGCGCAGCTGTCGCGCGGCAAGTTCGAACTGGCGGCACTGGAAGCCCTCGGCGGTGCCACCCTGGACCTGCGCCGCATTGCCTGGGACCTGTCGTTGTTCACCAGCGGCGAGTTCGGTTTTGTGGCGCTGCCGGCGCAGTACACCACCGGCAGCTCGATCATGCCGAACAAGCGCAACCCCGATGTTGTGGAACTGCTGCGCGCCACCCATGCAAGCGTAGCCGCCGCGCGCACCGAGATCGAACAACTGCTGTCGCTGCCGTCCGGTTACCACCGTGACCTGCAGAGCAGCAAGGGGGCGATCTTCCACGGCTTCGGTCGCGGCATTCCGGCGCTGGAACTGCTGCCGGCGCTGCTGGCCAACCTGGAATGGCGCGACGACAAGCTGCGTGCTGCCATTGATTCGGGCATGTACGCCACCGACGTTGCCGTGGAAGCGGCTGTTGCCGGTGTGCCGTTCCGCGAGGCCTACAAGGCTGCTGCCGCCTCGGCCGACACCGCAGGGCAGGGGCGTACCCCGGAAGGCAGCCTGGCCGCGCGCGTGTCGCCCGGTGCGGCTGCCGACCTGCGTCTGGATGAACTGCGCACGCGCTGGGCGGCGCTGGTCTGATGGCCACCCTGTACCTGGTGATGGCCCTGCGTCTGCCCGGGTTCACTGCCGCCGCCGTGCAGCCGCACCGCGACTTCCTTGATGCGCTGCGCGCTGCCGGACAGCTGCACCTGACCGGTGGCTTCAGCGACGGCAGTGGCGGAGCCTATGTGCTGTGCAATGTGGGAAGCCTTGCCGAGGCGGAAGCCATCGTCGCCCGCGACCCGCTGGTGACGATGCAGGCGTCGAAGCTTCACGTGTATGAGTGGCTGACCCGTTAACCCGACCTGACCCCTTTACTGGTATCTGCCATGACTGCATCGCGTTTCCCCGAACAAGCGTTGCCCACATGGCGGCGTGCCGTGCTCAAGGTCGGCAGCAGCCTGCTGGCGGCGGATGGTGGCGGGTTGTCGCCACGGCACGCGCTGGGATTGGCGCAGTTCGTATCGGCGCATGTGCAGGCGGGGCGCGAAGTGGTCATTGTGTCTTCGGGTGCAGTCGCTGCCGGTCGCGCCATCGTGCCGCGTGCACTGGAAGCCGGCGCGGCCATGGCCGCCCGGCAGGCGCTGGCGGCATTGGGCCAGGCGCAGTTGATCGGCCTGTGGCAGCGTTTTTTCGAACGGCCGGTGGCGCAGGTACTGCTGACCCACGACGACCTGCGCAACCGTCGCCGCTATCTCAATGCACGTGCCACGTTGAATGAGCTGCTGCGGCTGGGCACCTTGCCGGTGGTGAACGAGAACGACACCGTTTCGGTGGACGAACTGAAGCTGGGCGACAACGACAATCTCGCTGCCACCGTGGCGGCGCTGATCGATGCCGATGTACTGTTCATCGCTACGGATATCGACGGTCTGTACAGCGCCGACCCGCGTCGTGATCCGGATGCGGTGCCGATTCACGATGTGCCCGAGTTGACCACGACCGTACTGGCGATGGCCGGCGGGGCCGGCAGTGGTGCCGGCACCGGTGGCATGCATACCAAGCTGGAAGCCGCCGCGAAGGCGGGCAGGGTAGGTATTGATACCTGCCTGTTCAATGGCCGCGACGCGGACGTGGTGCGGGCGCTGGCGCAGGGGCGGTTGTTTGGTACCCGCATCCATGCCGGGCAGAGCCGCGAGGCGGCACGCAAATACTGGCTGCGGCATGCGCCGCTGGAAGCGGGGGCGATTGTGGTGGATGAGGGTGCTGCGCGGGCGTTGCGTGAGAAGGGGGCCTCGTTGCTGCCGGGCGGGGTGACCACGGCCGAGGGCGATTTCCGGCGGGGTGACATGGTGCAGGTGCGGCTGCGCACTGACGCCGGCGACGTGACGCTGGCACGTGGCGTCAGCCAGTATTCGGCCAGTGATATCCGGCGGGTGGCGGGGCGGCATTCGCGCGAGATTGAGGGCGTGCTGGGGTACAACTACGGGGGAAATGTGATCCACCGGGACGATATGGTGTTGGTGTGAGTGCGCGTTCCGGCGCTGGGGTGACACGCATGGCGTGTCACTACGGGCCATGCGGCGGCGCGATGACACGTCATGTGGCAACGTGCGATTGCGTAGTGACGCGCCATGCGCGTCAAACGCCATGCTTGGCAACACGTAGAGCCACGCCCTGCGTGGCTTCGACCCACCTTGCAGCCACGCAGGGCGTGGCTCTACGAGGATTTGAACATGCCCGTCTCTGACATCCGCACCCAGGCCCTGGCCTGCCGCGCCGCCGCGCAGGCCCTGGCGCAGCTCTCCGCCAGCGCCAAAACCGCGCTGCTCAACAGCATGGCCGACGCCCTCGACGCCGACAGCGACGCCATCCTCACTGCCAACACCCGCGACCTGGCCGCCGCAGAAGCCAAAGGCACCGGCACCGCCATGCTTGACCGTCTCGCCCTGAACCCGGCACGCCTGGCCGCCATCAGCGCCGCCCTGCGCGAAGTCGCCGCGCTGCCCGATCCGGTCGGCGCGATCACCCGTGACGACATCCGCCCCAACGGCATCCGCGTGCAGAAAGTACGCGTGCCACTCGGCGTCATCGCGATGATCTACGAAGCCCGCCCCAACGTCACCGCCGACGCCGCTGCACTCTGCATCAAGGCCGGCAACGGGGTGATCCTGCGCGGTGGCTCCGAAGCGATCCACTCCAACACGGCGATTGCCGCCGCACTCAAGCGCGCGCTGCGTGACGCGGGCGTGCCGGATGCGGCGCTGACGCTGGTGGAAGACCTGCGCCGCGAAACCATGCTGGAACTGCTGCAGCTCAACGAGGTCATCGACCTGGCCATTCCGCGCGGCGGCGAAGGCCTGATCCGGTTCGTTGCCGAACATGCACGTGTGCCGGTGATCAAACACTACAAGGGCGTGTGCCATCTGTACGTGGACCGCGCCGCGAACCTGGAGCGCGCGGTCGCCCTGCTGGTGGACGGCAAGTGCAGCCGCCCCGCCGCCTGCAACTCGCTGGAGACGCTGCTGGTGGATGCCGACGTGGCCGCCGGGTTCCTGCCACTGGCCGGCAATGCGCTGGCAGAACGTGGCGTGCAGCTGCGTGCCGACGCGCGTGCGCGGCAGTGGCTGCCGCAGGCCGCTGAAGCGACGGATGAGGATTACGCCGCCGAATACCTGGATCTGATTCTCGCCGTCCGTGTGGTGGATGATCTGGAACAGGCGCTGGCGCATATCCAGCAGTACAGCTCGGATCACACCGAGGTGATCGTCACCGAGGATGCAGCGGCGGCAGAGCGCTTCGTGCAGGCACTGCGTTCGGCGGTGGTGATGGTGAATGCCTCGTCGCGTTTTTCAGACGGCGGCGAACTCGGGCTGGGTGCCGAGATCGGCATCTCCACCACGCGGCTGCATGCGTATGGGCCAATGGGATTGGAAGCGCTGACCGTGGAGCGGTTCGTGGTGCGTGGGGAAGGGCAGACGCGGCGGTAGGTAACGACCGTTGGTCGTTACCTACCCATGCATCGACCCACGGTCGTTGCCTACCGCACCACCTCATACACAATGCGCCGGTTCGCCGCGCGCCCGGCTTCGGTGGCGTTGTCGCCGATCGGTCGGTTGGAGCCGAAGCCACGCGCCTGGAGCCGCTCGGCCGGGGCACCCGCAGCAACCAGCGCCGCCTTGACCGCTTGCGCCCGCTGCTCACTCAGCGCCTGGTTACGCATGGCATCGCCCTGGTTGTCGGTATGCCCGGCCACTTCCACCACGGTAAGGTCCGGCGCGGCCTGGATGGCTTCTGCCGCACGTTTGATGACCTCATCGCTGCTGCGGGTCAGTGTGGCCGAGCCCGAATTGAAGTGCACCGCTGTCTTGTTGAGCGCGGCAGTCAGATCGGTGGCGCTGTACCCTGCTTTCAGGTCCTTGATCGCTTCCAGACCTTCGTCCAACAGGCCTTCGATCTTCATTGAGGGCAGTTGTTTCTGGAACAGCGAACTGACCGCGAACCGCTCGGCCTCGGGCAGGGCGCGTGTATCCAGTTTCACCGCGTCACCATTGAAGGCGAACTTCAGCCCATCGGCTTTCAGGCTGGGCAGCAGCGCTTTCAGGGAGTCCAGCCACGAAGCGGTTTTGACGCTGTTGTCCACGTCCAACCGGGCGTTTACCTTGTCGCTGCCGAAAGTCGATTTCAGTGCATCCAGCAACTGGAACTTTTCCGCAGCCGAGGCCAGCGTGCCGCTGACGTCCACCTTGCCGCCACTGTTCTGGAAGGCGAAGGTAGGTGCACCCACCGACTGCGCGGTGCTGTCGGTCGTGGCCATCGGCGCGGTGGCCGCGGCCGGGGTGCCGAGCGGGGGCGACTTGCCGCGCATATGCCAGCCGCAGTACGCCAGCGCCAGCAGGGCCAGCACCGGCAGCAGCCAGCGCCAGAAGCTGCCGCGTCTACGTGGGCCACGCAGGTGGGTGACCGTGTTGTTGCCCCAGTTCAGGGGGCCGCCGGCCAGCCCTGCCAGCTCGCTCGGCAGGTCGGTAGGAATCTTCCCGCCGGCGGTGACCGATCGCACCAGCAGCGGCAGAGCGCTGGCCAGCGCACCGCCGATGAGGGTTTTGGGGACCCCGGCCTTTTCTGCAATGGCCCCGAGGCTGCGCTCGCCCAGGGCGTTCTGGATCTGCCCGGCATCGATGTCACGCATGCCGGGGCTGCCGCTGAGCCAGGAGTCGAAAATGCCTCCCAGGCCGGCCTTCTGGAACAGTTTCTGGAACCCTTTGAAGCCCTCTGGCTGGCTGAAGATGAAGCTGGCCAGTACACCGACGAACTTACGGGTGTTGTCGCCGAGGCCGGTGGCCCGGGCGATCTGTTCGATCAGATTTTCGACGAATGACATGGAAATGCCCTCACATGGAAGTGCGGGCGGGTGTCTCCCCAACAGCAGCATACGCCGGTTGTGGGGGAAAGCGGCCATTCATCGTGCCGGGCGGGTCCGGCAACGCGTTGACACGCATGGCGTGTCACTACGCCACCGCGCCGTCCGTGCGTAGGGACGCGCCATGCGCATCCAGACGGTCAGGCCAACCGCGCGACCGGTTCCGGGCCCACCAGGCCCTGGTGGCTCAACCCCACCGGGCGGGCGTGGTCGTCCATGTGCAGGGTCACCGCCTTGCCCGACAGCAGCTCGGCGGCCAGTGCCGGGGTCGCGCCCAGGTCACGGGCCATTTCTTCACGGGTCACGTCCTGGCGCGGGTTGCGCCGTTCCTTGCCGGCGAAGCGGAAGCGGTTGTACTCGGCCCAGGCAATCAGCAGCACCGCCGAGCACACCAGCATGATCGGCAGCGCGATCACCAGGAACGGGTCGATGCTCTGCTTGTACTCATACAACTGCAGGAACGCCAGGTGGCCGCCCAGCAACCAGGAAATGGCGGTGACCAGCGGTGCCCAAAGGTAGAAATAGAACCCCCAGAACGCCAGGGTCACAAAGCCCCAGGCGGTGCGCTGCAGGCGCGGTTGGTTGCGCGATTTGCGGATCAGGCGCGAGTCGAAACGGCGGGTGGATTTCGGTTTGGCGTTCATTTGATTCCCCGGTCAGGACTGACCCACACAGCTCGCTTGCCACGGCGCTTGAACAGCGTCTTGGGCAGGGCCACCAGGGTCGTGAACAGACTGATGAGCCAGTACGCCATCGGGTACCAGATCACCCAGAAGTAGTTGCGTCCGATATGTGTTTCGTAGCGGCGGTCGATGATCAGGCTGCTGGCAAACTGCAGCAGGCACACCAGCGCCAGAATCACGCCGTGCCACTGCGGCAGCAGCGTGGCGATGTACAGCTCGTTGGGCAGCGGCATGAACTTGCCCAGCGCCCACAGCACCACGATCGCCAGCATGGTGTAAGCCCAGAACACACTCAGGATGTACTCCAGCAGCACGCCCCACATGCGCCGCTTGCGCCAGCTGAACAACGAACGGCCATGCCGCAGCAGCACTTCCACGCCGCCCTGGGCCCAGCGCAGGCGCTGCCGCCACAGACCCTTCAGGGTTTCCGGCATCAGGATGAAGCACAGCGCATTGGGTTCGTAGCGGATGTCCCAGTGGTCCAGCTGCAGGCGCCAGCTGATGTCGATGTCCTCGGTCACCATGTCGTCGGCCCAGTAGCCGATGCGGTGCAGGGCGGTGCGGCGGAAGCCGGCAATCACCCCGGAAATGGTGAAGATGCGCCCGTACACGCGCTGCGCGCGCTTGATCATGCCGATGATCGACGAGAACTCGGCCACCTGCAGGCGGCCCAGCAGGGTGGAGCGGTTGCGGATGCGCGGATTGCCGGTCACCGCGCCCACGCGCGGGCCGCTGGTCAGGTGCCACACCATCCAGTGCGTGGCGTACTCCTCCAGCATCGCGTCGCCGTCAATGCACACCAGGTATTCCGAACGCGCCGCCAGTGCGCCCATGCGCAGCGCATTGGCCTTGCCCAGGTTGCGGTCCAGGTGCACCACGCGCAGGCGCGGGTGCTGCGCGGCCAGCGCGTCCAGGCGTGCACCGGTGTCGTCGCGGCTGCCATCGTTGATGGCGATCACCTCGAAGTCCGGGTACTTCTGCGCCAGTGCCGCGCCCAGCGTGTCGTCCAGATTGTCCGATTCGTTGTGGCAGGGAATCAGCAGCGACGCGAACGGGTAGTGGTCCATCGGCGGCGGGTCGTCGCGGTCACGCGCCTTGCGCTCGCGGCGGAAAAAGTAGTACAGCCCGCCGGACATCCAGAAGAACGCCATCACCATCGGGTAGAAGAAGGCGAACTGGAACAGTATGTAGACGAAGGGATGCATGGCGGGGCCTCACTTCTCCGGATACGGGAAGTTGCGCGTCGACATCGCCGCGCGCGCGTCCTTGGTGGACGGCTTGCCGGCGATGAAGTCGTCCGGATACCAGGCGAAATGGCGCACGCCCTGCGCCTGCAGCCGGCGGATCTGTGCGCGCAGCCGTTCGCCCGGAATCGGCTTCTGGGTGCGCCAGTCCACGGTCTGCAGTTCGAACATGGTCTGGCTCATCTGCGGGTCGTGCGCGCGCACCGCCACCACCAGCCGGTCCAGCCACTTCTCCGGGTTGCGGCTGCCCTCCATCCACGGCATCGCCATCAGCGCGGTGTGGTCATACGCCTGGTTGAACAGGTCCAGACGCTGCGCGAACCAGCTCGCGCTCTGCGGCTGCAGCACCGGCTGCGCGTACAGGTTGCGCACCGTGGCCAGCTTCGGCCGCCAGCGCTGCGCGGCATTGCGCAGTTCCAGGGTGAAGTCGATCAGCGCCTGGGTGCGTGCGCCATCCGCGCCTTCCTGCGGCAGGTTGCCCAGTTCGGTATCGCGGATGTAGGCGTCGTCGTGGAACAGCAGGCCCTCGAAGTACGAGTTGATCGCCAGGTCTTCATAGATGTCGTCAATGATGTGACGCACCTTCGGGTTGGTGAAATCCAGGCGGAAAATACCGTCGCTTTCCGGGCTTTCAATCGCCAGCGCCTGGCGGATCGCCGGGTCTTTCAGCTCAAAGCCGAGCACCGGAAGCCATGCGTACACCTTCACCCCGGCGCGGGTCTTCAGCTGCCACGCCACGCGGTTGAACAGGTCCGCGCGCATCGGCAGGTGCCGGTTCGGGAAGTACAGGGCATCGGCCGAGCCATTGCCGTCCGGGTCGGCGAAGGCCTGCAGGAACACATGGGTCGGGCCCACGGTTTTCACGCGCTCGATCAAGGCGTCCAGGTTCCGGCCCTGCTGCACCGGGTCGGCGTCGTACACCGCATCCAGGTCGATCTGCAGCGCACGCACGCCGTCGCGTTCCACGTCGCGGCGCAGTTCGTAGGCCAGGTTGGTCACGGTCGGGTTGCCGGTCACCAGCAGGCGTGCCAGCCCGTGCAGGTCTGCCGTGACCGGCGTGCTGCGCCCTTCCAGGTCGAACGACACCGGCATTCCCAGGTCTTCGGCAATCTGGTTGCTCAGGCTGTTGTAAGCCGCATACGGCCACACGATCGCCTTCGGGCTCACGCCGACGTTGTCGCGGATGCGCTTCACGCTCAGCGCCAGGTCGGTGCGCAGGCGGTTCTCGTACTGCTGCGCGGTTTCGTACTGCCCGGTGGCCGGGAAGTAGGTGCGCGTTATCACCGCCGGGGTCTGGTTGCCCTGCGGATTGGACTGCACGCCGTGGTGCTGGTTGTCGGTGTGGCTGGCCAGTTCCACCAGCCCGCTGCGCTGCATCTCGCGGATCTGCGCCCAGGTCAGGAAGTCGTCATGGCCGAACGGACGGTAGCCGTAGTCGATGGTGCGGCCCGGCGCCATGTCCACGTAGTCGGTGATCACCGCCACCAGGGCCGGGTAGTTGTAGGCGCGCAGCAGCGGGAACACCTTGGTGTACACGCTGCGCAGGCCGTCGTCGAAGGTCAGCAGCACCGGCTTGGGCGGCAGCGGGGCACCGCCCTGCGAGGCGGTGATCAGCTGCGACAGCGACACCGGGTGGTAACCATGCGCCGACAACCAGTCGAGGTGGGCGGCAAAGTTCTGCGTGCTCACCGCGTACGCGTCCGGGTCGCCCTTCACCGCCACGTCGTCGCGCACATCGTGGTAGCTGAGCACCAGCAGGCCGTTGTCGGCCGAATCCAGCACGCGGGCGGGCAGCTGCGCCGGCACCGGTTGCGCATGTGCGTTTCCCAGCACCGCCAGCAGGGCCAGCAG
The DNA here is from genome assembly GCA_039592995.1 of Stenotrophomonas sp. GTDB lineage: Bacteria > Pseudomonadota > Gammaproteobacteria > Xanthomonadales > Xanthomonadaceae > Stenotrophomonas. The sequence goes on along the minus strand of JBCNQC010000024.1, from coordinate 28,730 downwards.
GGTGATGGTGATGAAGCGCTTCAAGTCCATGTGTCGCATCTCATTGCCCCCAGCGCAGACCGGCGTCGAAGCCGATGTGTCGTTCACGTTGTCCGTCGTAGACCGGTCGCGACCAGCTCACGCCATATTCGAAAATGCGGCCATCGGCCAGCTGCCACTCGTGCCGGTACTCGGCCGAAGGAATCAGCGCGCTGCCATAGCCCTGCTGCCAGTAGTTGCCCACCGACACGGTCAGACGATGACGGAAGTGGCGCTCGTAATGCCGCCACAGCTGCTGGTCCACGCGCAGCCCGATCTCCACCGAACGGTCTTCCGACGGGTTGAAGTAGGGCACGTCGTCCAGGCTGCCGCGGCTGGCGTACACGCTGCCCAGGCCGTCCAGCAGCAGGGTGGGGCGGGTCAGCAGGCGCTGCTGGATGCTGCTGGTGACGGTGTCGCGGCGGTTGCCGTCGTCGTAGCGGTACTGGCTGCCGCCGATGCTCCACTGAAAGCGCTCGTTGCGGTGGTAATCCACCGCTACCGCCACGCTGTCGGCGGTGATGCCGGCCACGCGTGCCTGCATCGACGCATCGGCGTCGTTGCGCGCGGCGGTGATGCCGACGTGCCAGCGGTCGTTGAACTGCCAGCCCACGCCGCCGCTCAGACCGGTGTCGCCCACGTGGTCATTGGCGCGGTTGACGAAGGCTTCCGCGTCCAGCTGACCGAAGCGGTAGCGGGTGCCCAGGCCCAGCCGCAAGGGGTTGATGGTCTGGTCCTGGAAGTCCACGCTGCGGCGGTCGGCAAACGCCACCACGCGCCAGCGGTCATCCAGCAGCGGCGACTGCACTTCCACGCCATAGCGGCCGTCGTTGTTGCCCAGCGGCGACGCACCGCCACCGCCTTCGCTGCGGCCGCCTTCGGCATAGGCATGCAGCTGCCAGCCACGATGCGCGCGCCAGGCGCGGTCCATGCGCTGCACCGAGGGCTGGTTGGGGTAGGCCTCCAGCAGGGAATCGTGGATCGGGCGCGCCAGGTCGTCGCGCTGCAGCTCCACGTACGCATCAATCTGGCCGATGCGCGCGGACACGTCGCGCGGGTCCAGCGTGTTGGCCATGCCGTAGCGTTCCAGGCCCCTGCGCGGCCAGCCGCGCATCATGTAGACGTTGCCCAGCGAGGACTGGGTGCCGCCGTTGCCCGGGGCCATTTCCACCATCGCTTCAAGGTCGCGCTGCGCGGTCGGCAGGTCGCCGCTGTAGGCGCGCACCATGGCCAGGTTGAGGTCGGCTTCGTAGCGCGGCCAGTTTGCATAGGGTGCCCGCGCACCATTGGCCCAGCGCCACGCCGGTTCGGCGGCACTCCACTTCTTCAGCAGGTTGATCGCTTCACCCGCCTGTTCGTTTTCCAGGTAGGCGTAGGCCAGTTCCGAATGCGCTTCGGTCTGGCCGGGGTCGGCTTTCAGCGCGGCTTCCAGCACCGGAATGGCTTCGTCCGGGTGCTGGGTGGCCATCAGCGAATCGCCGACCGCCGCTTTCACGTAGTCCGGAATCGAGTGGCCTTCGGCCAGCAGGGCGCGGTATTCGTCCCGTACCTGCGCATGTCGGCTGAGCCGGTTGAGCAGAATCAGGCGGTCATAGCGCACGCGCAGGGGGGCGGTCTGCGTGCTCAGTCCATCACGCTGCAGCATGGCGTCCATCTGCGCCAGCGCCGCTTCCGCTTCGTCCAGGCGGGTGTCTTCGCTGGTCGCGTAGGCCAGGCTCCAGCCGACCCGCTTGGCCAGGTAGTTGGCTTCAAAGCGCTGCTTCTGCGCATCGTCGAACAATTCCGGGCGTTGCTGGTACAGCTGCCAGGCGCGGTGCGCATTGCCGATGTCCGACAAGGTCAGCACCTGCAGACGGAACAGCAGGTCGTCATCGGGAATTTCTGCCTGCGCGCGTTCGATGGCCGCCAGCGCATCCAGCCAATGGGCCTGGTCGCGGTACTGGCTGATTTCGGCCAGGTGTTCGGCGCGGGTCGCGGCCGAAACCGGGGCGGAAAGGCAAAGCGTGGCGCATGCCAGGCTGACGGCAAGCGTCAGCGGCCGGTGGTTGTACATGGAGCCCCCAGAGCGTCCTTTCAAAAGAGTCGGTGTGCGAAAAATGTGACGCACATCACATGCCAATCGTGCCCGATTTCTCATATGTCCACAAATCGTTAACACACGGAAGGTAGTCCGCAAGCCGGCCATCGCCTGCGGAATCTTGGTCAAGTTGTTGATCTGCAAGACCTTCCGGCCGCCGCCACGGCGCTGTTCCGGGGGTCTGTCCACCCTGAAACTGTTCAGCAGGACCGGACTGCTTCCACCGGTCCAGGTCACTGACCTGCCATCCAGGTCAGTTTCCGACACCCTACGTCAGGTGATGCCTACGACCTGTGTACGTGGCATCGCGCGAGGTGCGTACCACGCAGGGCGTGGTACCTACGGACCCATCGCCATTCTTGGAATCCGTAGAGCCACGCCCTGCGTGGCTGCCCCCAAGATGCCAATCAATCCGTAGAGCCACGCCCTGCGTGGCTGCCCCTCACCAGTGATCCTCAAGCTTCTGCGGCTTGCACGCCACCCACGACGCCGCCAACAACACACACAGACACACGCCCAGAAACCCGAACGGCAACACCCACCCACCACTCACATCATGCAGCCACCCAAACAACAGCGGCCCGATGCAGCTGAAACTGTAGCCCACCCCCTGCATGAACCCCGACAACGCCGCCGACCCGGCCGGCGTGCGCGTCCTCAGATTGATAAGCGTCAGCGCCAAGGGGAACGTGGACGGCCCTACCCCCAGCAACGCCACCCACAACCACGGGGCTTTCATCGGCGCAAACAACAACCCGGCAAAGGCAATCACAAACGCACTTACCCCAACCAGCACCAGCGGGAACGGGTTGCCCAACCGCACCGCCAGCGCCGGCATGGTCAGTGACGGCAGCAGGCCCAGGGCCGCAAACACCGCCACCATCAGCCCGCCAAACGCCGGCGTAGCCCCGGCTTCCACCACGATGCGCGGCAGCCAGGTGAACATTGAATATGTCATCAAGGAAGTCATGCCGAACATCAGCGCCATGCCCCACGCCAGCGGCGTGCGCGACACCTTGCCGTGCGGCTGGGCAGTGGCCACTGCAGCGGGTTCCAGCGGATCCGGATGCGGCCGGCGGCGGGCCAGCACCAGCCAGGGCAGGGCAGCGGCGAGGGCAAGCAGGGCCCAGATGCCCAGCGACACACGCCAGCCGGCCTGTTCGGCCAGCGGCACGGCCAGCAGGGCGGGCAGCATGGTGCCCAGCTGCAGCACGGTGATGTACAGGGTGCTGACGGTGCCCACCCGGTTGGCGAAGTAGCGTTTCACCAGTGGCGGCACCACCACATTGCCGATGCCCATGCCGGCCAGGGCAACGACTGAGCCGAACAGCAGGCTGGTGATGCCGACAGAGCACGAGCGCAGCACCAGGCCGGCGGCGGCCAGGCCCATGGCAATCAGGGCGGTGCGCTCCAACCCGAAGCGGCGGGCCAGCATCGGCGTGGCCATGCCGAACAGGGCAAACGAAGCGGTGGGCAGCATGCCCAGCACGCCGGTCATGGTGGTGCCAAAACCGAAGGTGCGGCCGAGCAGGTCCAGCAACGGGGTAACAGAGGTAACGGCCGTACGCAGATTGACGGCAGCAAGCAGAATGGCGGCGAACGCCAGCACGCGTCCGTGCAGCAGGGACGCGCCGTGGGGTGGGGTATTGGTCATGGCGCAATTGTACCTGTGCGTCTGCATTCGGACTTGCACGAGGGGGTTGTCTGCGATCCCGTAGAGCCGGGCTTGCCCGGCTGCTGTTGGATTCGTGCGAACAGCGCTCGGCTGGCGGTCTACTTGCGTGGGGCCATCGGATGGGGGTACGGGAAAGGCCACAGCCACAGCAACGGCGTCTGCGTTCCGTGGTCATGCGTTACCGGACTGCTTGCGAGGCACTGCCTTGAACTACCGGCTGTTCGCCAAAAACCAAAAGCAGCCGGGCAAGCCCGGCTCTACATGGTTCGTGCTACTGCCGCACCCGGCGATACGCAGACCCCGCAATCAATCAGGCACAAAAAAGCCCGGATGACTTTCGTCTTCCAGGCTTCAATGTGACCACTTGAATGGTCGGGGAGACAGGATTCGAACCTGCGACCTCTACGTCCCGAACGTAGCGCTCTACCAGACTGAGCTACACCCCGTAAGGAGCCGCCTATTGTATCGGCTGGTCCCTCGAGCGGCAAGGGGGCCGTGCTGCATTCCTTCTGACAAAAAAGCCTGAAGCGGTGGGCTCCAGGCTTCATTGTGACCACCGAAGTGGTCGGGGAGACAGGATTCGAACCTGCGACCTCTACGTCCCGAACGTAGCGCTCTACCAGACTGAGCTACACCCCGAAGGAGCCGACAAGGATACGGTGTGAAGGCCTTGCCGGCAAGTTTTATTTCACATCAATCGGCGGTGCCCTGCTCGCGGGCTTCGTACCACATGCCATTGAGGATGGCCGCGGCCGAGGCCAGGCCGGTGCCGAGAATCCAGGCGAAATACCACATGTTCGTTCTCCAGGTAGGTGCCGACCGTTGGTCGGCACGCCATTAATAAGCGTTCGGGTTGTCGGCCATGTCTTCAGCCGTGGTCTTGCCCTTCATCACGCGGTACACCCAGCTGGTATAGGCCAGGATGATCGGCAGGAAGATGATGGTGGCCACCAGCATGATGAACAGCGTGAGGTGGCTGGACGAGCTGTCCCATACCGTCAGGCTGCCGCTGGGCTGGCTGCTGGACGGCAGCAGGAACGGGAAGATCGCAAAGCCCACGGTCAGGATGATGCCGGCAATCGAGGTGCCCGAGGCCAGGAAGGCCGCCATGCCGCGACGCCTGCGCAGCAGCACCGCGCTGGCCAGCGCACCGCCCAGGCCCAGCAGCGGGAAGATCCAGGTCCACGGCATGCTGCTGTAGTTGCGCATCCAGCCGCCTGCCGCTGCACCGATCTCCGCCGTCTTCAGCAGCGGGTTGGTCGGGCCATCCGTAACCACCTGCGAGGTGATCTGGTAGCCCGGCAGGCCGAAGGCCACCCACACGCCGGCCGCAGCGAACAGCACGAAGCTGAGGATCGCGGCAATACTGCCGTAACGCGCCGAACGCTCGGCCACCGGGCCATCGGTCTTCAGCACCAGCATCGCCGCACCGTGCGACACCATCATCGACACGCCAACCAGGCCGGCAATCAGCGCGAACGGGGTCAGCAGGCCGAAGAACGTGCCGGTGTAGAAGATGCGCATGCTGTCATCGAAGTGATACGGCACGCCCAGCAGCACGTTGCCCACCGCCACGCTGGAAATCAGTGCCGGCAGCAGACCGCCCACGAACAGCACCCAGTCCCAGTTGTTGCGCCAGCGCTGGCTGGGCATCTTGCTGCGGTACTTGAAGCCCACCGGGCGCAGGATCAGGCCGAACAGCATGGCGAAGATCGCCAGATAGAAGCCCGAGAAGCTCACCGCATACAGCGGCGGCCAGGCGGCGAAAATCGCACCGCCACCCAGCACCAGCCACACCTGGTTGCCTTCCCACACCGGGCCGACGGTGTTGATCACCAGCCGGCGTTCTTCATCGGTTTTCGCCACGAACGGCAGCAGGGTGCCAACGCCCAGGTCGAAGCCGTCCATCACCGCCCAGCCGACCAGCAGGATGCCCAGCAGCAGCCACCAGATCACGCGCAGCGTGGTGTAATCAAGTCCAAGAATTTCCATGGTGTGTCTCCTGCCTTATGCCTGACCGGGGGCCGGTGCGGCGGCAATGGGGGTAACCGGCTTGCGGTCGGGCTGCAGCGAAGGAAGGATGTCGGCCGGACCGGTACGGATCGCCTTCAGCATCAGCTTCACTTCAATCACCAGCAGAATCGTGTAGGTGAGGGTGAACACCGCCAGCGTGGTCAGAATCTCGTGCAATGCCAGGCCTGATGCGGCGTAGAAGGTCGGCAGCACGCCGTCCACCGCCCACGGCTGGCGACCGTATTCGGCCACGAACCAACCACACTCGATCGCGATCCACGGAGCCGGAATGCTCCACACTGCCAGCTTCAGGAACCAGCGCTTCTCGTGGAAGGTGTTACGGCACGCGTAATAGAAGGCCAGCGCGAAGAAGGCGATCAGGTAGAAGCCCAGCGCTGCCATGATGCGGAAGGTCCAGAACAGCGGAGCCACGCGCGGCACGGTGTCCATGGCCGCCTTGGAGATTTCTTCCGGGGTGGCGTTGAGGATGTCGTCGCGGTAACGCTTCAGCAGCAGACCATGGCCCAGGTCCTGCCAGTGGCGGTCGAACATCTCACGCGCTTCAACGTCGTTCTTGTCCTTGCGGATACGCTCCAGCGCCCCGTAGGCCAGCTGGCCGCCCTTGATGCGGTGCTCGGCGCGTTCCACCAGTTCCAGGATGCCCGGAATCGGCTGGTTCAAGGAACGCGTGGCAATCAGGCCCATCACATAGGGAATCTTGATCGCGAAGTCGTTGCTCTGCGTGGTCTGGTTGGGAATGCCGAAGGCGGTGAAGTCGGCCGGGGCACGCTCGGTTTCCCACATCGCTTCAATCGCGGCCAGCTTCATCTTCTGGTGTTCGCTGGCGGCATAACCGCTTTCGTCACCCAGCACCACCACCGACAGCGAGCTCAGCAGGCCGAAGGCCGCAGCCACCGCGAACGAACGGCGGGCCATGTCCTGGTGCTTGTTGCGCAGCAGGTAGAACGCGCTGATGCCCATCACGAAGATCGCACCGGTCACGTAACCGGCACTCACCGTGTGCACGAACTTGGCCTGCGCCACCGGGTTGAACAGCACCGCGGCGAAGTCCACCACTTCCATGCGCATGGTTTCCGGATTGAACACCGCACCCGTCGGGTTCTGCATCCAGCCGTTGGCGATCAGGATCCACACCGCCGACAGGTTGGTGCCCAGTGCCATGAACCAGGTCACCGCCAGGTGCTTGACCGGGCTCAGCCGCTTCCAGCCGAAGAAGAACAGGCCGATCAGCGTGGCTTCCAGGAAGAACGCCATCAGGCCTTCAATGGCCAGCGGCGCACCGAAGATGTCACCCACATAGTGGCTGTAGTACGACCAGTTCATGCCGAACTGGAATTCCATCACCAGGCCGGTGGCGACACCGATGGCGAAGTTGATGCCGAACAGCGTGCCCCAGAACAGGGTCATCTGACGCCAGACCTGTTTGCGGGTCATGACGTACACGCTTTCCATGATGGCCACCATGAAGGACAGGCCAAGCGTGAGGGGAACAAAAAGGAAGTGGTACATCGCGGTCAAAGCAAATTGCAGCCGCGACAGCTCTACGACTGTCGAATCAATCATGGCCTGGCTACCTCGTTGGGGGGATTTGCCGTTTTGGGGTGGCGGGAAGGGGGTCTACGGGATGAATTCTGTGACCGGCAACTTCTAATAGCCTTGATTCAGATCAATGAAGCGGCATTCAGGGTGGCGGAAGCTGGGCATCCCTCCTGCGACCGCATGCCGCACCGGGAGCGTATGCCGGACCCGATTACACTGTCTTGCAACTCCTTGCGGCCGCCAGTGATCCACTTTGAGCATACCCCCCGAAGCGCCCCCCATCGAGACATCCACCCTGCGCCGCCAGCGTCTGGCATGGCTGAATGGGCTTGCCGTCACAGTTCGGGGCCGGCAACGGCTGGCCGCTCTGTGCATCTGTACGTCCGGGGCACTGCTGATCGGCCAGGCGGCCGCCATTGCCTGGCTGATCCAGGCCGTGCTGGTGGAGCACCGCCCGCTGGACCAGGCCCTGCCCGTACTGGGCGGGCTGCTGGCCGTGCTGGCGGTACGCGCGCTGCTGGCCAGTGCCACCCAGGCCGCCGCCGGTGATGTGGCCGACGCCGCCCGGCTGACTCTGCGCGAGCGGGTCTACACCCGGCTGATGGGGCTGGGTCCGCTGTGGCTGCGCCAGCAGCGCACCGGCGAGCTGGGTGAACTGATGCTGGCCCACGCCGATGCGGTGGAAAACTACTACTCCGGCTACCAGCCGGTGCGCATTGAAGTGGTGGTGGTGCCGCTGCTGATCGCCGTCGCCGTGGCCTGCGTGGACTGGGTGGTGGCACTCATTCTGGTCTTCACCGCGCCACTGGTGCCGTTCTTCATGATGCTGGTCGGCTGGGGCGCTGAAGCCGCCGGGCGTGCCCAGCTGGGCGAGCTGGCCCGGATGAGCGGGCACTTTGCCGACCGCATCAAGGGCCTGGGCCTGCTGCGGCTGTATGGGCGCGGTGAGGCGGAGCTGGAGGGCGTGTCGGCAGCAGCCGAAGGCGTGCGCGAGCGCACCATGAAGGTGCTGCGGATCGCGTTTCTGTCGTCCACCGTGCTGGAATTCTTTGCCTCGGTCAGCGTGGCGATGGTGGCGCTGTATCTGGGCCTGAGCTATCTCGGCCTGATGTCGCTGCACGCCACGGTGCCGACGCTGGGTGCGGGCATGTTCTGCCTGCTTCTGGCTCCGGAGTTCTACGCCCCACTGCGCCGGTTGGCCGCGCATTATCACGACCGCGCCAACGCGCTGGCGGCTGCGGCTGAAGTGGAACGCCTGCTGGGTGAACTGCCGGAAGCGCCTGCCGGCAATGGCACTGCCGCTGTACCGCGCGCACCGGAACTGGTGGTGCAGCATGCGCCGCCAGTGGTGGTGCGTGACGTAGTGCTGCGCCCGCTCGGCGCGCCACACAATGTGATTGAAGGACTGTCCTTCCAGATCGAGGCCGGCCAGCGGCTGGCATTGGTCGGCCCCAGTGGCAGCGGCAAGAGCACGCTGCTGGAAGCGCTGGCCGGTTGGCTGCCACCGGAAGGGGGCAGCATCGTGCTACGGCCCGGGCTGGAAGTAGGCTACGCCGGGCAACGCCCGTATCTGTTCCACGGCAGCATTGCCGACAATCTGCGGCTGGCCGATCCCGGTGCCACGGATGCACGCCTGCTTGCGGTGGCCGAAGCCGCACAGGTGATGCGCTTCGCGCGCGCGTTGCCAGAAGGGCTGGATACAGTGATTGGTGAGCGCGGCTTCGGGCTTTCCGGCGGTGAAGCGCGTCGCATTGGATTGGCGCGCTTGCTGCTGCGTGATCCGCAGTTGCTGTTGTTGGACGAACCGACCGCCTTCCTCGATCCCGACACCGAAGTCGCCCTGCTGCAGACGCTGGCCGCGTTCGCCCGCGACCGCAGCGTGGTGATCGCCACGCACAGCGAGGTGGCGATGCGCTGGGCGGATACTCGCCTGGAGCTGACCACGCTGGCGGCACCGAAGCGGGAGGTGCAGGCATGAGCGCATCGCGTGCTGATGGATTGAAGCAGGTATTCACCCGCCATCGCGGCCGCCTGCTGCTGACCGTGCTGCTGCTGTGGACCACCATGTTGGCCGGCACCGCGTTGCTCGGGCTTTCCGGTGGCTTCCTGACTGCCGCCGCGCTTGCCGGTGCGGCCGGTCTGGGCAATGGCTTCAACTTCTTCTCGCCGTCGGCCGGCATCCGCGGCCTGACCATGGCGCGCATCGCGTCGCGCTACTTCGAAAAGCTGGTCGGCCACGATGTCACCCTGCGCATCGCGCGTGATCTGCGCGTGTGGTTCTTCCGTCGCGCGCTGCCGCTGGCACCGGCCAAGCTGGCCGGCGTGCGTACCGGTGAGCTGCTGGCGCGGCTGCTGAGTGACATCAATGAAGTGGACGGGCTGCTGGTGCGTGCCATCGGGCCGTTGATCGCGCTGGGCGGTGTGTCGCTCGCGGCAGTGGGCTCGGCGCTGCTGATCTACCCGCCGGCTGCGCTGCTGCTGGCGGTGCTGGCATTGGTGATCGGACTGGGCGTGCCGTGGTTCACGGTGCGCGGTGCTGGTGCGCATGAGCGTGATCGCGCGCTGCACCGCGCGCAGCTGCGCACGCAGGCATTCGAGGGGCTGGAAGGTGCGGCGGATCTGACCGCGCTGCACGCACGCGACCACTGGCAGCAGCGAGTCAACGTGGCCGCCAAGCAGCTGCGTTCGCGTGATCGTCGCAGGCGTTGGCGGCTGGTGGCCGGCAATGCGCTGCATGGGCTGTGCGCCTCGGTGGGCCTGGTGGCGATGATCTGGCTGGCGCTGCGCGCGTTCGAGCGTGGTGCAGTAGATGCGGCGTATGCAGCGGCGCTGGTGTTTCTCACCGTGGCGCTGATCGAACTGTGGGCCGGCATCGGGCTGGCGTGGCAGTCGTGGCTGAGCGGAAAAGTGGCAGCAGGGCGATTGGAAAGCATCGTCGACCAGGACGCCAGCGTGGCCGACGTGGTGGCTCCGGTTACGTTGCCAGCAGGCGCGGCAGTGCTGGAACTGCGGGATGTCAGCTTCCGCTGGCCGGGGCAGGGCAGGACGCTGTTGCAGAACGTGAACCTGCGCGTGACTCCGGGTGAGCGTATTGCGCTGCGTGGTGATAGTGGCAGCGGCAAGACAACGCTGTCGGCGTTGATGCTGCGGCTGTGGGATCCCGAATCTGGCAGCGTCTGCTACGGCGATGTGGACATCAGCACGGTGGCGCAATCCGAATGGCACAGAAAGATAGCGTGGCTGCCGCAGAACGCGCCGGTGTTTGCTGGCACCGTGGCAGACAACCTGCGGCTGGGTGATGTGGCGGCCAGCGATGCACGGCTATGGCAGGTGTTGGCCGATGTGCGGCTGCAGGCATGGGCCGAGGGCATTGGCGGACTGAGTGCCTGGGTGGGCGAGAACGGCGCGACCATGTCCGCCGGGCAGGCGCGGCGTCTGGCTTTGGCGCGTGCGCTGCTGCGCGACGCACCGCTGCTGCTGCTCGATGAGCCGACCGAAGGCTTGGACGTGGACACCGCACAGGCGCTGCTGCACGACCTGGTGACCGCGCTGGGCGGTCGCAGCCTGGTGATGATCACGCACGACGAACTGGCAGAGGGAATCGTGCAGCGCAGCTACCGCCTGCGCGAGGGTACCTTGGTCGAGGACTGATCACCCGACCGCGCCCGCACGCTGAATCGGATACACGCCGGCACCCGTATGGCGGACCGGGCGCGCGATGGCATGCGGATGGCGGACCGGGTACGCAATGGCACCCGGATGCCGGACCGGTTCGCGATGGCACCGGGATCGCGGACCCGGTAGCGCCGGCCGTTGGCCGGCCCAGGCGGTGCCGGCTACTCCGCGCGCATCATCAGCCACATACGACATCGATCCTCATGCGCTTGTCGCATGTGCAATCGGTATTCCCGCAGCCGAAGCAGCAATCGACTTCGCCCGCAAAACGCGCGGCAACGCACGCTTCTCGCGAAAACGCGCACATCACGACGTCACCCCACACGCCGCCGCCGACCATCTCGCGACGCGGTAGGAAATATTGCATTCCCGTATGCTTCGCACGCGCCGCATCCTGTGGCTGTGGAGCCTGAGAACTCCGCAAGACAGCAAATGGTGGTCGTTGTATGTCGGGAGGGTGGCGGAATACAAAACCCTCGCGGAAATAAGCCATGCCCGTTCGCTGTCTTGCGGTTCTCAGCCTCCCGACTCCCTCGCCATTCCGGCGAGGGAGAACACCACAGGAGAATCCGCATGCATGATGAAGACGACGATAAGCCCGATAGCCCGGCCACCCCAGCCCCACGCTGCCGCTGCCGGCAGATGCCCTTCGCAGTACGCGTCGTGGAGCGACAAACCCGGGGCGCACCCACCTGTCCCGTATGCCCGCCGCCACCGGAAGTGTCGTTGTTCGGCTGGTGGCTGCGCGGGTTGAATGTAAAGCACAGCGCACGGATGACGTTGCGGCACACCGACGAGGGGCTGGTGTTGAGCCTGCCCGGAATGCGCAAGCCGCGTCGGCGGCGATCACGCGGCGGCGGGCGGTAATGGCCGAGGGCGAATTACGAAGGAAGGATTGCCCCCGATGCACGGATTGCGTCAGGGCGGGTAGGGTCGGTCGATAGACGATCGCCGATAACGATCATCGGCACGGTGACGCATGACCATCAACGCGGAGGCACGCCATGTCGGGCGACCACGCGTTGTTCCGTTTCAGGTTCATGCGTTACAGAACGTGGTGCCGACACGTGCGGTCGTCTATCGACCGACCCTACCTTTTCTCAACCATCACAACGCGTCGAGGAAACTCCGCACCGCCGGCCCAAACCGCTCGAAATCCACCAGGAACGCATCATGCCCCTGCGGTGATTCCAGCCCGATGAACTCGGCCTCCGCACCGCCGGCACGCAGCCCATCGGCAATCTGCTGTTGCTGCTGCACCGGGAACAGAATGTCGGTATTGGCACCAATCGCCAAGGCCTTGGCCACCTTGATCTGCGCCAGCCCGGCCATCACGTCGCCGCCGGCGTATTCGGCCAGATCGAACCAGTCCATCGAGCGGCTCAGGTACAGATAGCAGTTCGGGTCAAAGAAACGCACGAAACGGCGCGCGTGGCCTTCCAGATAACTCTCCACCTGGAACTCCAGGCCAAACGGGTCATCGTCGGTCTGGTCCGAATCCAGCCGCACGCGGCCGAAGCGGCCGTCCCATTCCAGCGCGGAACGGTAGGTAATGACGCCCAGCTTGCGCGCCATGCGCATGCCCGATTCCGGGTAGTCGGTTTCGGTGTAACGGCCGCCATTCCACTGCGGGTCCAGGCGAATGGCTTCGCGCTGCAGCGAGCGGATGGCAATGGAGAACGGCAACGCCTGCGCACTGCCGGAAATATTGACATGGCTGCGCGCGATGCCTGGGTGCAGGCGCAGCAGCGCCAGCGCGGTCATGCCGCCCATGGAGTTGCCAATCACGCAGGCCAGTTCGGTAACGCCCAGGGCGCGCACTACTTCGACCGCCGCACGTGCGCCGTCTTCGATGGACAGTTCCGGGAAGCTCAGACGGTACGGTTCGCCGGTGGCAGGGTTGAGCGAGGCCGGGCCGGTGGAGCCTTTGCAACTGCCGAGTGAGTTCACGCAGATGACGAACCAGCGGTCGGTGTCGATGGGCTTGTTCGGGCCGACCATGGCTTCCCACCAGCCCGGGGCCGGATTGTCGGCATTGGCGGCGGCGTGGGCGTCGGGCGACAGGCCGGTGACGATCAGTATTGCGTTGCAGGCGGTAGCGTTGAGCGTGCCCCAGGTTTCATAGGCCACGTGCGCGCCGTGCAGTTCGCCGCCACGCTTGAAGGTGAAGGGCGAGGGCAGGGGGTGGTAGCGGGTGCCGGGCGGGATGAATTCGGTCATGGGGGCAGTTTAACCGGCCGGCGTGCACGCATCGCGTTGCTGGATGGAACGCCGTGGGGCACCAGGGCGGCGGCTGGAATATTCGGCAAATGTTGTAGAGCCACGCCCTGCGTGGCTGCGCCCCCCGTCGGCTGCCGCAATGACACGCGCTGCGTGTCAAACGTGATCCCAAACGGGGTCGCAGCCGGGCAAGCCCGGCTCTACGGAAGGGTGAGGTCCACCTTGCCGGTGTGCGGCAGCTTGACCCGCACCACCGCTGAATCCACATCGCCTTGCTGCCGGTTGGCCTGCCCACTGGCCGACACCCGCGCAAACACCTCCACCTCGTCCAACGCGGACAGCTTCACCGTCGGCATCGGGCTGTCGCCATCATCCAGCGTCACCGTGATCGGCAGGTCGGCCAGTGCGTGCTTCTCCACCGCCACCGGCATCGGTGGGCCGCCGGGCTGGCGGGCGATGATGAACACGGCGGCTGTGGGAGGCAGGGCGTCCATCCTGGTGCCATCAGCCAGCGCAACTGATACCTGTAGCGTGTGACCGCCAGAGGCCGCAGCGGGCGCATCGGTGTCGGTCGATCGCGCAATCGCAATCTGCTCGCGCAGTGCCGCGGCAGCACCGGGTTCCAGTCGCGGCAGCAGTGCTTCCCACACCTTGGCGGCTTCGTCGTTCCGCCCACGCTGGCGCAGTGCCACGCCGATCAACCACGCCGCACGTTCGCTGTTGGGGTCCACCTGCTGCGCATGGCGCAGCCACTGCACCGCGGTGTCATCGAACTGCCGGGTGGGGTGGGCCTGTGCACGCGCCTGTGCGGCCTCCACCAGCACCGGTGCTTCGTCCGGTGCCAGCGCTACCGCACGTTCAAACGCGGCGTTGGCTTCGCTTGCCTGGCCCACGGCCAGTTGCGAACGCCCTAGCAGCGCCCACCCGTCAGCGCGCTGCGGCTCGCGTTCCAGCGCCTGCTGCAGCTCACGTATGCCCTGCTGCAGGTCGTTGGAGGCGGTGCGCGGGGTGGCCGCGTCGGGCGTGCCCACCAGCACGTACAGCGCATACCCGGCCACGCCCAGCGCCACGGTAAGGGCAATGAAGCCCTTGCGCCCACTGCCACGCAACGGCCACAGCACCATCAGCGCCATCACGGCCGCGGCCAATGCGGCAAAAGCAGGCAGCCACAGGTTCACCAGCGTTCCTCGCTTTCATCCATCGGTTGCACGGTGCGGCTGCGTTTGCGCACCACCCAGAACACGGTGCCCGCGCCGATCAGCAGCAGGCCCAGCGGCCCGAACCAGAGCAGGCTGTTGCGTGCGTCCATGGCTGGGCGGTAGAGCACGAATTCGCCGTAGCGCTCGACCAGGAACTGTTTGATCTGTGCGTCGGTCTTGCCCTGCTGCATCAGCATGAGTACTTCGCGGCGCAGGTCGTGCGCGATCTGTGCGTTGGAATCGGCCAGGGATTGGTTTTGGCACTGCACGCAGCGCAGTTCGGCGGCCAGCGCGTGGAAGCGGGCTTCTTCGGCGGGGCTGCGGTATTGAAGTGGGGTGGGGTCGCTCACCGCCTGTGCGGATGCGAGCACGGGGATAAGCAGGGCGAGGAGCAGCGTGAGCGCGATCGCGCCGCACGACCAACGGTCGTGCGCTACCAGGGTTCGGCCACGTTCCGGTAGCGCACGACCGTTGGTCGTGCGCCCCTGAACCGCGCGGGCTTCACTCGGCCGGCGGCGGCGTAGCAACAGGTTGCGCATGGGTACGGTCCAGTTTGTCCAATTCGGGCAGCAGCTGGGTATCAATCACGCGCTGGGTAAGCGCGCCGCTGTACTTCCAGCGCACCACGCCACTGGCATCCACCAGGAAGGTCTCGGGTGCAGCTGTCACACCCCAGTCAATCGCCGTGCGGCCTTCAATATCGGCCAGCACCAGCACGAACGGGTTGCCCAGCGTTTCCAGCCAGCGCAGCGCATCGGCGGGCTCGTCTTTCCAGTTGTAGCCAATTACCCGCACGCGCTTGGTTTCGGCAAATGCGGTCAGCACCGGGTGTTCCTCGCGGCAGGCCGCGCACCAGCTGCCCCACACGTTCAGCACATACGGCGCACCGCGCAGTTCTTCGCTGCGCACGGTGGTCTGCGGGTCGTGCAGAATCGGCAGCGCGAACGCCGGGGCCGGTTTGTTGATCAGCGCCGAAGGCAGGATGTCGCGATCCGGCGCGCCGGACTTCATCACCCCGTAAATCATCAGCCCGAGCAGCCCGAAGAAGAACAGCACGCCGATGACGATGGCAACGGGCGGAATGGGGCGGGACTCAGACATTCGGTAATTCCTTGATACGGCGGAAACGGCGGTCAGCGGCGGTGACGAACCCGCCCAGCGCCATCAGCAGCGCACCCAGCCAGATCCAGCGGACAAACGGCTTGATATGCACGCGCAGCGCCCAGGCATTGTTGCCCAGCGGCTCGCCCAATGCCACGTAGACATCGCCATTTACCCGCGCGTGGATGCCGGCTTCGGTCATCACCTGGCCGCCGCTGGCATAGGCGCGCTTTTCAGGGTGCAGCAGGGCGATCTCGCGATCACCGGCGAATACCCGCACATGACCGCGGTCGGCCACGTAGTTGGGGCCCTGCTGGTGGTCCACGCCTTCGAACTGGAACGCGTAGCGGCCGATCTCGATCTGCTGGCCCGGGGCCAATGCAATCTCGCGCTGCACGTTCAGCGCTTCCACCAGCAACGCGCCGACCAGGAACACCGCCACGCCGAAATGGGCCAGCAGCATGCCGACCATTTCCGCATTGAAACGGCCGTTGCCACGCAGGCGCGTCCACACGAAGCGTGCCGTGCCGAAGGTGATCCACGCGGCGGCGGCAACGCCCGCAGCGGTCTTCAGCTTGCCCTGCGGGGCCATGAACCACGCCACCACGCCCAGCACCAGCGCGAACACCGCCCACGGAGCCAGCAGCGCCAGACGGCGCGAGGCCTGGTCGCGCTGCCAGTTCACCAGCGGGCCAAACGGCAGCAGCAGGACCAGCGGGGCCATCAACAACAGGAACAAGGTGCCGAAGTACGGCGGCCCGACCGACACCTTGCCCAGCCCCAGCGCATCGGCCAGCAGCGGGTACAACGTGCCCAGCAGCACCATCGCACAGGCGGTGGCCAGCAGCAGGTTGTTGGCCAGCAGCAGGGTTTCGCGCGAGGTGGCCATGAAGCCCTTGCGCGGGTCGTCTGCGTTCAGGCCGCCGGCGCGCAGTGCGTACAGCAGCAGTGCCGCACCCACCACCAGCGCCAGGAACACCAGGATGAAGGCACCGCGTGCGGGATCGGCGGCGAACGAATGCACACTGGTCAGCACGCCCGAGCGCACCAGGAATGCGCCCAGCAGCGACAGCGCGAATGCGGCAATGGCCAGCAGCAGGGTCCAGCTGGCGAAGCTGCCGCGCTTCTCCGTAACGCCCTGCGAATGGATCAGCGCCGCGCCGGCCAGCCACGGCATGAAGCTGGCGTTTTCCACCGGGTCCCAGAACCACCAGCCGCCCCAGCCCAGTTCGTAGTACGCCCACCAGCTGCCCAGCGCGATGCCCAGGGTGAGAAAGCCCCAGGCGATGTTGGTCCATGGCCGCGTCCAGCGCAGCCAGCGTGCATCCACGCGACCATCCAGCAGCGCGGCAATGGCGAACGCGAACGGCACTGCAAAGCCCACGTAGCCGATGTACAGCATCGGCGGGTGGATGATCAGCCCCGGGTCCTGCAGCAGCGGGTTGAGGTCGCGGCCTTCCAGCGGCGCGGGCAGCAGGCGGGTGAAGGGGTTGGAGGTGAAGAACAGGAAGGCGATGAAGCCGACGCTGATGATGCCCATCACCCCCAGCACGCGTGCGCGTACGGTGTCGGGCAATTGCTTGGAGCCCAGTGCCACCGCGCCGCCCCACAGCGCCAGCACCAGCACCCACAGCAGCAGCGAGCCTTCGTGTGCGCCCCAGACGGCGGAATAGCGGTAGGCCAGCGGCAGCAGCGTGTTGGAGTTCTCGGCCACGTAGCGCACCGAGAAATCCTGCTGCACGAACGCGGCCGTAAGCACTGCGAACGCGCCGGCAATCAGAATCAGCTGTGCATAGGCAGCAGGGCGCGCGATGGCCATCCACTCGGCGCGCTGGCGTTGTGCGCCCAGCAGCGGCAGCACTGCCTGCAGCAACGCGGCCAGCAGCGCACACCCCAGCAGAATCTGCCCAATCTCAGGCAGCACTCAGCGTGCCTCCACGGCCGGTACCGGCACGTCGTGCTTGGTATGCGCCGCGCCCATCTTGTCGGCCACTTCCTTGGGCACGTAATTCTCGTCGTGCTTGGCCAGCACTTCATCGGCGATGAAGCGGCCGTTTTCGAGGCGGCCGCTGGCGACCACGGCGGTGCCTTCGGCAAACATGTCCGGCAGGATGCGCGAGGTGCTCACCGGCAGGGTAGCGTCGCCGTCGGTGACCACGAAGTGCGCCTCCAGCGAACCCTCCGCGCGCTGGAACGAACCCTTCACCACCATGCCGCCGAGGCGGAAGCGTTCCTGGTTGCCGGCGTCGCCGCGCAGCACTTCGGCCGGCGTGTACAGGTAGGCGATGTTCCGCTGCAGCGCGAACGCCACCAGCGTGGTGGCCAGACCGCCCGCCAGCAGCACGATCAACACCCACATCAGACGACGGCGCTGTACCGGGGTCATCGGCTCAGCTCCGTGCTGAGTGGGGCGCTGGCCGGCGTCTTGTCACGCGCGCGCAGACGCTCCTGCCGGCGCAGGGCCTGGCGCTTGGCGCTGCGCAGGCGCAGCCACGAGCCCAGCGCATCGGCGGCCAGCACCACAATGAAAACGGAGAACGCGGCAATCAGGAACGGCACGTGGGTCATGGCGTGGCCCCCTTGGCGGCGGCATCGCCAAAACGCTCGGCCACCCAGGCCTTGCCGGCTTCGCGCGAAAGATTGTCGGCGCGGGCCTTGGCCAGCAGGGAACCGGCGAACCACAGCTTGGTCGCCACCACCATCCACCACAGCGGACCGATCAGCTGGTCGCGCACCGCGTTGTCGCCGAACACATTGATTGACTGGCGCTGGTGCAGGCCGCCCCACCAGTCCACCGAATAGCGGATCACCGGCAGCAGGCTCACGCCCACGATGGCCAGCAGGCCGGCCGCGCGCGCGGCGCTGCGGCGGTCTTCTATGGCGTGGTACAGGCCAATCACACCCAGATACAGGAACAGCAGCACCAGTTCGCTGGTCATGCGCGGGTCCCAGTCCCACCAGGTGCCCCAGGTGCCTTTGCCCCAGATGCTGCCGGTGAGCAGGGTGATCAGGGTGAAGCCCGCGCCCATCGGCGCGCAGGCCATGGCCAGGATCTCGCAGATCTTGATCCGCCAGATCAGCGCGATGGCGGCGTAGAAGGCCATCAGCGCGAACACGAACAGGCTCATCCAGGCGCTGGGCACGTGGATGTAGATGATGCGGAAGGCGTCCAGCTGCCTGGCTTCGGCCGGCACCACGAACAGCCCCTGGTACAGCCCGATCAGCAGCACCGGCACCGCCGCCACATAGAACAGGCGCGACCAGCGCGCAGCGAAGCGGTCGAAGGTGGGCGGCGAACCGAATTGGTGGAACCAGCGGGTCAGGGAATTCATGCAGCGAAGGCTATCTCAACGATGGGCGGTACAACGGCTGATCGTAGTGACACGCCATGCGTGTCTCCACGCAATGGTCAAACACATGCGAAACCGGGCATCAACTCAACGATATCCGTATCGCAGCAGCAGTAGCCAACGGTGCCAGCACCAGCGCCACCACCAGCCCGGCCCCCAGCAGCAGCAACGCCCCCACCGGGTCCTGGCCGCGCGCGGCGGCCGAAACCGCCCCCGCACCAAACACCAGCACCGGCACATACAGCGGCAGCGCCAGCAACGCCACGAGAATACCAGAGCGGCGAATGCTGACCGTCAGCGCAGCCACCACGCCGCCAATCAGGCTCAGCAGCGGGGTGCCCAGCAGCAACGATGCCAGCAACAGCGGCAGCTGGTCATGCGGCAGATGCAGCATTTCCGCCAGCAGCGGGCTGACCACGATCAAGGGCAGGGCGGTGGTGGCCCAGTGCACCAGCACCCGCACCAGCACCAGCCAGGCCAGCGGCACCGGGGCCAGCAGCCATTGTTCCAGCGAGCCGTCTTCGGCATCGCTGCGGAACAGTGAATCCAGCGCCAGCTGCCCGGCCAGCAGCACCGCCAGCCACAGCACCGCCGAGGCCACCCGGCTCATGGTGTCCGGGTCGCGGCCCAGGGCGAGGGCGAACAGCACCACCACCAGCAGCGCGAACAGCACCGGCTGCAGCGCATCGCCGCGCCGCCGCCACAGCAGGCGCAGGTCGCGGGCGATCAGGGCCCGGGCGGTCTGCCACAGGCCCGGTTCGGTACCGGGGGCGATCATGCGGCGGCCCCCTGGGTGGACAATTCAATCAACCGCGTCCGCACCGGCGGCGCCGCATACGCCCCATGCGTGGTCACCAATGCCGCCCCGCCAGCGCGCAGATGCGCCGAAATCATCCGGTTCACCAGATTGATGCCATCCAGATCCAGATTCGCGTACGGCTCATCCAGCAGCCACAGCGGCGCTGGCGACAGCCAGATCCGGGCGAGCGCCAGGCGTCGCTTCTGGCCGGCCGAAAGCTGCCGCACCAGGGTGTCCTCGTAGCCGGCCAGACCCACGATGGCGAGGGCATTGCCTGGCATCTGGCGGGCCCGGCGGCCATGCAGACCGCAGAGGAAATTCAGGTTCTCCAGCGTGTCCAGGTCCCCCTTCAGGGCCGGCAGATGGCTCAGGTAGGACACGAACTGGGCGCGTTCACGCCGACCGGCCGGCTTGCCATCAATCTGGATCTGCCCGGCCGACGGCCGCAGCAGTCCGGCCAGCACCCGCAGCAGGGTGGTCTTGCCCGCCCCGTTGCCGCCCTGCACCAGCAGTGCCTCGCCGGCATCCACCTGCAGGTCCAGCGGCCCGAACACCGGTTCATCGTTGCGGTTGAAGGTCAATCCGTGCGCAGCCAGCAGCGGCGGGGTGTTCGGGGTGTTGTGCATGTGGGGAGTGTAGCGGGATCGTTTGAGATTGGATGTGCGGATACGGCCACGTGACCCATCCTTTACACTGCAAGGTCTCCTGATCCTGCCAGCGATGCCGATGAACCCGCAGACCAAGCTGCCCAAGGTGGGCACCACCATCTTCACCGTGATGTCCCAGCTGGCCGCCGAGCATGGGGCCGTCAACCTGGGCCAGGGCTTCCCGGATTTCTCCGCGCCGCAGCGGCTCATCGATGAGACCGTGAAGGCCATGCGTGACGGCATGAACCAGTACCCGCCGATGACCGGCGTCGCCCCGCTGCGCCAGGCCATCGCCCAGAAGTCGCTGGATCTGTACGGCGCGCAGGTGAATCCCGACACCGAAATCACCGTCACCAGCGGGGCCACCGAGGCCATCTTCAATGCCATCCACGCCGTGGTCCGCCCCGGCGAGGAAGTCATCGTTCTCGACCCCGCGTACGACTGCTACGAACCGGCCATCGACCTCGCCGGTGCGCGCGCCGTGCACGTGCCGCTGGACCCGCAGACCTTTGCGGTCGATTGGGACCGCGTACGTGCTGCGATCACCCCGCGCACCCGCCTGCTGATGGTCAACACACCGCACAACCCGTCCGGGGCCATGCTCACTGAAGCGGACATGCAGGCCCTGTGCGACGTGCTGCGTGGCACCCACATCTACCTGATTTCCGATGAAGTGTACGAACACATCATCTACGACGGCCGCCGCCACGAATCCGCGCTGCGCTACCCGGAACTGCGCGAGCGCACCTTCGTCATTTCCAGCTTCGGCAAAACCTACCACTGCACCGGCTGGAAGATCGGCTATGCGGTGGCCCCGCCGTTGCTGACCGCCGAATTCCGCAAGGTGCACCAGTACAACACCTTCACCAGCTTCGGCCCGGCCCAGTACGGCTTCGCCGCGATGATCCGCGATGAACCCGAACACCACCTGGAACTGGGCGCGTTCTACCAGGCCAAGCGCGACCGCTTCCGCGAACAGCTGCTCGGTACCCGACTGAAGCCGCTGCCGGTGCCGGGCGGCTACTTCCAGCTGGTGGATTACTCGGATATCAGCGACCTGCCGGACCACGAGTTCGTGAAGTGGCTGACCATTGAGAAGGGCGTGGCCGCCATCCCGCTGTCGCCGTTCTATGAAACCGCGCCGGAAGGCCAGCGCCTCATCCGGCTGTGCTTTGCCAAGAACGACGCCACCATGGACGCCGCCATTGAACGCCTGAAGGTGCTCTGATGAACGCTCCCGCACGCACGGACCTCCGCGTCACCCTGGTGCAGGGCAACACCCGCTGGCATGACCCGCAAGGCAACCGCGAACACTATGGCGCGTTGCTGGCCCCGCTGGCCGGCAACACCGACCTGGTGATCCTGCCGGAGACCTTCACCAGTGGCTTCTCCAACGACGCCATTTTCCGCGCTGAAGGCATGGAAGGCCCGACCGTGGCGTGGATGCGTGATCAGGCCGCCAAGCTGGGCGCAGCCGTCACCGGCAGCGTGCAATTGCGGGTGGGCGAGGTCGTGTACAACCGCCTGCTGTGGGCCACGCCCGATGGCGAGCTGCAGCACTACGACAAGCGCCACCTGTTCCGTTACGGCGACGAGCACCTGCGCTATGCCGCCGGCAACCAACGCCTGACCGTGGAATGGAAAGGCTGGCGGATCAATCCGCTGGTGTGCTACGACCTGCGCTTCCCGGTGTTCTGCCGCAACCGCTACGACGTGGAGCGTGCGGAAGACCTGGACTTCGACCTGCAGATATTCGTCGCCAACTGGCCCTCGGCCCGAGCCTATCCCTGGCGCACGCTGCTGCGCGCGCGGGCGATTGAAAACCTGTGCTACGTGGCGGCGGTGAACCGCGTGGGTGTGGACGGCAATCAGCTTCACTATGCCGGCGACAGCGCGGTGATCGATTTCCTCGGCCAGCCGCAGTTGG
The DNA here is from genome assembly GCA_039592995.1 of Stenotrophomonas sp. Taxonomy (GTDB): domain Bacteria; phylum Pseudomonadota; class Gammaproteobacteria; order Xanthomonadales; family Xanthomonadaceae; genus Stenotrophomonas. Next base: position 6,469 of record JBCNQC010000024.1, on the reverse strand, counting down.
AGGTTCGCGAGACCGAGCAGGTGGTCACCACCACCATTTCAGCAGCTGCCCTAACTGCGCACCGGGCGAAGTTCCCGGCGATGCTGGATGCCGATGGCTTTACCCTTCTTTGCGGTGACGATGCAGGCAGCTGAACGAAGCCCACATCCAGGTGTGTAGCCTCATTCGGGCAACACGCGCGCACTGCTAGATTCAGTGCCATTGTCCCTAAGCGTGAGCACACCGCAATGAAAACGTACGCCTTGGCTTTTGTCGTGCTGTCTTCTTTTGCCATGGTTCCGGCGGCGCACGCCGCCGGCAACATTGACTGCGAACTGCACTACAACCTGTCCGGTTGGTCGGTGTTCTACAAGACGGCATCGGGCAGCGGCACCATTACCTGCGACAATGGTGCGCGTATTCCGGTGAAGATCACAGTAAAAGGTGGTGGCCTGACCGTGGGCAAATCCAAGATCACCGACGGCAAGGGGCGTTTCAGCGGTGCATATTCGGTGAATGATCTGATTGGCTCTTACGCTTCGGTGGAAGCGCATGCGGGTGCGGACAAGTCCAGCAGTGCCCAGGTGGTGACCAAGGGCGATGTGTCCCTGGCGCTGGCGGGTACTGGCAAGGGCTGGGACCTGGGTGTGGCGGGCAGCAAGTTCACCATTGAGCGGCGTTGAGCATTCGCGATTACCGGGTAGAGCCCGGCACTGCAGTCTAAAAGAAGCCGGCTTGCGCCGGCCTCTTTTTACTGTCGCGTCACGGCCCACGCCATATGTCCGCGCTGCGGTTCGGGCAGCTTGGGAATGTAGGCATACAGGGTGCGCGCTGCCCAGCAGGCGTCGGCGTCGCTGGCCATGCTTATGTTGCTCAGTACCAGACCAAGGCGGCGCTGGTCACTTTCGCTGGGGATCAGGTTGACCAACGCCATCGCCGCCTCGTTGACCTGCGCGTCGCTTATCTGCAGCCGCGGGCGCTGATGCAGCTCGGCCATGGCGGCTTCGTGGGTGAAGTCGAACCACTGGTCGATCACGGGTTGGGGCATTGTGGCCAAGGTGTCGAACAAACGGTCAGCATTGCGTGCAGCTTCGGCCGCGGTGCTGACTTTGACCATCGCGGCGCAGTCGGCAACAGGCTGCTTCTCCAATATCTGGCTGAACAGCTCAGCGCGGTGCTCCAACAGGCGCACGTCAAGTCGGGCCATGCCGCTCATCGTTAGCTGCGCGCCCAATACCGTCGCCTGCTCACGGCTGACCCCCTGCATGCGCTGCACGTAGACCGGATCGTTGATCAACTTGCGAGTGACCCGATCCACCGGGGCATGCAGGGGCGAGGATTTGGGGAACGGGTTTTGGGAGGCGGCCAGTTCTTCCTGGACCTTTTTGCAGCCGGTTACGGCGGTGAGGGTGAGGGCGCAGAGGAAGAGGGCGTTCAACGTCCGTGTCATTTCGAGTTTCCGGTTTAGGTTGGGTATGCGTTCGACAGGCGTGGCCCGTCGCTACAGCAAAACGGCCCCATAGGGGCCGTCTTCATTGCATGTTATCAGCCGCCGCGCGGGCCGCCACGGTGACCGCCGCCACCGGGGCCGCGGTTGCCGCCACCGGGACGACCACCGCCACCTGGACGACCGCCCGGACCACGGTTGCCGCTGGGGCGATTACCGCCCGGGCCGCCGGGGCCACGCGGGCCGGCATTGCGGTTGCCGCTGGGACGGGCGTTACCGTACGGGTTGGCGCCGGGGTTGGCGTGGTCGGACGGGAAGGTCGGGGCATTGCCCGGGTGACCGTACGGGTGGCGCTGTGCGCCCTGGCCGCCACGGTTGCCGGCACCGGCACCGGCCGGACGACCCTGGCCGCCGTAGCCGCCGCGCCCTTCGCTGCGGCCTTCGCCGCCGTACGGGCTGCGACCTTCACCGCGAGCCTGGCCGCCACCGGCACCGGGCTTGGGCTTGCCGAACGGACGGCCCTGGCCGCCTGCACCCGGACCGCGTGCGCCGGGGCCACGGGCCGCGCCCGGACCGGCATTGCGGTGGTTGCTGGGGCCGGTGCTGACGCCGTCGGGCACATACCAGCTGCGGAACGCGGCCGGGTTGCCTTCCGGCAGGGCACGGCTGTTCTTGTCCTGGCGCTGCTTGAACGGACGCTGCGACTGCTTGGCCGCCGCTTCGCCGGTGACGGTGAGGCCACCCTTGAAGCCACCGCCCTTGCCGCCACGACCACGGCCGCGGTCTTCGCGCACGTTGTCAAAGCGGCGCAGTTCGCGGCCTTCGTCGGCGACGTTGTTGCCGTTGACGTAGGCATTGCCACGGCCGCCGTCGCGCGACACGCGCACGGTGGTCTTGGCGGCACGGCGCTGGCCGATCACCGGCTGCAGGGTAAGGGCCGAGGGGGCCCCTTCTTCCAGCTTCAGGTCGGCGCGCAGCTGCTCGACCTGCTTGGCGGTGAGTTCATGCGACTGGCCGCGCAGCAGTTCGCGCGGCAGGCTGATCTTGCCGTAGCGGGTGCGCTTGAGGCGGCTCACCTGGCAGCCCTGCGATTCCCACAGGCGACGCACTTCGCGGTTGCGGCCTTCCTTCACCACCACGCGGAACCAGTCGTGCGAGTCGGTGCCGCCAATGCGCTCGATTTCGTCGAACTTGGCCGGGCCGTCATCCAGCGCGACGCCACGGGCGAGGCGGTCGACGATGTTGTCGGGCACCTTTTCCTGGCCTTCCGGGGCGCGCACGCGCACCACGTACTCGCGTTCCACCTCGAACGACGGGTGCATCATGGCGTTGGCCAGCTCACCGTCGGTGGTGGCCAGCAGCAGGCCGGTGGTGTTGATGTCCAGGCGGCCGATGGCGATCCAGCGCGCGCCCTTCAGGGCCGGCAGCGCTTCGAACACGGTCGGGCGACCTTCGGGATCTTCGCGGGTGGTCACTTCGCCTTCGGGCTTGTTGTAGGCCAGCACGCGCGAGGTTTCGGTCAGCGCGGTGGCAACGAAGCCACGCCCGTCCAGTTCAACCTTGTCGCCGCTCTTGATCGACTGGCCGGTCTGGGCAACTTCACCGTTGACCTTGACCAGGCCGTCGGCAATGCGCTGTTCCAGCGCGCGGCGCGAGCCGAGGCCGGCTTGGGCCAGCACCTTGTGCAGGCGCTCTTCGAGCTTGGGCTGTTCGGTAGCGGTTTCGCGCTTGAGCGAAAGCTTGTTCAACGACAGCTTGCGGGGGGTGTCACTCATTTACTTGGCTCCGGCCGGCGACGTTTCGTCGGCCTCTGGTTCGGGATCGGCTTCGTCAACAGCCACGGTCGTCGTCGCGACGGCGTTGTTTTCGGTTTCGTTCGGATGCGCCGCGCGTGTTCCCGGCGCGGTATCGGGTTCGTCGTCGTCGTCGGGGAGTGACGGCGACGCGTTGGATTCGGGGTCGTGCGTATTGTCGGTTTCTTCGTCGCTTTGCGCCAGTCGGGCGGAGAAGCGGTCGAGGCGGTTCATGCGGCGGGTGTCGCCGGTGTCTTCGGCCGTAGAGCCGGGCTCTGCCCGGCTGTCCGGATCGGTGGGCTCGTCCGACGTAGAGCCGGGCTCTCCCCGGCTGGCAGGCTGCGTCGGCGCGTCCAGCCGGGCAGGGCCCGGCTCTACGTCGAGCGTGCCAGCGTCATCGATGCCGTCGGCGTCGTCCTCAGCGTCGTTGGCGGCGGTGTCGCCATCGGCTTCACCATCGGCCACCCCGGCGGCGATCTTCCCGGCCGGCTGGCCGTCGCTGTCCAGCGGCAGCTGCGGTTCCAGTTCGCCCAGGTCGCGCAGCTCCGACAGCGGCGGCAGTTCGTCCAGGCGCTTGAGGCCGAAATAGTCCAGGAAGCCCTTGGTGGTGCCGAACAGGGCCGGCTTGCCGGGCACGTCGCGGTGGCCGACCACGCGGATCCACTCGCGCTCTTCCAGCGCCTGGATGATGTTGCTGCTGACCGCCACGCCACGCACCTGCTCGATTTCACCGCGGGTGATCGGCTGGCGGTAGGCGATCAGGGCAAGGGTTTCCAGGGTGGCGCGGGTGTAACGGGTTTTGCGTTCGGTCCACAGCCGGGTGATGTAGCCATGCACTTCATGGGTGACCTGGAAGCGGAAGCCGGAGGCGACCTCGACCAGTTCCACGCCGCGCCCGGCACAGCCGTCGCGCAGGATTTCCAGTGCGCGCTCGATGCTGCCCGGCGGTGCCGGTTCCTCTTCCGGGAACAGACCCTGCAGCTGGGCGAGGGTGAGCGGCTGGCTGGAGGCCAGCAGCGCGCCTTCGACAATGCGGTTGATCAGCGGTTGATCCATGCGGAATCGGGACTCACTCGGGTTCGTTGGCGGCGTCGTTGTCGTCGAACTCGCTGTTGAACTGCAGCGGTTCGTTGGTATTGCCCAAGGCCAGCGACTTGACGTAGATCGGGGCCAGCGGGGCTTCCTGCACGATGTCCAGCAGCTGTTCCTTGGCCAGTTCCAGCAGGGCCAGGAAGGTCACCAGCACGCCGAGCTTGCCTTCCTCGGCGGTGAACAGCGTTTCAAAGCGATAGAACCTGCCATCTTCCAGACGGCCCAGCACGTCACCCATGCGCTGGCGCACACTCAGCGCCTCGCGCTTGATGGCGTGGCCGGTGAACAGCTCGGCGCGCTTGAGCACGTCGTGCAGGGCCAGCAGCATCTCCTTCAGGTCCACCGGCGGCGGCAGCTTCACCGCGGCACGGTCGGGCACGAAGGCGTGGGCCAGGCTGGTGTCGCGGTCCTGGCGGGGCAGGGCGTCGATATCTTCGGCGGCCTGTTTGAAACGTTCGTACTCCTGCAGCCGGCGCACCAGTTCCGCGCGCGGGTCGGCTTCCTCGCCTTCGGCGCTGGGCGGGCGCGGCAGCAGCATGCGCGACTTCACTTCGGCCAGGATCGCCGCCATCACCAGGTACTCGGCGGCCAGCTCGAAACGCAGCTCCTGCATGACATTGATGTACTCCACGTACTGCCGGGTGATCTCGGCGACGGGGATGTCCAGGATATCCAGGTTCTGCCGGCGGATCAGGTACAGCAGCAGATCCAGCGGGCCCTCGAAGGCATCCAGGATGACTTCGAGTGCATCCGGCGGAATGTACAGGTCCTGCGGAATCTGCAGAACCGGCTGCCCATGCACCACGGCCAGCGGCATTTCCTGCTGCTGCGGGGCGGTCGGCCGGGTTTGCGGGTTCGCGTCGGACGCGAGTTCTGAAGTCATCAAGCGTGATGTCTGGATTGCATCGGACCGTTCGCCGCACCGCCTCCGCCGCCGGCCGGGCCGGGGACAGCAGACGCATGAGCGGCATGGCACGCCAGGACCGGCGTGGTTTCCACACTACAAACAGCAAGGCGCGCTGCAGGGGGCAGCGGCTGGACTACTAAGGAGGTCGTCTACGTGTGCTGGTGTGGGGCAGCGGGTCGGTCGTCGGTGGGCAAACTGGCCGGAACCGACGGGGCTGCTGCGTCCAGCCACGTGCAATGACGTGAAGAGTAAGCGCTATCCACGTCAGTGTCCAGTCGGGGCGGGTAGAATTCACGCGTTTGTTAAGGTCACCCCTTGGAGCTGCCTGTGTTGTATGTGATTGAAGGCTATGACGGTACCGATGTGCTGGCCGCCCGGCTGGCCGCGCGCCCGGCCCACCTGGCCCGGTTGACCGCCCTGCGTGACGAAGGCCGGCTGGTGCTGGCCGGCCCGTGCCCGGCGATCGACAGCGAAGACCCGGGCCCGGCCGGCTTCAGCGGCAGCGTGGTGATTGCCGAGTTCGCCTCGCTCGAGACCGCCCAGCACTGGGCCGCCGCCGACCCGTATGTGGATGCGGGCGTCTATGTGCGCACCGAAGTACGTCCGTTCCGCAAGGTGCTGCCATGAATGCCGGGCGGGTGGAGCGCATCCGCGCCGCGCTGCAGGCGGCACTGGACCCGCAGTTGCTGGAGATCGAGGACGACAGTCACCGGCATGCCGGCCATGCCGGGGCGAAAGACGGACGCGGCCACTTCAATGTGCACATCGTCAGTGCGGCCTTCGAGGGCAAGCTGCCGCTGGCGCGCCACCGCGCGGTGTATGCCGCGCTGGGCACGATGATGGACACGGACATCCACGCGCTGTCCATCCGTGCCGAGACCCCGTAACACCGCGGGGTAGAGCCGGGCTTGCCCGGCTTCGCGCGCAGATCTCCGGTAGAGCCGGGCTTGCCCGGCTGCTTTCCACGCCTGCGGCCTTCCCGGCCGGGCAAGCCCGGCTCTACGTCGTTTCGGCCGAAACCCCTTGTCCTGCCGTTGTCTCGGCAAGTCACGCGACGCCCCCACAAGACATGCAAAGGTTACCGCCATGAGACATTCGCCTAACGTCCTGTTTACTTCTGGGTCTGAAAACGCTTACATTCCGCGCCAAGCCCAGATCTCTAAGCCGTGGAGGGCGGCGAAGTGAACAAGGCAGCGATCACCATCAAGGATGTCGCGCGGGAAGCCCGTGTCTCTGTGGCCACGGTTTCGC
>JBCNQC010000023.1:0-55652 GCA_039592995.1 Stenotrophomonas sp. | reverse complement strand
ACATTGCGTTCATACGCGCCTTCGATCTGCGATTCGATCTGGAAGCGGTTGAACAGCGGAATGTCGTCCTTGTAGTGCTTGAGCTTGCGCAGGGTCTGCGGCATCACCTGCTGCATGAACTCGCGGGCGGTTTCGTACAGTTCCTCGGTGTCGACCAGGATCTCGCCGACATCGGCGCGCAGGTAGTCACGCAGCGCGCGCACGATCAGGCGCGATTCCTGGTAGATCAGGAACGGAGCCGGCTTGGTCAGCGCGGCTTCGGCGATGGCCTTCCAGACCTGCAGCAGGTAGTCCAGGTCCCACTGCAGTTCTTCGGCGTCACGCCCGACACCGGCGGTGCGGATGATCACGCCCATGTCGTCGGGGATGTTCAGCTTGTCCAGCGCGTCCTTCAGCGCGGCGCGGTCTTCGCCCTCGATGCGACGCGACACGCCACCGGCGGTGGGCGAGTTGGGCATCAGCACCATGTAGCGGCCGGCCAGCGAGATGAACGTGGTCAGGGCCGCGCCCTTGTTGCCGCGCTCTTCCTTGTCCACCTGGACAACGACTTCCTGGCCTTCGCGCAGCAGTTCGCGGATGGTCGCCTTGTTGTGGTCGACCCCGGCCTGGAAGTAGTCGCGGGAAATTTCCTTCAGCGGCAGGAAGCCGTGACGGTCGCCGCCGTATTCAACAAACGCTGCTTCCAGCGAGGGCTCCAGGCGGGTGATGCGGCCCTTGTAGATGTTCGACTTCTTCTGTTCCTTGGACGGCTGTTCGATGTCGATGTCGTACAGCGTCTGGCCATCCACGATGGCTACCCGCAGCTCTTCAGCCTGCGTGGCATTGATCAGCATTCGCTTCATTGTTGCGTTCCTCGCGCGCTGCTACCGCGCGGAACGCCATGGGGTTTCGCTTCTGGTCACGCTTGCTCGCCCATCGCGCATGCGCGGGGAGGGCGGCTTGGGCTTCCAGCGCTTCAACACCACGGCAGGCCGCGGGAGCGCTACATTTTTATGGTTTGGGTGTTGCGGGCCGGAGGCAGCTGTCAGCCAGGCTGGAGCGCCACAGGGTCATTTTTTCAGCACAGACGCTTGTCAGGCATCCGGCGATGGCCGGGACCGCCGGTGAGCCGCTAACATGGCCGCCCCGGGGGCGGTGGCTGCGCACTGTGCCGGAATCGAAGGAAGCCGGGCTTCTGGCCCAGAACAACTTCCAACGAAATCAATCCCTTATCTCGCCCGCCGAGTGTAACAGAATAAAAGGCCAATGACTGTTTCCGAGCCGTCCCCCAAGTCCGCTGACACCAAGACCAGCGTGCGCATGATCACAGTTCCGGCCGACCGCGCCGGGCAACGCCTGGACAACTTCCTGCTGGGCCAGTTGAAGGGCGCGCCGCGCAGCCTGGTGTACAAGCTGGTGCGCAGCGGTCAGGTCCGTGTGAACGGCGGCCGCGCCAAGGCCGAGCGCAAGCTGGAGGCAGGCGACGAAGTGCGGGTGCCGCCGGTCCGTCTCACTGAAGAGGGAGACAAGGCGATGCCGCCGGAGGCGTTCATGAAACGCCTGGAGGCGGCGATCGTGTTCGAGGACGAGCGCCTGCTGGCGCTGAACAAGCCGTCCGGGGTGGCCAGCCATGGTGGCAGCGGGATCAGCTTCGGGGCGATCGAGACCCTGCGCGCGCTGCGCCCGGGCAAGACCCTGGAACTGGTGCACCGGCTGGACCGGGACACCTCGGGCCTGCTGGTGGTGGCCAAGAAGCGTTCGGCGCTGAGCGAGCTGCAGGCGCTGCTGCGTGAAGACCATGGCGCGGGCATCCGCAAGCGCTACCTGACCCTGCTGGTGGGCCGCATGCCGGACGGCACGATGACGGTGGACGCGCCGCTGCACGTGGGTCTGCGCCAGGGCGGCGAGCGCCACGTGCAGGTGAATGCCATCGGCAAGGAGTCGATCAGCCACTTCAAGGTGCTGGAGCGCCGGGGCGGGCATTCGTACTGCGAGGTCCGGATTGAAACCGGCCGCACGCATCAGATCCGCGTGCACGCCCAGCACCTCGGTCACCCGGTTGCCGGTGACGACAAATACGGCGAACCGGACGTCAACAAGCGTCTTCGTGAGCAGATCGGCCTGAAACGCCTGTTCCTGCACGCCGCCTCGCTGGAGTTCGCCCTGGACAGCGGCAAGACCCCTTACGTCCTCAACGCCCCACTCGCCGAAGAACTGGCCGAAGCCCTGAACCGCCTGGGCTGATCCGCGATCTCCGTAGAGCCGGGCTCTGCCCGGCTGCTGTTGGTTTTGGGCGAACAGCCGGCGTCCATCGGCTCCCTGGTTTGGCGGGTCGGGATGGGCGTTCCGGGGGACGCTGCAAGTACGTCCCTGTAAGCTCGGTCGCCGCTTGCACGTGTGCGCAGTCCTGCGCACACGGCAAGACCGGGGTTGGGCGTCCTGCCCAACCCGTCGGGCGCATGCGCCCGACCCATGCGGCTCACGCCCCCTCCAGCCCACCCCGACCCGCCATCGACAGGCTATCGGTGGCCAAGGGGGGGGTAGCGTCGGTCGACAGACGACGGCCGTGAAATCCCCACCATCCGGTAACGCATGACCCCAAATCGACATCGCCCTTGATTTGGCGTTTCCCAGAGGCCACCGGCCATCTGTCTGGGGCGTCTCGGGGTGGGTTTGCGGGACCGTCAAAAACATGGATGTTTTTGACGAGCCCCCATGGACGGGTTCACGGCGTGTCCCGCAAACCCATCCCGAGACGCCAAGTCCGGGAACCGATGACCACCGGCTGTTCGCCCAAAACCAACAGCAGCCGGGCGTCGCCCGGCGTCACGCGGTGCGTGCAATCACATGGCGGCGGAGAGCCGACGGCGCATCACCACTTGAACAACACCAGGCTGATCGCCAGGCTGCCCATGCCGGCCACCAGGCCGTAGACGGTTTCGTGACCCTTGGCGTAGCGCTTGGCTGCCGGCAGCAGTTCATCCAGGGCCAGAAACACCATTACGCCCGAAATCAGCCCGAACACCCAGCCGAAGGTGGCGTGGGTCAGTACGTTCGACAGCGCCGCGTAACCGATGATCGCGCCGACCGGCTCGGCCAGGCCCGATGCCAGACTGGCCAGGAAGGCGTAACCCTTGTTCTGCGTGGCGAAGTACACCGGCACCGCAATCGCAATGCCTTCGGGAATGTTGTGGATCGCAATCGCGAACGCCAGCGGCATGCCCACCGAGGGGCTTTCCAGCGTGGCGAAGAAGGTGGCCAGCCCTTCCGGGAAGTTGTGCGCGGTGATCGCCACCGCCGTCAACAGACCCACGCGTTTGATGTAGGCGCGATTGTTGTCGCGGTACATGGGGTCCTGCTTGTCCAGGCTGTCGTGCGGATTGGGGATCAGATGATCGATCAGCACGATCAGCAGCACCCCGCCCAGGAACGCCGCCGTGCCGTAGGCAAAGCCCAGACGCGCGTCATAGGCGAGGGTGAACGAATCGATCGCCTTGTTGAGGATCTCGGTCAGCGATACGAACACCATCGCACCGCCGGCGAAGGCCAGCCCGAACGCCAGCAGGCGTGGGTTGGGGCGGCGCGAGAACAGCACCATCAGGCTGCCCAGCCCCGTCGCCAGTCCCGCGGCCAGGGTGACCAGCAGGGCGACGATTACGTTTTCAGCGGAGAAATCAGGCATGCAGCCAAGCGTCCTTGTAGAGCCGGGCTTGCCCGGCTGAGCGGTGCCAACACACCTGTAGAGCCACGCCCTGCGTGGCTGAGCGGGTGCCGATCAGACCGTGCAGCCGGGCAAGCCCGGCTCTACGCGGATGTCGGCACGTCCCATCAGCCGCCGCGACGCAGCCGTTCCTCAATGGCAAAACACTCATCCGGCTTGGGCTGCGGCGGATTGAACGTCACCGGCACCTGGATCGTGCTCGACACCGGCTGCCCGGCCCGGGTGGCTGCCTTGAACTGCCAGCCCAGCACCGCAGTACGCGCCTGTTCGTCCAGCGCGCCGTTACCGCTGCTGGTCGCCAACGCCACGTCGCTGGGCTTGCCATCGGTGCCGATCACCACCTTCAGCGTGCTGGTGCCACCCACGCCCTGGCAGGCCAGCTCGATCGGGTACTGCGGCGGCGGGGTCTTCACCGCCGCCACCTCGGTCGGGGCCGCCACCGGAGCCGCCGGTTCCGACGACCCCGAGCACCCCGCCAGTGCCACCACCACGCCGGTAACCACAGCCCGTAGAGCCACGCCCTGCGTGGCTGCCTTGATCATCCCAGTCATCACGATTGTCCCTCGATAAGCGCCGAAGCCTTGGCTGCACAGATGAAGTCGTTCTCGCTCAAACCGCCCACGTCATGAGTGGAAAAACGCACCACCGCCCGGTCGTAATGCACCCCCAGGTCCGGATGGTGGTCCTCGGCATGGGCCACAAAGGCCAGCGCGTTCACGAAGGCCATGGTCCGGTAGTAGTTCTTGAAGGTAAACGTGCGGGTCAGGGCCTGGCCCTGTTCGGCCAGCTCCCAGCCGGGAATCTGCGGCAGCAGCTCGGCGATGCGGGCCTGGCCCAGCTTGTGGTCGCTGCCCCGGCGCGGCACGCAGCGGGCCTGGGCCAGGGGAATCAGGTCGGTCATGGAATCCTCCACCATCTATATGCCTGAACAATGCGCCGGCCGGTGTATAAACCGAATGAGCGCATAACATGTAAGCCGCTAGAATAGCCGCATGATCCAGATCTCCGACACTGCCCAGACCTATTTCCGTAAACTCATCGAGCGCGAAGCCGTGCCCGGCATGGGCGTGCGCCTCAGCGCCGTAGATGCAGGCACCCCGCGCGCCGACGCGCGCCTGGAGTTTGCCGAGCCGACCGACCTGCTCGGCGACGAATGGGCGGTGGACTGCGACGGTTTCACCCTGTACGTCGCCTCCGACAGCGTCGGCTGGCTGGACGGCGCGGAAATCGACTTCGTCAACAACAGCGCCGGCAGCCAGCAGCTCACCATCAAGGCCCCGAAGATCAAGGGCGAAGCGCCGGCTGATTCGGCCTCGCTGGTCGAGCGCGTGCACTGGGTGGTGGAAAACGAAGTAAACCCGCAGCTGGCCTCGCACGGTGGCCGCGTGGCGGTGCAGGAAGTCTCGGCCGACGGCGTGGTGCTGCTGCGCTTTGGCGGCGGCTGCCAGGGCTGTGGCATGGCCGACGTCACCTTGAAGCAGGGCATCGAGAAAACGCTGATGGGCCGTGTGCCCGGGATTACCGCCGTGCGTGACGCGACCGACCACGACAGCGGTCACGCCCCGTATATCCCCCGCGGTACGGCAGCCTGATTCCGCTGCGTGCCTCTGCGCCGGGCTGACGACATTCTCGCTTGGCTGCTGGCACGCCAGCCGGACAAGCGCATTCTGGAAAAGTCCACGGGCCTGCCGTATGGCTGGGGCCTGTGGCTGCGTGCACTGAATCCGCTGCCCTATTCGGCGCGCGCCGCCGAGATGGTCGCGCAGCTGATGCAGCGTCCGCTGCCCGGCTCGCCGGGGCGGCTGCCCGCATTGAGCTTCCCGCAGGCATTGCGCCAGCTGGCGTGGCAGACCTGGGATCCGGCCCCGCGCGACCAGCGCTGGATGCGCTGGACCTCGGCGGCGATCAGCGTGCTGCTGCACGTGATGTTCGCGTTGCTGCTGGTGTGGGTGGCGGTGATCCGCCCGCCGGTCGAGCCGGAGCAGGGCGGTGACGGCGGGCGCATGCGGGTGGATTTCATTGGCCAGGGCACGCCGGCAGAGCAGGGCGGTGGCCAGCCTGCAGCCAGTGGCGCACAACCGAACAGCGCGACCTCCGCGCGCCCGGACGCTGCGGCTGCTTCGCGCCCGGACACTGCGACCGCTTCGCGCACCAATGTAGAGCGGGGCTCTGCCCCGCTGAACGAAGCCAGCCAACCCCAGCCCGCCGATACGCCGAGCGAGCCCGTTCCCCAGACGCCGCCTCCGACCCCGGTCGCCGCAACCCCACCGCCCGAGCCGACCCCGGCACCCGAACCGCAGCCGACGCCCCCCATGCCGGCACCCGCGGTGGAACAACCGATCCAGGCTACCGACGTCGCCGAGGCCACCACCGATTTCGTGGTGCCACCCACCACGGTGCCGCGCACCGAAGTGCGGGTTGTCCTGCGCGAAGCCCCCGAGGTCACGGTGCGCGAACGCACGGTCACCACCGTGGAGGCACCGCAGGTCACACCAGCGACGCCGCAGCTACGTCCGATCGAACCCCAGTTGCGCCCGCGCGAGATCACCGTGCGCGAGCGCGAAGTCACCGTGGTGACCGCACCGACGCCCGCCATTCCAGTTACGACGCCGCGTGTGGACGTGACCCTGCCGCAACGCGAGGTGCAGGTACGCGAGCGCGAAGTGCCATCCGTGCCGGTGGTGGACGTGACCATTCCGCAGTTGCCCTCGCGCGAGATCACCGTGCGGCCGCCGACACGCAGTCCGGAAGTGGCGGTGCGCGAGCGCAGCATTCCCAACGCGCCGCCGCGTCCCGCTCCGGAAACGGCCGCCACTGCGTCTGCGACTTCAACACCGGCACCCGCATCCGCATCCGCGTCTTCAACGACACCGACACCCGCTGTTGTAGAGCGGGGCTCTGCCCCGCTGCCGTCCGCGCCGCAACCGTCAAGCAGCCGGGCAGAGCCCGGCTCTACGTCCACCTCCCCCGCGCGCAGCGCCGCATCAGCCACCCCGTCGCCTTCGGCCACACCCGCCGCGCGCCCAGCCCCCAACCCGGGCGACTGGTCAACGCCCGCACGCGGCGACGACTGGGGCGCCGCCACGCGCAACGCCCCGGGCAGCACCGCGCAGGCCAACCAGGGCACCGGCCGCACCGGTGATGGCCTGTTCAACGCCGACGGCAGCGTGCGTGTGCCGAACCAGGACGGCAGTGGCAACAGCGAGCGTGGCGCTCCCGGCGGCGAGAATGATGGCTGGAGCCGCGAGCGCATCGCCCAGTCCGGCACCTGGCTCAAGCGGCCGCCGTATGACTACACCCCGACCTCGTTCGACAAGTACTGGGCCCCGAATGAGTCACTGCTGGCCGAGTGGGTGCGTCGAGGCATCCAGACCATGGAGATTCCGATCCCCGGGACCAGTTCAAAGATCTCCTGCGTGATTTCGGTGCTGCAGTTCGGCGGCGGCTGCGGCCTCACCGACCCGAACATGCAGGATCAGCCGGCGGTGGCAAGGCCGCCGCCGGACGTGCCCTTCAAGCGTGAACTACAAGAGGACAATGGCTCGCGTTGACCCGGTAGCGCCGGCCGTTGGCCGGCCCACGCGATGCATCCGAAGATCATGAAGGCCGGCCAACGGCCGGCGCTACCGAACTTCGGCTGAAATCACCTCACCCTTCGGCGGGCACATCCCTCAACGCCACGAACGCCCAGAACGGCACGTCCTGCTGCGCCCAGCTCTGGCTGGCCTCATCCAGCAGATCCAGCAGCGTCTCGAAATCGGACGCACCGGCCTCGCGCAATCCATCCGCGTCGCTCAAAAACAACGCATACCCGCCCGGCGACTTCAGCCACTCCAGGTCGCGCAGGTTGTCCGACAGCGCATCCCAGTTGCCGCCCGTGCCCTGCGGGAAATCCAGCTGTGCGCCAAGGCGGGCGAGCAGGGTGCGCTTGTCACCGCAACCGTCCAGGTCCACCCGCAGCACTTTCAGTCCGGCATCGCGCATGGCGGCCGAAAGGGGGCCGACGTCGTCATTGCCAATCGCGTACACGCCTGCATTGTTGAGGTCATGCAACCCCAGGTCGAACGGATCATGGGTCATTGCCAGCTCCCGGCCGGGGGGACGTCAAAACTGCGGAAGGTTTCGTAGTGGTCATCGGTGTAGAACCAGCCGGTAGGCGGATTGCCGCCGGTGACGATGCGTCGCGCGCCCCGATTCGAGGCACCGGGCGTCTCCACGGTGAACTCACGGTAGTAGCCACGTGGCCGCTCCGGCAGGCGCTTTTCGCGATTGCCGAACACGCTGCCGTCCTGACGGTGCGGGTAGGGGCCGCCGCGCTGGATCAGGGCGATGGTCTGGCGCGCCTCGGGAGGCAGGAATGACGGCAGCGGATCGCGCGCCGCCGTGGGCGGTGCGGGGTCAGCCGGCGTGGTGCCGCCGGTCAGCGACGGGGCAAACTGCGGCGGCGGTGGCCGCTGTGATTCCTTGATGGCAAACAGACCGCCAACAAGCAGCACGATGGCAACCAGCAGAAGAAGAGGCTTGCGCATGGGACAAAGGGGCAGGGATAACGGGGGTACTGTAACGCGTGGTGTGAGGGTCTCATCACCGCTGCATAACATGCGCGCCACCTGGAACTCAGATTTGTTTACGCGGGGCTTGGTAAGCTGGCGGACCATCCCCATCATCGTCACGCAACGCCCGGGTTCCACCGGGTGAGTGAGCTACCAGGAGAACCACATGGCCTACACCCTCCCCAAGCTGTCCTACGCCTACGACGCGCTTGAACCGCATATCGATGCGGCGACGATGGAAATCCATCACACCAAGCATCACCAGACCTACATCAACAACGTCAATGCAGCACTGGAAGGCACCGAATACGCCGACCTGCCGGTGGAAGAGCTGGTCAAGAAGACCAAGTCGCTGCCGGAAAACCTGCAGGGCGTCGTGCGCAACAACGGTGGCGGCCACGCCAACCACACTCTGTTCTGGACCGTGATGGCCCCGAACGCCGGCGGCAACCCGGTCGGCGACGTGGCCAAGGCCATCGACGCCCAGCTGGGTGGTTTCGAGAAGTTCAAGGAAGCCTTCACCAAGGCTGCGCTGACCCGCTTCGGCAGCGGCTGGGCCTGGCTGAGCGTCACCCCGGACAAGAAGGTCGTGGTCGAAAGCAGCGCCAACCAGGACAGCCCGCTGATGGACGGCAACACCCCGATCCTGGCGCTGGACGTGTGGGAACACGCCTACTACCTGAAGTACCAGAACCGTCGCCCGGAATACATCGGCGCGTTCTTCAACGTGGTCGACTGGAACGAAGTGGAGCGCCGCTACCAGGAAGCGATCGCCTGATCGCACGGTACGCGTGACGCCAAACGGCCGGGCATTGCCCGGCCGTTTTTTGTTTGTGACACCCGCGCGCTGTACTTGCGCCACGCGACCAACCGCCCGCCTACGCGCGGTGCCTGCGCCACGCGACCCACCGGCCGCCTGCGCGCGGTGCCTGCGCCGTGCGACCCACCGCCCGCCTGCGCGCGGTGCCTGCGCCGTGCGACCCACCGTCCGCCTGCGCGCGGTGCCTGCGCCGCGCGACCCACCGCCCGCCTGCGCGCGTGCCTGCACCGTGCGACCAACCGTAGAGCCGGGCTTGCCCGGCTGCTTTCGGCGGGGTCTGCGGGCAGCCGGGCAAGCCCGGCTCTACGTCATAGAGCAGCGTCCTGCAACTGCAAGGTGGCCATCACCCCCAGCCGGACCGCCGGGCCCTCCGCTTCATCAGCCGGCAGCAGCTTCACCGCCTCCACGCTCACCCCGCTGAAATGCTTCACCTGGAACAGCACATCCAGCCCATGCGCCCGCGTCGCGCTGCCTGCCGCCGACGGCGGCTCGACCCGCTCACCCGGGTTCTTCCGTGCCGGCTGGAACCCGGGCGAACTGCTCACCAGTTCATCCGTGCTCGCCGCATAGGCCCCGGCAATCAGCGAGGGCAGGCCATTGGCGGTGGCCCCGATCCAGGTCATCAGGTCGCTGGTCTGGTGGCGGCGGATCGCCGCTTCGTCCGGCTCCGGCCACAGCCGCGCTACATAGACGTTGACCAGGTCTTCCCCCTGCTTGACCCGCAGCATGCCGGCCGCGCTGTAGCGCCCGGGCGGGTGCAGCAGGGTTACCCCGTCCTCGACCACCTCCAGCCGGCTGAGCATGGCGCTGCCTTGCCGCAAGGCCTGGCTGGGTGGGTCGGCGGTGACGAAATCGCAGCTGTAGCGCAGGCGCACCGCCAGCCAGCAGGCGCGGTTGTCGCGGCTCTTGTCCTGTGCCACCCGCTGCACGGCGATGACATCCGGCTGTAAGGCCTCCAGCAGCTTCAGCACCTGCTCGCGGCGCTGCTGCCACTGGCTGTCGTCCTGCTCCGGCAGCTCCAGCGTCGCCACCTTCAGCAGGCGCGGCACAGCCTCGCCCTGGCGGGCGTGGGCCAGGGCGGTGGGGGTCACCAGCAGCAGCATCAGGAGCCAGCAGGGCCAGCGTCCCGGTCCAAGCGAGGGGAGGGGGGGCATAACGATAAGTTTACGCTTGTGCCGTGGAGGTGCCGTGACCTCGGGCGGCCTGCCATGGAATGCGGCGGCTGTCACGTCCGGCCGCAACGTGCGCCACTGCGGCCCTTCCGGTACCCTTTCACCCTTTATACACGCAGGACAGCCCCATCGAATGAGCACGCATGCAGCCGCCAGCGCTGGCAAGGGAAAGATGCCAGGCCAGATTCCGTACATCATTGGCAACGAGGCCTGCGAGCGGTTCAGCTTCTATGGGATGCGCAACATCCTGGTGCAGTTCCTGATCACCTCGCTGCTGCTGCAGGAGATCACCGCCGAGGGACGGGCGGGCGAGGCCAAGGACATCATGCACAGCTTCATGATCGGCGTGTATTTCTTCCCGCTGCTGGGCGGCTGGCTGGCCGACAAGTTCTTCGGCAAGTACCACACCATCCTGTGGTTCAGCCTGGTCTACTGCGCCGGCCATGCGTGTCTGGCGGTGTTCGAGAACAGCCGTGAAGGCTTCTTCCTCGGCCTGGGCCTGATCGCGCTGGGCGCGGGCGGGATCAAGCCGCTGGTGGCCTCGTTCATGGGCGACCAGTTCGACCAGAGCAACAAACACCTGGCGAAGGTGGTGTTCGACGCCTTCTACTGGATCATCAACTTCGGCTCGCTGTTTGCCTCGCTGCTGATTCCACTGGCGCTGAAGAACCTGGGTCCGCAATGGGCGTTCGGCATTCCGGGCATCCTGATGTTCGTGGCCACCTTCGTGTTCTGGCTGGGCCGCAAGCGCTATGTGCTGGTGCCGCTGCCGCCGAAAGACCCGCATTCGTTCGGTAACGTGGTGCGCACCGCGCTGACCGCGCAGGTCCCGGGCAAGGGCCGTCCGGGCCTGACCCTGGCCGTGCTGGGTCTGGTGCTGGCAGTGGCCTCGATGGGGCTGGTCGGCACCCTGGGCATCGTGATCTGCCTGTGCATCGCGCTGGTGCTGGTTCTGGCCGGCGTGGGTGGCGGCACCTGGATCCAGTTGGATCGCGCCCGTGCGTCGCACCCGGCGGAAGCCGTGGAAGGCGTGCGCTCGGTGCTGCGCGTGCTGGTGATCTTCGCGCTGACCACGCCGTTCTTCTCGCTGTTTGACCAGAAGGCCTCCACCTGGGTGCTGCAGGGCCAGCAGATGAGCATGCCCAGCTGGTTCACCGCCTCGCAGATGCAGGCGCTGAACCCGCTGCTGGTGATGATCCTGATTCCGTTCAACAACCTGGTGCTGTACCCGGCCCTGCGCCGCTTCGGCTTCGAGCCGACCGCGCTGCGCCGCATGACCGCCGGCATCGCCTTCAGCGGCCTGGCCTGGGTGGTGGTGGGTGGCATCCAGGTGATGATGGACGGCGGCGACGCCATGTCGATCTTCTGGCAGGTGCTGCCGTACGCGCTGCTGACCTTCGGTGAGGTGCTGGTATCGGCCACCGGGCTGGAGTTCGCCTACAGCCAGGCCCCGCAGGCCATGAAGGGCGTGGTGATGAGCTTCTGGAACCTGACCACCACCATCGGCAACCTGTGGGTGCTGCTGTCCAACGCCGCCGTGCGCAATGAGACGGTGACCCACAAGATCGCCAGTACCGGCCTCAGCGAGGCCGCGTTCCTGATGTTCTTCTTCGCCGGCTTCGCCTTTGTCGCGGCGTTGGCCTTCGGTTGGTATGCCAAGCGCTATCGTATGGTCGACAACTACCGCGCTGCCTGAGTACCCCGATGACCCCCGTGAACCTGCTGCTGATCGCCATCACCGTCCTGGTGTCGTGGATGGCGTTCAAAAACCGTGCACTCGCCGACCGCCTGATCCTGTGGCCGCCGGCGGTGGACCGCAAACGCCAGTACGACCGCCTGATCACGTATGGCTTCATCCATGCGGATCTGGCGCACCTGGCGTTCAACATGATCACCCTGTTCTTCTTCGGCGGGCAGATCGAACGGGTGATGCTGGGCCTGACCGGCAGCTACCTGACCTATCCGGCGTTCTATCTGGGCGCGCTGCTGGTCTCGATCCTGCCCAGTTATCTGAAAAACCAGAAGAACCCGAACTACATGAGCCTGGGCGCGTCAGGCGCGGTGTCGGCGGTGCTGTTCGCCTTCATCCTGCTCAGCCCGTGGAGCATCATCTTCGTGTTCTTCATTCCCGCGCCGGCGATCATCTACGCCGCGTTCTACGTGGGTTACAGCATCTGGATGGACCGCCGCGGCGGTGACCGCATCAACCACAGCGCGCACCTGGCCGGTGCCGCATTCGGCGTGCTGTTCATGCTGGCCATGCGCCCGGAAATCTTCCAGCACTTCCTGGTCGAGCTGAGCAACCCGCGTTTCAATCTGATGGGCGGTTGATGGTTGGCCGAGGTCACGCAACGAACGGCAACGCCGTTCCTTGCGTGACCTGCCGGGAATCAGGCCGCAATGCGGCCGTCAACGCCGTAGGCGCTGAGCAGCCGGGCGTACACTTCATGATCGATCAGGTCGAATTCCGACCCCTGGGTCTGGCCGTTCAGGGCCAGCTGGAACAGGCCTTCCAGCAGCGAGCTGTCGGCGTCGACGGGCAGCGATGGTGCGGGGATGTTGTCCATGTACGACTCCTTATGACACGGAGAGGGCAGGCAGATATCGCAAGGCTCGTGCCAGCTTTTGCGACCTGTCAGTTCCCTGTATCGGCTTGAACGGGGCAGACTTTAGGCGGCTACCTCGTAGAGCCACGCCCTGCGTGGCTTCGACCAAATCTGCTACCCCCCCAGCCACGCATGGCGTGGCTCTACACCCGGGGCCGGATTCCCCTCAGCCACGCATGGCGTGGCTCTACACCCGGGGCCGGATTCCCCGCACCCACGCACGGCGTGGCTCTACAGGGCAGGGGGCACCGCCACCCTGCAGGCATGTGACGCACAACGTCCACAACTGCCCCGATTCAGACTTCACGCGGCCGTGGCGGGCAGCTCCGCACTATCGCGGCAGTCGCCGCAGGAGACGTCGCCCATGGCTTCTGTAACCCCGCCCGGTTTGGCTTACGAGGTCGAACACGACCAGCTCCATCGCCGGTTCAAGGCCCGGGTGCGGGGGCATGAGGCGGTGCTCGACTACCAGCTCAAACGCAAGAGGATGACCATCGTCCATACCGGTGTACCGGATGAGATCGGTGGCCGTGGCATCGCCGGAGAGCTGACCAAGGTGGCCCTGCGCTTCGCCCGCGAGCAGGGCTACAAGGTGATACCGGCTTGCGAGTATGCCGAGGCGTTTTTCGCACGTCACCATGATGAGTACCAGGATTTGCTGGTTGGCTGAATGAGCATGAGTTGTGCTTCACGGAAGAAGGATCATCATGCGTGGATTCAACAAGGGGATTGCAATGAAGATCGCAGGAAACCGCCGGGCACTGGGTTACGGCGGCTGGGTGCTGACGTTGGGTGTGGTACTGCTGGCAGGCTGCAAACGCGACGCGGAAGCACCGTCGGATGCGCCGGCGCAGGATCCGACCGCTGCACTGCCGGAAAATGTCGACGCACCGGCGGCACCCGAGGCACCGGTGGAACTGCGCGATGTGATCGAAAACTCGCCCAAAGCCGTCATCGGCATCAGCTACCCGCAGGACGTCAACCAGTACCCGGGCCTGGCCAAGGCACTGTCGGACTACGCCACCGCCGCGCGCGCTGAGCTGCAGCAGGCGGTCGACGGGCTGGGTAACGACACGCCGACCATGCCGTACGAGCTGTCGCTGAGCTTTGAAAAGCTGCTGGAAACGCCGCAGCTGGTGGTGATCAGCGCCGACGGCAGCCGCTATACCGGCGGTGCCCACGGCGAGCCGCTGGTCGCCCGTTTCGTGTGGCTGCCCGAACAGCAGAAGCTGCTTACCGCAGAAACGCTCATTCCCGACACCAAGGGCTGGGCGGCGGTCAGCGACTATGTGGCCGACCAGCTGCGCGAGCGCGTGGCGACCCGTCTGAGCGCCGAAGACATGGAGCCGGGCCAGCTGCAGGAATCGCTGCGCAGCGCCAGCCGCATGATTGCCGACGGTACCGGGGCCAGCGCGGACAACTTCAGCCAGTTCCAGCCGGTGACCGACCCGCAGGGCCAGATCACCGCACTGCGTTTCGTGTTCCCGCCGTACCAGGTGGGTCCGTATTCGGACGGCACCCAGACCGTGGACGTGCCGGCCAGCCTGCTGGCCCCGCACGTGGCACCGGCGTACGCCGGCCTGTTCGCGAAAGGCTGAGGCGGAGGCGTGCGTGGACGTCGGGCTGCAGCACCGGGTTGCCGAACTGCTGCTCGAGGCGGACGTGATCGTGGGCGGCACTCGCCCGCATGACATCCAGGTTCACGACGAGCATTTCTATTCGCGGGTGATCGCCCACGGCTCGCTCGGCCTGGGCGAGAGCTACATGGACGGGCAGTGGGATTCCGTTTCACTGGACGGCTTCCTGCTGCACCTGATGCAGGCGCATCTGGACGAACGCGTGCACGGCTGGCGTGAGCTGGGCGATGCACTGAAAGCACGGCTGTTCAATCTGCAGTCCGGCAGTGGTGGGCTGGAGGTGGGCAAGCGCCACTACGACCTTGGCAACGACCTGTATCAGGCCATGCTGGGCCGCCGGCTGGTGTACAGCTGTGGCTACTGGGCCGATGCCATGGACCTGGACAGCGCGCAGGAGGCCAAGCTGGACCTGATCTGCCGCAAGCTGCGGCTGCGCCCGGGCCAGCGCGTACTCGACATCGGCTGCGGCTGGGGTGAGGCGCTGGAGTACGCCGCCACCCGCTATGGCGTGTCCGGCGTGGGCATCACCATCTCACAGGAACAGGCCGAATTCGCACGCCATCGCTGCGCCGGCTTGCCGGTGGAGATCCGCCTGCAGGACTACCGCGAGCTGGAGGAACCCTTCGACGCCATATTGTCGGTGGGCATGTTCGAGCACGTGGGCGACAAGAATTATCGAACGTACTTCGAGACGGCACGGCGCTGCCTGAAACCCGACGGCTTGTTCCTGCTGCATACGATTGGCAGCAACATCTCGCGCCATCGCACCGACCCGTGGATCGCGCGCTACATCTTCCCCAATTCGATGCTGCCTTCGGCCGCGCAGATCACCGAAGCCTATGAAGGCCTGTTCGTGCTGGAAGACTGGCACAGCTTCGGCGCGGACTACGATCGTACCCTGCAGGCCTGGCGCGCGAACGTGGAAGCCGCATGGCCGCGCCTCGACCCTCAGCGTTACGACGAACGCTTCAAGCGCATGTGGCGCTTCTATCTGGCGGGCTCCATGGCCAGTTTCCGCTGCCGCCACGCGCAGCTGTGGCAGCTCGTTCTCTCGCCAAACGGCGTGCCCGGCGGCTACGTAGCCCCCCGCTAAAGCGGTGCACATGCTCTGGTAGGGTCGGTCGCAAGACGACCGCCGATAACGGGGATCACCGCATTAGCGCATGGACCCAAATCGAAAACGCGCCCGTGACGCCCGCGCACCACAATGGTGCCCCTTACGACATCCCACGACCTCGCCAAAACACACGCAAACCACCCACACCCCGCACCCCATCTGACCCCCACATCAGAACTCTTTCAAATTCACCCGGAACCCCATAGATCGCATTGCTCCCCCGCAACGCACCCGCTACTTTCCCGCCCTCGCAACAGGCAGGCGTCGCAGACGGATTGCGACAACGGCCCACCTAAGGAGGGTAGGGATGTCGGACAGCAAGCTGGTACGGGGATTTCAAGCACGGCTGCTGGAGCTGCCGGAAGGGTTACTGGTTGCGGTGCTGTACGCGGCGGCGTGCTGGGCGGCGCGGCAGGTGTCCGTTGACCAATTCTTCCTGCCCGCTGGTATCCGCATTGCAGCGCTCCTGGTATGTCGGCCACGCATGTGGCCGTATCTGCTTCTGGGGGACTACGCGTATTTCGCCTGCGTCCGTGCACCCATGGTCGAGAGGTATGGCCTGACGTGGGCGTTGATCGCTTCGTGTTACCCGTTTCCTCTGGTTGCCTCATTGGTTCACGTGTGCCGCCGCGAAGTGCACAGCGGTGACTACGCGAGCTTCCTCCCCATCTCGCTCATCTCCGCAGTGGCTATCAGCTTTCTCAACGTCACAGCTGCGCATCTTCTCTGGCCGGACCCACCGCAGGGTGACTACTGGGTGCTCGGGGTTCGATACACAATCGGTGAGTTTCTCGCGATTGTGACGGTGGTCCCGCTTGCAATGCTCTGGCTGCGGCCAGCCCCGCTACGCACATTGGGAAGCTGGCTACATGCGCCAACGATCATCATGGTTCTGGCCTTGACTTCGATGACGGGGTTTGCCTTGTACGTGCCCACTAGGTACGTGGGGGATGTGCCGATACAACTGCTGATGGTCCTTCCGGTTATCGGTCTTGCATTTCTGCATGGCTGGCGCGGCGTCGCCATCGGTGTGCCGGCGCTCAACTTCGCAGTTCATCTTTCGACTGCAACCACCGGTCTTCCGGGATCGTTCGATCCATTGACGTTCACGAATCAGGTGGGTGTTGCCCTCGTCGCGGCCACCTTGATTCTTTTCGGCTTGGTAGTTCAACGCGATGAGGGTGCGTCAGCGAAGCTGCTGCCGGTGGGGACCGGAGACCACCGGGCGTTCCGATTCTCCCAGCACGCGTTGGAGATGACACTCAGACGGCATGTTCTCGGGATCAGAAAGATCTACGAGGACATAGATCGTTCGGTATGCGATCTCGCTGATTGGCTTGAGGAACGGAAGCACGCGGAAATGGCTAAGGTCCTGCGGCAGTTCGCTTCCATCAGCTCGCGAGAGATGCGTGACAGATCCAGCCTTATCTATCCCGCCGCGTTGGAGCATGTTGGGTTGTACCTGGCGCTTCAGGTGGGTGGAATCGGTCGGGAGTGGCGCAGCAGTCATCGCGTGGCCGAGCATCAGCTCAGTGGCGATCCCTGTCAGTTGAGCATGCCGCTTCAGTTGGCGGCGTATCGGACGATCACGGAGACGGTGTCGTTGATGCTGGATAAGGAGCGCGGTCCATTGCGCCTGCGGGCTAGATGCGGTTGCTTTAACGGAAAGCGGGGCGTTGTCATCGTGGTTGGATTGCTCGACGTGAGCGCTTATCTAACCCCGCAGTTCAGGAGTGCTTACATGCAGAGCGTCGCAGCGATCATCGCAACATATGGCGGGCGAATCGAGTATCAAGGGAATAGGGTGCGGATGTCGTTGGTGGACGTGGATGAAGTCGGTTCCTTGCCGCGTCCATGAGCCGGGCGGGGTTTCAGCCACGCAGGGCGTGGCTCTACGGCTGCGGCGCAGGGTAACGGGCGTTCGGGCACCGCGCGGACGCGCATGGCGCGTCCCTACAGGCGAGCGACCAAGGGTCGTAGTGACACGCCATGCGTGTCAAAGCCATCCGGACGCAGGATGAATCGTCGCCCCAGCAAAAAACCGCCCGGGGTTACCGGGCGGTTTTGAGGGTTACTTCGTTTCCGAAGTAAGACCACGCTTCTCGAGCAGCGGCTCGATCTGCGGTTCGTGGCCGGCGAAGTCGCGGAACAGCTGCATCGCGTCCACGCTGCCGCCCTTGGACAGCAGGGTCTGGCGGAAGTGGTCGCCGTTCTTGCGGCTCAGGCCACCGTTGTCGCGGAACCACTTCTGGGTGTTGGCGTCCAGCACTTCCGACCAGATGTAGGCGTAGTAGCCGGCCGAGTAGCCGCCCATGATGTGGCTGAAGTACGGGGTGCGGTAACGCGGCGGCACCGGCGCGAAGAAGATGCCGTCCTTTTCCAGCGCGGCACGTTCGAAGTCCATCACGCCCTTGGCGGCCGGCACCTGGTCGGCACTGATCTGGTGCCAGCGCTGGTCCAGCATGGCGGCGCCCAGGTATTCGGTGGTGGCGAAGCCCTGGTTGAACTTGGCCGCGGCAATCACCTTGTCCAGCAGTTCCTGCGGCATGGCGGTGCTGTTCTGGTAGTGCTTGGCGTAGTTCTTCAGGATCAGCGGGTTGTCGGCCCACATTTCGTTGACCTGCGAGGGGAACTCGACGAAGTCACGCGGCACGGCGGTGCCGGAGAAGTAGGGGTACTTCACGTTCGAGAACATGCCGTGCAGGGCGTGGCCGAATTCGTGGAAGGTGGTGGTCACTTCGTCCCAGGTCAGCAGGGTCGGCTGGCCGGCCGGCGGCTTGGGAATGTTGAGGTGGTTGGCCACCACCGGCTTGAAGCCGGTCAGTTCGGACTGCGACACGTACGAGTTCATCCACGCACCGCCACGCTTGGAGGCGCGCGCATACGGGTCGAAGATGAAGATTGCCAGCTGGCTGCCGTCGGCATCGAACACGTCATACACGGTGACGTCTTCGTGGTACACCGGCAGGTCGGTGCGCTGCTTGAAGGTCAGGCCGAATTCCTGGTTGGCGGCGAAGAACACGCCGTTCTCCAGCACGTTCTTCATTTCGAAGTACGGCTTCAGCTGCGATTCGTCGAAGTTGTACTTGGCCTGGCGCACCTTCTCGCTGTAGAACGCCCAGTCCCAGGCTTCCAGCTTGAAGGTCGGCTTGCCGGCAGCCTTCTGTTCCTTGTCGATCATCGCCTGCAGGTCGGCGGCTTCGCGCTTGGCGTTGGCCACCGCGGCCGGGGCCAGCTGGCCCAGCATCGCGTTGACCGCTTCAGGGGTCTTGGCGGTCTGGTTGGTCAGGTTGTAGGCGGCGAAGTTCGGGAAGCCCATCATCTTGGCCTTCTCCGCACGCAGGGTCATGATGCGCGAGACCAGGGCGGTGTTGTCGAACTCACCACCGCGGCTGCCACGGGTGGTCGACGCTTCGAAGATCTTTTTGCGCAGGTCGCGGTTGGTCAGGTTGGTCAGCGGCGGCTGGCCGGTGGTGTTGAGCAGGGCGATGACGTACTTGCCGTCCAGCTTGCGTGCCTTGGCGGCTTCGGCGGCGGCGGCGATCTGCTCGGCCGACAGGCCGTCCAGCTGCTTGACGTCGTCGACCACCACGGCCGAGGCGTTCACTTCGTTCTGCACGTTCTGGCTGAACCTGGTGCCCAGGTTGGCCAGCTCGGCGTTCATTTCCTTCAGCTTGGCCTTGTCGGCGTCGTTGAGCTTGGCACCGGCACGCACGTAGCTTTCGTAGTACTTCTCGACCAGACGCACGCCTTCGGCATCCAGGCCCAGCTGGGTGCGGGTGTCATACAGCGCCTGGATGCGGGCGAACAGCTTGCCGTTCAGCGCGATGGCGTCGCTGTGCGCGGCGAACTTGGCCGAGTAATCCGCCTGCAGCTTCTTGCGGGTGTCGTTGGTATCGGCACCGACCAGCGAGAAGAACACGGTGGTGGCGCGGTCCAGGGTGTCACCGCTCTTTTCCAAGGCGATGATGGTGTTGTCGAAGGTCGGCTTGGCCTTGTTGTTGGCGATCGCTTCGACTTCCTTCAGCTGCTGCGCCATGCCGGCGTCGAAGGCGGGAGCAAAGTCGCTGTCCTTGATCTTGTCGAACTGCGGGAAGTGCAGCGGCAGCGGGCTGTCGGCGAAGAACGGGTTGGCCTGCTGGGCGGCAGTGGCGGCCGGGGTGGCGGCAACGGCGGAGTAGGCGGGCAGGGCCAGGCCGAGGGTCACGGCGACAGCGAGGGCAAGGCGGGTGGTCAAGGGGAAATCTCCGGTCAGACAAGTGCCCGAGCGTAACCCGGGGGGAACCGGGGCGGCTTGTGTCAAAAGGCATGTGCGACAGGGCGTGGCTCTACAATGGGTTTCCCACCTTCCGGAGACCTGCCATGACCACCGCCTTCGATTTCTCGTATGTGGACCTGGACGGTCACCCCCAGGCCCTGGACCAGTACAAGGGCAAGGTACTGCTGCTGGTGAACGTGGCCAGCAAGTGTGGTTTCACCCCGCAGTACGAAGGGCTGGAGGCCTTGTGGCGCGAATACGGCCCGCGCGGGCTGGTGGTGGTGGGGTTCCCCTGTGACCAGTTCGGCCACCAGGAACCGGGCAACGCCGAGGAGATCCGTAACTTCTGCTCATTGACCTACGACGTGGACTTCCCGTTGTCGGAAAAGATCGACGTCAACGGCGACAAGGCGCACCCGCTGTGGCAGTGGCTGAAGGCCGAGAAGACCGGTCTGCTGGGTACCAAGGGTATCAAGTGGAACTTCAGCAAGTTCCTGGTGGGCCGCGAAGGGCAGGTGCTGGAACGCTACGCGCCGACCGACAAGCCTGAAAGCCTGCGTGGGGATATCGAGAACGCGCTGGCGTAACCCGGGGAACCATGGATGGTCGAACCCCGTAGAGCCACGCCCTGCGTGGCTTCGCGGTGTCTGACACGGTCGCAGCCACGCAGGGCGTGGCTCTACGGTTGGGTCAACGAACCGGCGATTATTTCTCGACGAACGCGCGCTCGAACACGTAATGGCCCGGCGTGCCAATGCGCGGCGAGGTCTGGAAACCACGCGCGTCCAGCACCTGGCGCAGGTCGGCCAGCATCTGCGGGCTGCCGCAGATCATCGCGCGGTCGTTCTCCGGGCTCAGTTCCGGCAGGCCCAGGGTGCGCTGCATTTCACCGCTTTCCAGCAGCGAGGTCAGACGGCCCTGGTTGGGGAACGGTTCGCGGGTGACGGCCGGGTAGTACAGCAGCTTGTCGCCGATCATCTCGCCGAGGAACTCGTGCTCGCGCAGTTCCTTCTCGAACAGGTCGCGGTAGGCCAGGTCCTTTTCGAAACGCACGCCGTGGGTGAGGATCACCTTGTCGAAGCGCTCGTAGGTTTCCGGGTCCTTGATCACCGACAGCCACGGGGCCAGCCCGGTGCCGGTGCCCAGCAGGTACAGGTGCTTGCCGGGGTGCAGGTCGCTGATCAGCAGGGTGCCGGTCGGCTTCTTGCCCACCAATACTTTGTCGCCCGGCTTGATGTGCTGCAGGCGCGAGGTCAGCGGACCGTCCTGCACCTTGATGCTGAAGAACTCCAGGTTTTCTTCCCAGTTCGCGCTGGCAATGGAATACGCGCGCAGCAGCGGCCGCGCCTCGGTTTCCAGGCCGATCATCACGAACTGGCCGTTTTCAAAGCGGAAACCGCTGTCACGGGTGGTGGTGAAGCTGAAGTAAGCGTCCGTCCAGTGACGGACTTCAAGCACCGTTTCGGCACCAAAAGCGGAAGACATGGGGGTGGGTCTGATCTGGTTCGTCGCGGCTATTCTAGCGCAGATGAGATAAATTCTCATTGACCGGCCCGCCGGGGGCTGTTCCGGCGCTGTCTGATCGACCCTCCGGGGCCTCCCCGCTGCTGTCCGACCGACCCGCCGGGGGCTTGCCCGGTGCCGTTCGACGGACCCGCCGGGGGCTTGCCCGCTACCGTCCGACGCACCCGCCGGGGGTTTATCCGGTGCCGTCCGACGGACCCGCCGGGGGTTTATCCGGTGCCGTCCGACCGACCCGTAGAGCGGGGCTTGCCCCGCTGAAGCTTTCCCGGTGCATCCGGCAAGCGGGGCAAGCCCCGCTCTACGGCATCGCGGCATTCCAGTGCCACGTGCGGCGGTTCGCGACGGCATCGCGGCATTCCCATGCCACACGCGGCGTTTCACACCGACGGCGTCAGCGATACCCCGCCGCCTGCAGCTCGAACAGCTCCGCGTACCGCCCGCCCTGGGCCATCAGCTCGGCATGGGTACCACTGGCCTCCAGCCGCCCCTCGGCCAGCACCAGGATGCGGTCGGCCATCCGCACCGATGAGAACCGGTGCGAAATCAGCACTGCGGTTCGATTGTCAGACAGCTCCTTGAAGCGTTGGAATACCTCGAATTCGGCACGTGCATCCAGCGCCGCAGTGGGCTCATCCAGAATCATCACCTGCGCATCGCGCATGTAGGCACGGGCAATGGCGATCTTCTGCCACTGGCCGCCGGACAGGTCCACGCCCTGTTTGAAACGCCGCCCGATGAGCTGGTCGTAGCCATCCGGCAGTCCGGCAATCACCTCGTCGGCCATGCCACGGCGGGCGGCGTCGCGGATGCGCGTGGCATCGTCCATGGCCCCGACCAGGCCCACGCCGATGTTTTCCCCGGCGGTCAGGTTGTAGCGCACGAAGTCCTGGAAAATGACCCCCATGTTGGCACGCAGATCGTCCAGGTCGTAGTCGCGCAGGTCGCGCCCGTCGAGCAGGATGCGGCCTTCGTCGGGGTCGTACAGGCGGGCCAGCAGCTTCACCAGGGTGGTCTTGCCGGCTCCGTTTTCGCCCACCAGCGCCAGTACTTCGCCGGCGCGCAGTTCAAAGCTCAGGTGGCGAACCGCCCAGCGCTCCGCCTCGGGATAGCGGAAGCCCACGTTGTCGAACACGAAGCCCTGGGTGATCGGCTGCGGCACCGGCACCGCGTCGGTGCGCGAGTGGATTTCCGGCTGGATCTGGAAGAACGAAAACAGGTCATCCAGGTACAGGGCCTGGCTGGCCACCTGCGAGAAGCCGATCAGCAGCCCCTCCAGCAACTGGCGCAGTCGCAGGAAGCTGCCGGCCAGGAAGGTCAGGTCGCCGATCGAGAAGTCCCCGCGCACGGTGCGCCAGGCGATATAGGCATAGGCGGTGTAGTAGCCCAGCGTGCCCAGCGCGGCCAGCAGGGTGCCCCAGAACGCGCGCTTGCGCGCCAGCCGGCGGTTGGCCTGGAAGAACTTGTCGGCCAGGAAGCGGTAGCGGTCGATCAGGAACCGGTGCAGGTTGAAGATCTTCACTTCCTTGGCGGTTTCCACGCTGGCCCCGATCTGGCGCAGGTAGTCGAGCTGACGTCGCTCGGGCGTCCACTGGAAGTTGAGGCTGTAGCCGGCCGCGTTGAAGTGCGATTCGCCGATGAACGCCGGCACCAGTGCCACCGCCAGCAGCAGGATGAGCCACGGCGCATACACCAGCAGGCCGACGGCCAGGCTGGCCACGGTGATCGCATCCTGCACCTGGCCGAACAGCTGGCTCATCAGGTTCATCCGGCCCATGGTCTGGCGACGGGCGCGGTCCAGCTTGTCCTGCAGGTCGGGGTCTTCGAAGTCCTCCAGGTCGAGCTCGGCGGCATGCTCCATCAGGCGCACGCTGGTGGCGTTGGTGAACAGCTCCGACAGCAGGGTGTCGGCGTAGCTGACGATGCGGCCGAGCAGGTCCGAGGCGATGGCCAGGCCGAACTCCAGCGCCAGCAGCACCAGCAGCGCGTTGAGCAGGCCGCTGGACAGTGCCTCGCTGAACGGTGGGAAGCCGGCTTCGTGGCGGCTCAGCAGCAGGGCGGCATCAATGATCAGCTTGCCTACGTACAGCATGGCTACCGGCAGCAGTGCGCGGATGACGCGCAGGCCGAGGCTGGCGGTGGCCAGCCAGGGACTGGCCTGCCAGATCTGGCGCAGGAACGGCGGCAGGTTGCGCAGCGCCTGGAAGCGCTCACGCAGGCTGGGGTTTTTTGCGGGGGTAGGGGCAGGCATGGGTGTCATTGTGCCCCGGTCCGCGTCAACGCACGGGATTCCGGTAGCGCCGGCCGTTGGCCGGCCCATGGCATGTTTCCGGCATTCATGAGGGCCGGCCAACGGCCGGCGCTACCGGATCCCGCCCGGCTCAGGGCAGCGGCGGCAACAATCCCGCACCGAGACGGTTCCACGCATTGATCACCGCAATCCCCATGCTCAGGTCGCTGATGCCCTTCTCATCGAAATGCGGGGCCAGCGCATCGAACGCAGCATCCGACGGGGCACCACTGGGCAACCGGGTCAAGGCCTCGGCCCACCCCAGCGCGGCTTTCTCGCGCTCATCGAAGAACCGGCTCTCATGCCAGGCCGGCAACGTATCCAGCTTGCGCGGTTCAATCCCGCCCTTGCGCAGGGCGGTGCCGTGCATGTCCATGCAGTAGCCGCAGCCGTTGATCTGGGAGACGCGCAGGAACACCAGTTCCATCAGGGTAGGGTCGATGGAGCTGTCGTGCACAGCCTTGCTGGTGGCCAGCAGGGCCTTGAATGCCTCGTGGGCAAGGCGGGCATAGGGAACGCGGGGGGAAGCAGACATTGCAAGGACTCCATGACGTCCGGAACGGGCGTCTTCATCGTAGTAGACGGGTCAGGGTAGAGGCCTGTGACAGGGGCGCAACGGTCTGTCCGGGCGTTGTCGGGACTCATTCCCATCTGCGCCGGGCCGGACAGGTAAAATGGCTGGCTAACTCCCCCGCCAGCCCCGAGCAAGCGAGCATTACGTGACATCGATCAAGCAGGAAGACCTCATCCAGTCCATCGCCGACGCGCTGCAGTACATCTCGTACTACCACCCGGTCGATTACATCAAGAGCCTTGCTGCCGCCTACGAGCGCGAGGAGTCGCCGGCGGCGAAGGAAGCGATGGCGCAGATCCTGATCAACTCGCGCATGTGCGCCGAAGGCCACCGGCCGATCTGCCAGGACACCGGCATCGTCACCGTGTTCCTGGAAATCGGCATGAACGTGCGCTGGGACGACGCCACCATGGGCGTGGAAGACATGGCCAACGAAGGCGTGCGCCGTGCCTACAACCACCCGGACAACAAGCTGCGCGCCTCGGTGCTGGCCGACCCGGCCGGCAAGCGCATCAATACCAAGGACAACACTCCGGGCGTGGTCAACGTCAAGATCGTGCCGGGCGACACCGTTGAGGTGATCGTGGCGGCCAAGGGCGGTGGTTCGGAAGCCAAGAGCAAGTTCGCCATGCTCAACCCGTCCGACTCCATCGTCGACTGGGTGCTGAAGACCGTGCCGACCATGGGTGCCGGCTGGTGCCCGCCGGGCATGCTCGGCATCGGCATCGGCGGCACGGCCGAGAAGGCAATGTTGCTGGCGAAGGAATCGCTGATGGAGCCGATCGACATCAACGAACTGAAGGCGCGTGGTGCGTCCAACCGTGCCGAAGAGCTGCGCCTGGAGCTGTACGACAAGGTCAACGCGCTGGGCATCGGCGCGCAGGGCCTGGGTGGCCTGACCACGGTGCTGGACATCAAGGTCAAGGACTTCCCGACCCACGCCGCGAACCTGCCGGTGGCAATGATTCCGAACTGCGCGGCCACCCGCCATGCGCACTTCACCCTGGACGGCAGCGGCCCGGTGATGCTGGATCCGCCGTCGCTGGAAGACTGGCCGCAGATCACCTATGACGCGTCCAAGGGCACCCGCGTGGACCTGGACACGATCACCTCGGAAGATGTGGCCAGCTGGAAGCCGGGCCAGACCCTGCTGCTCAACGGCAAGCTGCTGACCGGCCGCGACGCCGCGCACAAGCGCATGGTCGACATGCTCAACAAGGGCGAGCCGCTGCCGGTCGACCTGAAGGGCCGTTTCATCTACTACGTGGGCCCGGTTGATCCGGTGCGCGACGAAGTGGTGGGGCCGGCCGGCCCGACCACGGCCACGCGCATGGACAAGTTCACCCGCCAGGTGCTGGAACAGACCGGCCTGCTGGGCATGGTCGGCAAGGCCGAGCGCGGCCCGGCCGCGATCGAGGCGATCCGCGACAACAAGTCGGCTTACCTGATGGCGGTGGGCGGTTCGGCCTACCTGGTGTCCAAGGCAATCAAGGCCGCCAAGGTGGTCGGCTTCGCCGACCTGGGCATGGAAGCGATCTACGAGTTCACCGTGCAGGACATGCCGGTCACCGTGGCGGTCGATTCCACCGGCGAATCGGTGCACACCACCGGCCCGCGCGAGTGGCAGGCCCGCATTGCCGGAATTCCGGTCGTCGTAGCGTAGTCCCGGCGTAGAGCCACGCCCTGCGTGGCTTCGCGGTCCCTAACGCGGTCGAAGCCACGCAGGGCGTGGCTCTACGGCGGATCAGGCGTCACAACAACGCCAGCACCTTCTCCGGCGGCCGGCACAGGTTGGTTCCCTTCGGCGTGATCACCACCGGCCGGTTGATCAGAATCGGATGCTCGCGCATCGCTGCCAGCAGCGCCGCGTCATCAGCGCCATCCAACCCCAGCTCGTCAAACGCCGCTTCCTTGGTGCGCGCCAGATCGATCACCCGCAGCCCGGAATCCTTCAGCACCTTGCGCAGCTCCGCCTCGCTGGGCACATCGGTCAGGTAATCCCGAATCACCGGCTCAATGCCCGCCGCGCGGATATGCTCCAACGCCCCGCGCGAATTTCCGCAGCGCGGGGTGTGCCAGATCGTCACCGTCATCAGTACCACTCCAGCAGCGAGACGCCCACGCCCACATACGTAGCCTTGTGGTTGTAGTCGATCATGCTTTCGCCGTAGCCATCGAAGACCTGGATATGCCCGCGCAGCAGGTTGCTGATCGGGAAGCCGTAATCCAGCTGCAGCGCGCCGTGGGAACGGTCGCCACCGCGCAGCGAATGCCGGGCCATCAGTGAGACTTCATGACCGTTGCGGTTCCAGGTCAGCACCGCGTCGCCGCGGCCCATGTAATCCTCGATGTCCGGATTATTGTCATCTTTCCGGTCTTCCGGCAGCCGATACCACGGGCGCAGCACCAGTGCCCAGTTCTCACGATCCAGACCCACATTGAGGATGACCCGGTTCCAGCTGCGCGACAGCGGGTCGGCACGACCGTTGGACTGATGGGTGAGGCTCAGACCCGCCATGCGTCCACGCCAGCCGCCGATCGAATAGCCGGTGCGGAACATCATCATCAGTTCCGGCTCGTAATTGGTTTCGCGGAAGGGGCGCGAGTTGTCGGCGTTGTAGGCCTGCCAGCGCGAGCTCTGGGTATAACCCGCCCACAGGTCGCCGTTGTCGCCGAACACGTTCTCCCACACCTTGGTCTTGAAGCTGAGCTGGAACTTCAGCTCGTTGCTGTCCAGCTGCTGCGGCGTGGTTACGGTGTTGTCAGGATTGGGGGACTGCGGGGTCTGGTTCTTGTCGCTGGTCCAGAACGCCGGCAGCAGGTACACCGGTTTGTAGGCACGCAGCTGGAACGCGCCCAGCTTGGAGTCCTGCGCCAGCTCCCAGCGGCTGTCCAGCAGCGAGCCTTTGCCGGCGTTGGCAAGCGCCTGTTCATGGCCATCGTTCTTGAACAGCTCGCCCAGGCGATGCTTCACCTTTTCGCCAGCGGGTGCCTCGGCCTGCGCCTCGCGCGCGGCGTGGCGTTCCTCACGGCGCGCCTGCTGGGCTGCGATGGCGGCGGCATCGGCTTCCTGGGTGGTCTGTACGCCACGCCGGAACAGGGTGTCGTAACAGGCCAGTCGGGCGGCGTCGGAGCCAACCAGTGCGCAGGCTTCGGGCGTGGCCGGGGTCGGGGCGACTTCCTGTGCGGCAGCCGTGCCGGCGCAAGCCAAGGCTAATGCGCAGAACAAGGCGGAGCGAGGGCGGGGTGTGGTCATGGGGGCAGGCCGCACGGTAGTGGGGAAACCGGCACATTCTGCACCAGTTGTGGCGATGTCGTCGTAGAGCCGGGCTTGCCCGGCTGCTCTTCCCGGTTTTTCCCGCCAACGGCAGCCGGGCAAGCCCGGCTCTACGGGTCAGGCGGCCTAGAAGAACCACGAGAACGCGAAGATCCCCAGCATCGCGATGACGATCGCCAGCTTCAGCGCCACCCCCAGCAGGATCCCCATCCAGGTTGCCAGCCCCACCTTGGTCGACCGGCCCAGTTCACGCGTGTGCCAGTATTCACCAGCCAGCGCCCCCAGCAGCGGGCCCGCAAACAGCCCGATCGGCATGAAGAACAGCCCGACGATGCTGCCGATGAAGGTGCCCCATAGCGCCTTGCTGCTGGCCTGCACCCGCTTGGCCCCCACCACCGTGGCCAGGATGTCCACCGCGAACGAGGTCAGGGTCAGTAATCCCAGCACCGTCAGCGGCACCCAGCCGACATGGCGGAAGCCGTCGGTCCACGCT
This sequence comes from Stenotrophomonas sp., assembly GCA_039592995.1. Classification (GTDB taxonomy): domain Bacteria; phylum Pseudomonadota; class Gammaproteobacteria; order Xanthomonadales; family Xanthomonadaceae; genus Stenotrophomonas. The sequence goes on along the minus strand of JBCNQC010000023.1, from coordinate 27,634 downwards.
GCCGCCAGCAGGCCGGCGAACACCAGTGGAATACCGGGCAGGGCGGGCAGGATGATTCCGGCGATGCCCACCAGCACCAGCACGACCGCTAGCAGATAAAAGATGAATGAAGGGTCCATTCTGTACCGTACGGATTTGGAAATAGGGTTGACTTATTCGAAATTGGTATGTTGCTTTTTCATTTTGCCCGGGTTAAGTTGCAGACGCTGAGCTTGGCAAGGTCACCGTGGATCGTGGCCTGATGATGCTAGATCCGTCCATATGCATCTACGCACCTCGCTTCCCCCCTTGCTGTCAGCCGCCATTACAGGCGTATCCAAAGACAAAGCAAAGATCCCCAGGGAGTAAGTGAGATGGCTGAGCGTGAAAACGGTACTGTGAAGTGGTTCAATGATGCCAAGGGCTTTGGCTTCATCAGCCGCGAGAACGGAGAAGACGTGTTCGTGCATTTCCGCGCGATCCAGTCGCAGGGCTTCAAGAGCCTGAAGGAAGGCCAGAAGGTCGCCTTCACCGTCGTGCAGGGCCAGAAGGGCCTGCAGGCGGACGCGGTCGAACCGCTGTAACAACGTATTACCCCTGTTTCAAAAAGAAGGCCCGCGCGAGCGGGCCTTCTTCGTTATCAGTCATGGAGCCTGAAACTCAACGCAGAATCACACGCCCATTGACCACCCGCACGTAGGTATTCTCGCGGATGCCGCCGAGGTCGCGCTGGTTGACCACGATGGTGCGGCCGTCATCCATGCGCACGGTAATGTCGAAGGTGTCGCTGGTGACGTTCTTCTGGATCTGGTTGCCGGCCAGCGCACCGCCGATGGCACCGGCTGCTGCAGCGACATTCTGGTTGCCCTTGCTGCCGCCGGTATGGTCGGAGATCTCATGGCCGGCCACGGCACCGACAATGCCGCCCAGGATCGCGCCGGTCGCGGAGGGCGCGGTGCGGCCGGAGGCCACGGTGTTGATGCGGGTGACGATGCCGCAGTCGGCGCAGCGCGACTGGTTGTAGCCGCCGCTGTTGCCGTAACCGTTGTTGTAGCCGCCACTGTTGTAACCGCCACCGCCGTAGCCCGGCGAGGTGGCACAGCCGGCCAGTGCGACAGTGGCCACGGCAGCGGCAGCAATGAGTTGAATCTTCATGAGGGTTCTCCTGGCCAGATCGGGTGGTTGCATGCGTCTGGTGCGCATGGGGCGATCCTGTCCTGCCGAGTGTGAACAGGACGCCAATCCAGCCACGGATTCGTGGCTGGCAGATGAATCGGGGCATGCGGACGTCTAAAATGTCGCTCATGAACGACGTATTGCGTGAGCGCTTTGCCGGCATCGACCGGTTGTATGGGGTAGGCACCGTGGACCTGCTGTCGCGCCGCCGGGTGGCGGTGGTCGGCATGGGCGGGGTCGGCTCGTGGGTGGTGGAGGCGCTGGCCCGCACGGCGGTGGGGCACCTGACCCTGATCGATGCCGACGACATCTGCGTGTCCAACACCAACCGGCAGCTGCCGGCGCTGGCGGGCATGTATGGCCGCAACAAGGCCGAGGCGATGGCTGAACGCTGCCGCGCGATCAACCCGGACATCGATGTGGACCCGGTGGCGGCGTTCCTGACCGTGGGCAACATGGAAGAGCTGCTCGATCGTGGGTTCGATCTGGTGATCGACGCCTGCGACAGCTTCCGGGTGAAAGTGGAAACCATCGCCTGGTGCCGCCGGCGCAAGCTGCCGATTCTGACCGTTGGGGCAGCCGGCGGTCGGACCGACCCGACCCTGGTGCGGGTGCGCGATGTCTCGCGCACCGAACACGACGCCATGCTGGCGCTGATCCGCAAGAAACTGCGCAGTGACTTCAACTTCCCGAAGAACGCCTCGCGCTATTTCGGCGTGCCGGCGATCTATTCGCTGGAGAACGTGAAGTACCCGCAGGCGGATGGCACGGTATGTGGCCTGCGCCCGCAATTGGGCCCGGATGCGGCACTGAAGCTCGATTGCGGTGCTGGCCTCGGTGCGGCCACGCATATCACCGGCGCGTTTGCCTTTGCCGCCGTCGGCAAGGCGCTGGAGATGCTGCTGAAGAAGCAGGGCTGACGTAGAGCCACGCCCTGCGTGGCTTCGCGGTGTCAAACAGGGTCGCAGCCACGCAGGGCGTGGCTCTACGCCAGGTCAAACAGGGTCTCAGCCACGCAGGGCGTGGCTCTACGCCAGGTCAAACAGGGTCGCAGCCACGCAGGGCGTGGCTCTACGTCAGGTCAAACAGGGTCGCAGCCACGCAGGGCGTGGCTCTACGCCAGGTCAAGCAGCTGCAAGGGATCCAAACAGCCGTTCTGCATTGGCCGTGGTCTGCGCCGCAATCACCTCCACCGGCTCCCCGCGCAGTTGCGCCACGGTTTCCACAATCACCGCCAGCCGTGCCGGCTCATTCCGTTTCCCGCGAATGCCGGCATCCGGCTGGTCCGGTGCATCGGTTTCCAGCAGCAGCTGCTCCAACGGCATCTGCGCCACCAGCCGGCGCAGCCGCTGCGCACGGTCATAGGTAATCGGCCCACCCAGGCCGAGCAGGAAGCCCAGCTTGTGCAGCTGAGCGGCCTGCTCGGGACTGCCAGGGAAACTGTGCACCACACCGCGCAGCCCACCCACCTGCTTGATCGCGGCAATGACTGCATCCACCGCGCGCCGCGCGTGCACGATCGCCGGCAGGTCGAACTCGCGCGCGATCTTCAGCTGTTCGACGAAGTAGAACTGCTGCTGTTCGGCATCCAGTCCTTCCACAAAGAAATCCAACCCGCATTCACCGACCGCGCAGGGTCGCTCGCGCGCGATCCATTCCCGCAACTGCTCCAGATGCTCCGGCCGGTGCTGGTCCAGGAACATCGGGTGCAGCCCATATGCCGGATACAAGCCCTCGGCCATCCCGCAACTGTCGCGCAGCTTGGGCCAGCTCGCCGCCGTCACCGCCGGCAGCACCTGCGCACGCACGCCCGCAGCCTGCGCGCGCGCAATCACCTCGGCGCGGTCGGCATCGAACTCATCTGCATCCAGATGACAATGGCTGTCGAACAGGATCACGCGCGCGGCGGGGTGGGCAGGGTGGGCGGCAGATCGTCGCTGCGCCGCTTCCAGTTGGCCAGCAGCAAGGTGCCCAGTGCGAACAGGATCTCGTCGACGAACGGCACCGGGTCCGGAATGAACAAGGTCAGCGCGAACAGCGCAGCGGTGATCTTGAACAGGGTGGGGTAGCGCAACCGACGCGCCCAGTTGACAATTGGAAGCAGCAGGGGATTGGCCATCACAGAGTCCTCCAGTAATGCTGTAAACGCTATCACGCGCCGTAGAATGACAGAACCTGAATAGGTGATGCGGCTGTAAGCGTCATGTGGAGATTCCGTTCAGGTGTTGCATGCTGGAATCCTCACCAAGAACGTTGCGGATCGTCCGCAGGGAGTCGGAAATGAAAAGCACAACTACTACTGCTCTGGTCGCTGCAGGTGCCCTGCTGGTGGGTGGCATCGCCACTGCCGCCTTCATGAAGAGCGGCAACTCCGCTGACCCGGTGACCGCCGCGCAGACCCGACCGACCCTGGACACCACGCCGCTGGCCAACGACGGTGTCGCCTCCGACGCGGTACCGGTCGACCCGCCGCGCGGACTGGAATATGCCGACGTGGTCAAGGTCGATCCGCTGACCCGAAAGGAAAAGGCCTACGCCACCGTGATCGGCACCGAGCCGGTGCGCGAAACCTCCACGACCCAGACTCCGCATGAGGTCTGCCAGGACGTGGTGGTGCAGGAGCGTCTGCCTGAGCGCGACGGCAATGTCGGCGGCACCGTGGCTGGTGCGGTCATCGGTGGCCTGCTCGGCAACCAGGTGGGCGGCGGCAACGGCAAGAAGGCCGCCACCGCGGCCGGTGCCGTGGCCGGTGGCCTGATCGGCAACCAGGTCGACAAGCGCCACGTCGGTGGCCGCGTGGTCAACCGCACCGAGCGCCAGTGCCACACCGAAACTGCCACCTCTGAATCGACCAGGGTCACCGGTTACAACGTGACCTACCGCAATGAAGACGGCACCACCGGCACCATGCGCATGGCCAGCAAGCCGGGCAACCGCATTGCCATGGGCACCACCGACCAGGTGACCGGCTACAACGTCACCTATCGCTACGATGGCGTGGAAAAGACCATCAAGATGGACAACAAGCCGGCCAGCGACCGCCTGCCGGTGGTGGATGGCCAGCTGGTCACCCAGACGGCAGCCGTGTCGAACTGATGGTTTGAAAAGAAGGGCCGGGGGCGCACGCCCCCGGCCTTTTTTGTTGCGCCTGCTCTTGGCAAACCCGAATCCCCTGTGGCCTGATGCGGCGAAAGGTCGTCTACGTCCGCAACACGTCACGGAGGGTGATGGATGTCTGCCGTGGTTCCCGATCCGATTCCGGCCCGCATGAAGGGCCTCAACCGCGCTGAAATCTGCGATACCAATTTCATCGAGTTTGTCCGCCACTGGCAGGGGCAGCCGGCTCCCCGCGCGTCACCCCACGAACCGATCCTGCCGGGCAGCACGCTGGACGCGGCCGGTTTCGACGCTCTGTTCGAGTCCCAGCTGATCAGCCGCCACCTGGACCTGATGGCGCGGGTGCTGCGGGTACAGAACAAGGTTTTCTACACCATCGGCTCCTCCGGTCACGAAGGCAATGCGCTGGTCGCATGCGCGGCCCGGCACACCGATCCGGCGTTCCTGCACTACCGCTCCGGCGCGTTCATGGCCGAGCGCTTCCGCAAGCTGCCGGGCATGGATCCCGTCATGGATTCGGCGCTGTCATTCGCCGCCAGCCGGGACGATCCCGCCAGTGGTGGCCGACACAAGGTCTGGGGCAGCAAGCCGTTGTGGGTGCTGCCGCAGACCTCGACCATCGCCTCGCACCTGCCCAAGGCACTGGGCACCGCGCTGGCGATCGAAAGCGCACGCCGCATCGGCCACGCGCTGCCGATTCCCGAAGACAGCGTGGTGATCTGCTCGTTTGGCGACGCCTCGGCCAACCACGCCACCGCGCAGACCGCGTTCAACACCGCCGCCTGGGCGGCCTACCAGCGCTTGCCCGCGCCGATTCTGTTCGTGTGTGAGGACAACGGCATCGGCATCTCGGTGAAAACGCCCACCGGTTGGATCGCCGACAGCTTCCGCCACCGCCCCGGACTGGACTATTTCCACGCCGATGGCCTGGATCTGGCCGAGGGCCATGCCCAGGTCGAGCGCGCGCTGGAGCACTGCCGCTACACCCGCCGGCCGACCTTCCTGCATCTACGCACCACGCGCCTGATGGGCCATGCCGGGACCGATTTCGAGATCGAATGGCGACCGCTGGCCGAACTGTGCGCGGCCGAGGCGGCCGATCCGCTGCTGCGCTCCGCGCAGATTGCGCTGCAGTCGGGCTGGCTCAGCGCCGACGGCCTTCTGGAGCGTTACGAGGCGATCCGCGCGCGCTGCTTCGCCGCCGCCGAAGCGGCTGATGCCCGCCCCAAGCTGGACACGCTGGAGGAGATCATCGCGCCACTTGCCCCGTACACCCCGGCCGCCGTGCATGCCGAAGCAACACGACCGGCACCGCTAGAGGAGCGTGAGCAGGCCTTCGGCGGCGCAGCGGCGCTGCCCGAACTGCAGCCACCGCGTCACCTGGCGGTGCAGATCAACCAGGCGCTGCACGACCTGCTGTGCAAGTATCCCGCCGCGTTGCTGTTCGGTGAGGACGTCGCGCAGAAGGGCGGCGTGTACACGGTCAGCAAGGGATTGCTGAAGGCGTTCGGCCCGCGCCGCGTGTTCAACACGCTGCTGGACGAAACCATGATCCTGGGCATGGCGCAGGGCCTGGCGAACCTGGGCATGCTGCCGATACCGGAGATCCAGTATCTGGCCTACCTGCACAACGCCGCCGACCAGCTGCGCGGCGAGGCCTGTTCGCTGCAGTTCTTCTCCAACAACCAGTACCGCAACCCGATGCTGGTGCGCATTGCCGGGCTGGGCTACCAGAAAGGCTTCGGCGGCCACTTCCACAACGACAACTCGATTGCCGCGCTGCGCGACATTCCCGGGCTGGTGGTCGGCTGCCCCTCGCGCGGTGATGATGCGGCGATGATGCTGCGCACCTTGGCCGCGCTGGCGCAGGTGGATGGCCGCGTTGCGGTGTTCCTGGAGCCGATTGCGCTGTACATGACCAAGGACCTGCATGCGCCGGGTGATGGCCAGTGGCTGTTCCATTACCCGCCGCCGGACCAGGCGCTGGTGCTGGGCGAGGGCAGGGTGTACCAGCCTGAAGCCAGCGACCTGGTGATCTTCACCTATGGCAACGGCGTGCCGATGAGCCTGCGCGCCGCCGTCCGCATTGAAGAAGAGCAGGGCTGGCAGGTGCGGGTGGTGGACCTGCGCTGGCTGGTGCCGCTCAATGCCGTGTTTATTGCCGCACAGGCCGCCGACGCGCGGCGGGTGCTGGTGGTGGACGAGGGCCGGCACAGCGCCGGCGTGGGCGAGGGAGTGATCACCGCATTGGTCGAGGCCGGCCTGGGCCACCTGCCGCTGCAGCGGGTCAGCGGGGCTGACACCTATACCCCGCTCGCAGGGGCAGCAATGTGCGTGCTTCCAAGCGACAATGCACTGGTAAGCGCCGCGCGGGTGTTGGCGCAGGAACACTGACTGATGTGTGGATTGGCAGGCATGCTGTTGGCGGCTCCGGGTACGGAACAGGCCGCACTGGAACACCGGGCAGGGCAGATGGGCGATGCCCTGCTGCATCGTGGTCCGGATGATCGTGGGGTCTGGGCCGATGCCAGCGCCGGCATCGCGCTGGCGCACCGCCGCCTGAGCATCCTGGACCTGTCGCCGCTGGGCCATCAGCCCATGGCCTCGGTGGACGGGCGCTACGTGCTGGCTTACAACGGCGAGGTCTACAACTTCGCCACCCTGCGCGCGGAACTTGAAGAACTCGGCCACAACTTCCGCGGCCATTCGGATACCGAAGTGCTGCTGGCCGCGTTCGTGGCCTGGGGCGTGGACGAGACCCTGCAGCGCGCCAACGGCATGTTTGCCATTGCGCTGTGGGATCGCAGCGAACAGTGCCTGTGGCTGGCCCGCGACCGGGTCGGCAAGAAGCCGCTGTACTACGGCTGGGCTGGCGACACGCTGGTGTTCGGCTCGGAGCTGAAAGCGCTGTGGCAGCACCCCCAGTTCGACAACGACGTTGATCGCGACGCGCTGACCCTGCTGCTGCGGCTGGACTACATTCCGGCTCCGCACTGCATCCACGAGCGCTGCTTCAAGCTGATGCCGGGGCGGGTGCTGCGCCTGGATGGGGCGGCAGTGGCGGCCGGTGCCGCCGCGCATCGCCCGGACCAGCAGCAGGTGCCGTTCTGGAATGCGCGTGAGCGCATGCAGCACGCGCTGGCCGCGCCGTTTGCCGGCAGCGACGACGATGCCGAATTCCAGCTCGACGGCCTGCTGCGTGACGCGGTGGCGCTGCGCATGGTGGCCGACGTGCCGGTCGGCGTGTTCCTGTCCGGTGGCACCGATTCTTCGGTGGTGGCCTCGTTGATGCAGGCGCAGTCGTCCACGCCCATCCACAGTTTCAGCATTGGCTTCGAAGGCTCGGACCACGACGAAGCGCCGCTGGCCAAGGCGCTGGCCGGGCACCTGGGCACCGACCACACCGAGCTGTATGTCAGCGGCGCGGACGCGCTGGCGGTGGTGCCGCAGCTGCCGTCGATGTTCGACGAGCCCTTCGCCGACGCCTCGCAGGTGCCCACCGCGCTGGTGGCGAAACTGGCCCGTGGTTCGGTGACGGTGGCGCTGTCCGGCGACGGTGGCGACGAGCTGTTCTTCGGCTACAGCCGTTACCAGCGTGCGCTGCGCAACTGGAACCTGCTTGGTCGGGTGCCGGCACCGCTACGACGCTGGCTGGCCGCGCATTCGCATACCCAGGGCGAGGCCTCGCGCACCGGCGGCCTGGCCGCCTTGCTGGCAGAGACTGGCGCACGTGGCATTGGCGATGTGTACCGCAACCGCATTTCACGCTGGCGCGACCCGGTCGCCGCGGTGATCGGAGCCAAGGGCGCGGGCAGCTTCTATGACCTGGCCGATCCGTTGCACGGGGCCGGTTCACCGGCCGACGCGATGATGCTGGCTGATTTCAGCACCTATCTGCCCGATGACCTGCTGTGCAAGGTCGACCGCACCAGCATGGCGGTCAGCCTGGAGGCGCGTGCACCGCTGCTGGACTGGCGGGTGGCCGAGTTTGCGTGGTCGCTTCCGCTGCATCTGAAGCAGCGCGATGGGGTCAGCAAGTACCTGCTCAAGCGGGTGCTGGGCCGTTATGTACCGCAGGACATGGTGCATCGGCCCAAGCGTGGTTTCGGCGCGCCGGTGAGTGCATGGCTGAAGGGTGACCTGCGCGGCTGGGCCGACGATCTGCTGGACCCCGCACGGCTGGCGGGCGAGGGCGTGTTCCAGGTGAATGCGGTCGCGCCGCTGTGGCAGCAGTTCCAGCAGGGCGAGCGCAAGTGGCACACCCATCTGTGGAACGTGTTGATGTTCCAGGCCTGGCAGGCGCATTGGAAGCAGGCGCGGGCGGCCGTAGCACACGGTTGACCCTGATCGAGCGACCAAGGGTCGTAGTGACACGCCATGCGTGTCAACGCCATGATCCTGCGCCCGTGAACAACGCCATGCGCGTCATCGCGGTGCCGGACACGTTCACGAAGCCACGCAGGGCGTGGCTCTACGCTGGGGATTCCCTCGACAGGAGACATCCCCCATGGCCACCCCCAAGATCGCCGTCCTCGTCGGCAGCCTGCGCACCGGCTCGCACAACCTCGCCCTGGCCCACGCGCTGGAAAAACTCGCCGGCAGCAAGGCCACCTTCGACTACGTGCAGATCGGCGAACTGCCGCTGTACAACCAGGACTTCGACAAACACTACCCGGCTGAAGGCGTGCGCCTGAAAGAGCAGATCCGCAGCGCCGATGCGGTCCTGTTCGTCACCCCCGAATACAACCGCTCGATCTCGGGCGTGCTGAAGAACGCCATCGACCTGGCCTCGCGCCCATACGGCGACAGCGCCTTCGCCGGCAAGCCCGCCGCCGTGGTCGGTGCTTCCATCGGCGTGATCGGCACCGCGCTGGCCCAGCAGCACCTGCGCAACGTGCTGGCCTACCTGGACATGCCGGTGCTGGGCCAGCCGGAGGTGTTCCTGCACTTCAGGGAGGGGTTGATTGACGCCGACGGCGAGATCGGCAACGACAGCACGCGGGGCTTCCTGCAGGGGTTCACCGACAAGTTCCTGGCGTGGATCGCCACACACCGCCAAGGTTGAATGCGTCCCCAGGTGGTCCACTGCTTATCCACAAGGTTATCCCGGTTGTACACGGCCGTAGGCGGTACCATGTAGCACGCTCCACGCCGCAGGAACCCCGCCCTACATGTCCGCCCGCTCCGGCTTCCGTAACGACCGCAAAGAACGCGGCGACCGTTTCGAGCGCGATGAATCGCGCATGGACCAGTTGCGCGTGCCGCCGCATTCGATCGAGGCCGAGCAGGCGGTGCTGGGCGGGCTGATGCTGGCCCCGGAAAGCTACGACCGGGTCAACGACCAGCTCAACGAGACCGACTTCTATCGTCGTGACCACCAGATGATCTACCGGGCGATCCGCGAGCTGTCCGAGCGCGACCGCCCGTTCGATGCGGTGACCCTGGGCGAGTGGTTCGAATCGCAGGGCAAGCTGGAGCTGGTCGGCGACGGTGCCTACCTGATCGAACTGGCCAGCACCACGCCGTCGGCTGCGAATATCGCCGCCTATGCCGAGATCGTGCGCGACAAGGCGGTGCTGCGTCAGCTGATCCAGGTCGGCACGGACATCGTCAACGACGGTTTCCAGCCGGAAGGGCGCGACAGTTCCGAACTGCTGTCGGCGGCAGAGAAATCCGTGTTCGCCATTGCCGAGCAGGGCGCACGCGGCCGCACCGATTTCGTGGCGATGCCCGGCGCGCTGAAGGATGCCTTCGAGGAGCTGCGCAATCGCTTCGAGAACGGCGGCAACATCACCGGCCTACCCACCGGCTACGCTGACTTCGACGCGATGACCGCCGGCCTGCAGCCGACCGACCTGATCATCCTGGCCGCGCGACCGGCCATGGGCAAGACCACCTTCGCCCTGAACATCGCCGAGTACGCGGCGATCAAATCGAAGAAGGGCGTGGCGGTGTTCTCGATGGAAATGTCGGCGTCGCAGCTGGCGATGCGTCTGATTTCCTCCAACGGCCGCATCAACGCCCAGCGCCTGCGTACCGGTCAGCTGGAAGATGAAGACTGGAGCCGCGTGACCGGCGCGATCCGGATGCTGAAGGAAACCAAGATCTTCATCGACGACACCCCGGGCGTGTCGCCGGAAGTGCTGCGCTCCAAGTGCCGCCGCCTCAAGCGCGAGCACGACCTCGGCCTGGTGGTGATCGACTACCTGCAGCTGATGAGCGTGCCGGGCAACAGCGAAAACCGTGCCACCGAAATCTCGGAGATCTCGCGCGGGCTCAAGGGCCTGGCCAAGGAGCTGAACGTGCCGGTGATCGCGCTGTCGCAGCTGAACCGCTCGCTGGAAACCCGTACCGACAAGCGCCCGGTGATGGCCGACCTTCGCGAATCCGGCGCGATCGAGCAGGACGCGGACATGATCGTGTTCATCTACCGCGACGACTATTACAACAAGGAAAACTCGCCGGACAAGGGCCTGGCCGAAATCATCATCGGCAAGCACCGAGGCGGCCCGACCGGCTCGTGCAAGCTGAAGTTCTTCGGCGAGTACACCCGTTTCGACAACCTGTCGCACGATTCGGTGGGTTCGTTCGAGTAACGCCGAAGGCGTTACGGCGGTGGCGCCGGCCGTTGGCCGGCCCACGCACATCTGGATGGGTTCATGAGGGCCGGCCAACGGCCGGCGCTACCGGTTTCGTCGGAGCATCCGGCGTTTCGTCGGAAACCCGTTGCGACCGGCATCCTGGACCGCCAAGGTATCCCCACGCGGCATGCCGCCGCGCAAGGAGCCCCCCTCATGAAGACCCTGTTCGCGCTCGGTGTGTGGTGCCTGCTGTTCGTGCTGTGCTGGCCGCTGGCGATCCTGGCGCTGCTGGCCTGGCCGTTCGTGTGGTTGCTGAGCCTGCCGTTCCGGCTGGTCGGAATTACCTTCTCGGCGCTGTTCGCGTTCCTGCGCGCGCTGTTCATGCTGCCGGCGCGGATGTTGGGTGGGCCGGCATTGGCGCATTGATCGTTACCGCGTGGGCCGGCCAACGGCCGGCGCTACCGGGATGCCGTGAACGTGATGAGGTATCCCGGACGTGCCGACGCCCCGCTAGCGCCGGCCGTTGGCCGGCCCACGCAAATGCATGACCCACAAAAAACCCCGCCGAGGCGGGGTTTCCTTTTGTTACCTCACATCAAGACCGGTCAATTGGCCTTGTGGATGGCGCGCTTGCTGACCGCCATGGCGGCGTCGTGGACCACTTCCGACAGCGACGGGTGCGCGTGGCAGATGCGGGCCAGGTCATCGGCCGAACCACTGAACTCCATGGTCAGCACACCTTCGTGCACCAGCTCGGAGACGTTGGCACCGACCAGGTGCATGCCGAGGATGCGGTCGGTTTCAGCGTGGGCCAGCACCTTGACGAAGCCGGCAGGTTCGATCATGGCGACGGCACGGCCGTTGGCGGCGAACGGGAAGCTGCCGGCCTTGTACGGAATGCCTTCGTCCTTCAGCTGCTGCTCGGTCTTGCCGACCCAGGCCAGTTCCGGTTCGGTGTAGATCACCCACGGAATGGTGTCGAAGTTGACGTGGCCCGGCAGGCCGGCGATCAGTTCGGCCACCGCGATGCCTTCCTCGAAGCCCTTGTGCGCCAGCATCGGGCCGCGCACGCAGTCGCCGACCGCCCAGATGCCGTCCACGCCGGTGTGGCAGTGGGCGTCCACTTCGATCTGGCCGCGCTCGTTGATCTTCACGCCGGTACCTTCGGCCAGCAGGCCCTTGGTGGCGGCACGACGGCCCACGGCGACCAGCAACTTGTCGACGGTGAGGCTCTTTTCGCCTTCGGCGTCCGCGTAGGTAAGGGCGACTTCCTTCTTCTTGCCCTTGCCGGTGACTTCAGCCTTGGAAACCTTGGCACCCAGGCGGATGTCCAGACCCTGCTTCTTGAATTCCTTGGCGGCCACCTTGGCTACTTCGGCGTCAGCCGCGGCCAGGAAGTCCGGCAGCGCCTCCAGGATGGTCACTTCCGAACCCAGGCGCTTCCACACGCTGCCCAGTTCCAGGCCGATCACGCCGGCACCGATGACGGCCAGGCGGGCCGGCACTTCGGTGAAGTCCAGGCCGCCGACGTTGTCGACGATGGTTTCGCCGTCGAACTTGGCGAACGGCAGTTCGATCGAATCCGAACCTGCGGCGATGATGATGTTGGTGCCGGCCAGCTCGACCACGGTGCCGTCGTGCTGGGTGACCTTGACGATCTTGCCCGGCTGCAGTTCACCGAAACCGTAGTAGGCGGTGACCTTGTTGGCCTTGAACAGCATGCCGATGCCGCCGGTGAACTGCTTTACGATCTTGTCCTTGCGGCCCACCATCGCTTCGACGTCGATCTTGGCGTCCTTGAAGCTGATGCCGTGGTCGCCAAAGATGTGGCCCATGTTCCAGTACTGGCGCGAGGAGTCCAGCAGCGCCTTGGACGGAATGCAGCCCACGCGCAGGCAGGTGCCACCCAGGGCCGGCTTGCCGTCCTTGCCCAGTGCGGCGTCGATGCAGGCGGTCTTCAGGCCCAGCTGGGCGGCGCGGATGGCGGCATGGTAGCCGGCCGGGCCGGCACCGATGACGACGACGTCGAATTGTTCAGCCATTGATAGTTCCTTGTTGCTTTACCAGAACCCCTCCGCGCGGACGCGGAGGGGCGGGAAGGTCTTACAGGCCGAACAGCATGCGGCCCGGGTTTTCCAGCTGGTTCTTGATGTCCACCAGGAACTGCACCGAGTCCTTGCCGTCGATGATGCGGTGGTCGTAGGACAGCGCCAGGTACATCATCGGCGCGATCACGACCTGGCCGTTCTGGGCGATCGGACGCTCCTTGATGGCGTGCATGCCCAGGATGGCGCTCTGCGGCGGGTTGATGATCGGGGTGGACAGCAGCGAACCGAAGGTGCCGCCGTTGGTCACGGTGAAGGTGCCGCCCTGCAGTTCGTCCAGGCCCAGCTTGCCGTCGCGCGCCTTCTTGGCGTACTCGGCAATGGTCTTTTCGATGTCGGCGAACGACATGCGCTCGACGTTGCGCAGGACCGGGGTCACCAGGCCCTTTTCGGTCGACACGGCGATCGAGACGTCGGCGTAGCCGTGATAGATGATGTCGTCACCATCGATCGAGGCGTTCACCAGCGGGAAGCGCTGCAGCGCGTTGGCGGCGGCCTTCACGAAGAAGCTCATGAAGCCCAGCTTGATGCCGTGGGCCTTGACGAATTCGTCCTGCAGTTCCTTGCGCGCGGCCGACACCTTGCTCAGGTCGACTTCGTTGAAGGTGGTCAGCATGGCGGTGGAGTTCTTCGACTCCATCAGGCGTTCGGCAATGCGTTTGCGGATGCGGGTCATCGGCACGCGTTCTTCCGGACGTGCGCCGCCAGCCTTGCCGGCACCGCCGTTACGGGCGAAGTTGACGATGTCTTCCTTGGTCACCGCGCCGCGACGGCCGGTGCCGTCGACGTCGGCCGGGTTCACGCCTTCGGTGATGGCGGTGAAGCGGGCACCCGGGGGCAGGGCATCGGCGGCCGACTTGGCAGCCGGAGCCGGCGCGGCGGCGGCTGCCGGGGCAGCGGCCTTCGGCGCTTCAGCCTTGGGCGCTTCAGCGGCCGGAGCCGGCGCAGCAGCAACCGCGCCTTCTTCGATGATCGCCACGACCTGGCTGGAGGTCACGGTGGCACCCACCTCGAACTTGATTTCCTTCAGCACGCCATCAACCGGCGACGGCACTTCCAGAACGACCTTGTCGGTTTCCAGATCCAGCAGGTTTTCATCGCGCTTGACGGCATCGCCGACTTTCTTGTGCCAGGTGGCGATGGTGCCGTCGGCGACGGATTCGGGCAGTACCGGGGCTTTGACTTCGGTGGCCATGCGGGAGCTTCCTGATTTGTCTTTTCTAGAAATGAGTGGGGGTTATTCAGCGACAACGTCGTTGAACGGGTTGACCAGGGCATCGGCGACCAGCTTCTGCTGTTCGATGATGTGGTCAGCCATGTGACCGGCGGCCGGCGAAGCCGAGCGCGCGCGACCGGCGTAGTGCAGGTTCTGGCCGTCGGCCAGGCAGAACTGCAGGTGATGGCGGATCTGGTACCACGCACCCTGGTTCTGCGGTTCTTCCTGCGTCCACACCACGTCGGTGGCCTTGCCGTACTTCTTCAGCTCGGCGGCCAGCAGCGCGCGCGGGAACGGATACAGCTGTTCCACGCGGATGATGGCAACGTCGTCCTGGCCGCGCTTGGTCTGGTCTTCGAGCAGGTCGTAGTAGACCTTGCCCGAGCACAGCACCACGCGCTTGACCTTCCTGGTGTCCGCGTTGGCGTCGCCGATCAGGTGCTGGAACTCGCCATTGGCCAGTTCGTCCAGGGTCGACACGGCCAGCTTGTGGCGCAGCAGCGACTTCGGCGACATCACCACCAGCGGCTTGCGGGTGGTCATGCACAGCTGGCGACGCAGCATGTGGAACGCCTGGGCCGGGGTGGAGGGCACCACCACCAGCATGTTCTCCAGCGCGCACAGCTGCAGGAAGCGCTCCAGGCGCGCCGAGCTGTGTTCCGGACCCTGGCCTTCATAACCGTGCGGCAGCAGCAGGGTCAGGCCGGAGATACGGCCCCACTTGGCTTCACCGGCGGCGATGAACTGGTCGATGACCACCTGGGCACCGTTGGCGAAGTCGCCGAACTGGCCTTCCCAGATGCACAGGGTGTTGGGATCGGTGGTGGAGAAGCCGTACTCATAGGCCATCACCGCTTCTTCGCTGAGCAGCGAGTCGATCACCGCGACCTTTTCCGGCGAATCCACCAGCTGCCGCAGCGGCAGGTAGTAGTTGTCGGTCTTCTGGTCGTGCAGGATCGCGTGGCGATGGGTGAAGGTGCCGCGGCCGACGTCCTGGCCGACCAGGCGCATGGCATGGCCTTCGTCGAGCAGGGTGGCGTAGGCGAGGTTTTCCGCGAAGCCCCAGTCGCCCGGGATTTCGCCGGCGGCCATCTTGCGACGGTCGTCGTACACCTTGGCCACGCGCGAGTGCAGTTCCACTTCAGCCGGCACGGTGTTGATCATTTCGGCCAGCTGCTTGAGCTTGCCCATGTCCACCTTGGTGGAGACCGGGTCGGACAGCTTGCCTTCCAGCAGCTTCGGCCAGTCGACGAACAGCGGGCTGGTCGGCGGGGTCTTCTCGACCTTGGCCAGTTCGGTGGTGACTTCACCAGCGTCCAGCTTCTCGCGGTAGGCATCGACCATGGCCTTGCCGGCACCGGCGGCGATGACGCCGGCCTGTTCCAGCTGCGCGGCGTACAGCTCGCGGGTGGTCTGGTGCTTGCGGATCACCTGGTACATCAGCGGCTGGGTGATCGCCGGTTCGTCGGCCTCGTTGTGGCCCCAGCGGCGGTAGCACATCAGGTCGATGACCACGTCCTTGGCGAACTTCTGGCGGAAATCGAATGCCAGCTTGGCCGCGAACACCACTGCTTCCGGATCGTCGCCGTTCACGTGCAGCACCGGTGCGGCAATCATCTTGGCCACGTCGGTCGCGTAACGGGTGGAACGGGTGTCCTGCGGGTTGGAGGTGGTGAAGCCGACCTGGTTGTTGACCACGATGTGCACGGTGCCGCCAACGGCGAAGCCGCGGGCCTGCGACATCTGGAACAGCTCCATGACCACGCCCTGGCCGGAGAAGGCCGCGTCGCCGTGGATGAGGATCGGCATGACCTGCTTGCGCGCGGTGTCCTTGCGGCGCTCCTGGCGCGAACGCACGGAACCGGCCACGACCGGATCAGCGATTTCCAGGTGCGACGGGTTGAACGCCAGCGCCAGGTGGACCGGGCCGCCGTCGGTGGCGACGTCGGCCGAGAAGCCCATGTGGTACTTCACGTCACCTGCCGAAGCGTGCTCGTCGTGTTCGAACTTGCCTTCGAATTCGTCGAACAGCTTGCGCGGGTTCTTGCCCAGGGTGTTGACCAGCACGTTCAGACGGCCGCGGTGGGCCATGCCGATTACCACGTCCTTGACCCCGTCCTTGCCGGCGTCACGGATGATGGTGTCCATCATCGGGATCAGCGCGTCGCCGCCTTCCAGCGAGAAGCGCTTCTGGCCGACGTACTTGGTGTGCAGGTAGCGTTCCAGGCCTTCAGCGGCGGTCAGCCGTTCCAGGGTGCGGCGCTGGGTGTCCGCATCCAGGTTGTAGTTGCCGCCGGCCAGTTCAAGGCGCTGGTAGATCCACTGGCGCTGCTCGACCTCGGAGATGTGCATGAACTCCGCACCGATCGAGCCGGTGTAGGTCGCCTTCAGGCGCGCCAGCAGGTCGCGCAGCTTCATGCGCGGCTGGCCACCGACACCGCCGGTGCTGAACTCGGCGTTGAGGTCGCCTTCGGACAGGCTGTGGAAGGGCAGGCCCAGATCGGGCGAGTTCACGGCCTTGGCCAGACCCAGCGGGTCGAGCTTGGCGTCCAGGTGGCCGCGCGAGCGGTAGGCCGTGATCAGGCGACCGACATTGCGCTCGCGTTCGTCGCCTGCGCCAGCGCCGGTACCGGCCTTGAGGGCGTCCTTGGCGGCGTCGGCAATGTGGGCGATGACGGCCGAGTGCGGAATGTCACCGGCTTCGCGGCCCTTGAAGCCGTCGAAGTAGGTCTTCCATTTGGGATCGACACTGTCCGGAGAAACGAGGTACTGCTCGTACAGATCCTCGACATAGGAGGCGTTGCCGCCGGCGAGCTGCGATGACTGCGCAAACTGCTTCAGTAGATTGTCCACGATGGAGGGTCGGATTCGCTTGTGGGGGTAAGTCTTCGATGATCCGGCAGGACAAATGTGAATAGCCCTGCGCGGGCGGTATCTAACCACCAAATTGTACCCCCATCAGGACAGGAAGGGGCAGCAAACGGGACTTTCCGGGGCTTGCGGTGTCATTCCCAGACAGGTTCGGACCCGTCTTGGGGACTACAGACCGAGGGCGCGCAGCTCGCTGCAATCGCGCGAACGTTCCCATACGCGCTGCAAACCGTCCTGCAACGGTCGCGAACGTGCCGGCTGCGCGAGCCCGGCTTCGCCGTCGAGCCGATGCCCGCTCAGACGAAAGTAGTAGTCGCCCACATCGTTGAGCAGGCAGGCCGAGGCCACCGCCCGGTCGATCGGGTCGGTGACCTGGCGTACCCGGAACACGGTGGGCAGCCGTTGGATCAGCCCCAGCAGGGGAGACCCCGCACCGGCGATGGCGCTGGCGTCATGGACGATCAGGCAGGCCTGCTTGTCGTGACGGGCGGTCGCGAAGCGGCGCAGCGCCTCCAGCACCGGCGGGGCGTCCAGCAGGCCCGGGTCGAGCACGCGGCTGTGGATCCACAGCTGGCGGCGGGCCCGCTGCGCGATTGCCGTCGTGATCGACACGGCCTGGTCGGCCGTGTCGATGGTGGCGGCCCCGCTCAGCAGGCGGGCCAGGTCGGGCAGCAGGGGCTCGCCGGGGTGGTCCATGTCAGCGCTGCGGCTCGTCGGTGTCGTCGCTGTCGTCGAAATCGACGATCACTTCAACCCCGTCCTCGTGGATGGTGACCTCGTGGACGTCGGCTTCCAGGTCGGTGTCTTCCAGCACCTCGACGGTCTCGGTGGCGTCCACGATCTCATAGCCTTCCTCGATGTCGTCTTCTTCGTCGAAGGCGCTGGGATCGACCAGCTGGTAGTAGCCGCCGGCAACCAGGTCCTGCACCGCCGCGCGGCCCTTGGCGGAGAGCTTGCCGTAAGTGCCGGCATCCAGCTGCTCCAGCGCGGCCAGGGTCTGGGCATCCTTCACCGACAAGGCAAATTCCAGCCCGCTGCAATACAGGCTGGCTCCGCGGCTGGCGCGGCGCCAGGCCAGCCGGGCCCAGGGGTGGCGGCCGAGCACGAAGCCGCCAGCGAGGGCGGACTCGATCTCTTCAGGCGGCAGCGGTTCGCCGTTGGCGGTGACTTCGCCGGCAGCGCGGTAGGTGGTGATGAAGCGGCCGAACCAGTCGCCGAGGCGGTCAGGGTCGTTCATGCGGATGGCGTTGAGCGCGGCCACGACCCGGTTCATGGCGACGGTGTCGATCTCGTTGGGATCTTCCGGAACCTTGAGATCGGGATCGTGATAGCGGATGTCCTCGCTGGCATCCATGATCAGGGTGTCGAGATAGTCGCTGATCAGTTCGGCGGCGGCGGGGGCGCGCATGCCGAACGAGAAGGTCAGGCAGGGGTCTTCGGCCACACCGTTGTGGGGCACATTGGGCGGCAGGTACAACATGTCGCCGGGGGCGAGGACCCAGTCATGGGTGACCTTGAAGCGCTTGAGCAGCTTGATGTCGACGTCATCGCGGAAGTCCAGCGGCGGGCGCTTGCCATTGATGGACTCGCTGGCGTCGATCTGCCAGCGCCGGTGGCCGTAGGCCTGCAGCAGGAACACGTCGTATTGGTCGACATGCGCGCCAACGGAGCCGCCGGTGGCGGCGAAGCTGATCATCACGTCGTCCATGCGCCAGCGCGGCAGGAAGTCGAAGTGCTGGATGAGGGCGCGCACGTCCGGATCCCACTTGTCGACGTCCTGGACC
This sequence comes from Stenotrophomonas sp., assembly GCA_039592995.1. Taxonomy (GTDB): domain Bacteria; phylum Pseudomonadota; class Gammaproteobacteria; order Xanthomonadales; family Xanthomonadaceae; genus Stenotrophomonas. Next base: position 8,805 of record JBCNQC010000023.1, on the reverse strand, counting down.
AGCAGGGTCCAGTCGTGGTCGGGCATGCCGGGGAAATCTTCTTCCTGGAAGGGGCCGGTACGCACGGTCCAGCCGTCGGTGGCACGATCATGGCTGATCACCCGCGCCAGCGCGGTTTCCTCACAGGCCAGCCCCGCCAGGTCTTCAGGCTGCACGGGGGTCTCAAAGTCCGGAAACGCCTGCCGGATCAGCAACGGCCGCTTCTGCCAGTAGTCGCGCAGGAAGGTAGCAGCGGGCATGCCCAGCGGCAGCCCAGGACGGGCCTGGACTTCGATAACGGGAGTTTTGGTCTTGCGCACAGCCATGGGGGAAATCCTTGCAGGGTACCCGCCTATTGTCCGCTGCTTCGCGGTTCACTGCACCTGCGGTGGGATGTCGCGTACAGCCGGCGTCTCTGTTGCTATCGGCGAGGGCAGGCCGTCGGGCAGCCCCGCTCCGGGACACGCCGTGAACCCATCCATGGGGGCTACTCCACGGCATCCATGCCGTGGAGTGTCCCTCCGGGGGCTACCCGACGGCCTGCCCCTCTTGGTTCCATGCAGGCGGACGGAAGAGCACATGTCTCTGGCCGCTGCTTTTGATCTTCTATGGCTGCCGATTCACTGTCGAGGGGCCGGGGGATGGGGGGTACGGGACACTCGGCGCCATGGATGGCGTCCGAGTAGCCCCCATGGATGGGTTCACGGCGTGTCCCGTACCCCCCATCCCCCGGCCCCAAACACGTAGACCACCCGCCGACGGCTGTTAGCGCAAAAAAAACAGGGCACCGGAAACCCGATGCCCTGCAGTGCACTTAGCGATAACCCAGAAGGATCAGATCGCCTTGGCCAGATCCGATGCCAGGCCGATGTAGCTGCCCGGGGTCAGGGTGCGCAGTTCCTGCTTGGCAGCTTCTGGCAGGTCCAGGGATTCCACGAAGGCCTTCATCGACTCGGCGGTGATGCCCTGGCCGCGGGTCAGGGCCTTGAGCTGTTCGTAGGGGTTGGGCAGGCCGTAGCGGCGCATCACCGTCTGCACGGCTTCGGCCAGAACTTCCCAGGAGGCGTCCAGGTCGGCGTCCAGGCGCTCCGGGTTCACCGTCAGCTTGCCCAGGCCCTTGGCCAGCGAGTCCAGGGCGACCTGGGTGTGGCCGAAGGCGGTGCCTACCGCGCGCAGCACGGTTGAGTCGGTCAGGTCGCGCTGCCAGCGGCTGATCGGCAGCTTGGCGCTGAAGTGCTCGAACAGCGCGTTGGCGATGCCGAAGTTGCCTTCCGCGTTCTCGAAATCGATCGGATTGACCTTGTGCGGCATGGTCGAGGAGCCCACTTCGCCTTCCTTCAGCTTCTGCTTGAAATAGCCCAGCGAGATGTAGCCCCAGATGTCACGGGCCAGGTCGATCAGGATGATGTTGGCACGGCGCGACGCGTCGCCGATCTCGGCGATGTTGTCGTGCGGCTCGATCTGGGTGGTGTACGGATTGAACACCAGGCCCAGGCTTTCCACGAAACGCTGCGCGAAAGCCGGCCAGTCCACGTCCGGGTAGGCGATCACGTGCGCGTTGTAGTTGCCCACCGCACCGTTGATCTTGCCGGTGAATTCCACCGCTGCGATCTGGCGGCGCTGGCGCTCCAGGCGGGCCACCACATTGGCCACTTCCTTGCCCAGCGTGGTCGGCGAGGCGGTCTGGCCGTGGGTACGCGACAGCATCGGCTGGTCGGCCTGGGCGTGGGCGAGGGCGCGCAGGCTGGCGGCGATGCCGTCCAGGCTGGGCAGCAGCACTTCACGGCGGGCCTGTTCCAGCATCAGCCCGTAGCTGAGGTTGTTGATGTCTTCACTGGTGCAGGCGAAATGCACGAACTCCAGCGCCGGAGCCAGCTCCGCGTCGTCCTTCAGCTGCTCCTTGATGAAGTATTCCACCGCCTTCACGTCGTGATTGGTGGTGCGCTCGATCTCCTTCACCCGTGCCGCGTGGGCCGGCGCGAAACCGTCAGCCAGGGCGCGCAGGCGCGCGGCGGCAGCCGGGGCGAACGGAGCCAGCTCGACGATGCCCGGTTCGTTGGCCAGCGCCAGCAGCCATTCCACTTCGACCTTCACGCGGGCCTTGATCAGGCCGTACTCGGAGAAGATCGGGCGCAGCGCGTCGACCTTGCCGGCATAGCGGCCATCGAGCGGGGACAGGGCAAGCAGGGCGAATTCGGACATGGCAGGCGCAGGCGAGGGCGGCGGGGGCCAACATTATACGGGCAAGCAGCCGTAGAGCCGGGCTTGCCCGGCTGCGCATATCCAAACCCCGCAATGCGGGGTATCGTGACCGCTGCCGCCAGCCAGGAAGCGCTCCTTCGCCAGCCGCCGCTTCCTTTCCCCAACAAGAAGTAGTGCGGAGTCAACGAAATGAGCAAAGCAGCAACAAAGCGCCCCCTGCAGGCGTTCCGCGTCGAGCACGACAGCATGGGTGAACTGCAGGTGCCTGCAGACGCCCTGTGGGGCGCGCAGACCCAGCGCGCAGTGGAAAACTTCCCGGTTTCCGGCCAGCGCATGCCGCGCGGCTTCATCCGCGCCCTGGGCCTGGTGAAGGGCACCGCGGCGGCGGTCAACGCCGAGCTGGGCCACCTGCCGAAGAACATCGCCAAGGCCATTGAGCTGGCCGCCGCCGAGGTGGCCAGCGGCGAACACGACGCGCACTTCCCGATTGACGTGTACCAGACCGGCTCGGGCACCTCGTCGAACATGAACGCCAACGAGGTGATCGCCACCCTGGCCAACCGCGCCGGCAAGGCCGGAAAGACCGCGGTGCACCCCAACGATCACGTCAACCAGGGGCAGAGTTCCAACGATGTGATCCCCACCGCGCTGCGCGTCTCGGCCCTGCTGGGCGTGCACGAGGACCTGCTGCCGGCACTGGTGCACCTGCGCAAGACCATCGACAAGAAGGGCCGCAGCCTGCGCAAGGTGGTCAAGACCGGTCGCACGCACCTGATGGATGCGATGCCGCTGACCTTCGAGCAGGAGTTCGGGGCGTGGTCGGCGCAGCTGGCGTCGGCACAGGAGCGGCTGGAAGACGCGCTCAAGCGCCTGCGCCGCCTGCCGCTGGGCGGCACCGCGATCGGCACGGGGATCAATGCGGACCCGCGGTTTGGCGAGCGCGTGGCCAAGCGGCTGAAGCAGCAGACCGGCGTGCGCTTTGACAGCGCGGAAAACAAGTTCGAAGGACTGGCCGCGCAGGACGATGCGGTGGAGCTTTCGGGTCAGCTCAATGCGCTGGCGGTGGCACTGATCAAGATCGCCAACGACCTGCGCTGGATGAATGCCGGTCCACTGGCGGGCCTGGGTGAGATTGAGCTGCCGGCGCTGCAGCCGGGCAGCTCGATCATGCCGGGCAAGGTCAATCCGGTGATTCCGGAGGCCACGGTGATGGTGTGCGCGCAGGTGATCGGCCACCACACCGCGATCACGGTGGCGGGGCAGACCGGCAATTTCCAGTTGAACGTGACCCTGCCACTGGTGGCGGCGAACCTGCTGGACGGCATCGGCCTGCTGTCCAACATCTCGCGCCTGCTGGCGGACACCGCAATCGCGGGTCTGAAGGTGCGCGAGGACCGCGTGCGCGAAGCGCTGGGCCGCAATCCGATCCTGGTCACCGCGCTGAACCCGATCATCGGTTACGAAAAGGCCGCCGCGATTGCCAAGCGCGCCTACAAGGAGCAGCGCCCGGTACTGGACGTGGCCAAGGAAGACAGCGGCCTCAGCGAAGCCGAACTGCGCCGCCTGCTCGATCCGGCCGCACTGACCGCCGGCGGCATCCACGCCGGTGGTGGTTCGGGCGGTGGTGGTTGATCGCGCAACGCACTTGATTGCACACGATGCGTGGAGCCGGGCGTTGCCCGGCTTCATGCATTTGGGCGAACCGCCCTTGGCTGACGGTCTACGTGTTTGGGCATCTCGGGGTGGGTTTGCGGGACACGCCGTGAATCCATCCATGGAGGCTACTCGGACGCCATCCATGGCGCCGAGTGTCCCGCAAACCCACCCCGAGACGCCCTGGACAGTAGGTCGGTGGCCATGGGAAATGCCACGTCCAAATCAACGGCCATGTCGATTTGGGGTCAAGCGTTACCGGATGTTGGGGATTTCACGGCGATCGTCTGTCGACCGATCCCACCAAAGCAGGTCCAGGGCACTGACAAGTGATGAGTTGGTCTTGATCGTCCGTGGCCACCGATGGACTGTCGATGGCGGGTCGGGGTGGGCTGGAGGGGGCATGAGCCGCATGGATGCGGCGACTGAGGCTACAAGGACGTACTTGCGCCGTCCCCCGGAACGCCCATCCCGATCCGCCAACCCAGGGACGCCGTGAACACCGGCTGTTCGCCCAGATCCAACAGCAGCCGGGCAACGCCCGGCGATACGTAGATCATCGAATCACGACGACTCAGAGAGGCGTCAGCGGCGATCCGCCATCAGGTTGTCGAAGGTCTCGGTGTAGCCCTTGAACTCGGGGATGCGGGTGGTCAGGTCGGCGGGGATGGGCTGCATGCCCGGCGGAACCTGGATCTTCACTGCACGCATGTCCGGGTCGTGCGGGGCGTCCACCAGGGTGTTCTGGCGCAGTACCTGCAGCTGGCCGAACATGTTCTGCAGCAGGGCATGCTGGCTTTCATCCAGCGGAATCTCGATCTCGTCCACCTTCATGTGACCGTTCGGCAGCACGATGATGTTCGGGGCCGGCGCGCGACGCACCGTCACCATGCCGTCGCTGACCGTGATCTTCGGCTTGCTGCGCTCGGCGCGGTGGTTGCGGTATTCCTGGTCGCAGCCGGTGGCGACCACGCAGAACAGGGCAAACAGCAGCAGGCAGAGCTTCTTCATGGCAGTGCGGCAACAAAAAGGGGGAGGACCATTCTAGTCCTCCCCCCGCGGCGATGCCGCCCCTGCGACCGATCGTCGCAGCGCCCGCTCAGGCGTGGCAGTCGTCGATGTCGCTCTGGTCCATCGTGGCATACGGCTTGAAGGCTGGCAGCACCGCCGCCAGCGCCTGCTGCTTGGCCATCATCTCCGGCAGCAGCTTGCACAGGGTCTGGGCCTGCTCCTTGATCTTGTCGGCCTCCGCGTTCACCTTGGCCTCGATGCCCTCGGTGTTGCCCGAGAACACCCCGCGCAGCGCCTCGCCGGCCGCCTTCACGCCCAGCTGGGCACCGGCCACACCGATGTCCATGCCGGCACCGGCCAGCTTTTCCACCTGCCTGCGGTAGTCCAGCAACAGCGCACGCTGCTGCGCATCGATGGTCACCGCCTGGCCGTTGATCAGCAGATCGCCCTGCGGGGTGATCTCGGCCTTGTTGTTGTGCTCGTCGGAGATGTTGATGTTGCCCTTGGCCAGTTCCGTGCGCGCCTTGTCGGTCGCCGCCTGCACTTTCGCGCCGATCGATTCGGTTTCGGCGGCCGCCTTGCTGGCGGTGTTGTTGACGTCGCCATTGCCGCAGGCGGCCAGCGGCAGGCAAAGCAGCAGTGCGGGCAGCAGAAGTCGGATGTTCATAGTAGTGATCCTGGTAGAGCGGGGCTTGCCCCGCTGGCTGTGTGCGCTATCAGTGCAGCGGGGCAAGCCCCGCTCTACGTTTACTTACCGCGCGGCAACTGCACGCGGCCGCGCACGTTGCTGTGATTGATGTCACCGCTGCCACTGCTGCCCACGGTGAGGCCACCGCCGACATCGCGCACCGTCACATCGCCTGAACCATGGCGTTCCACTTTCACGCTGCCGCCCACCTGGCGCGCCTCGAAATCGCCCGAGCCGATGCCGGCCAGGGTGACGCTGCCCTTCACCCGCTGCAGGTCGATATCACCCGAGCCCACCGTGCCGATGTCCACATTGCCGGCTACGTCGTGCAGCTTCACATCGCCGGAGCCGACATCGCCGACCTTGGCCGCGCCCCCGATGTTGCGCGCGGTGAAGTCGCCCGAGCCGATCCGCAGCAGATTCAGCGAACCGGCCCCGTCGAGCTCCACGTCACCCGAGCCGATCGCTGCCGTGACCGGTCCCTTGATGTCGCGCAGATCGACATCGCCCGAGCCCACATCCGCACTCAGCGAATGTGCGCCGGTGACGCTGGCGTCGCCCGAGCCTACGTTCATCTGGATCAGCACGTTGTCCGGAATGGTGCCGCGCAGATCCAGGTAGGCGTACTGGTTGCCGCTCAGGATCGAACCCACGCCCTGGTTCTGGCGTTCCAGGCGCACGATCAGCTTGCCGCCTTCCTTGCTCTGGGTGACCACCAGGTCCTTCAGCAGTTCAGCGCGTGAGGCGCAGGCCCGGCCCGTCAGCGCATGCGGACCGGCGGCGGCCTGCAGTACCAGATCATGCTGGTTGACCTGGAACACCACGGCCTTGGCTCCGGCCACGTCCAGTTTCAGCTCACGTGGCTCGCTGTGCTGGCACTGCGGTTCATCGGCCAACGCAACAAGGGGCAGCAAAAGCAGGGAAGCAACAGCGAACGTGCGGATCATGGGCAGGTTCCTCGGTGCAGGGAAGGGTCAGATTTCGCCAGCGCGACGGCGCAGGCGGATCGCGATGATGATGAAGGCCACGCCGAACGCCGCGCCGATCCACAGCTCCGGCAACTGCAGCGCCCCCATCTGGTTGGACGGCGACAGCGCAGAGACCAGGTTGTCGCGGTCGCTGATGACCGCGCGCAGCTGGTCCATGCGGTAGAACACGTCACTGCCCGGCATCGTGCCCAGCAGCAGGCGGCCCACGATGTGCTGCCAGAACCAGCCGCTGGTCAGGTCGAACAGCTGCATGACCTTGGTGGTGCTGACGATGATGCCGGCGAAGATCGGCAGCATCACGCCCCACAGGAACGGCTTGGACTTGGCCCAGGCCGACCACATCAGCAGCCAGCCCGCGGTCGGCAGGGCCCACAACACGTACACCGGCAACCACGACAGGTGGCTGGCAACCAGCGACAGCGGGCTGGCCGGGCCCCAGATCAGGGTCATCGGGTTGCCGCCGTAGGCCAGGGCCACGCACGACAGGATCAACATGAAGCCGAACATGGTCAGGATCGAGGCGATCACCGCGATCGCCGGGGCTACCACCAGGGCGCTGACCAGCTTGGACAGCACGGTCTGGGTGTCCGACAGCGGCAGCGACTTCCAGAACAGGATGCTGCGGTCGCGGCGGTCGTCGTACAGCGCACCCAGGCAGTAGAAGAACACCACGAAGGCCAGGACCACGAACGGCCACAGCGAGCCGAGCAGGATGGTGAAGTCCAGTGCATTGCCGAGTTCGGCCGCGCCATGCGCATCCATCTTCTCGGTCAACAGCTTCAGGTCCAGGCCGTTGATGTTGATGTTTTCGTTGTCGATATGCAGGTTGCCGCTCTTGGCGGCGCGATTCAGACCCCACAGGCCGAGCAGGATGCCGATGGTGCTCATTGCCAGCGAGATCACGCCGGCAATCAACGGGGCCCACAGGAAACCGCCGCGGTTTTCCCAGTACTCGCGCTTGAGCAGCCAGCCGAAGGTGCTCGCCTTGCTGATCGGGTGGTGGACGGTGTTCATGCGTAGGTTCCCTTCATGATGGCCACGAACAGGTCCGCCAGGCCGGGGCTGCGGACTTCGCCGAGGGCGGCGAGCTGGGCGCGCGGGACGCCGTCGAACAGCATGACGTTCTTGCCGAACGGCAGCTGGCGCTCGTCAATGGGGTGCAGGGCACGGGCGGCGTCGGCGGTTTCGGCCGACACCAGCACCTCGGTGTAGCGCTCGCCGATGTCTTCCATGTCGGCGGTGAGCACGATGCGGCCGTCGCGGATGAACATCACGTCGGTCAGGATGTGCTCGATTTCTTCCACCTGGTGGGTGGTGACGATGATGGTCTTCTGCTCGTCGAAGTAGTCTTCCAGCAGGCGCTGGTAGAACTCCTTGCGGTACAGGATGTCCAGGCCCAGGGTGGGCTCGTCCAGCACCAGCACCTTGGCGTCGATCGCCATCACCAGGGCCAGGTGCAGCTGCACGATCATGCCCTTGGACAGCTCACGCACGCGCTGGCGTGGCTGCAGCTTGGTGGTGGACAGGAAGCGCTCGCAGCGGGCGCGGTCGAAGCGCGGGTGGACCCCGGCGACGAAGTCGATGGCCTCGCGCACCTTCATCCAGCGCGGCAGCACGGCCACGTCGGCGATGAAGCACACGTCGTTCATCAGCGCGTTGCGCTGCACCGTCGGGTCCAGCCCCAGCACGTGCAGTTCGCCTTCCACCGTGGTCAAGCCGAGCAGGGCCTTGAGCAGGGTGGTCTTGCCGGCCCCGTTGGGGCCGATCAGGCCGGTGATGCGCCCGGGGCTGATGGAGAGGCTGGGGGTGTCCAGCGCCACAGTCTGTTTATAGGCCTTGCGCAGGCCCCGGCCGGTGATGACGGCGTCGGATGCAACGGCATTCATGAGGAAGTCCCTTTGGGCAGCAGATCGTCGAGGTGCAGGCCCAGGCGCTGGATGCGCTCCAGGACCAGCGGCCATTCTTCATTGAGGAAGCGGTCACGTTCGCTGCTGCGCAGCTGGGTGGCGGCTTCCTCGGTCATGAACATGCCCAGCCCGCGGCGCTTCTCCACCAGGCCTTCGTCGGCCAGTTCCTGGTAAGCACGCGAAACGGTGATGGGGTTGAGCTGGTATTCGGCGGCGACCTGCCGGACCGAGGGCAGGGCATCGCCGGGCTTGATGATGCTGTCGAGCATCATGGCGATGACACGCTCCTTCAGCTGACGGTAGATCGGAGCGCCATCGCTCCATTGAATATCGCTCATGAGTCAGCTCCGTGGGTTCAGCGACTGTGCGAATGAGA
>JBCNQC010000022.1:0-56392 GCA_039592995.1 Stenotrophomonas sp. | reverse complement strand
GAGCTTACATGGGTGAAGGCGCACTGCTTGCGAGGCACTGCCTCGCGTGCGACTGAACGCCCAGCCGCCAGCGGCTGGGCCGGGCCCCGGAGGGGGACTTGCAGCGTCCCCCGGAACGCCCGCCCCGATCCGCCAACCCACGGAACTGATGACCGCCGGCTGTTCGCCACGAACCAACAGCAGCCGGGCAAGCCCGGCTCTACGTTGAGTTACATCCAGCCGGGGACGACGAACAGCAGCCAGGCCAGCAGGGGGCCGAAGGCGACGACAAGACCGCTGTAGATCAGGAACTGGCGGAACAGGGATTCGCGTTCTTCCTTGGCCGCCGATGCCACCACCAGGGCACCGTTGGTCGAGAACGGGCTCACGTCCACGATGGTCGAGGACACCGCCAGCGCGCAGATCACCCCCGCCGCGCCCAGGTGACCCTGCATCAGGAACGGCACCGCCAGCGGAATGGTCGCACCCAGCACCGCCGCCGACGAGGCGAACGCCGACACGATGCCACCCACGTAGCAGACCAGCAGCGCGCCCAGCAGCGGAACGCCGATGTCCGACACCCCGTTGCCGATGAAGTCCACCGCGCCTGCCTTCTCCAGCACACCCACGTAGGTCACCACGCCGCAGATCAGCAGCACCGTCGACCAGCTGATGCCATCCACCGCACCCTTCTGGCTCTTCGGCGACAGCAATGCCAGCGCCACCGCCACCGTGATCGACACCAGGCCCACGTTGAGGTTGTAGATCAGCGCCGCCACGCCCAGCCCCACCAGTCCCACCAGCGTGAACAGCCGCTCGCGGGTCATGCCGACCGCTTCCAGTGCGTCCGGATCATTTGACAGCGTGCCGCCGCCTGCCGATACCAGTGCACCGTGGCCTTCAATTGCGAACTGTCGCGACGACGCCTGCGGGCCACCGGCCAGTGCCAGTTCGCCGCCGGCCACCGTGACCGAACCCCGACGCATCAGTGCAATGCCACCGAAGGCGAAGAAGCAGATCACCGACATCATGAAGTTGAAGCCCAGGCTGGTCAGGAACACCGCCATCTCGGTGACTTCCAGCCCGGCTTTCTGCACCACCCCGTTGGTGATGCTGCCGTACACGCTGATCGGCGAGAAGCCACCCGCCTGCGCACCATGGATCACCAGCAGGCCCATCAGCAGCGGATTGATCTTGTATTGCTTGGCAAAGCGCAGTGCCACCGGACCGATGATCGCCACTGCCGCCGGACCCAACGCGCCGAATGCCGTCAGCAGGGCCGTGACCACGAACATCACCCACGGAATCGCTACGATGCGTCCGCGTACTGCCCGAACTGCCCAGTGCACCAGCAGGTCGATGGTGCCGTTCTTCTGCGCGATCGCGAACAGGTAGGTGATGCCGACCAGGGTCAGGAACAGATCGCCCGGGAAGCCAGCCAGCACCGCCTTGCCCTCCATGCCGACGAAGATGCCACCTATGATGAAGGCCAATGCGAACGCTACCGCACCCATGTTGATCGGCAGGGCCGTAGCGATGATGAACATGATCACCAGACCGATGATCGTTGCGACTTGTGGACTCATGCGCCCTCCCAGACACCTGACTCGCGTACAGCACGGATGGGGGACCGCCATCCACGGGTGAAGCCAGCCGGGCAAGCCCGGCGTTACAGACGCTCCAGAGCGCGATGCACCCAGGCCGCCGCACCGTCCAGGTGCTGGAACTCTTCCACCGCGCGTACTTCGCAGCACGGGTACCCCGACGCCACCATGCGCGCCAGGGCTGTGCCCGGACCCAGCTGCAGGAATACCCGCGCGCCACGTTCGAAGGCCTGGCGCATCACCTGCGCCCACTCGATGGTCTGTGACAGTTGTGCCGCCAGACTGTGCTGCGCCACGGCGGCGTCACGCACCAGGCGCGCATCAATGCCAGCGAGCAGCGGCAACTGCGGTGCCGTCAACCCGGCCGTGGCCAGTGCGTCTGCAAAGCCAGTGCTGGCTTCGGCCAGCAATGGCGTGTGCGCCGGCACATGCACCGGCAGCGGACGAATCTCCGCATGCAGCGCGCCCGCCTGCGCGGCCAGTGCCTGCAGCGCAGGCCGACGCCCGCCGACGATGAAATGGTCGCTGCCGTTGGCAATGGCAATGTAGGCCCCATGTGCTGTGCACAACGATTGCAGGGCATCACGGGTCAGCCCCAGCACCGCCTGCATGCCGGCACCCGGCGGGCTTGCCTTGTCCATCAGCCGTGCGCGCTGCGCAGCGAGTTGCAGGCAGCCGACCGTATCGATGCTGCCCGCAATGGCATGCGCGGCCAGCTCGCCAATGCTGTATCCGGCCACCAGCAGCGGTACCGGCAACGCCTCGCGCAGCGCCTGCCACTGCGCCAGCGTGGCGGCACACAGCAGCGGTTGCGCCTGCGCGTTGTCAAAGCGATCTTCGGCACCCGCGGCCTCGACCACATCGCGCCCGAGTACCGCGCTCGCGGTGGCCATGACCTCGCGTGCAGCGGGGGAGGGACGGGTGCGCTCGAACATCGCCACGTGCTGCGCGCCTTGTCCGGGACAGAGCAGGGCCAGGCTCATGCGCCCTCCTGCTGCAGCAGGAACCAGGCGCAGGCCAGCAGGTCGGCGCTGCCACCCGGACTGAGTCGACGGGCCACGAACCCGGCGTCGATGCGGGCCAGGCGCTGCCGCCAGTCGGCACTGTGCGCCCCGCCCGCGTGCAGGAAGGCCGCCGCTTCCGCCTTCGCCCAGGCCAGCCCGGCAGCACCGCCACGGTGCAGCAGGTTCAGATCATCCACCACGGCAACAAGCTGCATCAGTGTGTGGCACAGCGCGGCCTCGCGCGGCAGCCCTGCACCCAGCGCGTCGCGCAGTGCAGGCACAGCCAGTTCACGCAGCAGCGGGAATCCGCCCGCAGCTTGCTCGCGTACGCCGGGGACGCGGTGCTGCGCGCGTGCGCGCTGTCCCGGGCTGTCAGTGTTCAGGGGGGCCTGGATGAGGTCGTCAGCCCAGTGTTTCACCTGCAGGCAGACCTGTTCGGCCGCCAGCGCCGTGCCGCTGTATGCACGGCCGCGCGCAGCCGCGGCCACAAGCAGCCCGAGGCTGAAGATCGCGCCGCGATGGGTGTTCACACCGTTGGTGGCGCGCAGCATCGCCGCCTCTGCAGCAATGCCCAGCGTGCGCAACGCCTCGAACGGCGCATCCTGTGCACCGGCGCACGCGATCTGACGGTAGTAGTGGCGCAGCGCGAACAGGCTGCGCAGGAACGTGCCTGCGTCCATGTCGGCATGGCTGCCCGCACTGAAAGGCGTCACCAGCCCCGGCTTGGGCGCGCAGGCCAGCTCAGCGTGCAGGCTGGCAATGGCCAACCGCCCCAGCCGCGCGCTGTCGACCCGGCACCCCGTCCGGGGCACGGTATCGGCCGGATGCACAACCCGTAGAGCCGGGTCTTGCCCGGCTGCCATTCGTAGAGCCGGGCCTTGCCCGGCTGCCATTCGTAGAGCCGGGTCTTGCCCGGCTGCCGTTCGTAGAGCCGGGTCTTGCCCGGCTGCCGTTCGTAGAGCCGGGTCTTGCCCGGCTGCCGTCGGAGCAGTCCCCACCGCGCTCATACGCCGACCTCAACGCGCTGGAACAGATCCTCGCGCTGCGCCAGCATCGCCCCGTCCACGCGTTTGACCAGCACCTGGCGCGCGTCGCTGGCGTACTCGCGCCAGTTCACCGCGCCGCCATCCGGCAGACACAGCTCCCCGTCCACGCGTCGTGCAAAGGTACCCTCCCAGGCCTGCAGTCGCGTGACCAGATGGTCAGCCATATCACGGTCGTCGATCTGCCACAGCAGGTCGATATCCGACCCTGCGTGCACATACTCCAACCCAATGAGCATCTGCCAGGCGAAGGCACCGAATACACGCGCCGGTGCAATCGCGTGCAGCGCCTGCAACGGCAGCGACCACGCTGCAGCGGCACCCACCAGCGGATGCACCAGCAAGGCCTGCAGTGACACCGGCGGTTCCACCTTCACCACATCGGCCATCGGCACCCGCAGCGCGAGCCGTTGCTTGCCCTCGGCAGGTGGCAGGGGCACCCCCAGCCGCAAGCGCGGATCGGGATCATCGGCGGCGCGACGCGCCACCACCGCTGGCCAGCCCTGCGCAAACCACTGCGCCAGGCGGGGATCCTGCGTTGCCACGTCGGCCCGCCAGTCGGCCTGCGCCGACAGCCAGACCAGCGCGTGGCGGGCGGGCCGGTCAGGCATTGCCGTGGGCCACGTCAGCGGCGACGCTGGCCGCCAGGGTGCGACCGCCGCGCTCGGCACCCCGTGCCGCGCGATCGTCGCCACCGGCGGGCGTGCGCAACGCCAGCAGCAGGTGCTGCGCGAGGTCATCGGGCCACAGCGATTCCACCGCGCCCATCGCCACGTAGTTCTCTACCCCCGGCGCAAACACCGGCGAGCTCTGGCTGAGCGCCTGCAGCTTCTCCAGCGGTTGCTTGGTCACCCGCGCCATCGCGCGCAGGTCCATCACCCGCACCTGTGCGTCGGGCAGGGCGTGGATGTGGTCGGCCATCAGCCCGAACGACAGGAAGCCACCGCTGACCGATTCGCCGTATACCAGGGTCACCAGCAGGGCACCGCGCCGACGCGCCAGGTCCAGCGTCTGTGCCAGATGCGCGAAGTAGCCATTGATGCCCAGCAGTTCGTCGCGCCGCGCCAGCCGTTGACCGGCGGTATCCACCAGCATCACGATCGGGCGCTGCGGATGCTCGGCGGTGCTGGTCAGCACGGTATCGGCCAGGGCCAGTGCATGGTCCACGCCGACTTCGATCTTGTCGGTGGTGCCGATCACGGTAACCACACCGTCCTCGGTGCGCGCCATGCCGCCCAGCACCGCGTCGCTGACCGTGACGTCGTGGCCCAGCGGAAACAGGGCGTCCAGCAGGGTCTGCAGTGCAATGGTCATGGCAGGCTCCGGGCGGCGGTGGCGGCGAGGAAGGCATCGGTGTCGAGCAGCGGCAGCCGCTCCGGATCGGCGATGCCCTGGCGGGTCCAGATGTCCAGGCCATCACGGCAGTCGCCCCAGGCCTGCACGCGTGCCTGCAGGGCAGCGTGCCGTGCCTGCAGCGCATGCAGGGCCGTGTCGGTGTCCGTGCTCGTGGTATCCGGGTGCAATGCGTCGTAGGCCGCGTTGGCGAAGGCGTCCATGCCATCGGCCACCAGCACCTGCGCCTGGTCGATCAGATAGCGGTGTTTGCCACCGGTGACGCGCCAGACCAGCGCACGGTCGCGCGCGTCGAATTCTTCAACGCCACGCACGGTTTCAATCACTTCAGGGCCAGACAAAGAAAGGCGGCCTTCTTCGGACATGATCACCGTGCTGCAGCAGCGGGCAACGATGCCCATGCCGCCGAAGGCACCGTTGCCGCTGCCGATCAGTGCCACCACCGGCACACCCACCGCACGTGCGGCCAAGGTGGCACGCATGATTTCCGAGATGGCAATCAGGCCGGCATTGGCCTCGTGCAGGCGCACACCGCCGGTGTCGAGCAGCAACAGGACGCCATCGGGGCGGGTCTGCGCGGCGCGCCGCAGCAGACCGGTGAGCTTGGCTCCGTGCACCTCACCCACGCCACCGCCCATGAAGGGTCCCTGCTGGGCGGCGATCAGCACGGACTTTCCGCGCAGCATGCCGCTTCCGACCACGATGCCGTCATCGAAGGCGGCAGGTTGGTCCAGCTGCGCCAGATGCGGGCTCGTCATGCGTCGGGCCGGGCCAAGGAACTCGTTGAAACTGCCCGTATCGAGCAGGGCCGCGATACGCTCGCGGGCATCGGCCTCGTAATAGCTGTGGCGTTGTGTGCGGCTCATTGCGGGGCTCCTTCGCGCAGCGCCTGCACCGCCTGGTCCAGACGCAGGCTGACCACCGCCGGGGTAGCACCGGCATCATTGATCGACACCTGCACATTGCGTAGCGGATGGCGCGCCGCGAAATCGGCGATCACGGCCTGCCAGATGCTGCCGAAGCCGGTGGCGGCGGTCACGATGCGCACCTGCATCGCACCGTCCAGCGGTGCTGCTTCCAGCAGGACTTCGAGGTTGCCCGACGCCAGCACGCCGACCAGCACAGCCTGCGGCGGGAAGTGCACGGCGGTGTGGCCGTCGAATCGATAATCGAGGGTTTCCATGTGCGCTCCTTACCAGTTGCGGAAACGCTTGGGCGGGTCGTAAAGCCCACCGGACCAGCGCACCAGGTCTTTCACCGAACGCGCGGCCAGCAGGTCGCGGCTGGCATCGCGTGGGTTGATGCCCAGATCCTCCGGGCGCTGGATCACGCCACGGTCGCGCAGGTTTTCCACCATGGCGCGATCACGCCCCAGGCCCACGGCGGTGTAGCCGGAGACCCCGCGTATGGCCTGCTCGCGTTCTTCCGGGGTGTGGCACAGCAGCAGGTTGGCGATGCCTTCCTCGGTGAGCACGTGGCTGACGTCGTCGCCATAGATCATCACCGGGGGCAGCGGCATCTGTGCGCGTTCGGCCAGTTCCCAGGCATCCAGACGTTCAACGAAGGCCGGTGCCATGTGCTCGCGGAAGGTTTCCACCATCTGCACCACCAGTTTGCGCCCGCGCGGAATTTCGCCGGGGCGCGCGGCTTGTTGTCCGGCCTTGAGCCAGGCGTCGCTGGCGTGGCGGCGGCCACGCGCATCCGAGCCCATGTTCGGCGCACCACCGAAGCCGGCAATGCGGTCACGGGTGGCGGTGGAGCTGTTGCCCTGCAGATCGATCTGCAGCGTGGAGCCGATGAACATGTCGCAGGCATACAGGCCAGCGGTCTGCGAGAACGCGCGGTTGGAGCGCATGGATCCGTCCGCACCGGTGAAGAACACATCGCCGCGCGCCGCGATGTACTTCTCCATGCCCAGTTCCGAGCCGAACGAGTGCACCGACTTCACGAAGCCGGACTCGATCGCGGGAATCAGCGCCGGGTGCGGGTTCAGTGCCCAGTGCTGGCAGATCCTGCCTTTCAGCCCGAGCGATTCGGCATAGGTCGGCAGCAGCAGTTCGATCGCGGCGGTGTCGAAGCCGATGCCATGATTGAGCCGGTTGACGCCGTACTCGGCGTAGATGCCTTTGATGGCCATCATCGCCATCAGCACCTGGATCTCCGAGATCTGTGCCGGGTCGCGGGTGAACAGCGGTTCGATGTGGTTCGGGCGTGGGGCCTGGACCACGAAGTTGACCCAATCGGCCGGAATATCGACGCGGGGGAGGGTGTCGACGATCTCGTTGACCTGGGCAATCACGATGCCGCCGCCGAACGCGGTGGCTTCCACGATCACCGGGGTGTCTTCGGTGTTGGGGCCGGTGTACAGGTTGCCGTGGCGGTCGGCGGCCTGCGCGGCCACCAGGGCGACCTGGGGGGTCAGGTCGATGAAGTAGCGGCCAAACAGTTCCAGGTAGGTGTGGATGGCCCCGATCTGGATGCGTCCTTCGGCGACCAGGTTGGCCAGCCTCACCGATTGCGGGCCGGAGAAGGAAAAGTCCAGCTTCGAGGCGATGCCGCGCTCGAACACATCCAGGTGGGAGGGCAGCGACAGCACCGACTGCACCATGTGCAGGTCGTGCAGGCGGCTGGGGTCGAGCCCGGCCAGGGATTGGGCGAGGAAGTCGGCCTGCTTCTGGTTGTTGCCTTCCAGGCAGACCTTGTCGCCCGGTTCCAGTACCGCGTGCAGCAGTTCCGCCACGTCGTCGACGGCCACTTCATGGCCGCGGGCGAAGGCGGCTGCCCGTTGCAGACGGGCCTGTCGGCCGCGTGCCTTGCTGTCCCAGCTGGGGGTCATTGCAGTCATCCCGGGGGTGTTGGTGTAATTACGGCATAATTACAAATAGGGATGCAACCCGCAGTGCAGCAAATGAAAGGGCCCGCCAATGGCGGGCCCCATTCAGGTTTGCGTTTGTGCAACGGGTGGGATACGGCCGATACCGGCGATACCTGTGATGCGTGGGATACGGGCGACACTTGTGGCGCGTGGGACCCGTAGAGCCGGGCTTGCCCGGCTGCCGTTCGCACGGATCCAACATCAGCCGGGCAAGCCCGGCTCTACATCATCGCCCCTGCCGTCAGAACGCCCAGCGCAGGCTGGCGGACACAAACCGCGGCTCGCCGTAGTTGTTGTAGTCCAGGTTCGCCCAGTAGGTCTTGTCCAGCGCATTGCGGACATTGAGCGAAGCAGTCCAGCTGTCACTGATCCGGTAATTGGCGTGCAGGTTGACCAGCATGTACGACGGCTGGGTCACGGTGCGGGTGCCGCCGAGCGGGTAGGGGATGTTGTAACCCTCGACCTTGCTCTGCCATTGCAGGCCACCACCAATGGTCAGGCGGTCCAGCACGCCCGGCAGGCGCACGCTGGTGTTCAACTGCAGCAGGTCTTCCGGCGGGTTCGCGTACAGCAGGTCGGTCGCCGCGCGGGTCACCTTGACGTGGGTGAAACCGGCGTTGACCGTCCAGCCCGGCAGGATTTCGCCGTTGACATCCACTTCCCAGCCGCGCGACTTGGTGCCGTTGACGCCGATGTAGGCCGAGCTGCCGTCGCTGAGCGAACCATCCGGCAGGCTCATGTCACGCACCGCGTAGTTGTCCTGCTTGGCTTCGAAGATCGCCGCATTGGCGGTCAGCTTGCCGTCGAACCACTGCGACTTGATGCCGGCTTCCAGGTTGGAGCCTTCCACCGGAGCCAGCAGGTTCTCGTTGCGGTCCTTGTAGTTCTGCGGGTTGAAGATCTCGGTGTAGCTGGCGTAGACCGAGAAGTCTGGCACGATGTCATACACCAGGCCGACGTACGGGGTCACTTCATCGGTGACCTTGTAGGCACCGCTGGTGCCGGTGTACGCACCGGCCGCGTTGTAGCTGCGGCTCAGGGTTTCCCAGCGGCTCAGGCGTGCGCCGGCGATCAGCGACAGCGGATCGGCCAGGCGCAGGCGGGTCGACGCGTACACGCCGCTCTGCTTGGTGTGGGCGATGCGGCGCGCACCGGTGCGGCTGGCCCGCAGCTCCGGAATGTCGCCATCCCAGGCGTGGATGTTGGGAATGTCGTAGCGCCAGTTGGCCACCGAGGTCAGCGTCCAGGTGGTGGCTTTCAGGTTGTTGTAGCTGCCGCCGATGACCACGTCATGCTCGCGGCCGAATGCCTGGAATTTGCCGGAGAGATAGAGGTCCGCGCCCTTGCGGGTGTCTTCCGCGTCGCCGGCACCGGCCAGCAGGTACATGCCGGCACCGGTCACCGGGTCCGGGTAGCCGCTGCCGTACACGCGCACGTTCTGCACGTTGCCACGGGTGTAGGCGGTGTTGAGCTTGAGCAGCCAGTTCTCGCCGAAGCGCTGTTCCAGGTTGCTGAAGACGGTGCTGGTTTCGCGCTGCCAGTAGCTCCACTTCGGAGCCATGTTGGTTTCACGCGGCAGGTGGGCGAAGGTGCCGTCGCTGTTGAAGAACGGCACGGTGCCCCAGGTCGAGCCGACCGGGTTGTTGTCCTGGCGCTGGTAGCCGACGGTGACGGTGGTGGAGTCGGTGATGTCACCTTCCAGCACGGCCATGCCGGCCATCTTGTCTTCCTTGTAGCGGTCGTAATACAGATCACGATCGGTATAGGCGGCGACCACGCGGCTGCGGAAGCGGCCGTCGCTGGTCAGCGGCGCGTTGACGTCCGCTTCAAGGCGGCGGAAGTCCCAGCTGCCGGCGCTGACCGCGACCGAGGCATCGAATTCCTTGCCCGGGCGCTTGCGCAGCAGGTTGACGGTGGCCGAAGGAATACCGGCACCGCTGAGCAGGCCGTTGGCACCGCGGATGACCTCGACGCGGTCGTAGAAGGCGGTGTCGTATTCCTGGTTGGTGGAACCGCTGTAGGTGGGCAGGCCATCGACCTGGAAGTCGGTGATGGTGAAGCCGCGCGCGTAGTACAGCGGGCGCTGGGTGTCGTAGAACGAAACGCTGACGCCGGTGACATTGCGCATGACGTCGTTGATCGAGAACAGCGCTTCGTCCTGCAGACGGTCAATACCGATCACGCTGGTGGACTGTGGGGTTTCCTGCAGGGTGATCGGCAGGCGGGTGGTGCTCGACGGGGCGGCCTGGGTGCCGACCACGTTGACCTGGTCCAGGGTCTTGGCATCGGCGGCGGCGGTTTCTGCCAGGGCAACAACCGGAGCGGTGCCGGCGAGGGCGACGAGCAGGGCAACCCCAAGCGGGGCGCGACGGAAAGAGCGGGGCGAAGCAGCGCGTAAGGACATGCGAGGGTCTCGGAAAGCCCAAGGGGAGGGCGCAACGGGACGCAAATGTAAATCGTTCGCATTCTAATTACAAGAATTTAACAACCTCTTGCGAGCGGTGGCCATGGAAGATCAAAAGCCAAAACACGGGAACCGATGACCACCGGCTGTTCGCCAAAAACCAACAGCAGCCGGGCAAGCCCGGCTCTACGGGAGCCATCCATGCACGTAAGGGAGCCATCCACGCATGCAAGGGGGCCATCCACGCACGTAAGGGAGCCACTCACGTGCGGAAGGCAGCCATGCGCGCCCAAAAGAAAACCGGCTCCCCAAAGGAAGCCGGTTTCCAGAGACTCACATCAGGCGACCGTGATTACAGCGCCTGCATCTCTTCGTTCGCGTTGCGCTTTTCCTTCACCGGAGCCGGCGGGGTCAGCATCACCGCCGCGCTGGTGTCGGCCGGCACTTCCAGGAACGGCAGGTTCAGTGCCGCGCTGGTCTGGCCGCGGATCTCGTTGGTCAGCGCCGCGCTGTCGTTGAGCTTGCGCCCGTACGACGGCACGATCTCCTTCAGGCGTGCTTCCCAGCCGGCTGCCATCTGTTCCGGGAATGCCTTCTTCAGCAGGTCCAGCATGATCGGCGGCGAGGTCGAGGCACCCGGCGATGCGCCCAGCAGGGCCGCAATCGTGTGGTCCTTGTCGGTCACGATCTCGGTGCCGAACTGCAGTACCGAACCCTTCTCCGGGTCCTTCTTGATGATCTGCACGCGCTGGCCGGCGGTGACCAGTTCCCAGTCCTCGCGCTTGGCGGTCGGGAAGTATTTCACCAGTTCGGCCTGGCGGTCCGCATCTTCCAGACGGGCCTGGCCCATCAGGTACTTCACCAGGTCCAGGTTCTCCAGACCCACATCCAGCATGCCCGCCACGTTGTTGTGGTTCACCGACGAATACAGGTCGAACCACGAGCCGTGCTTCAGGAACTTCGTGCTGTACAGCGCGAACGGCCCGAACAGCACCACCGGCTTGCCGTCCAGCTTTCGCGCATCCAGGTGCGGCACCGACATCGGCGGCGAACCCGTTTCGGCCATGCCGTACGCCTTCACGCTGTGACGGCTGGCAATCGCCGGGTTCTTGAACGCCAGGAACTGGCCGCCGACCGGGAAGCCCGCGTAGTTCTTCGATTCCGGAATGCCAGACAGCTGCAGCAGCTTCAGTGCCGCGCCGCCTGCACCAATGAACACGAAGCGCGACCTCACCGTCGATTCCGTACCCGACTTCAGGTCGGCCACGGTCACGTTCCAGCTCTTGTCGCCGTTCTGACGCAGCGCCCGCACTTCATGCTCCAGATGCAGCTTGAAGTTCGGGCTGCGCTGCAGGCCGGTGGTGAGCTGGCGGGTGATCACGCCGAAGTTCACGTCCGTGCCCAATGGCATCCAGGTCGCGGCCACCCTCTGGTTCGGATCACGCCCTTCCATCAGCAGCGGTGCCCAGGCCTTGATCTGCGCCGGGTCTTCCGAATACTGCATGCCGTAGAACAGCGGGTTCTTCGACAACGCCTGCTGGCGCTTGTGCAGGTAGGCAATGTTGTCATCGCCCCAGACGAAGCTCATGTGCGGAGTTGCGTTGATGAAGTCGCTCGGCTGGCTCAGCCGGCCTTCCTTCACCTGGTGCGACCAGAACTGGCGCGAGACCTCGAACTGCTCGGCAATACCTACCGCGCGCTTGGTCTCGATGCTGCCGTCCGGCAGCTCCGGGGTGTAGTTCAGTTCGGCGAAGGCCGAATGCCCCGTGCCCGCGTTGTTCCAGCCGTCGCTGCTTTCCAGCGCCACGCCATTGAGGCGTTCATAGACCTGGATATTCCAGTCCGGCTGCAATTCCTGCAGGAAGGTGGCAAGGGTGATGCTCATGATGCCGCCGCCCACCAGGACCACGTCGACCGGCTTGTCGTTGCTGGCGGCCGGGACCGAACGCTGGTGCAGGGGCCAGTACAGGAACACGGCCGCTGCCAGCAGCAACAGCACGAGCAGGCCGAGGACGACCTTGGCTAATTTTTTCATGGATATCTCTTAGGGGGAGATGGGAGGAGGATGACTACGCCCTGGGGAAGAAGCGTGAAGAAACAACCGTCTGGTGCATCCTGAGGGCGATTTTATCCCGAAACGGTACGGATTTGGTGCAACGCAGCATCGCGGCGCGCAGACGCATCCGCGTAGAGCCGGGCTTGCCCGGCTGACCGACCATTGTCCCGTCCAGCCACGCAGGGCGTGGCTCTACGTCGGGCGCTTCGCCCTTCAATCGGCTGTCAGGCTGAAATACTCGACCAGGAAGTACCCGCACTGGTACAGCAGCGCCGCCGTCGCCAGCGCCACATGCACCCGCCGGCTGCGGCTCACCACGCCCACCGCCGCCGCCGCCAGCATCAGCGCGGTGTGGATCGGATATGCCTCCCCGAGCATCACCCAGCGGCTGTGACCCTTGATCGCGGTGTCGCCCAGGTCCAGCAGGGTCACCAGCGCCAGCATCCCGAAGAACCCGCCCCGGCGCTGCAGCAGGTAGTGCTCGTAGCTGTCGTAGTCGCGCAGGTCGTCCGGAAACAGCAAAACGCACAGCATGTACCAGCTGGCGCAGTAAGCCAGCACGAACAGGTACAGACCGAAGGTCCAGCGATGCACCTGGATCAGCCGGAACTCCCACCACCAGAAGGTGACCACCGAGATCAGCGCCCACAGCACCCAGGCGATATGCAGCCACGAGCAGCCCCGGCGTGCCGGGTTCTCGATGATCTGCGCCAGTCCGCGCAGCAGGGTGGTGATGCTGAGTCCCAGAATGATGCTCAACACCACCCGGATGTGCAGGTAGACCGGATCGCTGTCCATGCCGCGGATGCTGCGCGCGGGCAGGTGGGGGCGTTGTGTACAACCGGGCCCGCCCATTGCCCCGTAGAGCCGGGCTTGCCCGGCTGAAACACCGCAGCACCGTCCAGCCGGGCAAGCCCGGCTCTACGGGAACATCGCACCGTCCAGCCGGGCAAGCCCGGCTCTACAGGAACACCGCACCGTCCAGCCGGGCAAGCCCGGCTCTACGGGTAGGTGCCGACCGTTGGTCGGCACGGCGGTCACCGCTTCTTGCGCACCAGCCCGGTCGACGCCGCCAGCACCGCCCGGGTCAGCAGCGCCATGGTCTTTACGTCGCCCTTCCAGTGCTGCCAGTACAGCGGCACGTCCTCCCACGCGCGCTGCTTCATCAACACCAGCCGCCCGGCCTCAAGATGCCGTTTCACCAGCGGCAGGGGATTCATGGTCCAGCCCAGTCCCCCCAGGTTGGCCTGCACGAACGCGCGCGTGGACGGAATCCACCAGGTGGGGGCCGTCATCGGCAACTCTTCCCCGGCCAGGCGGCGGGCAAATCGCGCCTGCATGTCGTCCTTGCGGTTGAACACCAGCACCGGGGCCTGGGCCAGCGACTGCGCGTTCACCCCCTTGGCGAAGTACTTCTCATGGAAGGCCGGCGTGCAGGTCGCCGCATAGCGGATGCTGCCAAGAGGATGGATCTGGCAGCCCTGCACCGGCTCGTCCAACGTGGTCACCGCGCCCAGCACCGCGCCCTGGCGCAGCAGGGCCACGGTGTGGTCCTGATCCTCCAGCCGCAGGTCCAACGTGGTTCCGGTCTGTTCGGCAAAGCGCAGCGCAGCCTCGGTGAACCAGGTCTCGAGGCTGTCGTGATTGACCGCCACGGGGATGCTGGCCTGTGGCAGGTCCTCGTCGGCGATGCCCATCCGGTGCAGCGCGTCATGCTCCAGCAGGGCGGTCTGCTCGGCCAGCTGCACCAGCACCTGGCCTTCCTCGGTGGCCACGGCGGGCGACGAGCGCTTCACCAGCAGCCGGCCGACCCGGTCCTCCAGCGCCTTGACCCGCTGCGAAATGGCCGACGCGGTGACGTTGAGCGACTGCGCGGCGCGCTCGAAACTGCCCTCGCGGACAACTGCGGCAAGCGCTCTGAGCTGGGCATGGTCGATCCGCATCGTATTAAGTTTCGCTAAAGATGGTTTAGCAAGTTTAGCTCTACTTTTTCATGTTGCGGCGCGACAATACGCGCCATCCGGTGCTGTACGCCTTGGCGAGGCACCACCCCCACAGCAACACAGGCGGTATTCCCATGTTCTCCTTCATCTCCGGCGGCCCCGGTCTGGCCGCGTGGTTCAGTGGCGCCGCCGCTGGCATCGGCCTGTTCGCGGTGGTCGGGGCGCAGAGCGCCTTCATCCTGCGCCAGGGCATCCTGCGCAAGCACATCGTGCCGGTGGTGGCGACCTGTGCGGCGATCGACGCGATCTTCATCTTCGCCAGTGTGGCCGGACTGAACACCCTGACCCGCGCGCTGCCGTGGCTGACCACCGTGGTGCTGTGGGGCGGCGTCACCTTCCTGGCGTGGTACGCCTGGCAGTCGGCGCGCCGTGCGCTGGCCGGCACCGGTGGCCTGCAGATGGACGACAGCGACAATACGTCGCGTCGCGCCGTGCTGACCGCTGCGGTAGGCTTCTCGCTGATCAACCCGCATTTCTGGCTGGACATGATGGTGATCGGCTCGATTGCCGACAACTTCGGCAACGAGCGCATGGCCTTCGCTGCCGGCGTGGTCACCGCCAGCTGCCTGTGGCTGACCGCCCAGGGCCTGGGTGCGCGCCTGCTGGCCCCGCTGTTCACCAAGCCCAAGACCTGGCGCATCCTCGACGGCACCATTGCGGTGATCCTGTCGGTGCTGGCGCTCAGCCTCGCGTTCCGCGGCGTGCACTGATACCTCTCTCCATCAGGGCAGGCCATAAATGGCACCGCACAAGCGGTGCCATTTTTCTTTTTGTCGTTTGCCGCACTGGAACAAGGAAGCCAGGCATTACTAGAATCGCCCATCCCGGACAGGGTGTCCGGATCAAGGGGGATAAGGATGCGCTACGCAACTCTGGCCGCATGGGCCGCTGCGGCGGTGCTGTGCCTGCCGGTGGCACCCGCCACCGCAGTGGACCTGGAGCAGTACCTCAAGCGGGATACGTTCACCGACATCAAGCTCTCGCCCGGTGGCGACTACTACGCCGCCACGGTACCGATGGAAGACCGCACCGCGCTGGCCATCCTCAGCCGCACCACGGGCGAGGTGGTAGGTTCGTTCGTGCCACCGCGCAACAACCACGCCAGTCAGTTCAGCTGGGCCAACAACGAACGCGTACTGATCGGCCTGGCCGAAAAGCTCGGCTCGTTGGACGAACCGCGGCTGACCGGCGAGCTTTATGCCATCAACGCCAACGGCGGGCGCGGCGAACTGCTGGTCGGCTACCGGGTGGAGAGCAAGGGCCCGGGCACCCGCATCCAGCCCAAGAAGGTGGAAGACGTTGCCGCGTTCCTGATCGATACGGTGCCGCAGGACGACCGCAACGTGCTGGTCTCCATCTGGCCGTTCAGCGAAGACCCGTTCACCCGCGTTGACCGGCTGGAAATCAACAGTGGCCGGCGCGTCACGGTGGCGCGTTCGCCGGTGCGCAATGCAGATTTCGTCAGCGATGCGCAGGGCCAGATCCGGTTCGCGCACGGCTCCGGCACGGACAACAACAACAAGCTCTACTACCGTGAATCGAGCAACGGCAACTGGGTGCTGATCAACGACGAAGGGGTCAACAAGCGCATCGAACGCGCGCTGGCCTTCTCGGAAGATGGCAAGCAGGCCTACCTGCGGGTAGAGCAGGCCGATGGCCCCGATGCCATCGTCAGCTGGGATCCGGTCACCGACACACGCGTGGAGCTGCTGCGCGACCCGGTGGTCGACCCGGACCGTCTGATCTACCGCCCCGGCACCCGCATTCCGGTCGGCGCGCTGTATCTGGGCGACAAGCCGCGCACGCGCTTCTTCGACGAAAAGTCGAGCGACGCGCGTCTGTACCGCAGTCTGGAAGCGGCCTTTGGCGGCGATGCTGTGTTCATCACCTCCAGTACCCGCGACGGCAGCCAGGTGCTGGTGCAGGCGTGGTCCGGGCGCAATCCCGGTGATTTCTACATCTTCGACACCGCCGCCAGAAAGGCCGAGCACCTGATCAGCCGCAGTGCCTGGATTGATCCGGAAAAGACCGCCAAGGTGCAGCCGTTTGCCTTCAAGGCCCGCGATGGCATGCCGTTGCATGGCTACCTCACCACACCCGCAGGCAGCAGCGGCAGGCAACCCATGGTGGTGCTGCCGCACGGCGGGCCGTTCGGGGTGTTCGACGACGGCAGTTATGACATCGAAGCGCAGATGCTCGCGGCCGCCGGCTACGCGGTGCTGCAGCTGAACTTCCGGGGCTCGGGCAACTTCGGTCGCGCCTACCAGGCGGCCGGCGCCAAGCAGTGGGGGCTGACCATGCAGGACGATGTCACCGACGCCACCCGCTGGGCCATCGAGCAGGGCCACGCCGATGCGTCGCGCATCTGCATCTACGGGGCCAGTTATGGTGCTTACGCAGCGTTGATGGGCGCGGCCCGCGAGCCGGGTCTCTACAAGTGCGCGGCCGGGTATGTGGGCGTGTACGACCTGCCGATGATGTTCAACAGTGGTGACATCCAGCGTAGTGGGTCGGGCGAAACCTACCTGAGGAACTGGGTGGGCAATCCGACGCAGCTGGGCGAGGTGTCACCGGTCAATCTGGCCGCCAACATCAAGGTGCCGGTGTTCCTGGCCGCTGGCGGTGAAGACCAGCGCGCGCCGGAACAGCACACCAAGCGCATGGAAGCGGCACTGAAGAAGGCCGGCGTGCCGGTGGAGTCGCTGTACTACTCCACCGAAGGCCATGGTTTCTACACCGACCCGCACCGCCGCGAGTACTACAGCAAGCTGCTGGCGTTCCTGTCGCGCAGCCTGGGTGGGCAGACCGCGACTGCAGCCCCGGCGCAGCCGTAAACGATGTTCACGGGGTGCGGCGTTACCGCACCCCGTGCATCATCCGGCGCAGCAGCGGTGCGCTCATCAGCGCCACCACCGCACAACCCAGCCCGATCCACATCAGCAGCCAGAACAGATGTTCATAGCTGGCCGCGGCGCTGGCGATGTTCAACGTTTCCCCCTCCGGCACCTCGATCGCGGCCAGCTTGCCGAACAGTGCGGCCAGGGTTTCCGAGAACGCCGTGGCCAGGAACCAGGTGCCCATCATCAGGCTGACCACACGCGGTGCGGCCAGCTGGGTCACAGCCGACAGGCCCACCGGCGACAGGCACATCTCGCCGATTTCCAGCACCAGGTAGGCCAGCACCAGCCACCACACGCTCGCCATCTGCCCGGTCGCGCCGACCTGCTGAGCCGCCAATGCCAGCGGAACGAACGACAGCGCGGCGAACACCAGCCCATAGGCGGACTTCAGCGGCTTGGAAGGATCCAGGCGGCGTCGGTCCAGCCACGCCCACAGGGTGGCAAACAGCGGAGCCAGCACCACCAGGAACAGGCCGCCGAGGTAGGTCAGCGAACCAGCAGTCTGCGGAATCACCAGGCAGTCGCGGATCAGCATCACCAGCATCAGCGCGACGATGGCGATGAAGACCGTACGTGGAGCCGACGAGCCCGGGTTACGCTCCGAAAGACGGGCCGCCACCACGAAGCCCAATGGAGCCAGCAGCAGCGAAGCAATGGACCACGGCAACGGGGTGCCGCCCTGGATCACCAATGCGGGCACCAGGTCCTTGGTCAGCATGCGGTCGGTGAAGGTCACCCAGGAACCATAGGTCTGCTCGTACAAGGTGAAGAACACCAGCGCCATGAAGATCAGCGCCATCAGCGCGATCATCTGCTGGCGCTGCACCGGGGTGCAGCGGGTGCCGGTGAACCAGGCAAACCACAACAGCACCGCGCCCAGCACCACGATCATCAGCATCAAGGCCAGGCTGATTTCACCGCCCAGCGCGAATGCGCCATTGGCCGCAGCCCACATCAGCGCCGCCACCGGCACCACGCCCAGCACCGCAGCGCTGTAGATCAGCCATTCGCGCGGCAGGCCCAGCACGCGCTCGCGCAGCGCAGGTGCGTCAGTGGGCTCGGCATGGCCATGCAGATATTTCTGGCCCCACAGGAACATCACCAGCCCCACCACCATGCCGATGCCGGCTGCGCCGAAGCCGTACTTCCAGCCGTACGCCTCGCCGAGGAAGCCGCAGACCAGCGAGGCGAACAGCGCGCCCAGATTGATGCCGGCATAGAACAGCGAGAAACCCGAGTCTCGGCGCGGGTCGTTTTCCGGATACAGCTTGCCGACGATGGTGGAGATGTTGGGCTTCAGGAAGCCCACGCCCATGATGATCAGGGCCAGCGACAGATAGGTCACGCCCAGTGCCGTGGTGTCGCGCACCACCTCGCCATTGACCCGGGTCGCGGCATGGCCTTCAAACGCCATGCCGAGGTGCCCCAGCACCAGCAGTACGCCGCCGAACACCACGGCTTTGCGCATGCCCAGCCAGCGGTCGGCCAGCAGGCCGCCGAACACCGGAATGCAATACACCAGCCCGCCATAGGCTCCCAGCAGGTCCAGCCCGGCCTTGTCGCCGAACAGGTGGTACTTGGTCAGGTACAACAGCAGCAGCGCCTTCATGCCGTAGAAGGAGAAGCGCTCCCACATTTCAGTGAAGAAACAGACGTAGACGCCCTTGGGGTGGCCGAGGAAGTCGTCGGAGGCGGGCAGGGCAGTAGTGGTCATCGGGCCAGGAGCGACACAAACAGCCCGCGATTATCACCCCAACGGCCCGTAGAGCCACGCCCTGCGTGGCTTCGACCAGACCCGGCACCCCATGACGCCAGATCCGGCATCGCGCAGCCACGCAGGGCGTGGCTCTACCGCGGATCGGCTTCTTCAGCCACGCAGGGCGTGGCTCTACAGGTAGCGCAACCAGGCGAGGTCTTTCCTGCGCGCTTTCAACCGCGCGAATGCCCGCGTCGGCCAATACAGCGCCACCGCCAGTACCGCCGTGATCGCCCACAGCTGCCACACCTGATCCACCCCGAAGTACGTGCCGTGGTTCGTTCCCCACACCGCCACGGCCGCCAGGTACAGCAGCTTCAGCACATACAGATGCACCAGATAGAAGAACATCGGTGCCGCCCCGATGTCGGCCAGCGGGGCCAGCCGCCGGGCCACGGCCGGGTGCTCGTACAGCCGCAGCAGCAACAGGCCGACCCCCAGGGTCAGCAACAGGAACAGCAGGGACGGCGGGTACTTGGTGACGTTGAAGAAACTCATGACGCTCATGCCGGAATCGCCAAAGCCCTGCCACGGGCTGTCGCCGTAGACGTTCAGCGCGCGCAGCAGCGCGAAGCCGAGCAGCGCGCCGCCACCGGCCGACAGCAGGCGGCGCTGGCGCACCCGTGTGTCGCCGCCGCGCATGAACCAGGGCCCGATCACATACCCCAGCGCGATCACCCCGAACCACGGCAGCACCGGGTAGGACGTACGCAGACGCAGCGCCTCGCCGACCTCGATCCAGTCGCGCTGGTGCAGCACTTTCCACAGCACCGCCCAGGCTCCATTGCCGTCAACGTGGACGCCATCGAGCAGGTTGTGGCCGGCGATCAAGCCGATGGCAACCGCCGCCAGCGCCGCGCGCGGCAGCCACAGCAGGCCGGCCAGCACCACCATGCTCAGGCCGATGGCCCAGATCACCTGCAGGTAGATCACGCTGGGCGGGAACTGGCCGGTCCAGGCGAAGTTCACCACCACCAGTTCCAGCGCGATCAGGAACAGGCCGCGCTTGAGCAGGAAGGTCGATGCCGCGCGGCGCGGATCCTGCTGGCCGCTGCCGTACAGCCAGGCCGACAGGCCGGTCAGCAGCACGAACACCGGCGCGCACAGGTGCGCCAGCAGGCGGCTGGCGAACAAGGCCGGTTCCACCGTGTCCACCGGCATCGGGTCGGGCACCTGGTGGTGCAGGTAGAACGTCTCGCGCACGTGGTCCAGCAGCATCAGCACGATCACCGTGCCGCGCAGCTGGTCGATGGAGGTCAGGCGGGGGGTGGGGGACAAGGTGCGGCCCGGGATGGGCGCGACAGGATATAACATCACGAATTGTGTCGCCGGTTCGGGTTCCCCGGGAGCGCCGGCCGTTGGCCGGCCCAAGCGGTCCGTGGGCCGGCCCACGGCCGGCGCTACCGCCGCGACCCCTGCGGGGTCGCTGGACTTCACCGGACATGAACGCTAGCTTGGGCCAGATTTTTTCCCTACAGGGGCTTTCATGAATCACGACGCTGCGCCCAAGCAGCTCACTGTCCGTGCGGTGGCCCTGGCCATCGTCCTGGCCGTGGTGCTGTCGGCCGCCAACGCCTACCTCGGTCTGTTCGCAGGCCTGACCATCGCCACCGCCATTCCGGCGGCCGTCATTTCCATGGGCGTGCTGCGCCTGCTGGGCGGCGGCTCGATCCTGGAAAACAACATTGTCCAGACCGGTGCTTCGGCCGGCTCGTCGATCGCCGCCGGTGTCATCTTCACCATCCCCGCGCTGGTGATCATGGGCTACTGGCCGGACTTCAAGTACTGGTGGGTGCTGGGCATTGCCGGCCTCGGTGGCCTGCTGGGCGTGCTGTTCTCGGTGCCGCTGCGCCGTTCGATGATCGTGGAGGACCCGCTGCCGTTCCCCGAAGGCAAGGCCGCCGCCGAAGTGCTCAAAGCCGGTGAGAACCCCGGCCCGGGCCTGAAGATCCTGGGCCTCTCGGCCGTCATTGGTGCCGTGGTCAAGGTTGCCGCCGCCAGCGGCATGCGCCTGATTCCGGATGCCTGGGCCACCTCGGCCTATGTGGGCAGCTCCAAGGTCACCGCGTTCATCGGCACCAACCTGTCGCCGGCCCTGCTGGGCGTGGGTTACATCGTCGGCCTGAACGTGGGCATCGTGGTGGTGTCCGGTTCGATCCTGACCTGGCATATCGCCATTCCGCTGTACCAGGCCTTCTTCCTGGATTCCGACCCGGCCCTGGCCGCGTCGATCGCCACCGCCTCGTCCACCGATGCCGCCTTCGCGCTGTGGAGCGCCAAGATGCGCTACCTGGGCGTGGGCGCGATGCTCATCGGCGGTATCTGGACCCTGATTTCGCTGCGCAAGTCGCTGCTCAGCGGCGTCAAGAGCGGTTTTGCTGCCGCGCGCAAGAGCGGCGGCCCGGTGCTGGCACACACCGAACGCGACCTGCCGATGAAGTGGATGCTGGTGGCACTGGTCGCCTTCGTACTGCCGCTGCTGGCCCTGTACCAGGCCATCGTCGGCCAGTGGCATGTCTCGATCCCGATGACCATCATCATGATCGTCGCCGGCTTCCTGTTCGTGTCGGTGTCGGCGTATCTGGCCGGCCTGATCGGTTCGTCCAACAACCCGGTGTCGGGCATCACCATCTCCACCATCCTGTTCGCCTCGGCCGTGCTGGTGGTACTGCTGGGGGCCGATGGCCTGAAGCCGGTCGGCACCGGCGGCGCACCCCTGGGTGCGGTGGCCGCGATCATGATCGGCGCGGTGGTGTGCTGTGCCGCAGCAGTTGGCGGAGACAACCTGCAGGACCTCAAGGCCGGCTACATCGTCGGTGCCACTCCGTGGAAGCAGCAGCTGATGCTGGGCATCGGCGCGTTCTCGTGTGCATTGATCATGGCCCCGGTGCTGAACCTGCTGGCCACCGCGTATGGCATTGGTGCGCCGACTCCGGAACACCCCAACGCGCTGGCGGCACCGCAGGCCAACCTGATGGCCTCGGTGGCCCGTGGCCTGTTCGGCGGCAAGCTGCCGTGGGACTTCATCGCCATCGGTGCGGTGATCGGTGCGGTCATCATCGCCTTTGACAGCTGGCTGAAGGCCCGGGGCTCGCGCTTCCGCGTGCCGGTGCTGGCTGCCGCCATCGGCATCTACCTGCCGCTTGAACTGATGGTGCCGATCTTCCTCGGTGGCCTGATCTCCTACCTGGTGGAACGTTTCCACAAGGTGCGTGCCGACGATGAAGAAGGCCGCGACCGCGTGCACAAGCCGGGCGTGCTGTTCGCCGCCGGCCTGATCACCGGTGAGGCGCTGATGGGCATCGCGATTGCGATTCCGATCGTCTGGAGCGGCCGCGCCGATGTGCTGGCGGTGCCGTTCAGCCTGCCGGCCGCGCAGTGGATCGGGCTGGCCGTGCTGTTCCTGGTGGGGTGGTTGATCTACCGCACCGGCAAGCGCGGGTAACTGTTGCGTATTCCGCAACAGCCCCACAATTTGCTTCGCAAAGTGCGGGTCCCCTCTTCACCACCACCCACATCCCCCGCGGCTTCGCCGCGCCCCCCTTGACTCAAGGGGGGCTCCTCTTTCGTTCAGGCCATCGTGACCTGTGGCCTTTGCGCGGCCCGGGGCGGGGACACTACCATCGGCGTTTTGCCGTTGTGCGGAGAACCCGATGAAGCTTCGTTACGCCCTGCTGCCGTTGAGCCTGTTGACCGCGCTGCCGGTCGCGGCCGCCACCCGTGGCCTGGATGTGCGCGACATGGTTGCCCTGGACCGCGTGTCCGCCCCGCTGCTGACCGCCGATGGCGGCAACGTGGTGTTTGCCAAGCGCGTGATGGGCGCGGACAGCAAGGCCAGCACCGGCTTGTTCATCCGCAACCTGCGCACCCGTGATGCCGCCCCGCCGAAGGCCCTGACCCCGGCCGGCTGGAACGTCAATTCCGCCGCGCTGTCGGCCGATGGCCAGAGCGTGTACTTCCTCAGCGCCAAAAACGGCAGCCAGCAGCTGTATGTGATGCCGCTTGGCGGCGGCACGCCGCGCCAGCTGACTGATTTCCCGGTGGACGTGGACAGCTACCAGCTGTCGCCGAACGGCGACCGCGTCGCCTTCAGCGCCGGCGTGTTCCAGGACTGCGGTTCGGACCTGGCCTGCACCGAGAAGAAGCTGGCCGCGCACAAGGCGCGAAAGAACACCGGTGAGGTGTTTGACAGCATGTTCGTGCGCCATTGGGACACCTGGAATGACGGCCGCCGCAACACCCTGTTCGTGGCACCGCTGCCCACCGGCAATGGCGCTGCGGTCAAGGGCGCATCCGCGATCAGCGCCACCCTGGCCGGTGATGCACCGTCCAAGCCGTTCGGCGGCAACGACGACTACACGTGGGCACCGGACGGCAACAGTCTGGTCGCCAGCATCCGCGTGCAGGGCCCGAAGGAACCGTGGTCGACCAATTTCGACCTGTATCGCCTGGATGCCGACGGCAAGCAGGCCCCGGTCAACCTGACCGCCGCCAATCCCGCGTGGGATGCCGGCCCGGTGTTCAGTGCCGACGGCAAGACCCTGTACTACCGTGCTATGAAGCGCCCGGGCTTTGAGGCTGACCGCTTCGGCGTCATCGCGCTGGACCTGGCCTCGGGCAAGACCCGTGAGATCGCCCCGCAGTGGGACCGCTCGGCGGGTGAGATCGTGCTGTCGGCCGATGGCAACAGCTTCTACACCGCGGCCGATGACCTGGGCGAACACCGCCTGTTCAACATCGACATCGCCACCGGCAAGGCCACGGTCGTTGCCGAAGGCGGCAGCATCGGTTCGCCGGTGATCGCCGGCACCACCCTGGCCTACACGAAGAACAGCCTCAAGAGCGGTGACCAGATCGTGGTCGCCCAGGCCGACGGCAGCACCCCGCGCGAGATCACGCCCAGCGCCAGCCAGATGCTGCCGGACGTGGCCTTTGGCGATTACGAGCAGTTCCAGTTCAAGGGCTGGAACAACGAAACCGTGCACGGCTACGTGGTGAAGCCGTACAACTACCAGGAAGGCAAGACCTACCCGGTGGCGTTCCTGATCCACGGCGGCCCGCAGGGCAGCTTCGGCAACGGCTGGAGCTACCGCTGGAACCCGCAGACCTATGCGGGCCAGGGCTACGCGGTGGTGATGATCGACTTCCATGGCTCCACCGGTTACGGCCAGGCCTTCACCGACGCGATCAGCCAGCACTGGGGTGACCGTCCGCTCGAAGACCTGCAGAAGGGCTGGGCCGCCGCGCAGAAGCAGTACCCGTTCCTCAACGGTGACAAGGCCTGTGCGCTGGGTGCCAGCTACGGCGGCTTCATGGTCAACTGGATTGCCGGCAACTGGAACGAGCCGTGGAAGTGCCTGGTCAACCATGACGGCGTGTTCGACCAGCGCATGATGGGCTACGCCACCGAAGAACTGTGGTTCACCGAGTGGGAGCAGGGCGGCACGCCGTATGAAAAGGCCGCCAACTACGAGAAGTTCAACCCGGTCAACCACGTCGCCAACTGGAAGAAGCCGATCCTGATCGTGCACGGCCAGCTCGACTTCCGCATTCCGGTCGAGCAGGGGCTG
The DNA here is from genome assembly GCA_039592995.1 of Stenotrophomonas sp. Classification (GTDB taxonomy): domain Bacteria; phylum Pseudomonadota; class Gammaproteobacteria; order Xanthomonadales; family Xanthomonadaceae; genus Stenotrophomonas. The sequence continues at coordinate 31,845 of JBCNQC010000022.1, read as the reverse complement.
GCTGCATTCACCGCGGCCCAGCGCCAGGGCATCGAGTCGAAGTTCCTGTACTTCCCGGACGAGAACCACTGGGTGCTGAAGCCGCAGAACAGCGTGCAGTGGCATGACACGGTGAATGGCTGGTTGAAGCAGCACATCGGTCAGTGATGTAAGAAGCGCCGCCCAAGGGCGGCGCTTCTGTATTGGTATCGCGCAATCCATCCCGAGACGCACCTGCATGCCCCTGATCCAGAACGATATCGTCGTCTTCGGCCTGATCGCCGCCACGTTAGGCCTCGTGTTCTGGACCGCTGCGCGCCCCGTCGGTTTATGGAAGCGCTTCTACACCTTCGTGCCCGCTTTGCTGCTGTGCTACCTGTTACCGGGCATCTACAACACCGTCGGCCTGATCGACGGCAACAACACCAAGCTCTACAACCCGGTCGCGCGCGACATCCTGCTGCCGGCCGCGCTGGTACTGCTGACCCTGGCAGTCGACATCAAAGGCATCCTGCGCCTGGGTCCAAAATTGATTGTCATGTACCTGGGGGCGTCGATCAGCATCATGATCGGAGCGGTGGTCGCCTTCGTGGTCATGCGCTGGATCCATCCGGTCACCGTCGCCGGCGATACCTGGGCGGGCATGGCCGCGCTGGCTGGCAGCTGGATCGGGGGCGGGGCCAACATGCTGGCGATGCGCGAGGTGTTCGACGTCAATGCCACCACCTTCGGCCAGTTCGCGGTGATCGATGTCGGCGTGGGCTACGTGTGGATGGCGGTGCTGATCTTCCTGGCCGGGCGTGCGCCGCAGATCGATGCGATCACCCGCGCCGATACCTCCGGCATCGATCAGCTCAAGCAACGCATCGAGAAATTCCAGGCCGAACACGAACGCGTCGCCAGCCTGACCGACCTGATGCTGATCGTTGCGGTGGCGTTCGGCACCGTCGGCCTCTCGCACGCCATTGCCGGTCCGGTCTCGGCGTGGTTCAAGGGCCACGTGGCGTGGGCGTCGCAGTTCAGCCTGGATGCGCCGTTCGTGTGGGTGGTGGTGATCTCCACCACCTGCGGGTTGGTGCTCAGCTTCACCCGTGCGCGCACGCTGGAAGGCGCGGGAGCTTCGAAGCTGGGTTCGCTGCTGCTGTATTTCCTGATCGCCTGCATCGGCATGCAGATGGACCTGATGGCCCTGCTGCAGCGGCCGTGGCTGTTCGCGCTGGGCCTGATCTGGATCCTGGTGCACATCGCCCTGCTGCTGGCGCTGGCCCTGGCCCTGCGCGTGCCGTTCTTCTACTTCACCATTGGTTCGCAGTCGAACATCGGCGGACCGGCGTCGGCCCCGGTGGTGGCGGCTGCCTTCCACCCGTCGCTGGCCCCGGTAGGGGTGCTGCTCGGCACGATGGGCTATGCGACCGGGACGTATCTGGCGTACATCGTGGGGATCACCTTGCGGGCATTGGCCGGCGGGTAAAAGGCATACCGACCAACGGTCGGTATCTACCGGTGGCACCCGCAACGAACGGCACCGCCGTGAGTAACGTCGCGTCGCGACGGCCCCGCAGGGGTGGCCGACATCGCCGGCCATACCGTTGGTCGGGTGACGTCGCATCGCGACGCGCTTTACGCAGGCAACAACCCGCGTTCGATCAACCACGCTTTTGCATCTTCCGCATCCTGCTCGAACCATGCCCGGGTCGAACCCAACCGATACGTGTATCCCCACGCATCCATGTCGGCCATCAACCGGTCGCTGCCGACGCCGGGCAATTTCCCGGCCAGCACGATCTGCAGGTAGCAGGTGGCGTCTTCTTCCGGCACTGAATCGGTGGCGTCGGTATGCACCAGCGCCCGCCGTTCCGGCGGCAGCACGATCAGATGGCAGGCTTCGTGCAGCATCGAGTGCACCGGCGTGTCGTCGCGCACGTACACATCGCTGCCGATGATGCCGGCTTCCGGCTCGCCCCAGTAGCTGCCGGGAATCGCCGCGCCATCCTCCACGCGGTGCAGGCGCAGGTCATGCGCGGCCAGCAGGCGCGCCGCATCATCAAAACGGATCTCGCCCACGCGGGTGACGCAGGGTTCGACTTCAGCGGCGGCGGTGTTCATGCGGGTTCTTCATCGCCCCTCTCCGAAGAGAGGGGCAGGGCAGGTTACGACTGCGGGCCGTCAGGCAGCGCTACGGAGATGTCGAGCACGTCGTGCTCGCCATCCTTGACCAGGTCCACCTTCACCGCGTCGGCGTCGATGTTGACGTACTTCTTGATCACTTCCAGCAGCTCACGCTGCAGCAGCGGCAGGTAGTCCGGGCCACCACGGTGGCTGCGTTCCTGCGCGATGATGATCTGCAGGCGGTTCTTGGCCGTTTCGGCAGTGGTCTTCTTCGTCTTGAGGAAATCGAACAGGCCCATGCTTATCCTCCGAACAGCTTGCTGAAGAAGCCCTTCTTGTCGACGGTGGTGAAGCGCATCGGGCGCTCTTCACCCAGGATGCGGGCCACGGCATCGCCGTAGGCCTGGCCGGCCAGCGACTGCTGGTCCAGGATCACCGGCTCGCCCTTGTTGGAGGCGTTGAGCACATCGCCGGATTCGGGAATGACGCCGATGGCCTTCAGGCCCAGCACTTCTTCCACGTCGGTGATGCTGAGCATTTCACCGGTTTCCACGCGCGCCGGGCTGTAGCGGGTCAGCAGCAGGAAGGCCGGCACGTTCTGGCCACCTTCGGCCTTGTGGGTCTTCGAATCCAGCAGGCCAATGATGCGGTCCGAGTCGCGCACCGAGGACACTTCCGGATTGACCACCACCACGGCGCGGTCGGCGAAGTACATCGCCAGGAACGCGCCCTTTTCGATACCGGCCGGGGAATCGCAGATGATGAAGTCAAAGCCGTCGGCGGCCAGGTCCTTCAGCACCTTGCCCACGCCTTCCTGGGTCAGTGCGTCCTTGTCGCGGGTCTGCGACGCTGCCAGCACGTACAGGTTCTCAAAGCGCTTGTCCTTGATCAGGGCCTGCTTGAGGGTGGCTTCGCCGTGAACGACATTGACGAAGTCGTATACCACGCGGCGCTCGCAGCCCATGATCAGGTCCAGGTTGCGCAGGCCGACGTCGAAGTCGATCACCGCCACCTTCTTGCCCTTGGACGCCAGGCCGCAGGCAAGGCTTGCGCTGGTGGTGGTCTTGCCGACGCCGCCCTTGCCGGAGGTGACTACGATGATTTCAGCCAAAGCACTTCTCCTGATTCTTTATTATTTGAGTGGCTGGATCAGTCCAGCGCAGCAATTTTGATCTGGTCGTTTTCCAGCCACACCTGGACGGCTTTGCCGCGCAGGTTGTCCGGAACATCGTCCAGTACTTTGTAATGGCCAGCAATGGCGACCAGTTCAGCGTGGAAATCACGGCAGAAAATGCGCGCCGTGGTGTTGCCCTGGGCACCTGCCAGGGCACGGCCCCGCAGCGTACCGTAGATATGGATGCTGCCGTCGGCAATAACCTCCGCACCGGCACCGACCGTGGCCATCACGGTCAGGTCGCAGTTTTCCGCGTACAACTGCTGCCCGGAGCGCACATTGGTGGTCTGCATGCGCCCGGGTTGCGGCGCATTGGCTGCTTCAGCCGGTGCGGCGGCCGCACGGGCAGGCCGCGCCGGTTCAGCCGCCGGAGCAGGGGCCGGCGCACGTGCGGGAGCAGGTTCGGCTTCGGCGCGCTCGTACTGGGCGCGGAACTTGGCCAGCAGCGGCAGGCCCAGCTGTTGCGAAAGCAGGTCGGTTTCGGTGCTGCCATAGGCCAGCGCCACCGGCAGCACGCCGGCGCTGCGCAGGCCGTCCAGCAGGGCCTGCGCGGTGGCCACGTCGGGCATCCGGCTGAGGCCGCCGAAATCCAGAATGACCGCCGCGCGCCCGAACAGCTTCGGCGCGCGCGCCACGCGTTCGTGCATTTCCCGGGTGAGTCGTTCCACATCCAGGGTGCGGATGCGCAGGTTGGCGATACCCACCTGGCCGATCTTCAGCTCACCGGCCTGTTCAAAATCCATGTTAGCCGCCACTTCAGGTCCCCGTCGGTCGTTGCGCGCCCAGCGGCAGCCGGCGCTGGCCCACCCAGGGCACGTCCGGCAGCGTGTCGCCGTAGGTGTCGTGCACCCACTGGTAGCTGCACAGGTCTTTCAGCAGCATGCTGGCCCGCACATCCACGTGCGGCATGGTGTTCTGCCCGACCTCACGGAAGCCGAAGCTGCCGTGGAAGAGCAGGGCGGCGTCGGCACCGTGGTCCAGGAACACCTCGCAGGTCAGCTGCGGGTAGCGCAGCTCGGCGTAGCTCTGGGCATCGGCGTAGAACGCCCGGCCCACACCGCCGCCGCGACGGCGGCTGGCCACCACGATGCGGTCGATGTAGAAGAATTTGCTGTCCAGGTGCTCTTTGAACCAGGCGAAGTTGCTGCTGTCGTGCTGGCTCTCGCTGCCGAAACCGATCAGGAAACCGGCCAGGTTGCCGTCGCGTTCGGCGACCCGGAAATACTCGGCGGTTTCAAAGAACAGGCGCAGGCGGGCCGCATCCAGCGGCAGGATGGCCAGACCGGCGTTGTTGTTCAGGGCCAGGACGGAATCGAGCTCGTGCTCGCGCACGTCGCGGATGACAATCGACATTGTGACTCCGTGGGGTAACGCGGATGGTTCCCGAAGGAACCCTGCACCGGATTATTACATGGCCGGCCGGTCGGGTCACAGGCAAGGCATGACTTCTGCCCGGGTGCAGGGGCACAGGTTCAGCCTAAGATGCAGCCATGTTGGGATACCTCAGCCAAACCCGAGTTCTGCGACTGGCCGGCCTGTTCACCTGGGTCATGCTGGGTCTGCCGCTGGTCTATTCCCAGTACGAGGCGCTGCTGCGTCACGGCGGGGGAGTGGACCTGCCGGCGCTGCTGCTGTTCGTGGCGTATCTGACCTTCGGTGGCGGCTACCTGTGGCTGACCCGTGGGCTGCGCAACGGCGGCCACTCGGCCTGGTACGACCGCGCCATCCTGGTCCTGCTGACCATCTGCGCCCTGGGCGTGAGCTTCCTCAGTGGCTCGGGCCTGGGCAGCATCCTGATGATGGTGGCCGCCGGGGTCATTCCATGGATGCTGCCGGCACGCGTGGGGGTGATCTGGCTGCTGGTCAGCCAGCTTGCCGTGGCTCCGGTCTACTACCTGTTCCTGCCGTTCTCGTTGTTTGAAGCGATCATGCAGTCGCTGCTGTATGGCGGCTTCTCGATGTTCATCTTCGTGACCAGCCTGGTCGCCCGCCAGCAGACCGATGCGCGCGAGGAACAGCGCCGGCTCAACACCGAACTGCGCGCCACCCGCGTGCTGCTGGCCGAGAGCGCCCGGGTCAACGAGCGCACCCGCATCTCGCGCGAGCTGCACGACCTGCTGGGCCACCACCTCACCGCGCTGAGCCTGAACCTGGAAGTGGCCGGCCACATCACCGAAGGCCAGGCCCAGGAGCACATCCACCAGGCCCACACCCTGGCCAAGCTGCTGCTCACCGACGTGCGCGAGGCGGTCAGCCAGCTGCGCGACAGCGGGGCCATCGACCTGGCTGCCGCGCTGCGCCCGCTGACCGAGCAGGTGCCCGCGCTGGACATCCATCTGGACATCGAAGAGCCCTTGAGCGTGGAAGATCCTGAACATGCCCATGTGCTGCTGCGCTGTACCCAGGAGATCATCACCAATGCCGTCCGCCATGCCGGAGCCCGCAACCTGTGGATCCAGGTCCGCTGCGAGGAGTCCGGCCAGGTGGTGGTGGAAGCGCATGACGATGGCGTAGGCGCTGACGGCATCGTGGTAGGAAACGGCCTGCGCGGCATGCGTGAACGCCTGCAGCAGTGTGGTGGCGAACTGCAGATTGAAACCCGCCGGGGCCAGGGCTTCCGCCTGCGCGCCTCGGTCCCCGGCGTGCCGGTGCTGATGCTGGCACCCTTTGAAGGAGCGTTGTGATGATTCGCGTCTGCCTGGTCGATGACCAAACCCTGGTGCGGCAGGGAATCCGCTCGCTGCTGGCACTGGATGCCGGGATCGAGGTGGTGGCCGAGGCCGCCGACGGCCGCCAGGCGGTCGACTTGGTCCCGCAGGTGAAGCCGGACGTGGTGCTGATGGACATGCGCATGCCGGTGATGTCCGGTCTGGAGGCGCTGCAGATGCTGTCGCGGCTCAACCAGCTGCCGCCCACCATCATCCTGACCACGTTCGATGACGACCAGCTGGTCCTGGCCGGGCTCAAGGCCGGGGCCAAGGGCTACCTGCTCAAGGACGTGACCCTGGAGCAGCTGGTCGGGGCCATCCGCACCGTGGCCGAAGGCGGCTCTCTGGTGCAGCCGGCGGTGACCCAGCGCCTGCTTTCGGGGCTGGAGCACATGCACAACGAGTTCGTCAGCCTGGACCGTCCGGACCCGCTCACCGACCGTGAAACCGAGATCCTGCGCCTGATGGCCAGCGGTTTCTCCAACAAGGAAATCGCCAATTCGCTGGGCGTGGCCGAGGGCACGATCAAGAACCACGTGTCCAACATTCTGTCCAAGCTCGGTGTGCGCGATCGAACCCGTGCGGTGCTGAAGGCATTCGAGCTCCAGCTTGTCTGAATCGGCCCCTCTCGGCACGGCACATTCCTTGCTGGACAAGGGTTTTGAAGGCCAGTTGGAATTCATTCAGGTGCGGGGGAGGGAAGAAATTCCCCGTCCCCCTACGTGCGGACGGGCGCGATGCGCTATCTTTCCGCTCCTTGTCTGTACAAAACCGCTGCCGGCATGGAAACCGGTGCGCCAATCCTGATCCATAACACCCGCGAAGCCTGCTAGGATTGGCGCTTCGCTTCAATCAACCCGGCCGTGGGATCGGCCCCGGAGACTCCTGAATGACCCGTATTATCGAGTTCCTGATCGCCTTGGGGATCGTGGCTGGCCTGTTCGTCATCATTGGCGTGGCGCTGCCGGGCGAACGCCATATTTCCGAAAGCATCGAGACCAACCGCAAGATGACGATCGTGTTCGACACGGTCAACAGCCTGCGCCGCTTCAAGGACTGGAACCCGCTCGTCCTGCGCGATCCCGCCGTTGAACTGAAGTACTCCGGCCCCGCCGCTGGCGTAGGTGCCCGCATGGACTTCGCCTCCAAGGAAGCGTCGCTGGGCCAGGGCAGCTGGGAAATCACCGAATCCGAACCTGGCAAGCGCGTGGCCATCGCCATCGAAGATGCCAGCAAGGGTCACGACAAGAAGACCAGCTTCACCCTCGAGCCGACCGGCAAGGGTGGCCGCAACGTCAAGATCACCCAGGATTACAGCGTCAAGTACGGCTTCGACCTGTTCGGTCGTTACGCCGGCCTGTACGTCAGCCGTCACATCGGTGACGACCTGAAGCTGGGTCTGTCGCGCATGGCCAACATGCTGGCCACCGTGCCGAACATCGACTACCGCACCGCCGAAGCCCCGCTGACCGATCTGGCCATCATCGATGTGCCGGCCGAGGATCTGCTGGTGGTGAACGCCGGTAACGTCGACCGCGGCCAGGAAACCATCACCAAGTCGATCAAGGACAACCAGGAGTGGATCAAGCGCGTGATGGAGGCCAACAACCTCGAAGCCGCCGGTCCGTTCCGCATCATCACCACCGACTTCGGCCAGGAAAAGTACGCCTTCGACATCGCCCAGCCGGTGAAGAAGAAGGGTGCCGAAGGTGCTTCGGCTGAGCAGCTGACCGTCAAGATCGACGGCGGCGCACCGGTCAAGTACGTGCACGTGGCTCCGCACCGTTCCGCCCATGCTGCCTACACCGGCCACATGGCGGGTCTGGACATCGCCCGTAACGCCCTGCGTGCCTGGGCTGTCACCGGCGGCAACGAAGTCATCGACCGTCCGTACGAAACCTGGAAGGATGGCGTGGACAAGTCGTTCACCGCGGACGGCACCTACGACATCTACTGGGCTGTGAAGTAACCCAGCGGTTGATGCGATGTAACGCATGACCTCAAAAACGCGCCGCTCACTGCGGCGCGTTTTTTTTGGCAGAAGGAATTCCACATGCTCAATCTGGAAAGACGCGCACGCAAACCTTCACTGCTGGCCTGCGTGGGCGGGCTGCTGGCGGCCACCGCGGTCGGGCTTTCTGCGTATGCCTCGCATGGCATCAGTGACGCGCTGGCGCAATCACACGTAAGCACGGCGGCGCTGTATGCCTTCGGCCACGGCGTGGCACTGGCGGTGCTGGGGGCAAGCCAGCAGAACCGGGTGGGGCGGTTGGCGTTGTATGTGCTGTTGCTGGGCACGCTGTTGTTCTGCGGCAGCCTGGTCGGTGGCGCGCTGTGGCAGTTGCCGACGTCACTGGCTCCGGTCGGAGGCAGTGCGTTGATCCTGGGCTGGGTGGTGTACGGGCTCAATGCACTGAGGCGCTGACCATGCCCCGCTTCCGTCGCGGCTTCGATGTGCAGCAGGCCCACGACTGGCTGGCCCGGCGGGACCGCCGCCTGGGCGCATGGATGAAGCGGCTGGGGCCGATCGAGGCACCGCCGGGATGGGGAAAATCATTCGACCCCGTCGATGCGCTGGCCCGGGCGATCCTGTTCCAGCAGCTCAGCGGCAAGGCCGCCTCCACGATTGTGGGCCGGGTCGAGACGGCGATTGGCAGCACGCGTCTCCATGCCGACACGCTGGGGCGGATCGATGACGCCGCGCTGAGAGTGTGCGGAGTATCCGGCAACAAGGCGCTGGCGTTGCGCGACCTCGCGCGGCGTGAGGCCGCCGGCGAGATTCCCGACCTGCGGCGGATGTCGGTGATGGAGCACGACGCCATCATCGAGGCGCTGGTGCCGATCCGCGGCATTGGCCGCTGGACCGTGGAGATGATGCTGATGTTCCGACTGGGCCGGCCGGACATCCTGCCCATCGATGACCTCGGCGTGCGCAAGGGCGCGCAGCGGGTGGACAAGGCCGAGGTGATGCTGACCCCGAAGGCGCTGGCCGAGCGCGGAGAGAAGTGGGGGCCTTATCGCACCTATGCCAGTCTGTATTTGTGGCGGATTGCGGATTTCAGCGAGGTGCCGAATGCCGCGACCAACCGGTCACAGGATTGACGGCACCGTAACAACGTCGCATGGCGCAGCTCTAAGCCTCAGGCCGTCGCTGGATCACATGCCGATGATAGGCAAACGTGGCACGGGTTCCGCGATAGAGGAAGATCAGCACGATCGCCATGATGCTCAGCCGGAACATCAGCGAGCCGATGTTCTGCATCGTGAACAGTGCCTGCCCAACCAGGTAGTAGCCGAACAGGATGCAGGCAGCGGCACGGCTCTTGTGGCGGATGCCCCAGGACAGGCCGGCATACACCACCCCATCCAGAAACAGGCCGCCGACCGCAAGAACCACCGCCAGTCCTGCCACGTCGCCGCGCTTGAAACCCTGGTACATCGAGTTGAACACGATCAAGGCAACCAGCAGTGCCACGCCCGACATGATGAAACCCATCACCCACAGGTACTTGATCGGCCGGGTGATTTCTCCCGGTACTTCGATGGCAGGCCGTTGTTCCTTTGCGGAAATGGGCGGTGGGGTGAGGCTTGCCTGATACGGACTGTTGTCTTCCATAGCGTGACCCTTGGGTGCCGTCAGGTGCCGGCGTCCAGCTTCGGGGCGAATGCCGGGTCGTCGCTCAGGCGGGCACGGGCCGGGCGCGTGCGCACGTCGGCCATGTGGCGGTGGTAGCGATAGGTGGCGAAGGTGCCGCGAATGGCGACGAAGCCGAACACTGCGGTGAAACCCACGCCGCTCATGTTGCCTTCGCCGGTAGTGAACTTCAGCAGCGTGCCCAGCGTTGAGAGCGCCCAGAACGCGAGCACGATGGTGGCCACTGTGCGGCTGCGCTTGTAGACCCCGAAGGCCGCGAGCATGTAGATCGACGTCAACGCCAGAACAAGTCCCAGCAGCCAGCCTTGGAGCTGCTGCATGTTGGCCAGCATGATCAGCGCCATGATCAGCATCCAGATGCCGGTCAGGACCAGCAGGATCCACATGTGCTTGATCCGGCTGGTGATTTCGCTTGGGACCGCATCGCGCCAGTCGAGCTGATCGGACGCATGCGCTGCCGGGGCCACCTTGCTGGCCTGGTACGGGCTGTTGTCTTCCATGACGCGGTATCCCCCTTTGGATGGTCGGCGAAGATTAACGCCAGCTATACAAGAGGGGAATAGGGAATGTCCCGACGTAGATACGCGCCATGCGCGTCATCGCGGGACTTGGCCGTGCGATGGACACGCGTGGCGTGTCCCTACACCCCGGTCCAGTACCAGTGCCAAGGCTCGTAGACGATGCCGTGCGGGTTGTCGCGCGGATAGCTCAGCCGGAACCCGTGCCCCTCAGCGTTCGCCTGCAACCACGCAAACGCCGCAGTCGCCTCAAAACTCTCCTCGGCCGGCGGCTCCCCCGGGCTGCTGATATCCAGCGCACGCCCACTGTGGTGCTCGCTGTACCCCGGCGCGGCATTCACCTGCAGGATCTGCTGCACGCTCAGCCCGCGCACGCGTTTGCGCTCGAAAATGCCCAGCTGGTAAGCGTGGCTGCGGTAGCCGGAGATCGCCTCCAGCGCGATGCCCTCGCGCGCGGCATGCAACTGCAAGCGCCGCCAGGCCAGTGCCGCGCCGTGCAGCAGCCACAGCGGTCGCCGGTAGCGGTCGAAGCCGGCCAGCCGTAGCTGCGCAGGCTCGGCTTCCAGCGTCAGCCCGGTATCGGCCTCATACTGTTCCGCATCGATGCCCAGCTGCTCCAGCCGCAGCTGTAGTCCGCTGAGCGGCAGCAGGGCGGTCGGCTGCGGACCGCGCCTGCGGCCCTGTTCCAACCGCTCCAGCGCATCCAGCGCCTCGTCAATGCCGGTTTCGCGCATCAGGTGCGGCACCAGCGGCAGCACGCCCTGCGCCTTCACCACGGCAAGGTAACGGCCATCGGCCTTGCGCCGCAGCACCCACTGCGCCTGTGCCAACGCACGTGCGTCGTCATTGCTGCGCGCGCGCAGCAGGCCGCCGGGCCACAGCTCGATATCGGCGGTGTTGGTCAGCAGGGCAGGGAAGCGGCGCATGCGCCCAGCTTAGCCGATCCGCCCGCGCGTCATCACCCGTTGCCGCGTCGATCCGGTCGCGCGACATCGCCCATTGCCCGATCAATGCTGCCGCGCGTCATCGCCCTTTGCTCGACCGATCCGGCCGCGCGTCATCGCCCGCCCGTAGAGCCGGGCTTGCCCGGCTGCTCTTCAACGCCTCCAGCAACTCCCGCGGCCGCTCCGGACTGATCAACACCAAACTCCCATCCTCAAGCGGCAGGCAAAGCACCCGGCTGGGATCGGTGATCAGACAGAACGCCCTGCGCCGGTCCTTCATGCGGTAGTGCCCCGAGCGAAACCCAGGCATTCCGAAGCCATTGATCTTCAGCGCCGGCTTCATTTCCTCGTGCTCGGCCAGGTCCACGATGCGCGCGCTCCCAATCTCCAGTGCGCCCAATGCCACGCGCTTGCGGTAAAAAGTGGAGACCACCTCCAGCGCACCCGCATGAAGCTCAATCCGGCGCCGGAAGAACGCCCAGCTCATCGCTGCGGTAAGCAGCAGCACGAACGCCGTGGTGATGACCAGATCCATCGGCGTGCGTTCGAACCGGGACAGGTTGGCACCGATGATCAGCGCCAGTGTGCCCGCCAGCGGTATCCACATCCACAGGCCGATCCAGACCGGGGCCGGTGCCACCGGGAAGTCCTTCATGTCCGACGGCGCAGTCATGGCTGCGCCTTGATCCAACGCGCCACGTCGTTGATCAACGTCGCATCCACGTGTCCCGGGCGGTTGTATTCCTCCAGCGAGCCGGGGCCCTCACCGGCGATGCCCAGGTGGTTCAGTTGATCATAGCGATGCAGCGTTGCGGTACCAGACAGCGCCTGCGACCACAGCTTCCAGTCGGTATCGATCACCTGGAAATCGCGACCGCCATGCAGGACCAGAATGGGCTGCGAAAGCGCCTTGGCATCGGCGACCGGATTCACCTGTTCCAGCGTGCGCCAGTAGTGTGCCGGCAGACCTAGCGGCAACCCAGCGGGCGCTACCGGTTCAGTGCCGCGTGCCGCTGCGATCTGCACATCCAGTCGATCCATGACCGCCTGTTCCTGCGCACTGATCTGCCCATCCAGGTTGAACAGGTAACGATGCTGCTCCGGCATCAGGTCCAGCAGCGAGCGCGCCGGTGCCGACCACAGCACCACACCGGCAACCTTGCCAGAGCGGGACGCGATGCGCGGGGCCAGCATGCCGCCCTGGCTGTGGCCGATTACGTAGAGATGCCCCGCATCGACGCCGGGCGTCGAAGCGAGCAGCGCGAGGGCGGCGACCGCGTCGTCGGTGATCTCGTCATCCACGGTGAAGTCGCCGCTGAAGTCCTGCGGGCGCGCCTTGGTGCGCTTTTCGTAGCGCAATACGGCAATGCCCTGCGCAGCCAGCCCGCGCGCCACGTCAAGGAACGGGCGGTTCTGGCCGATGGTCACGTTACGGTCCTGCGGGCCGGAGCCGTGCACCAGCACCACCGCCGGGAACGGGCCTTTGCCCACTGGCATTGCCAGCGTGCCGGGCAGCGCGCCCTTGCCGCTGTCGATCTGAACTTCGCTTTCGCGGTAGGTCGCGTCGGCGGGCACTGGCGGCGGCGGTGGTGGGGCAGGCTGCACCGGCAGGAACAGCAGGCCGGCAACACGCCCCTGTGCATCGACCGTAATGGCTACATTGAACGGACCCGCGCCCAGCTGCAGCGGCTGCAGCACGGTCGGCATGCCTTGCTGCTCCACCACCCGCGCAGGGCCGCGTGACTTCAGCCCGCCCAGCTGCTGCCACACGCTCTGCAGGCGGTCTGCGGGAACGTCCTTGGCCAGCGCCGGGGTGAACATGGCTTCGGCAGCGGCGATGTCGCCGGCTTGAAGATGGTCCAGCAATTGGCTGGCGGTCTGTTCGGGGCTGGCGGCGTGGGCGCTCATCGTCACCGACGCCAGCAGCAAGGTAGCCGTCGCAAGCAGGTTGCGCATGTCACTGCTCCTTCTTGAACACCAGCATCGCCTTGCCCCAGGACGGCGGCAGGACCACGTTGACCAGTTCCCAGCCCAGCGCGCCATGGCGGTTGAGTTCGGACTGGATGTCTTCCTGCTTGAGCCCGGTCCAGGAAGGCTTCACTTCAACGGTCAAATAACTCCAGCGCTTGCTCATTCCTTGTTCTCCGGCGTCGGGGTGGGTTTCGGCAGGCGTCCTGCCTTGCGCAGTGCGTCGCGCAGCACGTACTCGATCTGTGCGTTGAGGCTGCGCAGCTCGTCGTCGGCCCAGCGCTGCGCCGCCGCAAGAACGTCGGCATTGATGCGCAGCGGGTAGGCTTTCTTTTCAGTCATGCGGAAGGCTCAGTACAGCCGGCTCAATACAACGAGCCGGCGTTGACGATGGGCTGGGTGCCCCGGTCCGAGCACAGTACCGTAAGCAGGTTGCTGACCATGTGCGCCTTGCGTTCTTCATCCAGCTGCACCACTCCGTTCTTCTGCAGCTCGGCCAGTGCCATTTCGACCATGCCTACCGCACCGGCCACAATCCGGGTACGCGCCGCGATCACCGCGTTGGCCTGCTGGCGCTGCAACATCGCCTGCGCGATTTCCGGGGCATAGGCCAGATGGCTGATGCGCGCGTCGAGCACCTGCACGCCGGCATCGGCCAGGCGCTCGGCCAGTTCGTCCTTGAGGTGCTGGGAGATTTCGTTGGCATGGCTGCGCAGCGACAGCTGGCCTTCCTCGTGCTGGTCATAGGGATAGCTGGTGGCCATCGCGCGCAGCGCCGATTCGGACTGGATGTGCACGAAGCTTTCGTAGTCGTCCACGTTGTAGACGGCCTCGGAGGCATCGACCACCTGCCAGACGATGACGGCCGCAATTTCGATCGGGCTGCCGTCCAGTTCGTTGACCTTGAGCTTGCCACTTTCAAAGTTGCGCACGCGCTGGCTGACCTTCTTCTTGGCGAAGAAGGGGTTGTTCCAGCGCAGGCCGTTGTCCTTGACCGTGCCCACGTACTTGCCGAACAGGCTGAGCACGGCAGCCTGGTTGGGCTGCACGGTGTACAGGCCGGTCAGGCTGAGCAGGGCGACGAGGGCCAGCAGCACGCCACCGAACAGCAGCCCGCCATTGACGTTGCCGCGCTCTGCGCCGGCCACGAACATCCAGACGGCCACGACGAACAGAACGAGCACGCCCAGCAGGAACGGCAGGCCGGAAAGCGAGCGGACGGGTTTTTCCTTCATGGCGGGGCATCCTTGGGTGGGTTTGGTATTTGATATCAAAATGATATCGGGCGTGCAAGTGCCCCCGGCCCCGCGCCGGACGCCCTAAAATGCCTTCCCGTCCCTTTGACCGCCTCGGAACGCCCCATGACCACGCTTGGTACGCCGCTGTCTCCTTCCGCCACCCGTGTGCTGTTGCTGGGCTCGGGCGAACTGGGCAAGGAGGTCGCCATCGAACTGCAGCGGCTGGGCGTGGAGGTGATCGCGGCCGACCGTTACGCCAATGCGCCGGCGATGCAGGTGGCGCACCGCTCGCATGTGATCGACATGCTCGACGCGATGGCGCTGCGCGCGCTGATCGCGCAGGAGCAGCCGCACCTGATCGTGCCGGAGATCGAGGCGATCCATACGGAAACCCTGGTGCAGCTGGAGCAGGAAACCGGCCAGCGGGTGGTGCCGACCGCACGTGCGGCCCGTCTGACCATGGACCGCGAAGGCATACGCCGGCTGGCCGCGGAAACGCTGGGCCTGCCGACCTCGCCGTACCGCTTCGTCGACACCGAGGCGGAGTACCGTGCGGCCGTGGCGGCGATTGGCCTGCCGTGCGTGGTGAAGCCGGTGATGTCGTCCTCGGGCAAGGGCCAGAGCACGCTGCGCAGCGAGGCGGACATCGCGCCGGCGTGGGACTACGCGCAGACCGGCGGCCGTGCCGGTGCAGGCCGCTGCATCGTCGAAGGTTTCATCGACTTCGAGTACGAGATCACCCTGCTGACCGTACGCCATGCGGGCGGCACCTCGTTCTGCGCGCCGATCGGGCATTGGCAGAAGGACGGCGACTACCGCGAAAGCTGGCAGCCGCAGCCGATGTCGCCGCGCGCGCTGGCGCGGGCCGAGGAGATTTCGCAGGCAATTACCGACGACCTCGGCGGCTGGGGCCTGTTCGGGGTGGAGCTGTTCGTGAAGGGTGACGAGGTGTGGTTCAGCGAGGTCTCGCCGCGTCCGCACGACACCGGGCTGGTGACCCTGGCCTCACAGGATCTGAGCGAGTTCGCGCTGCATGCGCGGGCGATCCTGGGCCTGCCGGTTCCGGTCATCCGCCAGAGCGGTCCTTCGGCGTCCTGCGCGATGCTGGCGCATGGCGAAGGCGTGCCGTTCTTCAGCAGCGTGGAGCAGGCACTGGTGCATCCGGACTCGGCGCTGCGCCTGTTCGGCAAGCCGAGTGTGCATGGGCATCGCCGCGTGGGCGTCACCCTGGCGCGCGGCGCGGACATCGACGAGGCGCGGAAGATCGCGCGTGAGGCTGCCGAGGCGATCCAGATCGAGTTGCGTTGATCGGCCGCGACGACCAACGGTCGTCGCCTACCGTTTCCGCACAAGACGGTAGGTGCCGACCGTTGGTCGGCACGCTTTTACCGCACGTCCACCCACACCAGATGGTGGTCGCTGCCATCGGCAATCTTCGCTTCGGCCGTTTCATTCGCCGGCCAGAACACGCCGCTGCTCACATACTCGAAACCGGTCGACGGCAGCACGTAATCCAGGCGCATGGTGCCGGCCTTTGGACCGAAATCGCCGGTGGCATGGAACGGCGCACCCTTGCGCACGATGCCCGCGGCCGCATAGGACGCGCTGGTCTGCTCGGCACCGACGCTGCGCGGGGTGGGGTAGCGCAGCACGCGCGCATTTTCGATCAGCTCGACAATGGCATCGTGCTGGCCGTCGCCATCGACCGGATCGTTGTTGAGATCGCCGAGGATCACAAAGCGCGCATCCTGGGCGAGACCGCCGCACTGGCCACGGTCATCGCACAGCCAGGGCTTGTCACCGGCCGACAGATACTGCTGCCACAGGCGCAGTTCGTCACCGTTGCGCTGCGCGTTGCGCTTCTCCGGGCCGTCAAACACCGGCGGGGTGGGGTGCGAGACCAATGCGTGCACAACGCCTTCAGGGGTCTTTACCGGCACGTCCCAGTGCGACTTGGACGACAGCCGCAGCTGCGACCACACCTGCGCGCTGTAGAACGGCTTGCCGGTGCGCGGATCGACCGGATTCACCGCCCCCGGCAGGGTGTTCCACTTCAGCAGCTGGAACGTGCGCACCTTGGCTTCGTCGATCGGGTAGCGCGACAGCACCAGCATGCCGTACTGACCGGGGTGCAGGCCGTAGCCCCAGGCGTCGTTGCCGCGCGAGCGGCCTTCGCCGCCGGTTTCGCCGTTGTTGTCCAGGTCCAGCCCGCTGGGCACGCCGGTGTTGACCGGAGCGAGGTAGCGGTAGGGATACTTCAGCGGCTCGCCGCCGCCGGGCTGGGCGGTTTCCAGGTAGCGCTGCTGGAACAGGTCGGCGGCGCGGTGTTCATGGTCGAAATCGAATTCGTTCAGCAGCACCAGGTCCGGGCGGACCTGCTGCAGCACGGCGGCGATCTTGCGCGCGTGCGCGCTGTCGCCTTCCAGCTCGGCGATCAGGCCGCCGCGCTCGTCGCTGTACAGCGACGTGTTGTAGGTGGCGATCCGCAGCGGTGCCGGCTTGGAATCAGGCATGGCGGCGGTCCGGTTCGGGGTCTGGGCGCAGCCGCTGCAGAGCAGGGCCAGGGCGAGGAGCAGGGCAGGGGTCTTCATCTGCCTATTTTACCCGCGTGCATTGCAGGGGCGCGTCAGCGCCCGTCCAGCTCGTCGTCGAAGTCGTGCCAGCGGCGGCCGTCGTAGGCCTCCAGCGGGCGGAAGCGGCGCTTGTAGTCCATCTTGCGGTGGTCGCGGATCCAGTAGCCCAGGTACAGGTGCGGCAGGTTCTCGCGCCGGGCCCAGGCAATCTGCTGGAGGATGCCGAAGGTGCCCAGCCCACGATGTGCCTGCTCCGGGTCGAAGAAGGTGTACACCGCCGATAAGCCCTGCGCGGTGACATCGGTGACCGCAACGCCCAGCAGTTCGCCGCGGTGACCGTCATGGGTCGGCGCGCGCATTTCCAGGAAGCGGCCCTGCGACCACTGCCCGATCAGGAACTGGTCGAACTCGTGCGGGCCGTGGTCGTCCATCCCGCCCTGCGCGTGGCGGTGGGTGAGGTAGCGGTGGTACAGCGCGAACTGTTCTTCGGTCTGCTCGGCCGCAACGATGCGCACTTCCAGGTCGGCGTTGCGGGCCAGGCAGCGGCGCTGGCTGCGGTCCGGCGTGAAACGCGCCACCGGAATGCGTACCGACACACAGGCGTGGCAGTTGGCGCAGTGGGGACGGTAGACCAGATCGCCGGAGCGGCGGAAGCCCCAGCTCAGCGCCATCGGGTACAGCGTGCCAAGGCGGGGATCGTGAGGATCCAGCACCAGATCGCGCGCGGCCCGGTCCGGCCAGTAGCCGCAGGGGTGGTCCCCGGTCTGGAACAGTCGCAGCTCGTCGTCTCGGTCGCCGTGTATCGCCATGCCCACAGCATAGCGCCGGGCCGTCGCAGCCGCCGCGACTGTCTGCTACATGAACACGACCGGTGCCACTGTCAACGCGCCAGGCGCTGGCGCGTTTTCCCTGGCGTGGGTGCCAACGCACCGCACAGCCAACCCCTGATACCGGAGTGATTCCATGCGCAACCGCAAACCTCTTCTGCTGCTGGCCCTGCTGATGACCACCGGCGCTGCCGGCCTGGCGGTGGCCGCCGACACCCCGACCGCTGGCGACAAGCCTGCCCGCGTGAAGCTGGACACCAATGGTGATGGCTTCATCGACCGCAGCGAAGCCGCCAAGGCCCCGCGCCTGGCCGAAAAGTTCGACACCCTGGATGCGAACAAGGACGGCAGGCTTTCGCGCGAGGAAATGCCGCGCTGGCATGGCAAGCGTCATGGCCGTGGCCCGGGCATGCATGACCGCATGGCCAAGCTGGACGCAAACAAGGACGGGCGCATCAGCCGCGAAGAGGCCAAGGCCGACCCGCGCCTGGCCGAGCGCTTCGACAAGATGGACCTCAACAAGGACGGCTACCTGGACAAGGCCGACCGCGAGCTGGGCATGAAGCAGCACCGTGATGCATGGTTTGCCGCGGCCGATACGAACAAGGATGGCCAGCTGAGCAAGGCCGAGTTTGATGCCGCCAAGTCGCCGTTCGGCGGCCCGCGCGGTGGCAAACCGCCGGCACGCTGATCAACCCTGCATCCCGTAGAGCCGGGCTTGCCCGGCTGCTTTTCCCGGGATGCCGGGCTTGCCCAGCAACTCTCAAAACCCGAACAACGCCGGTCTGTGACCGGCGTTGTTCATTGCCGGGCAAGCCCGGCACTACGCTGGCAGACTCCGTCGCGCCGGGCAGCGCCCCGCGTTACCCAATCTTGAGCATCACCACCGCGCCCACCATGCCCAGCGTCAGGATGTTCAGCAGCACCACACCGGTGCGCCCATACATGGACTCATACCACCAGTTGGTTCCGGTACGCCCGCGCCGCGCATTGTCGCGGGCAATCAAGGGTTTCATGATCCGCTGCAGCGTTACCAGGCACTGATAGTTGACCACGCAGACGCCGGAGAACGCGGCGGCAAAGGCGACCCAGATCGGGGCCTGGAGGACGGTCAGCACCAAAGTCGCCAGGCAGGCCACCAGCGAAACGCCGGTGCTGGAGTGCACGAACCGCATGATCTTCCGGCGCTCATCGGGATGCTCGGCAAACGACAGCAGGTAGCGTCCGCCGAGATAGCTGAGTGCCACCGCACCCAGCGTTGCGATGACCAGGGTGCTCACGGCATGGCCCGTCACCAGCAACTGACTCTGCTCCGCTGCGGCCGTCAGCGAGGCCACGGCGGTGCCGCTGGTGACACTGGCACCGCCCAGGCCGAACTTGCTGCCGCCCACGCCGGTGCTGAGCAGGATCGCCGCACTGGCGGTACCAGGTGCAGCCACCATCACCATCGACACCACCGCTGTGGCAAACGCCGCGCTCGGCGCGCTGCTGCGGGCGAACTCGCCGAAGCGACGCAGCATTTCCTCGCGCACCGTGGCGCGCGCACGCGACAGGCGCTTGCGCACGGCAGCGTCGCTCAATCCCAGCAGGTCAGCCACCTGCTGCGAACTCTGGCCTTCGCGGTAGTACAGCAACAGGGTTTCGCGGCTGTCCTCGGGCAGCGCGGAAATGATTTCTTCAGCGGCCAGTTCCTCTTCCACCCGCTGCAGGTGCTCGGGCGCGTCCGGGCTGGGATCCGCCGCCATGCCAATGGCGATCTCCGCCGCTTCGCCGGACAGGGGGCGATGGCGGTTGGCGCGCAGCCAATCGCGGGCCAGGTTGCGGGTGATCTGGCGCAGCCAGGGCAGGAAGCTGGCGTGGTTGTTCAGGTGCGAAAGCTGCTGCCAGGCCTTGATGAAGGCCTCCTGGGCAATGTCCTCGCTGGCCTGCACGTCCCGGGTGATCGCCAGGGCGATGGCGGTCACGGTGTTCTGGCAGGCCAGCACGATGCGCCCATAGGACTGCTGGCAGCCCCGCGCGGCGGCGGGCAGCTCGCGTTGCAGGGTGAGGGTCAGCGGGTGTTCGGCGGTCAGCGTGTCCAGCGTCATGGCGTCCTTCCCCAGCGGGTGATGCCATCATGACGTGCCGCGCGGGCAAATGTGACCGTACAGCCACGCCCTGCGTGGCTGCGCTCCGTTCCGGGGTCATGAACGTCTGATCCCGGCTTCGATCATTCATGAACGCCGGTTGCCGGTCCGGTCGCTGGCCATCCCGTCTTCGGACGTTTGTGCCGCGCTGCGCGCGGGTACCACGCATGGCGTGGTACCTACGAATTGTTACGTGCGCAGGACGATGGCGCTGGGCTTACGGTTGCGGTACCGGCGTGACCCGCACCCGTACCTCTTCTTCTTCCGGTGCCGCCGGTGCCGGTTGCGCCTGCTGCATGGCCGGAGCCGGCGGCGGGGTAGGCGCGCTGCGGTGCCGCATCGTGATGACCATCGCCACCGCGCCGATCACCAGCAGCAGGCCGATGCGGATGCGCCAGCCCCAGTTGCGGGCCGGGGCGACTTCGGCCGCTTCCGGACGGAACGCGTACTCGGCGGTGGGGTGGTCGCGGCGGGTGGTGTCCAGCAGACGGGCGTCACGCAGGATCTCGCGGGCGCGCGGCTGGTCGTTGGCATGCACCACCCACAGGGTGGGGTGGGTGGAGGCCTTGCTGGTGTCCAGATAGCTGAACTGGCTGCCGCGCTTGCTGTGATACGAGCGGCCGTTGGTGATGCGCACTTCGATGCCGGCATCGCGCAGCAACTGGGCCACGCCTTCTACGGTTTCCACGCGCTGGCTGGTGAAAATCTGACGCATGGGGGTTACTCCTTGGCCGGCACGGCGGCCGCAGCGCTGCTGTCTTCCACGACGCGGATCAGGCCTTCCTGCGCGGTGCTGGCAACCAGCACGCCGTGGCGGTTGAAGAACTGACCGCGTGCCAGTCCGCGTGAATCCTGCGCACTGGGGCTGTCCAGTGAATACAGCAGCCAGTCGTCGGCGCGGAACGGGCGGTGGAACCAGATCGCATGGTCCAGCGAGGCCATCTGCACGTGCGGCTGGTAATAGCTGATGCCGTGCGGGAAGGTCGCGGTGCCGAGCAGATGGAAGTCCGAGGCATAGGCCAGCAGCGCCTGGTGCAGTTCCGGCGCGTCGCCCACCTTTTCATTCAAACGCAGCCACACCTGGTGGTACGGCGGGCGCTTGGGCGGGTGCAGTTCATCGCGCGGATACACGTGGCGGAACTCGAACGGGCCACCGCGCGAGAGCCAGCGCTGCACCTTGATCGGCAGCCGCTCCAGCACTTCCGGCGGCAGCGGACGGTTCGGTTCAATGTCTTCCGGCTGCGGTACTTCCGGCATCTTCTGCTGGTGCTCGGCCCCGGTTTCCGCCTGCTGGAACGAGGCGGCGCAGAAGAAAATGACCTTGCCGTGCTGGATCGCGGTGACCCGGCGCACCGAGAAGCTGCCGCCGTCGCGGGTGCGGTCGACGTCGTAGACGATGGGGTGGTCGATGTTGCCGGCACGCAGGAAGTAGGCGTGCAGCGAATGCACATGGCGTCCGTTTTCCACCGTGGCCTGCGCGGCCGACAGTGCCTGGCCCAGCACCTGGCCGCCGAACACGTACTTGGTGCCGATGTCGCGGCTCTGGCCGCGGAACAGGTTGTCTTCCAGCCGCTCCAGCGAGAGCAGGTCAATCAGCTCGGAAACGACGGGTTCTTGCGGCTGGGACAAGGCGGCGGCCTGGTGGAGGAACGAACGGGAATTATACCGGGCGTGTCATGCGTCCATGTGGGCCGGCCAACGGCCGGCGCTACCGACGGGGCATGAATGCCTGACGCGCCCGGGACGATTCAAACCCACGTCGATTGGCCGGTAGCGCCGGCCGTTGGCCGGCCCAGGCGGTGCGTCATCACGCTTTGCCAATCCGCGCCACCAATGCCTGCAACGCATTCTGCGCATCCGGCGCGTACCAGGCCTCGACGAACCGGTCCAGCTGGATCAGCTCCGGGGCCAGCGCCTCGTGCAGGTCGGCGCGGGCAATCGCCCGGGTAAGCTGCATCGGCTGGTGCGGCAGTTTCAGCAGCTGCTGCAGCCAGGCCAGAGCGCGGCCCACCACCTGCTCGCCATCGGCCAGCTCATCCACCAGCCCGATCTGCAGCGCCTGTTCGGCCGGCACCAGCGCGCCGGTGGTCAGCAGCACGCTGGCGCGGTGCGGCCCCACCACGCGGCGCAGCAGGCGCTGGATGCCTTCAGGAGCCACCAGCCCCACCTGCACCTCGTTCAGGCCGATGCCATAAGGACGCGCCGGGTCGGTGCTGCGCGCCATCACCCGGTAGTCGCAGCACAGCGACAGCACGCAGCCGCCGGCCGGGGCATGCCCGGTGATCGCCGCCACCACCGGAATGCGGCTCTCGGCAATCGTGCGCACCGCGCCGAAGAAGGCGTTCCAGCTGTCCAGCAGCTTGTGTTTGTCATCGCCGTGCGAGAGCAGATGCGGCACGTCCATGCCGCCGGTGAAGATGCGCTCGCTGCCCGACAGGATCACCCCGTGCGCGTCCTCGGCCATGGCCAGTTCAACGGCATGGATCAGCTGCCGGCACAGTTCGGTGTCCAGCGCATTGACCGGCGGGCGCGCCAGGCGCAGCTCGCGGATGGGGCCATGGTTGATCACCTCGATAAGCGTCGTCATGCTGCGGTCTCGTTGCGGACGGGAAACTGAGGCGATGATAACCAAACCATTCGTGGGCGTATTGTTGGCGTTGTGTGCGGGCGCAGCATCCGCGGCCGAGCCGGCCTGTGTGGTGCTGGAGCAGGGCTGGGTGCGGCTGCCCCGGGCGCAGATGCCGATGGCGGCCGGTTACGGGGTGATCCACAACCGCTGCAAGCAGGGGGTGACGGTGGTGGCTGCGGGCAGCAAGGCATTTGCCGACGTGACGCTGCATGAGACCACGTTGGTCAATGGCGTCAGCCGGATGCGCGAAGTGGAGCGGTTGCCGATCGCGGCGGGGGCGAAGGTGGAACTCAAGCCCGGTGGACTGCATCTGATGTTGATGCAGCCGGAGGTGACGTTGAACGCGGGCAGGGAGCTGCCGTTGCGGCTGAGTCTGGAGGACGGCCGCACGATGGATGGGGTGCTGCGGGTAAAAACGGCCCCTTGATCTGCCGTAGAGCCACGCCCTGCGTGGCTGCGCGGTGCCAGGATGGTCGAAGCCACGCAGGGCGTGGCTCTACGGCCGGCGTGGCGCGTGGATCAACCGCACGCGCTGCGGATCGCCTCCGGCAACGCCGCGCTCTTGCCGGTCTGCGTATCCATCCACACCACCACCACGTTGCCGTCCGAATACAGCGTGGCCTCGTTCTTCTGATCAACGATGCGATGCCCGATGGTGACGCTGCTGTTGCCCAGCCGCTCCACGAACAGCTCCACCACGATGTCGTTCGGCCACACGATCGGCGCGCGGTAGTTGACGTTGGTCGCCGCCACCACCGGCGCGATCCGGTCGGTCATCGACACGCCTTCCACACCCAGCATCCAGCGCACGCGCGCCTCTTCCAGGTAGGAAATGTACTTGGCGTTGTTGACGTGGCCCATGCTGTCCATGTCGCGCCAGCGCACGCTGATCGGTACGCGCGCCAGGATCTTGTGTTCGCTGCTCATCAGGCCTTCTTCTTTTTCGTGGTGGGGGCAGGGCTGCTCTTGCTGGCCTTGCCGGTGGTCTTGGCGGCAGCCGCCTTCTTGGCCGGCTTCTCCGGCTTCACCTTGCGCGGCGGGCGGGCGTCGGGCTTGTTGGCCACGGCGGCCGGCCGCTCAGGGCGCGCGCTGGTCGAGGGCAGCATCTTGGCCAGGAACTGGCCCGTGTACGAATCCGGGTGCGCGGCCACGTCTTCCGGCGTGCCGGTGACCAGGATGGTGCCGCCGCGGTGGCCGCCTTCCGGCCCCAGGTCGACGATCCAGTCCGCGGTCTTGATCACGTCCAGGTTGTGCTCGATCACCACCACCGTGTTGCCTTCATCGCGCAGCTTGTGCAGCACGCCCAGCAGCGCTTCGATGTCGTGGAAGTGCAGGCCGGTGGTCGGTTCGTCCAGGATGTACAGCGTGCGCCCGGTATCGCGACGCGACAGTTCCTTGGACAGCTTCACGCGCTGTGCTTCACCGCCGGAAAGCGTGGTCGCGCTCTGGCCCAGCTTGATGTAGCTCAGGCCTACGTCAACCAGCGTTTCCAGCTTGCGCGCGATGCTCGGCACCGGTTCGAACAGCTTCAGTGCATCTTCGACGGTCATTTCCAGCACGTCGTTGATGTTGTAGCCCTTGTACAGGATCTCCAGCGTTTCGCGGTTGTAGCGTTTGCCATGGCAGACGTCGCACGGCACGTACACGTCCGGCAGGAAGTGCATTTCCACCTTGATCAGGCCGTCGCCCTGGCACGCCTCGCAGCGGCCACCGCGCACGTTGAAGCTGAAGCGGCCCGGCGAATAGCCGCGCGCACGCGCTTCCGGCACCTGCGCATACAGTTCGCGCAGCGGCGTGAACAAGCCGGTGTAGGTGGCCGGGTTCGAACGCGGGGTGCGCCCGATCGGCGACTGGTCGATGTCCACCACCTTGTCGAACAGGTCCAGGCCATCGACCGACTTGTACGGCGCAATCGCGTGCGAGGCTCCGTTGATCTCGTTGGCCGCCAGCGAGAACAGGGTGTCGTTGATCAGCGTCGACTTGCCCGAACCGGACACGCCGGTGATGCAGGTCAGCAGGCCCGACGGAATGTCCAGGTCCACGCCCTTCAGGTTGTTGCCGCTGGCCCCGCGCAGGCGCAGGGTCATGTTCGGGTTCGGCTTGTGCCGGCGGGCTGGAATCTCGATGGCGCGCTTGCCCGACAGGTACTGACCGGTGAGCGAACGCGGTGCCTCCAGGATGTCCTGCAGCGTGCCTTGGCCGACGATTTCGCCGCCATGCACGCCCGCGCCGGGACCGATGTCCAGCACGTAGTCGGCCAGACGGATCGCGTCTTCGTCATGCTCGACCACGATCACCGTGTTGCCCAGGTCGCGCAGGCGGGTCAGGGTGCCCAGCAGGCGCTCGTTGTCGCGCTGGTGCAGGCCGATGGACGGCTCGTCCAGCACGTACATCACGCCGACCAGGCCGGCACCGATCTGGCTGGCCAGACGGATGCGCTGCGCTTCGCCGCCCGACAGGGTGTCGGCCTTGCGCTCCAGGGTGAGGTAATCCAGGCCCACGTCAACCAGGAAACCGAGACGTTCGCCGATTTCCTTGACGATCTTGGCCGCGATCTCGCCGCGCCAGCCGGGCAGGGTCATCGTGCTGAAGAACTTCAGCGCTTCATCAATGGGGAGCACCACCAGTTCCGGCAGGGCGCGGTCGGCCACGAACACATTGCGCGCGGCCTTGTTCAGGCGCTGGCCGTGGCACTCCGGGCAGTCGTGTTCGCTGATGTACTTGGCCAGCTCTTCCTGCACCGCCGCCGATTCGGTTTCCTTGTAGCGGCGTTCCAGGTTCGGAATGATGCCCTCGAAGCGGTGCTTGCGCTGGGTGCGGCCGCCGGCTTCGGTGAAGTAGGTGAAGGTGATGGTTTCATCGCCGCTGCCGTACAGCACCGCCTGGCGCACGTCTTCCGGCAGGCTCTGCCAGGGCGCGTCCACGTCGAACTTGTAGTGCTTGGCAAGCGAGGCGATCAGCTGGAAGTAGTACGCATTGCGGCGGTCCCAGCCGCGCACCGCGCCGGCCGAGAGCGACAGCTCCGGGTGCACCACCACGCGCGACGGGTCGAAGAACTCGGCCAGACCCAGCCCGTCGCAGCCCGGGCAGGCACCGATCGGGGAGTTGAACGAGAACAGGCGCGGTTCCAGCTCCGGCAGCGAGTAGTCGCACACCGGGCAGGAGTACTTGGACGAGAACAGCACCGGTTCGGCACCTTCCACGTCCAGCGACTGCACCGACACCATGCCGTCGCCCAGCTTCAGCGCGGTTTCAAAGCTTTCGGCCAGGCGCTGCTTGATGTCCTCGCGCGGGCGGAAGCGGTCGATCACCGCCTCGATGGTGTGCTTCTGGCGCAGCGCCAGCGGCGGCACCGCGTCGATTTCGTGCAGCACGCCGTCCACGCGCACGCGCACGAAACCCTGCGCGCGCAGCTGGTCGAACACCTGGGCGTGCTCGCCCTTGCGCTCGCGGATCACCGGAGCCAGCAGCATGTAGCGCTGCTCCGGGTCCAGGGTAAGCACGTGGTCGACCATCTGGCTGACCGTCTGCGCTTCCAGCGGGTAGCCGTGGTCCGGGCAGCGCGGGCTGCCGACGCGGGCGTACAGCAGGCGCAGGTAGTCGTAGATCTCGGTGATCGTGCCGACGGTCGAACGCGGGTTGTGCGAGGTCGACTTCTGCTCGATCGAGATGGCCGGGGACAGGCCCTCGATGTGGTCCAGGTCCGGCTTTTCCATCACGCTCAGGAACTGCCGGGCATAGGCCGACAGCGACTCCACGTAACGGCGCTGGCCTTCGGCATAGATGGTGTCGAAGGCCAGCGACGACTTGCCCGAGCCGGACAGGCCGGTGATGACAATCAGCTTGTCACGGGGCAGGTCGATATCGATGTTCTTGAGATTGTGCGTCCGCGCGCCGCGGATGCGGATGTAATCCATCGCCATGGGGGAGGGGATCCGTAGTGGGGCAGTGGGGCAAGCAGAGACGCCAATCGGTCAGCCTACCGAGCTTGGGATTTGGGGGCAATCGGCGACATTGCCAGCCCCGAGTCTCACCCCGTGCGACCGGCCGGACCGGTTTTCTGAACGCGATTCAGGCGGCGGTGGGTCAGGGCAGGGGGTGGGTTGACCCGGACTGGGGTGAATGCGTAAAATCCCGCTTCTGTCCGCCCTTGACGGCGGCAGTCCAAGACCACAATAACTACAGAGGAAGTCTGGTCATGTACGCAGTACTGGTCACCGGCGGTAAGCAATACCGCGTCGCGCAGGGTGAAACCCTCCGCGTTGAAAAGCTCGAAGCCGACGTCGGCAGCGAGATCAAGTTCGACAACATCCTGCTGCTGGGCGACAGCGACGGCATCAAGCTGGGCGACGCGCTGAAGGGCGCTTCGGTCACCGCCAAGGTCGTGTCCCAGGGTCGTGCTGACAAGGTCCGGATCATCAAGTTCCGTCGCCGCAAGCACCACATGAAGCGCCAGGGTCACCGTCAGTACTACACCGAAATCGAGATCACCGGCGTCGCCGGTGGCAGCAAGTAATAAGGAGAAGCAGTCATGGCACATAAAAAGGGCGTAGGCTCCTCGCGCAACGGTCGCGACTCCAACCCGAAGTACCTCGGCGTGAAGATCTTCGGTGGCCAGGCCATCGACGCCGGCAACATCATCGTGCGTCAGCGCGGCACCCAGTTCCACCCGGGTACCGGCGTTGGCCTGGGCCGTGACCACACCCTGTTCGCTCTGATCGACGGCAAGGTGGAGTTCTCGGTGAAGGGCCCGAAGAAGCGTCGCACCGTCAGCGTCGTCGCCGAAGCCTGATCTTCGCGAGTCGCAGGCACCCGCGCCTGGTGCGTGGGTAGCCGACAAAAGCCCCGCTTCCAGCGGGGCTTTTGTTTTCCCGGCATTCGAGCCGGGCATCTTTTAGACTTGCGGTGGGCCATGCCTGCGCCCGCCGCCTCCAGTTGGCATCCAGAATCATGAAACTTGTAGACGAAGCAGAAATCCAGGTCATTGCCGGCAATGGCGGTAACGGCTGCGTCGGTTTCCGTCGCGAGAAGTTCATCCCGCTGGGCGGCCCGGACGGCGGCGACGGCGGCAACGGCGGCAGCGTGTACATCCGCGCCGACGAAAACCTGAACACCCTGGTCGACTTCCGCCACGAGCGCATCTTCAAGGCGCAGCGCGGCGAGAACGGCATGGGCCGCCAGGCCTACGGCAAGGGCGGTGAAGACCTCACCATCACCGTGCCGGTGGGCACCGTGGTGATCAACGTCGCCACCGACGAAGTCATCGGCGACCTGACCCAGCACAACGACCGCCTGCTGGTGGCCAAGGGCGGTCGCGGCGGCCTCGGCAACATGCACTTCAAGAGCTCCACCAACCGCTCGCCGCGCCAGGCCCTGCCGGGCGAAGAGGGCGAGGAGCGCCTGCTCAAGCTGGAGCTGAAGCTGCTGGCCGACGTTGGCCTGCTGGGCTTCCCGAATGCCGGCAAGAGCACCCTGATCCGCGCGGTGTCCGCGGCCACCCCGAAGGTGGCCGATTACCCGTTCACCACCCTGTACCCGAACCTGGGCGTGGTCCGGGTGGAGAACTACCGCAGCTTCGTCATCGCCGACATTCCCGGCCTGATCGAAGGCGCGGCTGACGGCGCTGGCCTGGGCGCGCAGTTCCTGCGCCACCTGCAGCGCACCCGCCTGCTGCTGCACCTCGTGGACATCTCTCCGATGGAAGGCGGCGTGGAGGGTATTTCGCCGGTCGAGCAGGTGCGTGCCATCGAGCGCGAGCTGGAAAAGCATGACCCGGAACTGCTGGACAAGCCGCGCTGGCTGGTGCTGAACAAGGCTGACCTGATGTTCGAGGACGAGGCCCAGGCTGCTGCCGAGCAGATCGTCGCCGAGCTGGGCTGGACCCAGCCCTGGTATCTGGTCTCGGCGCTGGGCCGTGAAGGCACCTGGCCGATCATGAACCAGGTGATGGCGTTCTTTGACCGCCAGAAAGAAGAAGAGGCCGATGCGCGCGATGCGCTCTGAGCGCCTCCACGCACACGTGAAAAACCCGGCCTCGGCCGGGTTTTTCTGTGGCGCTGTGGATCGTGCGCGTGTTTGCCGGGCATGGCCCGGCACTACATTCGCGGGCACAACAAAAAACCCGGTCTATGCCGGGCTTTTGCGTTCTGCCGTAGTGCCGGGCCATGCCCGGCAATCCAGCAGCAACCACGCCGTATCAGGCGGCCTTGAGGGCCTTGATGCGGGCGGTCAGACGGCTCTTATGACGAGCAGCCTTGTTCTTGTGGATCAGACCGCGCGAGCTGAAACGGTCGAGGATCGGCTGGGCGACGGCGAAGGCTGCCTCGGCGCCGGCGGCGTCATTGGCATCCAGAGCCTTGATCACCTTCTTGACAGCGGTGCGCAGCATCGAACGCTGAGCCGTGTTGCGCGCGTTGCGCACGACGGTCTGCTTGGCGCGCTTCTTGGCGGACTTGATATTGGCCACAGTGGTGGTTTCCTGAAAAATCGGTGTAATGGGAACAGCAAGCTGGAAAGTATGATGGCTCGAAAAATGTACGTCAAGTCAATTGTCAAGAGGGAACACGGGTGAGTTCACCAAGGATGTTGCGCGGGCTGCTGTCGTTCAGCAGCATGACCATGATTTCCCGCGTCCTGGGCCTGGTCCGCGACCAGGTCATCACCACCACGTTCGGCACCAACGCGGTGACCGACGCGTTCTGGGTGGCCTTCCGGGTGCCCAATTTCCTGCGCCGGCTGTTCGCTGAGGGCTCGTTCGCCACCGCGTTCGTGCCGGTGTTCACGGAAGTGAAGGAAACCCGCCCCCACGCCGAACTGCGCGAGCTCATGTCGCGGGTGGCCGGCACCCTGGGCGGGGTGCTGATGGTGGTCACCGCACTTGCACTGATCTTCGCCCCGCAGCTGGCCTCGCTGTTCTCCAGTGGGGTGGACACCGACCCGGTCAAGCACGGGCTGCTGGTGGACCTGTTCCGCCTGACCTTCCCGTTCCTGCTGTTCGTGTCGCTGACGGCGCTGGCCGGTGGCGCGCTCAACAGCTTCCAGAAGTTCGCGATGCCGGCGCTGACCCCGGTCATCCTCAATCTGTGCATGATCGCCGGCGCACTCTGGCTGGCCCCGCAGCTGGGGGGCACCCCGGAGAAGCAGATCCTGGCGCTGGGCTGGGCGGTGCTGGCCGCCGGCCTGCTGCAGCTGCTGTTCCAGTTGCCCTCACTGAAGGGGATCAATCTGCTGACCCTGCCGCGCTGGGGCTGGCGGCACCCGGGTGTGCGCAAGGTGCTGACCCTGATGGTACCGACCCTGTTCGGCTCGTCGGTGGCGCAGATCAACCTGCTGCTGGACACCGTGATCGCCGCCCAGCTCACCGACGGCTCGCAGTCCTGGCTGTCGCTGGCCGACCGCTTCCTGGAGCTGCCCCTGGGCGTGTTCGGTGTCGCGCTGGGTACGGTGATCCTGCCGGCGCTGGCCCGTCACCATGTCAGTACCGACAAGGCCGGGTTCTCCAATGCCCTCGACTGGGGCCTGCGCACCACCTTGCTGATCGCGGTGCCGGCCATGCTCGGCCTGGTGCTGCTGGCCGAGCCGCTGATCTCGACGATGTTCCAGTACCGCCAGTTCACCGCCTTCGACACCCGCATGACCGCGCTGTCGGTGTATGGGCTGGCGGCTGGCCTCCCGGCGTTTGCCCTGCTCAAGGTGGTGCTGCCGGCGTTCTACGCCCGCCAGGACACCCGCACGCCGGTGCGGGCCGGTATTGCCGCGCTGGTCGCCAACATGGTGTTCAACTTCGCCCTGCTGGCGGTGCTGTACCACGTGATGGTGCCGGATGCGCTGAAGGCCGAAGGGGTGTTGGCGGCGCTGGGCAAGCAGCCCGGCCTGCACTTGGCCCTTGGCATTGCCAGCGCCATGTCCAGCTACCTGAACCTCGGCCTGCTCTGGTATTGGCTGGGCAAGACCGATGTCTATGAGCGCAAGCCCGGCTGGGCCGGCTACGTGACCCGGCTGGTGCTGGCCTGCGCGGCCATGGTGGCGGTGCTGCTGGCCCTGCTGTACAGCATGCCCGGCTTCACCGGCATGGATAAGTGGCACCGGATCGGCAACCTGGCCTTGCTGGTCGGCGGTGGTGGCCTCACCTATCTGATAGCGCTGGTCGCGATGGGCTTCCGCCCCCGCCACCTGCGTGAGCACTGAGGGATGAACGCAGGGCGCGGCGACATCGCCTCATTGGGCTCCGGTGAATCGCCGCCGTCGCGTAGAACCATGCCCTGCGTGGCTGCTCTTGACGCCCCGGCTATACTTGCCGGTCATACCGAACAAAGCTTTGGCCTGGGTGGGCCGGAATTCCGATAGATGAGCAGGCTGTTCAGAAGCATCGAAGGCGGGCGTCTGTTCCCGCACGGAAGCGTGGTCTGCATCGGCGCGTTCGACGGCCTGCACCTGGGCCATCGTGCGCTGGTGCGCCACGCCGTCGCCCGTGCCCGCGCGCTGGGCGTCCCCGCCGTGGTGGTGGCGTTCGAGCCGCTGCCGCGCGAGTACTTCGCCCAGGGCGAGCCGCCGCCGCGGCTGACCCTGGCCCGCGACAAGGTCGCCGGCCTGAACGAACTGGGCGTGGACGCCATCGGCCTGCTGCGTTTCGACGCGCGCATGGCCGCGATGTCCGCTGAAGCCTTCGTCGAACAGCTGCTGGTGCACCGTCTTGGGGCCCGTGAAGTCTGGATCGGCCCGCAGTTCTGCTTCGGCAACCGCCGTCGCGGCGATCTGGCCCTGCTGCAGGCCATGGGCGAACAGCACGGCTTCACGGCCGGTGCGATCGACCCGGTCGACCTGTACGGCGAGCGCATTTCCGCCACCCGCATCCGCCAGCTGCTGCGTGAAGGCAACTTCGCCCACGCCGGCGACCTGCTCGGTCGCCCGTATGCAATCGGCGGCAGGGTGGTGCGCGGCCGTCAGCTTGGCCGCACCCTCGGCTTCCCCACCGCCAACCTGCGCTTCCCGAAGACGCCGGCGCTGGCCGGCATCTATGCCACCTGGGTGCACGGCGTGTTCGACCAGCCGTGGCCGTCGGTGTCCAGCTTTGGCACCCGCCCCACCGTGGAAGGCGTCGAGCCGCTGCTGGAAGCACACCTGTTCGACTTCCAGGGCGACCTGTACGGTCGGCACATTCAAATTGAATTCGTCGCCAAACTGCGCGATGAAGAGAAGTTCCATGATCTGGCCGCGTTGACCGACCAGATGCACCGTGACGCCGACCAGGCCCGTCACATCCTTTCCGAACACAGATTGCGAGCCACTGCGTGAGCCAGGACTACAAAGCCACCCTTCATCTGCCAGCCACTGAATTCCCGATGCGCGGCGACCTGCCCAAGCGCGAGCCGGGCATTCTGTCGCGCTGGGAAGACGA
>JBCNQC010000021.1:0-58298 GCA_039592995.1 Stenotrophomonas sp. | reverse complement strand
AAAATCCCGAATTCCGCTCGATCAAGTCCGATGTCTCGGTGCTGGTCGGGCTGTGCACCCATCTGGGCTGCTCACCGGAAATGGTCGCGGAAATCCGCCCCGAGCCCTACGACCCGGAATGGAAGGGGGGCTACTTCTGCCCCTGCCACAAGTCGCGCTTCGACATGTCCGGCCGCGTCTTCAAGGACGTGCCGGCCCCGATCAATCTGCTGGTGCCTCCGCACCACTACCAGGACGACAACACCATCGTCATTGGCGTTGACCCGCAGGGGGCGGCTTGAGCATGGCCAACATTCTTTCCCGTACCGCCACCGGCGTGGCCGACTGGGTCAATGAGCGCGCCCCCGGCCTGATGCCGATGTACCGCAAGCATGTCAGCGAGTACTACGCGCCCAAGAACTTCAACATCTGGTACTACTTCGGCTCGCTGGCGCTGCTGATCCTGGTCAATCAGATATTGACCGGCATCTTCCTCACCATGCACTACAAGACCAGCGCCGCCGAGGCCTTCACCTCGGTGGAACTGACGATCATGCGTGACGTCGACTGGGGCTGGCTGATCCGCTACATGCACTCCACCGGGGCCTCGCTGTTCTTCATCGTGGTCTACCTGCACATGTTCCGTGGGCTGCTGTACGGAAGTTACAAGAAGCCGCGCGAGCTGGTCTGGATCCTGGGCATGCTGATCTACCTGGTGCTGATGGCAGAAGCCTTCATGGGCTATGTGCTGCCGTGGGGCCAGATGTCGTTCTGGGGCGCGAAGGTGATCATCTCGCTGTTCGGGGCGATTCCGGTCATCGGCAATGGCCTGACCGAATGGATCATGGGCGACTATCTGCCCAGTGACGCCACCGTCAACCGCTTCTTCGCGCTGCATGTGATCGCGCTGCCGCTGGTGCTGTTGCTGCTGGTGGTGCTGCACATCGGCGCGCTGCATGAAGTGGGCTCCAACAACCCCGACGGGGTGGAGATCAAGAAAGGGCCGAAGGGCAACCGCTGGTCGGCCACGGCACCGGCGGACGGCATTCCATTCCATCCGTACTACACGCTCAAGGATGCAGTGGGGGCCGGTTTCCTGCTGGTCATTGCCGCGTTCATCATCTTCTTCGCGCCGGGATTCGGCGGGCTGTTCCTGGAGCACGACAACTTCACCGAAGCCAACCGCCTGGTGACCCCCGAGCACATCAAGCCGGTGTGGTACTACACGCCGTACTACGCGATGCTGCGGGTGGTGCCGAACAAACTGGGTGGCGTGCTGGTGATGTTCTCGGCCATCGCCATCCTGTTCCTGGTGCCCTGGCTGGACAAGGCCAAGGTCAAATCGGTGCGCTATCGCGGCTGGATCTCCAAGGTCATGCTGGGCGTGCTGGCGGTGTGCTTCATCTGGCTGGGCGTGATCGGTTCCGGCCCGGGTACCGATGTGCACGAGACCTACATCGGCCGGGTGCTGACCTTCCTCTATTTCGCCTTCTTCATCACCATGCCGATATGGACCAAGCTGGACAGGACCAAACCGGTACCGGACCGGGTGACCATGCATGACTGACCATTGCTTCGCGAAGCCACGCAGGGCGTGGCTCTACGTAGTGCACGTTGTCTGCGCGGCCATGCTGATGCTGGCCAGTTCTGTGGCCGGTGCTGCCGAGGGCGGCAAGACGCTTCAGGCGGGCAATGACCTGGGCGATCGCGCGTCGCTGCAGCGCGGCGCGCAGTTGTACATGAACTACTGCTCCGGCTGCCATGCGCTGAAGTACCTGCGCTATTCGCGCATGGCGACGGATCTGGGGCTGTCGGAAGAAGAGGTGATGAACAACCTCAACTTCACCGGAGCGGCCATCGGCGAAACGGTGGGCGTGACCCTGCCCAAGGCCGAGGCCGAGAAGTGGTTCGGCAAGATGCCGCCCGATCTCACCCTGATTTCGCGGGTGCGCGGCAGCGACTGGGTCTACACCTACCTCAAGTCGTTCTATCTGGATTCCAGCCGGCCGCTGGGCTGGAACAACGCGCTGTTCCCGAATGCGTCCATGCCCAACCCGCTGTGGGAAATGCAGGGCCTGCAGCACGCGGTGCATGGCAAGCCGGACGCACCGGGGGCGGATACGCCGGTGACCGGGCTGAACATCGTCCAGCCGGGCAATGTGGATCCGGGCCAGTTTGACCAGGCGGTTCGGGACATCACCAATTTCCTCGAGTATGCCGGTGAACCGGCCGCGCTCAAGCGCCAGCAGCTGGGCGTCTGGGTGATTCTGTTCCTGGCCTTCCTGACCTTCCTGTTGTATCTGCTGAAGAAGGAATACTGGAAAGACGTGCACTGAGCTTCACGCGCCCATCAACCCTTCGGCCTATTGGCTTTTGTGATGGGGGGTTGCACACTCGGGCACTGGGACGACTGTCGGCAATGGGCCGGCAGCGCCGATACGGCCGACGGATTCGGTCGTTGGAGAGCCTTTGATGGCGGCGAGCGTACGCATGCGGAATACCCTGACGCTGTTTTCCTCGAACGATGATGTCCTGTGCCACCGCGTGCGCCTGGTACTGGCCGCCAAAGGGGTCACCTATGATTTCGTGCCCGTTGACCCGCAGAACCCGCCGGAAGACCTGATCGATCTCAATCCGTACCATTCGGTACCCACCCTGGTGGAGCGCGAACTGGTGCTGTACGCGGCCTCGGTGGTCAGCGAATATCTGGATGAGCGCTATCCGCACCCGCCGCTGATGCCGGTCGATCCGCTCTCGCGCGCCCGCATCCGTCTGGCCATGCTGCGCATCGAGCATGACTGGGTGCCGCAGGTGCAGGCGATCCAGCTCGGCAACAAGACCCAGGCTGAAGCCGGCCGCAAGCGCCTCAAAGAGCTGTTGACCAGCTCGGTGCCGCTGTTCAAGGCCAGCAAGTTCTTCCTGAATCCTGAAATGAGCCTGGCCGATTGCGCCATGGCCCCGATCATCTGGCGTCTGCAGTCGCTGGACGTCGCGCTGCCCAAGGACGGCAAGGCCATCGAGGACTACGGCAACCGCATTTTCCGTCACCCCGGCTTCATCCGCAGTCTGACCGACCAGGAAAAGAAGCTGCGCGAGTTACCTGTGTGACCTCAGCCCGGCCGTGCGCGTACACTGGTCACCTGTTTTCACGCTGATAATCAGCCGGGCGTGGCCCGGCACACCCCATGACTGAAGATACATTCCGCATGACCAGCCACCGCCCGTACCTGCTGCGGGCGCTGGTGCAATGGATCAACGACAACCAGCTCACCCCGCATATCCTGGTCGATGCCGGCATGCCGGGCGTGCAGGTTCCGCCCAGCGCGATCAAAGACGGCCGGGTGGTCCTGAACATCGCCGATCGTGCCGTCATGGGGCTGGAGATCGACAACACCTGGGTCAGCTTCGCCGCACGCTTTTCCGGCGTGAGCCACCCGGTGCAGGTGCCGATTTCGTCCGTGCTGGCCGTCTATGCCCGCGAAACCGGGCAGGGCATGGCGCTGCCGGACGATATTCCGGGCCATGAGCCCAGCCTGGACGATGACGATACGCCGCCGGATGACACGCCCACCCCGGACGACACCCCACCCAAGCCCAGCGGCGGCCGTCCGCATCTGCGCGTGGTGAAATGAAAAAAACGCCGCCCTGCCGGGGCGGCGTTTTTCATTACACGTCTTCGGCGTCGCGCGTATCCGGCGACTGCCGGATCTCGCTGATCCGCGCGGCGGAGGGGCCGACAAACGCCACCAGCTGGTCGCCACGCAGCACCATGCGTCCGGTGTGGCGATCAATGCCGTCATATGAGTACTCGAAGCGGTACGTGCGCTCCCAGCCCAGCCAACCGTTGTCCTTGCGGCACACCCGCAGGCTGCTGGCATGCACCGCCTGGTCCAGCCACTGCACGTCGGCGGCACGGCAGGCATTGCGACCCAGCTCGATGGCGCGCTCGGCCGCCGCCCGCGAGGAATTCCAGAAGGCGTAGGCAAACGCGCCGGCAATCATCAACAGGATCAAGCTGGGCATCGTCGGCTCGGTCGAAGCGGGTCAGGAATGACCAACATGGCGACAGCTCCCGCTCACTTCAAGCGACGTAGAGCCACGCCCTGCGTGGCTGCAACCCCGCCCACTTCATGCAACGTAGAGCCACGCCCTGCGTGGCTGCTCTCCGTTCCGGCACCGCGAAGCCACGTAGGACGTGGCTCTACGGCGACGTGCGCGGCGGCGCATTGGCAGGCGATTGTGGAGGCGACGGCGGCGGCTGCGGCCGCGGCGGAACCACGCGCGGGAACGTCGGCTTCTGCGGCGGCGGGGTTGCCGGCGCGCCGGGCTGGGCGGGCACGGGTGATGGCTGGGTAGCCGGGGTGGAAGAGGGCACCGGCCCTGGCGCGTAGCCCATTGGCGAGGCCGCCACCAGCTTCAACAGCGCCGCCCAGTCCTGCCGGTTGAAATTGCACTCGTCTTCGCGGCCGGGTGTGCAGCCGATGTCATACGGACCGTAGGATCGGGCCGGCGGCAGCTGGATGCGGCCGCTGCGATCGAGCGGCAGCTTGCGCATCGCCACCGTATTCATGACATTGCCGCCGATCAGGTAAAGCGTGTGGTCGCCGCCCATGTTGGCCGCGACAACCACCTCGCAATGCGATTTCCAGTTCTCCACCTTGCCCCCGCTGAGCTGCTGCACCAGCCCAGCGTAGCTCAGCGTTTCGTCGCGGTCGCGCAGGTAGCACAGCAGGTCGCCGGGGGCGGGCTTTTCCTGCGCCGGGTCGGTCATCCGGTACGGCCCGCTGTTCTCGTACGCCGCGCGGATGTAGTCGATGTGGCGCGGAGAGCGGGTGAAACCCGGCACGCCCGCGCGGCTCATCACCCAGGAGATGAAGGCCGCCGACCACGGATTGTCGATGATGAAGGCCCGGCAGTCGCTGTCGGTGTAGCGCGTACCGAATGGCTGCATGCAGCTGGACGCGCCTGGCTGGCTGCCCATCGGGCCCAGGGTGCCACTGTCGCGCCAGTAGGCGACCACGCGCTGCCACGCCGGCATGCCATCGTCAGACAGGTACAGGCGCTCGGCCTCGCTGACGCCGAGATTGGCAGCCCGTCCTTCGCCATCGATGAAGGGGCGGTACCACAGCCGGTGCTCGTTGCAGGCAGTGCGCACGATGCTGACGGCCAGCGGACTCAGTCCATAGCGGGGCGGAATGTCGCAGACTTCGGCGGCCGCTGCGGTCACAGGGGCAGCGGCGAGCAGCAGGCAGGCGGGCAACAGCATCCGGCGCATGCGCGTTCTCCGGTGGGGGTAGCCAGAGCGTCGCAGACCCACGTTGGGCAATTCGTGAAGGGATACGGTAGCGCCGGCCGTTGGCCGGCCCACGCATGCGTTTGAACGTTCGTGAGAGCCGGCCAACGGCCGGCGCTAACTCAGCCTTGCGGCGGATCACCGAGCTTGAGAGACAGATCAATCGCCTGCACATGCTTGGTCAGACCCCCGACCGAGATGCAGTCCACGCCGTCTTCGGCGATCGCCCGCAGCCCGGCCAGGTCGACACTGCCGGACACCTCCAGCGGAATCCGTCCAGCCGCGATCTTCACCGCCTCACGTCGCAGATCCGCATCGAAATCATCGATCAGAATGCGGTCGCAGCCCACCGCCAGCGCTTCGCGCAGCTGGTCCAGGTCTTCCACCTCGACCACCAGCGGCAGCTGCGGCCACTGCGCGCGCGCGGCGTGCACCGCCGCGCTCAGCGAGCCGGCGGCACGGATGTGGTTTTCCTTCAGCATCACCGTGTCGAACAGGCCGAGCCGATGGTTGTCACCGCCGCCGCAGCGCACCGCGTACTTCTGCGCCATGCGCAGGCCGGGCAGGGTCTTGCGGGTGTCCAGGATCCGCGTGCCGGTGCCGGCCACGGCCGCCACGTAACGGGCGGTGGTGGTGGCGGTGCCGGACAGGGTCTGCAGGAAATTGAGCGAGGTGCGCTCGGCGCTGACCAGGCTGCGGTTGCGCCCCTGCAGCGTCGCCAGCACGGTGCCCGCCTGTACCGCGTCGCCTTCGGCTACACGCCAGTCGATCTGCACATCGGGGTCCAGCGCCCGGTGGGTGGCGTCGAACCACGGCCGGCCGGCAATCACCGCGTCCTGCTTGCACAGCAGGTAGGCGCGGTCAGGCCGGTCCGGCAGCAGGGCGGCGGTGACGTCGCCGCTGCCGATGTCCTCGGCCAGGGCGCGGGCCACGTCCGCCTCGACCTGTGCGGCCTCAGGCGGCAGCAGGGCAGGGCTCATTGCGCCGGGAAATCGGCGATCTGGGCGGTGGCAATGGCTTCTTCGGCCAGCAGCACCGGAATGCCGTCGTCGACCCGGAACACCTGCTTGCCGTCGCGGGTCAGCAGGGCTTCGCGCAGAGGCTGGCTCTGCGGGCTGCCGTCGGCCTTGATCACGGTACCGGCCGAAATGGCCTGGTTGAGGGCCTCCAGGCCCTTCGCGGTGAGCAGGGACAGGGGCTGGCGGGCGTCCGGCGACACCAGCAGGTCAAGCAGCTTGCGATCCATGGGTTCTTCGTCTTGCGTGGAAGACGGCTAGAATACGTCTTTAAGGTAGGTGACGGCCAATGACCCCCAACCCCGCAGTGCCGCTCGTCGGCATCATCATGGGCTCCCGCTCGGACTGGGAAACCATGCAGCACGCCGCGCAGAAGCTCGATGCCCTCGGTGTTCCCTATGAAGTGAAGGTGGTCTCGGCGCATCGCACGCCGGACGTGCTGTTCACCTACGCCGAACAGGCCGGCGCACGCGGTCTGCGCGCCATCATCGCCGGCGCTGGCGGTGCCGCGCACTTGCCTGGCATGGTCGCGGCCAAGACCGCGGTGCCGGTGCTGGGCGTGCCGGTGCAGTCCAAGGCCCTCAACGGCATGGATTCGCTGCTGTCGATCGTGCAGATGCCGGCCGGCATTCCGGTTGCCACCTTCGCCATCGGCAACGCCGGGGCGTCCAACGCGGCCCTGTTCGCGGCGGCGCTGCTGGCCCCGGAACAGCCGGCCATCGGCCAGGCGCTGGAGGCTTTCCGCTCCCGCCAGACCGAAGACGTCATGGCCCACGACGACCCGCGCCAATGACCCGTACCGTAGGCATTCTGGGCGGCGGTCAGCTCGCCCGCATGATGGTGCTGGCCGGCGCGCCGCAGGGCCTGCGCTTTGAACTGTTCGACCCCGCGGCCGACGCCTGCGCCGGCCAGTTGGCCCCGCTGCAGGTGGCCGCGTTCGATGACGAAGCGGCCTTGGCCGCGTTCGCCGCGAAGGTCGACGTGGTCACCTTCGATTTCGAGAACGTGCCGGCGCACAGCGCCCGCTTCCTGGCCGAGCGCGTGCCGGTGTATCCGAATCCGGATGCGCTGGCCGTGGCCCAGGACCGCCTGAGCGAAAAAACCCTGTTCCGCGAGCTGGGCATTCCGCTGCCGGCCTTCGCCGACATCCGCAGCCGCGACGAACTCGCCGCCCGCGTCGCGGAGTTCGGTCTGCCTTGCATTCTGAAGACCCGTCGCCTGGGCTATGACGGCAAGGGCCAGTTCCGCCTGCGCAGCGAAGCCGACATCGACGCCGCCTGGGCCGCCCTGGGGTCGCAGGTCGAGCGCACCGGCCTGATCCTGGAAGGCTTCGTGGCCTTTGATCGCGAGGTCAGCGTGGTCGCCGTGCGCGGCCGCGACGGCGAGTTCCGCGCCTGGCCGGTCACCGGCAACTGGCATGTTGACGGTGTGCTGTCGGTCAGCCTGGCCCCGGCCGTGCTGGGCCCGGCGCAGCAGCAGGCCGCCATCGGTTACGCCCGCACCCTGGCCGAGCGCCTGGACTATGTCGGCGTGTTCGCGCTGGAGTTGTTCTGCCGCGGCGACGAACTGCTGGCCAACGAAATGGCTCCGCGCGTGCACAACTCCGGGCACTGGACCATCGAGGGCAGCGAAACCTCGCAGTTCGAAAACCACCTGCGCGCCGTGCTCGGCCTGCCGCTCGGCGACACCCGCATGCTCGGCCATGCCTGCATGCTCAACTGGATCGGTGCGATGCCCGACGCGACGGCGGTGCTGGCCCAGCCGGGCGGGCACTGGCACGACTATGGCAAGCAGCCGCGTGATGGCCGCAAGGTCGGCCATGCGACGCTGCGCAGTGATGATGCCGCAGCGTTGGCGACGGGTCTGGAAGCGGTGGGCAAGCAGCTGGATCGTGGCGACCAGGTAGCCCCGGCAATCAAAACCCTTCTGGGGTAACGGTAGCGCCGGCCGTTGGCCGGCCCAGGCGATGCGTGGGCCGGCCAACGGCCGGCGCTACCGGTTCAATCGGTTCAATCGGTTCGACCGATCAATCCCGCAACCGCGCCGCCACCGCATCCCAGTTCACCACCTTCCAGAACGCCTCCAGGTACTTCGCCCGGTCGTTCTGGAAGTCGGTGTAGTACGCGTGCTCCCACAGGTCACAGCCCAGCAGCGGTGTGCTCTGGCCCACCAGGGGTGTGCCGGCATTGCGGGTGACCTGAACCGCCAATGTGCTGTTGGGGTGCTGCACCAGCCACACCCAGCCCGACCCGAACAACCCCAGCGCGGCGCGGTCGAACTCCTCGCGCAACCGGCGCAGGTCGCCGAAATGGCGGCCGATCAGCTCCGCCAGCCGGCCCTGCGGCTCGCCGATGCCGCGCGGTCGTAATCCGTCCCAGAAAAACGCATGGTTCCAGGCCTGCGCCGCTGCGTCGAACAGCGTGCCCTGACTCTGTCGCACCAGGTCTTCCAGCGGCAGTTCCGCCAGCTCGGTGCCGTCAATCCGCGCATTCACCGTCTCCACGTAGGCCCGGTGATGCCCGAGGTGCAGATCGAGACTGGCCGCCGACAGATGCGGCTGCAGGGCGGTGCGGTCGAAGGGCAGGCGGGGCAGGTCGAAGGGCATGGCGATCCGGGAGAGTGGGACACAGACGTCCGGCGCGGGGTCAACCGCATTACAATGGGCGCAGGGGAAGTCTATCCGACCACCCGGGGTCGGATGGTTCCGCAACGCAGGAGAGGTGTGGTGGCGGTCTTGCAGCAGATCCAACAGGAAGTCGATCGTTATCCCCTCGTGCTGTTCATGAAGGGCACCCCGCAGTACCCGATGTGCGGCTTCTCCAGCCGCGCCGTGCAGGCGCTGATGGCCGCCGGTGCGGTCAATCTGCGCACGGTGAACGTGCTGGAAGAGCCGGAAGTGCGTGCCAACCTGCCGCGCTTCTCCAATCTGCCCACCTTCCCGCAGCTGTTCATCCATGGCGAGCTGATCGGCGGCTGCGACATCGTGCTGGAGCTGTTCGAGGCCGGTGAGCTCAAGCGCATCGTCGAAGAGGCCGCACACGGATGAGTGCGCTCCCGTCCGTGGCGGTCGGGAGCGGGTCGCTGGCCGACCGCATCATTCTCATTGCCGGTGCTGGCGGCGGTTTCGGCAGTGCCGCTGCGGTGGCCTGCGCCGCTGCCGGGGCCACCGTGGTCCTGCTCGGGCGCAAGCCGCGCCGGCTGGACCGGGTCTACAGTGCGGTCCAGGCCGCCGGGCCGGAGCCGCTGCTGTACCCGCTGGACCTGGAAGGGGCCACCCCTGATGACTACGCCACCCTGGCCGAGCGCCTGCAGGGCGAACTCGGTCGCCTTGATGGCGTGCTGTACTGCGCCGCTGACTTTGCCGGGCTGACCCCGTTCGAGCTGGCCGACCCGGCCGCCTTCGCGCGCGCGGTGCACGTCAACCTCACCGCCCCGGCCTGGCTGGCCCAGGCCTGCCTGCCGCTGCTCAAGCAGCGCGACGATGCCGCGCTGGTGTTTACCGTGGACGACCCGGCGCGGGTAGGGCAGGCCTACTGGGGCGGCTATGGGGCTGCCCAGCACGGCCTACGCGGGCTGATCGCCAGCCTGCATGCCGAACTGGCGCGCGGCCCGGTGCGGGTGGCCGGGCTGCAGCCCGGCCCAATGCGCACCGCGCTGCGTGCGCGGGCGTTCTCGCTGGACGAGGACCAGGCGGCACGGCATCCAGCCGAATGCGCGGAGG
The DNA here is from genome assembly GCA_039592995.1 of Stenotrophomonas sp. Lineage (GTDB taxonomy): Bacteria > Pseudomonadota > Gammaproteobacteria > Xanthomonadales > Xanthomonadaceae > Stenotrophomonas. The sequence continues at coordinate 48,289 of JBCNQC010000021.1, read as the reverse complement.
CGGCGGTGCTGCTGCTGTCGGCGGCAGGGATCGAACATCGCGGACAGGTGTTGGATATCGCGCGGTGACGGTTCCGCCTGGGCCGGCCAACGGCCGGCGCTACCGGGTCCCCATGGTTGGACCTTCCACGTAGAGCCGGGCTTGCCCGGCTGCCCTTCGCGTAACCCCCCTGACATCAACGGCCATTACCTTCCGCCCTGCCGGCAAGGAGCCGGTATTTCCTGAACGGCGGATGTGAAGAAAGCGTCACGATTTCGTTGTGATGGTGTGCGCGTTGTCGCCAAACCGTCACATATCGGGGCTATCGTGTTAATCTAGTGTTAACCGTTGCGGCTGAAACCAGCCTGCGGCATAGGGAACCCAGATCTAAGTCCATTCGGCCATCTACGGGGCCGTGTGGGCGCGTTTTTTCTCCGCAAATCGCCACTCTCGCATCGAGGCTACCCAAAAATGACCCACCCACTCCGGATGTCCAAGCTCACTCTTGGTCTCGTGGCCGCTCTTGCTGCCGCCCCCGCCTTCGCCCAGAGCACCTCTGCCGGTGTTGGCGGCCAGGTCACGTCCGCCGCAGGCGCCCCTGTGGTCGGTGCCGAAGTCACCATCACGCACACCGAGTCGGGCACCGTCAGCCGCGCCACCACCGATGCCTCGGGTCGTTACGCTGCGCGCGGTCTGCGCGTGGGTGGTCCGTACACCATCACCATCAACAAGCCGGGTGAAGGCACCAAGACCGAAGAAGGCGTCTACCTGAACCTGAATCAGGTCAACACCATCAACGCCGCCCTGACCGGCGACGTCGCCGCCGCCACCAACCTGGACGCCGTGCAGGTTGTCGCCGTGGCTGGTGGTTCGGACGTGTTCAGTGCCAACAAGATGGGCACCGGCACCAACGTCAACCGCGAAACCATCGACGAACTGCCGTCGGTCAACCGCAACATCCAGGATTACATCCGCCTCGACCCGCGCATCTCGCAGGTCAGCAAGGCTGACGGTGCAATCTCCGCCGGCGGTCAGAACACCCGTTACAACGCGATCCGCATCGACGGCATCAGCGCCGCCGATCCGTTCGGCCTGGAATCCAACAACCTGCCGACCGAGCGTCAGCCGGTGTCGATGGATGCGATCCAGGAAATCAACATCGACATCGCCAACTACGACACCACCATCGCCGGTGGTACCGGTGCGGTGATCAATGCCGTGACCAAGTCGGGTACCAACAACTTCGGCGGCACCGTGTACTACGCGTACCGCGACAAGGACATGGTCCGCAAGGACCTGGACGGCGTCCGCTTCAACGGTTTTGACGACGAAAAGACCTACGGCATGACCCTGGGCGGCCCGATCGTCAAGGACAAGCTGTTCTTCTTCGCCAATTACGAAAAAATGGAGCGTTCGGCTCCGGGCACCAGCCTGACCGACACTCCGTACGGCCGGGGCACCATCACCGACGCCGACATCGCCCGTGCGCAGCAGATCGCAACCGGTTACGGCTTCGATGCTGGCTCGCTGAGCGCACCGTCGAACAACACCGAAATCGAAGAATACGCGCTGAAGATCGACTGGAACATCAGCGACAACCACCGTGCTGCCATCCGTTACAACAAGATGGAACAGAACGTGGCCCGCTTCCCGCAGATCAGCAACAGTGCGGTCTCGCTGAGCAGCTTCTGGTACGACCTGCCGAAGACCTATGAGTCCTGGATGGGTGAACTGTTCAGCGACTGGTCCGAGAACTTCTCGACCGAATTCAAGATCGGTCACAAGGACTACTCGGCGATCCGCACCCCGGCCTCGAACCTGCCGCAGATCCAGGTCCGTGGCTTCGGTGGCTCGGCCAACAACTCGCTGTACTTCGGTACCGAGCAGAACACCCACGTCAACATCATCGAGTCCAAGGAACTGAGCGCCTTCGGTGCCGGTACCTGGTATGTCGGCGACCACACCGTCAAGTTCGGCTTCGATTATTCCAAGAACGAGCTGCTGAACTTCTACGGCCGTAACCTCAACGGCGTGTACGTGTTCAACAACCTCGACGCGTTTGCGGCGAATAATCCGAGCCAGTACATCGTGCGCGCTCCGCTGCCCGGTGGCAGCCTGGACGACGTTCCGGCCCGCTACGAGCTGAAGAACACCGGCCTGTTCGTGCAGGACAGCTGGGCGGTCAACTACAACCTGACCCTGCAGCTCGGCGTCCGCGTGGACATCCCGGACTTCAGCGACCAGAAGCTGTACAACCCGCGCATCATGTCGACCTACGGCTATGACAACACCGTCATGCCGGACGACAAGCTGGTGCAGCCGCGCTTCGGCTTCAACTACACCTTCGACACCGACCGTCCGACCCAGCTGCGTGGCGGCGTGGGCCTGTTCGGTGGCGCGGCTCCCAACGTGTGGATGGCCGGTGCCTACCAGAACACTGGTTTCAATTACCAGGAATTCACCGTCAACAACCCGGGTCCGATCTTCACCCCGAACGTCAATCCGCCGTACTACCCCGGTGGCACCGTCACCGCGCGTGACAACGTGGACATCATCGAGCCCGGTCTGAAGATGCCGTCGGTGTGGAAGACCAACCTGGCCTTCGATACCGAGCTGCCGTGGTACGGCATCGTCGCTTCGGCTGAGTTCCTGTACACCAAGGTCAACGACGCGCTGTACTTCGAGCGTCTGGACCTGTCCGGCCCGAATGGCAGCTACACCCGCATCGGCCAGGACGGTCGTGAGCTGTTCTGGAATCCGGAAGGCTACCTGCCCGCCACTGCAGCCAACCGCTACCTGGTGCAGGAAGGTCAGACGGCTTCGAATGGCCGGCCAGTGCGCGGCAAGGCCAACCGCCCGGGCAACATGGGCGACGTGATGCTGCTGCGGAACACCGACAAGGGCTCCAGCCGCCAGTTCACCGTCGGCCTGAACAAGCCGCTGATGGAGAACTGGGGCTGGTCGCTGGCTTACACCTACACCGCCGCGAAGGAAGTCAGCCCGCTGACCAGCTCGCAGAACACCTCCAACTGGGGCAGCACCCTCATTGGCACCGCCAACGAGAACGTGGCCTATGACTCGCGCTATGCGATCAAGGACCGCGTGACCGCCTCGCTGAACTGGAAGAAGGCGTTCTTCGGCGATTACAACACCAGCGTCGGCCTGTTCTATGAAGGTCGTTCGGGTCGTCCGTACAGCTACATCTACTACAACGACATGAATGGCGACGCCGCCTCGACCTCGGGTGCCGGTGCCTTCAACGACCTGTTCTACGTGCCGAATGGCCCGGGCGACGTGCTGTGGACCGGCGGTGCCGCGATGGAGCAGTCGTTCTTCAACTGGCTGAAGGCCAACCCGCAGCTGGCCGCCTACCAGGGTCAGATCGCTCCGGCCAATGCCTTCCGTACCGGCTTCGTGAACACCTTCGATATGCGTATTTCGCAGGAGTTCCCGGGCTTCATGAAGGAGCACAAGGGTGAGCTGGCGCTGGACATCATGAATGTCGGCAACCTGCTCAACAAGAAGTGGGGCCGCATCAACGACTACGGCTTCAACTCGACCGCTCGCGTGGCTAACTACGCGGGTATCGACCCGGCAACCGGCAAGTACATCTACAACTTCTCCGGCTCCGCCGATACGCCGTCGATCCAGGAAAACAACAACGACAAGGGCAACACCGGTGTGTCGCGCTGGTCGATGCAGCTGACCCTGAAGTACAAGTTCTGATCCTTCGAGCTTGACGTGTGAATGAAAACGGCCGGGGCGACCCGGCCGTTTTTTGTGGGTGGCATGGCGAACGCGGCCGTTCTTCGCGGTGGCACGAATGCCGTAGAGCCGGGCTTGCCCGGCTGGGCGCGGTGCCAGATCGGCCAGCAGCCGGGCAAGCCCGGCTCTACCTATTCTTTCGGCGTCGCTGTATGCTGTCGCTCGCCAGCCGGCCGGGGAAACCCGGCCGTTTTGCTTTTTAAGGGGGCAGCGGTACAGTCGGCAACCTTGAAGAAGCGAAAAAAGAATGACCATGACGATCAGTGAGACCCCGGCGCGCACGCTGCCGGTGCAGGACGCGCGGATCTACCCGCGCGGTGGGCTGGATGTGCTGTCCCGGGCCGAGGTGGCGCGCCTGCGCGATGCCTCCGGCGGCGGCATGCATGAACTGCTGCGGCGCTGCGCGCTGGCGGTGCTGACCAGCGGCAGTGCCTCGGACGATCCGCGCGCGGCGCGCGATCTGTACCCCGATTTCGACATCCAGGTCGCCCAGCAGGACCGCGGCGTCCGCATCGACCTGGTCAATGCCCCGGCGATGGCCTTCGTCGACGGTGAAATCATCCGCGGCGTGGCCGAACTGCTGTTCGCGGTGGTTCGCGACCTGGCCTACATGGCCATCGAGATGGGCCCGGCCTACGCGGCCGAGCTGGAGTCCTCCGAGGGCATCACCAACGCGGTGTTCGGGCTGCTGCGCAACGCGCGCATCCTCAATCCGGGCGACCCCAACCTGGTAGTCTGCTGGGGCGGCCACTCCATCGGCCGCGACGAATACCTGTACACCAAGCAGGTCGGCTACGAGCTGGGCCTGCGCGGGCTGGACATCTGCACCGGCTGCGGCCCGGGTGCAATGAAGGGCCCGATGAAGGGCGCGACCATCGCCCACGCCAAGCAGCGCAAGCACACCACGCGCTACATCGGCCTGACCGAGCCGGGCATCATCGCGGCCGAGTCGCCGAACCCGATCGTGAACCACCTGGTGATCATGCCGGACATCGAGAAGCGCCTGGAGGCCTTCGTCCGCATCGGCCACGGCATCATCGTGTTCGCCGGGGGCGTCGGCACCGCCGAGGAGATCCTGTACCTGCTCGGCATCCTGTTGCGCGAGGAAAACAAGGACCTGCCGTTCCCGCTGATCCTGACCGGCCCGACCGTGGCCGCGCCGTACTTCGAGCAGATCGACCGCTTCATCCGCCTGACCCTGGGCGATGCCGCGGCCGAGCGCTACCAGATCATCATCGGCGACCCCGTTGCCGTGGCCCGGCAGATGTCGGCCGGGATCAAGCGCGTCCGCGAGCACCGCCTGGCGCAGAAGGACTCGTTCTTCTTCAACTGGTCGATCGAGATTCCGTGGGAGTACCAGCAGCCGTTCGTGCCGACCCACGAGGCGATGGCCGCGCTGGACCTGCACCACGGGCGTCCGCCCCACGCACTGGCCGCCGACCTGCGCCGGGCCTTCTCCGGCATCGTTGCCGGCAATGTGAAGGAAGACGGCATGCGCCGCATCGAGCAGTTCGGGCCGTTCGAGATCCACGGCGACCCGGACATGATGCAGGCCCTGGACGCACTGCTGCGGGCCTTCGTCGAGCAGCGCCGGATGAAGATCTCCGGCGAGTACCAGCCGTGCTACCGGGTGCTGGCCTGACCTGAGCCGGCCGGGCAGGGCAGGGCGGGCGTCAAGGCATTGACGCCCGTCGCCCCCGGGCGACCGTTCGTCCCTCTGCCCCTTGCCGCTCGGCGGCGGGGCGTTCATTGTCCATGCCATCACGCTGGGGAGCGTCCCATGTTTCTGCGCCTTTCAAAGGGCTTCACACTGCTCGAACTGATGGTCACCGTTGCGGTCGTGGCGGTGCTGGCGTCCATCGCGTTTCCGAGCTTCCAGAGCACCATCCGGTCCAACCGGTCTGCCGCGGCGCACAACGAGCTGATTGGTCTGGTCAACCTGGCCCGCAGCGATGCCATCCGCAACAACCGCGGGGGCGGCGTCTGTGGCAGCAGCACCGGCTCCAGCTGCGACGGGCAGTGGGGGCGGGGCATGATGGCCTTCAGTGACAGCAATGGAGACAACGCCTTCAGCAACGGTGAAACCGTGCTGCGCTTCAGTGCGGTCAATACCGAGATGGCGGTAACAGGCCCCGCAACGTTGATCGGGTTCGACAGTCGCGGTCGCCGCCGTGCCAACGGCGATCAGGTGGTCACGCTGCAGCCCTCGAAGTGCGGCGGACAGAAACTGCGCAGCACGATGACCATCAATGCCTCCGGTCAAGTCACCACAGTCAAGGGAGACTGCCAGTGATCCGTACCCCCTATCGGCCTCGCCGCGCGCAGACCGGTTTCAGTCTGCTGGAAGTGCTGATCGCCGTTGTTGTGCTGGCCTTCGGCCTGCTGGGCTTCGCGCTGCTGCAGACCATGAACATCCGTTACGTGCAGAGCGCCAACTACCGTACCCAGGCCACCAACCTGGCCTACGACCTCACCGAGCAGATGCGCAGCAACCGTTTCCAGTCGGCGTGGTACAGCAACGCCAGCTTCGCCGCCGGAAGCAAGACCGCGGCCGGCGTGTGCACGCGACCGACGGCAGTGGTGACCCTGGACCAGAACATTGCCCGCTGGCAGTGCCAGGTGGTGAAGGCGCTTGGCGACAACGCGTCCGCAGCAGTGGAGGTCGTCAACGGCGTGGCCCGGATCCGCATCAGCTGGGCCGACGAGCGTTGGAGTCGTACCGCGCCTGACGCGACCACCACCTTCGAAATCCAGACCCAGCTATGAAAGGTCCGCTCATGTTCCGTACCCGCCAGGCAGGCGTGTCCCTGATCGAGCTGATGGTCGCGATGGTCATCGGCCTGCTGCTGATGCTGGGCGTCATTCAGGTGTTCATCGCGTCCCAATCCGCATCGCGCCTGTCTGAAGGCGTTGCACGCGCGCAGGAAAGCGGCCGCTTCGCTCTGGATTTCCTGGAGCGCGACATCCGCATGGCCGGGCACATGGGCTGCGTCAATGACCAGGCGCACTTCGTCAAGGGCATGAATTCGCCCAGGAACAACATCAACGTCGCCACCGGCAGCGGCAACCCGCTTGACTTCAGTGTGGCCATCCAGGGGTATGAGGCACCGGATACCAGTCCGAACTCCACCCTGGTGGTCGGGCAGGGCACGCAACCTGCCGGGCTGCCGGCTGCCATCAGTGGACTGAATCCCGCGCCGCTGGCCGGCAGCGACATTCTGGTGTTGCGCTTCCTCGCGCCTGAAGGCGTGCCGGTGACCGCGATCAATGGACAGGAATTGACCGTTGATGCCGCGCGCTGGTCGCGACTGACCCAGGGCGGCATCGCATCGCCGACCCTGTTCGGCATTGCCGACTGCAACTCGGTGGACATCTTCGCCGGGGCCACCGTTTCCGGAAAGATCACCGGTGCAGGCGTGGACTTCACCCGTTATGCACCACAGCCTGAGCCGACCCAGGTCTATCGTGCCGAGTCGATGGTGTATTACATCGGCCAGGGTACCAATGGGCCCGGTCTGCGCCGCGCACGTGCCGATTCCACCGGTGCCTACGTCATCAATGAAGAGATGGTGGATGGCATCGAAAATCTGCAGTTCATGTATGGCCTGGATACCACGCCTGTCGTGACCGGTGCCACACCCCCGGTGGGCAATATCACGGTGCAGAACGTCGCCTCCGCTGTCACCACCGCCACTGACGCTACCGGTGCCGCGGAGTGGCGCCGTGTTGGCATGGTGCAGGTGGGCCTGGTGGCACGCAGCGCTGACCGTTCGGGCACCAACGCCAATTCCAGGCCAACCGACGACGCGGCGAAGCTCGGCGTACTCGGCATGAGTTACAACCAGGAAGGTGCGACCGACGGCCGGTATCGCACCGCCTATGAAGTCAGCATCGCCCTGCGCAACCGGCTGTTCGGGAATTGACCATGAACCGTTCCTCTCGCTCATCCTTCCAGTCGGCCCCGCGGCAGCAGCGCGGTGCCGTGTTGTACGTCGCCCTGATCATGTTGTTGCTGCTCGCCCTCCTTGGCGTAGCGGGCATGCAGGTGGCGGGCATGCAGGAGAAAATGGCCTCCAACTACCGCGCGGCCAGCCGTTCGTTCCAGAACACCGAAGGCGCGGTGCGCAATGTTGAACGCGCGGTGGAGGCTGTGACCGATCGCACCGCCCTGCCGGCGGGCAGCCTGCTCACCAACTCGACCAGCATCAGTCAGAACTGCGAGGACGGCTTCGACCCGGTCAAATGGGGAAGCGAACAGGTGCCCACGGCATCACCGCGCATCAACGTGCGACAGATCGACCAGTGCGGCGGTCCCGGCGGTAATGCGTTGGACATGGGGGTGGCCAATGACCGTACTTCGGCCACCTTCCAGATCACCGCGTACTCCGTTGATGACGCGGCCAATCCGACCTCGTCGTCGGTCATCGACACCATTTTCAAGCTCTGAGGACGCGGCCATGGCTTCGCGCAGATTCAAGTGGACGGCCGCCGGTTCGACGGTGGCAGCAATCGGCCTGGCGTTTGTCGGCTACAACCTGATCGCTGCGCAGGGACAGGGCGTGCTGGCGCAGGAGCCGCTCAACCTGCAGGTATCGACCAAGGCGTCATTCATCATGGCGGTGGATGACTCCGGTTCGATGAATTTCCAGACCCAGTTCCCGGGCGCGGACGGTGAGGGGTGCTGGAGCCGCAGTCGGCAGAGTTTCTTTGGTGCGAACGGTGCCCTGCTTACCAGCGGGGATACCTGCGATTACTTCTTCGTGGCTCCTGGCCCGCGCATCAACGACTACCATGGCGTGCCGCCGTTGGATACGCTGGGCTTTGCACGTTCTTCGGATTTCAATCCGACGTATTACAACCCGGCGGTGAAGTACGAACCATGGATCAAGGCGGACGGTACCCCGGATGTGCAGTCCCCGCCCGGTGCGGCGCGCTATGATCCGCGTCCTGCGTTCAGCAACGCCGTGCTGGATCTGACCACCAACTATTACGGCACGACAGCCAACGATACCTATCGCATGCAGGATGGCATGGTGCTGCCCGCTGGTACTTACTACAACGGGACGACGGTAGCGCGTAATACTGTGTGGTCGGGTGGCAGCACCAAGGTCTACATGCGGTACTGGCCCGCCACGTTCTACATGAAGTACACCAACGATGCAGACGCGCTTCCCGTCCTGCCCGGCACGCCGAATGCCTACAACGGCATGACGCGCACCAAGGTGGACAATGCCTGTGGTGCCGGCTGCGCGATGTGGAAGTACACCATCACCTCCAGCAATGCCGCTGCGCTGCAGAACTTCGCCAACTGGTTCACCTATTACGGCAATCGCAACCGCGCGATGGTGGCGGGCCTGACCCGTTCCATGGCGGATGTGAACAAACTGCGCGTCGGTTACTTCCGCATCAACCAGAACGGCAGTTACAACGCCACCAACAAGCGCCTGACCATGCGCGACATGGGCGTCCCTACCCAAAAGACCGCGCTCTTCAACGAAATGCGGGAGTTGAGCGCTGCTGGAGGTACTCCTAACCGCCCGGCCGTCGCAGCTGCGGCGCTGCAGTTCACCCGGACCGACACTGATGCCCCGGTGCAGTTGTCCTGCCAGAAGAACGCGGTGATGCTGTTCACTGACGGGTTCAGCAACAGTGGCGGTCCGACTGTGGGCAACCAGGACGAGAACATGGGGGCACCCTTCTCGGACGGAAACTCCAATACCATGGCCGATATCGTCACCCAGTACTATCTGAGCAAGAATGGCCAGTCGCCGCTGCGTACGGATATTGTGGCCGGCAAGGTTCCGGTGCCGGAGGCGTGCAAAGGCGCGAATCCAGACAAGAAGCTGGACTGCCAGACCAACCTGCATATCAATTTCTATGGTGTGACGCTGGGCGCGCGCGGCAATCTGTTCAACCCCGATCTGGTCCAGGATCCGTACGAAGACGCCTCGATCTACACGAAGTGGCCTGGGCGTACCGACGACGACCGCAACACCATCGACGACATCTGGCATGCCTCGGTCAACACCCGTGGCGAGTACATCAATGCCCGTACCCCGGCAGAAATCACGGATGCGATGCGCCGCGTGCTGAGCGCGGTGACCAGCGGCGGCTCGCCGTCGGGCGGCACCGGCTCCAGCGGTGCGCGTATCGGTGCAGGATCGATCTCGGTGGCACCGGAGTACCAGATCGAGAACGAGGGCACGGATTGGTTCAGCAAGCTCCAGGCCAATCGCCTGTCGGTCGACCCGACCACCCGTGCACTGGTGCAGACACCCTATTGGGAAGCGAGCGCGCAGCTGCAGTCGGCTGCTACGCGTCGGATCTTCTACACCAAGAACGGTGCCACCCGGGAATTCATTGGCGGCAACGTCACCTTGGATGACCTGTGCACCAAGCCGGCCGCGCAGTATCCGGGCATATCCGGATGCACGGCGACCGACCTGGCGGTGAACGTGGGCACGCTTGGCGTCCTCTCTGCGGCCGATGCCGTGAACTACCTGCGCGGCGATACCAGTCTCGAGAAGCGCAGTGGCGGCAAGATGCGTGATCGCACGACGCGCATCGGCGACATCATCACCTCCTCGCCGGTCATCAGCTCGCCGATTGACGACTTCGGGTATCGCTCCATGACCGGTGTGATTGGCACCAGCTACACCGCCTACCTCACCAGCAAGGCCAACAACGCCAACTACATGGTGTACGTGGGGGCCAATGACGGCATGCTTCACGCATTCAATGGCGGCATGAATGCACAGGGCAACACGGTGACCGGTGGCGGCACCGAGGCGTTCGCCTATATCCCCAACACTTCGCTGGGGCACATGGGCAATCTGCTGTATCCCTACAACATGGCCAACAAGGGCGTCCAGAAGTTCCAGCACAAGTACTTCGTGGACGGCCAGATCACGGTGGGCGATACCTATTACGGCAATGCCTGGCACACCACGCTGGTCGGTGCCTCGGGGGCCGGCGGGCGCAGTGTGTTCGGTCTTGACGTCACCGCACCCGGCAGTTTCGGTGCCTCCAACAAGCTGTGGGAAATCAGCGATCTGGATTCCACACTGCCGCAAGCCGTGCGCAACAACATCGGCTTCGTGCTCGGCAAGCCGGTGATCGTACCGGTGCTCGGCACCGGTACCACGCCGGTATGGAAGGCGATCTTCGGCAACGGCTTCAACAGCGCCAGCGGCAAGGCCGTTCTGTTCGTGGTGGACATCGCCACGGGCGCAACCACCATGATTGAAGCGGTGGAGGCCGGCTCCGCTGTGCCGTCCGGCAGCAACGGCCTGGCCAGCATCGTGGCGATCGATCGCTGGGGCGGTACCGGCCAGAATGTCCGCACCCGTGATGGGTTTGCCGACACGGTCTATGGGACGGACCAGAAGGGTGCCGTGTGGAAGTTCGACCTGCGTACGAACCAGAATCTCACGGTGCCGCTGTTCACCACACGTCCGTACGTGGATGGCGGGATCACCCGTCGCCAGCCGATCACCGGCGGCATCACGGCCGGCAACGGCATCAAGGGTGGCGTGATGCTGTACTTCGGTACAGGCAGCTTCTCGTTCGAGGAAGATGGCAAGGACAATTCGCTGCAGAGCCTGTACGGCGTGAATGATGCGGCCACCGGCGCGGTCTCCTCGACCTTGACCCGCAGCAACCTCACCGGACGTACGGTCACCACCAACGGCAATCTGCGGACGCTGACGACCAATGTCACCAACCCGACCAACACGCAGGGTTGGTACCTCGACCTGCCGCTGGGCACAGGTACCGACGCCGCAAGCGAACGCTATGTCGGTAATCCGTCGCTGGCCAACGGCATCGTGGCCATGACCACCTATGCGCCGGTACCTGGAGGTGAGGGTTGCTCGACCCCGGGCGTCAACTGGTTCTTCGCGTTCTATCCGCTCACCGGTGAAGGTGCGCTGGGTCGGGCGACGCTGAATTCGCCGGGTGGTACCGGATTCAATGAAGGCACGGCAGGCATCCGCAACAACAGCACCGGCAGCGCACCGGTACTGAACAACAACCCGTTCGCGCTGCCGCGCGTACCGCCGCCGAATCTGAGCGGTGGTACGGCACCGCCGAGTGGCCCCCCGACGCCGCCTGCGGTCGGCTGCGTGCAGGGGTACCAGAACGGTCCCGACACCATCTACATTCCCTATCCGTGTGGACGTCAATCGTGGAGACAGATCCAGTGAGCACGCGTTTTTCTCTGAATGGACTGCAAGCACGCAGGGCAGGGGGGTTCACCCTGATCGAGTTGATGATCACCGTGGCGGTCATCGCGGTGCTGGCCTCCATCGCCTATCCGTCCTACACGGCCCACGTGCGCAAGTCCAAGCGCGCCGCGGCCAAGGCCGAGATGGTCGAGTATGCGCAGCGTGCCGAGCGCCAGCACACCCTCAACAACAGCTATGCCGGCTTCCGCTTCGCGGAGAACAACAGCGTCACCATCGCGTCGCCGCGTGAAGGCGGTGGAACGCCGGTGTACCAGATCACCTTCAACGGAAATGCCAGCAGCTTCACCATCACGGCCGCCCCCGTGGGGGACCAGGCCAAGGATCCCTGCGCGACCATGACGGTCAACCAGGCGGGGGTGAAAACGCCCGCGAACACCAGCGCGCTCCAGTGCTGGTAGTGGCAGAGGTTGTTGCAAGGCTTTCTGCAACCGTCTAGAATTCGCGTCCCCGCCCGAATAGCTCAGCCGGTTAGAGCACTTGACTGTTAATCAGGGGGTCGTTGGTTCGAGTCCAACTTCGGGCGCCAGATTGTCGAAAAAGCCTCGCAGCAATGCGGGGCTTTTTCTTTGTCTTCAGTGCGGGCAGGGGGTTGGAGTCTTCATCCGCCGGGCCCGCGTTCGCCCGACGTTGTTGACGATCACCTGGCTGTGCAGGGTGTCGCCGGCGCAGATGTCCACGCTGAGCGTGCTGCCGCTGCTGCGCCCGTCGCGCTGGAAGCGCAGCCGGTTGCGGCCGACGCTGGCGACAGCGCGCACCTGCGTGGCCGTTGAGCCAGGCTGGAAGCGCAGCACGTCCTCTTCCGCGATGGGCACCGGCTCGGGGCCGTGGTCGCGGTGGATCAACCAGCCCCGGCTCCAGTCCTCCCCGCAGCGCCAGCCGTCCTCGCTTGCACAGACCGCAACCGGGCGGTGGCGGGTGATCGCCGTATTGCGCGCCATGTTGAACGCGGTGACCATCTGCATCCGCACCATGTCGGCCCGCAGACGGGTCACCAGTTCACTGAATGCCGGTATCGCCAGTGCGCACACCAGCGCTGCCACCGCGAGCACGCAGGTCAGCTCCAGCAGCGTCCAACCGGTGGACGTGCGGCGGTAGTGCCGCGCAAACGGGGAGGGGGCGGGCATGGCGGTGGGTCCAGGGCAGGGACATCCACCGTGCCGTGCCCGGCTTCACCTGCGTATCGGCGGCACGCCTGAACACAGGTAGGTCTGGTCCTCAGCCAGCCGTCACCCAACCCCCCGGTATACTGTGGGGCCCGGGTACTGGCAGCACCATGAGCGACCGCTTCGAACTCGTCTCCCCGTATTCGCCGGCCGGCGACCAGCCGGCGGCCATCGAGAAGCTCACCGCCAATTTCGAGTCCGGTGTCGCCAAGCAGACCCTGCTGGGCGTGACCGGCTCGGGCAAGACCTACACCATCGCCAATGTGATCCAGCAGGTGCAGAAGCCGACGCTGATCATGGCGCCGAACAAGACCCTGGCCGCGCAGCTGTATGGCGAGTTCAAGGCGTTCTTCCCGCACAACGCGGTGGAGTATTTCGTCAGCTACTACGATTACTACCAGCCCGAGGCCTACGTGCCGTCGTCGGACACCTTCATCGAGAAGGACAGTTCGATCAACGAGCACATCGAGCAGATGCGCCTGGCCGCGACCAAGACCCTGCTGTCGCGGCCGGACGCGATCGTGGTTGCCACGGTGTCGGCGATCTACGGCCTGGGCGCGCCGGAAGACTACCTGTCGCTGCGCCTGATCCTGTCCACCGGCGAGCGCATCGACCAGCGCGACCTGATCAATCACCTCACCCAGCTGCAGTACACCCGCAACGAGTACGAGCTGCAGCGCGGCAGCTTCCGCGTGCGCGGCGAAGTGATCGACGTGTTCCCGGCCGAGTCGGACAGCGAGGCGGTGCGCATCGAGCTGTTCGACGGCGAGGTCGAGCAGATCAGCATGTTCGATCCGCTCACCGGCGAAAGCCTGCGCAAGCTGCAGCGCTACACCGTGTACCCCAAGACCCATTACGCCACCACCCGCGAGCGCGTGTTGGCCGCAGTGGAGACCATCAAGGTTGAACTGAAGGAGCGGCTGGAGCAGCTGTACGCGCAGAACAAGCTGGTGGAGGCGCAGCGCCTGGCGCAGCGCACCCAGTTCGACCTGGAAATGATGGCCGAGGTCGGCTACTGCAACGGAATCGAAAACTACTCGCGGCACCTCACCGGCAAGGCCGCCGGCGAGCCGCCGCCGACCCTGTTCGACTACCTGCCGCCGGACGCGCTGCTGGTGATCGACGAATCGCACGTGACCATTCCGCAGATCGGCGCGATGTTCAAGGGCGACCGCTCGCGCAAGGAAACGCTGGTGGAGTTCGGCTTCCGACTGCCGTCGGCGCTGGACAACCGCCCGTTACGTTTCGAGGAATGGGAAGCGCGCTGCCCGCGCAGCATCTACGTGTCGGCCACGCCCGGTCCGTACGAGCTGCGCGAAGCCGGCGATGAAATCACCGAACTGGTGGTGCGGCCGACCGGCCTGATCGACCCGGTGGTCGAGATCCGACCGGTGGCCACCCAGGTCGACGACCTGATGAGCGAGGTCAACGAGCGCATCAAGCTGGGCGACCGCGTGCTGGTCACCACGCTGACCAAGCGCATGGCCGAGAACCTCACCGAGTACCTCACCGAACACGGCATCCGTGTGCGCTATCTGCACTCGGACATCGACACCGTGGAACGTGTGGAGATCATCCGGGATCTGCGCCTGGGCAAGTTCGATGTGCTGGTCGGCATCAATCTGCTGCGCGAAGGCCTGGACATGCCGGAAGTGTCGCTGGTGGCGATTCTGGATGCGGACAAGGAGGGCTTCCTGCGTTCCACCGGCTCGCTGATCCAGACCATCGGCCGCGCCGCGCGCAACCTGCGCGGCAAGGCGATTCTGTATGCCGATCGCATGACCCGCTCGATGCAGGCGGCCATCGATGAAACCGATCGTCGCCGCAGCAAGCAGGTGGAGTTCAACGAAGCGCACGGCATCGTGCCGCGCTCGGTGGCACGACCGATTGTCGATGTGCTGGAAGGCGCACGCTCCGATGCGGCCGAGAAGGAATCGCGCGGCAAGGGCAAAGGGCGGGGCAGCAAGGTGGCCGAGGAAGCGGTGGATTACCGCACGCTGGAGCCGGCACAGATCGCCAGGAAGCTCCAGCAGCTGGAGCAGAAGATGTACCAGCACGCCCGCGACCTGGAGTTCGAAGACGCGGCCCATGTGCGTGACCAGATCCGCCAGTTGAAAGAGGCCAGCCTTGGCTGAACGATCGCTCGTGAAATACCTTCACAAAAGTGTTGCGCTTGTCCCGGTGCATCCGTAATATACGCGGCCTGCACCGACGCAAACACGGCGGGCGCAGCGAGAAATCGGGCGGTTAGCTCAGCGGTAGAGCACTACCTTGACATGGTAGGGGTCACAGGTTCGAACCCTGTACCGCCCACCACTCCCACCTCAGCGGTGGCAGTGGCAACAGACGAAAAGCCGGCCTTTGGGTCGGCTTTTTGCTTTTCAGCTTTCCTGTCCCGGCACGGCGGCAGTTTCCGATACGGCACTCCGTCAGACCCTGATGTTCGCGTACCGGGTGAATCCCGAGCATGGACGGATTCTGGCTGACTGGCCGCATCCGTGATTCCGCTTCCCCTGTTTGGCAAAGCCTGCGCCGCGGCCCTGCTGGTCGGGGTATGCGTGGTGGTGTACGCGCCCGTGCTGCTGCCTGCGGGCTGGGCGCTCGCCGCCGCAGCGCTGGGGTTGGCGGCGTGGCTGCGCTGGCCGCGCGGCCGCTGCTGCGGCGCGCTGTTGCTGGGGCTGGGCTGGGCGGCGCTTCACGGCCACGCGCGCCTGGACGCGCAGCTGACGGTCGATGTGGCAAAGCAGGCTGGGACGCTGCAGGGGCGGGTGATCGATCTGCCGCGTCACGGTGAACGCAGCACCCGTTTCACCTTCCGCGTGGACGACCACGCCGCGATGCCGGCCGCATTGCGCGGTCGCGACCTGGTCCTGAACTGGCACGCCCCCCGCAAAGGGGACGCGCGTAGCGCCCGGCACCAGGTCAAAGCCGGTGCGCGCTGGAGCCTGCAGGCCCGCCTGCGTCCCCCGCGCGGCCTGCGCAATCCGGGCGGCTTCGACGCCGAACGCCAGGCGCTGCTGCAGGGTATCGCCGGCACCGGCTCGGTGATCGCCCAGGCCCGGGAGCTGGCCCCGCCGAGCGGGCTGCCGGCCTGGCGGGAGCGCATGGCCGCTGCGATTGCCGGTCAGGTGCAGGGGGAAAGCGCCCGCTTCATCCAGGCCCTGGCACTGGGCGACACACGGGGATTGACCCCGCAGGACTGGGACACCCTGCGCGCGCTCGGCCTGACCCATCTGATCGCCATCTCCGGGCTGCACGTGACCATGGTGTCCTTCGCGGCGGGTTGGCTGACCGCACAGGGCTGGCGGTTCTTCGCGCCGCTGTCCCGACGCTGTCCCAGCCATGTGGCCGGTGCCGTGGTCGGGCTGCTGGCGGCGCTTCTGTACGCGGCGGTCGCCGGGTTCGCACTGCCCACGGTGCGCACCGTGCTGATGGTGGCGGTGCTCGCTGCCGCGACCTGTTCACGCCGGCCCGCCCCGACCGGGCAGCTGCTGGCACTGGCGGTGTGGGCGGTACTGGCGTTCGACCCCTTGTCGGTCCTCGCCCCCGGCTTCTGGCTCAGCTTCGGCGGTGTGCTGTGGCTGATGTGGTGCCTGCAGGAGCGGACCACGCGGGTGCGCGCGTTTCTGGCGGCGCAGGCGGTGGCCACGCTGGCGCTGACCCCGCTCACCGTGGCGATGTTCGGGCAGGCCTCGCGCGCCGGACCGCTGGTCAACCTGCTGGCCATTCCCTGCTGGGGCAGTGTGGTGGTGCCGCTGGCCCTGGCTGGCACCGCGCTGGAAGCGCTGGTCGACGGGGCAGGGCGCTGGCCCTGGCAGCTGGCAGCGTGGTGCTTCGATGCCAGCTGGCAGCTGTTCGGGCGGGTGGCGGAGCAGCCGTGGGCGCTCTGGTGGGTGCCGCAGGCCGCGCCGTGGGCCCTGCCGCTGGCGTTGCTGGGCGTGTTCTGGCTGCTGCTGCCGCGCGCGGCCGGCGCGCGCCTGCCAGCCGCGCTGCTGTGTGTGCCGCTGTTGTGGCCGATGCCGGCGCGGCTGCAGCCGGGCGAAGTGGAACTGCAGGTGATCGACGTGGGGCAGGGGCTGGCGGTCTGGGTGCGCACCCGCAGCCACACGCTCCTCTACGACGCCGGCCCTGCCAGTGTGGGCGGCTTCGATGCCGGCGAACGGGTGGTGGTGCCGGCGCTGCAGGCGGTGGGGATGGCGCGCGTGGACCGGGTGCTGCTCAGCCACACCGACCGCGACCATGCCGGCGGCCTCGGCGCGGTACGCCGGGCGTTCCCGCAGGCCTCCGTGCAGGCACCGCCGGGGGCGTTGCAGGGTGAGGCCGCGTGTTACGCCGGGCAGCACTGGCACTGGGACGAGGTCCGGTTCCAGTTGCTGCACCCAGCTCCGGATAGCGCTTACGACGGCAACGCCAGCAGCTGTGTGCTGCGGATCGAAACCGCGCGCGGGGCCGTGCTGCTGGCCGGCGATATCGGTCACCGCGAGGAAGCCACGCTGCTGCGCGACAGCGCGGCCACGCTCCGCTCCGACGTGGTGGTGGTGCCGCACCATGGCAGTGCCGGCTCGTCCAGTCCGGCCTGGGTCGAAGCGGTATCGCCACGGCTGGCGCTGGTCTCGGCCGGGCATGGCAACCGCTTCCGGCACCCGCGCCCGGAGGTGGTGGCGCGCTGGCAGGCGGTCGGGGCCGAGGTACTGAACACGGCCGACAGCGGGGCGCTGCGCGTGTGGCTGGGGCCGCAGGGGCTGCAGGTGCGTGAACAGCGGCTTTTCGAGCGCCGTTGGTGGGATGCCGCGGAGCAGGCGCGGCCGGCTGCTATTCTATCGGCCAGCAAACAGGCGGCCAGTGGGCCGGAGGGTTGAAACGTGTGGGAACTGGTCAAGGCCGGTGGCTGGCCGATGGTGCCGCTGCTGCTGTTGGGCGTTCTGGCTTTGGCGATTGTCCTGGAGCGTTTCTGGACCTTGCGGCGTAACGAGGTGCTGCCCCCGGGGCTGGGCCAGGAAGTGCGCAACTGGGCCGCGCGCGGCAAGCTCGACCCCAACCACATCCAGTCGCTGCGGGCCAACTCGCCGCTGGGCGCGCTGCTGGCCGCCGCGCTGGAAGCACGCAACCGCCCGCGCGACCAGATCCGCGAACGCATCGAAGACGCCGGGCGTCACCTCGTGCACCGCATGGAGCGCTTCCTCAATGCGCTGGGCACCATCGCCTCGGCCGGTCCGCTGCTGGGCCTGCTGGGCACCGTGATCGGCATGATCCAGATGTTCCTGGGCATCCTCGACCACGGCGTGGGCGACGTGAACCAGCTCGCTGGCGGCATCGGCAAGGCACTGGTGTGCACCGCCACCGGCATGATCGTGGCCATTCCGGCGCTGATGTTCCATCGCTATTTCAAGGGCCGCATCAACGGCTATGTGATCGAAATGGAAATGGAGGCGTCCGCGCTGCTGGACGCGCTCGATGGCCGCCCGGGGGTGATGAACACCGCCGCCCGTGCCCCGGCGGCACCGGCCGCTGCCGCACCCGTCACGGCCAAGGGCTGACGGATGCGCATCCGCAACGACCGGGTCCAGGACGAACCGCACATCGATCTGGTGCCCCTGATCGATGTCATCCTGGTGCTGATCATCTTCTTCGTGGTCACCACCACCTTCGACGCACGTTCCACTCTGCAGGTGCAGCTGCCCACCGCCAGCCAGCAGGACAACAGCGAGCCGCCGCGCGCCCTGAGCGTGCTGGTGAATGCCGAAGGCCGTTACTTCATCAACGACCAGGAGGTTCTGCGCACCGACGTGGAGTCGGTGAAGCAGACCATCGCTGCCGTGGCCGGTGACGACCGCGAGCAGACCGTGCTGCTGCGCGCCGACGCCCGCACCCCGTACCAGGCCGTGGTCACCGCCCAGGATGCCCTGGGCCAGCTCGGTTTCCGTCGCATCGCCATCGCTACCGCGCCGGAGGTGCGTACTCCATGAGCAACAAACAACACGCGCCGATCTGGCCGATCTACAAACGCCTGCTCGGCTACACCAAGGCCTACTGGGTGTTCATGGTGGCGGCCGTCATCGCCATGGTCGTCGAAGCGCTGGCCGGCTATCACTTCACCAAGCTGATGGACCCGTTGGTCAACCGTGGCTTCGTCAATCCCGAGCCGCGCATGGCGGTGATCCTGCCGCTGACCATTCTGGGCCTGTTCCTGATGCGCAGCCTGGCCACCCTGGTCAGTGACTACGCCCTCGCCCGCACCGGCCGCAGCGTGGTCCGCGACCTGCGCGAGCAGGTGCTGGAAAAGTACCTGCACCTGCCGTCGTCGCACTTCGACACCGAAGCCACGCCGGTGATGGTCAGCCGCCTGAACTACGACACCGAACAGGTCACCCAGGCCAGCGCGGACGCGCTCAAGACCCTGGTGGCCGACACCCTGACCATCATCGCCATGCTGGTGGTGATGCTGCAGATGAGCGTCAAGGTGACCGTGGCGATGCTGGTGGTGGTGCCGCTGATCGGCGTCATCGTCTCCATCGTGGGCAAGCGCTACCGTCGCATCAGCCGTGGCATCCAGGACGGCATGGGCAACATGGCGCAGACCGCCGAGCAGTCGCTGGCCGCGCAGCAGGAAGTGAAGGTGCACGGCACCCAGCGGCACGAGATCTCGCGTTACGCCCGTCTGGCCAACCGCATGCTCGGCCTGAACATGAAGGTCGAAACCACCCGCGCGTTCGCCTCCAGCACGGTGCAGTTCCTGGCCGCGCTGGCGCTGGCGGTGATCGTCTGGGTGTCCACCCGCGAAGCCCTGGCCGGCCGCCTCAACGCCGGTCAGTTCATGGGCCTGATGACCTCGATGATGGCCATCATTCCGTCGCTGCGCCGCCTGACCAGCGTGCAGACCTCGATCTCGCGCGGCGTGGCCGCCGCCGAGCGTCTGTTCGGCATTCTCGACATGCCGGTGGAGCGTGATGAAGGCACGAAGAAAATTGGCCGCGCGCGCGGTGAGCTGGCGTTCGAACACGTCATGCTGCGCTATCGCGAAGACACCGGCGTGGCCCTGGATGACATCAGCTTCGTGGCCAGGCCGGGTACGGTCACGGCCATCGTCGGTCGCTCCGGCAGCGGCAAGACCAGCCTGATCCGGCTGGTGCCGCGCTTCTATGAACCCAGCGGCGGTCGCATCACCCTCGATGGCGTCGCGTTGGACGACTACCCGCTGGCCGACCTGCGTCGGCAGGTGGCGATGGTGGGCCAGAAGGTCATGCTGTTTGACGACACCGTCGGTGCCAACATCGCCTACGGCATGGATGCGACCGACGAACAGATCCGCGCCGCAGCCGAAGCCGCGAACGCCTGGGAATTCATCGAGCGCATGCCGCAGCAGCTGCAGACCCCGGTCGGTGAGAACGGTGCGCTGTTGTCCGGCGGCCAACGTCAGCGCCTGGCGATTGCGCGGGCGATCCTGCGCGACGCGCCGGTGTTGATTCTGGACGAAGCCACCGCGGCATTGGACAACGAATCCGAACGGCTGGTGCAGGACGCGCTGCAGCGCCTGATGCCCGAGCGCACCACGCTGGTGATCGCGCATCGTCTGTCCACCATCGAGCACGCCGACCAGGTGCTGGTGATGGACCACGGCCGCATCGTCGAACGTGGCACCCACGCCGAACTGCTGGCCATGGGCGGTCTGTACGAGCACCTGCACAGCATGCAGTTCCGCGAAAGGCAGTCCTGATGGCCGCCAAAGGCACCCAGACGCCGTCGTTCTGGTACGACGGCAGCCCGGTCCCGTTGGGCGTGCGCCTGATCGCGCCGCTGTTCGGCGCGGTGGTGGCGCTGCGCCGTCGCCTGTACCGCCGCCGCTGGCTCAAGCAGTACACGCTGCCGGTGCCGGTGCTGGTGATCGGCAACGTCACCGCCGGCGGCACCGGCAAGACGCCGCTGACCATCGCGCTGGTGAACCGCCTGCGTGAAGCGGGCTGGAAGCCGGGCGTGGCCAGCCGCGGTTACGGCCGTGAACAGGCCGAAGTGGCGCGCTGGGTCGAGGCCACCACGCCGACCGCACTCGGCGGTGACGAGCCCGTGCTGATTGCCTACAAGACCGGCGTGCCGGTTCGCGTCGATGCCGACCGCGTGGCCGCAGGGCGCGCGCTGATCGAAGCGGGCTGCGACATCATCGTCTGCGACGACGGCCTGCAGCATTACCGCCTGGCCCGCGATGTGGAAATTGAAGTCGTCGACGCACAGCGTCGCTACGGCAACGGCCGCCTGATGCCGGCCGGTCCGCTGCGCGAACCCGCCAGCCGCGCGCAGGAGTGCGACTTCCGGGTGGTCAACCTCGGCCAGGCGAGTGCCGATCCGGCAGCCGTGAACGCCTGCGGATTCGGTGAATGGGCCATGCAGCTGCACATCGACACCGCGCTGCCGCTCAGTGGTGGCCGTGCACGCGCGTTGTCGCACTTCCGCGGCCAGCGCGTGCATGCGGTGGCCGGTATCGCGCATCCGCAGCGCTTCTTCGACATGCTGCGTGCGCAAGGCATCGGCGTGGTGCCGCACGCGTTCGCCGACCACCACGCCTACGCGCCGGCCGATCTGCGCTTCGGCAGCGAACTGCCGGTGCTGATGACCGAAAAGGATGCGGTGAAGTGCAAGCCGTTCGCCAACGAATGGCATTTCGCCGTGCCGCTGTCGGCGGAGCTGCCGGCGGCGTTCTGGGTCAGCCTGCTCGACCGCGTGGACAAGCTCGGCAAGCGCTGAGCGCCACGGTTTTCACCCCGCGTCACTGCCAAGAAGGTCCCCATGAGCCAGCCCGTCGATTTCGTTGTTGCCATTCCGGCCCGCTACGCCGCCTCGCGTCTGCCGGGCAAGCCGTTGCGCCTGATCGGCGGCATCCCGCTGGTGCTGCGCGTGGCCGAACGTGCGCTGCAGGCCGGCGCGCGCGAGGTGTGGGTGGCCACCGACGACAGCCGCATTGCCGAGGCCCTGGCTGGGCTGGAAGGCGTGCGCGTGGCGATGACCGCCAGCGACCATGCCTCCGGCACCGACCGTCTGGCCGAGTGCGCGCAGCAGGCCGGCTGGAGCGACGACACCCTGGTGGTCAACCTGCAGGGCGACGAGCCGTTTGCCCCGGCCGAGGGCATCCGTGCCGTCGCCGAGGCGCTGGTCTACAGCGGCGCGCACATGGCCACCCTGGCCACGCCGGTGGAAGACGCGCAGACCCTGTTCGACCCCAACGTGGTCAAGGTGGTGCGCCAGCAGAACCTGGACGCGTTGTACTTCAGCCGCGCCCCGATTCCGTGGCACCGCGATGCCTTCGCGCGCTCGCGCGATTCCTTGTCCGGGCCGCATTGGCTCCGGCATATCGGCATCTACGCCTATCGTGCCGGCTTCCTGCGCCAGTTCGCCGCGATGCCGCCGGGTACGCTGGAGCGGCTGGAGTCGCTGGAACAGCTGCGCGTGCTTGAGGCCGGTTACCGGCTGAGCGTGGCACTGTCGCCGGCCACGTTTCCGCCCGGCATCGATACTCCGGAAGACCTGGAACGTGCCGAAGCCTGGCTGGCGGCGCAGCGCTGACCCCGGCGATGACCGGTGGCTCCGCCGGCTGGACCGACCGTCCACAATTTGACGTTGGCACGACGGTTGCATGACGCCGAGTCCGGCATAATCAGCACATGAACGTACAGCCTGTGCAGGACCTGCCGGAATTCGCCACGTGGCTCAATGCCGCGCCGTCCACTCTGACCGAAATGCGCGGCCGCCCGGTTGCGCTGGCCTTCGTCAACGCCGCCTCGGTGTGGTGTGCGCAGCGCCTGGCCGAGCTGGAACAGTGGCGCTCGCGCAACCCCGGCCGCCTGCAGCTGCTGGTGCTGCAGGTGCCGCGCTTCGACCACGAGCGCGAACCGGAGCACGCGCTGAAGCTGCTGCGCCGGCAGGGCCTGACCGCGCCGGCCCTGCTGGATGCCGACTGGGACGGCTGGCGTCGCTTCAACGTGACCGCCTGGCCGACCCTGGTGCTGCTGGATGCGCAGGGGCGTGAAGTCGACCGCCTGGTTGGCCTCGGTGACGACATGGAGCGCACGCTCAACACGTTGTGCCAGGGCAGCCGCCCGCTGGACGGCGAATCCGCGCCGCGCGAGCTGCACCCGGAACCGCGTGGGCCGCTGCGCTTCCCGATGGGGCTGGTCGCCACCACCGAGCGCCTGTACATCGCCGACAGCGGCCACCACCGCATCCTCGAATGCAGCCACGGCGGGCGCGTGCTGCGCCAGTTCGGGTTGGGCACCGCCGACATGATGGACGGCGGCCCCGGTGAGGCTGCCTTCAACCGTCCGCAGGGCCTGGCCCTGGAGCGCGAATGGCTGTACGTGGCCGACACCGGCAACCACGCGCTGCGCCGCATCCATCTGCTGACCGGGCAGGTCGACACCTTGTGTGGCAACGGCCGTCCCGGCGAACCTGCCGAAGGCGCGGTCAACGACCCGCGCCAGGCTTCGCTCAATCATCCGCAGGGGCTGGTGGTCGCCGACAACCAGGTGCATATCGCGATGGCCGGCGACAACCGCATCTGGAGCTACCACCTGGGTCAGCGCACGCTGAAGTGGCGCGCCGGCTCCGGTGCAATCGACGAGCGCGACGGCAGCGGCCACCTGGCCGCGTTCGCGCAGCCGGCCGCGGTGGCCGCCGTGCAGCAGGTGCTGTACGTCTGCGATGCGCTGGGTTCGTCGATCCGCTCGATGCAGTTGCGCGGTGACCTGGTGCAGACCCTGGTCGGGCACGGGCCGTGGTCGTTCGGCGACCAGGATGGTCCGCGCACCACTGCACAGCTGCAATATCCGCAGGCGATCGCGCTCAGCCCGGACGCCCCGCTGCTGTGGATCGCCGACGCCGGCAACGGCCGTCTGCGTACCCTGCGCCTGGGGGGCGGTGATCTGAACACGCTGGAGCTGCCGCGCCGCCTGCACGGCCCGGCCGGTCTGGCGCTGGGCGGTGGCGCGGTGTGGATCGCCGAGACCGACGCCCATGCCGTGCTGCGTTTCGACCCGGTCAGCGGCGTGTTGAGTGACGTACCGATCAGCGAATGACCCAGCCTTCCGCCCCGGCCTTTGATGGCAAGGCCTTCGCGGCGCACCTGAGCACCGCGCCCGGCGTGTACCGCATGTACGCCGCCGACGACACCCTGCTGTACGTCGGCAAGGCGCGTGCGCTGCGCAATCGCGTCGGCAGCTACTTCAACGGCGTGCCCAAGACCGCGCGGATCATGTCGATGCTGTCGCAGGTCGCGCGCATGGACGTCACCGTCACCCGCTCCGAGGCGGAAGCACTGCTGCTGGAAAACCAGCTGATCAAGTCGCTGTCGCCGCGCTACAACGTCTCCCTGCGTGACGACAAAACCTACCCGCAGGTGCTGCTGACCCGCGAGGACTGGCCGCGCATCGCGCTGCACCGTGGGCCGCGCGCGGTGCCGGGGCGTTACTTCGGGCCATACCCGGGCGTCACCGCCGTGCGCGAGACGCTCAACCTGATGCACAAGCTGTTCAAGCTGCGCAGCTGCGAAGACAGCGTGTTCCGCAATCGCTCGCGACCGTGCCTGCAGTACCAGATCGGCCGCTGCAGCGCGCCCTGCGTGGATCTGGTTGCAGCCGACGACTACGCCGAATCGGTACGCCGCGCCGCGCTGTTCCTGGAAGGAAAGAGCGACCAGCTGACGCGCGAGCTCGGCACCCAGATGCAGGCCGCCAGTGAAGCGCTGGAATTCGAGCAGGCCGCGCGCCTGCGCGACCTGATCACCTCGCTGCGCAGCATGCACACCCGCCAGTACGTGGACGGCCGCGCCGCCGACCTCGATGTGCTGGCCTGCGCCACCCAGGGGGCCAGCGCCTGCGTGATGCTGCTGTCGTTCCGTGACGGCCGCAACCTGGGCACGCGGCCGTTCTTCCCGCGTACCAATGGTGAGGAAAGTGCCGAGGAAGTGCTGGGCGCGTTTGTCTCGCAGTACTACGGCGAACACACGCCGCCGCGCGAGATCCTGCTCGACCGTGAAATTCCCGATGCCAGCCTGATCGAAACCGCGCTGGCTGCGTCGGCCGAGTACAAGGTGCAGCTGAAGTGGAACGTGCGCGGCGAGCGCGCCGGCTATGTGGAGCTGGCCAGCCGCAATGCACAGATCACCCTGGTCAGCGAACTCACCAGCCGCAGTGCGCAGCACGCGCGCAGCGAGGACCTGCGGCAGATGCTGGACCTGGCCGAGCCGGTCAAGCGGGTCGAGTGTTTCGATATCAGCCACACCATGGGCGAAGCCACCGTGGCCTCGTGCGTGGTGTTCGATGCCAGCGGGCCGGTACGCAGCCAGTACCGCCGCTTCAACATCAGCGGCATCGAGCCGGGCGATGACTACGCCGCCATGCGCCAGGCCATCGACCGCCGCTTCCGGCGCGCGGTGGAAGAGCAGGGCGTGCTGCCCGACCTGCTGCTGATCGACGGCGGGGCAGGGCAGCTGGCCCAGGCCGAGGCGGCGCTGGCCGACCTGGGCGTGGAAGGGGTCATGCTGGTCGGCGTGGCCAAGGGCGTGGAGCGTCGCGCCGGGCACGAGGCGCTGGTGCTGCCGGACGGTCGTGAATTACGCCCGGGGGCCGCCTCGCCGGCGCTGCAGTTCATCCAGCAGGTGCGTGACGAGGCGCACCGCTTCGCCATCACCGGCCATCGCGGTCGCCGCCAGAAGGCGCGCATGACCAGCAAACTCGAGGACATTCCCGGCATCGGACCACGCCGGCGCGCCAGCCTGCTCAAGCATTTCGGTGGACTGGTCGGGCTCAAAGCCGCAGGGGAATCGGAAATCGCCAAGGTGGAGGGCATCAATGACGCCCTGGCCGCCCGCATCTACGCTAACCTTCATGGACTGCCCACGCCCCCCGCACTGGGCGAGTAGAGAGAACTGATGACGTTGACCCTCCCCACCTGGCTGACGCTGCTGCGGATCGTGATGATCCCGGTGCTGGTGCTGGTGTTCTATCTTCCCTATACGTGGACCAATTTCGCGTCCGCGGCGATCTTTGGCCTGGCCGCCCTGACCGACTGGCTGGATGGCTGGATCGCCCGCCGCTACAACCTGGCATCGGCCTTCGGTGCATTCCTGGACCCGGTAGCCGACAAGCTGATGGTGGCCGTGGCGCTGTTCCTGATCGTGCAGGGCCATCCCACCCCGTGGATGGCGTTCTGGGCGGCGGTGATCGTCGGCCGTGAAATCGCGGTGTCGGCATTGCGCGAATGGATGGCCGAACTCGGCCAGCGCGCCAAGGTGCGCGTGGCGCTGATCGGCAAGATCAAGACCACCGCGCAGATGGTCGCGTTGCTGTGCCTGCTGTATTCGGTGGCCCCGAACACGCCGGTGAGTGACATCTGGATGGGCGAACCGGTGTTCCATGTGGGTGATTGGACGCTGGCCATCGCGGCCGTGCTTACGCTGTGGTCCGGCCTGCAGTATCTGCATGCGGCGTGGCCGAGCCTGCGTGAGGACGAGCGCGCCGCGCGTGCCAATGCGAAAGCAAAAAAGAAGGCGTAAGGGCTGTTGACAGCCCCGCATTTGGCTGTAGAATTTCGCCTCCCAAGCGGGAATAGCTCAGTTGGTAGAGCGCAACCTTGCCAAGGTTGAGGTCGCGAGTTCGAGTCTCGTTTCCCGCTCCAGATACAGAAAAAAGCGACCTTCGGGTCGCTTTTTTCATGCCCGCGTGATGCCCCAGTTCAATTCGGCACCGCCTCATGGCGTCATATTTGTATTAGTAGGTGATGGAGATGTTGGCGCTTCAATCCGCTTGCTCGCGGTGCGAGTGCGGCTTGCCGGCACCAAGGCCAGGTCTTGCAGCTTGCGGCCAACCTTGTCGTCGGCAGCCAAGGTTTTGAGGTCGTTTTCCAGCCCGAGTACAGCCAGCACCCGGACGTAGGAGCCAAGCGTGGCACCCGGATCACCCGCTTCCACCTTGTACAGCGTGGATCGCGAAATGCCAGCGCGTTGCGCGACTACGGCATTGCTGAGCTTGCGTCGCAGCCGGGCAAGGCGCAGTCGCTCTCCCAGCCCGGAGAGAAGGCGCTGTTCTTGAGGGAAAATCACGGGTGGCTTGCTGGGCATGTCCTCCATCATGCTCAATGTGCGGCTTAATTGTCCATAATGGCGGAACTATTCATTCGGGAGGGAGGGGTCGAGGACAGGATGGCCTCGCTACTCGCCAGCCAGAACAAGCAACTTCATCGTCGCTTCACAGCCGCCTCATGGCTGCCCCGCGTGCGTCGGCCACCCTGCATGTCCCTTCTGCAGTGGCAACACGCTCATGAACTCTTCTTCTGCCTACGACTGGGACCTGGTAGTCGCCGGTGCCAGCTTCGCCGGTGCGGCCTGCGCGCTGGCCGCCGCACAATACGGCCTGCGCGTGTGCGTGCTCGAGCGCAAGGCCGACCCCGGCGCGCGCCTGCACACCACCGGCATCCTGGTGAAAGAGGCGCTGGAGCAGACCTGGCTGCAGCACGCGCCGGATGCGCTGCTGCAGCGGGTCGAACAGGTACGCATGTATGCCCCGAACCTGCGCAACGTGCTGCTGGCGGCACCCGGGTATTACTTCATGACGACAGACACGCCGAACCTGATGCGCTGGCTGGCCGATGAGCTGCGCCGGCACGGCGTTGACCTGCGCCTGCAGCAGCCGTTCACCGAAGCCCACCGCCACGGCGGGGGCTGGCAGGTAGCCGGGGCGGGGCGCACCCGCTACCTGGTCGGGGCGGACGGGGCCGGCTCACGCGTGGCCCAGCGCACCGGCTTGGGCCAGGTGCAGGACTTCCTGTTCGGGGTGGAGCAGGAGTTCGCCGGCGCGCGGCTGCCGCAGGGTGGGGCGCTGCACTGCTTCGCCAGCCGTCGGTTTGCGCCGGGCTATATCGGCTGGGCGGCGCAGAACCCGACCGGCGTTCAGGTTGGGCTGGCCCTGCGGCATGACCCGGCCCAGGTCCGCCGGCCTGACATCGAGGGCTTCGTGCGCCACGTGCGCAGCGTGATCGGGCTGCCGGAGGGGCAGGGGTCGGACGCGACCCGGGCCGGGCTGATTCCGTGTGGCCCGTTGCAGGGGCCGTTGGCCGCCCCGGGCGTGATCCTGACCGGCGACGCGGCCGGGGTAGTGTCGCCGCTGTCGGCGGGCGGCATTCACGCCGGCTGGCGGCACGGCTGGACCGTGGGCGACGCCGTAGGCCTGCATCTGCGAGGCAGCGGGCCGGCCCCGGAGGCGGTGGCGGCCCGGGCGGTGCCTACGTTCCGGCGCAAGCGCGCGCTGCGCTGGGCCATGGACCACCTGCAGCAGGACTGGCCGTTGGACCTGATGCTGGGGGCGGGCATGGTGCGGCGGGCGGCCGAGCAGATCTACTTTCACCGGCGCGGGCTGCGCATGGACCGCTGAATACTGTCATCAAAGATGTTGACGACGTGAAGGAATCCCGACACAATAGCGCTCCTTCGACGACACGTCGTTGGGCAGCAAGTCTGCGGGAATAGCTCAGTTGGTAGAGCGCAACCTTGCCAAGGTTGAGGTCGCGAGTTCGAGTCTCGTTTCCCGCTCCAGATTTCGACAAGGCCCCTGTGGGGCCTTGTTTTTCTCCGCGGTGGCTCGCGGGCGTCGGCACCCCGGCAAGGGCGCTGGATGTGAAATAAAGTGTAAAAAGGCTGGTGTGTTTACGGTGGTTTCGGTAACATACGCGCCTGATTTTGCGGGAATAGCTCAGTTGGTAGAGCGCAACCTTGCCAAGGTTGAGGTCGCGAGTTCGAGTCTCGTTTCCCGCTCCAGAATCTGACAGCACCCCGGTCACGGGGTGTTGTTTTATAGAGTCACCGGCCTGGTGGCAGAGTGGTCATGCATCGGATTGCAAATCCGCGTACGCCGGTTCGATTCCGACCCAGGCCTCCATATCAAACCCCCTGATCCGTCAGGGGGTTTTTTATTGCCCGACGATCGTGGGGGCTTCACCGGCTCCGTAGAGCCGGGCTTGCCCGGCTGCTGTTGGCTCTGTGCGAACAACCGGCGGTCAATGGCTCCCGTGCTTGGGCGTGCCGGGGTGGGTTTGCGGGACACGCCGTGAATCCATCCCTGGAGGCTCGTCAAAAACATCCATGTTTTTGACGGTCCCGCAAACCCACCCCGGCACGCCCCAGACGGTGGGTCGGTGGCCACGGAAAATCAAAACCCATTCGCGGACGCGGTAGCGTCGGTCGACAGACGACGGCCCTGAAACACCCAACACCCGGTAACGCATGAACCCGAAACGAAACCGCCGTTGATCAGCGCCAACAGCAGCCGGGCAAGCCCGGCTCTACGAGATCTTCCACACCAGATCGAGCCCGGATTCGTCCCGCACCGCGTAGACACGCTCGTACTGAAACGACAACACAAACCGATACCGGTGCTGCATCGCAAACACTTCAATCAACCGATAGATCTCATGCAGGCTCCGCAACATATGCGCAGCCCGAAAATGAAACGTCACTGTCAACCCCACACTCCACCTCCATGCCTCTTGCCCCTAAAGCAAGCGGAACATCGTGCTGCTTGAACCCAAACGCACACCTGCATCCAGGCATCAGTCCAGCCCAGATGTTCCGGTCAACCTCGCTCGGCAGACCCAGCGAGCGAAGCGTGAACGCAACATCGCCCAGCGTCACCCCGGACTCAATCTCCAGCACCATCACCAGGCTCATACCCGAACCCCCTGCACTCTGCGCAACAGCCCGCCGTGCCGGCCGGGCTGCGCACGAACTGACGACCCGGGCCGTACCGTAAACATGGCGACCCATCCCGACCGTCCTACCAGCGCACGCGCGGGCGGATCAGGTCGATGTCCTCGCCCCAGGCGCAGTACGCCATTTCCATGTCGTGCTTCGCCTGCAGATCCTGCCAGTACGCCGGCGGGTCACCGAAGTAACGCCCCAGCCGCAGCGACAGTTCCGCACTGATGCTGCTGCGGCCACCAATCACCGATTCCAACCGCCCACGCTTGACCCGAATGGAATCCGCCAGCCGCCGAATGGAAATACCGGCAGGGCGCAGATAGTCGTCCATCAGCACGCGCCCGGGGTGGATGCTCGCTGAGGGTTGAAACAGCGGCGCAGGTTGCACCG
Organism: Stenotrophomonas sp.; assembly: GCA_039592995.1. Taxonomy (GTDB): domain Bacteria; phylum Pseudomonadota; class Gammaproteobacteria; order Xanthomonadales; family Xanthomonadaceae; genus Stenotrophomonas. Next base: position 18,014 of record JBCNQC010000021.1, on the reverse strand, counting down.
CTCCGTTTGCATGACCGCCTTGAGGGCGCTCTGAATTCGCATGGTCAACACAACCTGCACAGGAACACTGCTCGCACATGGGAACCTCCCGAAACTGGGTAACGAATGAGTTCAACGACGTGGCAATGCGGCGCGCAGCAAGGGCGCGGCGGCATGCCGATCAGATGGCCGGGTCAGCGCCCGGCGTTATAAGTCTTGTGTGCGCGCGCGAAGAGGCAACGCCGAAGGGCGGCAGGCGCGCGGAAGACGTAAGCGAAGGCCTCGAGTGGGCAGCTCGAAGCGATGGACGAAGGCCCAGAACGTGTACATCTCAGACTCCCGGGAAAGGCCTTTCCCCCTATGGGAAAGGCGTCGGGAGGTTAGAAAACCGTAACCGTGAACGGAGTAGGCTTATTTCCCCTGATCGGGGTGTTGTATTCGCCACCCTCCCGACTTGGGACATCCAATATTCACGGTTACGGAGTTTTCTAATCTCCGAGGCCCACACTGCCCGACGTGTAAACGGATGTGAAGTGGCTGTTTTCTTGCGTTCCGCACGATTTCGATAGGCAACATCTATCGTTGACGCATATGGCTCGAAAAACGGTGTTTTGGCGCAGATCATGCGCCAGTTTGGTCGGCTTCTGGCGGCACTCCGGCGCGACATGTGCGCCAGTGATTATTGTGCGCACGAATTCCGTGTGTCGTTTGCAGCGCGTTATGCGTCGCTCCACGCGTTCGCGCTGAATGGAGACATCGCTGTTGTAGAGCCGGGCTTGCCCGGCTGACGGAGTCCGTGCACGTTGAGAAGCCGGGCAAGCCCGGCTCTACGAGTTCGCGCCGAGTGCGTGCAGCTTCGCTGTTGTAGAGCCGGGCTTGCCCGGCTGATGGAGTCCGTACGCGTTGAGAAGCCGGGCAAGCCCGGCTCTACGAATTCCCGGCGAGTGCGTGCAGCTTCGCTGTTGTAGAGCCGGGCTTGCCCGGCTGACGGAGTCCGTACGCGTTGAGAAGCCGGGCAAGCCCGGCTCTACGAGTTCCCAGCTCGCAATCAGCGCGGCTTGGGCGTCCATCGAACGGTGCTACGACAACTTCCAGTGTCATGCTGTCGTGTCTCCAGATGCTGCTTCAGAGAGACAGCGAGACGTTCAGAGATCGGCGTGGGGTTGTCGAGCGCATCCACAAAGCGCTTCATGTCGTTCTGGCCCAGCCGAATGATCGAATGCTCTTCGATGATTCTCTCGGCTTCCCGGAGCGCGGCTTGGGCGACGAATTGATTTGTCGTGGTCGCCGTCATCGCAGCGGCTTTCTCGATGGCTTGATATGCATGAGCGGTGATTCGAGTGGTAATCCTCGCCCGGTGATTACGGTTCGCATGCATGGGCAACTCCTTTTTCATGTCTGATTGGCCAGAGTCGGTCAAAGGCCCCGTCAATGGCCGGACTGCGGTCTGTGCCGATGGTGCCAAAATGGCGACTGCGCTCCAGAAACGTCCACCGCTGGACAATATTTCACATGCCTGAACGCTTCATCCCAAGCGCCATCAATTTGGCGCTTGCAATTGACTTGTCGCGAAGAGCGTGCAAAGTTCAAGTGAACCGCGAGTGAAGCGCGCTATGTGGTCCACACAGCGCGCTGACAGGGGCAGCTCGTCACCGAAGCAGGACAAGTTCACGGAGGTCGTATGCGATACGGCAGAAATGACTTGGCTGACGGCGTGCGCTCCGAGCTGGAGGCCAGCTATAGCAAGCATGGCTGCGGCCCGGAGTTCTGGACCACCTACCAACAGGTGCTGGAGCGCCTGGTGCCACAGGGCAGGAGCCGCACGCAGGTCACCAATGAGCTGGCGTTGATTATTGAACAGCTGGGGATTGTGCGAAGGGCGCAGATGGTGCCGTCGCGGAGTGAGCGTTCGTAGGGACACGCCATGCGTGTCCTTGGGGATTTCTGGCCGTTCTACGACGCGCATGGCGCGTCGCTACAGGAGCCCGATTGCTAGCAGGACCATCAGGGTGGCCAGCGCTGCCAGTGTGCGTGGGCGCAACCAGCGTTGCGGCTGCTGCTGCATGGCGTTGTCACTGGCCACTTTGACCAGGCCTTCGGGGAAACCCTGGGCCCGCATCTGCGCATCGCAGGCATCCATACAGGCCCCGCAGGCAATGCAGTCCGGCAGCGGGGCGTTGCGCACGTCCAGCTGCATCGAGCACACGTCCACACACGCGCCGCAATCCACGCAGTCACCCAGCCGGTCATCGGCGAAGCGCGGCATCGGCCCGGCCAGTGCGGGGTGTGCGGCGCGGAACGCGTAGTCGCTGGCACTTACCGGATCGAGTAGGCCGCGGCCGCGTTCCTCTACACCGCCCTGGCCGCGCGTACGCGCACCGCGCGGTTCGGCACGGCGGGCGTCGTAGCAGATCTGCGGGGTGTCGGCGTCGCTGAGCAGGGGCGCGACACGGGCGTACGGACACAGGTCAATGCACACCTGCTCGCGCAGGAAGCCGGCGTTGCCCCAGGTGGCCAGCGCATAGAACAGCACCCAGAAGATTTCCCAGCCGCTCCAGGCCAGCGGCCACAGGCCGGTCACCAGCTGGTCGATCGGGCTGAAGAATCCGACAAAGGTAATGCCGGTCCACAGCGCCACAGCGGCCCAGGCCACGTGCTTGACCGTGGCAGCGAGGCGCGGCGAGCGCAGGTGACGCTGGCAGGCCCGCTCGATCCGGCGGAACAGGCCACTCCACAGGGTCTGCGGGCAGGCATAGCCGCACCAGACGCGTCCGCCCAGGTTGGTCAGCAGCACCAGCGAGGTGGCCAGCACCGCGATCAGGCCGAGCAGCACGCCCAGGTCCTGCGGCCACAGGGTCAGCCCGAACAGGTCGAAACGACGGCCGGGCAGGTCGAACAACAGTGCCTGACGGCCGTTCCAGCGCAGCCAGGGCAGCAGATAGAAGCCGGCCAGCAGGGCCGCCGGCAGCAGGGCGCGCCAGCGCAGGCGCGGGGGCGATACCGGCGGCGGTGAGGGCGGCGGCGTGGAATCGATGAGATGAAGGTGCAGGCGACGCGGCATGCTCAGCCCAGCGGCAGGTCGTCGTCGTTACGGCGCAACGGCCGCAACAGGTACCAGGTGACCGCGCTGGCTCCGGCGGTCACCGCCCAGAACATGAAAAAGCCCAGGGTGTAGCCCATCTCGCGGCTGATCGCATGCTGCGGGAAGGTGATGTCGCGCAGGCGCAGCGGGTCCACAAAGGCGAAGAACACCATGGTCGCCAACCCCGCCGCGACAAAGCTCGGCCACAGGATCGCGCCCCATTGGCGGATCAGCAGCCGGCGGCGATCCGTCGCGGAAGTGTCGGGGGTATCGTTCATGGGCGCAGACTAGGCCCTGCGACAGCTCGCCACATTGATCCTGATCAAGGCGAAGCGCATCATCCGCGCGACGTTGTGCCGCACCTGCCGCCGAGGCCCCCATGCTGGACCCATCTCCCCACCCGCTGCCTTACCCGTCGCTGGCCCTGTGCAGCGAGGAAGAGGTGACCCGGCTGGTTCATGACTTCTATGCACGGGTCCGCCAGGAGCCGCGGCTGGGGCCGATCTTCAACGCCCATGTGAAGGACTGGGATGCCCATCTGGCCCAGCTGGTCGATTTCTGGTCGGCGATGCTGCGCGGCACCCGCCGTTTCAGCGGCGCGCCCATGCCCAAGCACATGGCGATGGACCATCTGGACCGCGACCTGTTCGACCGCTGGCTGGTGCAGTTCCGCCTGACCACGGCCGAAAGTGGCAACGAGCCGATGCAGCAGCTGGCCGACGACGTGGCCCGGCGCATCGGCGACACCTTCTGGCGTCGCTACCAGATGCTGCGCTGGCCGCAGATTCCGGTGGCCGGTCGCCCGCAGCTGCGCGATGGCTGCGGGCACGTGGCCGGGCAGGGCTGCTCCGGGGAAGGGGCGGCCAACGAGGACTGACCGGGCCGCCGATTGATCTGGCTCAATGCGCGTACCGACGGGTGCGCGCAGGCTGTGCCCATGGACACCTTCTCGCCCGCCGCCGCCGGCCTTGCCTGGCAGTTCGACCCGGAACTGCTGCGTCGTCACGACCGTCCCGGTCCCCGCTATACCTCGTACCCCACCGCGCCGCATTTCCATGATGGCTTCGGTGAGCACCAGCTGCGCGCCGCCATTGCCGGCAGCAACGTCAGCGCCCGCGCGCTGTCGCTGTACGTGCACGTGCCGTACTGCAGCAGCCCGTGCTTCTACTGCGGCTGCAACCGGTTGATCACCCGTGATCACAGCAAGGGTGTGGCCTATGTGGCGCGTGTGCTGAGCGAGGCCGATCAGATCGCACCGTTGTTCGATCCCAGCCGCGAAGTGATCCAGCTGCACCTGGGCGGTGGCACCCCGAACTTCCTCGCCGCCGAACAGATGCGCGAACTGATCGACGGCCTGCGCCAGCGCTTCTCTTTCAGTGAGGCCGCCAGCCGCGATTTCTCGATCGAACTCGACCCGCGTCATGTCACCCGCGCCGACATCGCCGGGCTGGCTGCGCTGGGCTTCAACCGCGCGAGCCTGGGCATCCAGGACTTCGATCCCACCGTGCAGCGCGCGATCAACCGCGAGCAGGGGGTGGAGCCGACGCTGGAAGTACTGCGCGCGTGCCGTGAGTACGGCCTGCGCTCGGTCAACGTGGATCTGATCTACGGACTGCCGCACCAGACCCTTGAGGGCTTCGCGCAGACGCTGGAAACGGTGCTGCGCGAGCGCCCGGACCGGCTGGCCATCTATGGCTACGCGCATCTGCCCAACCTGTTCAAGGCCCAGCGGCAGATTCCGAACGAGGCATTGCCCAGCCCGGAACAGAAGCTGGCGCTGCTGGGGCTGGCGGTGCGCCGGCTCTCGCTGGCCGGTTACCAATACATCGGCATGGACCATTTCGCGCTGCCCGAAGAAGACCTGTCGCGGGCGCAACGTGCCGGCCAGCTGCACCGCAACTTCATGGGCTACACCACGCATGCGCAGACAGATCTGGTCGGGTTGGGGGCGAGCGCGATCAGCCGCATCGGCGACAGCTACAGCCAGAACCCACGCGACCTGCCGGGCTGGGAGGCGGCGGTGGATGCGGGGCGGTTGCCGGTGTGGCGCGGCCTGACCCTGGATGCCGACGATGCACTGCGCGCGGAGCTGATCGGTCAGCTGATGTGCCAGGGAGAGGTCGATGGACATGCGCTGGCCGCGCGCCATGGCGTGGACTTCGAAAGTTACTTCAGCGATGCGCTGATCGCGCTGCAGGCCCTGCAGCATGACGGTCTGGCCGAGTATGCCGATGGCGTGGTCCGCGCCACCGAGCAGGGCAGGCCGCTGCTGCGGCTGCTGGCGATGTGCTTCGACCGGTACCTGGGCAAGGCGGAGTCACCCGCGCGCTATTCGCGGGCGATCTGAAGCTCGAATGCAATGAAGAACGTTGCAACGTATGCGAAGTGGTGCCCGGAGCCGGAATCGAACCGGCATGGGGTTTCCCCCGGCGGATTTTAAGTCCGATGCGTCTACCAGTTTCGCCACCCGGGCCGGTTCGACGGCGGGAATTGTAGCTGAATCCTGACCCCGCGCCGGGTAGAAGTTCCCGATCCGTTTTGCCGCTAGCATGTCGCAACTGCCACAAAGAGCGCACAGCCCATGCTGAAACTGCACATCGGCAACAAAAACTACTCCTCGTGGTCGATGCGCCCCTGGGTGCTGATGACCCAGGCCGGCATCCCGTTCGAGGAGGTTCTGCTGCGTTTCGACAGCTTCGACCCGGATTCGCAGTTCAAGCGCGCAGCCGAGGCGCTGTCGCCGTCGGGCACGGTGCCGGTGCTGGTGGACGGGGAGCAGGTGGTGTGGGACACCCTGGCGATTGCCGAAACGTTGGCCGAGCGCTTCCCGGAATGTCGTTTATGGCCTGCTGATGCCACTGAGCGGGCGCTTGCACGCAGTGCCACCGCCATGATGCATGCCGGGTTCGGTGCACTGCGACAGCATTTCCCGATGAACATCGAAGCCCACCTGCCGGAAGTCGGCGCGCGCGTACTGCGCGAACAGCCCTCCGTGGTCGCCGACCTGGAGCGCCTGCTGTCGCTGTGGGAACGATTGCTGGGCCGGCACCAGGGGCCGTTGCTGTTCGACCACTTCACCATTGCCGACGCCTTCTACGCGCCGGTGGTGATGCGCCTGGTGACCTACGCGGTGCCGGTGACCCCGCGCGTGCAACAGTACATCGATGCCGTGCGCGCGCTGCCGGGCGTCAGCCAATGGATCTCCGACGCGCTGGCAGAACATGACTTCCGGCCCTTCGAGGAGCCGTATCGCAGCGCGCAGGATCAGGCCTGAGCGCGCAGGCGTCCCCGCAACTGGAGGCAGGGCATGGGCAGAAGGAGGGCAGGGTGGATGGCCGCCGTGCTGGCATGGGCAGCAGCGGCTCCGCTTGCGGCGCAGGAGCCGGCGGCGCAGCCTGTAGGCGAGGTGGTCGATCTGGCTCCGGTGGTGGTGTCCGGGGTGCAGCCTGGGCCGGGCCTGTGGCGGGTCACGGCACCGAATGGGCACACCATGTGGATTCTGGGCACGGTCACGCCTTTGCCGAAGAAGATTGACTGGCGCGCGGACGAGGTCAAGGCAGTGATCGCCAGCGCCGACGCGGTTCTGTCCAGCCCGGGCTGGACCGTGGATGCCGACGTCGGCTTCTTTGGCCGGCTGACCCTGATCCGACCGGCGATGAAGGCCGCGCATGATCCTGAAGGCCGTCGGCTGGAACAGATCCTGCCGGCGGACGTCTACGCGCGCTGGCTGCGTCTGAAGCAGCCTTACCTGGGCCGGGACCGCGGAGTTGAGAAAGACCGTCCGCTGGTCGCTGCCACCCGGCTGTATGCGGCGGCGCTGGACAAGGTCGGGCTGGAGCAGCGCTCGCCGGTCACCAAGGTCCTGGAAAAGGCCTACAAGGCGCGCGGGCTCAAGCCGGTGGAAACCCGGGTGGTGATCAAGGTGGAGGACCCGCGCAGGGCACTGAAGGAAATGCAGGCCAATGCGCTGGACGACGTGCAGTGCCTGGAACGCACCATGGACCGGGTGGAACACGAGCTGCCGCTGCTGGTGGAGCGGGCCAACGCGTGGTCGGTAGGGGATGTGGAGGCGCTGCAGCGGCTCTCGACCACCGGCCCATACGACGCCTGCGTCGGCGCGATCACCCGCAGTGAATTTGGTCGCCGGCGTGGACTCGCTGATCTGGATGCGCGCGCGGCGCAGGCCTGGATGCGCGCGGCACAGAAGGGTCTGGCCGACCATAACGTGCTGTTTGCGACAGTGCCGGTGTACCTGCTGGTGTCATCCGACGGTTATCTGGAACGATTGAAGCAGGCCGGGTACGGCGTGCAGGCCCCCTGATTGCCACAACGCGGCACAACTGTACGTTCCGCCTTTCCCCTCTTCATGGCATAGTCATTCCTGGTTCACGAAGGAGGTTGCGCATGTCTCTGCAGGCGGTCGCTTATGTCAGCGAAGCAGTCGAAGGATTCGGCAGTGCGGACATGGACCGCATACTCGCAGATGCGTCCAAGCACAACCGCATGGCCGGCGTGACCAGCGTACTGATGTTCGACGGCGTGCGTTTCCTGCAATACCTCGAAGGCCCCGAAGACGGCGTGCGCTCGGTGTATCCCCGGGTGCTCAATGCCCGCAGCCATCAGCATCTGCGCAAGCTTGCCCAAGGCGAGGTGCCCACCCGCCAGTTCCCGCGCTGGACCATGGCATCGGCACGTATCGAACCCGCTGTGCTGTCCGACATCGTCCAGACACCCTGGGACGGTTTTGCTGCGGCAGCCCCGGTCAACGGTGAGCGCCGCGTTGGGTTTGCGCGCCTGCTGGAACTGTGGACCGGCGTTTCCGGCGAGCTGGAACCAGCAGCCTTGAGCCTGGGGTCGTAACAGGAAGCTCACGCCATGGCGCGTACTGTATGACTACCAGCTGTGACCGGTTCCGGGACCAACCCGGGAGTTGTCTGAAAGGGTAGTAACCGCAGCTGGACCACTTTCCTTGGCCGTCGTCCGTACTCTCCGCGGGCGGCGGCTTTGTTCTTTGTGGTCACGTGCATGTCGCGATAGGCTATGTGCATGCCGGCTACCCGTTTACCGAATCCTTCCATGGCCGACCACATCGCGCGGGCGCGCGTCGGGGTGATCGGGCTGGGTTACGTGGGGCTGCCGTTGACGGTTGCCTTCGGCCAGCACCTGCCCACCCTGGGATATGACATCGACGCTGCCCGGGTGCAGGAACTGCAGCAGGGCCGCGATCACACTTTGGAAGTGGAGACGCACGAACTGACGGCCGCCGTGCACGCCCGCTACAGCGCCGATCCCGCTGCGCTGGCGGACTGCACGGTCTACATCGTGACCGTGCCCACGCCCATCGATGCGCACGAACAGCCGGATCTGGGGCCGCTGCGCAGCGCGAGCACCCTGATCGCCGGCGTGCTCAAGCCCGGCGACCTGGTCATCTACGAATCCACCGTCTACCCCGGCACCACCGAGGAAGTGTGCGTGCCGCTGCTGGAAGCAGGCTCCGGGCTGCGCTTCAACCAGGACTTCCACTGCGGCTACAGCCCCGAGCGGATCAATCCGGGCGACCGCCAGCGTCGCCTGCCGGACATCCGCAAGATCACTTCCGGCTCCACGCCGGAGGTCGCGGCGGTGGTCGATGCCCTGTACGCACGCATCATCACCGCCGGCACCTGGCCGGCCCCGTCGATCCGTGTGGCAGAGGCCGCCAAGGTGATCGAGAACATCCAGCGCGACGTCAACATCGCGCTGGTCAACGAACTGGCGTTGATCTTCGACCGGCTGGGCATCGATACCCAGGATGTGCTGGACGCCGCCGGCAGCAAGTGGAACTTCCTGCCGTTCCGCCCCGGGCTGGTCGGGGGGCACTGCATCGGTGTGGACCCGTATTACCTGCTGCACAAGTCCGAAAGCGTGGGCTATCACCCGGACCTGATCCACACCGCGCGCCAGGTCAACAACCGGGTCGGCGCACATGTGGCCGAGCGCGTGCTGTCACTGCTGGACGCGCGCGGCACCGCGCGGGCACAGGCACGGGTGCTGGTGCTGGGCGTGACCTTCAAAGAGAACTGCCCGGACCTGCGCAACAGTCGCGCGCTGGAACTGGCGCAGGCGCTGCAGGCAGCGGGTACGCAGGTGCAGGTGCAGGATCCGTGGGTCGGGCCGGCCGCGCTGGCCGGCAGTGGCGTGACGCTGGTTGACGTGCCCGGCGCGCATGCGTTCGACGCGGTGGTGCTGGCGGTGGCCCATGACCGTTTCCGTCAGATGGACGTTGGCGCGATCCGTGCGCTGCTGCGCCCGGCCGGCGTGGTGTACGACGTGAAGTCGGTCTGGCCGCGCGAGGTCGTTGACGACCGGCTCTAGACCGGAAGGGCGGTAGACTGCCCCGCATGTGTTGATTGAGGAACGCCATGCACCGGTATCTGGTCTACCTGCTCGCCATCCTGCTGCTGCCGATCAGCCTGTGGCTGGCCACCCTGTGGCCGGCCTGGTATTGGGGCGTGGGAATCTCCCTGGCCATGGTGGTGCTGGGCACCTGGGACCTGCTGCAGAAGCGCAGCACGCTGCGCCGCAACTACCCGGTAATGGCGCACTTCCGCTACGGGCTTGAATCCATTGGTCCGGAAATCCGTCAGTACTTCGTGCAGAGCGACCTCGAAGACGTCCCGTTCTCGCGCCAGCAGCGCGCGCTGATATACCAGCGCTCCAAGAACCAGATGGACGTGGTGCCGTTCGGCACCCTGCGCAGCACCTACGCGGTGGATTACGAGTGGATCAACCACTCGTTGGCCCCGACCGAGGTGGCCGGGCACGACTTCCGCGTGCTGATCGGGCCGAACTGCGGGAAGCCGTATTCGGCCAGTGTGTTCAACATCTCGGCGATGAGTTTCGGATCGCTGTCGGCCAATGCGATCCGCGCGTTGAACGAAGGCGCGCGCCGTGGTGGCTTCTATCACGACACCGGCGAAGGTTCGATCTCGCCTTACCATCGCGAGAATGGCGGCGACCTCGTGTGGGAGATCGGCTCCGGCTACTTCGGTTGCCGCGACGAGCATGGCGGCTTCAGCGAAGAGCGCTTCGTCGCCAACGCCACGCACGACCAGGTCAAGATGATCGAGATCAAGCTCTCGCAGGGCGCGAAACCCGGGCATGGCGGCGTGTTGCCGGCGGCCAAGGTGAGCGCGGAGATCTCGGCCACGCGTGGCGTGCCGATGGGCATCGACTGCGTGTCACCGTCGAAGCATTCGGCCTTCAACACGCCGGTGGAACTGCTGCAGTTCGTGCAGCGGCTGCGCGTGTTGTCCGGCGGCAAACCGGTGGGCTTCAAGCTGGCCATCGGTCATCCCTGGGAATGGTTCGGCATTGCCAAGGCGATGCAGGAAACCCAGTTGCTGCCTGACTTCATCGTGGTGGACGGGGCCGAAGGCGGCACCGGTGCCGCGCCGGCCGAGTTCATCGACCACGTCGGCGTGCCGATGCATGAGGCACTGCTGCTGGTACACAACACCCTGGTCGGGCTGGACCTGCGCGATCGCATCAAGGTGGGCGCGGCCGGCAAGGTCACCAGTGCCTTCGAGATCGCCCGCACCATCGCGCTGGGAGCGGACTGGTGCAACGCCGGGCGGGGTTTCATGTTCGCGCTGGGCTGCATTCAGTCGCTCAGCTGCCACAGCGACAAGTGCCCGACCGGTATCGCCACCCAGGACCCCAGCCGCTGGCGGCACCTGGATGCCGCGGACAAGGCCACCCGCGTGCACAGCTATCACGAGAACACGCTGCGCGCGCTGCGCGACCTGTTGTGTGCGGCCGGCCTGCAGCACCCGGCGGAACTGGGTCCGGAACACATTCTGCGCCGCGTATCGCCGGTGGAGATCCGCTCGCTGGCCTCGCTGTACCGCTACCTCAGCCCCGGCGAGCTGCTGCGCCGGGTGCCCGATCATGCGGTGTTCCATGATTTCTGGGGCGATGCGAGAAGCGATTCGTTCCAGCCGCCGGCCCGCATCCAGGCGTTGCGCGCAAGCAAATCGCGGTGACGCGAAGGGATGTGTGGCTGCTTTGGTAGCGCCGGCCGTTGGCCGGCTCCACGCACCGCCTGGGCCGGCCAACGGCCGGCGCTAGCGGACTGCGGACGACCTCAACGGTTCAGGTATTCAACCACCCCACGCCCAGCCCGCACGCCGCTGGCATAACACGCAGTCAGCAGATACCCCCCCGTCGGCGCTTCCCAATCCAGCATCTCGCCGGCACAGAACGTGCCCGGCAGGTCACGCAACATCAACGCATCATCCAGCGCCTCCAGGCGAACACCGCCCGCAGTGCTGATCACCTCGTCAATCGGACGCGGACGCAACAACGACAGCGGCAGCCGCTTCAACGCCGCCGCCACCGCCTCGGCCGGCAGTTGCCCAGCGTCTTTACCCATCACCTCAAACAGCAGCGCCGATTTCGCTCCACCCAACCCCAGCTGGCGGCGCAGGTGTTCACCAAAGCTGCGCCCCTGGCGGGGTTTGCGCAGCTTGTCCAACAGCTGCGCTTCAGTCTGCCCAGGCAGCAGGTCCAGCTGCAGCTGCACCTGCCCATCACGCGCGAGCGTGTCGCGCAGGTCGGCCGCCAGCGCGTAGATCAGGCTGCCTTCAATACCGTTGGCGGTGATCACGCACTCGCCCTGCAGAAAGTGGGCCGTACCGTCCAGCCCGATCCAGTGCGCCACCACCGGCTTCAGCGGCGCGCCCGCCTGGCGATCGCGGAAGTACGCGGTCCAGTCGATGTCAAAGCCGCAGTTGGCCGGCTTCAGCGGCGCGATATCCACGCCGCGCGCCTGCAACGGGGCCACCCAGGCACCATCGGAGCCCAGTTCCGGCCAGCTGCCGCCGCCCAGCGCCAGCACCACCGCTTCGGCCGCCACGGTGACCTCACCCTCCGGCGTTTCCAGGCGCAGGGCCCCGTCCGCCGTCCAGCCGGTCCAGCGATGCTGCACATGGAAGCGCACCCCCTGGTCCTTCAGTCGGCGCACCCAGCCACGCAGCAGCGGGGCCGCCTTGCGGTCCACCGGGAACACGCGGCCGGAAGTGCCGACGTAGGTTTCCACGCCAAACTGCAACGCCCAGGCCCGCAGTGCCTCGGCATTGAAGTCGGCCAGCCATGCCCCGACCGCATCCGCGCGCTCGCGGTAGCGGCTGACAAACAGCGCCGGTGGGTCGGAGTGGGTCAGGTTCAGGCCGCCCTTGCCGGCAATCAGGAACTTGCGCCCGGGCGAGCCCTTGGCTTCATACAGGTCGACGGTGTGGCCAGCGGCGCGCACGATTTCGGCGGCCATCAGGCCGGCCGGGCCGCCACCGATGATTGCCACGCGGGCAGGGTGCTGCAGGGCGGTCATGTTCAGCGCGGCTTGACGTCAAGCAGTTCCACGTCGAACACCAGCGAGGCGTTCGGCGGAATCGGGCCGGCACCACTGGCTCCGTAGCCGTACTCGGCCGGAATCATCAGGGTGCGCTTGCCGCCGACCTTCATGCCGGCAAAGCCTTCGTCCCAGCCCTTGATCACGCGGCCCTGGCCCAGCTGGAAGCTGAAGGGCTCGCCGCGATCAACCGAGCTGTCGAACTTGTCGCCGTGCTTGTCGGCCTTGCGCTCGTCGTAGATCCAGCCCGTGTAGTGCACCGAAATGGTGCTGCCCGGCGTGGCTTCGGCTCCGCTGCCCGGCTGGGTGTCGATCTTCTCGAAGGCGGCCACGGTGCCGCCCGGGGGCGGGCCCGGCGGCGTGCAGCCGGCCAGCAGCGACAACAGCAGGGGAGCGATCATGAACTTCGGCAGACGACGCATGGCGGCACCGGGTGTTTACAGGGGACGCAAGGGTAGCGCATCGCCGGGCGCTATCATGGCCCCATGTCGAAACTGCTGCTCAACCTGCGCAATGTCGCAGACGATGAAATCGAAGACGTGACCGCGCTCCTGGACCAGGCGGGCATTGCCCATTACCGCACCGAGCCCAGCCCGTGGGGCATCTCCTGGGGCGGCATCTGGATCCGCGACGACGCCGACCAGCCCCGGGCCAAGGCGCTGATGGCCGAATACCAGCAGGCGCGAGGCGAACGGGTCCGGGCCGAGCGCCAGGCCGCGCTGCGCGACGGCACCGCCGAGACCTTTGGCGGCCTGCTGCGCGCCCGCCCGGTGTTCGTGGTGCTGGTCCTGCTGGGCATGCTGGCCGCCGCCGCCCTGGTGCTGCTGCCGTTCATGCTGCTGCGCGGCTAAAATAGGCGGATGATCGCCAATACCGCCGCCTACCATTTCATTGACATTGCCGACCCGCAGGCGTTGTGCGCCACCCTGCTGGCGCGCGCCGAAGCGGCCGGGCTGCGCGGCACCATCCTGGTGGCGGGGGAGGGCATCAATCTGTTCCTGGCTGGCAGCCAGGCGGGCATCGATGGTTTCTATGCCGCGCTCGCCGAAGACGCGCGCTTCGACGGGATGCGGGTGAAGACCAGCTACAGCCAGATGCAGCCTTTCGCCCGGCTCAAGGCCAAGGTCAAGCCGGAAATCATCAGCTTCCGCATCGACGACGGCCAGCCGCTGGATTTCCCGCGCGCACCCGCCGTCGACCCGGCCACGGTGCAGCGCTGGCTGCGCCAGGGCCATGACGACGCCGGCAAGCCGGTGGTGATGCTCGACACCCGCAATGTGCAGGAGATCGAGTACGGCACGTTCCAGAATGCACTGGTGCTGCCGATCACCAAGTTCACCGACCTGCCCGATGCACTGGCTCCGCACCGCGAGGCGCTGCGCGACAGCACCGTGGTCAGCTTCTGCACCGGTGGCATCCGCTGTGAAAAGGCGGCGTTGTGGATGCGTAATGACGGCATGGACAACGTGCTGCAGCTGGATGGGGGCATTCTCGGCTATTTCGAGGAAGTGGGCGGGGAAGGCTACGAAGGGCGTTGTTTCGTGTTCGATGAGCGCGTGGCCCTGGATGCTGAACTGAAGCCGCTGGTGGATTTGGAAACGCGCTGATCCGAGTGAATCAGGTATCGCCTGGTCCGGCCAACGGCCGGCGCTACCGGGTCTGCAGCATCGGTAGCGCCGGCCCTTGGCCGGCCGTCATGGACCCAACAGGAATCAGCATCCCGCCAGCGTCCCTGTCCCCCGCCCGAAACCGCCCCCATCACAACGGGATACCCCTGATGGAACGGTTTCATGCAACTGTCGATTCTTGACCTGGCCCCGGTCTGCGAGGGCAGCGACACCACGCAGGCGTTCGCCAACATGCTTGACCTGGCGCAGTACGCCGAAGGCTGGGGCTACCACCGGTACTGGCTCGCCGAACACCACAACATGCCGGGCATCGCCAGCGCCGCCACGGCGGTGCTGATCGGCCACGTCGCCGGCGGCACCAAGCGCATCCGCGTGGGCTCCGGCGGCATCATGCTTCCGAATCATTCACCGCTGCAGGTCGCCGAGCAGTTCGGCACCCTGGCCTCGCTGTACCCGGACCGCATCGACCTCGGCCTGGGCCGCGCGCCCGGCACCGACCAGCCCACCGCCCGCGCGCTGCGCCGCTACTTCGACAGCGCCGACCAGTTCCCGCAGGACGTGCGCGAACTGCTGCATTACTTTGAACCGGCGCAGGCCGGGCAAGCCGTCCGTGCGGTACCCGGAGCCGGCATTCCGGTGCCGGTGTGGCTGCTCGGCTCCAGCCTGTTCGGTGCGCGTCTGGCCGCCGCACTGGGCCTGCCGTATGCATTCGCTTCGCACTTCGCGCCCGACGCGATGGACCAGGCACTGGCGGTCTACCGTGCCGAGTTCCGCCCGTCGCAGTATCTGACCGCACCCTATGCGGTACTCGGCTTGAACGTGGTCGCGGCCGAGAGCGAGGCCGAGGCCAAGCGGCTGTTCACCACCCAGCAGCAGAGCTTCGTCAATCTGCGTCGGGGCAAGCCGGGCCTGATTCCGCCGCCGATCGACGATATCGAGGCGTTCTGGGAGCCGCATGAAAAGATCGGCGTGCAGAGCGCGCTGGCCTGTGCCGTGGTGGGTGACCAGCGCCAGGTCAGCGAGGGTCTGGCCGCGTTTGTGGCCCGGCACAAGCCCGATGAGCTCATCCTCACCGCCAACATCTACGACCACGCCGCGCGCAAGCGCTCGTTCGGGCTGGCCATGCAGGCATGGCGCGACGCCGGTCTGGCCACCGCCGTCTGACGCATCGGGCACCCGGTAGTGCCGGCCGCTGGCCGGCAACCTCCGTACCGCCAGCCGGCAACCGCGAAGGCCGCGTGACCGCGAGGTCACACCCTCGTCTGCCGAAGTACGTTCTCATCAGGGCTCCCGCAACAGGAGCCCGACCATGAGCCACCGCACCCACGCCGAGCAGATCAAACAGCTGGCGGAGCTGATCCGCGACGTCGACATCGCAATGTTCACCACCACCGGTGTGGACGGCCGACTGTACAGCCGTCCGCTGGGCACCCAGGAGGTGGAATTCGACGGCGACCTGTGGTTCGCCACCGCAGCAGACAGCCCCAAAGTGGCGGAGATCTCGCTCAACCCGCTGGTCAACGTGGCCTACGCCTCGCCGTCGAAGAACACCTACGTCTCGGTCGCCGGTACCGCGCGCATCGTCGATGACCGTGCCAAGGTCGAAGAACTGTGGTCGCCGGCGATGAAGCTGTTCTTCCCGGGCGGCAAGGACGATCCCAACCTGCGCCTGATCCACGTGCGTGCCGAGTCGGCCGAGTACTGGGATGGCCCGGGCACGCTGCTGGGCAAGGCGTTGAGTTTCGTGTTGTCGGCGGTCAGTGACGAGCCGGCAGCGATGGCAGATACCGGCAAGGTGGATTTGAGGTAATGACGCCGGGGTGTTGTCGGTTGATCGCGAGACGTATGCCGGTAGCGCCGGCCGTTGGCCGGCCCAGGTGATCCGTGGGCCGGCCAACGGCCGGCGCTACCGGGTATCTGCGTCCTAGAACCACTTCTGCAGCAGGTCCCCGACGTACTGCACCAGCTGCCCGGAACTGAATCCAAAGAACAGCACGGCAGCAATGGCACCCACCCAGTTGATCGCCATCAGCACGCCATCACGCTCCAGCAGGGCCAGCGAGAACAGCAGCAGCTGGAAGCCGAACAGATAGTTGGTGAAGGGAATCGGCAGCGACAGCAGCAGGCCGACCAGAACCAGCAGCAGGCCGGTAAACGCATGTGCCGGCAACGGCACCAGCAGGGTGGCGTTGCGCGGCTTGAGCAGCCGGTCCAGGCGGCGCAGCGCGCCGTCGATCCGGGCCAGGAAGCGATGCATGGTGCCGCGCCGCGGCCCCCGGTTGGCGATGAAGCCGGGCAGCCAGGGACGTCGCATGCCGCACAGCATCTGTGCGCCGATCAGGATCACCAGCGGGCCGCTGACCGCACCGCCGATCCCCGGAATCGGGATGAACGCGGGCAGGATGGCTACGAACAGGAACACGCCAAACGCGCTCTGCTGCAGGTTCTGCAGGATCTGGCCGAGCTTGAGATGCTCGTCCGGGTCGCCTTGGTCGAACATCGCCAGCAGGGTACGGATACCCTCGTTCTGATATTCGGGCCGGCTCTGGTCCGGCGTCGGGTCAGCCGGTGAGCTCATCGGTTTCCTCTTCGGCCAGCGTGCGCAGCAGCAGCTTGTCCACGCGTGCGCCGTCCAGGTCGACAATCTCGATGCGCCAGCCGGCCCAGTCGAAGTACTCACCGGCGTGCGGAATGCGGCCGAAGTAGTGGATGCACATGCCGGCCAGGGTGTAATAGTCGCCGTCCTCGGCATCGGGCAGTTCCACATTGCCCATCAGTTCGCGCAGGTCCTCGATCGACAGCGAGCCGTCCACCAGGAAGGAGCCGTCCGCACGGGTCACCACCAGCGCATCCTCGTCAACGTTCTCCACCGACTGCAGGCGACCGACCACCGCGCCCATCAGGTCGCTGATGGTCACCAGGCCCTGGATCTCGCCGTACTCGTCCACCACCAGTGCCATCGACTGCTGCTCTTCACGGAAGATTTCCAGCAGCTTCATCGCGTGCGTGGATTCGGACACATACAACGGCTCGCGCAGTTGCTGGAACAGCGACTGATCGTCGCGCGCCAGGCGGGTAACCAAGCTCTTCACCTCGAGCACGCCGACGATGTCCTGGTCGTTGTCGCGGTACACCGGGTAGCGCGAGAACTCGTGTTCGCGCATGGCGGCCAGGTTCTTTTCGGCGCTGGCGGCGGTGTCCAGCCAGGCGATGCGGTTGCGTGGGGTCATCAGGCTGTCGGCGGTGCGGTCGCCCAGCCGCATCACGCGGTTCATCATGTCGCGTTCGTGCGCATCGATCACGCCGGCTTCGTGGCTTTCGGCCACCAGCATGCGGATCTCTTCTTCAGTGACCTGGGCGGCCTCGTCCTTGCCCAGGCCCAGCAGGCGCAGCACCAGCTGGGTGGTATGCGAGAGCAGCCAGACAAACGGGAAGGCCAGCTTGGCCAGCCAGCTCATCGGCAGCGCGACCAGGCCGGCGATGTCTTCGGAACGGGTGAGTGCCAGTCGTTTCGGCACCAGTTCGCCGAAGATCAGCGTCACAAAGGTGATCAGGGTGACCGCCAGGCCCTTGCCGACCAGTTCGGCGTAACCGAAGCCCGGCATCAGGTCGCGGATCCACACGGCGATCGCTTCACCGATCGCATCGCCACCCAGCAGGCCGGTCAGCACGCCGATCACGGTGATGCCGATCTGCACGGTGGACAGGAAGCTCTCGGGCTTCTCGGACAGTTCAAGCGCCTTGGCCGCGCGCTTGGACGAGGTGGCCATCTGCTTGAGCCGGCTCTTGCGCGAGGTCATGACCGACATCTCGGACATGGCGAAGAAGCCGTTGAGCAGGATCAGGGCGAATACAACAAGAATCAGTTCAAACACGGGCGTCATCCCCGGTTGGTGGCAGGGAGGAGGGTGTGTTCAAGCTGGGGCGGCTACCGGAG
>JBCNQC010000020.1:0-58613 GCA_039592995.1 Stenotrophomonas sp. | reverse complement strand
TTGATGCTCATCAGCGCGGCGGCCAGTTCGCCGTCGAGCTTGCCGTAGATGGGTTCACCCCAGCCCGGCGGCACGCCGTCGGCGACCACGTTGACGCGCGCGCCGACCGAGTCGCCGGACTTGCGCAACGCATCCATGTAGCTTTCCAGCGCCGGCACCTGTTCGGCCACCGGCCAGAAGAACGGGTTGTCTTCCACCGCCGACCAGTCGTGGCCGGTGGGGGTGATCTCGCCCAGCTGCGAGAGGTAACCACGCACGGTGACCCCGTAGCGCTGAGCCAGCCACTTCTTGGCGATGACGCCAGCGGCCACGCGCATGGTGGTTTCGCGCGCGGACGAGCGGCCGCCGCCGCGCGGATCGCGGATGCCGTACTTCTGCCAGTAGCTGTAGTCGGCATGACCCGGACGGAACTGCTGGGCGATGTTGCTGTAGTCCTTGCTGCGCTGGTCGGTGTTGCGGATCAGCAGCGCAATCGGGGTGCCGGTGGTGCGGCCTTCATACACGCCCGAAAGGATCTCGACCTCATCGGCCTCGCGCCGCGCCGAAGTATGCCGGCTCTTGCCGGTGGCACGCCGCTGCAGGTCATGGGCGAATTCGTCGGCAATCAGTTCCAGCCCCGGCGGGCAGCCATCGACCACGCAGCCGATCGCCGGACCGTGCGATTCGCCGAAGGTGGTGACCGACAGGAGCTTGCCGAAGGTATTGGAACTCACGGCCGCTGCGCCGCCAGTTCGGTGATGCGGGCGCTGTGAGCGATCAGCTCGCGGCACTCGACCGCGAAGATGCCCATCTGGCCGACCTTGAACTCCACCCATGCGAAGTCCACTTCCGGCAGCAGCTTGATCAGGTGCTGTTCGGACTCGCCCACTTCGCAGATCAGCAGGCCGTCCTCGCTGAGGTGCAGCGGCGCGTCACGCAGGATCTTCAGCACCAGGTCGAGGCCGTCGTCGCCGGCACGCAGGCCCATTTCGGGCTCGTAGGAGTATTCCTGCGGCAGCGCGTCGGTTTCGTCATTGGTGACGTATGGCGGGTTGGTGACGATCAGGTCGTAGTGACGGCCGGTGAGACCGTTGAACAGGTCCGACTTGAGCAGGGTGACGTTGTGCGCCTGCAGGCGTTCCTTGTTCTCTTCCGCCAGCGACAGCGCGTCATCGCTGAGGTCGACGCCGTCCACTTCCCAGTTCGGGTAGTAGTGGCCCATGGCGATGGCAATGCAGCCTGAACCGGTGCACAGGTCGAGCGCGCGGTGCACGTCGCGACCGGCCAGCCACGGCTCGAAACCGGACTCGATCAGCTCGGCGATCGGCGAGCGCGGTACCAGCGCACGGCTGTCGCTCTTGAAGCTCAAGCCCGCAAACCAGGCTTCGCCAGTGAGATAGGCGGCCGGAATGCGTTCATCGATACGGCGCTGGAACAGCTCCAGTACCTGCAGCTTCTCGTCGCGGGTGACCCGGGCCTGACCATAGGCCGGGCCGAGGTCATGCGGCAGGTGCAGGCTGTGCAGGACCAGCTGCGTGGCCTCGTCCAGAGCGTTGTCGTAGCTGTGCCCGAAGGTCAGCCCGGCGGCATTGAAACGGCTGGTGCCGTAGCGGATCAGGTCGATGATCGTATGGAGTTCGGCGGCCGTATCGGCAGTCATGGCAAGGCAACAGACAAATTGGCCCCCGATTATAGGCGCTGGAAGGGGCCGCGGCATCCGTTGCAGGCGAAACGGCTGGGCGGGGCCGGAGCCCTCCCCTATGATGGTGGGCCACTCCGGGAACGGGTTTTCCATGTTCAACCGCACCACAGGCATCATCCTGATCATCGCGCTGGCCGCCGGGCTGGGCCTGGTAACGGCGCAGAAGGTGTTCGCACCGACGCCGGCGGCCAACCACCCCGCCACCGAAACCATCACCTTCTACCCGCAGCCGCGCCCGCTGCCGGACTTCAACCTGAGCCAGTCCGACGGCACCCGGCTGATTCCCGGCGAGCTGAAAGGTCACTGGACCCTGGTGTTCCTGGGCTTCACCTTCTGCCCGGACGTCTGCCCGACCACCCTGGCCGACCTGGCCCGAGCCCAGAAAAGCTGGGAAAGCCTGCCCGAAAGCCTGCGCCCGCGCGTGGTGTTCATTTCCGTGGACCCCGAACGCGACACCCCCGCCCGGCTGGGCGAGTATGCCCACGCCTTCCACAAGGACACCCTGGCGGCCACCGCCGACGTGCCTTCGCTGGAGCGCTTTGCCACTTCGCTGGGCTTCGTGTTCCAGAAGGTGGAAGGCAGGCATTTCGATGAAAATCCCCAGGACTACACCCTGGAGCATTCGGCCAGCCTGGCCGTCCTGGACCCGGACGGCAAGCTGGCCGGCCTGATCCGCCCGCCCTTCCAGGCGCAGGCCATTGCCCGCGACCTGCAGCTGCTGACCGAGAAAACCGCACCATGAGCCTGACCACGAAGCTGACCTACGTCCTGCCGCACCGCCTGCTGTCGTCCATGGCGCGGAGCCTGGCGTATTCCAGCAACCCGAAGATCTCGCGCTGGCTGATTGACACCGTGACCGCGAAATTCGGGGTGAACCTGGCCGAAGCGGCCAACCCGGACCCGCGCAGCTACCCGACCTTCAACCAGTTCTTCACCCGCGCCCTGAAGCCGGGTGCGCGCGTGGCCGATCCCGATCCGCGCAGCCTGCTGATGCCGGCAGATGGCCGCATCAGCCAGCTGGGTGCGATCGAGGACGGGGTGATCTTCCAGGCCAAGGGGCAGTCGTTCACCGCCGCGCAACTGCTGGGTGATCCAGAAGCCGCCGAAGTGTTCCGGCATGGCCTGTTTGCCACGGTGTATCTGTCGCCGAAGGACTATCACCGCGTGCACATGCCGTGGACCGGCACGCTGGTCGAAACCGTGCATGTGCCGGGCCGGCTGTTCAGCGTGGGCCCGGCGGCCGTGAACACGGTGCCGGCGCTGTTCGCGCGCAACGAACGCCTGGTGTGCCACTTCGACACCGACTTCGGGCCGATGGTGCAGGTGATGGTGGGCGCGCTGCTGGTGTCGGGCGTGGAGACGGTTTGGGGCGGCGAAGAGATTCCCACCTATGGCGACCGCATCACCCGCAAGGACTATCGCGGCAAGGGGATCACGCTGGAGCGCTTTGCCGAGATGGCGCGGTTCAATTACGGCTCGACCGTGATCGTGCTGTTGCCGCCGGGCGTGGCGGAATTTGCGCCGCATCTGGACGCCGAGCGTGCGGTGCGCCTGGGCGAGGCCTTGGCGACGCTGCGTTCGTAAGGCCGTAGAACCACGCCCTGCGTGGCTTCGCGGTATCAGACCGGGTCGAAGCCACGCAGGGCGTGGCTCTACGGTTATCAGACGATATGTGGCGACGCGCATGGCGTGTACGTGCGCAGGGTCATGGCGTTGACACGCATGGCGTGTCACTACGATCCATGGTCGCCCGGGTTTGGTTGGTCGGGCGACCGGTAGGGACACGCCATGCGTGTCCACCGTAACGTCAGGCGTCGTCGCCGCCGTGCGCGAACTCGACCGGGCCCACATCCATGCCGTCGTAATCCTCGACGCCATTGGCCTCAGCCAGCGCCTGCAGCTCATGGTTGCGCTGGTCCAGCGACTCCGCCGTGTGGATTTCGACCTTCTCCACGTGCAGCACATGGTAAGGCGCTTCGCCCTCTTCCAGATCCGGCTCGAACAGCTCCACCACGGTGTATTCCTGCTCTTCCAGAACCTCGGCCAGGCCTGCCAAAGGTTCGGGCGTGGTGTTGACGAAGAAATAGCCCCAGACCAGGTCGCCGCCCAGATCCCAGTCAGTGTTCTCACGGATGTTGGCGAACATCTCGTTGATGGCGGTGATATCCATCGTCATTCCTTAAAAAAGCGCTTCAATGGCGGCGAGCCTAACAGGTTCCGGGCTACTTCCCGCATCCCTGCAGTTTCAGGGACTGCCCCTGCCGCAGTGCATACGCCGGTGCTTTGAGCCCGTTGGCCCGGGCCAGTTCACGTAGATCACAGCTGTACTTGTCGGAGATCCGGCCCAGGGTGTCGCCCTTGCCGACCTTCACGCTGCGCACCGGCTTGGGCTTGGGCTTGGCGGCCACGGCCACCGGCGCGGTAGGCGCAGTAGCCGCCGCAGCGGCCTCCACGCCGGCCACCGGCACCACGCTGCCCACTGCCACGTTGCCGGTGTAGCTGGCCGCATTCGGGCGCACGATGGCGGCATTGAGGTCGGCGGTGATCAGGGTGCGGGCCAGGTCGGCGCGCGGGCCGGACACACAGTAACGGTTGTACAGGCCGGCAATGCGTGTGGTGGCGTTGATGATCGTGCCGGCCGGAATCCAGCCGTCCGCCTCATAACGCGGATTGAGATTGCGCAGCACGCGCATGTAGCCATCGCGGGTGCCGGCGCTGCCCAGGCAGATGGTCAGTTCGTAGATGGTGGTGGACTTGGCCAGGCGCAGGGTGGCCGGCTGCGCGCTGATCTTCGGGAACTCGACGCCGTACTGCTGCGGATGCAGATAGATCCAGGCGGCGGCGATCACCATCGGCACGTAGTCCTTGGTTTCGGCCGGGAACTGGTTGTAGACGCCGTCCACCCAGAAGCCCTGCCCCGGGTTCTGCCGGAACACGCGCAAAGCGCGACCTTCGCCGCCGTTGTAGCCGGCCAGCGACAGCTCGACGCTGTTGTTGAGCTCGCGCATGCGCTCGTTGAGGTAGGTGGCGCTGGCCTCGGCCGCACTGCGCGCATCGAAACGGGTGTCAAAACCGGTGCCGTCCGGGCCCAGGCCGAAGCGGCGGCCGGTGGCCGGCATGAACTGCATCAGGCCGGCCGCGCCCGCGCGCGAGCTGGCGTGCACGCGGCCGTTGGATTCCTTGGCCATGATGCCGAACAGCAGGGCCTCGGGCAGGCCGCGCTTTTCCCACTCGGGCCACATCACCGAGCGCAGGTTCTGGTAATTCTCATAGCTGGTCAGCAGCGCCGGGCGCATGTCGGTCAGCCAGCGGCGAATGCCGGCCTGCACGGCGGGGTTGTACTCCACCATGTTGTCGAAGGCATGCCGCTTGTCGTTGAGCAGCGCAGCGGCACGGGCCGCCTCGGGCACGTCGGCGGCCAGCGGGCCGATATGGTCGGGATCGGCCTCCAGCAGTGCAGGCCCGCTGCCAGCGATTTCCTGTTCTTCTTCGTTGCCGGCGTCGGCGTTGCTCTTCAGCAGCCGCTTGTAGGTGGTCAGCAGATTGCTGACCTGGCAGCCCTTCTGCGCCACGCAGTCGCTGACCACGTCCTCCATGTCTTCCAGCGCCGCATCACTTTCATTGCGGCCCTTGGGGTCGGCGTTGGCGACCAGCACCTGGGCATCGGCATAGCGCTTCTCGGCGGCGCTCATGCGCTGCTCCAGCGCCTCGATCTTGACTTTGTCGCGCGCCGAAACGCGCTGGGCCTGCGCCTGCGGCGCAACGGTGAGCAGAGCAGCCAATGCCAGCAGCGGCCAACCACGGACAAACAGGACAGGAACGGGCATCTTTGGCACTGTGAACGAATGAGCAGGCAGAGTAGCCGCGCGGCTTGCATCGGGGCAACCCGGTCACGCGCCAGCCCCCTTCCGGCGTTTAGAATTTCCCCATTCACCTGCCCGACCACAGCGAGTTGACCATGGACCCGATCCTGCTTGGCAAAGGCGTCACCGACGATATCGCCGTCACCCTGCAACCCGCGCTGGGCAACCGCCACGGACTGGTCGCCGGGGCCACCGGCACCGGCAAGACGGTGACCCTGATGACCCTGGCCGAGGGCTTTTCCCGGATCGGGGTGCCGGTCTTCCTGGCCGATGTGAAGGGCGATGTGTCCGGCCTGGCCGTGCCCGGTGCCGGCGGCGAGAAGCTGCTGCAGCGCGCGCACGAGATCGGCGTAAGCGACTACGCCCCGGCCGGCAGCCCGGCGATCTTCTGGGACCTGTACGGCAAGCTGGGCCACCCGGTGCGCACCACCGTCAGCGAAATGGGCCCGACCCTGCTGGCGCGCATTCTGGAACTCAACGACACCCAGTCCGGGGTGCTGGACATCGTGTTCAAGCTGGCCGACGACCGCGGACTGCTGCTGCTTGACCTGGATGACCTGCGTGCCCTGCTCGGCCTGGTGGCCGACGAGCGCAAGGACATTTCCACCGAGTACGGACTGGTCAGCGCACAGACCGTGGCCGCCATCCAGCGCGCACTGCTGCGCCTGTCGCAGGACGGCGGTGAGTCGTTCTTCGGCGAGCCAGCGCTGGAGCTGGCCGACCTGATGCGGGTCAACCACGATGGGCGCGGGGTGATCGGCATTCTCGCGGCCGACCAGCTGGTGCTGAAGCCGCGGCTGTACTCCACCTTCCTGCTGTGGCTGCTGTCGGAACTGTTTGAAACGCTGCCGGAAGTGGGCGATCTGGAAAAGCCCAAGCTGGTTTTCATCTTCGACGAGGCCCACCTGCTGTTCGACGACGCTCCGCCCGCCCTGGTCCAGCGCATCGAGCAGGTGGTACGGCTGATCCGCTCCAAGGGCGTGGGCGTGTACTTCTGCTCGCAGTTCCCGGATGACGTACCGGCCAACATCCTCGGCCAGCTTGGCAATCGGGTGCAGCACGCGCTGCGCGCGTTCACCCCGCGCGACCAGAAGGCGGTGAAGATCGCCGCAGAGACCTTCGTGCCGAATCCGAAACTGGACGTAGTCGCGACGCTGTCGCAGCTGGGCACCGGCGAAGCGCTGGTCTCCACCCTGCAGGACAAGGGCATTCCCTCGCCCGTACAGCAGACCCGGATCGCGCCGCCGCGCTGCCGCATGGGCGCGATCACCGAAGCCGAACGCGCGCAGGTGCGTGCCGGCAGCCCGGTGGGCACCCGCTATGACACGGCGGTGAACCGCGAGTCAGCTGCTGAGCTGCTGGCCCTGCGCGCGGAGAAGGCCGTGCAGCAGGCCGACGCGCCCAAGGCGCGCACGCGTGAGCAGGATGACGCACAGGGCGGCGGCTTCGGACAGTCGATCAAGGACGCGATCTTCGGCACCAAGCGCCGCCAGGGCATGATTGAGACCATGGCCAAGCAGACCACCCGCACCGTGGGCACCAAACTGGGCAACCAGATCGTGCGTGGCATTCTGGGTAGCATTTTCGGCGGCAAGCGCTGATGTCGCGTTGGCGTCCACCCGGCGAAAAGAGCACGGCGCTGATCACCGCACAGGGGCATCAGCGCCTGAAGAGCGAGCTGGATGAACTGTGGCGGGTGAAGCGGCCGGAGGTGGTGAAGGCGCTGGCCGCGGCCGCAGCCGAGGGCGACCGCTCGGAGAATGCCGAGTACACCTACCGCAAGAAGCAGCTGGGCGAGATTGATCGCCGGGTGCGCTACCTGACCAAGCGGCTGGAGTCGCTGCGGGTGGTGGATACCGTGCCGACTGATCCGCAGGCGGTGTTTTTCGGGGCCTGGGTGGAGCTGGAGAACGTGGACAGCGGGGATACCACGCGCTATCGCATCGTCGGGCCCGATGAGACCGATGCCGGGGCCGGCTGGATCAGCATCGATTCGCCGCTGGCGCGCGCGTTGTTGAAGAAGCGTGTGGACGATGAATTTGAAGTGGAGCTGCCCAGCGGGCGCACCGGGTTTGCGATTCTTGCGGTGGAATATTCCGGGTAACCGCGCGTCACGACCAACGGTCGTGGCCTACCCGGTAGGTCACGACCGTTGGTCGTGACCCGTGACATCGGGATATACCCGCCCCTCGCGCAACGGCCGGAAATACGCATCATCTGCATAAAATTCGTCATCCTGCCGCGCCCACCAGCCCGGCACGCCCATCAACGGCAACGGCCGCAGCTCGAGCGGATCACACAACACGCGCCCTTCTTTCACGGCCTGCGCCACCGCAGCCACGGCACTGGCATCATCTCCGCCCTGCACCACCAGGCACTTCCCCACCAGCAATCGCTCGGGCAGCAGCGCCTGTTCCATCAACGCATGCCCGAACATCGCCGCCACCGCGATGCGTCCGTCACGCCACGCATCCACCTGCGCGACGAACAGCGTTTGCCAGTCATGCGCATCCCACGACTGCAGAAGCGCGGTATCCGCCACCCGCACCACCACGCCGACTTCATCGAACTGGGTAAGCGCCGCCTGCGCGCGATTGCGCTGATGCCCGCCCTGCCCCTCGATGTGCCGGCACTGCTGCAGGTTGAGCGCCCGCTTGAGCGCCGGATATCGGGCCCAGACCAGGGCATTGAACAGGTCGTGCCAGTTGTCCGCACGGGTGGCAATTGCACCGAGCGCAATGCGCATTTCGTAGTGAAGGCCGTCGGCCAGCAGCGCCTCAGCCTGTTTGACCAGATGCTTGCCGTCCAACGCCAGCCGCTGATCCAGCACTGACACGGACGGCCACTCAGGGCCTGTCAGCAGATCCCGGAAATCGGCGATCTGCGCGAACAGCGGATGGTCGAACGTGGCCGCCGCCACCTCTGCACGCGGCGGCGCGACGAACCGGCGGCGCGCGCCGCCGGCAGCGGCCGCCACGGTGGTCACAGCACCTTGAGGTCGAGCAGCTTACGCGCCGGGTTTTCCTCGATCAGCGCATCGCCATACAGGTCGTGCTCGTCACTTTCGGTGATCTCGACATTGACGAACTGACCCACCTGCAGGCGCGCTTCGTCGGCATTCTGGATGTGCACCAGGCCATCGATCTCCGGCGCGTCGGCCTTGGAACGGGCCACGGCGATGCCATCCTCAATCGCATCGACCAGGCACTGCTGCACGGTACCGATCTTGGCTTCCAGTCGCGCGGCGGAGATTTCCGCCTGGCGGGCCATGAAGCGGGCCAGACGCTCCTGCTTGACCTCGTCCGGCACCGCGCCGGGCAGATCGTTGGCGGTGGCACCGGTCACCGGCGAGTAGGCGAAGGCACCGACACGGTCCAGCTGCGCCTCATCCAGGAACGACAGCAGCTCTTCGAACTCTGCCTCGGTTTCGCCCGGGAAGCCGACGATGAAGGTCGAACGCACGGTGATATCCGGGCACAGCTGGCGCCAGCGCTGCACGCGCTCCAGGGTCTTGTCGACCGCGCCGGGGCGCTTCATCAGCTTCAGAATGCGTGGGCTGGCATGCTGGAACGGAATGTCCAGGTACGGCAGGATGCGGTTCTCCGCCATCAGCGGCACCACATCGTCCACGTGCGGGTACGGGTAGACGTAGTGCATGCGGGTCCAGGCATCCAGTTCGGAGAGCCCTTCGCACAGCGACTTCATCCGGGTCTGGTACGCCTTGTCACGCCACATGCGCTCGGCGTACTTCACATCCACGCCGTAGGCGGAGGTGTCCTGCGAGACCACCAGCAGTTCCTTCACCCCACCGCGCACCAGCCGTTCGGCTTCGCGCAGCACGTCGTCCACCGGGCGCGAGACCAGCTTGCCGCGCATCGACGGAATGATGCAGAAGCTGCAATGGTGATTGCAGCCTTCGGAAATCTTCAGATAGGCATAGTGGCGCGGGGTCAGCTTGATGCCGTAATCCGGGACCAGGTCCACGAACGGATCGTGCTTCGGCGGCAGCGCGGCGTGCACCGCCTCCATCACGCTCTGGTAGTCCTGCGGGCCGGACACCGCCAGCACGTCCGGATAAGCCTTGCGGATCTCCTCCGGACGCTTGCCCAGGCAGCCGGTGACGATCACCTTGCCGTTCTCGTTCATCGCCTCGCCGATGGCGTCCAGCGACTCGGTCACGGCCGAATCAATGAAGCCACAGGTATTGACCACGACCACGTCGGCCGAGTCATAGGACGGCACGATGTCGTAGCCCTCGGCCCGCAACTGGGTGAGGATGCGCTCGGAATCGACAAGGGCCTTCGGGCAGCCAAGGCTGACGAAGCCGACTTTCGGGTTCAGCTGGGACATGGATCGTGGGACTCTGGGGGCCTGGGCCGCTGCCGGGAGGGCAGGCAGACCTGGGGGCCGGGGCCTGGAAACCGGCAAGTATACCGGGCGGAGTGAACCCGGCGGACAGGTCGCTCAGCCATTCTCACCGCAATATGAGATTGAGCTGTAAAATTTTCTGGGGAACAGTGGCAATATGTAAAAAAATCTGGGCCCGCGTAAAAAAATCATGGCTATCGGCTACGAATGGATAAGAAATCATTGCGGCCTCGACACGCTCCCGCCGCGTCGCCCAGCGCGCGTGAGTCCAGTCACCCGCGTGGAACACTTCCCCGATCACGTGGCGGTGCCTACCAGCGTCGCCCCCGCGGAGGGTGCGGACGTTCTGGAGCATTTCCTTTTTGCATTGAAGCATGAGCCTGTCCAACTGGCCATTCTCATGGAAGGAATGCGGCACGTCCCGGCAGAACAGATCGCATCGGTGGTCCGGCAGACCCCGGGCGGAGCCTACGCGCGTCTTGCCGGATTCTTCTGGGAAGCCAGCAATGGCCGCATGCTAGAGGATATTCCCGTATCGACGGGGGCTGTCGTGGACGTGTTCGACTCCGCCCGGTTCGTGGTCGGACAGGACCAGCGCAATGCCCGCTGGCGCGTCAACTTCAATGGCCTGGGGACGCTGACCTACTGCGCCACCGTGGAAAAGACGCCTGCCGTCCAGGAAGCCATGCAGCGTGCCGTGCTGGCTCGGGCCAATCACGTGCTTGCCGACATGGACCCGACCATCCGTGACCGGGCACTGGAATGGGCGTATCTGAGTGAAACCCGCGGAAGCTTCGAAATCGAGGGAGAGACACCTGGAGCATCCAAACAGGCCGCCTTCGTTCGCATCCTCCAGCAGGCGCATCTACGCGAGCCCCTGACCGAGGACTATCTCTCGGCACTGCAGAACACGGCCATCACCAATCCCTTGCAACAGGCCGTCTCTTTCAGACACCAGCAGAATCACCTGGCCAAGGCCCATCGCGGGGCGGCGGCGGTTACCTATGTCCCGCCGCCTCCTGGGTTGGCGCACGAACTGATGGACGCACTGATGGACTGGTCCAATCACCACCTGGAGGGAGTGGACCCGTTGGTCGCGGCGGCTGTGGTGTCGTTTGGTTTCGTCTTCATCCACCCGTTCATGGATGGCAACGGGCGTCTTTCGCGATTCCTTCTACATCAGACGCTCTGCCGCGCGGGCGCGCTCACGAACGGACTGATCCTCCCCATCTCGGTTGCCATGAAGAAGCATGAGGCCGAGTATCTGGACGCGCTGCAGGCGTTTTCGCGCCCCATGCGCGAAAAGTGGGATGTCCGCTGGATTGACGGGGAACAGTTCGAGTACCGGTACCTGGGCGACCTGCACTACGACGCTTATCGCTACTGGGACGCAACGCCGGCAGCGGAGTTCTGCATGAAGATGGCCGAGCTCGCGCTGGATGAGGAACTGCGCAACGAAACCGAATTCCTGATGCGCTATGACCTTGTACACCGGGCCGTCGACGGCGCTTACGACCTCGTCAACAGCGATCTGGCCGTGCTGCTGGTCGGCGCGTTCCAGAACAACGGCGTCGTCTCCAAGCGCAGGCGTGCTCAGTTCCAGCATCGCGTGCCTGAAGCGGCATTCGACTTCATCGAAGACAGGGTCAAGGCTGCCCTGGCCACGGACCACGTGGATGTTGACGACGCAGGAGACGAGCCTGCGGCGATGACGCCCCACTAACCCGCCAACCGCCGATAATGAACACCTGAACCATCAGGAGTACGGCAATGGGTGAGTGGGTCACGCTGGATACGCATTACGGTCCCGTCCGGGCCTGGCAGGCGCTGCCGGAAGGCAAGCCGCGCGGAGGACTGGTGGTCATCCAGGAGATTTTTGGGGCCAACCCGCATATCCGCGAGGTGGCCGACGGATTTGCTGAGCAGGGCTACGCGGTGTTGGCCCCGTCGTTCTTCGACCTGATCGATGGCCCGGAGGCCGATCCCGACGCCCTGCCCTACGACCAGGACGGGGTGAAGCAGGGCTTGGAGCGGGTCAATGCGCTCGGGGTGGAGAAGGCGCTGGAGATCGTCCGCGCGTCGGCCTCGAAACTGGCCCCGGCGGGCAAGGTCGGTACCGTCGGCTATTGCTGGGGCGGCAGCATTGCCCTGTTGTCCGCGTTGCGCCTGGGCCTGCCCTCGGTCAGCTACTACGGTGCCCGCAACGTCCAGTTCCTGGACGAGACGGCCAAGGCACCGGTCATGTTCCACTTCGGCGCGCAGGACAAAAGCATCCCCCCGGAGGCCGTGCAGGCTCACCGCGAGAAGCTGCCGCAGATGGCCACCTACGTCTACCCGGCCGACCATGCCTTCAACCGGAGCGTCGGACACGCGTATGATCCAGACAGCGCCGCCCTGGCGCTGCAACGCACCCTTGACTTCTTTTCGGAGCATCTTGGATGAGCGAGTTTGAACTGGATTCCCGCCTGGCCACCGACAGTGTGCTGGTAGACGAAGGCCCGTTGTCGCAAGTGCGGTTGATGAATGACGAGCGGTACCCCTGGTTGATCCTGGTGCCGCGCCTGGCGGATATCACCGAGTGGATCGAGCTGGACGGCGAGCAGCAGGACAAGCTGCGCACCGAATTGAACCGGGCCTGCAAGGCGCTCAAGGGCACCGACGGGGTCGAGAAGATCAACATCGGCTCGCTGGGCAATATCGTGCGCCAGCTGCATTTCCACGTGATCGGCCGCCACCAGGGCGACCCGGCCTGGCCTGCGCCGGTCTGGGGCCACGGGCAGGCGCACCGGTTCGACCCGGATGTGCTGACCGAACGTGTCGCGTACTGGAAGGAACGGCTAGGATATTCGCCCCAGCCCTGAGTCCAGACCGAATCCCATGCGTTTCAATCTTGTCGCCGCCATCCTGTTGATTTTGATCGGCCTG
This sequence comes from Stenotrophomonas sp., assembly GCA_039592995.1. Classification (GTDB taxonomy): domain Bacteria; phylum Pseudomonadota; class Gammaproteobacteria; order Xanthomonadales; family Xanthomonadaceae; genus Stenotrophomonas. The sequence goes on along the minus strand of JBCNQC010000020.1, from coordinate 45,776 downwards.
TTCATGCTGGCCAGCAACCTGGGCTGGACCCAGTTGAACCTGTCCCGGCTGTTCCTGACCTGGTGGCCGGTGGGCCTGGTGGCCGTGGGGGTGGCGATGTTGTTCGGCCGCGGGAAATAAACCCGCAGACATGAAAAATGCCGGCCCGAGGGCCGGCATTTTTGTTTTGCGTGGTGCCAATCAGGTACGTGGCAGGGTGACGCCAGTCTGGCCCTGGTACTTGCCGCCGCGGTCCTTGTACGAGGTTTCGCAGATGTCATCCGGGGCGGCCTGGAAGAACAGCATCTGGGCCACGCCTTCGTTGGCGTAAATGCGCGCCGGCAGCGGCGTGGTGTTGCTGAACTCCAGAGTGACGTGCCCTTCCCACTCCGGCTCCAGCGGGGTCACGTTGACGATGATGCCGCAGCGCGCGTAGGTGCTCTTGCCCAGGCACACCACCAGGGTGTCGCGCGGAATGCGGAAGTACTCCACGGTGCGCGCCAGCGCGAAGCTGTTCGGCGGAATGATGCATTCGTCAGCGGTGATGTCGACAAAGCTGCCACTGTCGAAATGCTTCGGGTCGACAATGGTGGAGTTGATGTTGGTGAACACCTTGAACTCGCGCGAGCAGCGCACGTCGTAGCCGTAGCTGGAGGTGCCGTAGCTGACGATGCGCTGGCCGTTGGCCTGCTTGACCTGGCCGGGCTCGAACGGCTCGATCATGCCGTGCTGTTCGGACATGCGGCGGATCCAGCGGTCACTCTTGATGCTCATCGGGGGGGGTCCTGGGTGCGTTAAGGCAAGAATTCTAAGCGGATCAGAGCAGCTGGGACAAAATGGGAATGCTGGCGCGCGGGCGCTTGCCCATTTCCTCGACCAGACGCTCCGCGGCGGCCAGATAGGCCTTGGCCGCCGGCGACTCCGGCGCAGCGGCCACGATCGGCGTGCCCACATCGCCCTGCTCGCGGATGCCGATGTCCAGCGGCAGCGAGCCCAGCAATGGCACACCGTACTGCGCGGCCATGCGCTGGCCACCGCTATCACCGAACAGGTGCTCGACCTGACCGCAGTTGCTGCAGGTATGCACGGCCATGTTCTCGACGATGCCCAGCACCGGCACCTCGACCTTTTCGAACATCTTCAGCGCCTTCTTCGCATCCAGCGTGGCGATGTCCTGGGGCGTGGTGACGATGACCGCGCCAGCCAGCGGGATCTTCTGGGTCAGGGTCAGCTGGATGTCGCCGGTGCCCGGCGGCAGGTCGATCAGCAGGTAGTCCAGGTCGTCCCACAGGGTGTCGTTGAAGAACTGGGTCATGGCCGACGTCGCCATCGGACCGCGCCAGATCATCGGGGTTTCGTCTTCGATCAGGTAACCAATCGACATGGTTTCCACGCCGAACGCGCGCAGTGGTTCGATGGATTTGTTGTCCGGGCTTTCCGGGCGGCCGCTCAGGCCCAGCATGGTCGGCACGCTGGGGCCGTAGATGTCGGCATCCAGCAGACCGACGCGCGCGCCCAGCTTGGCCAGCGCCACGGCCAGGTTCACCGCGGTGGTGGACTTGCCCACCCCGCCCTTGCCCGAGCCCACCGCGATCACGTTGCGGACGCGCGGATGCGGGCTGAGGCCCTTCTGCACCTGGCTGGCATGGGGACGTCGAGAGGGGCTGGCACTCACTGCGGGCACTCCGGAAAAGCAGAACGGGAAAGCCCGCCACTATACAGGGCTGCCCGTGCCCTCCCTCCGAAACACCGTGCGCCAAAGGCACGGCTGGCCCGCGCTGGACCCTGCCGATGGCGCGAGGTCGTGTCTCGCCCTGTCTGCGCATGTCTTGTGTCATTTCCTGGTCGACGCACACCTCGGAGAGCGCGCATCCTCCTGTCCAAACCGTGCATTCGTCACAGTTAGCGCTCGAATTGTTTCAGCAGAAACAAGTCACCTTCGTAGCATTATCAATTACTTAAAAGGCAAATGAGAACGAAAGACGGTATTTGCATATCTTGTCTTTATGACTTCTTGATGAATAGTTGACAGGCGGTGTTAAGCCTGTGTTAACTTCAAACCATCAGCTCCAGCAGCTGGTGAATAGGGGCAAAACACCACCTACTTTTGACGCGAGTGCCCACGGGGCGCCGTCGGGTCACTGTTGCCTGGTGTTTTGACGCATCGTCCGTTCCAAGGGGATCCATTCATGATCAATCGCAAGTCGCTCAGCCGTAACCCGCTGAGCTTCGCCCTGGCCACCGCCATGGTGTTCGCCGCTTCGGCACCCGTGTTCGCCCAGGACAGCAGCACCGCCGAAACGGCTGCAGAAGCCGCAAAGGCGAAGGAAGCCACCACGTTCGATACCGTGACCGTCACCGGTTCGCGCATCGGCAGGGACACCTTCAACTCGGTGTCGCCGGTGCAGGTCATCACCCGCGAAGAAACCACGCTGGCAGGCTTCCAGTCCACGGCAGGCGTGCTGCAGAGCACGGCCATCACCGCAGGTGCTTCGCAGATCAACAACGCGTATGGCGGTTACGTCACCAATGGCGGCCCGGGTGCCAACACAGTCGGCCTGCGTGGCCTGGGCCCTACGCGCACCCTGATCCTGATGAACGGTCGCCGCGTGGCTCCTGCGGGTACCCGTGGTTCGGTCGGAGCGGCCGATCTGAACGTGCTGCCCGATGCCATGATCGACCGGGTTGAAGTGCTGAAGGACGGTGCTTCGTCGGTGTACGGCTCCGACGCAGTCGCCGGCGTGATCAACATCATCACCAAAAGCAAGATCGACGGCGTGACCTTCGAAGCGCGCCAGACCGCCACTGACGGCGGCGGCGGCGAAGAGCGCCGCTATGCGATCGTCGCTGGCACCACCGGATCGGCCGGACACATCTCCGGTTCGTACGAGTACTACAACCGCGATGGCCTGAGCCTGGCCGACCGCGAGTGGACGCGCTGCAACACCGATTACCGTCGCCCTGCCGCTGGCGGTGCGTGGGGCAGTGCCGACACGATTGATCCGCTGACCGGGCAGCCCAAGTGCTACCCGATCACCGGCACCGGCTCCAACGGCGTCACCATCAACACCATCGGTACGCAGAACCTGACCGGCGTCGCTGCCGCAGGCGCACGCGGCACCACCTTCAACCGCTGGCGCCCGAACTCGGCGGTGACCACGGGCCTGGTGGGCTTCGAAGGCGTGGGCGGCGGGCAGACCACCAACACCAACATCCGCGACACTTTCGATCCGCGCATGCTGAACCGTTCGCTGATCTCGGGCGCAGAAACCCACACCGCCTTCCTGCAGGGCGGCTTGGATCTGGGCGTCATGGGCGACGCTGAAGCCTACTTCGAACTGTTGGGGAACCGTCGCGAATCGGAACAGACCAGCTACCGCCAGCTGTCGCTGGACTACCTGCGCGGCAGCCCGCTGATTCCGTCCAACCTGGCTTCGTCGAACTTCGGCGGTGGCGTGGGCGTGCGTGCGTTCATCGGCTTCGGCAACGACAAGAGCTCGCAGAAGGTTGATTTCTTCAAGGGCACGGCAGGTCTGCGCGGCAACCTCAGCTCGACCTGGGACTACGACTTCTCGCTGGGCCATTCGCGTTCCGACGCGGACTACACCATGGAGTCGTTCCTGACCGACCGCCTGAGCAAGAGCCTCAACGTGGTGGCTGACGGTGCCGGCGGCTTCCGCTGCGTCGACACCTCGGATGGCTGCGTGGCTGCACCGCGACTGACCAGCGCCGTGATCGGGGGCGAACTGCCGCGCGCATGGTCCGACTACGTGTTCGTGCCGGTCACCGGCAACACGCTGTACACCGAAACCACCGCCAACATCTCCTTCAGCGGCCCGCTGTTCTCGCTGCCGCACGGTGACGTCCGCGCTGCGTTTGGTGCGGAGTGGCGTCGTGCCAAGATTGACGACACCCCGTCGATCCACTCGATCAACAACAACCTCTACAACCTGACCTCCTCGACCCCGACCCGCGGTACGGACTCGGTGAAGGAAGTGTTCGGCGAACTGGAGATTCCGGTGCTGTCCGGCGTCACCGCGGCCGAAGAACTGACCTTCAACATCTCCGGTCGCTGGACCGACTACGACTCCTACGGGTCCGACCATACCTACAAGATTGGCGGCCTGTGGACCCCGGTCAGCTGGGTCTCGTTCCGCGCTTCGTACGGCACCTCGTACCGTGCTCCGGCGCTGTTCGAACAGTTCCTGGGTGCCACCAGCGGCTTCCTCAGCAACCAGATCGACCCCTGCAACAACTGGGGCAGCGATCCGGGTACTGCACTGGCACGCAACTGCGCCTCCGAAGGGCTGGCTCCAGACTTCCAGGCCACCCAGTCGGTCTCGGTCATCCAGGCCGGCGGTGCAGAAAGCGGTCTGAAGGCGGAAACCTCGAAGAACTTCACCGGCGGCATCGTACTGCAGCCGGAGTTCTCGGCAGCGGTGGGCGACATCTCGCTGGCGGTGGACTACTTCGATATCGACGTCAGCAACGGTGTTTCGCGTGCAGGCGGTGCCAACCTGCTGGAACTCTGCTACAACAGCCCGGACTTCCGCGCCGGTGGCGGGTTCTGCCGTCTGATCGACCCGCGCAACCCGGTCAACAACGCGCTGACCGTGCATGACAGCTACGTCAACCTCGCTACCGACAAGGTGCGCGGCCTGGACTTCACCCTGCGCTACACCCGTGACCTCGGCCCGGGCAGCCTGCGTGCCACCGCCCAGGTGACCCGCTTCCTGGAACAGTCCAACAAGCTGTTCGCCGACGACGAGCTGATCGACTACAACGGCATGCTGAACACCCCCGACAAGTCGGGCACCCTGGACCTGGTTTACACCTGGAACAAGTGGAAGTTCCGCTACGGTCTGGAGTGGATCAACAAGATGCAGAGCTACGACTACTACGAACTGGACAAGGAAACCTCCGTGTACAAGTTCGACGTGCCGAGCTACTTCCTGCATGCCCTGTCGACCGAATACAAGGGCGACAAGTGGTCGGTGGTTGCGGGCGTGCGCAACCTGCGCAACGAAACCCCGCCGGTGATCTCCTCGGGTGCCTACAGCCGCGTCGGCAACTCTCCGCTGTACAGCGGTTACGACTACGTCGGCCGCACCTACTTCGTGAATCTCAGCAAGAGCTTCTGATAGTGGGAATCAACCGCCGCCCTCCGGGCGGCGGTTTTTTTTCGCCTTTACGTACGTCGTTCCCGCATGGAGTCGCTTCATGACCATCAGATCCCTGAGCCTGGCTGCGTTGGCACTGGCCACTGCGGCGGCACCCTCCGTCTACGCCAAGCCCACCGTTCCCACCATCGAACAACTGGCCGCCTTCCCAGCCATCTCAAGCCTGTCCATTTCGCCGGACGGCACACAGATCGCCGGCCTGCAGGCCAATGGTGAGGAACGCGTCATCCTGGTCTGGAAAACCGCAGACCTCGCGGCAAAGCCCACTGTGATCGGTGCCGGCCGCATGAAATTCCAGAGCGTGGCCTTCATCAAGAATGGCCTGCTCGCCGTGACCCTCTGGCAGCCGTATGACCTGCGTACGGACCAGGTCAACAAGACATTCATCAGCAAGTTCTTCATCACCGACACCGAAGGCAAGCAATGGAAGGAGCCGATTTCTCCTCCGCGTGCCACCAGTCGCAGTGAAGAGCTGGAACAGGCACTCTCCAACCCGAGCGTGCTCGACAACCTGCCCAACGACCCCGACCACATTCTGGTCGTGAACGGCAGCGGCAGCAATTCAGGCGACGTCTACAAGGTCAACCTGCGCAGCTTCACCTCGCAGCGCATCCAGAAGACCGAAGAGCGCGTGGCCGGCTACATGACCGACCTCAACAGCGAACTGCGTGCCCGCCTGCGCCAGGACGTGGACGGCACCGGTGCCTACATCTCCACCGAGTTCCGCAACGTCGACACCGGCCGTTGGGAGGAGCACTTCCGTTCCTACGTGAAGGACCGCGACATCAACCAGGTGGTCGGCTTCGCCGATGATCCGAACATCGCCTTCGTCCAGAGCAATGTCGGCCGCGACAAGACACTCATCTACGAATACGACATCAACGCTCGGAAGCAGAAGGAAGTGCTGTACGAGCACAAGTTCTTCAACGCCGCCGGCGTGGCCATGAACCGCTACAAGGGCGTGGACGGTGTGCCGTTCGGCGCGCTGCTTGGCGTGGGCTACAGCGGTCCGCGTGCCAACGAAATCGAGTGGACCAACCCTTCTTTCAAGTCGCTCGAGGCCGGCTTGCGCCAGGCGCTGGGGATTCAGTCCAGCGAGATAACCCTGGTTGATCCCGCCACCGGCCAGCGCGCGACCACCTCGCTCGACGCCGGCAAGACCCTTCGCCTGCTGGACTACAGTGCCGACCTGAAGACCTTCCTGGTCTCGGTATCCGGCCCTTCCAATCCGCCCGAGTACTACCTGTTCAGCAACGGCAAGCTCAGCCTGCTGGCCAAGACCTATCCGCAGATCGATCCGGCCGCGCTGGGTACCACCAAGCTCGTGTACTACAAGGCCCGTGACGGCCTGGACATCCCGGCATTCCTGACCACGCCGAACACCGAACTGTGCGGCGCCGGTCCATGGAAATCCGTGGTGCATCCGCACGGTGGTCCGTGGGGGCGCGACGACCTGGGCTTCGACGGATCCATGTGGGTGCCGCTGATGGCCTCGCGCTGCATGGCGGTGCTGCGCCCGCAGTTCCGTGGCTCGGCGGACTGGAGCCGTAAGCTGTGGATGGCCGGCGATGCCGAATGGGGCCAGAAGATGCAGGATGACAAGGATGATGGTGCCAAGTGGATGATCGAGCAGAAGATCGCCCAGCCCGGCCATATCGCCATGTTCGGTTTCTCCTACGGTGGCTATTCGGCGTTCGCCGCTTCTGTGCGCCCGAATGGGCTGTACAAGTGCGCCATTGCCGGTGCCGGCGTGTCCGACATCAAGAAGATCTGGTCGCGCTTCTACACCAACCCGTTCTTCCGCCAAGCGCAGGCCAAAACGGTGGACGGTCTGAATCCGCTGGACAAGGCGGGTGAGATGAAGATTCCGCTGATGGTGTATCACGGTGATCGCGACCGTACTGTTCCGATCGAACAGTCGGAATGGTTCGTGGCCAAGGCGAAGAACTCCGGCCAGCCCGTGGAGTATCACGCCATCGCTGACTACGCGCATGGGCCGGCGTGGACGCGGGCGATCATGGGCGATCAGTTGAGGCTGATTGATGATTACCTCAGCAAGGGGTGTGGTGGCGGCGGGTTGTAATCAACCGGGACGGTGGCACGCCTCAGGCGCGTGCCACCGCGTAGAGCCACGCCCTGCGTGGCTGCCTTTCGTTCCGGCGTCATGAACACCTGATGCGCGATTTCGATTATTTCCAAACGCCGGTCGCGACGTTGCGGCGTTCTGTGATCAGTCTTCGGACGCATGTGCCGCGCTGCGCGCGGGTACCACGCATGGCGTGGTACCTACGAATTGTTACGTGCACAGGACGATGGCGTTGTTCGCCGGGCGCGCCCGGCGGAGCTTCGGATGCACCGCGTAGAGCCACGCCCTGCGTGGCTGCTTTTCGTTCCGGCGTCATGAACAACTGATGCACGATGTCGATCATTTCTAAACGCCGGCCACGGCGTGACGACGTTCAATGATCGGTCTTCGGATGCTTGTGCCGCGCTGCGCGCGGGTACCACGCATGGCGTGGTACCTACGAATTGTTACGTGCGCAGGGAGATGGCGTTGTGCGCCCGAGTCGCCACCGCATCAATCCCCCAGGATCACCCGCGCCGCGTTGTGTCCGGGGGCTCCGGTCACGCCGCCACCTGGGTGCGTGCCAGAACCACACAGATACAGACCCGGCAGCGCCCCGCGATAATCGGCCTGCCCCAGCATCGGCCTTGCACTGAACAGCTGGTTGAGGCTGAGCGCGCCGTGGAAGATGTCGCCGCCGATCAGCCCGAAGGTGCGCTCCAGATCCAGCGGGCTCAACACCTGCCGCCCCAGCACCAACTGGCTGAAACCGGGCGCGTGCTGCTCCACCGTGGCGATCATCAGGTCCGCCACCTCCTCGCGATGGTCATCCCAGCTTCGGCCGCCTGACAGCACCGGTGCGACGTGCTGGCAGAACAGGCTGGCCACATGCTGTCCGGGCGGTGCCAGCGAATCGTCCAGCGTGCTGGGAATCAGCATCTCCACAATCGGTGTGCGCGACCAGCCGTGCTCGCGCGCATCGCAGTAGGCGCGGTCCATGTACGCCAGCGTAGGCGCGATGATGATGCCAGCGGTGAGGTGGTCGCCAGCGCCCGGCAGCACGGTGAAATCGGGCAGCGCCGACAGCGCCACGTTCATCCGGAAGGTACCGGATGCACAACGCCAGTTGGCCATGCGCTCGCGGGTGGCAGCTGGCACCTGTTCCGGTGCCAGCAAGCGTTCGTAAAGCAGCTTGGGATTCACGTTGGCGATCACCGCGCGAGCACGGATCACCTCGCCGCCCTCGGTTTCCACGCCCACCGCATGCCCCTGCTCCACCAATACCCGCTGCACGCCTGCATTCGTCTGGATCTGCGCACCTGCAGCCTCAGCCGCACGCGCCATCGCCTGGGTGATGGCACCCATGCCACCGATGGCATGCCCCCATGCCCCTTTCACACCGTTGCTTTCGCCAAAGGCGTGGTGCAGCAGCACATAGGCGGTGCCCGGCGCATGCGGGCTGGCGTAGTTGCCGACGATGCCATCAAACCCGAACAGCGCCTTTATGGGTTCGCTTTCAAACCACCGGTCCAGATACTCCGAGGCGGAGATGGTGAACAGGTCCAGCAGTTCCTGCCGCAGCGCCGGCTCCAGACCATGCAGACGGCGACCGAGCTGCCCCGCCCGCCACAGTTCGGGCAGTTGCCGCAGCCAACTGCCCTCTCCCACGTTGGGCGGTGCCTGAAGCGCGGTATCACGCAGCACATCGGCAAACGCCTCCAGGCGTTGCTCGAACAACGGCAGCCGGGCCGCATCACGCGCGGAGAAGCGCGCGACCTCCGCCGCCGTTCGACCCGGACCTGCCAGCAGGTAATCACCCTCCAGCGGCAGGAAGTTGTTGATCCGTCTCGGCACCACACGCAACCCATGCACGGCCAGGTTCAGATCCGCAATCACCTTGGGCTGCAGCAGCGACACCGTATAGGAGGCGACCGAATTGCGGAAACCCGGGTGGAACTCCTCGGTGACCGCCGCTCCACCGACCACGCCCCGCCGTTCCAGTACCAGCACGCGCTTTCCGGCCTGGGCCAGATAGGCCGCACAGACCAGGCCGTTATGCCCGCCGCCAATGATGACCGCGTCCCACACACCCGTAGTGGCTTTGCTCATTCTGGCTGTATACACCGGCCGAACGGTGCCTGTCGCCCCGCGCACCGCGTTCACATGCCGCCGCTTGCCTTCGCCCATGACCTTCGACACCCTTGCAGGTCGGGCCGTCGGCGTATCGTCTGCCCCACGCTCCCGACGGGAGCACCCAATGCATGTCCATACGGCCTGGAGGCCTACCACGTGATCGCACGCACTCCCAAGATGGTTCTGCTGACCCTGGCCGTTTCGGCCGCGCTGGTCGGCTGCGGCAAGACTGATACCCCGGCTACGGACAGCGCGGCCTCCACCGCCACGCCGACGGCCGCCCCGGCGGAAACCGCATTCAAGCTGGACGAAGCCAAGCTGCCGGCCTACAACGCCTTCCATCCGTCCGACCTGGACAAGAACCTGGATGCGTGCACCGCCTTCGGCGACTACGTCAACAGCAAGTGGCTGGCCGCCAATGAAATTCCGGGCGACCGCACCAGCTGGGGCGCGTTCACCATTCTGGACGAGCGCTCGGTCGCCGTGCAGCACCAGCTGGCCGAACAGGTTGCCGCGGTGAAGAACCCGACCGGCATTGAAAAGATCGTCGGCGACTTCTGGGCCACCGGCATGGACGAGGCCAAGATCAACGCGCAGGGCATCGAGCCGATCAAGGCCGACCTGGCCGCCATCGACGGCCTGCAGGACAAGGACGCCATCGCCAACTACCTGCGCAGCACCGCAGCCAAGGGGCAGAACGTGCTGTTCGGCTTCGGTCCGGAAGCGGACTTCAAGAACTCCTCGCAGAACATCGCCTACGCCAGCCAGGGCGGCCTGGGTCTGCCGGATACCACCTATTACACCGACGCCAAGAACGCCGACAAGCTGAAGGCTTACCAGGCCCACGTGGCCAAGGTGCTGGAACTGTCCGGCGTGGCGCCTGCTGACGCGGCCAAGCAGGCCGAGGAAGTGGTCAAGTTTGAAACCCGCCTGGCCAAGGCCTCCAAGTCCAGCGAACAGCTGTCGCGCGACGTGTCGCTGTACTACAACCCGGTCAGCGTGGCCGACGCTGACAAGCTGACCCCGAACTTCAGCTGGACCGAGTTCTTCAAGGCCCAGGGCATTGCCGCGCCAGAGAAGTTCTCGCTGGCCATTCCGACCTTCCACCAGGAAGTGAGCAAGGCGCTGGGCGACACCGACCCGTCGGTATGGCGTTCCTACCTGCGCTTCCACACTGTGGACGCCGCCTCGCCGTACCTGGCCGATGCCTTCGCCGATGAAAGCTACAACTTCTACGGCAAGACCCTGAACGGGCAGAAGGAACAGAAGCCGCGCTGGAAGCGCGTGCTGGGCACCATTGAGAACGACGCCGGCGAAGCCTTCGGCCAGCTGTACGTCAAGGTCGCCTTCTCGCCCGAATCCAAGGCCAAGATGGAAGAGCTGGTCAAGAACCTGGCCGCTTCGCTGAAGGAGCGCATCCAGGGCCTTACCTGGATGAGCGACGAAACCAAGGCCAAGGCGATTGCCAAGTGGGAAACCTTCACCCCGAAGATCGGTTACCCGGACAAGTGGCGTGACTGGAGCGGGCTGAGCACCAGCCGTGACAGCTACTTCGCCAACGTGCGTGCGGCCAACGAGTTCAACTACAAGTTCGCCCTGTCCAAGATCGGCAAGCCGGTCGACAAGACCGAGTGGGGCATGACCCCGCAGACGGTGAACGCCTACTACAACCCGCTGCAGAACGAGATCGTGTTCCCGGCCGCCATCCTGCAGCCGCCGTTCTTCGACCCGAAGGCCGACGACGCGCTGAACTACGGTGGCATCGGTGCGGTGATCGGCCACGAAATGACCCACGGTTACGACGACCAGGGCAGCCGCTTCGGGCCGACCGGCAACTTCGAGAACTGGTGGACCGACGCCGACACGAAGAACTTCAGCGGCCTGACCGGCAAGCTGGTCAAGCAGTTCGATGGGTACAAGGTGGGCGACCAGGCGGTCAACGGCAAGCTGACCCTGGGCGAGAACATCGCCGACCTGGGTGGCCTGGCCACCGCCTACGATGCGCTGCAGAAGGCTTCGGCCGGCAAGGAAGACCCGAAGGTCGACGGCTTCAGCCGCGACCAGCGCTTCTTCTTCAACTGGGCGACCGTGTGGCGTACCAAGTACACCCCGGAAAACGCCAAGGTCCGCCTGGCCACCGACCCGCACGCCCCGGCGCAGTTCCGCGCGATGGGCGCGCCGTCGAACCTGCCGGCGTTCGCCGCGGCCTTCGAGTGCAAGCCCGGTGCACCGATGGTGCGCGCCGGCGACCAGCAGGTTGTGATCTGGTAAGCGGTTTGACGCTTGTGTGAACGCAGAGGCCCGGGTTTCCCGGGCCTTTGTTTTTGCGGCATGCGGTGTTTTCATGCGGGCTTGGTATAGTTCTGCGGTCTTCAATCCGACCGGATTTGTTTCGCATGCCCAACCTTCGTCCGCTTGCCATTGCCCTGGGTCTGGGGCTGGCGTCCCTGGTGATCACCGATGCCTCCGCCGCGCCGAAGAAGAAGGCCGCCCGTACTCCCGCCGCCAGCGCGCAGTGCACCGACTTCTACGACGCCACCAATGCCGGCTGGCTGAAGGCCAACCCGGTGCCGCAGACCGGCGCGACCACCGCGCTGGGCCAGCTGGCCGACCGCACCCGCCTGCAGCAGCGTGAACTGCTGGACGCGGCGATGAAGTCGCCGCAGGGCAATACCCAGAAGCTGCTGGGTGATTTCTGGGCCAGCGGCCTGGACGAGGCAGCGGTGGAAGCCGATGGCTCCAACCCGATCGCCCCGCTGCTGACCCGCATCAATGCCATCAAGAAGGCCAAGGACGTGCCGGCCTCGATCGCCGCGCTGCACCAGGTCGGCATTCCGGTGGCCTTCAACTTCGCCCCGGACGTGGACCTGAAGGCGCTGGACCGCCACATCGGCTACTTCATGCAGGGCGGCATGGGCCTGCCGGACCCGGCCTTCTACACCCGCACCGACGCCGACACGGTCGCGCTGATGGGCCGCTACCGCAACTACGTCAAGCAGATCCTGGCCCTGACCGGCACCCCGGCGGCCAAGCTGGACGCCGAAGCACAGGCGGTGATCGCACTGGAAACCGAGCTGGCGCGCAATGCGCAGTCGCTCGCCGGGATCAACAACCCGTTCAACAACTACGCGCCGATTTCCACCAAGGACCTCAACAGCCGCTACAAGAACCTCCAGCTGGACGCCTTCCTGAAGGTACAGGGCGTCAACGACGACCTGGTGTCGCTGGCCGACCCGAACCTGTTCAAGGCGCTGGACGGCATGGTCACCCGGATCAAGCCGGACCAGTGGAAGGCCTACCTGCGCTGGCGCGTGGGCGATGCGATGGCTCCGTACCTGTCCAAGGCTTACCGCGACGCCGAGTTTGAATTCCGTGGCCGCGTGATCCGCGGTGAAACCCTGGCCCCGGCACGCTGGGAACAGGTGCTCAACGCGATCAACGTAGCCGCCGGCCCGATGGTCGGTCGTGAGTATGCGGCCCGTCACCTGTCGGCCGAAGATCGCCGCCAGGCCGCCTGGATCGTCGACAAGGTGCGTGAAGTGCAGATCGACGCGGTCAAGAACAGCAACTGGCTGAGTGCCGAGGCCAAGAGCGAGGCGCAGGCCAAGCTGGCCGCGCTGAAGATCGAGATCGGCACCCCGCTGCGCGACCTCGATTACACCGTGCAGCCGATGGGCCGCGGCAGCTTCGGCGGCAACATGCTGATCGCCTCCACCTGGCGCCACCGCGAGGAAATGAAGCGCATTGGCAAGGGCAACGCCGACCGCCGCTGGGACGTGCTGCCGCAGCAGCCGTCGCTGGCCTATGACATCGCCCAGAACCGTCTGATCGTCACGGCTGCCGCGCTGCAGGGCCCGGTGTTCAATGCCAAGGCCGATGCCGCCGACAAGTTCGGCAGCTTCGGCGCGCTGGTCGCGCACGAGCTGAACCGCGCCGTCGACGCCAAGGGCGCGCTGGTGGATGCCAAGGGTGAACTGCGCAGCTGGTGGACCCCGGCCGACAAGACCGCCTGGACCCTGCTCGGCAGCCGCGTGGCCGCGCAGTACAGCGCCTATGACTTCCCCGGCGTGAAGGGGGCCAAGGTCAATGGCGCGCTGACCCAGGAAGAGAACCTGGCCGACATCGCCGGTGTGGAACTGGCCTGGGCCGCCTATCTCGCGCAGGAACCGAAAGCCAAGCCGGCGCAGCAGCAGGGCTTCTTCCGCGCCTGGGCCGCGCTGTGGCCGCAGCAGCTGTCGCCAAACGAGGCCGCACAGCGTCTGACCGGCGACATCCGCGCACCGGGCCGTTGGCGCACCAATGGGCCGCTGAGCAACCTGCCGGCGTTCGGGGCCACGTTCACCTGCAAGCCGGGACAGCCGATGCAGCGGGTGGAGAACGACCAGATCAGGATCTGGCGTTGATCTAAAGGGCACCTTCGGGTGCCCTTTCTGTTTGGTCGCCGTAGAGCCACGCCCTGCGTGGCTGCGTGAACGAATCCGGGACCGCGAAGCCACGCAGGCGTGGCTCTACGCCGGAAGCAGCCTTCCGCGATAGCCGACGATCAAGCCGATGACCGGTGCCGCAATCTCCACATCAAACACAAACTGTCCGTCGCACTCGGTCTCAAACGTGGTGCCCTTGGGCAACAGGCACTTCGGCAGCGGCACGCCCAGCAGCGACCAGCGGCGCGGCACCAGGCACAGCCGGTCGCCCTCCACCACCAGCGCGATCGCCACATCGATCAACCCGAAGCGTTCAACCAGCAGATAGTCATTGCGCCCTTCACCGCGTCGCTGCCACGACGAAAAACGACGTCCACCAAAATCACGGGTCCAGCGTTCGCCACCGTGCTCAGGCGAGAACGACACCGTTACCGGAACCGCATCTCCCTGCTTCGGAAAGCCGATCATGGCAGCGACGACGCGTGCAAGCACACCGCGCCCGCGCCGGATATCCGCCTGGCCGCTCCAGCGCCGCGACTGCGCATCGCGATGCAGCGCCTGCACCTGCGGTGGCAGCGTCTCAAACGCCGTGCCCAGCAGCTGCGGGTACAGGGAAGCTCCCGGCTGCTCGCGGCGGAACCCGGTGTGAATCGAACGGCCTGCGAACAGGGCCTCGTAGTCCGTCAGCTCCAACGCATGCGTGGCCGCACGCGCGCCATCGGCGGGACGCTCACCGCCCAGCAGCTTGCGGATCACCGCCTCGATCGCCATGGACGGAATGTACGGACCGTCATCGCCCTCGGCCAGCAGATGCCAGCTCAGTTCCACCGGCGCACCTGCGTGTTGACCGCGTGCGCGGACATACATGCCGCCGCGATGCTCGCCAAACTTCATCAGGTTCAGCACCCGGTAGAACAGCGGCGACAGCGGCTCCAGCGAGGGCAGCTGGAAGCGTGCACGCGCCTTGGCCAGCAGATTGAGAATGTGGTGAAGGATCTCGGGTACCGGGCCGGCGCCCATCCAGATATCGGTCATGGCCGGATGTTCCGGCGGCAGTACCTGCAGGTCGGGGACGTCCACCAGCGAAAAATGCAGGTTGCGCAACGGCACTTTGCCCGGCACGGCAACGGTGAAGCGGCGGCTTTCGGCCAGCCCCATGCCCTGCCCCGGCCGGCCGCCGCGGCGCAGCTTCACCGGCGAACCGGCGTAACCGACCACGGCACGCATCACGTTCAGGCCAATGCCGGCATACGGCGAAGGCGCAATGCCGCCCTCGACAACCTGTACGTCCATGGCCTTGGCCATCTCGCGCAGCACCGCAGCGGTCAGCACCGGGAAGCTGCTCACCCCGGACAGCACGAAGATGCCGGCGGCCTTTGCCTGCGCGTCATAGCGGTCGATGCCGAACACGAAGTCGGCGGCGTCAGCGAAGTCCAGATACGGAATGCGCGCGGCGATACACGCTTCCACCACCTGATAGCCCTGCGCGCCGTAGTCCTGGAAGGGCCCGGAGGCATCGACGACCAGAGCAGGCTGCTCGGTTTTCAGAGCGGCCGCCACCTCGGCGCGGTCCAGGCGCAGGGGGCGCACCGTCGGCGCGCCGCTGTAGCTGTCGCAGAAAGCTTGGGCGGCGGACAGGTTGCGCCCGCAGATCAGCAGTTCCAGACCCTGCAGATCCGACAACAGGCGTGCCAGCCGTCCGCCGAACACGCCATATCCGCCGAGGATCAGAATTTTCAATGTAAAGATCGTCCTTGAATGTGGTTACACGGTCAGCTCATTTGACGCTGCGCAGATGATTGGGCCGCTTCGGCGGCCCGCCCCCCGGCGGACGCCGCTTGAACGGCGGCTGCCCACGCCAGTAGCGGATCAGCAGCCAGCCGAACAGCATGCCGCCCAGGTGGGCGAAATGCGCGATGCCCGGCTGCCAGCTGGTCGCACCGAACACCAGTTCGGTCAGGCCGATCACGATCACGAAGGTGCGCGCCTTCATCGGAATCGGCGGGAACAGCAGCATCACCCGCTGGTTCGGGAACAGCATGCCGTAGGCCAACAACAGACCAAACACACCGCCGGACGCACCCAGCACCGGAGCCGGGTCGACCATCATCGCGCCGACCGCCAGCTGGCACAGCCCGGCACCGGCGACGCAGACCAGGTAGAAAATCAGAAAGCGCTTCTCGCCCCAGGTCTGTTCCAGCGGCGAACCGAACATGAAGAGCGCCAGCATGTTGAACAGCAGGTGCATCAGGTTGCCGTGCAGGAACCCGTAGGTCAGCAGCTGCCAGGGCTGGAAGCTGCCACCGGGCGAGAACGGGTCGAAGCTGCGCAACGGCTGCAGCATGAACGGCTCGAACGTGCCGTAGCCGAGCAGGAACGGCTGCTGCAGCAGGAACAGCACCGCGTTGGCGATCAGCAGCGCCTTGGTGACAGTGGGCAGTCGCGGAAACATGGAGGCATCCTTTGGAACCGCCCCCATCATAATCGCTCAACCCGGCCCCCACACTGCCGCATCCAGGTCATCTCCGCTGCCCCGCGGCATGTGCTTGACCCGCCCCCGCTCCATCACCACGCCTTCCGCCCGCAGCCGCTGGTTCTGCTCGCGCCAGCCGCGCGAGCCTTCCGGCATGGCAATGCGCCCGTCCGAACGCAGCACCCGGTGCCAGGGCAGGTCCGGGTCGTCGTTCATTCCCAGCACGCGCGCGGTCAGCCGTGCACGCCCGGGCAGGCCGGCCTTGGCCGCGACCTGGCCGTAGCCCATCACCTGCCCGCGCGGAATGGCGCGGATGACCGCGAGAATGCGTTCGCGGGCCTGGGCGGCGGTGTCTTCGTCGGCCGCGGCAGCGGGCTTCACGCGCGTGCGCGGCTGACCAGCAGCACGCCGACCAGTACCAGTGCCGTCCCCAGAATCTGCCAGGGGCCCATGGGTTCGTCGAGCAGCCATAGACTCATCACGATGGTGGATACCGGGCCGAGCATACCGACCTGCGCTGCCAGCGACGAGCCGATGCGCTTCACCGCCAGCATGATCGCCGCCACCGGCAGCACCGTGCAGACCGTCGCGTTGATCAACGACAGCCAGTACACCGGCACCGGGGCCTGCAGCAGTGCCGGCAGCGGATGCAGCACGGCGAAATGCAGCACGCACAACACGCAGGCCACACAGCTGGCATAAGCGGTCAGCCGGATCGCACCGATGCGCGCCACCACCTGCCCGCTGCCGAACAGGTACAGCGCATAACTGAGCGCACTGCCGAACACCAGCGCGCTGCCCAGCAGGATGCGTCCGCCCTCCAACTGCAGGTCATGACCGAAGGCGAGCAGCACGCCCAGGTAACTCAGCACCAGCGCGGACACCTGCCAACGGCCTGGCTTCTTCTTCAGCAGGACCAGGCTGATCAGCAGCACCAGCGTCGGGTTGAGATACAGGATCAGCCGCTCCAGGGTCACGCTGATGTACTGCAGGCCCTGGAAGTCCAGCAGGCTGGACAGGTAATAGCCGGTGAAACCCAGCCACAGCACGCGGCCACGGTCGGCCCAGGACAGCGCTGTGGCGCGGCGCGCCGACCACACCGCCAGCAGCGCGAACAGCGGAAACGCCATCAACATGCGCAGCGCCAGCAGCGTGGTCGCATCCACGCCGTGGCGGTAGCCAAGCTTGACGATCACCGCCTTGCCGGACGCGGTGATTGCGCCGATGGCGGCCAGCGCGATGCCGGAAGCGGCAATGCGCGGGGAGGAAGTAGCGACCGGGGTCATCGCATCAACACGACCTCTTCGGCGCTCGTCGGGTGGATCGCAACGGTATCGTCGAAGCACGATCTGGTTGCACCCATTTTCAGCGCCACCGCGAAGCCCTGCAGGATCTCGTCCGCGCCCTCACCGAGCAGGTGCACGCCGACCACGCGCTCTTCCGGGCCCGCGCAGACCAGTTTGAACAGGCTGCGCTGGCTGCCGTTGGCCAGCGCCTGCAGCATCGGACGGAAATTGCTGCGGTAGACGCGGACATCATCGAGGCGCGCCCGCGCCTCTTCCTCGCTCAGCCCGACCGCGCCCAGCGCCGGATGCGAGAACACCACGCTGGCCACGTTCTCGTAGTCCATTTTCGCGTGCGGCTGGCCGCCGAACAGGCGGTCCATCAGCTTGCGCGCGGCGGCAATCGCCACCGGCGTCAGCCCGACCTTGCCGGCAATATCGCCCACGGCATGCACGCTGGGCACGGCCGTTGTCTGCCACTCATCAACCTCGACCTCGCCCTTGTCGCCGATCCCGATACCGAGCGCCTCAACCCCCAGCCCCGCACTGTTGCCGCGCCGACCGGTGGCGAAGAACACTTCGTCGAAATGGCCGTCGCTCGGACCGTCGTGGCCATACGCCACCACTGCGTCGCCATCACGACGCAGTTCGCGCAGGCGGTAGTTGAAATGCACTTTGACACCCTGGTGGCAGAGGTTCTCGGCCAGCTGCGCGGTCAGTTCCGCGTCGAAGCGCTCCAGCAGGCGATTGCCGCGCACCAGCAACGTCACCCGGCTGCCCAGCGCCTGCAGCAACCCGGCCAGTTCCACTGCAATGTAACCACCGCCGACGATGGCCACCTCCGCCGGCGCGCTGCACAGGTGGAAGAAATCGTCCGACACCTTGCCCAGTTCCGCACCCGGAATGTCCGGACGCTGCGGATGCGCGCCGGTGGCAATCAGGATGTGCGCACCGCTGATGCGGATACCATCACTGCATTCCACGGTGTGGGCATCGACGAGGCGGCCTTTGCGCGGCACGCGGACCACGCCGTTGTCATTCAGGCGCTTGAGGTAGCTGGTATGGATGTTGGCAATGTACGCCTGCCGGTGCACTACCAGTTCTTTCCAATCCAACGCGGGACGCGTGGGCACGTCGAAACCCAGCGCGGCCGCCAGTTCGATCCGCCCGGAAAGATCGGCCGCCAGCCACATGGCCTTCTTCGGCACGCAGCCCACGTTCACGCAGGTGCCGCCGAGTTCACCCGGTTCGAGCATGGCCACGCGGCAGCCATGCTGTGCAGCGCGGAACGCCGCCGCCAGCCCGCCGGAGCCACCGCCCACCACGATCAGGTCATAGTCGTATTGCATGCTCATTGAAAACGTCCCACCTGAAAAGCCGCCGGCAGCATGCCATGTTCCGGGGCACGCCCGGTGTGAGCATGTGCATCAGTGCGTGCCAGGCGTGCGACGCAGCGGCGGCCAGCGCCCATAGGTCATGGCACGCCACACCCATTCCAGCGGACCGAAGCGGAAGTGCCGCAGCCAGGCATGTGCGAACAGCACCTGCAGCGCGAACAGCATCAGCGCGAAGGGAATCTGCCACAGTCGCGGCAGGCTTTCGAACGCCCCCAGCCCATAGCCGTAGAACACCCAGGTGCCGACCAGCGACTGCAGGATGTACTGGGTCAGCGCCATGCGCCCGATCGGTGCCAGCAGCCGCAGGTGTGCGCGCACATGCACGATCCAGCCCAGGTAGCCCAGGCACATCAGCAAGGAAGCCACCGATGACAGCGCGTAGGCGAAGCCGCTGGCGGTGCTGAACGTCCCCGGGGCGACGTACGGCACCCAGCACGCGCTGATGATCATCAGCACCAGCCCTGCCGGCCATGCGCCCCAGCGCAGCCGGCGATACAGGCGCGGAAAAAGTTCGGGAGTTGTGAGCGCACCGCTGCGGGCGAACCCGGCCCCGATCAGGAACATGCCCAGCACCTCCGGCCCCACCACCAGCATGCCGCCCAGGTTGACCTGCAGGTCATGTGCCCGCTGCACGACGGCGTCGATCCAACTGCCGTGTGCGTAGGCCTGCCGCTGCAGCTCGACCGCGCGTTGCCCGGCGGCAGCGGCATCGGCCATGGCATTGTCCGCCTGTGCAGCGATGCCGACCAGCAGTCCCATGCCGACCATCAAGGCAGAGGCGGACAGATAGGTGATGACGCCCATTACCGGCAGCCAGCGCGGCGGCGCTTCCCGGAACGCGAGCAACGGCAGCGACATCAGCGCATACAGCACCAGGATGTCACCGGACCACACCAGCAGGCCGTGGCACAGCCCGATCAGCAGCAGACCGGCGCTGCGTCGCAGGTAAAAGGGAGTGAAGTCACGCCGCGCCGCTTCGGCGCGCTGCGCCATGATCGCGAAGCCGGCTCCGAACAGCAGCGAGAACAGGGTGAAGAACTTGCCCTGCACCAGCACATAGATCAGCGCGTCCGCCCAGCGGTCAGCGCCCAGCCAGTGCGGGTCGATACCGGTGAAGGCCAGGTCCAGCGGACCGCTCAACGCCTCCATGTTCATCAACAGAATGCCCAGCAGGGCCACCCCGCGCAGGATGTCGATGACCTCGATGCGGTCGCCGACGGTCACAGGCTGCAGGGAAGAAGTCGCTGGATTCACAGGGCACTCTGAGACCGTGGCGGGCATTGCCGGGCGCTGCCCGGCAACCCCAAAGGCAGCCGGGCAAGCCCGGCTCTACATTCAGCAAGCCACCGTAGTGCCGGGCCATGCCCGGCAACCGCACCGTAGTGCCGGGCTTGCCCGGCACCCGACAAGCAGCCGGGCAAGCCCGGCTCTACATTACATTCAGTGCTGGTGACCGCCGTCGCCGTGCACGTGACCGTGCTCCAGCTCTTCAGCCTGGGCTTCGCGCACGTCCACGATCTCGACCGAGAAGTGCAGGTCCTTGCCCGCCATCGGGTGGTTCAGGTCGACGTCGACCACGCTCATGCCGACCTTCACGACGGTGACCGCACGCGGGCCGAAGTTGGTCTGCAGTACCACCTGCTGGCCCGGGGCCAGCCTGGCATTGCCGAAGTGCTTCTTCGGCACGCGCTGGGTCAGGCCCTCGCGGCGCTCGCCATAGGCATCAGCCGCCTTCACGTCAACTTCGAAGCTGGCACCGGCTTCCTGGTCCATCATGGCGTTTTCCAGGCCCGGAATGATGTTGCCATGGCCGATCAGAATCGCCAGCGGCTCACGATCCTTCGAGCTTTCGATCGGGTCCTGGCCCTGCTCGGCCACGGTGTAATGGAAGCGGACGACACTGTCTTTTGCGATCTTCATACGGAACTCTTGTGCTGGGGCTGCCGGGGCAGACGGGTGGGACGGGTTGTCGCCCGCCGGTTACGCCGCCATCATGGCGACTTCCAAGGCCGCGCATTATCCGGACATCATGCTGCTGACGCCAGTTTCGCGCTTGACCCGCCTGCCAGCCCAGCTGGCGCTGATCGCCGTTCTGGCCCTGCTGGCCGCCTGTGGTGGCGGTAAAACCACCCGCCCGTCCCCGCCGCCAGCGTCGGCGCAGAACTGGCCAGCGGTCACTCCAAACAACCCGCAGGCCGCCAATGCGGTACTGATGCGCGCCATCGGCCTGGTCGGCACTCCTTACCGCTACGGCGGCAACACCCCCGAATCCGGGTTCGACTGCAGCGGGCTGGTCACCTACGTGTACCGCGAGATGGTCGACCTGAAGCTGCCGCGTACCTCGCGTGACCTGGCTGCAGTACAGGGCCCGAAGATCGACCCGAAGCGGCTGGCGGCCGGCGATCTGGTGTTTTTCGGCAACCGCGGCAATGTCTTCCACGTCGGGATCTACGTGGGTGAGGGGCGCTTCGTGCACGCCCCGAGTACCGGCGGCACCGTCCGTCTGGACTCGCTGGGTGGGAGCTACTGGAAGGACCACTACACCGGCGCGAAACGGGTTCTCCACTAATCTGAACAGGGCCAAGGCTCGAAATTGTGACGCATATCACGCCGCGCTAAACGAAAATTTAACGGAATTTGTACCAAATCACACGCTTTCCACGGCATCATCACCCATCGTTTTTATTCAGTGACCGCCGCGTGACGACAGCCGACCTGACGTGCAAAGGCCAGACCGCCACCCCACGGCGTATCACCCGCCCCGCTCTTCTCGCTTTCGCCCTCTGCCTGGCCAGCCTTCCGGCCTGGGCGCAGACGGCACCGACGGCCGCCCCCGAGGCGGTTGAAGCTGAGGCCACGCCGGCCGCCGAGATCACCGCCGCTGCCAAGCCGAAGGCTGCAGCGCCGGCCCGCAGCAAGACCGATGCCGCTGCCAGTGCCACGCTTGCCGCGCTGCTGCCGCATCTGGCGGCCAACGACACCATTCCGCTCATGGACCGCTCTGCGATGGTCGCCGGCGACCTCAGCCGCCTGCTGGCCAACTACGATGCCTCCAACGGCACCATCGTGGCCGCCGACCCGGCCGATAACGGCAAGGTCCAGTCCCTGCTCCGCCGCGCGATGACCCTGCTGGGCACGCCGTACCGTTGGGGCGGCACCTCGCCGGACAGCGGTTTCGACTGCAGCGGCCTGGTCAGTTATGTGTTCCGCACCGCATTGGGCATCGAACTGCCGCGCGTCTCGCGTGAAATGGCCCGCGATGGCGAAGCCCAGCTGATCAACGACCGCAATGCGCTGGCCGCAGGCGACCTGGTGTTCTTCGGCCGCAAGGGCCGGGTTGACCATGTCGGTATCTACGTCGGTGAAGGCCGCTTCCTGCATGCCCCGAGCACCGGCAAGGACGTCCGCGTCGACAGCCTGGTTACCGGTTACTGGGGTGGCAAGTTCATGCAGGCACGCCGCGTCGAACTCTGACCGGCCCTGCGCGTACCTGAATCCTGAAGGCCGCTGCTTCGCAGCGGCCTTTTTCGTGGCCGGCGTGATGGCCGCTGCCGCCTGGAACGCGCGTTGTTCTTTTCACAACCCAGCCCGCCCCGGTGGCGCGGCAATGGTACCCGGCGTGGGGCGGCACGCCGGGCAGCGCTGAGCAGGAGACTCCGCCCGGATACCTTTCCGTAAAGGTGACGCATGGCGGCAGTCCCTGAAATTCCGGCCCGGTGTGTGATCTGGTTTGGGCAACCCCTGGCAGCAGAGCGCACGGCCCTGGCCGCTGCAGGTTGGCAGGTCCGTGGCGTGGCCACGGATGGTGTCGTGGCCATCGGCATGCGCGGCAACGACCTGGTGGTCGGGCTGCTGGACCTGCGCAGCGTGGCTCCCCCTCACCTTCCCCATCTGCAGGCGGTGCTGGACCAGCACCGGCATCTGCGCGTGCTGGCGATCCTGCCCGCGGGCGCGGCAGCGCTGCATCCGCAGTGGCAGCCGTTGCTGGCGTGCTGCACGGAAACCTTCAGCGCGCCGCTGGATGTGTCGCGCCTGGTGCAGCGGCTCCAGGAGCTGGGCGATGAACAGCATGTGCAGCCGCCCTCCGGGGCCCAGGCGCTGATTGGCGAAAGCCAGGCGCTGCAGGTTACCCGCGCGGCGCTGCGTAAATTCGCACCGGTGGAACTGCCGGTGCTGATCACCGGCGAAACAGGCACCGGCAAGGAGCTGGCAGCGCACGCGCTGCATGCGTTGTCTTCGCGCCACGCGCGGCCGTTCCTGGCGGTGAACTGCGGGGCAATTCCGGCGGCGCTGGTGCAGTCGGAACTGTTCGGTCACGAACGTGGCGCATTCACCGGGGCGGCGAACCGCCGTCTGGGTCTGTTTGAAACCGCCAGTGGCGGTACGGTGTTCCTGGACGAGATTGGCGACCTGCCGCTGGACGCGCAGACCAATCTGCTGCGGGTGCTGCAGGAAGGCACGATCGAGCGGGTTGGCAGCAACCAGCCGTTGGCGGTGGACGTGCGGGTGATCGCGGCCACGCACGTGGATCTGGAACAGGCGGTGGAGCGCGGACAGTTCCGCCGCGACCTGTTCTATCGGTTGAATGTCCTGCGCCTGCCGTTGCCGGCGCTGCGCGACCGGGGCAGCGACATCACGTTGTTGGCCGAGCACTTCCTGGCCAGCTTCCGCCAGCGCCACGTAACCCGCGCGCGTGGCTTCAGCGGCGAGGCGCTGCAGGCGATGCAGAAGTTCCGCTGGCCAGGCAATGTGCGCGAACTGCTGAACCGTGTACAGCGTGCGGCCATCGTGAGCGAAGCCGAGCTGATCACGGTGGCCGACCTGGAACTGGCACCGGAGGGCATCGAGGTGCCGCAGCGCCTGCTGCATGATGCACGCCAGGCGGCAGAGCGCGACGCGCTGCTGCGTGCGCTACGCCAGAACGACTTCAACATCACCGCCTGCGCCCGCACGATGCAGGTTTCCCGCGTCACGGTCTACCGCCTCTGCCGCAAACACCAGCTCGCCCTGCCCGAATTGCGCTGAATTCCATGTTGCGTGGGGATCAAATGCGTAGGATTGCATGACTTACGTAGAGCCGGGCTTGCCCGGCTGCCGTTGGTTCCAGGCGAACAGCCGGTGTTCACGCCGCCCCTGGTCTGGCGGATCGGGATAGGCGTTCCGGGGGGACGGCGTGAATCCGTCCATGAAGCCTCGATCGCCGCTTGCACGTGTGCGCAGGACCCATGCGGCTCACGCCCCCTCCAGCCCACCACCCCGACCCGCCATCGACAGAAGGTCGGTGGCCACAGAAAATCAAACCCGCGCGCGGATCCGTAGCGTCGGTCTACAGACAACGGCCCAGAACCAATCAACATCTGGTAACGCATGACCCCGAAACGAAGAAGAGCCCCTTTTGTTAAGGGGGCGCGCCGACAGGCGCGGGGATAGGAGGCAATTCGGGCCCCACAGTTTGCGTAGCAAACCGTGGGTTACAGGTGCGCTGCTGCGCCCCTGTGCGCCGACAGGCGCGGGGATAGGTGGCAATTCGGGCCCCACAGTTTGCGTAGCAAACTGTGGGTTACAGGTGCGCTGCTGCGCCCCTGTACGCCGACAGGCGCGGGGATAGGTGGAATGCGCGACCGTACATGTTGTGAAGCCAAAGGCTTCACAACATGTACGGAATACGGAACGCCAAGGTAAAGTCCGGCGCGTCCGGGGTCAGGCCGATACCCAGCTGGCTCACCAGCGTGGTGTTGCGATTGAGCGCATAGGTGATGCCGAGATTGAGTGTGGCCGCATTCGCATCACTGCCGATCACCTTCACCCATTGCCCGCCCTTGTAACGCGTCGACGCACGCCGGCTGAGCTTGTCACTGAAGGACATGCTGAGACTGGTACGTTCATTGAACGCGAAGGCCACACCGGCACCGAAGTAGATCGAGCCACCCAGCTTCACATCGCCGGGATTCACGGTGTCCGGATTGCCATCCAGGTCATCGAAACTGCCCTCGAAGGAATGGATGTAGCCGATGTTGGCAAACAGGATTGCGGGATCGGCGGTCTTCACCGCCGACAGACCGAGACTGGCCTGCCAGACGCCATTGCCAGTGGCCTGGTCGCCGGGGACAGCGAAGCGAATGAAATCATCCTCGTCGCGCTCGAGCACCTTCCAGTCAACGCCGTACGGCTCCTGACCGGTGGGCGCGGTGACACCGACGTTGAGCACGGTCTCCGGCCAGCGTCCCTTTTCCTGGTTCAGTCGCCAGTTGCCACTCAAGCTGATGTCGCCAATGCCGTTGCCGCTGGTTTCTTCCTGGGCGATCGCAGCGGCAGATCCGCCGGCACCGCCCTTCTGGAACACGGTCTTGCGGGCGAGGTACGGCACGTCCAGGTTGAGGGTCATGCTGGGCGTCACGCCCCAGCGCGCGGCCAGGTTATAGGTCAGCGTGTCCGACTCGACATTCTCGATGGCGATGTTGCCGAGGAAGATTGCATCCAACGCGAGGAAACCATTGAGCGTGACCTGCTTGCGGTCATAACGCGCGTAACTCAAGCTGTTTTCAAGCGTGAAGCGGCGGGTGAACAACGTTGCGGTCTGCTGCTTCACGTCGTCGACGCTGCGCTTGGACGCCTGCTGTGCCTGTTGCGCCTCTGCGGCGCTGCTGGCGTAGCCGTCGCCGCTGGGCGGTGTGGTGGCCGCCGCGACCACCGGGGGCGGCGCGGACGCCGCGCCGGTGGCGGGGCCGGTCTTGCCGGAGAGGCGTGCCTGCATGGCCTGTACCTGCATGTCCAGTTCACGCAACCGGCGCACTTCCTGCGCGTAGTTGGCTTTGAGGGTTTCAAGCTGCTGGGCCAGTGCCTTGATG
The DNA here is from genome assembly GCA_039592995.1 of Stenotrophomonas sp. GTDB lineage: Bacteria > Pseudomonadota > Gammaproteobacteria > Xanthomonadales > Xanthomonadaceae > Stenotrophomonas. The sequence goes on along the minus strand of JBCNQC010000020.1, from coordinate 19,994 downwards.
TCGGCCTCGTCGGCCGGTGCCGTCTGCGCCTGTACACCGGCCGACGCGATCAGAGCCAGCGCCGCCAGCGCCAGCGAAGTCATCCGATAAGTGTGCATTGCCTTGATCCACGGTTGTGGTGACGCCCCCCACCCGGCCAGTTACTGGCCGGGTCCAATACCAACGCCGCGGACCATGTTCATGGCCTGCGCCACGTTCTGGCTCAACGGCGCGTTGCTCGCCAGGGTCTGCCGCACCAGTTCGATCTGCATGCGGTTGGTCACGGCCTGGCCATCGCTGCTCAACGCAATGGTCTGGCCGACGCTGCCGTTGCGGATCCATTGCTGGACGGCACCGACGCCTTCGATCTGCAGCTGCACCTGGGCGTTGTTGCCCTGCATCTGCGCGGACGCGCTGACACCGCCCTGCTGGGCGCTCGCGACGGTGCCGGCCGGTTGTGTCTGCTCCGGCGGCGCACTGCCTTCGCGCACGTTGAGCTGGGTGCTGTTGCTGGCCACGTTGTTGTCGCCGGCAACCTGGATCGCCTGGGTGACACCCGCCACGTTCTGCAGGCCAGCCGATTCCACGCTACGCCCCGGGGTGGACGGCAGCGGTGCATCTGCGGCGGTCACGGTGACACTCGGGGTGAAGCTGACTTTCGGTGCGTTAGCGTTGTGGGTGAAATCCATGCCGAGGGTAAGCGCACTTTCGGCCGCCTGTTTGCCCGCTTGCCACTGCGAAATCATGGTGACGCCGAACCAGGCCACATTGTTGCCGTTGACCGTGTAGCGGCCACGCATCAGGCTCAGTTCTGGATCGGGAATCTCACTGAGCCCCTTGCCGGACCTCTGCTGTGCCGGGGCTGCGGGCGCATCGGCGGCGTGGGCCTGTGCGATTCCCAGCAAGGCCAGCAGTACCGCACTTCGCGTCCATGGGGTGATGTTCATGTTGCCTCCTAAAGCAGGTCGGCGTGGGTAAAGCCGAAATCCACCAGTTCCGCTTCGGTGATCGGCCCCTGCCGCGCATACAGCGAACGCGCACTGGGGCGTTCACCAGGCTGCAGCAACACCGTGTTGCGGTTGAAATCGCTACCGATCACGATGAACACGGCCCGGGACGGCCATGACTGCAGAAATTCTTCGACGGGAATGCTGCGGTTGCCCAGGATTGGATCAGCCAGGTCCACCACATCGCCACGGACCTGCTTGAGCACCACGAAGTGGCGGAAACCACGCACATCCATCAACACCAGACCGGGCACGCGCAGTGAGCGCAAGCGCTCTTCATTGACGCGGTAACCGCGTCCACGCATGCCCAGTGATTCGACGTAACGTTTGATGTCCAGCAGCGAGAAGCCACGCTGTTGGACCAGCTCCGGGTCGGAGACCCCCATCATGCCCTCGATCACCGTCGCCTCGTCCGCCTCCAGGTTGTAGGCATAACGCAGGATGGTGGCCAGGGCGGCCGCGCCGCAGCTGTAGTCGGTGTGCTGCCGCACCAGGTTGCGGAACTTCCGCTCCTGCATGCTTTCCACCTGCTGGGTGAACAGCCCGCCATTGGGCAGTACACCACTGAAGGCGACGTCGCCGGCGTGCAGCCTGCTCATCGGCAGCATCAGCAGTACGAAACAGAGCAGACGGCAGATCGACATCGGCGTGGCTCCAGGAAAAGGAAGGAGCCCCTGCCCCAAAGGGGGAGGATGGAACAGGGGCTCCCGGGGAGCCCGGCCATTGGCGGATGACCGGGTTTGTTGCGCTCAACGCGTGTTGCTTGCGAAAACGGACAGGCTTACTCGCCGCCACCACCGCCCGGGGCACCGGCCGACGGCTGGGCCACGGCCAGCGCCAGGCTGTTGGCCTGCAGGTTGCCGGTACCGGCGGCGACGTTCACACCGATGTTGCCGCTGGCACCACGGAACGCATCACCGGACAGCGAGGCGTTGTTCTCCGCGCGTTCCACCACCCAGCGGGTGGTGGCGACGGTGCCGCTCAGGCTGGCGCGCAGGTCGGCGTAGCCGACTTCGCCGAAGGCGAGCACGCCTTCTTCTTCGGTGTCGAAGCCGAAGCCACCGACGCCTTCCCGGTTCGGGTTCTGCACCGCACCCTGGGTCTCGTTGTCGAAGTCAATGTGGCCAGTGGAGCTGCCACCCGAGTGCGAACCGCCAGTCCAGCTGTCCGCGTACAGGTTGGACGACTGGTAGGCGTTGCCCTCACCCTTGTAACCACCAACGCCGATTGCGGCAGTGCCACCGCGCACCGTGCCACGCAGGGTGACGTCGGTGGTGTCCTGCATGCGCTTTACGTAGCCTTCGTTGGACACGTAGTTGCCGGTGGAGACCTGGTTGGAGCTGATGCTCGCCGTGGCCATGCGGGCGGTGGAGACAGACGCTGCCAGTGCGTTCTTCTGCCCGTTGTTGTTGCCAGCCGCGCTGTTGACGCCGATGTTGCCGGTCGCGCCGCGGAAGGCATTGCCGCTGAGGCTGGAGTTGTTCACCACGCCGTCGTTCCAGGTGGTGTTGCCGGCACCGTACTGGTTCACGTAGACCTGGGCATCCGACATGCCGAAGGTGAACGATGCATCAGCTGCGGACAGTGCGGCGGCATTGTCCTGGGCGTTGTTGTCGCCTGCGGCGGTGTTGAAGCCGAGGTTGCCGGAGGCGTTCTGGGCGACGTTTTCGCTGATCGACGAGTTGTTTTCCAGCAGCTCGTTCTTGCCTTCGTTGTCGGTGATCGACTGGCGGTTGTCGATGATGGCAATCGCCGCCGAGTTGACCTCCAGGTCACCCGAGACGGTCGGACGGCCACGGAACTGGACGTCGGCCCCGACCTGCAGGTCGGATTCGAGATTCACGTCCACGCCGTGGTTGTTCTTTTCCTGGCGCTCGTCGGCCTGGATGTTGCTGTGCTTCTCGACGTTCTCGTTCACCCGTACGTCGCGGGTGTGGTTCACCGTGCGCGTATCGGTGCTGGTATTGCTGCTGGACGTGGTGGTGCTGGTGTTGCGGATCCTGGTCCGCGAATCCCAGTCGTTGCGGATGTTCGTATCGATGTTGGTATCGATATCGGTATCGATGTTGGTGTCGATATCGGTATGGATGTCAGTATCGATGTGGGTATCGATTTCAGTATCGATATCCGGTCCATTGTGGCGGGGGTTTGCGGCTACCGACGCAGAAGCAACGGCGATGGCCAGCGCCAGTACGGTCCTTTTCATCGTGGTATTCATGGTGCCCTCTCTCTCATCACGGACTATCGGGTGGGTAAAGCAACTCACGGGGTGGACTGCACCGAGATGCCAAGCTGGTTGGCGGTGACATTTCCAGAACCCGCGATCTGATTGAGTTGCAGCACGCCGTCAAAGCCCCGCAATGCCGTGTCCTCCACGGCGACGCTGCGGGAACCAGCCGCTTTGCGGCTGTTGGCGAGGTCCTGCCCCCCTGCTGACGCGAGTGCCCCCGAAGCCGCGAGGGCCTCGTCGTCGGACTCGCGTATGCCCTGTTGCGCCAGCGTGCTGGTCACGACGTTGACCGTCGCGTTGCCGATGCCGCTGGCCTGGTTGATCATGGCGACGCCGCTGGCTCCATTCAGGGCCTGGCCGCCGATGCTGGCGCTGGCGTCAAGCGGACCGCCACCGGTGACCCGGTTGCCGGCCTGACGCTGCAGCGCGGTGATGTGGGTGCCGGCGGTCTGGCCGCTGGCCATGCCGAGCAGGTTGCCCTGCTGGTTGAGATCACCGGCGACCATGTTCACGGTGATCGCGCCGTCGGCGTTGCGCAGCGCGCTGCCATCCATACGGGTGTGGTTGAGATAGCTCAACATGGCACCGTAGTCGTCGGCCTGCTGTGCGGCGAGCGGCAGTGGCAGCAGCGCGGCCACGCCGATGCAGACAATGAAGCGTTTCATTTGCCGGGCCCACCTGCGGGCTGCCCGCCCATCGGGAACTGCGACAGCGCGCCGCGCACGGTGTCGCCAATGCCGCGCGTGGCATTGCCGACCGCGTTCAACGGGGTGCTCATGCTCTGGGTCAGGCCGCTGCCTGACAGCACGCCGTTCTGGGTTGCCCTGCCCAGGGTGGCGTTGATGGTGCCGCCGGTGACCCGCTCCACCGTGGTCTGCGGATGACCGGCCGGGCCGACGCCGGAGTTGGAGCCCATCGAGGCGAAGTCGTCGTCGCCCAGTTCGTCCATCCCACCCGAGGTGCCCAGCGCACCGGAAATCTCCCGGTTCGGGGTCGGGTCGGCAATCAGCGCAATGCCCGGGGGCGCGGGGCGGTAGGCGGTGCGTGCGGACACATCGCGCAGCAGCACCATCTCACCGGGCTGCGCCTTGACCCCCGTGCGTGCGCCGGAGGCGTGTGTGGCGGTCGGCAGCACCAGGGCCAGGGCGAGCAGCCAAAGGCCGGTGCGTGCGGGTCTGCTGTCTACGGCAACGCTGTCCATCGCGATCTCCCGAAATCATGCGGGAGTGGTAGAGCAGCATTCGTGCCAAGTCCGGAAAGCCTGCGGCAGCAGGCGATTGGCAGCGGCGGGCGTGGATCAGCGCAACAGCGGTGTTACACCTGTGCCGGTCTTCACGACATCTGAACACGCGGGCGTCGGCACCGCAGGCTTTGATAACAAGGGTTTAACGCCGGGTGTATCACCGCTGTTACACCCGGCGATACACCCGTTACAGCACGCAGTCAGCCACCAGAACGCGGCTCGGTGGAGCTTTCGTCCACACCTACGTTGGTGACGGGGTTGTTGTAGACCTGCTGGTCCAGCAGCCCGGTTTCCTTCGCCACCAGCACCGGCACCAGCATCTGCCCGGTCACGTTGGTCAGGGTGCGCATCATGTCGAGAATGCGGTCGATGGCATACAGATAGCCGATGGTCTCCAGCGGCAGGTTGGCCGCGCTGAGCACCACCGTGGCCATCACCACCGCCGTGCCCGGCACGCCGGCGGTGCCGAAGCTGCCCAGCACCGAGGCGATCAGCACCACCACATACTGTTCGGGGCTGAGTGGCACGCCGGTGTACTGGGCAATGAACACCGCGCACAGCGCCGGATAGATCGCACCGCAGCCATCCATTTTGATGCTGGCACCCAGCGGCACCGCGAACGAGGCGTAGTCCTTGTTCACCCCAAGGTTGTGGGTGATCGAGCGCATCGCCACCGGCATCGCCGCAAAACTGGACGAGCTGACGAATGCAACCTGCATGCCCGGCGATGCGCCGCGGAAGAACTTCAGCGGATTGAGTCCGTGTGCCAGCAACAGGCTGCCGTAGACCACCACGATGTGCAGCGCACAGGCGATGTACAGCGCCAGCACGAAGTTGCCCAGCGGCAGCAGCTTTTCAAACCCATAGCTGCCGACCAGTCCGGCAATCAGGCCAAACGTCCCCAGCGGGGTCACCTCCAGCACGAAGCGCGTGATCTGGATCATGATCTCGCTCATCTGCCCGGTCAGCTTGCGCGCCTCGGCCACCTTGTCGCCCAGCTTCACCATGGCAAAGCCGACCAGACCGGCGAAGAAAATCACCGGCAGGATCGAACCGCGGCCTGCAGCGAGCACGGTTTCGCCCGCCGCGTTGACCCGCGTGCCGATGCCACTCAGCGCATAGAACACGTTGGAAGGCACCACATCCATGATCACCTTGACCACGCTGGGCACTTCGCGCGGCGTATAGCCGTGATCCATGCTCAGGCTGAGGTTGCCGGTGCCGGGCTGCATGATGGTGCCCACGGCCAGACCCACGCACACCGCCAGCGCGGCGGTGATGATGAACCACAGGAAGGTACGGCCGCCGAGCGCCGCCACCGACTTCTGGCCGTGCAGCGAGGAGATTGCATTGATGACCGCGAAGAACACCAGCGGCACCGCGATCATCTTGATCAGGGTGACGTACAGGTCGCCGAGCGGACCGAACCAGGTTTCAGCGGCCGGGCCGAGCAGCCAGCCGGCCAGCGCGCCCAGCACGAAGCCGCCAAGGACGCGCTGCCAGAACGGGATCCGCAGCCACGCAGAGACCAGCGTCATGAGCATTCCAGGGGAGAGTGATACAGCCCGTCACAGTAGCTGAACCCGCCCCCGGGAACGAGGTACCGCAGGGGGAATCAGCGTGTCATCGGCGTGCCTTTCTGGGTTCTGCATAATGAACGCCCGTTTCACACCGAGATGACTGCGTTCATGTCCCGCTTCACGCCCCTGGTCGCCGCCCTGGCCACCACCCTGCTGGCCGGCTGCGCCAGCACCGCGCCCTCTTCCTCCGTCTCCGCTGCCGCCTTACAGGTGCAGGTACCTGCCGTCGCCCACCCGGCCGGTGAAACCCCGCAGTGGTGGTACCGCAACGGTGCGGCCCAGGCGGCCAGCCACGGAGCCATGGGCGGCAAGGCGAAGAACGTGATCCTGTTCCTCGGCGACGGCATGAGCCTGACCACGGTGGCGGCGGCGCGCATCTTCGAGGGGCAGCAGAAGGGCAGCTCGGGTGAGGAAAACCTGCTGTCGTGGGAGCGCTTCCCGGCCACTGCGTTCAGCAAGACCTACAACACCGATTCGCAGACCCCGGATTCAGCCGGCACGATGACGGCCATCACCACCGGCGTGAAGACCCACATGGGCGCGATCGGGGTCAGTGCCGGTACCCGCAGCGACTGCGCCGACAGCCTGAACAAGGGGCTGCTGACCTGGCTGCAGCTGGCCGACAGCGCCGGCATGGCCACCGGGATCGTGTCCACCGCGCGCCTGACCCATGCCACCCCGGCCGCAACCTACGCGCATTCGCCGGAACGCAACTGGGAGAACGACACCGACCTGACCGAAGCCGCCAAGGCGGCCGGCTGCCAGGACATCGCCCAGCAGCTGCTGTCGACCTCGCGCTACGGGCGCGGCCCGCTGGTGGCCCTGGGCGGCGGTCGTGCGCAGTTCACCACCATCGAAGAAACCGATCCGGAGTACGACGACAAGGTCGGCTTGCGCCTGGACGGACGCAGCCTGGTGAACGAATGGAAGCAGGCCCACCCGCAGGGCGCGTACGTGTGGAATGCCGCGCAGCTGAAGGCTGCGGCCAATGCGCCGGCGCTGTTAGGTCTGTTCGAACCGGACCACATGCGTTACGACATCGAGCGCAAGGACGACCCGTCCGGCGAGCCCAGCCTGGCCGACCTGACCCGCGCGGCGATCGCCAACCTGTCCCGCCACGGCGAAGGCTATGTGCTGATGGTGGAAGGCGCGCGCATTGACCACGCCAACCACAGCGGCAATGCCTACCGCGCCCTGAGCGATACGGTGGCGATGTCCGATGCGGTGCGCGCGGCAGTGGAAGCGACCTCCGACCAGGACACTCTGATCATCGTCACCGCCGACCACTCGCACACGCTGAACTTCGTCGGCTACCCGGCGCGCGGCAACCCGATCCTGGGCAAGGTCAAGGACAAGGGCGGTGAAGACGGCGCAGGCGCGCTGGATCTGGCCCGTGACGGCACCGGCCTGCCCTACACCACCCTCAGCTATGCCAACGGCCCAGGCTTCACCGGCCAGACCAATCAGCAGCCGGCAGGTCCCAAAACCTACCCGCACGGCCCAAGCAGCTTCGACCCGGTCAAGGGCCGCCCTGACCTGACCCATGTGGACACCGAGCACCCGGATTACATGCAGGAAGCGCTGGTGCCGATGAAGAGCGAAAGCCACGGCGGCGAAGACGTGGGCATCTGGGCCCGTGGCCCTGGCAGCCAGGCCATCCGCGGTACGCTGGAGCAGAACACGATCTACCACATGATCGTGCAGTCCACCCCGCGCCTGCGCCAGCGCCTGTGCGACGCCGGCACCTGCGACGCGCAGGGCGTGCCGGTCGAGCTGCCGGACGGCAAGGCTTTCGAACGCAAGGCCGACTGAAGCCCCGTGCTGCCCCGCGCATGAACGGCCGGGGCATCCCGTAGAGCCCGCCCTGCGTGGCTTCGCGGAGCGGGACCCACCTCGTAGCGCCACGCCCTGCGTGGCTTGGCGATCCCCCACGTACGCTCAGCCACGCAGGGCGTGGCTCTACACATTCTCTGATGGCGGCGGTCCCCGTGACCGCCGATACTGCCTGGATGACTGCTCCCCTGCCGCCGCCGCCCGATCTGCCGACCCCGGTACTCGTGGGCTTCAGCGGCGGGCTCGATTCCACCGTGCTGCTGCACTGGCTGGCACAGTCCCCCGCGCAGCGCGCGGCCGGCCTGCGCGCGGTGCATGTACACCACGGCCTGCAGGACGCGGCTGATGCCTGGGCTGCGCACTGCGAGGCGATCTGCGCCGGAATGGGGCTGCCGTTGCAGGTGATCCGCGTGCACGTACCACGCGACAGTGGCACCGGCCTGGAAGCGGCCGCGCGCACCGCACGCCGCGAGGCGTTTGCCCGCGTCCTGCGCGAACACGAACACCTGGCCTTGGCCCATCATCGCGATGACCAGGCCGAAACCTTCCTGCTGCGCGCCCTGCGCGGCTCCGGCGTGGATGGCCTGGCGGCGATGCGTGCCCACGCCCCGTTTGCCAGCGGGTCGCTGTGGCGTCCTTTGCTGCAGTTCCCACGGGAGGATCTGCGTGCCTATGCGCAGGCACACGGCCTGCACTGGATCGAAGACCCGAGCAACGGCAGCGACGTCGCCGACCGCAATTTCCTGCGTCTGCATGTGATGCCCCTGCTGGCACAGCGCTGGCCGCAGGCAGACGCCAGTTTCGCGCGCAGCGCCGAACTGGCGGGCCAGTCGCAGCGCCTGCTGGACGTCGCCGATCATGAGGCACTTCGGCGCTGTGTGATTTCGCCAGGGGTGCTCGACTGCAGCCGTCTGCTGCGGCAGCCCCGCGAGCGTCGCGCACGCCTGCTGCGGCAATGGGTGCGCAGCTGCGGGCAGCCTCCCTTGCCGGCAGCAGGAATCAAGGCCATCGAACGCGAGCTGCTGCCGGCAGCCCACGATGCCGACGCGCAGTTCGCATGGCAGGGCGTGCGCATCCGCCGCTGGCGCAACCAGTTGCACCTGCTTTCAGCTGCCCTGGCGCTGCCGCTGGACTGGAGCGTGCATTGGGAGGGCCGCGGTCCGCTGGCATTGCCCGACGGTGGCGAGCTGACCCTGCTCGGTCGTGACCGCTTGGCCACGCCGGTACTGGTGAGCGCCCGACGCGGCGGCGAACGGATTCAACTTCCCGGGCGGACCCATTCGCATGCGCTGAAAGACCTGCTGCAGCACAGTGGATTGCCGCCGTGGCAGCGCCGGCAGCTGCCGTTGCTGTATGACGGCGATACGCTGCTGGCGGCGGGGGATCGGGTCATCGCCGCGCCGCTGCAACAGTGGCTGGATGAACACAGTGCCCGTCTGCAGTGGACACCGGGCGTGGCATGAATTGACCCCACCCGGCAGGCGCATCACACTTGCGTCATGCCCAAGAAGTCCCCTACTGATGCCTCCCCGGTCGCCCACTTCGAGCAGTCGCTGGAAGAACTGGAGCAGCTGGTGGAGAAGATGGAAACCGGCGACATGAGCCTGGAACAGTCGCTCAGCGCCTACGAACGCGGCGTGGGCCTGTACCGCCAGTGCCAGCAGGCGCTGGAACAGGCCGAGCTGCGCGTGCGCCTGCTCAGCGACCCGGCCCGCCCGGAAACCGCCGAACCGTTTGATCCGCCCAGCCATGACGGCTGAGCTGACGTTCGCGCGCTGGCGCGACCGGATTGAAAGCCAGCTCGACGCAAGCCTGCCCTCGCCTGAAGCTGCCCCGCAGGGGCTGCACCGGGCGATGCGTTATGCGGTACTGGGCGGCGGCAAGCGCATGCGGCCTCTGCTGGTGTACGCCGCCGGCCAGATTTTCGGTGCGGACGAACATGCGATGGACGCGCCGGCGATGGCAGTGGAGCTGATCCACGCCTATTCGCTGGTGCACGACGATCTGCCGGCGATGGACGACGATGCACTGCGTCGTGGTCGACCCACGGTGCACATTGCCTTCGATGAAGCGACCGCGATCCTGGCCGGCGATGCACTGCAGACCCGCGCGTTCGGTCTGCTGGCCGACGCTCCACTACCCGCGCTGCTGCGGGTGCACTGCCTGCAGGCGTTGACGCACGCGTCGGGTGCGGCGGGCATGTGTGGCGGCCAAGCGTTGGATATCGATGCAACCGGCCGCCTGCAGCCACTGGCGGACCTGCAGCACATGCACGCGCTGAAGACCGGCGCACTGATCCGCGCAGCGGTACGCATGGGCGCACTGTGTGGCGACGCACCGCAGACGGACCTCAACCAGCTGGACGATTTCGCCAGCGCGCTGGGTCTGGCCTTCCAGGTACGCGATGACATCCTGGACGTGGAAGCCAGCTCCGAGCAGCTGGGCAAGACCGCGGGCAAGGACCAGGCCCAGGCCAAGTCCACCTTCCCGGCCCTGCTGGGCATGGACGGTGCCAAGGCCGAACTGGCCGCGCTGAGCCAGCGCATGCACGACAGCCTGGCCGGCTACGACGAACGCGCCGACGCACTGCGCGCCCTGGGTCGGTTGGCCGTAGAGCGGGATCACTGAGTTTCGCGCGAACAGCTGCGATTGCATGATTTACGTGTCGCCGGGCAACGCCCGGCCCCACGTAGATCGTGCAATCTCGCAGACAAACAAAAACGCCCGGGAATCCCGGGCGCTTTTGATACCGCAGCAGGCGCTGATTACTTGATCAGGCGCAGCGCGAACGGGTAGCGGTACAGCTCGCCATTGTTGGCCTTCACTGCCGCGATGATCGAGAACACCAGGCTCAGGATGCCGACGATCGGAGCCAGCAGGCCGCCGATGATGACGATCATCAGGATGAAGCAGATGACCATGGCGATGGTGATGGTGATCTGGAAGTTCAGCGCTTCCTTGGCCTGGTCGGTGACGAACGCCTTGGTCGGGTCATCCTTGTTGATCAGCCAGATGATCAGCGCGCCGATGAACCAGGTGAAGATACCCAGCAGGTGCGCAGCCAGCGCCATGGTGCGCTGGTCGCTCGGCACCGGACCGTCGGTGACCGGCGGCGGCGGCGGGGCGGTAACGTTTTCAAAGTCGCTCACGTGAAACTCCTTGTTCAGTGTATGGGTGGTGCGTGGCAGGCTCCCCGCCTGCCAAGGCAGCGCCAATAGGATACGTCAAGGATTGCGTCAATCGTCGAAAACGTCAGTCGTTACCCGCCACGGTCATCCGCCCGACCAGGATCGATCCGACGTGGATGTGCGAGCGCGGGTCGATGTCACTGCCCACCGCCTCGATCCGGGTGAACATGTCCTTGAGGTTGCCGGCGATGGTGATGCCGTCCACCGGGTACTGGATTTCCCCGTTCTCCACGCGGAAGCCGCCCGCGCCCCGCGAGTAATCGCCGGTCACCGGGTTCACGCCCTGCCCCATCAGCTCGGTCACCAGCAGGCCTTCGCCCATTTGCCGGGCCAGATCCCGCAGGCCTGCGTCCACGCTCGGCTTCACCTGCAGGTTGTACACACCGCCCGCGTTGCCGGTGGTCTGCAGGCCCAGCTTGCGCGCCGAATAGGCTCCCAGCACATAGCGCTGCAGCACCCCGTCGGCCACCAGCGCCGAGTTGCGGGTGGCCACACCGTCACCGTCGAAGGCGCTGGAGCGCAGGCCCCGGCGCAGCAACGGGCGTTCGTCGATGGCGAACCAGTCGGGGAAGATCTGCGTGCCCACGCTGTCCAGCAGGAAGCTGGCGCGGCGATACAGTGCGCCGCCCGACACCGCGCCCAGCAGGCTGCCGATCAACGAACGCGACACCTCCGGCGCATACAGCACCGGCATCTGCGCGGTCGCCATCGAGCGCGGCTGCAGCCGCGCCACGGTGCGCTCGGCGGCGCGGCGGCCGATCGCAGCGGCATCCTGCAGATCTTCGCGGGCAAGTGCGCTGCTGTACCAGCCGTCACGCTGCATGCCGTCACCCTGCCCGGCAATCAGGGCACAGCCAATCGAATGATGGCTGCTGCGGTCGCGGCCAATGAAGCCGTGCGAGTTGGCATACACCGACAGGCTGGTGGCGGTGGAGGCCGACGCGCCGTCGGAATTGCTGATCCGGCTGTCGGCCGCGCGCCCGGCGGCTTCACAGGCCAGCGCCAGGTCCACGGCCTGGTCGGCCTGCAGGGCCCATGGATGCCAGCCGTCCAGGTCCGGGAACTCACGCGCCATCAGCGCCGCGTCGGCCAGCCCGGCCGCAGCGTCATCCTCGGTGTGGCGGGCAATCGCGCAGGCCTGGGCCACGGTGGCTTCCAGGCTGGCCGGCTGCAGGTCGGCGGTGCTGGCACTGCCCTTGCGCTGGCCGAAGTAGACGGTGACGGCGATGCCGCGGTCACGGGTGGATTCGACTGTTTCCACCTCGCCCAGGCGCACGTTCACATCCAGGCCGCGCTCTTCGCTGCAGGCCACTTCGGCCTGGCTGGCCCCCAGCGCGCGGGCCCGTTCCAGCAGCTGCTGGGACAGGTCGGCCAGGTGTTCCAGACGCGACAGGCTGTCGTCGGCGGTCAGGGCTTCAGGGGAGATCACGTTCAATGCTTTATCCTGTGCAGGTGAGTGCCCGGCGCAACGCGGGGCACAGTATTGGATGTGGAAGAAGAACGATGCGCGGACGCGACGAAGAGACCGGTGAATTTCATGACAGCAGCCGCAAGCAGAAGCGCCGTGACGCGCTGGACGTGCTTGCACTGGGCGAGAAGCTGGTCTCGCTGACCCCGGCCCAGCTGGCCCGCGTGCCGGTGCCCGAAGACCTGCTGCCGCATATCGCCGAGTGCAAACGCATCACCGCGCACATCGCGCACAAGCGCCAGCTGGCCTACCTGGCCAAGCACATGCGCCGCGAAGAGGAGTCCACGCTGGACGCGATCCGCGACGCGCTGGATGCCAACAGCGAAACCTCGCGCCGGGAAGTGGCCATGCTGCACCGGGTGGAAGACTGGCGCGAGCGCCTGCTCAGCAACGGCGACACCGCGTTGGCCGCGCTGCTGGACGAGTACCCGCAGGCCGACCGCCAGCAGCTGCGTACCCTGGTGCGTAATGCCCAGGCGGAAAAAGCGAAGAACAAGCCGCCGCGTGCGTTCCGCGAAATCTACCAGGTGCTGCGCGGGCTGATGCTGCCGGCCGCGCTGGGCCTGGACGCGGCCAACGCCGCCCCGTCCGAAGACGAAGACGGCGACGACAGCGTCGAAGACTGAGCGCATGCCCGGGCTCAGGCCTGGGTACCGCCCACGGTCAGGCCGTCGATCAGCAGCGACGGCTGACCCACGCCCACCGGTACGCTCTGGCCATCCTTGCCGCAGATGCCGACACCCTCGTCCAGGGCCAGGTCGTTACCGATCATGCGCACCTTCTGCATGGTTTCCGGCCCGTTGCCGATCAGCGTCGCGCCCTTCACCGGCGCGGTGACCCTGCCGTCCTCGATCAGGTAGGCCTCGGTGGCCGAAAACACGTACTTGCCGCTGGTGATGTCGACCTGGCCACCGCCGAAATTCACGGCGTACAGCCCGCGCTTGACCGAGCGGATCATCTCCTGTGGGTCATGCTGTCCAGCGCGCATGTAGGTGTTGGTCATGCGCGGCATGGTGAGGTGCGCGAACGACTCGCGCCGGCCGTTGCCGGTCGGAGCCACGCCCATCAGGCGCGCGTTGAGCGAATCCTGCATGTAGCCGACCAGGATGCCATCTTCGATGAGGGTGGTGCACTGGGTCGGGTGGCCTTCGTCATCCACATTCAGTGAGCCGCGGCGGCCCTCGAGGGTGCCGTCATCGACGATGGTCACGCCCGGTGCCGCCACGCGCTCACCGATACGGCCGGCATACACACTGGTGCCCTTGCGGTTGAAGTCACCTTCCAGGCCATGGCCGACCGCCTCGTGCAGCAGCACCCCGGGCCAACCCGGGCCCAGCACCACGCTCATCACCCCGGCCGGGGCCGGAATGGCCTCCAGGTTCACCAGCGCCTGGCGCAGCGCCTCGCGGGCGAAGGCCTCGGGGCGACCGTCAGCAAACAGTTCGGCATAGCTGTAACGCCCGCCACCGCCGGAATAGCCGGATTCGCGGCGACCGTTCTGCTCCACGATCACCTGCACGTTCAGTCGCACAAGTGGGCGGATGTCACCGGCCAGCACGCCGTCGCTACGGGCGATCAGCACGGTGTCGACGCCGCCGGACAGGCTCACCATCACCTGCTGCACGCGCGGGTCGGCCGCACGCAGGTAGCGGTCCAGGCGCTTGAGCACCTCTACCTTGGCTTCGTTGCCCATGCCGTCAATCGGGTCCAGCGCCGGGTACAGCGCGCGCGCATTGCCCCGGGCCAGGGCCCGGGCCGGCTGTGCACCGCCCTCGCGGGAGATGGCGCGGGCCGATTGCGCGGCAGCCAGCAATGCGTCGCCGTGGATGTCATCGGAGTAGGCGAAGCCGGTCTTCTCGCCGGCAATGGCGCGCACGCCCACGCCCTGCTCGATGGAGTGGGCACCGTCCTTGACGATGCCGTCTTCCACGCTCCAGCTTTCACGCCGGGCGTGCTGGAAATACAGGTCGCCGAAATCAATGCCGGGGCCCAGCAGGGCTCCGAAGGTGCGTTCCAGGCCTGTGGCGTCCAGCCCGGCGGGCAGCAGCAGTCGATCCTGGGCAAGTGTCAGTGCGTTGTCGGTCATGATCCTGATCTATGGGCAGGGGCCGCTATCGCAAGCAGCACAGAAAGGAATGTTCACGGTTTTGCCGGCGTGGCGGCCGGCACCGGCGGCAGAGGCGGCGCGTCGTCACGGTCGATCACCTCGACCTTGGGCTCGGCCCACGGCCCGGTGACCCGGTAGGTCTTGGCCCCGATCTCGCCCAGCGGCTTGGACAGCACGGCATTGGCCGCCGCGCCCACCGCTGCGCCGACCGGGCCACCTGCAACCGCGCCAACCACAGTCAGCAGATTGCCGGCGCGCGGATTCACATCGATGGTCTGGTCGAACTGCTGACGGCGCAGATCGGTCTGTCCACGGATGCTGATATTGGCCGCCGGGCCCTCGATCAGCACCTTGTCGGTGGTGGCCATGCCGTCGGCAAAGGCCAGCGTGCCCTCGATCTGGTTGAAGGCGAAGCCCTTGGAGAAGAAGTCGCGGAAATCAAACATCAGCCGGCGCGGCAACTGGGCCACGCTGAGCAGACCGAGCACGCGCCCCGCACCGGGCTCCAGTTCCAGCAGCTGGCCATTGCGTGCATGCACCTGCAGCTGCCCTTCCAGCGCACCCAGCGCGAAGTCGGACGGTCCGCCAGGCCAGCCGGCCTCTAGGCGCAGCGTGCCTTCGCCGCCACGCAGCTGGCCGCCGTAGTCCAGGTTCTGCATCAGTCCACCCAGATCTTCGCTTTGCACCTGCACCTGCATCTGGGTGTTGGCGGTGGCCCCCATGCCCAGCCAGCGCCCCTGGATGTCGATCTGCTGTTTGGCCGAACGGAACTGCAACTGGTCCACGCTGAGCCCGTTGCCGAACGGATGCGTGCGCAGCACCGCCTGGCCGAGCTTGGCCTTGCCGAACTGCAGGTCGTTGATGTCCAGCGACAGCGGCGGAATCTTCGCCGGATTGGTGTCGTTGGCGCTGGCCTGCACGCGCGCCGGCAGGCTGGCGTCGTCGGGCAGCACGATCGCCGCGCCGTCGTCAGGACGCTTGACCGGGGTCGGCAGCGACTTCCAGTGCACGCGGTCCAGCTTTCCGACAATGGGAGCGCCGTCGGCATTGGGCACGCTCAGATCGCCCGCCAATGAGGGGCCGTCCATGCGCACTTCAATGCTGGCGGGCGTCGGCCGCAGCTGCAGGCGGGTCTCTTCGAACACGCCGCCGGCGAGCAGCAGCTGCCCGACCTGCACGTCCACGTGCCGCAGCGGCATCGGGTCATCCCCGCCACCGTCAGGCGAGCGCGCCAGCGCGATCCATTCCAGCGCATCCAGCGAGCCGCTGCGTCCGTTCACCGCCAGCCCGCTGGCGGGTGGATCGCGATCCACCCGGTCGCTGCCCAGGGTGACCTGCACGCCGGTCTGGCTGTTGTGGGTACGCGCCGCCAGCGCCAGCCGCTGACCGAAGGCGACGTCGACCCGGCCCGCTCCCATCGGCAACTGCGCGTTCACCGTGGTCGGCAGTGACACCGGTGCGGGTTTGTCGAGTGGAGCCGGCAGGTCCAGGCGCGTGCCGACCAGATCCGAATGCAGGGTCAGCATGGTCGGCGGCTCGACCTTGGCCCCCGTCGCCACCTTGGGCATGGTCACGCCGATGGTCCAGCGCGAGGTGCCTTCAATGTAGGGCTTGATCCAGCCCAGCTCGGGTGCGCGGTCCAGCAGCAGCCCGGCATCGAGGGACGCGGTGAGCTCGGATTCGAACGCCTGCCCCGGATCCTTCACGAAACCGCCCGCGCGCAGGCTCAGCTGGCCGTCCTGTCCCAGGTGACGCACGGCCAGCTGCTCGGCACCGAAGCCGTCATTGCTGTAGCGCGCTGTGCCGTGCATGTTGTCGAAGGTGAGATCGAAGCGCTTGTCGCTGAGCGTGGCTCCGGCCAGCTCGACCGTGCCCTGCAGCTTGCCGGGACCGGCATCGTGATGCAGCGGCTGCAGCAGATCGAAGTCGACCACCGCCGGGCCCTTGGCGGTCAGTGCATCAAGCGAATCGCCATAGGTCTTCTGCAACGGGCTCTGCTTGAGCATGGCCAGCAGCGCACTGGCATCGCTGCGGGTGTTGGCCTTCACATACAGATCGGATTGCCCGAAATCCGCAATGCCGGCATCAAAGTGGCTCACCGCCACTCCCGCCAGATCACCGCGTCCATGCAGCTCGAAACCCGGACCGATGAAGGCGATATCGGCATCCACCTTGTTCATCGCCGGCCAGTCGTGCTGGAAACGGATGTTGCCGTTGTCGATATGGCCGGTCGCCTCGAAGCGGCCGTTGTTCTGATCGAACGGCCAGTCCTCCAGGTCACCGGTGACCAGCCCGATGCCACCGCGCACGTGTCCGGACACCAGCGCGGCATCCAGCCAGTCGGTAGCCCCCTTGCTCATTTTGGAATGGATCCAGAAACGCTTGGCCGCGGTCATCGGCACGTCATCCAGCTTGGCCGCAAGCTCCAGCCACGGCCGGGTGCCATTGCCCTGGAACCAGACCCCACCGCGCACGTCGGCGGCATAGTCGGTGCCCTGCACGCGCAGCGCGGGAGTACCGATCCGCCAGCCACCGGCCTCGTCGCGCCAGCCCACCACACTGCCGGCCAGATGCACGTCGTGGCGCACGCCGAATCCGGATGGCCAGTCGAACTGCATCACCCGGCTGGGCTGCAGGTCCAGGCGGAAGCCATCCGCGTCGCCCTGGAAGTGCCCGCCGACGCCGCTCAGACCCGGCGCGTGCCCGGCCGCCGCGAAGCGGATGTCTTCCAGGTCGCCCTCAAAGCTCAGGGGCCCGTCACGCTCACCACTGAAGCGGACACGGGTCATGCGCACCTGCGGTGCGGCCGCATGCAGCCAGCCGCGCAGGCCCGGGTCAACCCGGTCGGTCAGTGCCAGTCCGCGCAGCAGCGCGCTGGCGTCGATGTTGTCACCGGCCAGCGCCAGCCGCTCACCACCGGCCACCAGAAGCCCATCCAGGGTCTGTTCGTTGCCGTCCATGCCGATGCGCAGGCGCGAGGCGTCCGCGCGCCAGCCGCCCTTGACCCAGCGCCAGCGTGCACGCAGCTCGAGGTTCTGCAGGGTCATCTGCGGGCGTTTGCCGTCGACCAGCGGTGCACCCTGCAGCTGCACATCGTGCAGATCGGCATCGGTGGTCACCATCACCAGTCGCGAGTCGCGGACGTCCACCCAGGCGTTGAACTCGCCGGTGCCCTGCTGCAGACGGGCACCGCCAAACTGAAGCAGCGACGACCACGCGCTGAAATCGGCCGGATCCGCGCCCAGCCAGACCTGGCCGTCGCCGCGTTTGCGCTCGAAGTCGAGCACAGCGGTCAGCGGTTGCGTCTTCTCATCGGCCCAGGCACGCACGCCCACCCGCAGCCGCTGCCCATTCACGCGCAGTCGCAGGTCGATGCGCGGCAGTTCGGTGTGCAGATGCAGCGACGGTGCGTCCACGGTCAAGCGACCGCCGATCACCTGCAGCTCGCCCAGCCGGCGCAGCGACTCCAGCGGGTCGCCGTGCCCCGACTGCGGCAGCCCCTGCACCGACCAGCGGCCATCATCGGCACGCTGCAGTTCCAGCGCAAGGCCGCGCAGGCGCAGCTCGGTCAGTGAGTGGCCAGGTAGCAGGCCGGCATACATCGACACCAGGACTTCGGCTTCGCCGATGCGCAGGCCCTGCCCTTCGCCGATGCGCAGCCCCTGCAGCGCCAGCAGCGGACCGCGCCGGGTCCAGCGGGTATCGAGCTGGTCAAACCGCACCGGCTGGCCGGCGCGCGCGCTCAACCACGCGGCGACCTTGTCCGGGTGCCGCTCGGCCAGTGGCAGCAGCTGGCTGACCGAGCCGACCAGCACGGCCACGCCCACCAGCACGATGGCCAGGGCATAGACAACATGGCGGCGGATCCTTCGCAGCCGCAGTCGCAGCGGCGTGGTCATCGACCCGCCGGCACGCCACGGCGTGCCTGTACGTGAAGATCAGAGCAGCACAACATCGAACTGCTCCTGCAGGTACTGCTCGTCAGCCTGGAAGCGGATCGACTTGCCGAGGAACTCCTCCAGCTCGGCCACCGCCGCCGATTCCTCGTCGGTGATGCGCGCCACCACCTTGGTGGAGGCAATCACCAGCAGGCGCGCCGCATCGAACTGGCGCACTGCGCGGGTGATTTCGCGGAAGATCTCGTAGGTGACCGTTTCGGTGGTCTTGATGCTGCCGCGACCGCTGCACTGCGGGCAGGTTTCCGAGAGCTGCCGTTCCAGGCTTTCCACGGTGCGCTTGCGGGTCATCTCAACCAGGCCCAGCGGCGAGAAGTCGTACACCGTGGTCTTGGCATGGTCACGCGCCAGCGCTTTCTCCAGGGTGCGCAGCACCTGACGACGATGCTCGGCGTCGTCCATGTCGATGAAGTCGATGATGATGATGCCGCCCAGGTTGCGCAGCCGCAGCTGGCGCGCCACCGCCTGCGCCGCTTCCAGGTTGGTGCGGAACACGGTTTCTTCCAGGTTGCGCTGGCCCAGGAACGAACCGGTGTTGACGTCGATGGTGGTCATCGCTTCGGTCTGGTCGATGACCAGATAACCGCCGGACTTGAGCGGAACCTGCTTGTCCAGGGCGCGTCCGATTTCGTCCTCCACCCCGAACATGTCGAAGATCGGGCGGTCGCCGCTGTACAGCTCCAGCTTCTCGGCCAGCACCGGCATGTATTTGGCCACAAAGGCCTGCAGCTGGGCGAAGGTTTCCTTGGAGTCAACCTTCACCTTGTCCACGTCCTTGCGGATCAGGTCGCGGACCGAGCGCAGCGGCAGGCTGAGGTCTTCATAGATGACGCTGCAGGGCGCGGCTTCACGTCCGCGCCGCTCGACCACGTTCCAGACCCGAGACAGGTAGGCGATGTCTTCGGCAATGGCCTCGGCCGGCTGGCCTTCGGCATTGGTGCGCACGATATAGCCGTAGCCCCCGTGCTGGGCCGACAGCTCGGTGACCAGTGTTTTCAGGCGCGCACGTTCGGCCTCGTCCTCGATCCGCGCCGATACCCCCACCACCTTGGATTGCGGCAGCAGCACCATGTAGCGCGAGGGAATGCTGATCTGGGTGGTCAGGCGCGCGCCCTTGGTACCGATCGGGTCTTTTACCACCTGCACCACGATGTCCTGGCCGTCGCGCAGCAGTTCCACGATCGGCACCGACGACGGCGGTGGCAGCGTGGTGCCCTCGGTGTCGCCGCTGGCCACCGGCGCGGGACGCACCACGTCATTGGCGTGCAGGAACGCGGCGCGCTCCAGCCCGACCTCGACGAAGGCGGCCTGCATGCCCGGCATCACCCGCTGCACCTTGCCCTTGTAGATGTTGCCCACCACCCCGCGACGCCAGCCGCGCTCGATGTGCAGTTCCTGCAGCA